>CAXXIN010000015.1:0-121261 GCA_963665275.2 Negativicutes bacterium
AGTTTCATTGGCTTGGGTCTGTATTTCCGCGTTACGGCGCAGCAACAGCAGCTCCGCTTTCTGTTGCGCATCCGGTCAATCAGCAGATAACAGAACCCGATGATAAAGAAACTAGCCGCGAAAGCACCTAGAATATATTTTTTTTTACGCTGTTCAAACGGGGCCAGCACCATTTCAGTAGCGGATCCCACCACAATCTGCAGCGGGTAATCGGCATCACCCGGTAGGCAAACAGGCGCTGTACTCCATCTACCGCCCCCGGGGATATGAGAGTCCCGGCACTTTGCAGTTGCGCGTTCTTCCATACTTCACCATTTCGCACATCCCAACCGCTTCCTTGGGAATCCCGAGTTTTCCTCAACAGATTGACGCCATCCATTCTGTTAATGGAATCACTCCACCCGAACCGAGTTCCAACTTTTTGATCGCAGTCTCAAAATGATCCAACGAAAGACTGATATGCACAACGCCGGCGAAAGATCCATCAGCGTGCCTAAGTCTACGGCTCATGGGGATAACGCTTTTGCCCGACATTTTGCTTGTTTCCGCTGCCCCGATAAATAAATCGTCAACCCCATTTCCCCGAAGATGACGGAACCACTCCCTATCACCATAATCCAACGTCAGGGCTTGAGAGGCAGAGCTGGCAACAAAAATCCCCGTATGGTTGGTAATGCCTCCCTGAAATTTAGACGAATCGCTTCGTATTTGTTCCAATATGGCTGCAATCACCGGACTCGATGGCCCTTCCCTTTCATAGGCCCTTTGGATGATCCGCATATCGTTATTCGCATCGGCAAGAACGCTTTGTACCTGCTCTTCAAAAGCCTTGGACAGATTTCCAGTGGCAACCGCAGCATTCTCCAGCTCGTTTTTCCGTTCGTAGGCCACCTGATTCCATACCAACAGCCACAGGCCGCACAACATCATGATCCCTGTCGCGATAACGAGCCTTGAAAGCCACTTTGACTGTTCCACCATGTCGCTGCCCCCTGAAAATAACCGTTTCCACATTAATTATAGAATATATCCTTTGAAAAGGACACTATCATTAAGTATAACGTACTGTAGCAGGCCTTTATAGCAATAAAAACGCATGCCCTCCAAAAACGCTTTGAAAAGACTATCTCTACTGGCAAATGCAAAACCAAAAGACCCTTAAGCGGATCAATCAATTATTGCTGGATATTGGCAAACCTGAACCATTAAGTAACGACTTGTCCGGTGATTGGAGTCGGCGGATTGATGAGAAAAACAGGCTTGTCTACCGCATCCGATATGACAGGATTGAAATCGTTCAATGCCGCACCCACTGCAACGGAAAGTAAAAGGGTTGAAAATATCCAATTAAAAACGCATGATTCCAAAAGGATTTGGAGAGTCATGCGAAAAACCTGCTAAGAAAAGCCAGCAGCATTCTTAGCAGGTTTTTCAATTTGGGTTACTTTTTCAGACCGCGATAAAACTTCTCATGCGGGCAGATTGTACGAAGCGGCAATAGGTTATCCTCTGCAGCAAGCTGCCAAAGAATATGAAAGCCTGGACGGTTCTGCGGTTTCTATTGTCGATACGGCAAGCTACGAATTAAAAAACTTAGTGATTGTTCCAAGGCGACATAGCAAATTCGCCGCCTGCATTCAACCCAACCATTGAAAAAATTGTTTCATCATAATATACATTGGCGCCATAATCCAGCTCCATGTCTTTTTTTGCATAAACCGGACCGCTGACTATGGAAGAATACAATCCCCCAGAAGAAAGAAACACTGTATTTTTGGCACTACTCCCCCCATCAAGTTTAATACTGTTGCTGCCGGTGTCACCAGTCATCACCAATCCGAATCCCGCCAAAGATGACCCACCTGAAAGCGAAAAGGTTCCCCCTGCATATAATTTTACGGTCCCATTTGTCCCTGGGTTAAACGGAACACCTCCCGTAACTCTTATATTTGCAGAAGACATAACCGTAATGGTTCCATTCTGGATTGTTGGGTTCGCTGTTCCAAAATACATGCCCCCACTAGAAGTAAAATTCTGTTGAGTATACACATTTATAACCCCACCATCAACGATGGTAATTTTGCTTCCGCCGGAGAAACTCACCGCACCCGGTGAAACAATCGTTGTATTGCCTGTAATTTTTGCTCCGCTCGTTGCGGTTACACCATTTTTCGCATACAACGTCAACGTCTTGCCTGCTGCCACATTGATCTGTCCAGGATCCAACGTGATAGTTCCGTTTACAATAATTGCAAGGTCACCCGCTGCATTGATAGTACAATTGCTGTGGATAGCAAAGTTTCCATTCACATATATACCCGCATTTCCAGTTGTAGAAAGTATAGTTGATCCTGTCAATGCCAGATTGCCATTGATATAATTATTATTTGGCCAAGTTGTCACGGCATTATTCAAATTACCGGAAGCTCGGTTAGTCGCTGCGCTTAAATATTGCTGGTAGTTTACATTGTTAATATCGAATGAAACGGGCATTGCGGGCAATGCAAATTCCAAAGTTTCGCTAGGAGGCGTGCCCGCTGAAGTAGTATTATTGGGGTACTTAATTTGAGTCGCCTTAATAGGTCCTGTAGAATAACCCCACTTCAGAGTAACGTTTTTTTTAGCGCCAACATCTCCGTTAATAGTGCCCGCCACTGTAAGATTGTTTCCACTGAAAGCAGCATATTTTAGAGGCAATCCCCCTCCCCCCAGAGTCGTTACATACACAATCTGCCTTATTGCTCTACCCACAGTCCCAGTGGCAACCACTTGCCGTCTACTACTATCTGCAGGAAAATCAGGATTTCTTCGGATTATAACGGAATAACTACCGCCGGCCGGTTGAGTTCCAATGGCAATGGGGCCGTACGTTGCGCCTACCAAAGAATCAGTTGCATCAACCACCGCAGAAACATCATTCTTCAATTGAATTGCTGCCCAGCGTGCTCCTGATTCAGCAAGGTATTGGGCAGTTACCCCACTACGATACTGAGCTCCCGTATTTACTTCAGTAGATGACAACATTACAAAACCTGCCCCGATGGCACCGAGCACCATCATGCCGATCAATGACAATATACCAACCGAGCCACGGTGTAACCATTGCGAATTTAATAGTTTTTTCACTAGACCAGTTATACCTCCAGCTTAATCAATAGTACCTAGTTTTCTGGAGTAACGGCTGTTTCAACTTGAAAAACAACTGCGGGCTGCGCCATTGACACTACAAACAAATTTATGCCTACGGTTCCACCACCAAGGTTGGTAAACAAAGCGGGGGCAATGACATCAACGTTAGCACCCGTCATTGCTCTCGTATCTCCCCCATCCAGACGGCGAAGTACAAAAGGACTTGCCGTTGTGTCGAGAAAGTATGTTATTGTTCTTATTGCCCCATATTGAGAGGTTTGTAAGGTTAAGCGGGTTGCGCTATTGAATACGAGATTTGCTCTTTGCGAATATTGTATTTCTCGTACCATCATGTCCACTGCATGACGTGCCACCTGCTGGACCTCCGTACGGTTACTCCCCTGCACCCAGGATGTAACTGAAGTTGACAACAAACCTGCAAATCCCGTCAACAACATTACCATCAAGGCCATCGCAACCACTAATTCTACTAATGTAAAGCCCGCCTGACTTTTGACAGGAATCCGCAAAAATTCCCTCATCGCTAGAACGCAACTCTCGAAAACAATGATACCATCGACAAGTTTTGTCCGAGCCATGTCACACTTACCGTTACCTGAACAAGATTGGCATCCTGAGCACTCGCTGCCGCTGTAGTAACAACCGTGTAGGCTATATTATTCCGAGTTAGAGGCATAGCAGGCTCAGCTGCGTCTTGCCACGCAATTACCTGTGGTAATGGGGTCAGTGCAGTCCAATTCGCTGCGGACCAAGATTTCAGCATTTCCATCTGTTTTTGCGCCAAGGCAGTGGCTGTACTGATCTCAAGCCCGGACGAATTAGCTCTAGTCGACTGGATAAACATTCCAGTAACCGCAATAAGCGCAACAGAAATAATGATGATCGCAATCATCACCTCAATCATTAAAAAGCCTTTTTGCTGTCGAATATATTGCACGTCGTCACCTTCTCCAGCTATGCATGATCATTGTACTTGAACACGTCCCGTCAAATGGTCCAACGTGACAACACGGTTCTGTCCCAGTGTATTGCGAAGTGTAACTATAACATCGTTGCCACCAACCGGCCTTCCATTCACATCGAACGAAACCGCGTTCTGCACATTCGGGAATGAAACTGTAGTCGGAAAACTATATGTTGGTTTAATTACCACATTAGCCGCGCCCTGAACGACCATATACCCAAAAGGGGATGCATTGACAAACACAATTTGCACTATCGACGCATCTGTCGAATTAGCCGCCATTTGCATGCTCCAACGAAGATCGCCAGCCAGTTGACGAGCTGAGATATCCAAGTCGCGCTGCGCAGCACCGCCATTAAATCGCGGCAAAGCTATCGCCGCAATAATACCCAAAATCGCAATCACAATAAGTAGCTCCATAAGGGAAAAGCCCTTCTTGAATTGCAACTGCTTGGATGCTGCCCCAAATATGGTTCTGCGCATATGGAACCTTGAGGCGTAGATTTTTCGATCATTATCCCTCATTGTCCCAACACCTGTAGCACATAATAAAGCGTCTGTCACCTACCAGTCTCATATATAGTCCTATTGTACCGTATCCATGCCAAAACGCAATTGCCAATCTCTACCTATATTATATTATCGTCAATTTTTCACCAATCAGTCAATGTCATTTTTGTTTTAATATATTAGTTAACGAGGTAATAGAGGTAACGTGAAAATACATTTTCATCCTATTATCATCTTTGGCACTCACCCCATGGCAGTATCGGCGAAAAACCCAGACTCCGTTACCGTGGCTACCTCGCTACCTATTGGCTGTATCAGTTCAGAATCCAGAATCGGTTCAGGTAGCGCCAAGCCGTCCCATACGAGAATATTGCCGCTGGCATGACTGGTCTGCAGGCCGCGCTCACGCATCCGACTGACGAATGTGCGCTTGGTGATTGGGCGCTCCGCCGTATCGATACACCAGTTCTCATAGGCGCGGTACGAATCGGCGACAATGGTGGATGCCAGCGGATTCATCACGCATCGCTGCGCGACGAAATCGCCCAGGATATCCATTTCACCCCGATACTCATCGGTCGCGGCCACTACGTCCTGCGGCGGATTCAGTCCTTCCACGCGCCACAGGCGGCAGCCTTCCACCGCCCAGTTCAGGATGCCCGGCCATTCGTTTCGTAGATTTTCCGCCAGATGGTGATCTCGTTCCTCGGCGGGAATGGTGACGGTGAAAGGGATCAGGCGTACGCGCCGCCAGATGGCTTCGTCGCAGCCCCGGATGACTGGTTTATGATTGGTGGCGAGCCACAGTTTGAAGTGAGGCGTGAACTCGAACCATTCCCCATGCAGAAATCTGGCTGCGATTTTATCTTGTCCTGTCATTTGTTTGATCAGGCTTTCAGCCATGCGGGCCCCATCGTCGGCTTCCACGGCGGAAACGAACCGGACCCCCCGCAGGGCGGCGATGTCGTTGGGTATCTGGTGGGTTTGCTTCACCAGCAGCGAATCCATTGGCAACTGGCGAGCATAGGAATGAAGGATCCCCATGAGCGTCGTCAAAAAAGTGCTTTTGCCGTTCGCGCCCTGCCCATAGAGCAGGAACAGGCATTGTTCCCCGGTATCGCCGGTCAACGAATAGCCCACAGCTTTTTGCAGATAACGGATCAAGTCCGCGCGTCCGCCCAGCACACGGGACAAAAAAGCATCCCAGGTCGGACACTGCGCCCCAGGATCGTAATCGACCGGAGCCACCTTGGTCACCAGCAGCGACGGATCGTGGGGAAATGTCCGGTCATTTTGCAGATCGAGCATACCACTCCGGGTATTGAACAACCATGGATCGGTGTCAAAATCATCGGCGGCGGCGACCAGATCCGGTTGCGTCTCTGCGAGCGACAGCAAACTATGGAGCCGGGACGCAGACTCCGAGCGCCTGGCAAAGCCCGCCATCGCCTGTTGCTGTTTTAGCTCCGGCAGACCCTCGGCCAGACTCAGTATGTGTCTCACCGTCTCGGCGGCCTGCCGCTCCGCTTCGCCGGTGCTGTCGAGTTCCCAGTGGGAGGCGTCCCAAAACAGCCATTTTCGCCAAAGGCGACAGTACCGGAGATGTGCGGCATGTCGCTGGGCAAATCGTTCGGCGTTGCCCAGATCGGTGAAGGGAAATTCTTCTTGCGCCTGTTGCGATCGAACGAGACGGAGAAGTTCGTCGCGGGTTCCGCCGCGCTCTATCCAGTCCGAAACGTCGCCTTTCTCCGGTAGATCATCGAGTTGAAGGATATGGACTTCACAGCCCCGCTCCTGCAGTTTGCCGGCCACGCTCTTTGCATGGGCTTGTCCGGGACTGTCATTGTCCGCGATTACAACCACTTGGGCGCCGGCAGCAAAGTGCCGGGAGCACGCGTGGGTCCATTTCCCCGCGCCGCCGTGGTTGGTGGTGGCAGTGAGTCCAAGCGCGGTCAGCGCATCGGCGTCTTTCTCTCCTTCCACCACGAAGACCGTCTCTCCTGCCGCTATGCCACGCAGCAGGCCTGGGAGCCGATAGGGAAGCGCCTCGCACTCCCCCATATTCCAGATCCACGCGCCGCGCTGGGCAGGATCGGGACGCCGGATACGAAAATTTTTCGGCTGCATCCGAACGACCTGGTAGCATAGCTGATCCTCGGCATTGACATAATCATAGGTGGCGGCAATCTGCCGGACCATCCTCCCGTTTGGGGATTGGATCGCCACCTCCGGCAGCGCATGGCCGGTGAGCTGGGCTAGTTTTGAGAGGCCCCCGTTGATCCCCTCTTTGTGACAAAAAAAAGTGCCTTTCGCGGCATTGACCGAAAAGGAAGGATGACGGTCCTGACTGCCGTGGTTCGGCAGAGGGCAGCGGCAAGAGCCTTGATCGCCATGCCACCGGATCGGTCCACATACCGACTCCAGCCAGTTGCGTTCGTTCATGCCGCACCCTCCGGCAGAACCCCCAGGCTCGTCAGTACCCGGGCTCCATGGTCATGCAATAGCGCCAGGATATGATGTCCGTCGCCTTTGCGGCGCAAGAGCACCAGCCCCCGGATCTTCCCCTTTTCTTCGTAATTTTCAGGAGGAAATACTTCTTCGGTCAAGCTTTCCGGCTCGTACGTGCGAACATAGTCGATGACTTCATCCAAGCGTTCCGGCGGGTAAAAAAACGCCATGAACTGCCCCTCCATCGGCAGATTCATTATTGCCAGATTGTATAGCAATCCCCACAGCAGCGCCCCCCCTTCCACGAATAAATCGAGAGGCGGTCCGGGCATGGGCGCTATCGAGGAGTACAGCCATTGGTAGCGAAAAAGGCAAACATAATCGAGAGAAAAACCGAAGTCCTTGCCAGAAAGTCGATTCGCCGCATAGATCTCCAACGGCGCATCGTCCCGGTATGTCGAGACTTTGCCGAGCTTGCGGCCCAGGCTCTGCACGACCGGCGGGTTGACGAGTCCCCAGCTTTTATAGTTGGCGAGTGTGCTCTGGACGATGGGTGTGCCCAGTTCAGCGCACCGTGCTAGTACTTCATGTGGTGTCATGGGTACCTCCTGTTTTCACGTTTTAATAAAATCATTTGTTAATGTTAATATTAAAACTACGAGAAGGCTTTGTCAAGGGCTGGGAAAATGAAAACAAAAGCCCCGGATTTCTCCGAGGCTAAAAGTTATATTCCAAGTTCTTTTTTCAAGGCGGATTGAAGCACCCTGGAAAAGTTGATTTTTCTTTTCTCGGCCAGACTGTTCAAGTATGACGGAATGGTTAACGTCTTCTTTACCGCTTTGTTGTCAAGTTCAGCCCGAACCGGCAACATCCAAACTTCAACAAGCCCAACGATATATCCCTGCCCCTGCTCGATTACATCAACCGTAGAGCTTTCAGGAATGGCGTCTCCATCTGTTTCCATTCCCCACATGTGAAGGCCCAATGCTTCCCGCGCCATTCTATGCGCGGCGTCCAAAGTTTTTCCGACGGAGATGCACCCTGGCAAGTCAGGAAAATGGACGCTATACCCGGTTTCTGTTCTGCCAAAAACCGCTGGATAAATGTATGAATCCTTTTGCATCGAAAATCCTCCTTTGCACTGCGGCTTGCTACAGTCCCGCCTGCTTCAATATTGAACGTTCTGTTTTCGGGTCAAGATCGTCATTAAGAGAGTTTCCAACCGGTATCGTGACCTTTCCCGACTTTGTTGGATGTTTAAACTGTTTGTGCGAGCCAGATTGATTGACTTCTCTCCATCCGTCATCATGGATGAGTTTAAGAATATCGCGAATTTTCATCGGCACGATACCGCCTCCCATTGAATTTATTATATCATACGTGTTTTAAACGTGTAAAGACGGACTCATAAGCGGCAAACAGCTTCCCTATCTTTTCTACTTACCCTCCAGTGTAACCATTTCAATCTGGGTACAAATTGTACCCCAAAAGAAATGACGCGCCCCTCCGCAAAGAGGGTAACGCGCCAAAGATCATTTATTTCTTGTCCAGTGTAGCACTTCTGCCAGAATCGAACAACTGATCAACCCACTTTTCGAGTGTTAGTCCCTGCCTCCTACACCCCGAGCTTTTGCCGCAGTGCCGCCTGCAGCAGCTGCGAAAAGTTCACATGCTCCCGCTCGGCTCGGTCATTCAGGCATTTTGGGATCGTCAGCATTTTCTTCACCGCTTTTTCAAAATGTGTTTTTGCATATTCGGCGACATCCACTGTCACCATATTGACGAAGGCTTCCTCGTAGTCATCATATTCGTCGCCCGGCACAATCGTGTTCATCGCGGAAGCCACCGGAACGCCAGACAATCACTGCCATGATCAGGGCTTGGTCCAGCGTTTCCCCGCAAGTCGCCAAATGATTGAGATCAGGAAATATAACGGAATATCCGCCTTCCTTCTCTCTATAAAAACAGGCAGGATAAGCTGAGATCATTATAAGCACCTCTCTTTCCTACGCATCATAGAGAAAGTTCTTGTACGGACTAGTGATCGAGACTTGCTTCGTTTGTTATGCGGCCAGCAGATTTTTATATATTTTACAGAAGGCGGATTGATTTTTTTCATAGCTGTAAGTTTTCCAACAGCATACGCCCAGCACATAGTTTGCATGTAAATAGAGAACAAGAACGAAAACATAGTGTTTTCGTTCTTGTTCTCTATTTTATTATAAAATTAAACCCTTGTTAAATAGCGAATTTTTCGGAACCAATTCAAGCTGTATCTAATTTTATAAAGTATCCGAGAAGAAAGCTCCACACCTTGCGCGACCTGTTGCAGCATCAATATTATAAACAGCAGCCGGTTGTGCCGCACCATTAGCATTAGTTCCCCTCCATGCTCCCACAGGTGGCCTTAAAGTTGCGAAACCAGAAAGGTTAGCTTGTACAGCGACTCCAAAAGCAGTCGCATCAGTTGCAATATCAGCTACAGCCGCCACGGTAGCTCCATTTGCTACCGCTATACCAATAGCGCTATCAATTGTCCTCAAATCGGCTGCCATTTTTGCGCCGCGCGCAGCTTCGTTTGCACTAGCAAATCTCGGTACCGCAATCGCAGCCAAAATACCGATGATTGCAACCACAACGAGCAGTTCGATGAGAGTAAATCCTTTACGATTGTTGAGTGACTTCCGGAACATTTTCAACATAATTTCTCCCTCTTTCTTAAAATAATACCGACGTAATCCTTTACAGTGCCTAAATTTCCACTTAACGAAGAATGAATTTCTATAGTCTGATTTTATGTCCTATCCCACTTCTTGTCAATCCATCTTGCAGCGGTTCTACTAATATTATCGTGATTTTCGCAAGTTTTCATCAGCCTGCTGCGCTTTCAAACTGAACGGCTCGCATCACATGATTTTATTGACGTTGGTGATGACATCGAACATCGGTAGCAAAATGGAAATAATGATCGTGCCGATCACGATGCCGAGGAATCCGATCAGGAACGGTTCCAGTAGACTACTGAGACGATTGACGAGATTCTCTGCGTCTTCTTCGTAGAAATCAGCCACTTTATCGAGCATCTTGTCGAGTTCCCCCGCTTCCTCGCCGACCCGCACCATCTGCACTACCATTGGTGGAAAAATCCGGCTGGCTCCGAGGCGGGTGGATAGATTCTCACCCTCCTTTATACTGGTTTGCGACTCCGTTAGCGCCCTGCTGATCACGAGATTCCCTGTGGTGTTTTTCACTACCTCAAGCGCTGATAGCAGCGGTACGCCGCCCCGAATCAGGCTGGCCAGCGTCCGCGTAAAGCGGGCTACGGCGACCTTGCGCACCAATATGCCGAAAACCGGCAGATGCAGGATCAGACGATCCCGCGCCTCCTGGACCGCCGGCTTCTGCAACGCCACTTTGATTCCAAGTGCACCAGCCGCAATAGCGAGGAGCAATACCATCCAATTGTCCGTGAGGAAAGCGCTGATTCCCAGCAAGACGCGCGTCAGGAGCGGCAGCTCCGTATTCATCGATTTGAACATGCCCACGAACGTCGGCAGGATGAACGTCAGCACGAAGATGACCACCACGACCGCCATCGCCATGACGATGAGCGGATAGGTCATAGCCGCCTTCACTTTCTCAGTGAGACGCTCTTCCTTCTCGAAGTGTACCGCCAGCCGCTGCATGACCACGTCCAGCACCCCGCCCAGTTCCCCTGAGGCGACCATGCTGATCATGATATTGGGGAAGACTGTGGGCGCTTCTTCCATCGTCCGGGCCAGTGACTTGCCTTCCTGCACGCCTTTATAAACTTTTTGCAGGGCATCTTTCAAGCGGGGATTCTCCGTTTGCTCGGAGAGAACGCCCAGACAAGTCAGGATCGGCAGCCCGGCTTCCAGCATCGTGGCGAATTGCCGGCAAAATATCGACAGATCGCGGGTCTTGATGGGACGCAGATTCTGCAGCAATACGCCGATATCCTGCGTCGACTTGGCTTCCTTGATGCGGGTGACGAACATGCCTTTGCTGCGGACATGCCCCGCAACGCTCGCCTCGTCATCCGCGAGAATCAGTCCGGTGAATAAATGTCCGGCCGCATCCCGGGCCGTGTACTCATATTGTTTTGCCATATCGCATCCTGCTTATCCTTTTCTCAGCCGTAAAAAGGTTTCCGGGTCGGTTGCACGCATCAGGGCTTCGTCGTCCGCCAAGATTCCAGCGCGGCACAGATCCCGGAGCGCGGCATCCATGGACTGCATGCCGGATTTGGCGCCCGTCTGGATGACGGACAGGAGTTGGTGGGTCTTGCCTTCCCGGATCAGATTGCGCGCCGCCGGTGACGCGAGCAGGACTTCCACCGCCGCCACTCGCCCGCTGCGATCCTGACGAGGCATCAGTTGTTGGGAGATAACGCCCTGGAGAGTCATCGAAAGCTGTGACCGGATCTGCTGCTGCTGAAACGGTGGAAAAACGTCGATAATCCGATCGATGGTCTGGGCCGCGTCGCTCGTGTGCAGCGTCGCCAGCACCAGATGCCCGGTTTCGGCCGCCCGCACCGCGATGCTGATGGTGTCCATATCCCGCATTTCTCCAACGAGGATGACATCGGGGTCTTCTCTGAGGGCCGCCCGGAGCCCGTTGGCGAAGCTCAGGGTATCCCCGCCGACTTCACGCTGGTTGATCAGGCTCATTTTGTGTCGGTGCAGATATTCGATGGGGTCTTCCAGCGTCAGGATGTTGCAGGCCCGTTCATTGTTGATGAGGTTGATCATAGCCGCCAGGGTCGTAGACTTCCCGCTGCCTGTAGGTCCGGTCACGAGGACGAGGCCTCGGGGTTTGCGCGCCAGCGTGGCCACGATCTCCGGCAATCCCAACTCTTCAATGGTAGGGATTTGCTCGGGTATGATCCGCACGGCGATGGCAACGGAACCGCGCTGGCGAAAGGCATTGACCCGAAACCGGCTGAAACCCAGGATCGTGTAGGAAAAGTCCACTTCGCCGATTTTCACAAATTGAGCCCGCCGTTCCTCCGTCGTGAACGATTCAAACAGCTGCTGGGTATCCGCCACTCTCAGCGCCGGCAAGTCCAATTTGATGATATCGCCGTTGATCCTTAGCGTCGGCGGCACACCGACTGTCAAATGAAGATCGGAGGCATGACGCCCGACGGCCTCCCGCAAAAGCTGATCCATGTCCAAAACCGCCGCACTTCCTTCCATTCACCACTACATGTTTACACTATTGGTCGTTGCCGCACTCATTCACCGGCATCCGAATAAGCCACCCGCATCAGTTCTTCCACCGTCGTCAACCCGGACCGAACTTTTTGCACTGCGTCCTGCTGCATGGTTTGCATGCCTTCCGCGATCGCCTCTTGCGCCAGTTCCGAAGTAGAAGCGCGCCGAACCACCATTTCGCGCAGTCGCGAAGTCATCGGCATCACCTCGTGCACTGCCATTCGTCCCCGATAGCCGGTGTTGCCGCAATGCAGGCAGCCTTTTCCCTGATAGACCATCTTGCATGCCTCGCCAGTTTCAGCCGTCACCAGGAATTCTGCGGAGTCAGGTTCCGGCTCATACGAAGTGCGGCACTCGGGGCAGATCGTGCGGACCAGTCGCTGGGCGATACTGCCCAGCACAGAGGACGCGACCAGGAAAGGCTCGACCCCCATGTCGATCAGGCGGTTCACGGCGCCAGCGGCGTCATTGGTATGCAGGGTACTGAGCACGAGATGGCCGGTCAAGGCAGCCCGGATGGCGATTTCCGCTGTTTCCCTGTCTCGGATCTCGCCCACCATGATGATGTTGGGGTCCTGCCGCAGGATGGATCGCAAGCCGTTGGCGAAAGTCATGCCGGCCCGATTATTCACCTGCACCTGATTGATTCCATTCAGGCGGTATTCCACCGGGTCTTCGATCGTGATGATATTCTTGGCGGCGGAGTTCAGCTCCGTCAGCGTCGAATACAGCGTCGTCGTTTTGCCGGAGCCGGTCGGCCCGGTGATCAGGATCATGCCGTAGGAATGCCGGTACATCCGTTTATATTTCTGCAGATTATTCGGCGAATAGCCCAGTGCATCCACATCCAAAATGATGGCTTTTTGATCCAGGATACGCATGACGATCTTTTCCCCGTAAATCGTGGGCAACGAGGACACCCGGACATCCACCGACCGCCCGGATTCCTGCACCTGGATTCGTCCGTCCTGCGGAACGCGTTTCTCGGCGATATCCATATTGCTGATGATTTTTACCCGGGAGATGATCGCTCCCTGCGTATGTTTCGGGAAAGAAGTGATCTCACGCAGTACGCCGTCGACCCGGAATCGGACCCGCAGACCGTTCTCGAGCGGTTCGAGATGGATGTCGCTGGCGCCTGTCCGGATGGACTGACTGATGAGGGAGTTCACGATATTGATGACTGGAGCGTCCTCCGATGTCTCGATGTCCGATGAATACACATATTCATCTTTATTCAGCCGGCTGACCGATTTCTCGACCAGATCGGAAACGTTGTAGGACTGTTCGATCGCGTGTCGGATATCCGCTTCGGATGCCATCACCGGTTCGATGTCGCATTGAGTGACCATCCGCAAATCATCGATCGCGAAAAAATTGGTGGGATCGACCATGGCCACCACTAGACGGTTGCCTACTTTGCGGACCGGTATCACATGGTGCCGCTCCGCCAGCGACATCGGAATCAGCCGCACCGCTTCCTTGACCGGCGGAGTTACCGACAGATCGATCAACGGGATGCCCAGGGCTTCTTCCAATACCTTGAGCAAGCTTGCTTCCGTAATGACGCCCTGTTGCACCAGGACGCGTCCCAGACGTTCTCCCGAGCGTTTGTGGGCCGCCAGGGCTTTTTCGAGCTGTTCGGGTGTGACTTTCCCCGCTTCCACGAGCATTTCGCCCAGTCGTTTACGCACTTTCAAGTGAGGTTCCTCCATCAGGCATTTCGATATAGTTTCAACAATAGGAAAAAGAATTCCTCTTTTTTGCAGTGGCTTCTCACAAGGTCACGCCGCCCTTGAAGAGGGTGAAGTCGCGTGATCCCATCAGTTCGGAGCGGGTCTGTGCGCCGGAGGCGGCGGCGATCATTTTTTCGAACAGCTCCAGACTTAGCTGCTCCATGGACGTTCCTGTGAGCAAGCGCCCCGCATTGAAGTCCATCCAGCGATTTTTCTTCTGAAACAGCGCCTCGTTGGTGGCGATTTTGAAGGCCGGTACGAGCGTTCCGAGCGGGGTTCCCCGTCCCGTGGTAAACAGGATGAGTTGGCAACCGGCAGCAGCTAGGGCCGTGACGGCGACCAGGTCGTTCCCGGGGCCGGACAGGAGCGTCAAGCCTTTTTTTCTGATGCGGCCGGTATAGGGAAGCACGTCCGTGACGGCTGAGGTACCGCCCTTCTGCGTACAGCCGAGCGACTTCTCTTCCAGGGTAGTGATGCCGCCGTCTTTGTTGCCCGGCGAGGGATTTTCATACACCACTTGGTTGTGGGCATTATAATAACGTTTGAAATCATTGATCATGGCGACGATGTCATGGAAAACACCCTCATAGCGGGCCCGGGCCATCAGCAGCGTCTCCGCGCCGAACATCTCAGGCACTTCCGTCAGCACTGCGCTGCCGCCCATGGCGATCACGCGGTCGGCAATCGTACCGACGAGAGGGTTGGCGGTGATGCCGGAGAAGGCGTCCGAACCGCCGCACTTCAGGCCGAGGACCAGCTCGGAGATCGGACAGTCCGAACGGGCGGTCTTCGAAGCATGGACGACCAATTTTTCGATAGCTTCGACGCCTGCCGATATTTCATCGTCCACGCTCTGGGCATTGATGAACTGGACGCGGTTCGCATCCCACTCGCCGAGAACCTTTTGAAATGCAGTGATGTTGTTGTTCTCGCAGCCCAATCCGAGGATCAGCACTCCACCGGCATTCGGATGCCGCACGAGATTGGCCAGGATCTCTTGGGTCTGGAGATGATCTTCTCCCATCTGGGAGCAGCCGTACGGATGCGGAAAGGCGTAAATACCGTCAATGTTCGGCATGATGTCAAATTGACGGGTCGCCTCTGCCGCAATGATTTCAGCGTTGCGATTGACGCAGCCGACGGTCGGGATGATCCAGATTTCATTGCGGGTTCCGACCCGTCCGTCAGGACGCCGGTAGCCTCGGAAGGTCGCAGGGACGAGCGTTGTCTGCGGCGCGAGATCTGGTTTATATTCATACTCCAGCACTTCTCCCAGCCCAGTCGCGAGATTGTGGACATGGACCCAGTGACCGGCAGGAATGTCTACGGTGGCTGTGCCGATCATCTGGCCGTATTTGATGATGCGCTCGCCTTTGGCGATAGAGCGCAGACTGATCTTGTGCGCGGTTGGCACCGCTTCGGCGGCGAACCCGTCGCCAGCGGCGATATCCGAGAGAGCTACCGCGACATTATCGAGCGGGTGAATCTGCAATATGTTCATGTCTTTTCACTCCTATCCATTTGCTTTGAAATAAATTATAATAAAATCATGGTTCAATGGAAACGTGACGGGGGGTGTTCTTCATAGAACCCTATATCGGAGACATCGGCATCGTCCTTTTACTCTCCCTGGTGTTATTATACTATCAATGGGATTCTTTATTTCACGACAGATAGAAAAAGAAGCTCTCCGCATCGAATTTCGATCGCAGGGAGCTTTTAATTTTTTGCAGTAGCCGAGCGCGAACGTTCTACCGGGTCAGACCAGGGGCAGTTCCTGATATTCGGGCAGCTTGACGGCAGCGGCCAACGCCTGGGTCAGGAAGGCCACGTGCTCAGCGAAGTCCACTCCCATATCGGCAGCGCCGCCCGTGAGCGTCTCGCGGTTGACCGCCCTGGCAAAAGCCTTGTCTTTCATTTTTTTCATCACTGACTTGACTTCGAGGTTGTCCAGACTGCGATCAGGCCTCACCAGCGCACAGGCAATGATAAACCCCGTCATTTCGTCAACCGCCAGCAGGGTTTTCTGCAACTGGGTTCTCTCCGGTTCCCACACACGGCTGTGCGATTCAACGTTCGTGATGAACTCGTCGTCATAGCCGACTGCGGACAATATTTCCCGGGCATGGTGCGGATGATCGTGCGGGAATTTCTCGAAATCCACATCGTGCAACAGACCAACCGCGCCCCAATACTCGGGGTCCCCGCCGAACTTCCCTGCATAAGCCCGCATGGCGATTTCCACGGCTAAGCAATGTTTGAGCAGTACTTCGCTGCTGACATGTTGTCGCAGCTGATTCCATGCTTTCTGTCTTGTTTCCGTCATCGTCTAAAGCCTCCCTGTTATTTTCATGGGCAAGGGTCGAAATAGAAAAAGGACCGCGTGAGGCGGTCCTTTTAGTTTTGCCGATTACATTACCCGCCGGGCTCCGATATAGCGCTCGCCCCAATAGTGTCCGTACAAGTCGGCCACGACCACACCGCGGCTCGAGGTCGCGCTGATGAACTGGCTGTTACCGATATAGATTCCAACATGAGAAGGGCCGGGCTCGTAAGTTTCAAAAAACACGAGATCGCCGGGTTGCAACCGTTCCGATGAAACCGGACGGCCCACGCCGAACTGTTCGTCCGCCATGCGGGGCAGATTGACCCCGATACTCGAGAATACGTACCGAACGAATCCCGAGCAGTCGAACCCACGCGGGGAAGTGCCGCCGAACCAGTAGGGTACGCCGACATACTGAAAGCTGGACGCAATGAGCCTTCGGACCGAAGCGGTCGAAGCGCCACGGCTGACCGGCAGATCCCGGCCGATCAGGGTTTTGTACAGATCTGGACTTATTTTCCCATCCGCAGGCAAATTCTTATCTTTTTGCATCGTCTTGACAGCATCCGCCGTCACGTCGCCGTAAACACCATCCATGGAGCCGACCACGTATCCCATCTGGGACAATTTCTCCTGAACCGCCTGGACTTCATCTCCCCGGTCCCCAACTTGCAAAGGTTCTTCCGGTGCAGCATACGCTGCAGGCATAAGCAGAACTACAGAAACCGCCAACAAAATAAGAATGCGAATAATGCGCAAAGGTCGCGCTCCTCTCTGGTTGCCTCCGAGGTTAGCTGACGGGTTAGGGTTGAAGACACCCCACTCGAAAATCCGAGTTTCACCCCACTATTGGTTCCCCCGTACCTGAGCTGGATTCGGCTATGTTAAAAAGCTCACTTTATTTGTATTCGTTGTATCGGTCAAAAATCCTGCCAACTTAAATTATTTTTTTCGCAATTCCTCGCGCACCAGATATAATGGGCGTTGCTTCACTTCCTCGAAAATTCGGCCCACATATTCTCCGATGATTCCGATTCCGATGAGCTGCAATCCGCCGAGCAAGAGAATGCTGGCCGAAGTGGTCGCCCAACCGGGAACGGCTTCTTCCGTGAAAAATTTGATGAACAGGACATGTCCAAGCAACAAAAAACTGCCGGCGCCCAACAGCAATCCCATATAAAAAGCAATCCGCAGCGGCACCCGCGAATAGGCCGTGATCCCGTCCAGCGCAAAGTGCAGCATCTTGCCGATGGAAAATTTGGATTTGCCGGCGTGCCTAGGCGGAGCCACGAATTCGATGTACTCCTGCCGGTAACCGATCGAGCTGATAATACCCCGGATAAATTTGGCGCGTTCGCCGAAGCGGCGAAAACTGAGCACGACCTTGCGGTCGAGCAGGCGGAAGTCTGATCCGCCCTCCACGATCTTGATCTTCGAAATCGCATTGATCAATTGATAGAAAAGTCGTGATGTCAGTTTCTTGAAAAAAGAAACACCGGCAGTATCCTTGCGGATCGTCTGCACGACCTCCGCCCCCGCTTCCCACCTCGAGATCAGCTCAGGCAACAGAGCCGGCGGGTGCTGCAGATCGCCATCCATCGTGATGATTGCATCGCCCTCAGCGTTATCCATGCCACAGGTCAGAGCTGTCTGAAAGCCGAAGTTGCGGGCCAGAATCAGCGCCCGCACGCGAGAATCTTCCTGCGTGAGCCGGTCCAGCACCAACGGCGTCGCGTCCTTCGATCCGTCGTCAATGAACACCAGTTCAAACTGATAGGGCAACGGTTCCAGATAATGAACGACTTCGCGGTACAACACGTCGATGTTTTCCTGTTCATTATAGACCGGCACCACTACCGACAGTAGCTTCTTCACCGCTGCGCCTCCGCAGACAAGTCGGGTCGCAGCACGACGGCTCCCCCTTGATAAACCGGCTGGATCTCGTGCTGCGGTTTGTCTGTGTTCAGCAAGATCAATACCCGGATACAAAGTGGAATCCCTGCCTCGCAGTCCAGTTCCTGCGTACCAAACAGGGGAACATCATTCCAGCCCAATTCCCTGGCGGCCGCCGCCGGAAACGCCGCATTGAGGTCCGGGGTCGAGCTGAAGATAACTGCGGCAATGTCGCCCGGTGTGAGCGCATTGGCTTTGCTCAGCGCAACCAGCAGGTTTTTCGTTGCAGATCGGATCAAGTCCGGTTCGTTGGCAATGGCGGTAGTGGCTCCCCGAACGCCTCTCAGCATAGGTTTCGCAGCCTCCCTTACTTTTCGGAATAAATACAATAGGGGTCTTCAGCCAGGTAATCGCCGCCGGAAGCATGCCAGGCCCGGGCACGACAGCCGCCACAACGACTCTGGTATTCACAGACGCCGCATTGCCCCCCCAGCTCTGCCCGCCGCAAGTCGGCAAACAGCGGGGACTCCCGCCAAAGATTGGCGAACCCGCTCTGACGGATATTGCCGGCTTTCAGCGGAAAATAGGGACAGGGTTGCAGATCGCCGTTGGGGAGGATCACACAGTAAGCTGTGCCGGCGATGCAGCCTTTGCTAAAGCGCATCGGGATGCCTTTTTCCGCGGCGACCCGCATGAACTGGGGCGCGCAGGTCGGCTTCAATTCGATGGAAACCTGACGCTGTTTTTCCAGTATTTTTTGCAGCAGCGCTTCCTGCTGGGCGACCGGTAGGCTGCGGTCTTTGATATTGTCACCCCGTCCTGTCGGAACCAGAAAAAACACATGATGCGCTACAGCGCCCCACTCGATGGCCTGGTCGGTAATGTCCAGCGTTTCGGCTTCATTCCAGTCCATGACAGTCGTGTGGACCTGGAACGGCAAGCCCGCCTCGCGGCATGCGCGCATCCCGGCGACTGTCGCTTCCCAGGCCCCGGAGGACTGCCGGAACCAGTCGTGTTTTTCGGCGGAAAGGCTGTCCAGACTGATCCCCGCCGCCGCCAGCCCCGCCTCTTTCAACTCCGCGACTTTCGCCGGGGTCAGCAAGATACCGTTGGTCCCGAGCACCGGGCGCAGGTTCAGTGACTTCGCATGTGCGATCAGTTCCATCAGGTCTGGGCGCAAGAGTGGCTCGCCGCCACTGAAGACGAAAATCCGAAAACCGCAGGCCGCAGCCTCTTCCAGCAGTTTCTTGCCCTCGGCGGTACTCAGCTCGTCCCGCAGACAATCGCCGGCGTCGCGGTAACAGTGCAGACAATGAATGTTACAAGCCTGGGTGGTGTTCCAGGAAATCAGCATGGGTCCGATTCCTTCGCCGACTCCTCCCAGAAACAAGCCGGATCATCGCCCCAGATGTCGCCTTCGCCGGAAGCCCGGATACGGCAACCGCCGCACAGGCGATTCTGCTCGCATTTGCCGCACTGGCCGTGCAACTGCTCCGGCTTGGAACGCAGGCGAGCGAGAATCCCGTCATTGGCCTCCAGGTCGTTCCATATTTCGCTGAACTTGCGTTTCCGCACATTGCCCAGGGTCAGATCACTCCAGAATTGGCAGGGATGAACATCCCCCACATAATCGACGTCCGCCATGCGATCGCCGGCCGAACAGCCGCCATGCATCTCTATTAGCTGACGCACCTCAGAGAGTCGTTCCGGATCGGTTTTGGCGATATAATCGAGCAGATACAACCCGTCCGCATGATTGTCCGTCGTCAGGATCTCGATATCGACACCACGCCGGTTGAAATCAAATGTCTTTTCAATCAGGAACTGAGCCACTTCCCTTTTTTCATCGGTGGACAGATCCAGCTTTTTCATGTCGCTGCCGCGCCCGGCGTAGACCAGATGATACATACAGAACCGATCGACTTTTTCTTGCTCGATGAGTTCCATCACGGCAGGCAGGTCGGCTTTATTCAGGCTATTGAGGGTGAAACGGACTCCTGTGCGGTTCCCGGCGGCCTTGGCTGCCCGGATTCCGGCGATTGCCGCCGCGAAAGCGCCTTGTTCACCGCGAAATTCATCGTGGATCGCTTCACAACCGTCGATGCTGACGCCCACATACTGGAATCCGGCGTCTTTGATCATTTGGGCCGTGAAATCATCGATCAGCGTGCCGTTGGTGGATAGCACGATACGCAGTCCCTTTTCCACCGCATATGCCGCCAGTTCGAACAGATCAGGCCGCACCAGCGGTTCTCCGCCGGAAAACATCAGCACAGGAACTTTCATTTCCGCCAGGTCGTCGATGAAGGCCTTGCCCTCTTCGGTCGTCATTTCGTTTTCCTTGGCCGCCTCTGTCGCTTCGATGTAGCAATGTCGGCATTTCAGATTGCACTGCGAGGTAATGTTCCAGACTACGACAGGCGAGCGTTCGGATGAAAACTGCAATAAATTCGCCGGCATGACGCCGTGCCCCCGCCCTTGCCGCATCACGTCGGAAATGGTAGCTGTGCCGCATAATAATTTAGTGAAACCTATCAACGATATTCCTCCCCACTATTCAACCCTATGACGCCAACGCCGGAAACCGTATAACGAAGGTCGTGCCGGTGTCGGGTTCACTTTGGACACTGACACTCGCGCCATGCCGCTCAACAATTTCTTTGGCGATGGACAGGCCGAGTCCAGTGCCATGATTTCCACGGGTATGTGCTTTATCCACTTTGTAAAACCGCTCCCAGATGAGAGGCAGATCCTCGGCTGGAATGCCTGCGCCCGTATCGGAAACCGTCAGAACTACCTGCTGCCCGGAATGAGTCAGCTGAACCGATATGGCGCCGTGAACCGGCGTATATTTCAACGCATTATCGAGCAAGATCAGCAATAATTGGACCAGCCGATCACCGTTGCCGCGCACGGGCGGAACGGTTGCATCATAATGACAGGTCAGTTGAATTTCTTTTTCTGCGGCTTTGCCACGCAGCATGGAAATAACGCTGTCCGCCACTTCCGCCAACGGAATCGCTTCGAACTCCATGGGCTGTTGCTGCGCCTGTAGCCGGCTGAGGTCGAGCAGATCGCTGATGAGCCGTTCCAGGCGTTCAGTTTCGCTGACAATGAGCGCATTGAACCGCCCGACCTGCTCGGGATCGGTGACTGTGCCGTCCCGCAGGGCCTCGGTATAGCCCCGGATAATCGTCAGGGGGGTCCTGAGTTCATGCGATACGTTGGCGACGAAATCACGACGCAGTTTTTCCATCTGTTCCGTGCGGGCCACGAAGTTCCCCAGTTCCTGCGCCAGGGTGTTCAGCGACGCGCCCAACTGGCCGACCTCGTCTTCGGAGGTAACGCTCACCCGACTGTCGTAACGCCCCTGGGCCATGGATGCCGCGGTTTCTTCCATCTCACGCAAGGGTTGCACGATGCCCCGGGGATAGGCGACGGACGATGAACAGCGTCAGCGCCAGCGCCAGCAGGCCGATCAAGCCGACCGCCAGATAAATGCGGGTCAAGAAAGCGTTGATGCCTTGAACCGGAGCATTCAGGATGACCGCCCCGTTGGTGACGCCGTCCTCATTTTGGATCGGCACCGCAACGATCATCATATCTTCTCCATAATAGGGGTGAAAAAACGTTCGTGTCAAGACTTCGCCGCGAAATACCGGGTCGATATCTTTCAGCAGATTGCGGACCGCAGCCGAAGAACGCATGCCTTCCCTGCGGACTGGTACCGGAAGGCGTCCCCGTTCCTTGTCCCGGTCCCGTCCGATTCGCCCAGATTCCCCCCCGCCTCGGCGTAGACATGACAATCACACGCCCGGATTCATCTACCGGCCCAGATCCGCGCGTCCAAAAATCCATCGATTCGATCCACCAGTTCCACCAGTTCGGGCGAGGACAGTTTGCCGGTCATGAAATCATTCAACACCACCGACATCTCATAGCCTTTACCCACGAGCTCCTGCTGCTTTGGCCGCGAGAAAATACTGCCGGACCAGCGCAGATGCGCCCACGGCGAAAACCGGCACTAGGACTCAGGGACACGACGAGCATGAAACTGACGAACAGTTTAGTCTGCAATGAGTGCTTCACGTATGTACCTCGAACTTGTAGCCAACACCCCAGACTGTCTTGATGTCCCAGAGAGTGTCGTCCTTGACCCCGAGTTTTTGGCGGATGCGTTTGATATGCGTATCCACGGTCCGGGTATCGCCGAAGTACTCATACCCCCAGATGGATTCGAGCAATTGTTCGCGTGAGAATACCCGTCCCGGATGCGATGGCCATATGCCATAAAAAGTTCCATTTCCTTCGCAGTCATCTGAACGGAATTGCCGGAAGAAGTCGCCGTGTATTCCTGCCGGTTGATCAGCAGATGGGGGAATTTCAGGATTTCTCCGTCAGTCTGCCCCTCTTCCTTGCCGGGTGCACGGCGCAGCACCGCCTTGACGCGGGCCACAACCTCACGCGGATTGAACGGCCTTGGACACATAATCATCCGCCCCCAGTTTCCAGCCCCATGATGCGGTCTTCATCTTCCATTCTGGGCCGTCAGCATGATGACCGGAACGCGTGAAAACTTGCGAACTTGCCGGCACACTTCCATCCCATCCATCACCGGCATCATGACATCCAGCACGATCAGGTCCGGTTTCAGCTGCTGCGCTTTGAGGATCGCCTCCGCGCCGTCCGCGGCCTGCTCAA
Organism: Negativicutes bacterium; assembly: GCA_963665275.2. GTDB lineage: Bacteria > Bacillota > Negativicutes > UBA1444 > UBA1444 > UBA1444. The sequence continues at coordinate 22,966 of CAXXIN010000015.1, forward strand.
CAACGAATCCTTCTTTGGTCAAATATAACTCCAGCAGCTCACGGATTTTGTCATCATCATCCGCAATCAACACAGTTTGTGTCGACATTTCTCACTCTCCCAGTCCTTAAGCAATCCTCTGCAAAAAAACTCCCGGAGCTTCTCCGGGAGTTTCGCCGTATACTCCGCTTCGCTATATTAGATATTTTCCACGGCAGCCAACAAATCCTTCCGGGTTTTGAATCCGGTGAAGCGATTTATTTCTTTGCCGCCCTTGAATACGATGAAAGTCGGCACTGCTTTCACATTATAGCGTGAGGTCAGAGTTGGCAATTCATCAATATTCACTTTTGCCACGACCACTTTGTCGCCGAGCGCGGCTTCCACGCATCCACTTCCGGCGTTGCCATCTTGCAGGGTCCGCACCAGGAAGCCCAGAAGTCCACCAAAACGGGCTTTTCGGTTGCCAAGATCTTTTCGTCAAATGTATTCTCATTTCCAACATTAATTACAGCCATGTTCGACACCTCTTTCACATCCCCCCTCCAGGGGGGGTATGTCTTAATTGTAAGAAAAATTTGCGTAAAAGTCAATCTCGATTATAATATAGGAAAATATACGCGCCAGCGTGGCAAATGGAAAGGAAGTTACAATTATGGATTTGATAGAAGCCCTCGAAACGAGGCGTTCCATACGAAATTTTCAGGATCGCCCTGTCGAACGCGACGTCATTGAAAAACTCATCACACTTGCGACGCAAGCCCCCAGTGCAATGAATTCTCAGCCTTGGGCGTTCGTCGTCATCACAGACAAAAACAAACTCCAGGAGTATTCCCACCCGGGCCAAAGAGTACCTCCTGTCCACCATGGACTCTCCATCCTCTGATGGAAAAATATCGGCCCCTCACTGTCGCGCAAAGCCTTCAATATTTTTTACAAGGCGCCGGTCGTCGTGGTGATCTATGCGAAGCCGGAAGGGCCTGCCCCGGAAGACGACACTTGTCTCGCTGCGCAGAACTTCATGCTGGCGGCTCACAACGAAGGCCTTGGCACTTGCTGGATCGGATTCTCCAAGGACCTTTTGAATTCCAGCGAATTAAAGGCCGAGCTCGGAATCCCTGACGAGTATACACGCCGCCGCTCCCATGATCCTCGGCTACCCCGCTACCGAACCGCCGGCCGTTCCGCGAAAAGATCCCGAAATATACTACCGGTGACAGGCACCGAGATCCCTTCCATAATTTCAATATATTAGAAAAAGGGGCTGTTCACTTTATTAGTGAACAGCCCCCTTGGATTTGACGTGTCCCGCCGATCGTCGGAATCGAACCCGCGACGTATTGTAAAGAAATAATCAGTTGCCTGATCCACTGCCTGTGTATATTCAGAAGTCCACCGCACAGAACAATAGCACGCTCGCCTGGGAGTGCAGTGTTAAGCCGGGTCGACTCAATCGTTCCAGATGTGACCTGATGACAAATGCCCGTTGCCTGCTTTGGAGTACAAGATTCCATGTTTATCCGCCACCATTTGCAGATATCTGTGATCGTCCGCATTTTCAAAACCATCCTGCAAGGTATTGTGATCCACGTAGGATATGGACTGCGTTTTTACGGTCGCGACATTCATCGCTTCAAACTGCAGATACGCCATGGTTCCGAGAGCGTCCCTGCGTCAACGTCTGATCGATCCTGATCCCGACTTCGTTTCCTGCCTTCATGGTTCCATGATACTAGATGTGCAGCCGATAATTTTTGTCAAAACAAGTTTGTCCCATTGTTTTTCTCCTTTATTCAAGGGGCTCGAGGAATTCATTCGGTTCGGAACAAAACAGCTCCCCCTTCATAATTCGCCGAGCCGTCCTGTCCATACCCACACCGGCTATCCCTGCCCCATCAGCCGTCAACGTTACCCTAACTTCGACCACACCTTCCGGGTGCCCGATGCGAACGATTTTTTCCTTCACGTCCCTTGCGATGCGGGAAACTCGGTTGGGAATCGTTCCCGGCAGCAATGTGGCCGCAGCTAAGTTGTAGAGACCGCTGGCCGGGCTGGTACGATGCAGTCGCCCCATCGATAAAACTTTGACCAGGATATCTACTTCCTCGTCTTTTATGAATTCACCTGTCGTAGTTACATAGTCTTGGGGAGGGGCTACCATCGCAATTTTAGGCACTGCGGGAGAATTATTTTTCGCCTCCGCCGCATTTTTCGCCATGCCCGCCAGAACTGTCGTATGATCTCGAATTAAGTTTAGTTCATCCAGCAACTCTTCATTGGATGCTACCTCACAGCTGGGTTCCGTACCGGTGAGCCCCACGTCCTGGCTGGCGATATAAACGAAGGGGTTGATGAGGTCGCACAAAGTCGCGGCATAACATGCCCGGGGTGTCGCAACCGTAAATTCAGGCCCCAAAACCAAGGTCTTGCCGGTTTTTTCTCCGCCTGGATTCACGATGGATACGCGGATCATCGCGCCGGTCTTAACGACTCCAGGCATTGCATAATCGCCTGAAACCCTTGCTTTTCCGTCGATGACCGGGATTTCCATACGCAACATTTTCTTGATATTTGTATTATAAACCATAACGACTGCCATCTCTGCGTCAGGGTCAACCGCTACCAGTCCTTCATCAATGGCAAAAGCACCTGCCGCCGACATTAGGTTCCCGCACGTTCCCTTGTCATCGGCAACTTCCACCCCAACACCCAGTTGATAAAACGTCCAGTCAACATCAGCGCCCGGTTGCGAAGGGGGCGATATGACACAAACCTTGCTGGTGGACGAGGTTGTGCCGCCCAGCCCATTTACTTGCGAAAGGTTATAAACATCAATCCCCGTAAAAAAGATTTGCTTCATGGCGGCAAAATCCGCCGGAAGATCCCGTTTATGGAAAAACAGACCCCGGCTGGTACCGCCTCGATACACTACACACGGAACTGCTTTTTGCGACATGGCCATCACTCCTCATACGGTTCTGGTATAGTTGAGCAATCCACCGCACACTACGATTTCTCTTTGCCTGCTGCTTAATGGGCAGCGTACCGTAAATTCGTACTGCTGCGTTGAATTTTTGACGGTTATTCTATCGTGGGCCACTGCGCCCGGCAGGTCCTCAATGCTAAGTTCGTCGCCTGAATTTATTCTTTCATAGTCCGCATCATTGTCAAAAAAGAGTGGCACAATTCCGAAATTGACCAGATTATTCCAGTGAATTCGTTCAATACTTTTTGCAATTACCGCCTGTACACCCAGAACCATCGGACAAATTGCCGCATGTTCACGCGAAGATCCCTGCCCGTAGCTTAATCCCGCCACAATAATCGAAGATTTTCCTGCTTTTTGATTTTCCTTGCACCGCCCGGGAAAATCGGGATCAATATGATGAAAAACATATTCGCTGTACTTGGCAATATTGGAACGGTATTTCATTAGCGATCCGGCAGGCAGAATATCATCAGTGGTGACGTTGTCGCCGACTTTAAGCACGATATTCCCCGTCAGGCTATCTGGCAATACCGGACGCGCCGGCGGCGCTCCGATGTTGGGACCACGCACAATCTCCCCTTCACCGGTAGGCTCGCAAATCATGCTGTCGTCGATACAATACACCTCTGGCAAAACAATGTCAGGATACTCTAGCCCCAGATCCCGCGGATCAGTCAACACACCCATAATTGCGGCAGCAGCAGCCGTTTCGGGACTTACCAAATAAACCCCGGCGTCTTCAGTGCCGCAACGGCCTTTGAAATTGCGATTATTGGTCCTCACCGATACTGCACCGCTCTTGGGTGACTGGCCGGAACCGAAGCAAAAACCGCAAGCAGGTTCCAAAATACGTGCCCCCGCCGCTAAAAATATATTGAGCATGCCATTGGCGGCAATCATTTGATAGACCTGTCTGGTGCCGGGAACAATGCCCAAACTGACAGTAGGCTGCACTTTACGATCCTTCAGCATATTCGCAACAATCAAGAGGTCCCGATAGGATGAGTTGGTGCAACTGCCGATGAGCACCTGATCGACCTTGATCCCGGCAGCTTCTTTAACTTTCGTAACGTTTCCGGGAGAATGAGGCAAGGCAACATTCGGCTCTATCGTTCCCAGATCAATCTCAATGGTGCGCTCATAAACGGCATCCCCATCGGCTGCAAACTCCTGCCAATCTTGCTCGCGCTGCTGCGCAACAAAGAATATTTTCGTCATTTCATCACTGGGAAACAGGGAAGTCGTCACGCCGGTCTCCGTCCCCATATTGGTAATCGTCGCCCTTTCAGGAACGGTAAGCGTTTTTACCCCGTCGCCACCGTATTCAATGACATAACCGACGTTGCCTTTGACACTCAGTATCCGCAACACTTCAATCGCAATGTCTTTCGCGCTGCTCCACGGTTGCAGTTTTCCCGTGAGATTGATTCGAATGACTTTGGGATAAGTTAGATAGAACAACCCACCGCCCATGGCCACAGCCGCATCCAGCCCGCCGACGCCAATCGACAGCATTCCAACGGCGCCGCAAGTTGGCGTATGGCTATCCGTCCCCACCATTGTCCAGCCCGGTCGACTAAACCGTTCCAAATGGACTTGATGGCAAATCCCATTTCCCGCCCGGGAGAATTTAGCGCCAAATTTATTGGTAACCGACTGTAAATAACAATGATCATCAGCATTTTCGAACCCATCCTGCAAGGTCTGATGATCGATATAGTTTACAGCCTGTTTGGTTTGGATTCTTTCCGCGCCAATCGCTTCAAACTGTAAAAAAGCCATTGGCCCCGCTGTATCTTGCGTTAACACACAATCGATTTCGATGCCGACTTCTTCCCCGGCTATCATCGACCCACTGCCAAGGTGCGACGCAATGAGTTTATCCACAAGATTTTTCCCCATACCCGATGCCTCCATATCGCTTAGCATTTTTTATTTTGCCAACAGCGGCAGAATCAGGCTGCCCCATGTAATATAAATAACCATTGCAGCCACCGTTAATGGCACGCCAAGTTTCAACATATCTTCACGCGTAAAATAGCCATAGTCATACACCAGAATAACTTGGGCCGATTGTTGCGGCAATAGATAGGCAGCGCGGCAAAATGCATAGGTTACCCATGCCAAAGCGACCACTTCATTGGTTCCCAATCCAGCCAGTTTGCCCAGTTCCATCGCCAGCGGCACAAACAGAACGGTTGCACCGGTATGGGAAGCAATGGCAATCCGCAGCAATACCAACACGCAGGGCAGAATGATCATGAGTCCGGTTAAACTGGTAATGCCCAGTCCGCCTATCCAACCGGCAATCAATTTCATGACTCCATGTTGGGATAATGCTGTAGCAAACGCCAGTGATATCGCAATAACGATGAACGATCCCCAAGCAATCGATTTGCTATCTTTTTTCCAATTTCCGGCCCCTATTCCCGGCAAGTACAACGCAATCATCATCAAGAACAGCACTGCTTCTGTCGGGATATGATGAATGGTATCCGTCATCCATATGGCAATTGCGCCCAAAAATACACCAATAACGTATTTTTCCGACCATTTCATTGACCCCAGCGTCTGTATGCGCTCATCAATAAAAGCTAAAGGAATATCATCCACACTGGAGGGGAAAACCTTGCAGGCAATAAAATAAAAGGCAACCATCAGCAACACCGCCGGGATCAGTAGATATTGCACGGTAAGTCCCCAATATTGAAGTTGACCGGTTCCTTCCGAAATCAAACGCCCAGCCAGCATTGTAGCTTCTGAAGCGGTTAAAAACGCCGCCCCCATAATCGCCGGCATAATACCGGCAATAAGAAACAGGGCTCTTTGCATGGGATTTCCGCCGGTATGTTTTCCGTTGCTGTCAACAGGGCTGAATTTAAATGGTTTCTCCAAGCCCTCGGCAATCGAAAGATAAATAGCCGTTCGACCGGTTGACGAGGGCACCAAAAACGACAATGGGACCTCGACACAAAAAATTGAGGCTAGAAACCGTTTTGCCTTGACAGCATGACTACCGGAAATCAATTTCATCACTTTATATACCACACGCTCACTCAAGCCTGTATTTTGGACTACGGTAGCAAATGCTGTCGCGGCCACAACCGCCAGCGGTGTTGCACTGGCAAACCCCAGTAATGCTGTTTTCATTCCCGCGTTCAAGCTTACTTTCCCTGTCGCATTGGCCCACATCATGATGAGAAGTAACATAAAAGCTGAAATAGGATAGGAGACGGCTTCCGTCGACCAAATGACGATAATAAACACAAGCGCTCCCATCAATCTTTGACCGGTAATGGTCAACCCAGTTGCAGGAGCGAAGTACAAGGTAATCAGTCCAGCGGCAACAGCAATCAATACATACAATAGTTTTCTGTTCATCTAAGCGCCTCCTATTATAAGTTATTATGATTTATATTTTTTATCCAGCGCATCCATGGCGGCAAAATCCGTTATTTCATTTCTTTCCTTCATCGTAATCATGAGATGCTCGCAATCTGCAGTGCTTCCATGTACCCGCAAGTGCTCCAACAAATCCTTGACGCCCTTGATCGCCGCCTTCAGTGGCGCATTGGCATAAATAGCAATTTTAAAGCCGATTTCTTCCAACTGGCTATTCGGTAAAATAGGAGTTTTCCCCCCTTCAACCATATTGGCGATATGGTAAGTTTTGATCTGACTGGTTATCGTACGCATTTGGTCAATGTTGGTCGGCGCTTCGATAAACAGAATATCCGCTCCGGCTTCGGCATAAGCTGCGCCACGATCCAGCGCATCTTCCAATCCATTGACCGCTATCGCATCCGTCCTGGCAATCAGCATAACATCGGGATCTTGCAATGCATCTTTGGCCGCCTTGATTTTACTGACCATTTCTTCTTTACTGATAATCGCTTTTCCATTAAAATGCCCGCAGCGTTTCGGTAGTTGCTGGTCTTCCAGTTGCAATGCAGCGATCCCAACTGCGGAAAACTCTTTAACCGTTCGGTATACATTGAGCGCATTTCCATAGCCATTATCAATATCTGCAATCACAGGTAATGACGTGGCATCGTTAATGCGTTTGGCTGTTTCCAAAATCTCCGTCATGGTAGCTAGTCCGAGATCCGGAACACCGAATTGCATGTTGGCAATCCCGGCTCCTGTTGCATATACTACTTTAAAACCCATAATTTCAACCATTTTCCCCAACAACGCCGTTGAAGCGCCGGGAGCAACAAGCAGACCTTCATTTTTTAACAAGTTTCTGAGTACCGTTGATTTTTTCATTGGTTCGCCTCCATGATTATTTAATGCTTCTAGGTCGCCTCAAGTATAAGTCTTGATGTTCTACTCACGGAAGCATATAATTTCTATATGCGAATTAAAAATTTTCAATAATTCAATAAACGGAGAATTTAATGGACGATAAGGACTGGCAGATGCTCCTCGCACTGCACGAGGAAAAAAGCATAACCAAGGCAGCAGGCAAACTATTCCTGTCACAACCCGCCCTGACATACCGTTTGGACCAGCTTGAAAAAGAAATCAATACACCGCTTTTTCTTAGAAGTAGCAGAGGGATTAGTTTCACTAGCGCAGGTGAACGATTAGTCTCTTGCGCCGAAAAAATGTTGAGAGAGTATTCGAACATAAAAAGCTATGTGACTGCCCATACGGGGTTGGTAAGCGGCCCACTGCGCATAGGATCTTCGGCAGTGATCGCTCACAATTTGCTTCCCAGTCTTCTAAAAGAGTTCCATCAAAAATATCCGGCAGTTGACATATTTCTCTATACTGGATTAAGCAATGATATATTGGAAAAACTGCAGAAAGAAGTGGTTGCTATCGCTATCATTCGTGGCGACCATCCTTGGAGTGAGGCGGATATCCTGTTGCAAAATGAGCCCCTCTGCATTATTTCCGCAGAACCATTACCGCTGGCCGATCTCCCTTGCATTCCCGGAATTTCCTATCATACTGATCCAACAATCAACTATCAAATTGATAAATGGTGGAAAGAAAATTACGATGTCCCCCCGAAAATCCTCATGAAAGTGGATAGCGTATATACTTGCCGACAGTTGGTATTAGCGGGATTAGGTTGGGCAATTATGCCAACATTGCGTCTTCCTGAGCATTCAGACGGTTTATTTGTAACCGAACTCAGAGATAGCAAGAATGAGCTCTACCTGCGCCCAACACGACTTATCTATCGAAACGCCGCGAAAGAACTCGATGCGGTCAACGCATTTATTGATTTTATCTGCGAAAAATTCAAGCAAAACATTCATATTTAGCCCATTACAAAAAAAAAATAGGGGCTGTCTCAAGCAGGTTAAAAAACCTTTTTGTGACAGTCCCTATTTATTTGGCTGTGAGTGTTCAGTAAGCCGGGTCCTGTACCGCTTATGCGGCAGCGATCATCTATCTGGGCCGACGGTTGCCCGGCGGCTCTAGCGACGCAACCCGGAAGGTTCAGCGGGCAGCTTCATACCTTCCCTATTTGGTCTTGCTCCGGGTGGGGTTTACCTAGCCGGCCGGTCACCCGGCCGCTGGTGCGCTCTTACCGCACCGTTGCATCCTTACCGGCCCGAGAGCCGGCGGTCTTCATTTCTGTGGCACTGGCCCTAAGGTCGCCCTCGCTGGACGTTATCCAGCACCCTGCCCTATGGAGCCCGGACTTTCCTCGACCGCCTCATGCGTGCGGCCGCGATCGCCTTTCCCACTCACAGCCAAAATCTATGTTCGGGGTTATAGAATATCATAACGAGCCGCTGGGGTCAAACCCGGATCATGTACCCCATCATCTTGTTGAAACTCCAACCCTGCGCATCTTTTTCCGTAGTTTCGTCGAACTGCTGCAGCACCGCGTTCAGTTCATCCGCATAGTGAACGATCACCGCTTCCCGCGTCGCACAACGGACAGGTGAGCCTTTTTCGCGCTCGCCGTGGTGAGAAAGGATAACATGGATCAGCGACTTGCGGTCTGCTTCCGACAGAAACTGGACCTTCCCCGCCGCAGCCTCAATGATGAGAGCACCAGCTGTGATGTGCCCCAGCAGATGCCCTGAGTCGGTGTAGGAAAACCCGATGTCGGAAGAAATCTCCTCGGTCTTGCCGATGTCATGCAGCAACGCGCCGGCGATCACCATGTCCCGGTCGACGCCCGGTACGGTACCCACGATGGCTACCGCGGTTTCAGCCACATCCACCGTATGCTCCAGCAGTCCGCCGATATAAGCGTGATGAAAACGCTTGGCCGCCGGGTTCCGGATGAATTGCTCCCAGCGGGAGCCGCTGAAGATTTCGCCCAGCAATGCGCGCAGCGGCGGGCGACTCACCTGCGCCACCAATTTATTCAGTTTGGTTTTGTACGCCTCCATATCTTTGGAAGCCGCCGGCAATAAGTGGGATACGTCTTTTCCCGCCGGGATCAGATCGATATAGTCAGCCAGGAACTGCAGTTTGCCGTCTCCGCCGTACCGATCCGCCTGAATCTGGCCGCTGGCCACGACCGGCGCCGCTGAAGTCAGTTCTTTCACCCGCGCCACAGATTCGGCGTTGAAACAAATGAAGCCCATCGAACCGCTCGGATCTTCCACCGAGCCCCGGACGAACCAGGATCCGTTCGCGGACTGCGAACTCTTCTGAACCCAGAGAATCATCTCCTGATGATCCAATTTATTTCCTACCCGCAGTTCGGCTAATTTCACGCACATCACCATTCCTGTTTCCATATTCCAAACATACGAAAAGCGCGGCTGAAACGGTCAGAACGCGCTTTTTCCTTGTTTCATCTCATATTGTATCTTTTTTATGGTCCAACCGTCAAATCCAATCTTACACCAAAACGATCTTCAAAATGTAGACTACCGCCATGCCCACCAGTCCCTGTACCAAGGTGCCCAGCGTCTGGCACTTGTAGGCGATGTCGACTTTCAGGCCGGAGAACTGCGACACGACCCAGAAGTAAGAGTCATTCGCATGCGAAACGATCATGGAGCCGCAGCCGACCGACATGGTGGCAAGCACCGCGCCCATCGGACTGGCCAGGCCCAGTGAACCCAGCAGCGGATACACGATGGTGGATGTCGTGATCAGTGCGACAGTAGACGAGCCTTGGGCCGTCTTGAGAGCTGCGGCAATGATGAACGGCAGGAATATCCCCAAGTTGTAGCTCGCCAGACTGCTGCCCAGATAATCGGCGATTTTGCTGGCGGCCAGCAAAGCGCCGAGGGAACCGCCTGCAGCGGTGATCATGATAATAGCGGCTGAATCGCGGAGACCCTCACCCATCCAGCCGGACAGCACCTCTTCATTGAGTTTCGGCACCAGGAACAAGCACAGCACAACGCCGAAAAGCAGTGAAACTGTTGGCTCGCCGACAAAATCGATCGCAACCTTCAGTTCGCCTTTGCCAAAGGGTAAACTGGGGAAGTTAGCGACGGATTTCAAAGCGATCAACAGAATGGGCAGAATCAACGGTGCAAAGGCAGCTGTGGCGCTCGGCAAACTCTTGAATTTCTCCAACAACTCCTCATAGGTGACCGATGTATCGGCTTTCACGTCATATTGGCTGGCAAATTTAATCGCCCAGAGATAGCCGGCATAGGCCACCGGCACAGCTACGATCAAGCCTAAAACGATGACCATGCCCAGATCGGCCTTCAGATTGTTGGCGGCAGCGATCGGCCCGGGAGTAGGCGGCACCAGCGTATGGGTCGCATATAATCCGGTGGAAAGCGCTGTAGCCATGACAGCCATGGAAACGCCGGATTTCTTGGACAACGACTTATTCAGTGCGGACAGAATAACGAAACCGGAGTCGCAAAAAACCGGAATGGAGGTGATATAGCCGATGATCGTCATGGCCAGTGCCGGACGTTTGGGTCCGACCCAGTTCAAAACGGTTTCGGCCATGGTCAGCGCCGCACCGGTCTTTTCCAGCATGACCCCGATGATCGTGCCGAATATGATGACGAGGCCAATCCTTTCGACGGTACCGCCGAAGCCTTTCATGATCGTCTGTGTGACGACCACCGGATTCATGAAGGTTGCAAATCCGACGAAAAATGACGCGATGATCAAGGAAAGGAATGCGTGAACCTTGTACTTGGAAATCAACAAAACGATCATTACGATGGCGATGACGAGAATGACCAGCAGCATGGGTCCTTGAACCATAATTCGAAACCTCCCTTTCAACTATAAATGGGGTGAGTCGAGATCCTGACCGGCCTTGGCAAAGCCTTACAAGAATCATAATTATGGATTTATTTTCAAAATCCTGCTGAAATTCTCAGATTATTTTGTTTTTTACAAAACGATGCAAACCCGCAGGATTCTGCAGAGGCGTGCTGTAGCTTCTTCGATGAGCGAATCTCCGCTCTTCATACAGTCCTCCAGTGAAATGGGGCCGCTGCAGATGCTCATGGTCGCGTCAATTCCCTGCTCCAATACATCATCCGCTCCGTCGCCGAGTCCGCCGGAAATGCAAAAAACCGGCACGCCGAATTGTTTCGCCACTTTGGCCACGCCGACCGGCGCTTTGCCGAACGCCGTCTGAAAATCTGTCCGCCCTTCGCCAGTGATGACAAATACAGCCTCTTTGACTACCTCCGCGAAATTGACGGCCTCTAGCACGATTTCCACACCCGGCTTCAGTTTCGCCGGCGTGAAGAACATCAACCCGGCGCCCAGTCCACCGGCAGCTCCGGCTCCCGGCAGCTTGGCCACATCACGTCCGGTCGCCGATGCCGCACACTGGGAAAAATGCATCAGAGCCGCATCCAGCTCACGCACCACTTCCGGCGTAGCGCCTTTTTGCGGACCGAAGACCGCCGACGCGCCGCGCACCCCGCACAGGGGATTATCTACGTCGCAGGCCACCGTGATTTCCGTCTCCTGCAATCGCGGGTCCAGTCCAGTCAAGTCGATCTTTGTCAGGTGTATGAGCGAACCGCCGCCTGGCGGCAGCTCTGTTCCTTCCTTGGACAGGAACTTGGCCCCCAGCGCCCGTGCCATGCCGATCCCGCCGTCATTGGTTGCACTGCCGCCGATCCCGAGAATGATCCGCCTGAGACCCGCATCCAGCGCAGCCCGCACGAGTTCCCCCGTGCCATAAGTCGTCGTGACTAGCGGATTGCGCTTGTCTTTGGGAACTAGCGGCAGACCGGATGCAGCCGCCATTTCGATCACGGCCGTCCTGCCGTCGCCGAGAATACCCCAGCAGGCTTTCAGAGGTTCGCCCAGCGGCCCCCGGACTTCGGTGAATCGCAGTTCCCCCTGCGTTGCGGTTACCAGTGCTTCCACGGTTCCTTCGCCGCCGTCGGCGATCGGAATTTTGCACACTTCCATATTCGGGAAAACTCTCAATATGCCACGTTCCATGGCTTCTGCAACACCCACAGCCGATACGCTGCCCTTGTAAGAATCCGGCGCCACAACTACACGCATGCAAACTTCCTCCATATTCTCATATTGGTGAAAAATTCCGACACGACTATTTTTCGACGCCAATAGAGCAATTGCCTGCCGGAAATAAAACGAATTGTTAATCAGGGTCTTAGAAGTATTTTCAGGGCTTGACCAGACTCCAGCAAGGCGAAGGCTTCCTCAAACTTCTCCAAAGGAAGGATATGGCTGACACAAGCTGAGACATCAAGCCCCGCGTTCAATAAACCGTTCATCACTTTCCATGTTTGATACATCTCGCGGCCACTAATGCCATACATATTCACGCCGCGGTAAAATAATTCAGTAAAGTTAATGGGAACTTCACGTGAAGGCAAGCCGGCGATAACCATTTCGCCGCCAGCCCTAACATACTTTGTAGCTTTCTGTATCCCAGAAACATTACCGGAGAATTCCATTACCACATCAACACCCAAGCCGTCACTGTTTTCCAGAATCCGTTGGACAACCTCTTCCTGCAGCGGATTTACAACTAAATTTGCGCCCATTTCATAGGCCACTTTCGCTCGATATTCGTTGGGTTCAATGCATATGATTTTTCCGGCGCCCATTTTTTTCACTATGGCGGTAGCCATGAGTCCGATAGGTCCGCAACCAACGATCGCTATCGTTTTTCCGCCGATCGGGCATTTTGTCGCAGCATAGACTGCCGTACCCAGCGGTTCCAGCATGGCATTATTCTCTTCAGAAACCAGCGGATTACACACCATTGCGTTTTCCGCCGGAATGGTTACATATTCAGCAAAACAGCCGTCGAAATGAACCCCAATTGCTCTTGTATTGATGCACAAATTGTCTTTTCCGTCCAAACACAAGGGGCAGGTGTGGCAAGCAACGTGACTTTCCGCTGAAACAAGCTCTCCAAGGCGCGATTCTTTTACGCCGACACCGACCTCAACAATTTCTCCACAGAATTCATGCCCCATGATAACCGGCGGCTTCATCCGCTTGGCTGCAAACTCCGCCCATTCTTTGATATGCAAATCGGTTCCGCAGATTGCTGCGAGATGTACTTTAATAAGCACTTCACCTGATGCAGGCGATGGTATTGGTTTTTCCTGCAGTTCAACGTGCCCTGGTCCCGAATTTGTTTTTACTAAACATTTCATATTCATAATGTGACTTGCAACCCCTTTCAAATCCTACTAATTACTTCTGGTTAATGTACCATATCCCTCTTTTGGACTTCAGAAAAAAGCAGGGATGAGCAAAAAAAAACGCTGCCGAGCAGCGCCAGACTGTAGACCATAACCTCAAAAAGCTGAATATTTTCTGCCCAAAATCTTGAAACAAAGGAGCGCATTGCATCATCAAAAATGTTTCCGAGAATATTCGACACTATCTCTGAGAGAAAGGCGGCGGTGTTCATATCTCCAGGCGAGGGCTCGCTATCAAATGGCCTCCAAAAGCGAAATGAAGCTTGAAATGCATGTCACGTCCCGCAGCAACTTTCTCGATATGTTATTTGATATCTGAGCGAGCGCACATAGGAAACCGTTTCGTCGGCAGGATAAGCGATGGCGGCAAATCCGGCATCCACAGCCAGAAGTTCAACCGCACGGGCGTAATTCCCTGGCGGGCGCGCACAGCCCAGCATAAGCGGCAAATCAGGCAACTTCTCTCTGGCAACTGTGAACAAATTTTTGATTTCCAGCGGATCAGGCGGTGCCACCGCCTGCATCTTCGTCCCTGCCAACGGTTGCAATACTACGAATATCAGACAGGATGCGCCTTCGGCGGCCACCATATCAATTGCCGCGTATTCGCCGCGTAATTCGCCATAATGCAGTCCTGCGACGATATGCGGCATCGCCCGCAACCCGGCCTTGCGCGCAGTTCGAAGACTACGGAGATAATGCTCTGGAGTCCGTTCCAAATGATACACTCTCCTGATGGTTTCAGGATCGCCGATCAAATCGAGGGCCACTCCAGCGACGTTTGCCTCTGCCAACACCATAGCGGTCTTTTCATCAAGGAGGCCCGGATGAACGATGACCGACAGACCCATTTTTACAACTTCCTGTAAGGCAGCACCAAACGGAACAAGTGGCACGCTGCCATCACAGCAGGCGCCACCGCTGATCAGCACACCACGGCAGCCTTCCCTGCAAAGTTTTTCGGCCACCTGCACGAGCGCCGCAGGCGTCGGCGCTGCCAGCATATTCCGTAGCAACTGCCCCTCGCAATGGTCGCAAAGACAGCCGCACTCAGTTCCCGAAATGCTGATATTGGCGAACGAAGACGGTTTATTGACATAAAATTCGTTGTCATAGTGGCGCGAACCCGGAACATAAAAAGTGAATTCAGTCACGCCATATTTCTCCTTTGATCGTTATCAAATCGTTCTCATCCGGCCAAAACGGATAGTTACGTAGAACAGGGCCGGGCCGTTCATTGCCAAAAGGTCGGTTGCAGGCCAAACACCCCTGTCGGTCAGGACAGCCGGATGTCATGAACGGTTTTCCTGCTGCCAGATCCTCGCCCAACAAATCCTGCAACGGCTGACCAAAGCCTGTGATTCTGCCTTTGTCGAACGTTATCGCATCGCACCCAATCTGGCAATTATTCAGCAAGTGCGCGGCCAGTTGAATCCTTCGATAATGGCTGTTAGAAGGGGGTAAACGGTTCGATAGAGCACTTCCGGGTTCCGGGCAGAAGGAAAACAAATGGGCCTGCGCGCCGCAGTATCTGGCTTGGGCAATGGCCTGAACCATTTCCTGCTCGGTTTCTCCCAAGCCGACGATGAAATGAACGCTGACATGATCGCGTCCAAACACCCTCACCGCACTTTCCAGCGCCATCCAATATTTTTCCCAGCGATGGGGACCGCCCACCGTCATTCCGCGCATCGCCTCAAATAGTTCGGGGGTCGCCGCATCGACAGCGACTCCCACCCAATCCGCACCCGCTTCTTTTAGCTTGCGGAAAAACGCCTCGGTATCGTGCACCAAAGTCGGCGATACCAATACACTGACCGGCGCTCCGACAGGAGAGGCGAGCCGTCGCACCATCTCCACGCAATCAGTTTCCGCCCGCGGATGCGTGATCATTGACACGCAAATGCGACCGATTCTTTTCACCCCAGCTGCGGCTTCCCGCGGTGGATGAGTCAGAATCTCAACTATTTTCGCCAACTCATATACTGGCCATTTTACTCGGATGAAGGTAGAGTTTTCCGGCTGGGCCTGCCTTTCCCTGGCCAATCCGCAATAGCTGCAGTTGGCCTTACATCCGTCCGGATAGGTCATCAGCAAATTCAAACTTCCGGGATAAGCGTTGCGATAAAAGCTTCCCCGCTCCAACCCGAGCGCCATTGCACCAGCCAAGCTGGTCTGCACGAAATCAGGACTTTCGATTACATGTGACGATTGCACGAACTAGCCCCCTATCTATCATCAGCATACTGCGAAATCTACTTCGCATAATACTCGGGAAAAGCGACCCAACTGCGGCGGATAAGTCCGGAAAATTTATGATGGTCATCTGTCCATCCCCGCTCACGGGCAAGGAAGCGGCTATGCGCCCTGGCAAGAGATTCTCCGTATTCCGCCTTCAAGATTCGGGTGTAATTTTCAGCCAGCGCAGAACCGCCAGTCTTCTTTTGATCCAGAACAGCTTCTGCGGCTAGCTTTCCACTGACAACTGCGGCAGCAATTCCGGCCCCGGTGATCGGATGTGTGCATCCTGCAGCGTCTCCGGCCAGCAACATATGATCGCCTGCCAGATGGTCAACCAGGCCTGCCGCCGGAATCAATCCCCCTGTTGTCCTGTGTACTGCGCTGTCTCGCACAACTTGTGCAGAGACTAACTCACGGCAAAACTTTCCGAGCAGTTCCTGCAGAGATCCGTTCAAAGATGCATGAACTGCCATACCAACATTGGCCGAAGCCCCTTTGGGAAAAACCCAGGCATAGCCACCATAATAGGTCGGATCGAAGTAGATGTGCGCAAATTCCAGTGGTCCCGCCAGGCCGATCTCATATTGCATAGCCACACAACTCTCAGTTGGATGGTTGCCCAGTTTCAGGCTGATTACCGAGCGCGGCCCGTCGCAGCCAACGATATAATCGGCAGTTACGGTCGCATGGCCGGCGCCATTTTGCAATGTAACCGTTCGCGAACCTGCATCTGTCACCCGTACTCCGGTCATGAGGCGTACCCCGGCGCGGACTGCTTCATCGGCCAGATGGTTCTCCCAGGAACCCCGATTGATCGTAAAGCCAGGCGCCCGCGTTACTTGAACGAGTTCACCCTGAATAAACGTTTTAATTCCCTTCAATGTCTGCGCCACATCAGCGTCTCGTAGCGAGACATATTTTTTCAGGATACTCGGTACATACTCTGCGCACTGGATGTTTTCACCAACTGATTGCTGCTGCTCGATCAGCAGTACTTTCAACCCTGCCTCGGCTAACCGTCGCGCAGCACAGCTTCCTGCAGGACCCGCTCCCACAACTGCCGCATCATAATCCGTCGGCACAGTTCTCATAATATCCTCCCTGCCCATCGCGGATGCTCGCCTTGCCATTGCTTGATCGTTCCACCGCCAGCAGCATGACCGCGATAAAATCCTCGGCGGTAACTCCCAAGATGTGAACGTCTCCCTTTGCAAAAAAAGCACGGATTCTCTCACTAATTTGATTACCACAGACAGGAGTGTTTTTCAGCACCGTTTCCAGGTCGTTGACAGCCCTGGTCGGATAAGCGAAAAAATCGCCGCTAATCATAACGTATTTAATGACGCGAACGTCTTCGTCCAATCTCATTTGAACCCGGATCAGCCCGCCAGGCGCCTTGTAATTGACTGTACTATCCATCGTGTTGACGACTCCGCTACTTTTACCGTACACCCAGTCATCCGATTGGAAATACGGCAGAGTTTCTGCCAACATGGATTCCTCCTGCGCCGTCAGCTTTCCGCGAACCATTTCATAACCCAGTGTTTCTGCAAACCCATTTAAGATCTCCTGCTTGATTGTGTCGAGTGGGGGCGCCGTGCCCAGCTGTTCGCTGATGGAAGTGACCCGTCCGCGCATGGAGGAAATCGCCTTATCGCTAATTTTTTCTATCGGGAATCGCAGCACCCGCAACATTTCATCCACATCAAAATCCACCAACAGGCTGCATTGAAAGACAAAAGACCCTTCCAACTCCGTCCCGCCTGTTCCCGAAATCTTTCTGCCGTTGATTTCGATATCGTTCACCGGCCGATAGGCTGCACGCATCCCCAACCTGTTCAGACCTGCCACCATTGCCTCACAGAGCACTCTGTACATGCCTTCTACCCTCCGAGGAATACCTGGAGTGTTTTTTGCCGCATACAATTCCCAGCCAAGTTCCAGCGGACCCCAATACAAATTGCCTCCACCCGTGATCCGGCGATTGATGTCGATGCCCTTCTCCTGGCAATATGGCACATTTACTTCCAAAAATACATTTTGGTGGAGTCCGACCAAAGCGCAGGGTTTGAACTGCAAAAACCGGAAGGTGTTGGGGATTAGCCCGCGGCTGTGAGCGTTCACGATCACCTGATCCAATGCCATATGTTCCGCCGCAGTGCGTGGCGGTGAATCCAGAACTCTTAACTTCTTGCCACTCCCGACGTCAAGCATCCCGCTTGAGCTCCTCCGTAATCAGGGCAACAATAGAACCAGAATTCATTAATCCTTCCAGCTCTTGCGGTCTAGTCAATTCAATCTCAACAAACCAGCATGCATAAGGATTTTGGCTGATCAGGCCAGGAGTGGATATCACAGCTTCGTTGACCTTTGTTATCTTGCCGCTCACCGGTGCATAAACCCGCCCCACCCATTTCCCCGCCTCCAGCGATCCGCAACTGTCGCCGGCGCTAATATTCGATTCAATACCCGGCAAGGCCAGATACAGTACATCTCCTGTCACATCCAGCCCATACGGGGTCAGACCGAACTGGACTTTTTCACCATCCTTACGGATCCATTGATAGTGGGTATCGTAATACAAATCATCGGGAAAGTTATATTTGTCGATATTCATCTGCCACACCTCACCCTGTTATTACCCTTCCACCGCGCGTAGCAGCAATTCGGCCACATCGATCACTTCCAACGGCAATTTTTCTGTGCGAGCAGCCTTCTCCAGCATCTGTTCACACTGCTGGCAGGCTGAGACCACGATGCTCGCCCCTGTTGCAGCCGCTTCCCGAATTCGCCTGCGAGCGATCGCTTCCGCGAGCGCCGCGTCGACGCTCTGCAGATTACCGCCTCCGCCGCAGCAGGTAGATTCCGCACCAGACGTGGCCATTTCCACGAACGTGATTCCTGGAATGCTGCGAATAACCTCTCGGGGAGACTCGAACACGCCTCCGTTGCGACCCAGATCACAAGGATCGTGATAAGTGACCGTTTCCTCCAATTCATTCGGGACCAGCTTGCCTTCACGGATCAGTCCGGCCAGATATTCCATGGCATGAACTACCTGAAACCCAAGTTCTTCGCCTAGAATTCCGGGATAGACGTGCGTCCACGTATGATAGCAGGATGAGCAGCCTGTCACCAACGTTTTAGCTCCTGTTGCTCGCACAGCTTCCACATTGTGCCTTGCATATTCAATAATTTCTCCCGCATGCCCGGCGGCTGCCAGAGGAAAACCGCAGCACCATTCCTCAGCACCCAGAGTGGTGTAATTCACACCCGCTTTTTCCAGAAGTTGAACTATGGCCAGCGGGATTTGTGCTGCGCGTGGAAAGAAGGAAGATACACAGCCAACAAAATATACTACTGCCGCGTCTTCCGCCCGATCCAGATTTTCCGGAACCTCATCGAGATCTTCTGCCCATTCAAGGCGATCTGCATTGGGGAAAGTCGAGATATTTCGTCTGTTTTTCAAATTTTCCGCGAGAGCGTTGTAGGCGTCAGGGGCTTTGCCGGCCGCGACCAGTTCGGCCCGCAAATCTTTCCAAAAGGACTGCAAATCGATGCGGGCCGCACAGTTCTTCGTACAAGCGCCGCACATCGTGCACTGGCTGATCCGCTTGGCGTACTCAGGCCCAATTTCCGTCTTGCATTTCAGGGCAAAGATTTCTCTCGCCAAAGATATTTTGGCTCGCGGCGATGCCGATTCCCAACCGATTTCTTTAAAAACCGGACACTCAGAACGACAATTGCCACACCGTCCGCAAATCAAGGATTCCTCTGTCAGATTTTTGTAGAAACTATCCGAACTCATTTCTGCAATCCCCCTGTTCTCCCGCGATATATTGCTCTTGTTGCGGCCAGAACCTCCATCCCCAGGCCGAAAAACACTGGATTCAACAGGAAGGGAGCTTTGTAGAGTTTGCCGGGATTCATAATATTGCATGGATCCAATCGGGCTTTCCGTTTTCTAAGCTCGTCCAACTCCGCCTGACTATGGAGCCTATTCAGGTATGGTGTGTTCCAAAGGCCCACGCCATATGGCACACCACCATATTTCTCCCCAATATCCTGCAGTTTCTTCGTAAAAGCCAACCCTTGCAAAAATCCGGCCCTGTCCCTTTCATCCGTATGATATGCGGTCATCACCATGAGATGATCCGTGGTTTCTACATGAGAGTAGCTTATCAGCCCCAAACGTGTGTCGAGGTCATACCGTGCCACAGAATCGAGATATGCGGCTAGTCCCTTGATGGGCAACCAGATCTCCGCTCCGATCATCGACGGCCCTTCCCGTTTCAATACGAATGAAAAGAAACGATGCTCCCATTCGTGTTGTGCTTCTTCTTCCCCTAAATCCCAGCCTCCAGTCGCTTGCAGACAGTCTCTGAATTCCCTGGCAGCTCTTTCAGTCTCTGCAACCGTGCCATCCGCATCGAAAGCAATCGTGAAAGACCGGGTGCTTTTTTCGCTCCCCAACCCCGCGCGATAGCGTTCGGCATTACATCCCGGGTCTGAAAAATGCAGATTGAACGGTTTGTCGGCCAGCTTGACAGCCTTTTCGATAAAAAGCTGTGCGTTAGCAGCATCACTGAACGCCGCCAATCCATGCCATTCAGATTCAGGACGGGGACGCACCTGCAATTCAACTTCCGTGATGATACCGAGAGTTCCTTCGGAGGCAGCAATCCATGTCAAGGATGGATCACTGGTCCGGGTCAGTTCCCTTACCTGACCGTCCGGCAAGACAATTCGGGCCGACAGAATCTGATCAATCAAGGGTCCATATTTGAGACTGCCGATCCCATAGCCCAGCATCGCCAGCCAGCCGCCGACCGTAGCACTCCGCGCGCTGCTCGGATAGGATCGGATGGCCAGACCATGACGGTTCAGTTCACTTTCCAGCGCCCACCAGGTGATTCCTGCCTGTATCCTGACAATGTGTTTCTCCGCATCGATTTGAATAATTTCGTTTAATCCATTCAGATCCAATAATATCCCTTTGTTCATGCAAACTGAATTGAAGAAAGCGGTCGACCCGCCAGCACGAGGTGTCAGAGGAATCTGCCCGTCCGCTGCTATTTTTACTATCGATGCTACCTCGTCAGTGGTTTGCGGCCGAATTACGATGTCAGGCAACGTATTGCCAAAAAACAGAACCAAAAAATCCGGCACCGGTGCAACGTCCCGTTCGTAAAATTCTCGTTCAAAACGGTCCACCGTGGCGCGATCGCCAAACATCGTCTGCAAATTATTACATACTTCTGGTTTCATCCTGCATCCCCCTAACAGAAGCTACTTTCATCTGGCAGCATCACGGTTTTGCATGTTTAGCGGCTTCTTCGGCAATGAATTTCTCCACTTCCGGTCCATGCAGCAATTTGGAGAGACCACCTGCCAGATCGCCAGGCGTCATCACACAAATCCAGCCTGTTCCATAGGAATCGCTGTTCAAAAGTTGCGGAGTGCCGGGCAAAGCCATATTAACTTCCAAGACTTTCCCGGTCATTGGAACCTGGATTTTGCCCGCCCATTTTCCCGACTGAATGGAACTCAAGGTTGCACCCTCCACCAGCTCCTTCCCTGCGCGGGGAATGCGGATGAACGTGATTTCACCGGCCAACTGCTGCATGAAATCGGTTACGCCGATACGGATATTGGCTCCCTCCACCTTCACCCATGCGTGATCTCGGGTATAGTATAAGTCTTGTGGAATGTTGTACTGAGCCATAGCTGTTTCCTCCTACGTTTATGGATTCTGTGCATCAGAGAGTTCTGCAAGCTCCAGGTCATGGATAACATCGTTCCGTAACAACTGTATTGTGTATCCGGGTGCTTCAGCGTTTGGTCCATGAATTGGCCGAAAACGCAGATAAGTTTGTTCATTTATTTTGATTTGGCGCATCGGACTGCGCTTACCGGGTAACTCCAGAAATTCTCTATCGGTAAGCGTTCCGGCCACTGCTTTTGTTTTCCTTTTCATTTCCTCCGTATAGCAGGCCGGCTCCATTTCACCGAGCCAGGTCGCAAAATGGCTGATCAGCTGCTTTTCAACGGACCCCGGCTCCAGGGGAGCGCTCATCTCTTCGTCCATAGTCGTCAAAAAGCGTTCCAACGAAAGCTTCATCAACTCCCTGAATCGGGCATCCGGTAAATTTAAAACGCCAGCCATAGTCCGCCGGTCAAAAGAAAGCAGGATATTGCCTGTATACACCGCCATCCCATTTATATCGCCGGCGCCATTACCGGAAATTTTCCGACCGTTCACCACTATGTCAGCGGGAGGACTTATTGCCGCCTCAATTTGAAAATCAGCCAATGTTGCGACGGCTGGCTGCAGAAATCGGGCAAAAAATCGGTTTCGATTACCGTTCAGCAGCGGATTATCCCTTGACAGCACTAACTGAAAAAAAATCTGACCCGAGTCCAGGAGTACCACACCGCCGCCGATCTCCCGTCTGATGATTGGTATGTCGTTTTCTCTGCAATAATTCTCATCCACTTCTTGCTCCAGATCATCATGCAGACCCAGGCAGACGCAACGGGAAGAAGGGCGGCAAACGACCAGCCCTTCCTGCCCGATTTGCGCTAGTGTGTGATAAATTGCCTGAGTTTCGTCCCAAGGGAGATCCCCTGGATGATATAACTTCATATTCTAAAACAGCTCATCTCCGCTCTTGTTTCCCAGGCCAGGATGACCGTCAAACCGAACGACCCCGACGGCCACCGCTTCTCCGGCAGCCTTTTTCACCCTCGCCGTGCCGTCGATGCCGAAGCCTCCGCACAGCTCAATTGCCGCGATTCCCTGTCCGACTAGTTCCCTGGTGATTTTTTCCGCCGAACTGTAGTCCTTGACCCCAACTACAGTCAGTGATACCGCCGGTGTATCCACCACGGCGCGGTGCTTCTGACTATCGGCCTCCGGTGCGATGAATATAAATGCCGCTTTCAACATATCTGTTTCCTCCTTTGGTATATCAAATTATTCATATACTCTTATATAATCCTGGTCGTCATCGCCTCTGCGAAGCAGCCGGCGGCATGAAAAGAACTTCTCACCAAGGGACCCGCAGTAGCCTGGCAGAACCCCATTTGATAGGCTTTTTCCTCCAGCATCCGGAAAGTATCGGGATGAATATATTCCACAATCGGCAAGTGATTTGGCGAAGGACGGAGATATTGACCCAGTGTCAACATTTGGCAGCCAACATCGCGAAGATCCTTCAAAACGGCTATCACTTCGTCCGTATTCTCTCCCAATCCCATCATCAGCCCTGATTTGCTGACAATCCCTGTACCTGATTTCCACACACGGTCAAGCAACTGCAATGTCCGCTGATATTTTGCCTGCGGTCGGACCAGAGGATATAATCTCGGCACTGTTTCAGTATTATGGTTGATGACATCAGGTCTGGCATCCAATACCTTTTCCAGTGCCGCCATATCCCCCTGGAAATCCGGAATCAAGACCTCGACGGTTGCCAGCGGTAATGCTTCTCTGATTGCGCGGATCGTTGCGGCAAAATGCGCCGCGCCACCATCGCAGAGATCATCTCTTGTCACGGAAGTAACCACAACATGCTTGAGTCCCAGATGTCCGGCCGTGGAAGCAACCGCGAACGGTTCCCCCGCATCGACCTGCATTGGTTGACCGTGCTGCACCGCGCAAAAACGACAATTCCGCGTACAGGTATCGCCCAGAATCATGAAAGTGCAGGTCTTTTCTGCGAAACACTGCCCGACGTTGGGACAATCGGCACTTTCACAGACCGTGTGCAAGCGGCCTTTTTCCAGTAGTGTTTTCATTTTTTCCAGGAGCTTTTCATCCGGCGCCGGACGGGTTAGCCATGCCGGTCTCTCATCCACCAATCCATCTTGCATGGTTTTATTCAAATGCATCCAGAGCCTTCATTACGCTTGTCGCCATATAGGCCATGGCTGGCGAACCGCCAAATGCGACGGCAACCGACGCGGCTTCCAGGATCTCTTCCCGGCTGGCGCCTTCAGCCAGGGCATTTTTAATGTGAAGGTTGATACAGTATTCGCACCTTACTGTTAGAGCAATACCGAGGCCAATCAGTTCCTTGTATTTGCGTTCGAGTTCTCCTTCCACATAGGCTGCCTGGTCTGTTTGCACAAAGGCCGCCATCAACTCCGGGCATTCCTCCTGCAGTTTTCCCATGCCTTCCTGCAGTTCATCCATCAATTCCAAGCTATCTGCTGCCATTCTAATTCCCTACCTTTATTATGTACTTTGTCTATTTTTCGACTGCCTCATAGTTCCTTAAATAAATATCTTATGCGGCTGTTCGATCAGTTTAATCAAAATCGCCAGGAATTCGGCCGCCGGGGCGCCGTCGATGATCCTGTGGTCAAAGGCAAAAGACAGTCCCATCATCGGCCGGATAACAATGGCATCCCCGACGACCGCAGGAATTCTCACGGTTCGTCCTACACCCAGGATGGCTGATTCCGGCTGGTTTATAATCGGCGTAAAATAATCGACCGAGCCATAACCGCCCAGATTGGTGATAGTAAAGGTGCCCCCTGTCATTTCCGAAGCGTCGATCTTGTTTTTGCGGGCACGTTTGGCAAAATCACGAACCTCACCGGAAACTTCATCCAGGCTTTTCTGGTCGGCATTGTGGACCACCGGTACTACAAGCCCGTTCGGAATGGCGACCGCCACGCCTATATTGATATCTTTCAGTACTTTTATTTCGTCACCGCTCAGAGTTACATTCACTTTGGGATATTTGACCAGAGCCTTAGCGACCGCTTTAATCAGCAGATCCGTGACCGAAACTTTTTGAGTCTCCTTCAGATCCGCATTGATCGTCGTCCTTAGCGCCAAAAGACCCGTCATATCCACACTGACAAAATGAGTGACCTTTGCCGCCAAAGCCCAACTTTGGGCCATGTTTTCGCCGATAACCTGCCGCATTCCTTCATACGGAATCGTCTCCCAAACCGGGCGTGAATCCGCCGGCGCCGGAGGATTGGCTATAAAAGCTTCCACATCTTCCCTGGTGATGCGTCCCTCGGGGCCGGTACCGGTGATCAACGCAAAATCCGCCACGTTGTTTTCCTGCGCCAATTTGCGGGCCGCCGGCGAAATTTTGACACCATCCCTGCCTGCCGTCCTGTCTGCCGTCCTGTCTGCTTGAATAGAAGTCGCCGTTACCGCCGCCGGACCGGCTGCATTTACTGGAGCTGCCGCCGCGCCCGCTTCGGCCAGCACCGCACTGATGTCTTCGCCTGCCGCACCTATGACGCCGAGCAACGCCCCTATCGGCAGCTTCGCTTTCTTTTCGGCAACAATTTTCAGCAGCACTCCATCTGCCGGAGCCTCAAGCACATTCGCAATTTTATCAGTCATGATCTCCAGAAGCGCCTCGCCTTTTTTGACCGCGTCTCCCTCATTTTTTCGCCATTTACCGACAATGCCGACTTTCATGGAAAGTCCCATCTTGGGCATTTTTACTTGGGTTGCCATTCCTGCTCCTCCTTGCTAGCCTGCAACATTACGCATATTACAGCTATATCCTTTTGCGACCGCAGCGCGCAACGTTTCTTCCACGTCCACTACTTTCGGTCCATCAAATGTAAGTTGGATCTGCGCCCTGTCATTTTCTCCGATTTCCACTTCACGCTCGCCGTCCAGAGCGATCACACAAGGCGCCACGTTCACTTCGACCACCCCACCTATCGGAAGGGGTTTATAATTCCTGATTTGTACCATTTCAATCAGCCCCGGCGCGATCGGTACCCGTACCTGAATATCGCCTTCGCCGATGTCGAGAACCATCCCGTGAAAATCACGGGCCGTTATTGGCGCCAAATTGCCAACAATGGCCGAAATCCCTATATTATGTGCTTCTCCCCGAGTCACAGCGATCTGTTTGATCCGTTTCACATCCCAAATTGCTCGCGAGCCAATGAAATTATCCTTCAAAACAACCGCATCCACCAAGGCAATATCCACGGGGATTCCATTCTTATAGATCACTAGTTTTTTGCTGGGGTTAACCATAGGTGGACCGGCTACGATACCCTTTGCGATGACGCCGGCGGCCAGGCCGGCTATGGACCCCTCAATCATGCCGGGAAATACATTGTTGGTCCCGGTGGAAATGGGAAGAATCGGCACATTGCCGCAACCTTTGGCCACCAGGCGATTGGTTCCGTCACCTCCCAGCGTGACAATGCAGTCCACTCCCGACGCAGCCATAGCTTCGGCGGCGTTGAAGGAGTCGATCTGTGTTGCGCTCAGGCAGATGTCAGTCGGAATATATTCCATATCCGGACGGTGCCTGCTGTCGATCTGTTCAGCTGCAGCCAGGACAATTCCATAGTAATCAGGCATATAGACAAGCTCCTTGATCCCAACGGATGCCAGGCTCAAGATCAGGCGGCGAACAATATTCGCTTTTTCCTGATTGTCAAAGATCGTTCCATATGCCACCAGTCGCCGGATATCCTTGCCTGATGCCGGGTTGGCGATGATACCAACTATTCCCATTCACTTTCACCCCTCATAGATTCGGATTAAAATAAGCTTTTGACTGCCGCAATAATCTGTTCTTCGCTCGGGATGACCGCTTTTTCCAGAATAGGCGCGAACGGAATCGGCGTATACGGCATCGCTACGCGCTTGATCGGTGCATCCAGAAGATCGAAGCCTTCTTCAGAAACCATCGCCGCAATTTCTCCGCCATATCCGCCAATTTTCACTGCTTCATGAACGATCACCAGCCGACCGGTTTTCCCCACAGAGGTCAGAATCGCCTCTTTATCAAGGGGAACCAGTGTGCGAGGATCGAGTACTTCTACAGAAATTCCTTCTTTTTCCAAGACCTCAGCGGCTGCCAGCGCCTTGTGCACCATCCAGGACCAGGCAACGATGGTAACGTCTTTGCCGGCCTTTTTGATGTCGGCTTTGCCCAGCGGAACTAAATATTCGCCCTCTGGAACCTCGCCCTCAAGGCCCAGCAACTGTTTATGCTCCAGATACACGACCGGATTGTCATCGGCGATGGCAGCCATCATCAAGCCTTTAGCATCCGCCGCGGTTGAGGGCATAACGGTTTTAACCCCTGGGATATGGGTAAACCAAGCTTCCATGCACTGCGAATGTTGTGCGGCTGCGGACGAGCCGGCGCCGCAGGCAGCGCGGATAACCATGGGAACTTTGGCCTTGCCGCCGAACATATACCGCATCTTTGCAGCTTGGTTGAAGAGTTCATCCATACAGACTCCCATGAAATCGACGAACATGATTTCTGCGATCGGCCGCAAACCGGTGGCAGCAGCCCCCACCGCGGCGCCAACAATCGCCGTCTCGGTAATCGGCGTGTCAATTACCCGCCCGGGAAATTCTTTATAGAGTTCGCCGGTCACGCCGAAGCAGCCGCCAAACTTACCAACATCTTCGCCCCAAATAAATACGTTAGGGTCTTTTTTCATGGCCACACGCATTCCGTCACGAATGCCTTCAAGATATGTCATTTTCGTCATTATTATCCATCCTTTCCCGATTTGGATTCCTCATTACCAAAAAGATCAACCAGCGTAGACATCCGCCAAAACTTCATCGACATTCGCGTCCGGACTGTTTGTGGCGAAAACGATCGCCTCATTGATCTTTCCTGCCACTTTGGCCGTAATGGCATCCAACTCAGCTTGTTGAGCATATTTCAGTTCCACGAGCTTATTTCCCAGTCGAGGAATCGGATCTTTTTTCAGCCAAGCATCCTGTTCGGCTGAATCTTTGTAAGCCCCGGGATCTCCTTCAAAATGGCCGCGCCATCTCCAAGTTTTGCATTCGATCAGGCTGGGACCATCACCTCTTCTGGCTCTGGCAACCGCTTCTTCGGCCGCTTCATGGACCGCAATCACATCGTTGCCGTCTACTGTAACGCCTGGCATCCCATACGCGCTAGCCCGTTCAGAAACGTCGACGACCTTCATGTGGTCACGTTGACAGTTGGAAATCCCATAGAGGTTATTCTCGCATACATAAACTACCGGAAGTTTCCAAATAGAAGCCATATTCAGGGACTCATGAAAAGTGCCGCGATTCGAAGCGCCGTCGCCAAAGAAGCACACAACCACTGCATCAGACTTTCTGTATTTGCAGGCAAAAGCTGCGCCTGTGGCGATTGGCTGTCCTGCGCCTACGATTCCGTTAGCTCCCAAGATCCCCAGGTCGACGTCGGCAATATGCATTGACCCGCCTTTGCCTTTGCAATAGCCAGTCGCTTTACCGAACAACTCAGCCATCATCAAATCCACTTTGCCGCCTTTTGCGATCAGATGACCATGTCCACGGTGCGTGCTAGTGATGAAATCTTTGCTCGTCAGGCCTGACAATACTCCGGTCGCCACCGCTTCTTCTCCGAGATACAGGTGTACGAATCCAGGCAGTTTGTTGTCGGCGAACAATTCCACGGCTTTGCTTTCAAAAGCCCGGATTGTCGACATTGTTTCATAAAAACCAAGCAGCTTTTCCTTTGTTAGTTCCATACTAATTCCCTCCTTCTTGAATTGGGCGCAATGGACAAAATGCTTCCTGAGTTCCCGCTCGACCTTTTTTTCAAAATTTATTTCCGGGACTTCACCTCCTGTTCAACATCGACATAAACAGTAAGAGCAGCCACAGCAATCACGATCGTATCGCCGGAACCAAGTTCAGGCAGATCCAGACCGCGAACCGCCAGGCCGCCTGCAACAACTTCCAGCTCCGTCGTCCCAAACGGAATCATTTCCAGCACTTCGGAGTTGCGGATCTGTTCCGGGTGAGGCACGCCCAGCTTGACTGCGACGTGCATCCTGTGGGGGCTGTCAACTCCAAGAATATCGAATAAGCCGCAAAGGCAACTATGAGAAATCGCGTCTTTTACCGCCCGTTGAGCGGCTTTGGTTACATCTCCGCCATGAAGGTCTGCACCGGCGCCAATTTCGACGATATATCGTTTCATCCCCACTTTAGTACACCTCACTAGCTAAATTTTTAAATGCACATATAGTTTCCTAATGCATAGGACGTGCCAAATAAAAAAAACCACCTGTTTTCAGGTGGTTGGACACTTTAGCGGCACAAACAACATTTGTCTGATTGTAGCCGCGCGATACAATATCGTAGCGTTATGTAGCGCAGCGATACAATATTTTCGTTATACCATAATCACAGCTTGAAATTGTCGATCCCGTATCGCTGTAACTTGCGATAAATGGTAGTCCTTGCAACTCCAAGCTTCTTGGCAACGCGGCTGATATTGCCGCCATACTGATTCAAAAAAGCAACAATTTCCGCCTGTTCCGTTTGCTCCATTGCCAATATGCGCTGCTGTTTAACAGAATCCCCCAAAACAACCTGGGGAAATGGCTGAGGTTCAAAGCAGTCCGCATGAGCCTGAGGGTTATATATTTCGGGGGGTAAGTGCCGCAGCATGATGGTCTGCTCTTCAGAGATACTGACCACACGTTCCGCTACATTATACAATTCTCGCACATTGCCGGGCCAATTGTAGCTGCGCAGACAATCCAGCACTTTTTCATCGACTGAATATTTGTGGCCCCTTTCTTTGCCTATCTTATCTATAATATGCTGAAACAATACGATAATATCATTGCCGCGTTCTCGCAGGGGCGGCACTGTAATTGAAATAACATTCAACCTGTAATAAAGGTCCTGCCGGAAAGCGCCTTTTTCCACTTCTTTCAGCAGCGTTTTATTGGTAGCGCAGATTACGCGCACGTCCGCCGGAATGACCCGTTCGCCGCCAATACGAACTAGTTTTTTCTCCTGTAGTACCCGTAGCAGTGCGACCTGTTGTTCCAACGGCATATCAGCAATTTCATCCAAAAACAAAGTGCCGCCTGCAGCGAGCTCGAATTTTCCAGGTCTCCCTCCACGTTTAGCGCCGGTAAAGGCTCCTTCCTCATATCCGAATAGTTCGCTGCTGATCAGTTCCCGCGGTATCGCTCCACAGTTCACCGCAATAAACGGGCCATCGCTTCGTTCGCTGTGATGGTGAATGGCTTGCGCAAATAATTCTTTGCCTGTACCGCTTTCGCCTTGCAACAAGACATTGGAAAAACTCGTAGCCGCAAGTGAAGCGATCCTGACAGATTCCAATAATTTGGCACTATTGCCGATAATATCACCAAATTCGAAATTCGTATAATGACCGCTAAAGTGATTTACCAATCGTCTTACTTGTTTAATTGGCCGCAGAATGATGACTCCGCCGTTTATTTTTCCCCGTTCATCAGTCAGCGGTTCTCCGGAGACCAAGCAATGGCTGGTGCCGTTCTTGATCGGCACCATGACCTCCACATCAGAATATGGCTGTTTGTTGTCCAACATGGTTCGCGTAAAATGGGCGGTATCGCCAAAAATCCCTTCGATGGGACGACCGACTACATCTTTGCTCGAACTCCCGAGTATCTGTTTGACTACAATATTAACTTCATTAACAATTCCGCGATTGTCAATCAGAACAACCCCATCGGACATCGTGTTGAAGATACTGGTTAACCTTTTGTTAGCCAACGTAAGTTCATTGTTTTTTTGCTGAATCCTAAGTTGCATGGAAACAGCTTCAGCAGCGGCGACAACCATCCCCAGCGTATGAGAATAGGTCGATTGAGCCGGTCCCGAAATATCCAGCACAGCCATAATTTTCCCATTTTGATCGGTTATAGGCGCCGCCGAACACGTCCAGTGATGGTGACGCAGACAAAAATGCTCACAGCCTGATACTTGCATCGGCAGCCCCGTTGACAAGGAAGTGCTGATCGCATTCGTTCCAACATGGTCTTCATGCCAGTTCGCGCCTGGTAAAAAGGACAATTCCCGCGCATTTTGAATGCGATCAGGATCACCAAAGATCTCTAGAACATACCCCTGCACATCCGTAAGAACTACTACAAAACTGGAACCCCGGAAAAACTGATAAAGATTCTGCATGAAGGGTGTGGCTGCACGAATAATAACTTCATTTTTTTCCAGCAGTTGCTTCAGTTCATGCTGTTCGAGTACTATCCGGCCTCTGCCATCAGCAGGATTCACTCTGGTATCTGAGCACTTCCTCCAGGATTCGACGATAGGTGAAGATATGATTCCTTGTTTTATTTCACCAGAGTTGACGAAGGTTTTCCAAGCCAACGCCTTTTGCTGTAAGGATCGTTCCCCCGTATTTTTCATTCGTCCCCCCCCTTTGTGAAGTGGTCAAGTAAAAACGGGTGCATAAAACCGCAAAAAAGTTAACCTTTTGTATGACCATTCGCCAATTATTATTCTATTCCTGCCGTTTATCACTCCAGTTTCAAAATTCGCTGGAAATACTATCAACCGGTTCAAGCGGTTATCCCTGTAAATTAGGTATTTGGATACAAAATGAAGGCTCTCTAGACAACACTCAGTCCAGCTTGCGCCAAAGCCTGCCGTAAATCAGCGATAATATCTTCAGCATATTCCAGTCCAATATAGGAAACATTGGAACAAATGACATGGGCGTCTTTGTTCAGGAAAGCAAAAAAACACCGGCCTGTGCGGCAACCCCGCTCCCCAGCACTACACAGTCTTCGCCGCCTTCCAGCACAGCCAGTTTTTCCTGCAGGTAGATCTGGTTGGCGGAAGTCGTGCGGGTATAAATCAGTTGATTGGGATCGCTCCAATTCATCGTGGAAGCATCTTCCGGCAATCGATAGCTGTTTGCCATCGTTAGCGGTCGCCGAATACTGCCGGTTTCCTTATCAATCTCATTACCGGCATGAACACAGTTTGTGTAAAAGCCTTTTTCCGACTTGGCCATAACATTCAGTCCCTTCTCTTTCCTTGTTTATACAAACCGACTGGGGATATGTTGCCCATATTCCCAGTCGGCGATAAGACCCTTTTAGAAGGCAGGAACAACTGCCCCTTTATATTTCTCTTCGATGAATGTCTTGACTTCCGGTGAAGTCAGCGCTTTGGACAGTTTTTCAATTTCCGGCCGTTTTTCATCACCCTTGCGCACTGCCAAAACATTGGCGTAGGGAGAGTCTTTGGCTTCCAGGAAAATTGCGTCTTTTGACGGCGCCAGTTTCGCTTCTAATGCATAATTGGCATTAATAACAGCAATGGTGACATCATCAAGAGCCCGGGGCAGCAATGGAGCTTCCAGTTCTTTGATGACCAGTTTTTTGGGATTGTCCGTTACATCTTTGACGGTTCCCTTGATGCCAACGCCGTCTTTCAGTTTAATCAGGCCTGCTTTAGCCAGTATGGCCAAGGAACGGCCGCCATTTGTCGGATCATTCGGAATCGCCACCTGAGCACCATCAGAAATATCCTTCAGATCTTTTATTTTTTTGGAATAAATGCCCATTGGTTCGATATGCACCGCGACCGTGTAGGTCAGATCCAATTTGCGGTCCGTGCTGAATTGTTGCAAATAAGGGATGTGTTGAAAGAAGTTGGCGTCCAGTTCTTTTTCCGCCAACGCCACATTCGGCCGGACATAATCGGTGAATTCAATAATTTTGAGTTCAATTCCTTCTTTTTCCAGGGCTGGTTGGATCGCCTTCAGGATTTCCGCATGTGGCACCGCCGTAGCGCCCACTTTCAAAACAACCTTTTTGGGTGCGGGTGCTGCCGGGGCCGGCGTTTCTGCTTTGCCGCCGCACCCTGCGGTGACTAAGGCCAGGGACAGTACTGCAAGAATGACTGCAATAATTTTTTTCATGTTCTTTCCTCCTCGTATTTGTATTTATTTTAAATTCCGTCACCGCTAACGCCAGTCAGATCAGGAAGCCGCCTTTTTTCCGTCCGGTCTATCTGCACGATTCTACCACCTTGAAGTTTAACGACAACTTGTCCAAATTGCAGACCCTTCAGAGCGGCCGCAAGCGCGGAAAGTTTCCCTTTTGAATTGGCGGCTGCCCTGTTGTGATCTCCTGCTGGAGATTTTCGCGGCGCAGGAAATTGATACTTTTCGTTCCGTTCGAGTTGAACAATCCGAGAATCCTGCACAATAAAAACCAGGGAGCCAAATACTGTATCTTCAATTAACCGGGTCACTGTCAAACCAACTTCATTGGCCAAGGGATGATGATCTTGCATGAAAATCACTCCATTTCTTTTTACAAAGCATACTTTATTCCAGTGCCTGTAATAAATCTTCAATAATATCGGCAGGGATATCAGCGCGAGTTTGCACCGCCGGAAATGTAATCAAGGATTCCACTCTGCCCCATGGATAGATGCCGGAATCAAAAAACCTCTGTCCGAAAGAACAGAGGTTTTGCAAACTCTTGTTCTCTCATCTGCCAGGATTTCTCCTGCTGGATTTGGCACCACTGCATTGCTGCCGGTTGCCGGGTGTCATCGGGCCAGTCCCTCGACCACTCTTGATAAGAGATGCACTATGTAATTTTATTATCCCGATTTTATTACTAAGATATAGGGGTTGTCAATACTTGATTTGTGTTTTTTATTCAGTTATGAGAAGAGGTCAACAGCTGATTCAAGCTTCCAGTCTGATATCCGGCCAGATCGACGGTTACAAAAAGAAATCCAAGCCCTCGAAGTTTCTCGGCAATTGCTGGTCCGTGTTCCGCATTGGCTATCCGGCCGATTTCCGATGCATCCACTTCAATCCGCGCCAGATTGCCATGGTGGCGAACCCGGACTTGCCCCTGGCAATATTTTTTAATGATCATTTCCGCTTTTAATACTCGGATATAAACATTGTCAAATTCGAAAGACATTAATATCCTTTGCATCACTAACGAATATTATTCCTGCTTAAGGGGAATGGCGATGATATACACGTTGCGGGTGATCTGCCCCGGCTTCAGATACTGGACATCAAACCACATGTCCCGGAAGCGCCAGGCGTTAAAAGAGGAAATACCGTCCGGGTTGTTCGGATTGCCCCAATGGGACGAGGGATCGGCGAAAAAGATAGTATCAGGCCCCTTGGTTGGCGACTCATAGGCCGCATGATAGCCTGTCGCCACCACCCAGTGTCCGCCCCAGTCGATCCATTCGACCAGTACAGGAATCCCTTTATTCAAATATTCCCGCACCAATTCAAGCGAGCCGTCTTCCCCACTGATCACTACGAAGCCGTTTTTCTCCAGCCAAGCTACCATCTGGTCTGTTGTTGTTCCAGGTCGTGGAGATTTCATATCCCCTGTTCCCATTTCCCGGGCGATTCGCATTTCAGTTTCTGCAGTCAGATCCTTATTACTCAACATATTGTACCAATGCATCAGCGACATAACTGCAGCCGGTCCGCAGGTGGCATCATTCGTTTGCTGATATCCCTTTACTCCCAGAGAAACATACCAAGGATTGGGAGTCATCTCATAATAGTTGGCTGCTGAAACCGAACTTGGCAACGTGGCAGCCGAAACTCCTCCGACTGCCACCAACACTAGAATCAAGCTTATGCATACAAAGGCTTTCATTATTTTCATCGTCTTTATTACCTCAACCTCAATCGCACCTTCTCCTCAAAAACAGTTACCGCCCAGGGCCCATCATCCAAATGCCATATCCGTTTTTTTGCCATTGCTGCATGTTTGCGATCTGCTGATCCGCCTGGGCCTGGGTGATCCAGCCCCATTCTACCTGTTTATTTAAAACTTGTTTGCGGTTTTCGATCATCTGGTCCTGCCATGTGGTCATCTGCTGCTTCTGCTCGTCCGTCAGGTTCGCCGCCTTCTGTGCATATGGGGAATAGTAGCCCTTACCACCCCACATCATGCCATAGCCCCGATGGCCCGAACCCATCATACCGCCGCCCATCATACCTCCACCGCCTGATTTCATCATACCTCCACCGCCGGCTCCCACCATCCACATGCCATATCCGTTACTCTGCCATTGCTGCATGTTAGTGATCTGCTGGTCAGCCTGGATTTGGGTAACCCAACCCCACTCAACTTGTTTTTTCAATACTTGCTTGCGATTGTCGATCAACTGGCTCTGCCAGGTCGCAATCTGCTGTTTTTGCTCGTCTGTCAGATTCGTCGCTTGCTGTATGTACGGACAGAAACCCGTTTGATCATCGGCATCAGCCGAGGCGATGTTCCCGGTCAAAGAACCTGACAACATGAGTATCAAGAGAACCAAGAGTATTTTTTTCATCAGTAGTCCCTCCCTATTGCTTTTTTCAAGCTTCAAATCACTTGATATTATTCTTGCCGCTGGTCACAGGCTGATAAACCATCAGATTTTCTCGCCATCCCCTACGAATGGCTTAGCGACATCATCAGGCCTATGAAAGATTTGCCTTCATTTTTTCGAATTCTTCGTGACTGATTTCACCTCGTGCATAACGTTGTTTCAGAATTTCCAGTGCCGTATTCTCTGATGTCCGTGCAATTGATTTTGAATGGTTCATCAGCATGCGAATCAGAAAAAAGCCACCAACAAGAATGACCACCACAAAAACCAGCATGAAGATCCCTCCTCCGGCCCAGCCGTCCATCATTCCATAACCCCGTCCATATCCACATCCCATAATTGCACCTCCATTTTTCGGGGATCCGCTTAATCTGTGCTGCTTGAGGCTCGTTCATGCACAAACATTCCTTTTCTGCTACTTCTTTGGTTCCAATGTCATATGGCATTTGGGACAGTTGCCGGGCTTTTCCTGTTGCACCTCCGGATGCATCGGGCATGTGTACACAACCTTCTTTTCAGAACCGCTTTCGTTACTCATGATTTTGCTCCTTTCATCCTCAGATTCAAGATTGACCGCTCGCAGTCGCAAAGCATTGCTGATGACCGAGACAGAACTCAGACTCATGGCTGCACCGGCGAAAATCGGGCTGAGCAGCAGGCCGAAAAATGGGTAAAGCACCCCTGCCGCCACCGGAATCCCCAGCGCGTTGTAGATGAAGGCAAAAAACAGGTTCTGCCGAATGTTCCCCATGGTCGCGCGGCTAAGACGGATGGCCTTGGCAATGCCGCGGAGGTCGCCTTTCACGAGGGTGATGCCGGCGCTTTGCATGGCCACATCGGTGCCGGTCCCCATGGCAATGCCGACCTCCGCTTCGCTGAGGGCGGGTGCGTCGTTGATGCCGTCACCGGCCATCGCCACATGCTTGCCTTCCGCGCGAAGCTTCTTGACATGGGCGACTTTTCCGGCGGGGTCGATCTCCGCCTCCATCGCATCGATATTGAGTTGTTTCGCCACCACGTCGGCAGTACGCCGATTATCGCCGGTAAGCATGACAACTTCCAACCCGAGCGCGTGGAGGTCGTGGATCGCGTCGATCGTGGTCGTTTTGATCGGGTCTGCGACGGCAAGGATTCCTGCCGGTTTGCCATCGATAGCGACGAACATCGCAGTCTTGCCTTCTTCTTGAAGTTTCGCAACCGAGGCCTCAAACGGCTCCAGGCCGGAGATCTTTTCCGTTCGCAGGAAATCCGGTTTGCCGACCAGCACCGCATGACCAGCGACATTGCCGATAACGCCGCCCCCTGTGACCGAACGAAAGTCTTTCACATCTCCGAAAGCAATTCCCTGCGCTTTCGCTCCCTGCACGATCGCGGCGGCGAGCGGGTGTTCGCTGCTCTGCTCCAACGAAGCAGCAAGATTCAGGAACTCCTTTGCGTCAAAACCGGTGGCAGGCAAGACGTCCACGAGCTTTGGCTTACCCTCCGTGAGAGTGCCTGTCTTGTCCACAACGAGTGTAGTGACTTTTTCCAACCGCTCGAGCGCCTCGGCGTTTTTCACGAGCACTCCTGCCTGCGCGCCGCGACCGAC
Organism: Negativicutes bacterium; assembly: GCA_963665275.2. Lineage (GTDB taxonomy): Bacteria > Bacillota > Negativicutes > UBA1444 > UBA1444 > UBA1444. Next base: position 59,553 of record CAXXIN010000015.1, read on the forward strand.
ACCGACCATGATGGACATGGGCGTGGCCAGGCCGAGGGCGCACGGGCAGGCGATGATGAGAACCGCGACAGCGTTCACGATAGCATGCGCAAGTTTGGGCTCCGGTCCAATCCACATCCATATGGCGAAAGTAACCACCGAAACTGCCACCACCGCTGGCACAAAAATGCCCGCAACCTTGTCGGCGAGACCTTGAATGGGTGCTCGGCTGCGCTGGGCCTCCGCGACCATGTTTACGATCTGTCCGAGCAGCGTATCACTGCCAATCCGCTCGGCGCGCATGACGAAACTGCCGGGTCCATTGACTGTGCCGCCCGTCACCTTGTCGCCGACGGTTTTTTCCACCGGCAGCGGTTCGCCGGTGATCATGGACTCTTCCACGCTTGAATGGCCCTCGACTACCGAACCGTCAACGGGCACTTTGTCACCTGGAACCACACGCAGCAAGTCACCGACTCTTACCTGCTCGAGCGGGACTTCGTGATCTCCCCCCGGTTCGACCTTTCGCGCCGTAGGCGACGCCAGGTTAAGCAACGCCTTGATGGCACTGCCTGTGCGGCTGCGAGCGCGGAGTTCGAGCACTTGCCCAAGAAGCACCAGCACGACGATCACTGCCGCGGCCTCAAAGTAGATGTCGACCTTGCCCTCATGCTGCATCGTGTGCGGAAACAGGCCGGGCATTAGCATCGCTATGGCGCTAAAGATGAATGCTGCCCCCACACCCATGGCGATCAGCGTAAACATGTTCAAGTTGCGCGTTACTATCGAGTTCCAACCGCGTTGGAAGAATGGCCACCCGGCCCACCAGACCACCGGCGTGGCAAGTGCAAATTGCAGCCAGCGCGAGGTGTGGCTATCTGCCCAGGGCAGAGCGGCCAGTGCCGGGACAATGTGAGCCATCGCCATAACAAACACAGGCAGCGTCAGTGCGGCGCCGATCCGAAAGCGCTTTGTCATGTCGAGAAGTTCAATGTTCTCCTCGTCATCCGCTCCCGCTGTCGCCGTCTTAAGTTCCAATGCCATACCACACTTGGGGCAATAGCCGGGATGGTCCTGTAGAACTTCAGGATGCATCGGGCAAGTATATACTTTTTTACCTGAGGCAGGCACGACAGCTGTCACCATAGCTACAGTCTCCTTTCAGGCAAGACCGATAACACGCTATATTATAAAGCAATTCCAAAAAAGCGATAGTCGATATACATTAATATCCAATTATTAGTTTATGTCAAAATAACGCACAATTCATTAGAACGATGAAATAAATCTTCGTTAAAAAACAGGACTAGTTTTGTTCAGATGTACAAGATTGCCCGAGATTATGCAACACGGGCAATCTTGTACAGAGCTTGGGCCGGTGTCGAACAACCTTCCAGCTATCGACAGGCAGATATCTATGCCAAATAAGTCGACGAATTACCACCTTACCTGTTCCGGCATTTCCATCATGAAATTCCGTTATGGTCTCGGAGTATCCGTGGGCTTATTGCCTGTGTATTAATGATTCCCTCCCAATGCTTAGCGCAAGGAACGCCCGGAAGATGCTTCCGGACGTTCTAAACTCCTATTCTGTTGTCAATCCGTTATTTCCCAAGCACAGGTACGTTTCCCTGTGGCCCTGCAGGCATCATCGGATTCATTTTCCCTTGCTGCATCATCGGGTTGGCTTGATTGCCGCCGTTCATCATCTGATCCATGTTCTTTTTCATTTGATCAGCTTGTTCTTGCGTCAAGATTCCCGCCTTGACATTGGTGTCCAACATCTGCTGTCGCAGTGCCGGGTCAGAGCAAGGCATCCCACTGGGCCCTTGCGCTGCCATCGCTATGCCTGCAACTCCCAGAACGCCAAGGATCAGAGCCACGGTCAGAATCAAACCTGTTTTTTTATTGAACATTTTGTTTTCCCCCTCTTTGTTTATGAGCCAATCATATCAATGAATTATGAAGAACTTATGAAGAAGTTGTGAAGGACTGATGTTGTTTTTTTACCGTTGATTGTATTGTATTGTGCCTCGTTTTGCACAATGATAAAATGATATTATAAATTATCGCAATATTTCGCCAATAATAGCATTTCCCGCTCAAAAGATGGAGGTGAGAACATGAGTGTCGGTTTTTTAGCAATGCCTCACGTGGTGTTCGGCGTCTGGGGTCTATTCGTCGCTTTGTGGCTTATCGCTGAAGTCGTCAATATCAGTGAAAAGAATCTGAGCCGAATAAAAACGGCGAGCTGGGTTCAGGCCATTTTCGAATGGATTTCATTTTTGTCCGGAGGTTGGTGGTATTACACTTACTATGCCTCTGAAAAGGCAATCATCCTCAAAGGATCCTTTCCTCAGGGCCATAATTTTTTCATGGAAACCAAGGAACATATTTTTTTGGTTTTGCTGCTACTCAGCACATTCATCCCCATCATTGCCTATCAAAACAACCTGCTCACCAACGCACCTGCGCGAAAACTCATCATCGTTACGGCTTCGCTTCTGATTATCCTCGGTTTTGTAATGGAAGGGTCCGGTTCCCTGATCGTGCAGGCAGTAAAAATGGGCTTGGGAGGTAAATGACATGTTGAGTAAAATGACGGTTGGTTTTGGTCTGTCAACGGCTGTTATTTCCGTCGCCACGGCTCTCCTACTGATTTTCAAGGAGACTGCCCCTCCGTTCAAGGCCTGGATGGCTGCGTTGACCACCCACCACTGGGTAACTCATGGAGTATTTGTCGTTGTGGGTTTTATCGTTCTGGGCTTTGCATTTTCACAGACAGACCTGCAGAAAAAATTTGACGGAGACAACTTATCGAACTACATCATTGGATCCGTAATACTATCCTTCCTGCTGACCTACGGTTTCTACTCGACACACCTGTAGACCACCAGGAAGCGGTCCACTATTTCTCCAAACAGGCATTTTGGTGTTCTCATCCCAAAATCCCATCACTGATCGCCTGTGGTCTGGGGCGGCGCATTCCATGGAGGGGACTCTTTTTTTATCCAGCGATTTTACGAGGCAAAGCGAGTGATATGGATTCAGAAAGAAATTGATGTGAAGGAGGAATTTTCGTGACGAACCGATGGGCAGTAATCCTTCTGATTGCCTTCTTCTTTGGGCTGACACCTGTCTATGCGGCGAATATTTCCCTTGATCTGCAGGAAACGATGTGGGAACTCAAACCTGGACTGTCAACAAAGGTATGGAGTTACAATGGCGCAGTACCTGGTTTTCCGATTGTAGTCGCTGAAGGGGAACGAGTCGTAGTGGATGGCGTCAGCCACCTGCCCGTGACTACGAATATACACTGGCATGGACTCCTGGTCCCCAACGATCAGGACGGTCCCAGCCGGATCATCGCGCCGGGGGATTCGTTCCACTATGAATTCACAGCAACCGAAGCCGGCACGTACTGGTATCACTCTCATTTTCGCCCGGTACTCACACAGGTCGATATGGGCCTGTACGCTCCCTTCATTGTGAAAACAGCAACAGACAATCAGTATAGCGGCGATCATGTGCTGATACTCGATGATTGGTATCTGGACTCCAATGGGAACCGGCTCTCCGGCACGGCCCGAGGCGATATGGAACGCTATGGCAACATCGAAACCGTAAATGGCAAAACTGGACCTGCGATTGAACCCTTGATTTTTCAGTCGGGGGAACTGCACAAAATTCGGTTTATCAATGCTTCCACGGCGGCGGTGCACACGCTGCGCATCACGGGTCATCAGTTTCGCGTCACTCACACCGATGGTCACCCTCTGGTTGAAGACTACTTGACGGATATGGTGACCCTGTCGCCTGGCGAGCGCCTGGACGTAGAAGTGGGAGCTGCCGGTGAGATCGGCAAAAATTATGCCATCCAGAGCGACCGCAGCGAATTGGGCCTGCTGGTGCCGATCCGTTATCGGGAAGGCCAGGCGCCTCTGGTTGTCTCGCCTTTCCTGCGTGCTACCCCGCGGCCTTTTCCAGGAATCGAAAGTAAAAAACCGGACTTTGTCCTGGAACTGAACTCTGGCATGAACATGGGTGGTATGATGGGCAGCGGTGGCATGATGGGCGGACATCAGGGTCATGGGACATCGACGTCAGCGAATAACAGCATGATGCGATGGACCATCAATGGCAAGTCTTTTCCGGATGTCGATCCCCTACCGGTTACTGTCGGCCAGGTCGTCAAAGTCCGTTTCTGGAACAAAGACACCATGGGCATGCACAGGATGGACCATCCGATGCACATCCACGGCGCCTATTTCCAAGTCGTTTCCCTGAACGGACAACGCCCGCCGCGTGAAATGTGGAAAGACACAATTAATGTACCAGCCGGACAATATGTCGACGTGGCCTTTGTGATGAAGAATGTGGGGGACTGGATGCTTCACTGCCATATTTTGGACCATGAAGACGGCGGTATGATGACGATGGTCATCGCAAAATAGACAAAGGAGGAAAACAGGATGTTCGATTACACAGTTACCAGTCAAAAAGACTTTGACTCCGCAGTGGACAGTCTGAAGCACGCCTTGACCGGTTTCAAGTTCGGCGTACTGTGGGAACTCGACCTGCCGGCAAAGCTTAAAGAAAAAGGCGTGGAATATCAGGGACAATTCCGCATATTAGAAGTCTGTAATCCTCAGCGAGCGAAAGCCGTATTGGAAACTAACATCCGGGTGGGATATTTTTTGCCTTGCAAGGTCGTGGTCTATGTTGAAAATGGTGTTACCAAGATTGGTATGCCGCGTCCGTCTGCCCTAATCGCGCTTCTTGGCGATAACCGGCTGCAGGAAGAGGCAGCGGAAGTGGAACGCGACCTGATTGCTGCCATCGATCAGGCAAAATAGCGAAATCGCCAGCGATGGACACCAGCGGCTGTAACAGGAACCGGCATAACGGCTCAGGCAAAAGCCCTCTCGCTCATGGAGAGGGCTTTTGCACAGATGGGTCGAATTGTGAAATATACGAGATATCTTAAAACAAAACCATAATGAGGTGACCACCATGCCGCAAAACTCGGTCCTATTGGTAGATGATGACCCGAAAATCGCCAAATTGCTACGAAGTTATTTTGAAAAAGAGGATTATTCCGTTCTCACCGCCTATGACGGAATTACCGCCTTGCAGCTCTATCGCGACAAAAAACCGGACATTCTGGTGCTCGACCTGATGTTGCCCGGTATGAGCGGGCTGGATGTCTGTCGCCAAATCCGCAAGGAAGGTGAAACGCCCATACTGATGCTGACCGCCCGCGACGAAGAAACCGACCGACTCATCGGCCTGGAACTTGGCGCGGACGACTATGTGTCCAAACCCTTCAGTCCCAGAGAAGTGGTGGCCCGCGTGAAAGCCATTCTGCGTCGAACCCGCAAGACCGCAGAAAAAACAGAGCCGTTCCGAATTGGAAAATTCATTATTGACACCGCCGGCTACACGGTCAGTACTGACGAAACCACTCTCGAGCTTACCCCTACAGAGTACAAAATTTTCGAACTGCTTGCTACTCGTCCGGGGCAAGTTTTAACACGCTTTCAAATAGTCGAACAAATCCAGGGCGTTGCGTTTGACGGCTACGAACGAACCATCGACGCCCATGTCAAAAATCTGCGCCGCAAAATCGGCGACAATTCAAAGGACCCCAGTATCATCCAGACAGTATACGGGGTAGGTTACAAATTTGCCGGTGATGCCCATGCATAGCATTACCTCTCGCATTACAGGACTGGTGTTTCTATCGATCCTCTTCACTGTGGTCTTGCTCGTAACTCTGGCCAACCACCAGATGAGTCTCCATTTTAGCGCCTATCTGGCCGCACAGACTACAGGCATGGGAATGATGTCCATGACGGGGTCGGCGGAGCAGACATTTCTGGATTCCATCCACCGTTCATTGTATTGGGTTGGTGGAGGCATTCTGCTGGTCGGTTTGTTTGCCAGTTATGTTCTGGCTCGCAGCATCACCATCCCCATCCGTAAGTTAGGCGAAGCCTTGTCCACTCTGGAAATGGGTCAGTATGGAAAAACCGTCGCCATTGATTCCCGCAGTGAAGTCGGTAAGCTGGCTGATGGATTCAACAGGATGTCCCAGTCACTGGCAGAGCAGGTTGCGCTGCGGCGACGCCTGTTGGCGGACGTAGCTCACGAACTGCGGACGCCGCTTACCGTCATTCAGGGTAACCTCGAAGGTATGCTCGAAGGAGTCGTCGAGCGAAGTGATGAAACCTTGAACTCCTTACGGGAAGAAACGGATTATCTCAGCCGCATGATCAAAGATCTGCGCGACCTATCTCTGGCCGAAGCCAGACAATTGGCACTTGAAACCGAAGCAACGGATGTCAGCCTGCTAATCCATCGGGCCGTCAGCATGCTGGAACCGCTGGCCTTGGAACGGAATGTCTCCCTGCGTGAAGAATTGATGCCAACACCCAATATTTTAATGGACTCCCGTCGAATTAGCCAAGTGCTCTATAACCTGTTGACCAACGCCATCCGTTACACGCCGGAAAATGGCGAAGTTAGCATCGGTGCCCGGATCGTAGCCCGAAACAACCGAGATTGGCTGCAAATTGACATCAGCGATAATGGGTGCGGTATTGCAGAGGAAGATCTCCCGTTTGTCTTTGAGCATTTTTACCGTGCGGACAAAGCCCGCGACAAAAAGAGCGGCGGTTCAGGTATTGGCTTAGCTATCGTAAAACAATTGGTTGAAATTCACGGCGGTTCCGTAGAAGTTCATAGCACATTAGGAAAAGGCAGCCGCTTTTCTGTTTTGCTGCCGATCATTTCGTGACAATCGGGAATTTTTCCGCCAACCACTCCAGAATCAAACGGGGTGGGACTTCATAGTTGCCGGTGGCAACGTGATCAATCTGTGGTTTTAAAAACAGTTTAGGGCCCGTATATTTTTCATATAGATCACTAGAGCCTTGGATGGGAACGGCCACGTCCTCCAAACCATGTATCACTAACAAGGGAGACTTTAGCTGAACTGCATTGCCAAGGGGATCATAATTATTTTCTAGCAGATCTTTCACGAACTGTCCTTCCAGTCTGAATCCTTTGCCAAAGAAATTCGCGATTGTTTTCCCCGCGACAGATTGCGCCCACAACTCCGCCCCCAGTATGTGCTGGAAGTTGGGAATCGGATAGATCACCGGCGCGAAGACAATGCGCGCGGCAATGCCCTCATCTGCGGCGCTATGAGTCAATGCAATCAGCCCGCCCAAGCTGTGACCGTAAAGCAGAAGCGGCGAAGCGGAGAATCGGGGCTGGTTTCTCACCCATGCAAGAACATTGATCAAATCTTCTTTCCAGCCAGTGACGATTGTATCGGTTGGAAAATCGCCGTCACTGTCGCCAGAGCCGAGATAATCAAAACGAACAACTATATATCCCGAACGTTCCAATTCTTTGGCCAGGTTCAGGGTCAATTGGTTCGCACCGATCTTGTCGCCGGTAAAACCATGGCAGCAGACAATAATGGGGGTATCCTTGTTCACCTCATCAGGCATGTGAAGCATTGCCGACAACCGCTTCCCCCGGCTGGGAATCCAGAAATGATCTTTCATGTGTACTCCTCCTGATCTTTCGATTCAAAATACTTCACTTCTACACTGATATGCAAATACCCTCCAACTCTGCAACAAGTCAAACTCGATGAAAAGGGGACTGTCTCAAAATAGGTTTCCAAACCTACTTGAGCCAGCCCCCTTTTTTGCTATCCCGAACCTTGACCGAAGTTAGTCTAAAACCGCAATGGCCTCAATCTCCACCACGGCGCCTTTAGGCAGACCGCCCACCTCGACGGTGGACCGAGCCGGTGGATTGACTTTGAAAAACTCAGCGTACACTTCATTCATGGCCGCAAAGTTTTTCAGATCCGATAAGAACACGGTAGTTTTCACGACTTGATCCATTGAGCAGCCTGCCGCCTGCAAAACAGCCGCCAAGTTGGTGAGCGATTGCTTGGTCGCAGCCGCAATATCAGTGACTAACTCGCCTGTTGCCGGATTGACCGGGATTTGGCCGGAGACAAACACCATGCCGCCTGCCTTAATACCCTGAGCGTATGGACCAATGGCCGCCGGAGCCAGTTCCGTCGCAATTTGAGTGTTTTTCATAGTCGTTTCCTCCCATTCACATGTGGCGAACGCCGCTGCCTCAAGCCTTGAGTCCAGCGAGTTTGCGGTAATTTTCCAGTCTTTCTTTCGCATCCTCTTCGGTCTTGACGAACAAGGCCTCGGACTGCTCGGGGTATTGTTTTTTGCAGAGAAGAGTATCGTACTTCGCCCATCAGAAACTCGCGGAAGCTCGCCGTCGGCTCTTTTGAATCGAGTACGAACGGATTGGTTCCCTTCTCCTTCAATTCGGGGTTGTATCGATATAGGCCCCAATAGCCGCATTCGACCGCCCGTTTTGATTCGGCCTGACTGCAGCCCATGCCGGCCTTCAATCCGTGATTGATGCACGGCGAGTAAGCGATGATGAGCGACGGTCCCGGATAGGCCTCCGCCTCGGCAATGGCTTTTAGGGTCTGGGCCTTATCAGCCCCCATGGCGATTTGAGCGACATAGACATAGCCGTAGCTCATGGCGATCATGCCCAGGTCTTTCTTCTTGGTCTTCTTGCCGCTGGCGGCAAATTTGGCGATGGCCGCGGTCGGAGTCGCCTTGGAGGACTGACCGCCGGTATTGGAGTACACTTCGGTATCGAACACCAGCACGTTGACGTTCTCACCCCGACGCCAGCACGTGGTCCAGTCCGCCGAAGCCGATGTCATAGGCCCAACCGTCGCCGCCGAACAGCCAGTGCGAGCGTTTGACCAAGAAATCCCTGTTTTCATAAATGTCATTGAGCAGCGCATCGCTACCTTTGATTTTTTCCAGGGCGGCAATGAAACGATCGGCGCGCTCCCGAGTCCCGGTGCTGTTATCCTGATTGCTCAGCCAATCACTGCAGGCTGCCTTGAATTCCGCATCCAGATCCAGCGCCGCAGCCTGCTGGATTTTCTGGGCCAGCTGCCTGCGCAGTTGTTTCACGCCCACCATCATTCCCAGGCCGTATTCGGCATTGTCTTCAAACAGTGAATTCCCCCAGGCCGGTCCGTGGCCGAGATGGTTCGTCGTATAGGGGATGGCCGGCGCGCTGCCGGTCCAGACGGACGAGCAACCGGTGGCGTTGGCGATCATCAGCCGGTCGCCGAACAACTGCGTCACGAGTTTGGCGTAGCCTGTCTCCAGACAACCGCCGCAAGCGCCCGAGAATTCGAGCAGCGGTTGTTCGAACTGGCTGCCTTTCACGGTAAAGAGGCTCATGGGATTCGGCTTGGGTGCGAGGTTTATCGCATAGTCCCACAGGGAATCCTGATGCCGTTGGGTGTCCAGCGGCTTCATTTCCAGCGCTTTTTCCTTGGCCGGGCATACCTCGGCGCAGTTGCCGCAACCGGTGCAATCATTGACAGAGACAGCCAACCTGAACTGCAGGTCTTTGGCGCCGATCGCCGGTTTGGCGTTAAAGCCTGCCGGGGCAGCCGCCATTTCCGCCGCATTGACCAGTATCGGACGAATGCAGGCGTGAGGGCAGACGAAGGAACACTGGTTGCACTGAATGCATTTGTCCATCTGCCATTCCGGCACGTTGATGGCGATGCCGCGTTTTTCATAGGCGGACGAGCCCAATGGGAAGGTTCCGTCTTCCTGACCGACGAAGGCGCTGACCGGCAGTTTGTCACCTTCCTGGCGATTCATCGGTACGAGAATGTTGGTGATGAATTCCGGCGCCGCTTTTTGGCTTTCGCTACTGCAGGCGCAGGCGAACTTGGCTTGGTCGGCCGTCGTATCGGTCGCCGCTTTCCAAGCTGCCGGCGGCTCAATCTTAATCAAGGCATCCATCCCCTGAATAATGGCGGCATTATTCATCTCAATGACCTTGCTGCCTTTTTTGCCATAGGAGCTGACGACTGCGTCCTTCAGGTATTGGAGAGCTTTCTCCTGGGGAATGATGTCCGCCAGCTTGAAGAAGGCTGACTGCATGAGGATGTTGAAGCGTCCGCCGAGGCCGAGATCCTGAGCGAGTTTCACCGCGTTGATGATGTAGAACTGAATGTTCTTTTCGGCGATGAACTGCTTCATGCTGCCTGGCAGTTTTTCATCCAGTTCTTCGGCTGTCCAGGTCGTGTTCAGCAGGAAAGTCCCGCCGGGTTTCAGCCCTTCCAGCAGATCGTATTTGTCTACATAGGACTGCTGGGAACAGGAAATGAAATCCGCTTTGTTGATGAGGTACGGCGCTTTGATCTGTTGGTTGCCAAAACGCAGATGTGATACGGTAATGCCGCCGGATTTCTTGGAATCGTAGGCGAAATACGCCTGTGCATACATGTCGGTTTTGTCTCCGATGATTTTGATTGCGCTCTTGTTGGCTCCGACCGTTCCATCGGCGCCCAGTCCCCAGAATTTGCAGGCGGTTGTTCCTGGAGCTGTCACGTCGATATCTTGTCCGAGGGACAATGAGGTGTAATTGACATCATCGATGATCCCTACGGTGAAGTTGTCTTTGGGCTGGCTCAGTTTCAGGTTGTCAAACACTTCCTGAATATGGCCGGGGATGATGTCTTTGCCGCCGACGCCGCAGCGTCCGCCGACGATGAGGGGTTGATGTTCCTTGCCATAGAAAGCGGTCTTGACATCCATGTACAGCGGTTCAGCCTGGGAACCCATCTCCTTGGTCCGGTCGAGAACAGCGATCCGCTGCACGGTTTTGGGAATGTGTTTGAAGAAATGCTCCAGAGAGAACGGCCGATAGAGATGAACAGTGAGGAGACCGACCTTCTCGCCGCGGGCATTGAGGTAATCCACCACTTCTTCGATGGTTTCACACATGGAACCCATGGCGACGATCAAACGATCCGCATCCGGCGCACCGTGATAGTTGAACAGGTGGTATTCACGGCCGGTGAGTGAGTTGATTTGGGCCATATAGTCTTCCACGATGTCCGGCAGATCCTTCCAGAAGCGATTGGAAACTTCCCGTTGTTGGAAGTGGATGTCCGGATTCTGCACGGTGCCGCGCAATACCGGATGATCCGGGTTGAGGGCTCCGCGGCGGAACGCATTCACCGCATCCCAGTCCATCAGTTTCTCCAGTTCGTCATATTCAAGAACTTCGATCTTTTGCACTTCATGAGAAGTCCGGAAGCCGTCAAAGAAATTGAGGAAGGGAACCCGTCCCTTGATCGCCGACAGATGGGCCACAGCCGCCAAATCCATGACTTGTTGCACGCTGCTTTCGGCGAGCATGGCAAAGCCGGTCTGCCTCGTTGCCATTACGTCGGAATGGTCTCCGAATATACTGATCGCATTGGCGCCGATGACGCGGGCACTAACATGAAATACGCCGGGAAGAAGTTCGCCGGCAATCTTGTACATGTTGGGAATCATCAGCAGCAAGCCTTGCGACGCCGTATAGGTCGTCGTCAATGCGCCTGCTTGCAACGAACCGTGCACAGCACCGGCAGCACCGCCTTCCGACTGCATTTCCACAACCTGAACGGTCTGCCCGAATATATTCTTCCTTCCTTGTGCTGACCACTCATCGGTACTTTCAGCCATGTTGGACGAAGGGGTGATTGGAAAAATGGCGGCAACGTCGGTAAACGCGTAAGATACATGAGCTGCCGCAGTATTTCCGTCCATTGTCTTCATTTTTCTTTTGTTTTTTGTCATTAAAACACTCTCCCATTCCGTTTATTGACTGTAACTATTATACTACATCCATAAGGCGTTTAATTTTTGTGTTTAATTTTTCCTATTTACTTGCCAGTCACAAAAATCACTCGCGCCACAGCAATGCCACCGGCGATGATGACGATGGACAGCAGCGAACCCGGCAACCCGATCTTGGGAGCTATGAACGTAATCGCCAATCCCAGGATAATAGTCAGGATACCGATTTTAAGATGTCTGCGGGATAGTTCGGCGTAAACGGCGCCAAATACCGCCGGCAGGATGAAGCCGAACGCTTTGGTTACAAATTTCGGCACCATCGGCATGATCGCCGCTCCGATAAACGTGAACAGCGTTAGAATCGCCACCGACACGAATACCGACCCGGCAATCCCGATGGTCGCCATCACATCTCCTTCAGGTGAACCCGGCTCAGCTCCGGCGACTCTCTGCGCCATTGTGGCGGCCGGCACACGGATATCGGCAACATTGCCGCACAACCAGCTGATATACGATCCGCCGATTCCCAGCATCGGGTAAAAGGATAACGGTTGTACGAGCCAGCTGACGCCGAAAGCGCTCAGCGCCACCGCGTAAATCTGCACCAAGTCAGTGAATTGCGGCATGACGCCTACGACTCCAGCGAGATAAAGGGCCGGAACAAAATTGGCGATCAAGCCTGCGACCAGAGTAAACATTCCGATGCGGGCAGACTGGGCCTGAAAATCATAATTGCCTTCCATATCGATCCTCCTCTATCAATTTGTGAAACAAATCATCAGGGGGTACTCTTAGAAAAAGTAGGCCGCCGTGAACATACCAATCAGCATCGCGATTCCCAGAGCCGGTTCCTGCAGCCGGGGGTAATTGCCGGCATACTTTGAAATCAGATACATGGAAACAAAAGCCACGATTCCGGCCACAAACTGTCCGCCGCCCTTAATCAGGGCAGGACTCCACAGGGAAGCAAACAGGCCGATCGCAGCGCCCGTCATGATGAGCTTCACCCACGCGGGATTATATTTTTGATTCATTTTCTTGATGGCGGAGTTCATGCGCTTGACGAAGATCAGCGCCACCAGCATCCAGCCGGCATTGTTCATCGCCATGCCCCAGATCGCATAGCTGAAAGCCTTGAGATCAAAAGCAGCGGATCGCATTTCAACACCGTACACTTTCGTGGCCAGCGCCGACATGGCCAGCTCGGTCCGGGCAGCGCCGATGTCGTTCATCCGCATCCAAGTTGTAGGACCACCAAGCACTGCCAGCAGCGCCAGCAGGATGACTACTGGAGCCAGAGATGGCCCGATCGCGGTGATCATGGCAGCGCGCATCCCCTTGATGCACTCGCTGCGGGGCATTCCCAGTTTGTTGGCCGCCCTGAATCCTTCCCGCATAAACAGGGCGCTCTGGACCAAAACCACGATCACCATGACACTAGAGGCGATCCACATTCCTGGACTGTTCATTACCGTCTGCAGATTCATAGTTACCCTCCCCCTTTTTTGCGGTTACTGATTATCCATATTCAACACGCAGGCGATCATCAATTTTGACCTTTCAAACAGCGTGTCAACCACGGCAAATTCCTCCGGGCTGTGATTGCGTCCACCTTTCACTCCCATCGAACACACAGTAGGAACGCCCGCTATGATGGTATAAGCGGAATCCGACGCGCCACCAACATATTTCGCATACGGCGTTCCAAAGCCGTTTTCTTCTGATGTTTTCTTGACCAACTCAAACAACTGTTTCACGCCTTCAGTTGTCTTCATCGGCTTAATCCCTTCCATAAAGACAACTTGGGTTGTTGTCCCGTCGACAACAGTCTTTGCCCCCACCGCCTGGAGCTGTTCGAGAATCCAAGGCAAGTCATCCGGATCCTTATAGCGCACATCAATATCGATTTTCGCATAGTCGGGGACAGCCGTGGACGTCTTCCCACCCTGCATGACCCCCACGTTGAAACTGATTCCCTTATCCCAATCCGTCAATTTTTGAACATCAATAATCTTATGCGCGATTTCCAAAATTGCGCTCCGACCATTTTCCGGATCATTCCCGGCATGCGCCGCCACGCCGTTGACCTCCAACATAAAACGTGCCACACCCTTACGTCCAACCACGATTCCATTATCGACAAATCCGGTTTCGGTATTGAACGCGGCCGCATATCCCTTCGCTTCTTCCAGGAAAACTTCCGGCGCGTTGGATCTGGCGTGCAGCACCTCTTCATCCCCAGCTAAAACAACTTTAATAGGGCGCGAGCTGTATCCAATAGACTTCAACGCTTTTATCGCATAGAGAAAAGCAACGATACCGCCCTTCATATCGAGAACTCCCGGGCCATAAGCCTTGCCGTCCGTGATGGTAAAAGGTTGTCTGGCAATGGCGCCTGCCGCAATCGCGGTATCCATATGCCCCATAAAAATGACACCTGGTTTGGTTCCGGCCTCTCCCAACTCTGCGACTAGCATGTTGCCGGCATTCTCGAACTCGACCGTGCGGGAAGAAGCTCCAACTTCATCCAGCACCTTTTTGAATCTGGCGGCAACCGCGTCAATCCCTGGTTTTTCGTGTGGCCCGCTCTCCATATTGACCACTTCTTGCCACAGCGACACCATTTCTTCCCGCCGGTCGTCTACAAACTGAAAAGCCCTCTGTTTTTGATTCATCTCTTTATCCTCCTTTATGTGTTAAACACTTCGCGAACACTAGAGACATTCTATTGATCAAGGGTTATACCCGGGGGCAATAATAATTCGCAAAAAGCGCTTCAACCAAAGATATTCTCGTTATTCTTTGTTCAAAGCGCCTTTGCTTTCTCAAGCAATGGGACCTGTGGCAGATGTCTTTCGTTTATTTGAAATCTACAATGTGCAGCCCATATTCGGTTATTATTCTTTTTATCTCGTCTATTTTTGCGGCATCCGGTGTACTAAAGGACTGGCTGGCAGCCCCAACTGCGTTATATTTAGCGGCTCCGAAATCATGGTAAGGGAGAAGTTCCACCCCTTCCACGCTGGTATTACTCTTCAGATATTCACACATTTTCCTGATATTTTTCTCGCTGGCGTTCACTTCTTCGATCAGCGGGACTCGTACTATCGTGTTCGGATTCAATTTGGATATCGCTGCAATATTCTCCAAAATCCTGCGATTGCCGACTCCGGTCATTTGCTGATGAACCTCGTCATCCATATGCTTGATATCCACAAACACACAATCCAGATGCCCAACGATATCTTTTGCCGAATCCCAGTCGAAATACCCGCTCGTTTCCACTGCGGTATCGATCCCCAACCGGTTGCAGGCCGTCACTAGTTGCCGCAAAAATTCAGGCTGTGCGAAGGGCTCTCCGCCGGAGAAAGTGACGCCTCCGCCGGATTCACGGTAAAAAATCGCATCTCTTTTGATTACCGCCAAAACGTCTTCGACCATCACCGTAGAGCCTATCTTCTTGCGGGCGCCTGTTGGGCAAACTTCGCAACAGCGAAAGCAGGCTATGCATTTTTCACGGTCAAACTCACTTTTGTTTTCATCTCCCATGGTAGCGGCTGCGGTAGGGCAAGCCTCTCCACATCGACCGCAGCCGCTGCACTTTTCACGGAGGTACAATACTTCAGGATTGCCATTCCACGATTCCGGATTGGCGCACCACCGGCAACGCAGCGGACAGCCTTTGAAAAAGACTGTGCTGCGTATTCCCTCCCCGTCGTTGATCGACCAGCGCTGGATCTGAAAGATATTTCCCTTACATGGTTTCATAGGTCGTTCTTTCTATAATCGCGTCCTGCGCTTCGCGGGACAAGTTGACGAATTGCGTGCTGTAACCGGCGACCCGGACCAGCATATCCCGGTAGTCCTCTGGATGCTCCTGCGCTTTGCGCAGCGTTTCGGTCGAAATCACGTTAAACTGAACATGAAACGCGCCAAGTGCAAAGTACGCCCTGATAATAGCGGCCAAATTTTTCAGGTTCCGCTCCGACTTCAGCAGTTCCGGCGCCAGTTTTACGTTCATCAGCGTACCGCCGGAATGGATGTCATGATTGATTTTGGCGACTGAACGCATCGCCGCGGTAGGGCTCGTCAAATCAGTGCCCGCATGCGGAGAAACGCCTTCCGTCAAAGGAGTTTGCGATTTTCTTCCATCCGGAGTCGCACCAATCACACTGCCGGCCGGGATATAGTTGGAGATTCCCATAAACGCCGAGTTAAACAGCGAGCCAAAATAATCTTTATACGAACGGATTTGTTGGTGATAAAACTCGGTAATTTCTACGGCGATTGAATCGACATAGTCGATATCGTTGCCATATTTGGGGCAGGCCAGCGCCGCTTGCCTCAGTTCTTCAAACCCTTTCCAGTCCGCATCCAATGCCTGGCAGATTTCTGCCAATGTGTATTTTTTGTCCTCGAATACCAATTTTTTAATCATCGCCAGGGAATTCGCCGTGTCCGCCACGCCAATCCCTGTGAGAACCGGCCCAACATTATATTTGGCGCCGCCCTTGCTCAAGTCTTGGCCTTTTTCCATGCAGCCGTCCACAAGCAGGGACAGGTAAGGCCTGGGCACCATTTCCGCATGGATTTGCTGCGCAGTGATCGTGCCGATAACCGAATGCTTGATCAAATAAGCAATCTGCCGGTAAACGGCTGCTTTAACTTCATCATAGTTGGTAAATGACGAGGCGTTCTGTTCAGTCACTCCCATATTTTTACCTGTGATCCGGCTCTTGCCGTTGTTGAGGGCGTATTCGACCGCCGCCGCCAGGTTGATGCTGACCGCCGAGGTCCACTCACCCACTTTTCGGAAGTGGGGAACCACGCATCCACAGTTGCTCCAGTCCCGTGCATCTTCGGGGGAGAGGCCCGCCGCAACCAGCATGGCCGAGCCGACCCGGTCATTGTGTACCGCCGGGAATCCTGTCCCCACGCTGATCAATTTGCATACCGCCAGCAGAAACTCATCCGGACTGTCGGGATGAATTCGTACGCTGAGACCCGGCTGATGCGTCTTCACATTTTCAGTTGCTTTCAGGCACATATAGGAGAGTTCGTTGGTTGCATCGCGTCCATCCCGTGTCCTGCCGCCTACGGTCAAATTTTGGAACGAATTGTATCCGGCAAAAAACTTGGCGGTGTTGCTGGAAATGGCCCACACCCATTCCGACAGCTTAATCCACAGGGCCTCAATCAGTTCCTGGGCTTTTTCCGTTGTGAGAACGCCTGCTTCGATATCCTTGGCGAAATACGGGTACATGTACTGATCAAATCGTCCCAAATTCAGGGCCAACGAATTCTCGGACAGGATGGAACCCAGTTGGGTAAACCACACCATCTGCACCGCTTCATAGAAAGTGGTTGGAGGGTTTTCCGGCACTCTCCGGCAAGTTTCGGCAATTGCCAATAACTCGGCTTTGCGCAGAGCATCTGTTTCCGTCTGCGCCGCTTTTTCCGCTTGGTCCGCATATCGGTTGGCGAGGGTGATGATCCCTTCAGATACCAGTACTGCCGCCCGGTAGAAATCGACTTTCTCCAGGGCTTCGGCCGTAACTGCCTCAATACTGTCAAGATGGGCCTGCGCCTCTTTTTTGATCCCGCCAAAACCCTTTTTGAATATCACATCCTGATAATCAGCGGTAACTTCTCCTACGGCATTACGCCACTTCGAATCATTGTCGATGATGCCGGTATCAATCAAAATGTTGGCGGTTTCCGGGTTGATGCGCGCCAAAAAGGTCTCTTCCAGCGACTTGCCTTGCCAGTAAGGGAATATATCCTTACGCAAGGTGCGTTTGGAAATGTCATCAACACAGTATGGATCCTGATTACGACTCTCGAAAGTGTCCATCTCGCTGTCGACCCATTTCCACGAGTATTCAGGGCAAATGATGCCCGACTTGCGAAACTCACCGATCGCCCCGACAATCAACTCGTTATCAAATATAGTGGCCGGAATGCTCTCGCAGACAGCTTTGAACGCTTTAGCCCGCCTGATGATCACTGCTTCTCCCTCTGTCTGTTTATGCGACGCGGTAAAAGCCAGCGCACGTTTAACACTGATCGATGGTTTGGAATCAATGTACGACCTTTTAAACTCTTCAATCCGTTTGCTTGACATGAAAACTCCTCCTCATTTCGTTTCACTTTATCTTCAATCATGCAGAACGACCATCGCTCAGCACGATCATTATTTTCGATTTTCGAAAATATATCAAATAAATATTTGGTTTACCGGCTCAAATATTTGCCCAGATTTTTCTTTGCGTCTGTCATGTGCTTACGCAGTAATTTCTGAGCCGCTTTCACATCATTTTTAGCGCAGGCGTCCAGCAACATCCGATGCTCGTTTTGCGATTTTTCCTGATAATGCAAGGTTGATAAATAGAGTCGCATATAGCGTTCAATGTTATTGTGCATGTTTTGAATAAGCAAGAGCAATTTAGGCCGATTCGCCGCATGATACAGGATTTCATGAAACTGCCAGTTCAGTCCGCCCCAACGTTTGCTGTCGCCTTCCGAATCGACTTCCTTCAACACTTCTTCGGCGGCGTCTAGCTCCGCTTCGGTCAAATTGGGAATCGCCAACTCTAATGCTCCTAATTCCAGATACAGCCGTATATCGAAAATTTCCTGCGCTTCCTCGGCAGACAGCTCACTGACCACCGCGCCGCGATTGGGATAAAATTTGACGAGCCCTTCGGCTTCCAGACTTTTGAGCGCTTCGCGCAGCGCGCTCATGCTGACGTTGAACTTCGAGGAGAGTTCCTCTTGTTTTAACTGGACTCCTCCGCTCAGTTCACCGGATAAAATGGCCTCCCGCAGGCTATTGGTGATCATTTCCGGCAAAGTACAATATGCGGTTTGTATCTGCGTTTTGAAATTGTAGTTTTTCATGTCTTTACTATACAATATTTCATCCGCTTCGTAAACAGAATTTTCGAATGTATACATTATTTTTATGTTCTGACAAATCGTCTATATCTCTATAAAATAATATGTTCAAGGAATTAATATTCTTCGAAGATTCGTTGGATTTCTTTCACATCCTGAGTTTTGCTCAAAGCCAGCATCAACAAGATTCGCGCTTTTTGCGCATTATGCATCATGGCAGCTACAAATCCGGC
Source organism: Negativicutes bacterium (assembly GCA_963665275.2). Classification (GTDB taxonomy): domain Bacteria; phylum Bacillota; class Negativicutes; order UBA1444; family UBA1444; genus UBA1444. Next base: position 78,391 of record CAXXIN010000015.1, read on the forward strand.
TTGACGCCACTTCGCGGTAAGTGTGCTCAAGCCTGTGCCGACTCTCGACCCTACGACAATCGCCACCCCTTTTTCACGAGCCTTCACCAGGCTTTCCATCGCATCATCCGGCACATTGGCATGTCCAAGACCCGCATTGACAATCCCTTTCGCACCTGCCAAAACGGCAGCATCAATGAATAATCCGTCCGAACCCAGCGTGGTGTAATTCACGTCAACCCGTGGCAGTTCCGTCAAGTTCGCCACGTCAAATTCCGTTTGATAGGTATGTTTTTTCTGGAGTGAAGAAATAAAAAACGGTTTGGAATTTTGCATATAGCCGAGAAACCCGGTATCAGGACAATGAAAGGTAGCAACGTTGGTTGAATGGGTTTTTGTCACGCCAAAGGCACTGCTGATTTGGTCGTTCATACAAACCATGACGCCCTTGTCTTTGGCTTCCAGACTTGCCGCCAGAGCCACGGCATTCACGAGGTTGAGCGGTCCATCCGCACTTAGTCCGGTTGACGGTCGCATAGAACCGACTAGAACGACCGGTTTGTCAGATTTTACGACGAGATTTAAAAAATATGCCGTCTCTTCCAACGTATCAGTACCGTGGGTAATAACAACCCCGTTGATATCCTTCGACGCGAGTAATTCATTGGTCCGTTTCGCTAGTTTCAGCCAGTCGCCAATGCCAAGTTTGGAACTGGCGATATTAATCACCTGTTCACCGGAAATCTGCGCGAACTGCTCAATTTCCGGTACAGCAGCAATCAAGCTCTGAATAGCTACCGGCGATATCCCCGCATTGCTCCCATAATCCGTCAGCGCCAAACTATCGGCGCCTCGGCTGGCAATAGTACCTCCGGTAGCTAAAATCGCAATATGCGCCTTATCCTGATTTTCTTTTTGTACCTGGTTCATAATGCTCTCCCTTGTAAGTTAGATACGAATATAACCGCGACCGTCCTTGATTTCAATTTGGGTCCCATATTCATTGGAAAGATTGGCCAGTTCAGTTAGAATTCGATTGCCGTCTTCAATCGAGGCCAATTCCGGCCTGCCTTTCACGGATCGCTTCTTCTCAAAGCCGAGTGTGATCGGAATCAATTCAACGCGCTCAATCTTGCCGTCCTCAACCTGGAATGAAGCCATCACCGATTCAAATACTTTTCGGTTTACCGCCAGTCCCTTGGTTCCATTTTTGCTGCGGGCATCGAAGGCATCCGAAGGTGTGTGGCTCGCATCCAGACCGTAAATGTCGAAAAACTCGGCAGGTTGCCGTTCGATTGAATCGTTCTGAATGATAAAATCACCCAAGCTATAGAAAATGGGTTGGTTTTTATAGACCTCGAAACCTCGCAAAATGTGGGGACCGTGCCCCAGATAGGCGTGAGCTCCGCTATCAATGCACAAACGGGCAAAGTCGCGGGTGAAATCAGCGGAGATGTCCTTGGTCGCACCTTTAAACTCATGCACGTGATGGCTGACCAATACAACATCCGCTTGCCGCCCGGCCTCTTTAATAGCTTTCACGATGCGTTCCGCGTCTTTTTGATTATACGTGGTAACCGATCCTTGGTCCCCGACTTCAAAGCGGATATTGCCAATCGCGAAACCTTCCTCCGGCTTGGCAAAGCCCTCACTTTCCAATTGGAAACGCCGGGCATTGACATCGGTTTTATTTACGATTTCTTTCAATGTCTCGATATCCTCTTGGGGCAGATAGTGAACCGCATTGAAACGCAGCATGTTGATTCCCGGCCGTCCTATAACATCCGGCCGCTGCTCGCCGGCAATATGCCAGTCTTTTCCCGTCGAGCTTACGCTAATCAGCGCAACACGCCCCTGTGCGGTTTCCAGATACTTGGGTTGGCTTGCTTCTGCCATATTATTGCCGATCCCGGCATAAACGCACTCGGCATTATCCAGATGCCGCATAGTGGTGAGCAGGCCTTCATGGCCCCAATCCAGAGCATGGTTGGTGGCGCAGGCATACAAATTGAAGCCGATCCAATTCAAATCCTGAACGATCTGTGGCCGGGCAGCGACCCACGTTCCTCCGCTGACCGCAGCCGGAGATACTTCAAAATCATGAACCAACAATTCGAAATTGGTAAATCGGACATCCGCTGTTTCCAACAAAGCCTTGAGTTTCAGACAAGGCTCGGCAGTGCGCGGCAACCGTTGGGCCAGCAAGGAGTCTCCTGTTGCAATAATCGAAATGGTCATGAACTCTATTCCGTCCTTCCCAGAACTCTGCCTTGATATACTTTTTGGTGGCAGCCTTTGTCGATGGCCACTTGCCCGTTCACAATGACGGTTTCAATCCCTGTGGAGTATTGTTTTGGCTCGGTATAGGTCGCCTGGTCCTGCACCGAATCCGGATTGAAGATGACAATATCCGCGTAATATCCCTGCCGGATCAGACCGCGTCCGCCCAAGCCGAGGCGCCGCGCAGGACGGTCTGTCATCTTTTGGATGGCGTCTTCGAGTGAAAGCGCTTTCAATTCCCTTACATAGCGTGCCAATAGGCGGGTTGGCGTGCCAAAAGCCCGCGGATGGGGCTTGCCGTAGGAAAGGATGCCTTCCGCTGACAAACTCATGGCATCCGAGCCGATCATCGCCTGCGGTTGCTGCAGGAACGTGATTACATCCTCTTCCTTCATGGCGTAATAGTTCATCTGCACCCGGCCGTTTTCCGCAATCAACAGGTCAAACGCCGCATCATAGGGATCTTTTCCCTGCAACTCAGCGATTTCCGTAATGAATTTCCCTTCCAGAACCTTATTTTCTTCACTGCGAACCGAAGACACAAAGAATTTCCCCCAGCCGCCCGCTGATTTGACGAAGTTTTGCCATCCCGGCAAACCTTCGTTGATTTCCTGCCGCAGCCGAGTTCGAATTGAGGAATCGCCAAGCCGCCCGATCATCTTGTCCACGCCGCCTTCGAATATCCATGGCGGCATGCAGGCGGAAAGCGAAGTCAGGCCGGCAGTGTAGGGGTATACGTCATAGGACACTTCGATTCCCGAGCGTTCCGCTCTCGCCAGTCGCTCCAGCACCAAATCGGTCTTACCCAGCATATTCTGGCTCAACAGTTTCATATGCGAGATATGCACCGGCACGCCACCGGCTTCGCCAATCTGCAGCGCCTCCTCGATCGCATCCATGATCCCGTCGCTCTCTGTGCGCATGTGCGTGCAGTAAATCCCTTTATACGGTGCGATGGTCTTGCAAAGTTCGCCAATCTCCTCCATGGAAGAATATTCACCCGGCAGGTAGACCAGGCCGGAACTAAGTCCCAAAGCGCCTTCCGACATCGACGCATCGACGAGGCGTTGCATCTCTTTCAATTCCACCGCATTGGGGTTTCCTTTGGCAAACCCCATCACAGCAATCCTCACCACGCCCTGCCCTACCAGCGGTGCGATATTCAACGCCGGAGGGGTATTTTTAACATGTTGCAAATACTCATCGAAGCTCGCCCACGGGAGTTCAATCTTGACCGGGATCGATCCAATCAGGCGGGTGCCTAGATAGTCAATCAGAAGCTCCCTGTTCTCCTCTTTGATCGGCGCTGGACCGATGCCGCAGTTGCCTACAACTTCGGTGGTCACACCGCTATATATCTTGCTGTTGGCATTCCGGTCATACACAACGGACAGGTCTGAATGGGTATGCATATCAATAAAACCAGGCGCCACAACATTGCCGTGGGCATCGATCGTTGCACCGCTTTCGCAGTCAGTCAGATTGCCGATTGCTGCGATCCTGTCCCCCACTATCCCAACATCGCCGTGATAAGCGATTTTCCCGCTGCCATCGACGATACGGCCGTTAATAATCTTGAGATCAAACATTATCCTGCACTTCCCTTCCTTGAATACCTGCGAATGGCTAAAAACGACCCCTAATGAAAATGCCAAATCCGGCGCAGATGGGATTCCACGCCGGATGCAGCTTCGTCAATCTTGAGATCCGATCTACTTGATGACTTCCCTGCCGACCATCATCCGTTCCAGTGCTTTTTCATCCACTGCGTAACTGACGCCGTTCGTCTCATCAGGCACGATGAGCGTGCACCGATCGGTAATATTGACATGAGGAGTCGTGATATCGTCTTTGAAATAGCGGTTGCTGGCAGCGATATCATGGGCCAGGAGAGTGAAGTTCGGCAGACTGGCGAACGAGATGTTCTGTACGCGCCCGATGCCGAGTTCCGTCATGCCGCCGACCCATATGGGGATGTTGTGCTGCATGCAGAGATCGTGAATCCTGACAGACTCGCACAAACCGCCGCAGCGGCTGGATTTGATGTTGATGATTTTGCAGCTGCCCATCGCGATGGCATGCCGCGCCGTGTCATATGAAACGATGCTTTCATCGAGGCAGACCGGTGTCTTGATGGCTTTCTGCAACACGGCATGGTCGATGATGTCGTCTTCGGCCAGCGGCTGCTCGATGTATTGCAGGTTCAGATCATCCATGGCCCGGAACAGGTCGATGTCCGCCAGCGTGTAATCCGAGTTGGCATCCACGGTCAGCGTGATATCCGGATAATGGCGGCGGATTTCCCGCAGCACTTCGATATCCCAGCCTGGCTTGATCTTAATCTTGGTCCGGTGATAGCCTTCCGCCAGATACTTTTCGATCTTTCCGAGCAGGGAAGCTACTGTCGGTTCAATGCCGAGACTCACACCGACCTTGACCTCGGATTGCGTCCCCCCGAGCAGGGTCTTCAGCGACTTGCCCTCCCGCTGGGAATGCAGTTCCCAGAGCGCGTTCTCCACGGCGGCGATGGCGAGACGGTTGCCACGGATAAAGGTCATTTTGCGCATAAAGTCGTATGGGTCCTGAATCTCTTGGTGCAAAATCACCGGCGCGATGATGTTCTTGATGATGTGGAAGCAGGTGCCGTTGTCTTCAGGATTATACAGCGGTCCATAAAACGCTTTACATTCGCCATAGCCAGTAAGCCCCTCTGAATAAACCTTGATGATCAGGGCATCCCGTTCGACAAATCGGGTGAAACTGGTTTCAAAGGGGTGGAGGAACGGGTTTTTCACATGAATAATATCAATTCGGTCAATTTTCATTACTCACAACTTCCTTCCTGTAATACCACGATATTATTTTTTGCCGGTCAAATAAACTACCCGCGCCATCGCAATTCCGCCAGCGATTACGGCGATGGAGAGCATCGATCCCGGCAGTCCGATCTTAGGCGCGAAATAAGTAATCGCCAATCCCAGGATAATAGTCAGGATACCGATTTTAAGATGTCTGCGGGATAGTTCGGCGTAAACGGCGCCAAATACCGCCGGCAGGATGAAGCCGAACGCTTTGGTTACAAATTTCGGCACCATCGGCATGATCGCCGCTCCGATAAACGTGAACAGCGTTAGAATCGCCACCGACACGAATACCGACCCGGCAATCCCGATGGTCGCCATCACATCTCCTTCAGGTGAACCCGGCTCAGCTCCGGCGACTCTCTGCGCCATTGTGGCGGCCGGCACACGGATATCGGCAACATTGCCGCACAACCAGCTGATATACGATCCGCCGATTCCCAGCATCGGGTAAAAGGATAACGGTTGTACGAGCCAGCTGACGCCGAAAGCGCTCAGCGCCACCGCGTAAATCTGCACCAGATCGGTGAATTGCGGCATGACGCCTACGACTCCTGCGAGATAAAGGGCCGGAACAAAATTGGCGATCAAACCTGCGACCAGAGTAAACATTCCGATGCGGGCAGACTGGGCCTGAAAATCATAATTGCCTTCCATATCGATCCTCCTCTATCAATTTCTTTCTAGAAAAAATAGGCCGCGGTAAACATACCGATCAACATGGCGATCCCCAGAGCCGGTTCCTGCAGCCGGGGGTAATTGCCGGCATACTTTGAAATCAGATACATGGAAACAAAAGCCACGATTCCGGCCACAAACTGTCCGCCGCCCTTAATCAGGGCAGGACTCCACAGGGAAGCAAACAGGCCGATCGCAGCGCCCGTCATGATGAGCTTCACCCACGCGGGATTATATTTTTGATTCATTTTCTTGATGGCGGAGTTCATGCGCTTGACGAAGATCAGCGCCACCAGCATCCAGCCGGCATTGTTCATCGCCATGCCCCAGATCGCATAGCTGAAAGCCTTGAGATCAAAAGCAGCGGATCGCATTTCAACACCGTACACTTTCGTGGCCAGCGCCGACATGGCCAGCTCGGTCCGGGCAGCGCCGATGTCGTTCATCCGCATCCAAGTTGTAGGACCACCAAGCACTGCCAGCAGCGCCAGCAGGATGACTACTGGAGCCAGAGATGGCCCGATCGCGGTGATCATGGCAGCGCGCATCCCCTTGATGCACTCGCTGCGGGGCATTCCCAGTTTGTTGGCCGCCCTGAATCCTTCCCGCATAAACAGGGCGCTCTGGACCAAAACCACAAGCACCATGAAACTGGAAGCAATCCACATCCCTGGACTGTTCATTACCGATTGCAGATTCATAGTTACCCTCCTCCATTATTTTATTGTGCTTTGTGTGTAAGCACTCTACCACCGAAAACTTTCTGGTGAATTCCATTAGCCAACACAATATTTCCATTCACGACAACATAGTCAAACCCACTCGAATAGTGCTTGGGATCGCTGTACACGGAATTGTCCCGTACCCTATCCGGGTCGAACACGACTACGTCGGCATAGTACCCTTCCTGAAGCAGCCCTCGTTTGGGCAGCCCCAAACGCCATGCAGGCATATAGGCCATTTTCTTCACAGCTTCTTCCAAACTCAGGACTTTTTTCTCTCTCACATACCGCCCCAGCACCCTTGCTCTGGTGCCGAACGCGCGAGGATGGGGCATACCGAACGACATGACTCCCTCAGTCGATACGCTCATCCCGTCAGAGCCGACCATTGCCATGGGATGCGTCAGAATATTGACCAAATCTTCTTCCGACATAAGCAGAAGCACGATCAAAACTTTTCCTTTTTCGGCGATCAACAGGTCGAAAACTGCCGTGTACGGATCTTTCCCCTGCATGTCGGCGATTTGTTGAATGGTTTTCCCTTCCAGACACTTATTCGCTTGGCTGTTGACAGTGGTGATCGTTATATTTTCCCAACCGCCTGCCGCTTTAAACAAGTTCTGCCAGCCAGTTATTCCATTCTCGACATCAACGACGATTTTTGCCCGGATTTCGGCATCAGCAAGGCGGGTCAATAGTTTTTCGACCCCTCCTTCAAAAGCCCACGGCGGCATGCACGCAGTCAAGCCGGTCATCCCGGATGTATACGGATAGACATCAAACGTTGTTTCAACCCCGGCTTGATTGGCTGCGTCAATTCGCGCCAGCAGCTCCGGCGAGCGCCCCCAGACCGACTCCCCCGCCACCTTTAAATGGGAAATGTGGACAGGAACTCCCGCTTCTTCGCCAATGGTCAGGGCCTCCTCCAAGGCGTCGAATACGCCTTCGCTTTCATTCCTGATGTGGGTCACGTAAAACCCTTGATACGGTTTCATTTCTTTTGATAGTTCCGCCAGTTCATTCGTAGAGGAAAACTCCCCCGGCATATAAATCAGACCGGAGCTAAGCCCGACAGCCCCTTCCGCCATACCGGCTTTAACCAGCGCTTTCATTTCAGCCATTTGCGTGTCCGAGGGCGTGTCCTTGCCAAAACCCATGACCGCAATTCGCACTGGCCCCTGGGCAAGCAACGCGACCACATTTAATGCCGGAGGGTGTCCCCTGACATAATCCAGATACTCTGCCATCGATGACCAATGAAGTTCGATAGTGACAGGGAGGTTGCCGATCATCCGGGTTCCCAAATAATCGATCAGCAGCTGGCGGTTCGCCTCCGAAACCGGCGCTACGCCAATCCCGCAATTCCCCACCACTTCGGTAGTCACTCCGTCGAAGATCTTGCTGTTTGTATGCGGATCAAATAGCACCGCCAGGTCTGAATGCGTATGCATGTCAATAAAGCCCGGTGAAACGATTTTTCCAGTTGCATCGATTGTTTGGCGACTGGTTGCGTCAGCCAAATCGCCAATGGCAACAATCCGGTCGCCAACAATTCCCACATCCGACGAAAATGCCGGATTCCCGGAGCCATCCACAATCAACCCGTTGACAATTTTGATATCGAATGTCACTCGATTCACCTCCGTCCCACTAATTTTCCTTATCGGTAGCAAACGTCCTGGATTCGTTCTTCATAAAGTTCCATAATTTTTTTCGTCACCGAGCCCACTTTGCCGTTGCCAACTGGTTTTCCATCGATTTTGACCAGGGGAATCACGGCCAGTGAATTCGTGATCAGGGCTTCGTCGGCGCCAAGATAAAAATCCAGCGGCACAAAATCTTCAACAACCGAAATGCCGCTTTGTTTCGCAAGCTCGATCACAGTTGCCCGGGTGATGCCCGGTAAAATATACTTCCCATTGGGAGAAGTATATAAAACTCCGTCTTTGACGGCAAAACAGTTGCTGTGCGCACATTCAGTGACAACATCCTTGCCCTTAATTTCCCGAATCAAAAGACTTTCATAGCATCCTGCCGCCACTGCTGCATTTTTGGCCAGTACACTGCCCAACAGGTTCAACGATTTCACATGACACAACAGATGACGATCATCCGAGTGAGAAATCGCAGTCGCGCCGACCGTAAAATATTCTTGCGGGTAGGGTTTCAAGGGCGAGATTGTCCCCGAGAATAGAGACCGAATATCCGGAGCGCTGGCATGTGCTCGGGGCGAGGAATACCCCCGCGTATACTGGACATAGATGAGTGCATCCTGCAAACCCGATTCTTTCGTCATGTTACCGATGATTTCCGTCATTTCTTCATGGGAAAAGCTCGGTTTGATACCGACCAGATTGCAACTTCGCTGCAATCGATTCAAATGATCGTCCATCAAGAAATGGCGCCCATTCAATAAACACCATGCATCGTATACTCCATCGCCGAATTGATAACCACGATCTTCGAGCTTCGCCACCGGTTGGTCGATATCGACCAGTTTTCCGTCAAACATTCCGACTGCCCGCACGTTTTTCACCTCATTCTTTGATTTTTTTTAGCGCGACGGTTTCTGAAGCAGCAAGCACCCTTTTTCATAAAATCCATTCATAATATCGGTGGGTACCATACTGCCGCCGGTGGCCCACGCAATATGCACGGCGCCTTCCTGTGCTATAGGCAATCGGGCTGGACCGACGAAACCAGCCAATGCGGAAGGTTCCAAAAAGACGCCTTCCGTATCAGCCAACTGCGCAAGCAGCCGATACATTTCGCCGTCCTCCACCGTATACACTCCACTGATAAGCCGGCCAACGTTCTTGCCGACAAAGCCCGAGGGACGCCCCACAGCGAGTCCATCCGCCTCAGTGATGTTGTCGATGCCGAAATCCTGAACCGATACAGCATCATGCAATCCGGTCATCAATCCAATCAACATGGCCGGGGCATGCGTCGGTTCGGCGAAGTAACAATGGACATTTCTCCCGAAAATCAGTTTCAGTCCAAACGTGATCCCGCCGGGAGAGCCGCCCACACCGCAAGGAAGATAAACAATCAAGGGCCGCTTGTCATCGATGGTGATATTCATCTCGTCCAGTTGTTTCTTCAGCCGGAGGGCAGCCACCGCATACCCAAGAAACAGATCCGTCGAGTTTTCATCATCAATGAAATGACTGTTTGCTTCTTTCTCCGATTGTTTTCGCCCTTCTGTCACCGCCTGTGAAAAATCAGCGTCGTACTCGATGACGCGAACCCCCTTGGATCGCAGCAGATCTTTCTTCCAGGTTTTTGCATCCGCCGACATATGCACCGTCACTTTGAAACCCAGTTTCGCGCTCATGATGCCGATGCTCAGGCCGAGATTTCCTGTCGACCCCACAGCAATGGAGTACCCTGCATAGAGCCTCCGGAACGGCTCGCTGTCGATGATACTGTAATCATCGGCTTCACTCAGCAGTTGGTGCTCGATGGCCAACTCTTCCGCGACTTTCAGCACTTCATACACTCCGCCCCGAGCCTTGATCGAGCCGGCGATGGGGAGATGACTGTCGTATTTCGCATAGATTTTCCCCGGAATCTGCCGCTGTAACAGGCGTTCCAATTCCTGCTGCATGCGGGGAACCTGCAGCAATGGGGACTCGATGATCCCACGGGTAGCCTGTGTTTCGGGAAAGGCCTTCGCAATATAAGGTGCAAATCGCAACAGACGCCGTTCTGCATCTTCGACATCGTTCAACCCCAAAGCCAAAGGAAGCGAATCCAGCGTTGGCACGCAGGCCGGATTCGACCACCATACTTCCCGCGTGTCGATGAGATCCTGCAGCAGGGGGTACTCCGCAATCCATTCAGCTAAAGTCCGCCCCATAATATTTTGCTCCTGCATTACAGCTCCACCCTCCGGTACATTTTTCGTCCAGTTTTATCGTAATATTTTAGGCTGCTCAAACCGCATCGACTGACAACGCCAATAACTTGGCCCGTTCCACGAGTCCGGCCAGAACGATATACTCCCGGTCGCTGTGATTGAGTTCGCCCAAGGCTCCCATCGAGCAAATTGAAGGAGCGCCGGCACGGACGGTCCACCCTGCGTCAGAAGCCCCGCCGCCAACCTTTTTCTCGACATCCAGCCCCAATTTCTTGCCCTGTTCCCGCACGATTTCGTACAGTTTCAAGTTTCCTTCCGTCACTTCCATTGGTGTGAACCGTTCCCTGAGATTCGCCACCTCGGTAGTCGTACCGGGAACAATGCTTTGCGAAGCGATTTTTCGCAGACTCTCTATTCCTTCCGCACCGTCAGCTGCAGTCAAATAGCGCATGTCGATGACGACAGAAGCGTAGTCGGGCACTGCATTGGCCACCGTTCCGCCTTTGATGACGCCGCAGTTGAAGGTAAGTCCCCGGTTTTTGTCCGTAAGGTTGTTGACGGCGATGATCTTGTGCGCCAATTCCACAATCGCACTGGCGCCTTTGTCCAAATCTGCGCCTGCATGGGCCGAAACTCCCTTAACAATCAGCTCCGGATGGATATTGCCTTTACGCCCCACCAGAACTGCTTGCCCGGCGCTGGCGGTTTCCATATTGAATACCGCATCTTTGCCTTTGGCGTATTTCTCGAACAGTTCGGGCGCATTGGTTTTGGGATGGGCGAACTCTTCGTCGCCGGCAAAGAACACCGTAACATTCTTGTCATTCCAGCCGGATTCATAAAGAGCTTCCAGCGCAAAGAGAGCGATCGTGATGCCGCCCTTCATGTCCAAAACTCCGGGTCCATATGCTTTATCGTCCCGGATGGTAAAAGGCCTGGCTGCTACCGTCCCCACAGGAAAAAGCGTGTCCATGTGGCCGATGATCATGACTTCTTTGCTACCCGTCCCTTTCTTTTTGGCCAGCAGATGCGTACAGGCGCCCGGAACATCCATATATTCCACATCAAATTTCATTTCCTGAAGTTTGTCGCCAATAATGCGAGCTACTTTCGCAACGCCCTCCGGACTGTCGTTCCCTGAATCTATGTTCACCAATTTCTCTAAAAAACCGATCATTTTGTCATGTTTTGCTTCGATGGCCTTCACTAGCTTCTCCATGCCGCCATTCCTCCTTTATTTCATCTGGACGTTTTCGTTTGTCCCTTCTTTTCGAATAGTCCGATTAATGATATTATATGGTTAAATGACGCGCCCTAATATTGTCCCTAATATGTCCAAAATATTAATTTACTCCCTCGCATTCTGGCAGTAAAGGAGAGCCCAAATGAAAGTTGGAATCATCGGTCCCTCACAAATAGTCGCCAAAACTGCCCGGATCATCAAGAAGGAATTCCCGCAAATTGAACCGGTCGAATATGTCTATTCCACTTATACGGAAACACCCGCCCTACTGAAGTACCACCAGTTGGAGGTGGATGCCCTTCTATTCACCGGAAAAACGCCGTACACGCTGGCTGGTAAATTCATCAAGCCGACTGTACCGTGGGAGTTCGTTCCCCGCAGCGGCAGTTCTCTGATGCGAATATTGCTGTACGCCAAACTCTGGACCGATTATGATATTTCCAACATCAGTTTCGACACCTACAATCAGGACTTACTTCATGAAGCCTATCAGGAAATCGGCATCCCTATTGAACAGCTGAGAATCTTCATCGCGGAGGAAGAAAAGCTCTCCGACAACTATCAAACCCACATCTGTGATTTTCACAAAAAGAACTATTTGGGCGGCCACGTTTCCTGCTGTATCACCGCTCTGCAGGGGGCGTACGACGAACTTCGCGCGTGTGCGGTTCCCTGTCTGCTGCTGGAGCCGACAGCCAACATCATCAGAGAAACTCTCTACAAACTGCAGTTGAAACATTTGGTGAAAGTAAGCCAACAAAGCCAGCTGGTGGCCATTTGTATCCAGATTGACGCGCCCAGTGAACTTTCTTTGCTGGCTGATGACGAATATCAGACCGCTCTGAACCGGACGAAAGTGTCGGAACAGATTTACTTGTTTGCGCAACGCATCCAGGCTGCAGTCATTGAAAGCGGCGATAAAAACTATCTGCTCTTTACGACCACGCAGTTATTGGAGAATGAAACCAACAACCTGAAAAGCATTGAATTGCTTCATGCCGTCCAAGCCAACACCGCCAGCACCGTCAGCGTAGGGATCGGATACGGGCAGACCGCCAACGAAGCCAAAATCGGCGCGACCCGCGGCATGCTGCATGCCAGTAAAAAAGGCGGAAACCTCGCCTTTATCGTCTATGAAGGAAAAAAAATCATCGGCCACTTGGCAAGTATCGCTCCGAACACAGAAAAAGCAGAACCGCTCATCGATGAAAAATTTCTACGCATCTCGGAAAAGGTCGGAGTCAGTATCAACACCGTATTCAAATTAAGCTGTATCGCGGAGCAATATGGGAAAAGCGATTTCACCATCAAGGAATTGGCGCCGCTGTTTGGCGTAACAACGAGAACGATGAACAGAGTGATTGAGAAATTTGAACAAACAGGGTTTTGTAAAATCATCGGTAAAAGGATCATCGGCAAATCCGGCCGCCCCAGCCGAATCATTCACCTGAATCTTGGGTGACATTATAGATATGCCCGATCTTTTCCATCCAAGATCCAGCCGACATCAGAAAATTCATGATCCGCTTCAAGACCGTCACAGGAGTGGCGGTCTTTTCATTTTTTAAAATCCTTCTCTTTTCTAAGAACTTCTACCGTTGATGGATAGTGACCCGATAATTTCGCGCGGAAAGGAATGAGCTGTTGCATGAACCAGACAGAGATTCTCGATTTGATTACCTATCGCTGCACTTCCAACGGTTTTCACCAAGTATCATCCCCCCTGACGTATCAGGACCAGGAGGTATTGGTCTGCGCTCTCGCCAACTGGGAAGAGGAATATCATTTCTTCGGGTTTGAAGTTGTCAGCAGTACCGAATTTCTATCCAACCCAACAGCAAAAACCAACGCATATAAAGACCCTGTCTTTTTCAACCGGATGACGCAAGAAATAGACCTTTCCCCTCTGAGTCACGCAAATTCGGATTCCCTGAATTGCAAGTTTGGTTTTTATAAGATCGTGCCTGATGAACCTGCCTGTCGACTGATGGTGAAAAATCTCTGGCTATCTGATCCCAATGCAGCGGCGCGGGTTGTGCTGGTCGCACACGACGGGACCTGGCTTACGGGCAGGGACATGCTGGGAATCACAGTATTACTGTCCTAATGTACAACTCTCAACTCAAATACTACAGGGGCTGCCTCACATTAGGTTTTTAAACCTGAGTGATGCAGCCCTTTAATCATTGCTGATTGTCGGATTCGCAGGGTTCGGTTCCTGATGACTGGACGAGACAGTTGGATTGCTCCCTACGGCTCATCATTTCATCCATCGTGTCATCATCTTCCACTTTGCGGACATCCACCGTCACTTCCATATTACGGTTGCCAGGCAAGGTCTTATAACTTCCTTTCACCGGTACGATATCGCAATAATCGCGACCATGCCCCAATTTTATATAACGCCAGTTCATCGTTTCATTATTCGTCGGATCGAAGCCCAGCCAGCCTACGCCGGGAATGAACGCCTCCACCCAGGCATGGGAAGCCTGCTGAAAGGCCGCTGTTGCAGTCTGCAAGTCGCTGACAAAATGATAACCACTGATATAGCGGGCGGGAATTCCCAGCACCCGGCAACAGGCCAGCATCAGATGGGCAAAATCCTGGCAGACTCCCCGCCGAAGCAAAAGTGTATCCTGTGCCGTGGTGTTCACATTCGTTACGCCCGGCTCATACAAAAAACCTTCATGAATGGTACTGCTCAAGGTACGAACGGTTTCATACACATTCCCGCTCTTTGCGTTCGTCGCTACTTCCGCGGCAAATGCACGGATATCCGTAGAAAACTGAATATAGGATGTCGCAAGCAAAAACTCAGCATAGCGATTTTGAAACGCATCATCACAGAGAATTGCATGTTCTTCCGCCACACTCAGTCTGCCGCTCGAACGAGGCTCCTGACTCTGGGTAACGACGACAGAGTGACTGTGGATCTTTAGTTGCTGATGCGGCTGAGTTACAGAAAATGAGTGAACCCGATTTTCAAAGTAATCTTCATAAGTAAATAAATTCGTTTGCGGGTCCGTCACAATTAAATGATGCAGGCAGGACTGGCGGTAGTTCGTGCGGGGTGACAGTCGCACCTCATTGATGTTGTCGGTCGCCGGATGGTCATACAGGTACTGGGTGGTATGATGGATATCAAATTTCATTCAGCCTAATCCTCCATGTTAAAGACGGTCATCGAAAATTCCCGGCTCATCTCATTGCACAGCACCAACAGAGAATGCAGAAAATTCGCTTGATCCTCCACCGTACTGCTTTCCTCATCGAGGCCGAGCAGCAAAGCCTGAATTCGCTTGAGCAGACGGGTTATTCTTCCCACTCTCAGCTGGGAATTACCCTCCAGACGCTGCATAAGCTTCAGGTTGCGGTCCAGCCCCAGCAACGCGTAAGATACAGAGCGCGGGAATTCCAAATTGAGCAAAAGAAAACGGTAGACATTTTCCGCAGTCAGCTCGGATGCATAAAACCGGCGAAACCCCTCTACCCCATCCACGGTCTTTGAGCAGGGTCAGCAATTGCTGATACTGCTCGGGCGAAACTTGATCCCGGCAAACTTCGCTGCATTTTACGAGCATTTGCAGGATGCGCACCGTGTTTTCCGCCCGTTCCATATATCGGCCGCATTGCAGAATATGCCATTCATGCCGGCGTAGCATCGAAGAGTCCGCAATGCCATAAAATAAAGCAATCCGTTCTTTAATATGTTGATAAAAAAGATATGGGGATGCCTCAAAGATTGCCGAAATGTTTTTGTCCCTAAGCCAAAGATAAGTTTCGTTGATAGCCTCCCACACAAAACCGGGAATCCGCTCGCGCACAGCCCGGGCGTTGTTCCGCGCCAGATTCAGACAGCTTGCGATCGAGTTTGCATGATCAGGGTCCAACGTCAAAAAAAACAAAATACTTTTTTCCCCCGGTTCGGGATGTCCCGTCTGGTAACTCTGCAATTCACCGAGCATTTCCATCAACCGCTGCCACAGCGGCAGCCGATCCGCCTCGAAACCTGACGATTCCTGGTATTCCTGAAAATTGGCGTCAATCAGACGGGCATGATAGTCTACCCGTTCAGTATAACGGCCCAGCCAAAAAAAAATATCCTCCATCACCCGTCTGCTCATGCCCTCGCCTCCCCCATTTCTTCCGGGTTTCCTTGCAAAATCCAGGTATCTTTGCTGCCGCCCCCTTGGGACGAATTTACCACCAAAGAACCTGGCTTGAGGGCCACGCGAGTCAGTCCTCCAGGCACCACATAAACTTCCTCCCCCGCCCCCATGACCACATACGGGCGAAGGTCTACGTGACAAGGACTAATCCGGGCATTCTGAAAGCAAGGAACCCTTGATAGCTGAATAGTCGGCTGGGCAATGTAACGACTCGGCGTTTCCTGTATTTTCGCAGCAAATAGCGCTAATTCTTGCTTCGACGCCTGCGGTCCGATCAACATGCCGTAGCCACCCGATAGGGAGGTCTCCTTCACCACCATCTCCGGCAAGTGTTCAAGCACGTACTCCCTTGCTTCCGTTTTTTCCAGCACATAGGTAGGAACATTCTCCAATATGGGCTCTTCATTGAGGTAATAGCGGATGATGTCAGGGATGAACCGATAAATGGCCTTATCATCGGCTACTCCTGTTCCCGGAGCGTTGGCAATCGCCACATTTCCAGCCCGATACGCATTCATGATGCCTGGAACCCCAAGGAGCGAATCTGGACGGAAAGAAACAGGGTCCAGGTATTCATCGTCAAGTCGTCGGTAAATGACGTCGACTTGTTGCAGGCCTTGAATCGTTTTCTCATACACCTTGTGGTCAACGACCTTCAAATCGCTTCCTTCCACCAAATTGATTCCCATTTCTTGCGCCAGGAAGGTATGTTCGAAATACGCCGAATTATGCTGCCCAGGAGTCAACAGAACAACGCGGGGATTGGACTTCCCCCCCGGAGTGAGGCTGCGCAGCGCGATAAGAAACTGGTTGAGCCCACGTGATAAAGACTGAACCCTATATTTTTCGAACAGGTCTGGAAACAGATTTCGCATCAGAGCGCGGTTCTTATATAGATACGATATGCCTGAAGGAGTGCGGAGGTTATCCTCCAAAACAAAATAACGCCCCCCTGCATCACGAATGATATCAATCCCCGATAGGCTGATATATACTCCACCTGGAACATCCACATGCATCATTTCCGGGCGAAAATACACGTTGGATATGATATCGCGTCTTGGAATAATACCTTCCCTGAAAATGTGCTGCTCATGATATGCATCCCACAGAAAACGGTTGATGGCCTTGGCCCGTTGCCGCACACCGCTGGAAACCACCTTCCATTCCTGCGCCGGAATGATGCGGGGAATGGAATCAAAGGGGATGGTTCGTTCCAGGCTTTCCTGATCACTGGTTCCATAGAGTGTGAAAGTGATCCCCTGCTTGACCATCTGGGAATAAACCGCTTCCTGCCGGGTCTGCAGCGCCTTGGGCGACAGGGAAACAAACCAATCTTGCGCAGCCTGGTAATGAGGCCGAGTCGTCCCGTCATTCTCAAACATTTCGTCGTAAAATTTCTCCGAATGCTCGTATTCCTGGAACATAACACATTCACCCCTTATCTACGTTTTCCGGAAAAAACAAGAAGACTCCTGCAGCAAGCGCTGCGGAAGTCTTCTTTGACCGACTACAATATTAAATGCATTTTATCACAATAGTATTTGTGTCTGCAAGTAAACGACTAATTGGTGGTGTGGTTAACTTGAGATAATGTCCCTTGTAGATTATCGTGAGAAAATGTCACCATGAAGAACGAGGTGCAGTATCTCATGAGCCAATCTCAACTGAATAGGTATGCGGTAATCCATCAGGTGATTAAAGGAAATCTCAGTCTGCAGGAAACTCCGCCCTCGGGATCAGCAGGCGCATGGCTACTTTGAGGTGATGCGGCAGCTTCTCTGTAAACCACGGGATGCCTGTCAGCATTTACGCCGACCGACACGCCATCTTCTTCTCCCGCAACGCCGGAAAGCTGTCTCTCGAAGACCAACTGGGCGGCAAAGTCGTTAACGATACCCAGTTTGGTCGGGCCATGTCGGAACTCGGCATTAGTCTCTTCCCCGCTCGTTCCCCGCAGGCCAAAGGCCGGGTGGAACGCTTGTGGGAAACCTTGCAGTCCAGGCTCCCGGTGGAGTTTGCGCTGGCCAATATTACCACGATTGATCAGGCCAATGCCTTCCTGGTTTCCTATATCGCGTTGTTTAACCAGCACTTTTCGGTTGAACCCGTCAAACTCGAGTCGGCTTTCCGCGCTGTTCCGCAAAACCTTGACTTGGATGCAATTCTTTGTGTGAAGATGAACCGGATTCTCGATGCGGACGAGTTTTTTCGTTCTACAACCGTCACTTTCTGTTGCTTCCCCATTCTTCGCTGGAGGTACCGGCGAAAGCGAAGATCGATGTGTGAATCAATCCCCGCTTTGGAATTCGCGCCAAGTACAAAGAAACGCTGTTTCAGGTGTTGCCGTACATCAAGCCCGAAAAAATCGCAGCTGGGGAAAAAAGGGCATACCTTGACCAAGAAGCTTTCCTTTGAAGACAACGACCGGGACATCCTTCACGTGCTCGAAGACATCTTCCTTAAAAATTATGCGTAGTGACATTTTCTCCCGATAATTATCCTTCTTTACCGGTGACATTTTCTCAAGTTATTGACAGCCGTTATATCAAATTATGTCCGAAGAGAACCGGAATAAAGCGGATAGTTCTACAGCCGCCAATATACTTTAATTTTTCAATCATATGACTACACTGAAGCAATAAAAAAGGCCCCCACTAGGAGCCATAGTATACGGTCTTATTAGCCCTAATCTTTAACGACCAGGACGGGTATATGCGCCAAACTTACTAAATTCCGGGTCACGCTACCCATCAGCAATTTTTCAAGTTTCCCTTGGCCTTTTGTCCCTGTAACGATCAAATCTATCGAATTTTCCTTTGCATAGGAAATAATTTCCCCTGCAACATTACCCTCACGGACTACGCCTTTCACCTTTACTCCCCTTTTCTCCGCTACGTCAGACACCTCATCCATCAGTTGTTGATGCATTGTGTTCATCAACTCGTGTTTCTCACGGCGCATTTCTTCCCGCACCTCAAGAAAGTTTGCGACACTGTCCTCTGTTGCACCATACAACTCGCTTCCCGCAAAAACCTTTACAGCTATAACTTCCGCACCTGACGACAAACTCAACTCTACAGCCCAGTTCATCGCTTCTTTACTATGGGGAGAGCCATCATAGGCGACCAATATTTTTTTCAGTTGCACCATTTCCCAAACATCTCCTTTTTATTTGTCGTCATGATATCAACGCCTTTGCGCTCTTCTCGCCAAGGTCTCCTGCAACTTATCGAAAGGCTGCTTGAACTTATCGACCCCTTCGTCTTCCAGCTGCCGCGTCACCTTGTCGAGGTTAATATTCAGTTCCTGCAGTCGCGCGAGCACCAGTGATGACTCATGGAGATCTTGTTCGATCCGGAGTCGAGGGTCACCATGGTCGCGATAGGCGTCGAGGGTTTCAAGCGGAACCGTGTTGACCGTGTCCGGCCCGATGAGGGCCTCAACGTATTTCACGTCGCTGTAGTCCGGGTTCTTGGTGCTGGTGCTGGCCCAGAGCAGGCGTTGAACAAGCGCGCCTTGCGCAGCAGTTTTTTAAAACGATCGCTGCCGAAGATTTCCTTGTAGATTTGATAAGCTTCTTTAGCGCTGGCGATGGCGACTTGTCCACGCGTTTTTTGCGCGATGTCTGCCTCACGGCCGCCTTGCGCAATAATTTTGTCCAATAGCGGATCTACCAATGCATCAATTCGGCTTATAAAAAAACTTGCGACAGACGCTATATGATTTAATGGTTTCCCCATGGCGGCGCGAGCCTCGAGCCCTGCAATGTAAGCTTCCGCCACTTGACGATAACGCGGCAACCCGAAGAGCAGCGTCGCATTGACGTTGATCCCTTCGCTGATAAGCTGCCGAATAGCAGACAATCCGTTAGCTGTCGCAGGAACCTTGATGAAGACGTTCTGACGGTTCAGATCGGTCCACAGGCGCCTGGCTTCCTCTATCGTTCCGTGGGTGTCGTTGGCCAGGTGAGGATTGACCTCCAGGCTGACATAGCCATCCTTGCCGCCAGACTTGTCGTAGAGAGGCCAGAACTCGTCGGCCGCGCTCTGAACGTCGCGCTGACTGAGGGTTTCGTATATCGTTTCAGTCCCTTTCCCCTCAAGTGACAGGGCGCGAATGTCTTTATCATAATCGTGACTGTCCGTTATCGCCTTCTCAAAGATGGCTGGATTCGAGGTCATACCCCGTAGCCCGGCCTCCTCGATCAAACGCCGTAACCCTCCGCCAGTGATCAGGTCCCGCCGAATATAATCCAACCAAATGGACTGTCCCAGATCATCCAATTGTTTCAGCGAATTGTATTTCATCGTCATATTTTCTTCCTTTCCAGCTCCACCGCCTTCGTCAGGCGGTGAAATTACGTCTAGCTGCCTCTTCTTCTCCGGCATTTGGTTTGACGCTGTGCACATCCGGGTGTATGATGAAATCGCTACATCTCTTGTAGCACATCCATGTTATTGGTCCAAACAACCGCCGACACTCGGCGGTTGTTTGGTTTTTCGGGGTTTATTTAAGGGGTGCCGCCTTCTGCGGATCTGTCCTTAAGTTATTGGCAATACAACGACAAACTGGCACCCTTTGCCCAGTTCGCTTTGAATCGAAATCGTGCCGCCGTGAAGCGAGATCAGATGCTTTGACAGAGCCAACCCCAGTCCGGTTCCGTCTGTTTGTTTATTATAATAGGACTGCTCCAACTGACTAAACGGCAAAAACAGCTTCGCCTGATCTTCTTCAGCGATCCCGATACCGGTATCTTCTACCACGATCTCCATTGCTGCGGCTTCTAGCTCTTCACTGATTTTCCGCACCTTTATCGATACGGTTCCGCCCGTACGATTGAACTTAATGCCGTTGTCGACCAGATTGTATAGAATTTGTTTTATTTTGCGAACATCGCCCTCAAAAGACACTCCGTTCATACTGGAATCAATCGTAACGAATAGACTGATCTGCTTTTTCCTGGCCTTTTCACTGAATGCAGCGAGGGTCTCCCGACATACCGCTTCAATATCAAAGCGGCTTACTTCGAGTTGCACTTTGTTTGCTTCCATTTTGCTGACGTCCAGTACATCGTTGATGAGGCCCAGCAGGTGCTGTCCACTGATCAGGATGTTGGTTATGAAAGTCTCCTGCTTGGAATTAAGAGGTCCGAACAGTTTGTCCTGCATTACCTCTGAAAAACCGATGATGGCGTTGAGCGGCGTTCGTAATTCATGCGACATGTTAGCAATGAACATCGACTTGGCTTTCAATGCCTCCTCAGTGATCAGGTTAAACCGAGCCAGCTCTTCCTCTGCGCGTTTGCGCAAACTAATATCGGCGATCGTAACCAAAAAACCCAGCGTCTCCCACGGTAAACGCCCTTTAACAGCCCAGCGCTGACCAATAAGTCAAGGCGCTCACCCGCAGGGTTCGTGTATTTGACTTCGAGATCAAAGACATTATCATTCAAAACATCTTTAATCAAGAAACGAGTTCCATCCTCTTCCCTGTACATTGGTATGGTTTGATCAAAACTTCCCTGTAAAATATCTGATCCGAATAACATTGTTGCAACTTTGTTGCCGCGAATGATCTTGCCCATCAGATCGCAAACGATGATGGACTCACTGGCCTGATCGAATACACGGTACATAAAATTCTGCTCGGCTCGTTTTTGCTCCGTTAAGTCGGTGACTATCAGAAAAACAATTTGTTGTTCATCGATACAGCCTTTTGCCGACACCAGTACTGAAACGGGTACGCCATTGGCAGATTTCAGGCTGAGCTCATGTTTAAAACAATCTGTCTCTGTCAAAGATTGTTGAAAAAGTTCAATTTCCAATCTGGACGAAAACAAATCATAAATGGAGCTGCCGATAACATCCTCAAGACATTTGTCCAACATTTGGGCGAAGTTCTTGTTGCAAAAAAGAATCACCCCATCTTTATTCAGGGAAATAAATCCTTCCTGCATTTCTTCGATGATTTCACGGTAAACATGGTCTGCTCCCTGCAAAATGTAAACCGGGTCGCTTTTGTTTTCAGAAACGAGGAGTGCATCGATGTCACCGTGCCTAATGGCGCTTATGAGATCCTGAGCTTCTTTGAGTTGCCAATGAAGTTCATTAACTTCATCTTGCAGCTCTTTTTTTGTTTTAACGGTTGCCACCTGCCTACCCTCTCAATATCCGCAAAATTTCATCTTCATTGGACATATCGCCGATAAATCTACGTACGGGCCTTGGCATTCTTTTGATTAAGGTGGGAACAACAATAATCTGGTTCTCTTTCGCGGCCTGTGGTTGCTGCAAAATATCCACCACAACGAGGTCGCAAACTCCCGACGGCAATTTCGTACATAGTTTTCTCACGTTTGCGATCGCCCGGCTGGAACGTGGGGAAGTTCCAGCAATGTACAGACAAAAATCATACGTGTTCTGGGCATTTTCAGCTAATTCGACGTTCCCGCCGGACTCAATCCGTACCATTGTTTTCCTCCCAAAGCCTATTTATCTCCTTTTCGCAATGCGGCAATTTCTTTGCGTGTATTGGCAAGCGTACCTGATTCGGCGACTTCTTCGGCAATCAGCTCACCAAGTTCTTCTTCGTCAGCTTCAAAGGCGAGTTTCAGGTTAATGATTTCCGCTTCCAACTTCGTGCGCTTGCGTTCGACTTCGCGCTGTCTATGTTCGATTTCCTGTTGTCTGCGCAATCGCTGCGCCGCATCTTTTTCCTCTTGGGCAAATCGGGCCGAACCGGTGAGAATCCCATCCGCCCCGGTAGAAACATCAACGAGTTCTACACCTTGATCTGACAGGACAAATTCGCGTATTTGATTGGAGTGAGCCATCCCGCGTGATTTCAGAACGTATATGCCCCGATTTCGTTCGCCGTTGATTTCGATATCCCGTACGGCGATCCATGTATCGATCAGCGACGAGGTCGGCAAGTCGTTCTCTTCCAGTTGTTTGCGTGAAGACAAATTCGTAAAAATCGCCGTAATGCCCTGAAGTTTCAAAAAATCAATGAGTCGCGTCAGCATGATTTTCACTTCAACAGTCTCACCAGCGGCAGCTAAATTGGAGATCGGATCGAGAATCACCAGCCGGGGCTTAAATTCATTCACCAACTTATAGATTCTGACCAGATGCATTTCCAGCCCTAATAAGGTGGGACGGGCGGCGACGAATCGCAGCAGTCCGTTTTCTTGCCATTGCTTGAGATCGAGACCGACACTTCGCATGTTGCGAATAATCTGATGATCTGACTCTTCAAACACAAAATACATACAGCGCTCTCCCCTGCGACAGGCAGCGTCGGCCGAAAAAGCGGCCAAAGTTGTTTTTCCCGTTCCAGCCGTTCCGGAGATGAGGATACTGCTCCCGGCATAATAACCCTTGCCGCCAAGCATGGTGTCCAGGCGTTCAATCCCTGAGGCGATCCGTTCGGTCGAGGCCTGCGCAGTCAGGCCAACCGACGTGATAGGCATAATGCAGATCCCTTCTTCATCGATCAAAAAAGGATATTCATTGGTTCCGTGAGCACTACCCCGGTATTTGATGATCTGCAAATGTCGGGTGGAAATCTGATCTACCACCTTGTGATCCAGCTGAATCACACAATCGGAAACATATTCTTCAATACCATGGCGGGTCAAACTGCCCGTTCCTTTTTCGCCGGTGACAATGGCGGTGACCCCTCTTTCCTTCAGCCATCGAAATAGCCGGCGCAACTCCGCTCTGATGACGGTTGCGTTGGACAGCTCCGCAAAGAGGACCTCAATAGTATCAAGCACTACACGTTTGGCGCCAATAAAATTGATCGCGTAATCCAGCCGAACAAATAGGCCTTCCAGATCGTAATCGCCGGTTTCGGTGATTTCGCTCTTGTCGAAATACACGTAGTCCAGAAAAACTTTCTTTTCTGCCATCAACACTTTGAGATCGATACCCAGAGAAGCTACATTTTCGGCAAGCTCTTTCTCGTTTTCCTCAAAAGACATAAAAACCCCCGGCTCATCGTATAACGTTGCGCCGTTTACTAAAAACTGCATCGCCAACAAGGTCTTGCCGCAACCGGCTGACCCGCAAACCAGCGCCGTACGATCTCGCGGCAATCCACCATTCGTTATTTCATCAAGGCCCTGTATACCCGTTAGGCATTTCGGTAATTGTTGTTCGTATGCACCGATCAGAAAATCTCCCCCCATCCAGATCCTACGAGAAACATTAACGTGTTCAGTGTACGCTAAATTCAAGTAAGTAGCATTGGACGATAGCACAAGTTTGAATGAATAATCCCGGGTTATTTTATAACGATAGTACAAAACTGAGTAATATCGACGCAAAACAAAAAAGCTTCGGGGAAAGTTCCCGAAGCTTGGTGTCAAAGAATGGTGCGGGTGGCCGGACTCGAACCGGCACGGCCGTGAAGCCGAGGGATTTTAAGTCCCTTGTGTCTGCCATTCCACCACACCCGCAACAACGTTATTATACCGGACATGGCGTTCTCTTTCAAGTCAGAGAGCCTGATAAAATCATGCTTGCGTAAATTTTATTTATATTTCGTCCTGTCCGACTTTGCGCAACGTGATTAATAAGCCGGCTGCAGCCAGCAGACAACCGACCAGAAACAGCAAGCCGCCATTGAACGAACCTGTTGCCTCACGAATGTATCCCATGGCATAAGGCCCAACGAAACCGCCGAGGTTGCCGATGCTGTTGATCATCGCAATCGCGCCCGCAGCGGCGGTAGCCGTCAGGAAAGAGTGCGGGATTGCCCAGAAAGGACCGAAAGACGCATAAATCCCCATGACCGAAACCGTAAAAAAGACCATGGAAACAAAGATACTAACATCCGCGAACAGAACACTGCCGCCCAATCCAACAGCCCCCGTCATCATGCCAAGTACCGTATGCCAACGGCGTTCCCCGGTCCTATCCGAACTTTTTCCCACAAAGTACATCGCAATAAAAGCGAAAAGATAAGGAACAGCGACCAAAAATCCGACCATTTGGTTGCTTATCGACGTTGAAAGAGCTTTGACCAAAATTGGCAAAAACATTCCAACACCATAGAATCCACACACCCAGAAGAAATAAATGGCCGACAAGGTAATGACATCCCGATCCGCAAAAGCCTGCATGACCGTATATTTTTTCTTTTCGACTTTTTTGGCGCTTTCTGCTTCCAACTCTTTCATCAACCAGCTGCGCTCATCATCAGAGAGCCATTTGGCATCTACCGGACGATTCGTCAGATAAAATGGCGTAAGCACGCCCATGATTATCGCAGGAATGGCTTCAAGGATGAACAGCCACTTCCAGCCGGCAATCCCCATTGCGGTAACTCCAAGCAAATAGGTTGAAATAGGCGCCCCCAAAACATTGCATACCGGCAGGGACATCATAAAGTAGGCTACGGCTTTCGCCTGGTCTTGTGCGCGACACCAAGTACCTAAATAATAAATAATGCCGGGGAAAAAGCTGGCCTCCGCCACACCCAGGAAAAACCGTACGACATAAAACTCCATCGGCGTAGTAACCCAAGCCGTAAAGCCGGAAACGATGCCCCAGGTGATCAAAATTCTGGCGATCCACATGCGCGCGCCAACTTTTGACATGATTATATTTCCGGGAATCTCCATGACGAAATATCCAATGAAAAAAATACCTGCGCCCAAGCCGTAGATGGCATTGCTGAAGCCCAGATCTTTATTCATTGACAAGGCTGCAAAACCCACATTGACCCGGTCCAAAAATGCAATAATGTACAGCAGCCCCAAAAAAGGCATCAATCGCCAGAACACCTTACTGACTGTGCGTTTTTCCAGAGAAATGACCTCGTTCATTTCTGCCCCCCCTATTTGCTCGAAACTTATATGAAGAATACCCTTTGCCCATTCCTACATTTCATACTTCATTTAGTTCTCTCTGTGCAATGTGCAAAATAGCATTGTGTACTGAAATTCGCCCATTTGACTAAAATCCCTTTAAAATTATTCAATATTTACAGATTTTTTTGCGGAATATACAATTTTATGCCCCATAAAAGCGCAGTACACCCCAAATGTCAGACATTTCGTCTCACATTTGGGGTGTACTGCACAGCAGGCGCTATCGTTCACGAGGAAGACTATTTTATAGTATCATGCCCTTGAAGAATAGCGGCAGATAAGTTACGGCCAGCAACACCACCAGCAAGCCGATCACCATCGGCACGACCGCTTTGCTGATCTTCTCAATGGATAGGCCGGAGATTGTACTGGCGACATAGAGGTTGATCGCAACCGGCGGTGTCACCATCCCAATCGATAATCCGAGCACCATGACAACACCGAAATGGATCAAATCGATGCCCAGTTGCTGGATCAAGGGCAAAAAAACCGGTGTCAGTAAAATCAGTGCTGAAGCGGTTTCCATAAAGAATCCCGTAATAAATATCACGATATTGACCAATAGAATCAATATATACTTATTATTGGAAATCGCCAGGATATTTTCCGCGATAATTTTGGGGATCTGCCAGTTGGCCATCACCCAGCCCATTGACGTGGAAGTGGTAATGATGAACATGATAATGGACATCGTTATTGCTGATCGCATAAAAATTTCTACGAGATTCCGCCAACCGATGTCACGGTATACGAAGAACGAAACGAGCAACGCGTAGTCTACGGAAATAACCGCTGCTTCAGACGGTGTGAAGTAGCCGGAGAAAATACCGCCCAGAATGATCAACGGCGTTGCCAAGCCCCAGATGGCATCCCGAAAGGTCTTGGCAATATTCAGCCATGAAAAAGGCGCTCCGTTGGCATAATTATTCTTATATGCAACATAGAGTCCGATGGCGATGAGAACCCCTCCCATCATAAACCCGGGGATGAAACCGTTCAGGAACAGACGGGCCACCGATTGGTCGGCAATTACGCAATAGAGAACCATCGGAACCGATGGAGGAATAATAACGCCGATACAGCCGCCTGATGCAATGAGTGCGGCGGAAAAAGCCGGGTCATAGCCTTTTTTCTTCAGTTCAGGCAATAAAGGCGTTCCGACAGCAGCCGTCGTGGCTGCCCCCGAGCCGGAGATGGCGGCAAAGAACATGGATGCCAGCACTGCCACCACCCAGAGGCCTCCTTTGACAAAACCCAGTAAAGAATCAGCAAACTGCACCATTTTCTCGGACACTTTGCCTTTGGCCATGATATCTCCCGCCAGAATGAAGAACGGGATGGCCACCAGGGGAAATGAATCCGCTCCGGCGAACATTCGCTGTGGAACCACGAGTAGTGAGATGTCGTTGGTAGAAAGCACTACAAGCACCGTGAGACCGATGGCAATAGCGATGGGCACGCCGAAAGCAAGCAGGATAAAGAAGGAGCCAAATAATAAGGTAATCATGAAGCCGCCTCTTTTCCGAAAGCTTTCTGCAACTCGTTCGCTATACCGGCAAAACTATGGATAATCATAATGCCCAGGCTCAGAGGAATGCTCCAATATACGTATTGCATCGGCAGACCCAGTGCCGGTGAAACTTGGAAAACTTGCATCGAAATCATATTCAGCCCCTGTTGGGCCACAACTACGAAGAAAGCCAGCGACAGCAGGTACGTAAACACATTGAACCATACCCGCAACCGAGTCGGGAAAAAATCGATGATGAATGTGACGGCGATATGGTTGCCGCGTTTGTACGCCAATGTGGCGCCAAAAAAAGTTCCCCACACCAACAGATACCGCGACAACTCTTCGCTCCATGTTAGAGCATTGAAAGCGACGCGGAAGACAACCTGCAGGGTGGTAACGATGACCATGGCGGCCACGATGAGAAAAACCATTCCCACCATGGCCCGGTCAATCGCATTACTAAGTTTGCTGATGCCTTGATAAATTTGTTGCATAGAACCTCCCGGACCTACTTTTTCGCTTTATTGATGTCATCCACCAGTGTGCCGAATTTGGGACCATATTTGTCATATACAGGCTTGACCGCTGCCTGGAAGGCTGCCGTATCCGGCTCGACAATCTGCATTCCTTTTTCTTTCAGGGCTTTCATCTGCTCAGTCAACTGCTCAGCATTCCACTTCCGCTCGAACACTGCCGCTTCCTGTGCGGATTTCACCAGGATATCCTGGGTTTCCGCGTTGAAAGAACCGAAGACTTTTTTGCTCATGAGGAACAGCGCCGGGGAATAAGAGTGCCGGGTCATCGTGAGGTATTTTTGCGTTTCATTGAGTTTAAAGGAATAGATGACATTGATCGGGTTTTCCTGGCCGTCGATCGTACCCTGCTGCAAGGCGGTCAGCGCTTCGGTCCAGGCCATGGGAACGGCATTGGTGCCGAGAGTTTTGAACGTATCAATATAGACAGGGTTTTCCATAACACGGATTTTCAGGCCGGCCATATCTGCAGGGGTCAAGACGGGTTTTTTAGAGTTGGTGAGGTTGCGGAAACCACGTTCCGCGTAAGCCAGACCTTTTAAATTAACGGCGTCGAGTTTGTCCAACACTTTTTTGCCCACTGCGCCATCGAGGACCTTATAGGCTTCTTCCGGTGAAGCAAACATGAACGGCATTTCGAATGCGGCAATCTCCGGCAGGAAGTTGGCAACCGGACCATTGGTGATAACACCCATGGCGACTGTGCCGATCTGCATTCCTTCGATCAGAGTCCGTTCATCACCGAGAGACGCATTCGGGAATATTTCGACTTTAACTGCGCCTTTGGTGCGTGCTTCGACCAGTTCTTTGAATTTCATGGCTGCAATGTGGAAGCCATCTTTTTCATTAACGACATGAGCTAGTTTGATCGTCTGTGGACCTGCAGCCGGCTTGGCCTCAGGCTTCTTCTCTGCGCCACCGCAGCCGGAAACGGCGAATACGACGACCATCAGCAGGCTCAGCAGAAACAGCGCATTTTTTTTGGATATCATGAATTTCTTCCCCCTCATTTTATTATTTCAGCACAGCGCCGGTGTTGGCCGACGTGACGAGTTTGGCATAGCGTGCCAGATAACCGGTCTTCACTTTTGGCTCCGGACATACCCAGGCGGCTTTGCGTTTGGCCATCTCGGCATCGTCCACTTTCACTTCGAGTTTGCGACCGGGAATATCGAGCAGGATCGCATCGCCGTCTTGGAGTAAGGCGATCGGCCCACCTTCCATAGCTTCCGGGGAAATATGGCCGACACAGGCTCCACGGGTCGCCCCGCTGAATCGCCCATCTGTCAG
Organism: Negativicutes bacterium; assembly: GCA_963665275.2. GTDB lineage: Bacteria > Bacillota > Negativicutes > UBA1444 > UBA1444 > UBA1444. Next base: position 107,401 of record CAXXIN010000015.1, read on the forward strand.
GAGCGCCACTTTCAGTCCCATACCGGTAATAACCGCCGTCGGATTGAGCATTTCTTTCATGCCGGGACCGCCCTTGGGTCCTTCATAACGAATGACCACCACGTCACCGTCTTTGATTCGTTTGCCAATAATCGCTTCGATAGCATCGTCTTCGGAATTGAAGACCCGCGCAGTCCCGTTGAAGATGAGCATGTCTTCCGCAACGGCGCTTTCTTTGACCACCGCTCCCTGGGGCGCCAAATTGCCGCCGAGCACAGCCAGCCCGCCGCTTTTCCGGTATGGATCTTCGACGGTCCGGATAACGTCAGGACGCTTGATGGATGCATTTTTCAGGCGGTCGGACATTACTCCGTCCACAGTTAGCGCTTCGTCATAGATCAACCCGAGTTTGCTCAATTCTTTCATGACTGCCGGGATGCCGCCCGCCTCGTTCAGGTCTTGCAAATGATGCGAGCCGCCGGGGCTCATCTTGGTCAGGTAGGGAGTCTTGGCGCTGATCGCGTCAAACATCGACATCGGCAGTTCCAATCCCGCCTCATAGGCAATGGCAGTCAGATGGAGTACTGTATTGGACGAACCGCCAATCCCCATATCGACGGCAATCGCATTTTCAAAGGCTTTCATGGTCATGATATCGCGTGGTTTCAGATCCTTGGCGATCAATTCCATTACGGCAACACCAGCTTCACGGGCCAAAGCGCGGCGTTCGCCGGTGAAAGCCGCCGGAATAGTGCCGTTCCCCATGAGCCCCATCCCGAGAGCCTCGGTCATACAGTTCATACTATTAGCGGTAAACAGTCCGGCGCAGGAGCCGCAGCCGGGACAGCCGGCCTTTTCCATATTTCCAAGCTCTTCGGCATCAATTTTTCCCGCTTCATAGAGCCCAGCTGCTTCAAACATCGTGCTTACGCTGACCTCACGACCGTTATAACGACCAGCCAGCATCGGCCCACCGCTGACAACCACTGAAGGGATGTTGAGCCGTGCTGCTGCCATCAGCATAGCTGGTGTGATCTTGTCGCAGTTGGTGACCATCACCAATCCATCGAGTCCATGCCCGATGGTCATCGCTTCTACTGAATCCGCAATCAGTTCACGACTCGGCAGGGGATATTTCATCCCGTCATGCCCCATGGCAATGCCGTCACAAATTCCGATGGCCGGGAATTCCACCGGTACGCCACCCGCCTGCCAGATACCAGTTTTAACAGCCTCGGCAATTTCACGCAGATGCATATGTCCCGGTATCAATTCATTGAATGAATTGACGACTCCCACCAAAGGCTTTTCCAAATCTTTCTTTGAAAATCCCAAGGCGCTGAACAATGAGCGGTGCGCCGCTCGGGTGGAACCTTTTTTGACGATATCGCTTCTCAAGAAAACCCCTCCCCCACTTTTCTTCCGATGCACAATTTGGCTTTTGTGTACAATGTACAAACAGCGTATTGTGTACAGAAATTCGCTCAACTTTTCAAAATACCTTTATTTTCGTCCATAATTTACAACAAAATTATATATTCATTTAACAATCATATTTATACAGTACTCATTTGAGCGCAAAAAAAGTACCAGGCAAATGCCTGATACTAAATTTCACTGGAGCGGAAAACGAGATTCGAACTCGCGACCCTCGCCTTGGCAAGGCGATGCTCTACCGCTGAGCTACTTCCGCATTTAAATGGTGCCTCAGGGCAGAATTGAACTGCCGACACGTGGATTTTCAGTCCACTGCTCTACCGACTGAGCTACCGAGGCAAGGATTTGTTAAAATGGCGACCCGGAAGGGACTTGAACCCTCGATCTCCGCCGTGACAGGGCGGCATGTTAACCACTACACCACCGGGCCGTATGAAAATTGGAGGCGGCACCCAGATTTGAACTGGGGATAGAGGTTTTGCAGACCTCTGCCTTACCACTTGGCTATGCCGCCAGATAACTGGAGCGGAAAACGAGATTCGAACTCGCGACCCTCGCCTTGGCAAGGCGATGCTCTACCGCTGAGCTACTTCCGCATTTAAATGGTGCCTCAGGGCAGAATTGAACTGCCGACACGTGGATTTTCAGTCCACTGCTCTACCGACTGAGCTACCGAGGCATGGATTTGTTAAATGGCGACCCGGAAGGGACTTGAACCCTCGATCTCCGCCGTGACAGGGCGGCATGTTAACCACTACACCACCGGGCCGATTGTGGACTGCAAAATATATTCTAATTGATATCGGCTGTTATGTCAATCGTTACAAGCGAAAGTTCTGCTGCGAAGTTCTTCAACGGCCTGAATCCGTGTACGGAGTTCCAGGGTTGCCTCGTTTAATTCACTCTGCAATTTCCCCGCCAGCTCCGGCAGGGTTCTGACGTCAAACCGTTGCGTGGCCTGAGGCGCGCCTAGTACAAGGTATTCGGCGAAAAAGTCATCCCGGAATACATTGTAGAAAAACCGCAGCGAACTATCCCGAGAAAAATCGGTATAGTCCAGGACCAGATAGGAACCATTGGTGAACTGGATGCAATTCTGCGGCTCAAGAAACAGTTCAAAACCGTTGACCTGCGGCGAAAAAGTGAAGGTCTCCGCCCATTCGATGATTTTTTTGTTGCGGAACAGAGATTCCATCCTTGCCGGCACACAGTGCTCCATCGTTTCCATACGGGGTAAAAAAGCGATGTCGAGGATCGATTCGAACGACTGCCGATCACCGTGAATGAACTGCACGTCACAAAATTCCATCAGGCCGACGGTAACCCGCAGCATGTATTCCAGTGTGCTTTTGTCATATACGATCGATACCCTGCGTCGCCGCGCTTCATTCCGATAAGAAAAGATGCGGTATAGCAGGCCGTCCCAATGGTCCTCCCTCTGCAGTTCAAATCCATGGCAGAAGGCGGGCAAGGTGTTCGGATATTCCCACCCCTGTGCCGGATTCGTTTCTTCCGTAGCCATATCAGTTCGTCTCCCGCCAAGGGGCGGTGGCCCCGGCGTAATCCTGCAGGGCCATCGAGTAGATCAGTCGACGCTGCCGGGTGACAGTCAACACATTCAATACCGCCCGAGCCGTATCCAGGGAGGTCAGGCAAGGAATCGCATGTTCCACTGTGGAGCGACGAATCTTGAAGCCGTCAGCCTCCGGCATTCTGCCGTTCGTCAACGTACTGACGACCATCCGGATGACATTGCCGCGAATCATATCCAGAATGTGCGAAGAACCTTCGGACACTTTCCCCACCGGTTCCACTTTAATATCGGCTGCGGCAAACAGTTTGGCCGTCCCTTCCGTAGCCATGATCCGGTAGCCCAGTTCCGAATAGCCCCGTGCGATCGCCAGCGATTCCTGCTTGTCTTTATCCGCAATGGTGAACAAGATGACCCCCTCGTCGGGAATCCTGATACCGGAGGCGATAATCGCCTTATACAGAGCCCGTTCAAAATGATAGTCGATGCCGATGACTTCACCGGTGGATTTCATTTCCGGCCCCAGGGCGATATCTACTTTCGTTATTTTTGCGAAGGAAAACACCGGAGCTTTGACTGCGGTGAAGCCGACCGGTTCCATCAGGCCGGTGCCATAACCGAGCGAAACGAGGGTCTGACCCATGGCGGCCCGAGTCGCCAGATTGATCATCGGGACTTTGGTGACTTTGCTCATGAATGGCACGGTCCGGCTGGAACGGGGATTGACTTCTATCACGTAGAGTTTGCCATCTGAAACAACGTATTGGACGTTGATGATCCCCTTGACCGATAGGGCACGGGCCATACGCACCGTATAATCGACGATGGTGTTCTTGATCTCGTCCGATAGCGTGATGGGTGGGTAGACGGCGATGCTGTCGCCGGAATGGACGCCGGCCCGTTCGATATGTTCCATGATGCCGGGAATCAGAACGTCTTTCCCATCACTGACGGCGTCGACTTCGACTTCTGTTCCCTGCATGTAACGGTCGACCAGGACGGGACGATCCGGCGAGGCCTGCACGGCGTGCGTCAGATAATGGCGCAGGTCGCCTTCATTATAGACGATTTCCATCGCCCGGCCACCGAGCACATAGGAAGGACGGACAACCACCGGATAACCGATGCGGTTGGCTGCGGCGATTGCGGCCCCGGCGTCTGTGACACTGGCGCCTTTGGGTCGGGGAATATAAAGGTCTTCCAAAAACACGTCGAATTTCTCACGATCTTCGGCTGTGTCGATTGCTTCAAGTGACGTCCCCATAATTTTGACCCCGGCGCGTGTGAGCGGTCCCGCCAGATTGATGGCCGTTTGGCCGCCGAATTGAGCAATGACGCCTTCAGGCATTTCTTTATCAATAACATTCATCACGTCTTCCATCGTGAGAGGCTCAAAATAGAGGCGATCCGAAGTGTCAAAGTCGGTTGATACAGTTTCCGGGTTATTGTTGATGATGATGGACTCGATGCCCATTTCACGCAGCGCCCATACTGAATGGACCGAACAATAGTCGAATTCGATTCCCTGACCGATTCGAATGGGGCCCGAACCGAGCACCAGCACTTTGCGCCGGTCAGTAACCTGAACTTCGTCTTCCTGCGCATAGGTCGAATAAAAATAGGGCGTGATTGCCTCGAACTCGGCGGCGCAGGTATCCACCATCTTGTAGCAGGGGATGATGTTCCAGCGTTTACGCCGGGCACGGATCTCCAGTTCAGGGGTGAGTGTCAGTTCCGCGATCGTCCGGTCGGCGAGACCGCAACGCTTGGCTGCACGCATGAGTAATGGCGTCATAGGCTCATTGACGACTCGTTGCTCCATGGCAACGATACGCTTGATTTTATCGACAAAGAACGGATCGATGGTAGTAATGCGGGAAATTTCCGCCGGATCAATCCCTCGGCGCAACGCTTCCGCCACCACGAACAACCGCTCATCATCGGTTCTGGACAACCGCTCAACGACCAATTCGTCCGTCAATGCTGCAATTGCCGGCAGCTGGAGACGATGCGCCTTGATTTCCAGAGAACGGACAGCTTTCAAGAGAGCAGACTCGAACGTGCGGTCAATCGCCATGACTTCGCCGGTAGCCTTCATCTGGGTTCCTAGTTCACGGTCGGCGCTGGTGAATTTATCGAAGGGCCAGCGGGGATATTTGATTACGACATAGTCAAGGGCCGGCTCAAAGCAGGCTTTGGTTTTGCCTGTTACCGCGTTCTGAATTTCATCCAGCCGGTAACCGATGGCTATCTTGGTCGCGACCTTGGCGATCGGGTAGCCGGTGGCTTTGGACGCGAGCGCGCTGGAACGGCTGACGCGGGGATTGACCTCGATCACGATGTAATCGGTGCTTTTGGTATCGAGAGCGAACTGGACGTTGCAACCGCCTTCGACTCCCAGCTTGCGAATGATATTCAGTGAGGCGGAGCGCAGCATCTGGTATTCGTGATCGGTCAGCGTCTGTGAAGGCGCGACGACGATGCTGTCGCCGGTATGAACGCCGACCGGGTCGATGTTTTCCATATTGCAGACGACGATGCAGTTGTTCGCCGCATCCCTGATGACTTCGTATTCGACTTCCTTCCAGCCGGCGACGCTGCGCTCGACCAGCACCTGCGCGATCATGCTGTGGGTCAGACCCCGATTCACCACGTCGTCCAGTTCTTCTTCACTGTTGACGATACCGCCGCCAGTGCCGCCGAGGGTATAGGCCGGTCGGATGATCAGCGGATAGCCGACCTTGCGGGCAAATTCCCGGGCGGCTTCCACGCTTTCGACGATGTCGCTCACCGGAATCGGTTGGTTGATCTCCTGCATGGTCTGTTTGAAAAGTTCACGGTCTTCGGCTTTCTTGATCGCTTCCAGCGGCGTCCCGAGCAGTTCAACGTTGTAGCGTTCCAACGTGCCGCGCTCCGCCAACTTGACCGCGAGGTTCAGGCCGACTTGACCGCCGAGTGTCGCGAGCAGGCCATCGGGCCGCTCTTTGGCAATGATTTCTTCTAGATATTCCGGCAGCAGAGGTTCCACATAGACGCGGTCCGCCACATTCATATCAGTCATGATGGTCGCCGGATTGGAATTAACTAATACGACTTCCAGTCCTTCTTCTTTTAACGCACGGCAAGCCTGCGTTCCCGCATAGTCGAATTCGGCCGCTTGCCCGATGACGATCGGACCGGACCCGATAACCATGATTTTTCGGAGATCTCCGCGTTTCGGCATGTCAGCAGCCTCCTTTCATCAGCGCAGTGAACTGTTCGAACAGATATACGTTGTCATCCGGCCCCGGCGCCGCTTCCGGATGGTATTGCACCGAAAAAATCGGCAGTTTGTTGTGCCGCATCCCCTCGATCGTACCATCATTCACGGCCCGGTGCGTGACAGTGACATCCATAGCGGCAACCGTCGCCTCATCGATGACATAGCCGTGATTCTGCGAAGTGATATAAACCCGGTCATGACTAAAATCTTTGACCGGATGGTTGACTCCACGGTGACCGAACTTCAGCTTATAGGTATCGCCGCCCAGTGCCAGCGCCAACAGCTGATGTCCGAGACAGATGCCGAACATGGGCTTTTTGCCCAGCAGCTGCCGGATCGTTTCGATTGCATAGGTTACCACTTTGGGATCACCGGGTCCGTTGGACAGGAAAATCCCATCAGGGTTCAGAGCCAGGATAGTCTGGGCATCAGTTGATGCCGGCACCACCGTCAGGTCGCAGCCATAAAGGGACAGTGACCGCAGAATATTGCGTTTGATGCCAAAATCCATTACGACGACATGCGGTCCACCTGCCAAAGGGATCCGATAAATTTCGGCAGTTGTTACTTCCGCCACCAAATCTGTCGCACCCTGCATGGCAATTTCCTTCACCACTTGGGCTGTATCCCGTTCCGCCCTCACGATCCTGCCTTCCATCGCTCCATGCGAGCGGATCGCCCGCGTGATTGCCCGAGTATCTACGTCACAGAGGCAGGGAATCTGTTTCTGTTCCAGATAGCAGATGATACTTCCTTCTTCACACCAGTTGCTGGGGTTCGCGCACAATTCCGAGGTAATGAATCCGCGGACAAATGACTTCTGAGCCTGATCAAACTTAGGATTGGTTCCATAATTCCCGATCAGGGGATAAGTCATCGTCACGATCTGACCGGCGTAGGAAGGGTCTGTCAAAACCTCCTGATAGCCAGTCATCCCGGTATTGAACACCACTTCGCCGCTGCCTTCCAGACCGTTCAGCAGCAGTCCGTCAAACGTCGTTCCATCCGCCAACACTAACTTGCCGGCTACAAACTCGCTCATGCTCTCACCTGCCCTTCCCGCATCACGATTTTACCGTCCACCACTGTCATCACGGCCTGTCCTTTCAGACGCCGTCCTGCAAAAGGGCTGGCCTTGCCGCGGGTATAAAATCTGTCGCAGTCCACCGTCCACTCCTTGTCCGGGTCGATGACCGTGATATCGGCTGCCGCACCTTCTTTCAGCGTTCCCCCGGCCACCTTCAGCACTCCGGCAGGCCGGCTGGACATGCGGTCGATGATTTCCGGCAAGGTAAACTCGCCTGTATGGTAAAGTTCCGTCAATATTACCCCCAGAGAGGTTTCCAATCCGGTGAAACCACTCGGCGCATAACGGAATTCCACATCTTTTTCCTCGTACGCATGGGGTGCATGGTCGCTGGCGATGACATCAATCGTTCCATCTTTCAGGCCCTGTCGAAGAGCAGTCATATGGTCAGCCGAACGCAAAGGAGGATTGACTTTCGTCGCCGTATTGAAGCTGGACACTTCTGTATCCGTCAACGTCAGATGATGTGGGGTGGCTTCCGCTGTAACCTTCACACCGCGCAGCTTCGCCGCCCGGATGATGTCCACGGACCCCTTGGTGCTAACGTGTGCGATATGTATGGGAGCTCCAGTGTATTCCGCCAGCATGATGTCGCGGGAAATCGCGATGTCCTCTGCAACCGAAGGCCGTCCCGGTATTCCCAGTACTGCCGACACTGCACCTTCGTGCATATAGCCGCCGTCCACCAGCGACTCGTCTTCCGCATGAGTGATCACCAGGCAGTCGAACATCGCAGCATACTCCAGTCCAGCTTTGAACAGACTGGCCCGGGTCACGTGATGTCCGTCATCCGAGATCGCCACTGCGCCAGCCAGTTTCATATCGCCGATCTCAGCGAGTTCTTTGCCTTCCAGGCCCTTGGACAGGGCGCCGATGACTCCGACATGCACAACACCATCCCTGCGGGCCCTTTCACGGAGACCTTCAACCAGGATGGAACTGTCAACTACAGGCCGAGTATTGGCCATGCAGGCCACCATTGTGAATCCTCCGGCCGCAGCAGCCTGCGTCCCGGAAACAATATCTTCCTTCGCTTCCAGTCCGGGATCGCGCAAGTGAACATGCATATCGATCAATCCCGGCGCAACGACCTTCCCTGCGCAATCGACAATTTCAGCATCAACAGCTGGCAGGTTTTTCCCAATTGCGGCGATTCGTCCTTCTTCTACCAAAACATCGGCCACTGCATCGAAGCCCGAAGCCGGATCGATCACCCGTCCGTTTTTAAGCAGTAACTTCAACTTCTTCGCCTCCCATCAGCACCAGATAGAGAATGGCCATCCGGATCGCCAGGCCGTTTTTGACCTGCTCCTGAATGGCGGATTGAGCTCCGTAGGCAACCTCCGGCGAAATTTCCAATCCCCGGTTCATCGGCCCGGGATGCAGCACCAGCGCATCCGGTTTCGCAAGTTGCAAGCGTTTTGCATTAATGCCAAACAGTCGGGCATATTCCCTTCCCGAAGGAAACAGGCCTTTGCCCTGTCGCTCTTTCTGAATCCGCAGGACGTTAATGACGTCTGCGCCCTCGATGGCTTCCTCCACCGACGTGTGCACGGTGACTCCCATGATTTCCATTTCACGCGACAATAGCGGCGCCGGACCGGCCACATGCACATCCGCCCCCAGCGTCTTCATGCCCCAGATATCGGAACGCGCCACCCGACTGTGCAGAACATCCCCGACGATCACGACTTTCAATCCTTCGAACCTCTGTTTGTACTGCAGAACTGTAAACATGTCCAGCAACCCTTGCGTGGGATGCTCATGAGCGCCATCTCCGGCGTTGATGACGACCGGCTTCAGAATCTGCGAGGCGAATTGCGCCGAGCCTTCGGCTTCATGCCTGATGACCACTGCGTCCACACCCATGGCCTCAATCGTGAGCAGCGTATCACGCATGCTCTCGCCCTTCACAACGCTCGATGCCGAGGTCGTGATATTGACCACGTCCGCACCCAGATATTTGCCGGCTAGCTCAAAGGACGTCCGGGTCCGGGTACTCGGTTCATAAAAGAGGTTGATGATGGACTTGCCGCGCAACGTCGGAACTTTTTTGATATCACGATCAATGATCGTTTTCATTTCCTTGGCCGTATCCAGAATCAGCCGCAATTGACTTTCCGACATGCCCTGGAGTTGGAGAATGTCTTTGTTTCTCAGTGATACATTGCTTTTGCCCATACCCGCGCCTCCTTCATATCCATACACCATAAATTCTCACATTGTCAAAAAGAAACAGCCTTCCACTGTGTGAAGCACAGAAGAAGGCTGCTGAATACAGCAAATTGTCATCCCCTTACCGGCCTCACGGGACCAGTTTAAAGGTCATATCATTTACATATACTCTATCAATCCGTTTATGGAATGTCAAGCAATTTTGCCTGTTCTTACCGAGTTATCCCTGCGTCAGCAGGTCTGCCGCCGCGCCGCTTATCAGCGCAATAGCGGGCATCAGAGCCTCTTCGTTGAAATCAAAAAAACTGTCATGGTGTCCGGCGGCAAGTTCGGTTCCGAGCATGATATAGGTTGCCTGACCACCGTTTTTCTGCACACGTTCCATGAAGTAGCTGCAGTCTTCACTGCCACCGATATTCCCTGCCGCCACGATATCAGGCAGCAATTTTTGCCGCTCCGCAACCTTGCGGATCCGTTCCACCAGTTCCCCGTCACTCTCACACCCAGCAGCGCCGCCCATCAGCTTCATCGACACTGAGCAGCCCTGCATGGCGGCTGCGGCTTCAATAATCCGCACGGCTTCCGCATACACATACTCATTGATGTCGCTGTTGGCGCCCCGTGTTTCCAGTTTGAGCACAGCGTTGGCGGGAATAACGTTGCGTCCGCTTCCTCCCTGGATGACGCCGACATTGATCCGCGATGCTCCCTGACTGTGGCGCGAGATGGCATGCAGGTTGAGAGTTGCCGTACAGGCTGCCAGTATTGCATTTCGCCCGGTCTCAGGCGCTCCCCCTGCATGGGCAGGCAATCCGCCAAAGGTTGCATCGACCTTGGTCGTGGCCAGGAATCCTTCCGTCTTGCAGGCGACCTGACCCGTCTTGCGCAGATTGACGCCCAGATGCATACCAATGAGATATTTCACATCGTCAACGACCCCTTTTTCCATCATGGCTTTAGCGCCGCGAACGCCTTCTTCCGCCGGCTGGAAGATCATCTTAATCGTCCCGGCCAGTTCCCCCTTCATCCCGGCCAGCACTTCGGCAACAGCCAAACCGACTGACGTATGTCCGTCATGGCCGCAGGCATGCATCGCATTTTTATTGACGCTGGCAAAGCCTTCTTTGAACGGGCGGTGCTTTTCTTCCAACGATTCCGAGAGATCATTGGCATCCATGTCAAATCTAAGGGCAACCACTGGACCCGGTTTGGCAAATTTCATTACGCCGACGACGCCGGTTTTACCACCTGCCATCTGATCGACCCAGGCTTTGTCTGCGCCTTGCTCAACCGCGCGCTGCATGTGTTTTTCCAGCTCAGCCTTTGGCGGAACCCCCATCATGGCTGATTCATCATGTACTGCGGCGCCGGTGCTAACCTGATAGCCAAGTTCAGTCAAGGTTTTTGCGACGAAAGCGGCGGTTCGGAACTCCGTCCACGCCACCTCCGCATGCTGGTGCAGATCTCTGCGGCGGGCAATGGTTTTCGCTTTCAGCGCTTCCGCCGCTTTAATGATTTGATTGTCCATACTTTCAATCTCCTTTAAAAACAGAATATGTTTATATTATAACAATATAAACATAGATATGACTGCCGCTGCAATCATCGGAATTGCATTTCTTTTTGCCATCTCGATCGGATTTACCTGGGCCAGTCCTGCGCACACGATCGCCACCCCGGCCACAGGCGACATCGACCGTCCGAGCGCACCGGCGATGAAGGCCTGTGAACCCATCGGCAGAATCCCGAAGCCGAACTGAGCTGCATGCGGAGTAATAGCGCCGTTAAACGCCAAAGTCGCCGCATCGCCTGAACCGCCGAGAACTGCGATAATAAAAGGTCCGAATGTTGCAGCCAACCGAGCGACGGCTTCTGAACTCTTCATGGCCGTAATCAGTGCGCCGGTCAGTCCGATGAGTTCCATTCCTTTGGTGAAGACGGCCGCTGCAATAATGATACCGATGACATTGCCGTAGGCACTGCCCATGCCATCAAAGAATTGTTTGGACACTTCGTCCACCTTCGTCAATGTAACAGCAAAACCGAGAGCCGTACCGATAAGCATGGCGGCAGGCACTGATATTTCGGGGATCAGGTGAATTTGTTTGCTGCCCAAAACCAACAACAGCAAGGGGATAACAGGTACCGAAGCCTTCAAAAAACTGACCTTGAAGTCGTCATTTGCCTTCACTGCATTTCCTGTTCCCGCTGCACCCGAGCCGTCTTCTTTCAGCACCCGGGCAATGATGGTCAATAAGATCGCCACAACAAACATATCAACGATTGACGCCATTGTATGACCGGCGATTACAGTCATCACATCGGTATTGCCCAATTTGGCGATGAAGGGAACATGAGCGGCGCCAGGATTAAACACGCTACCCCAGGTACCGGCCAAAACGGCGCACGCCGCCATGACCGGACTCACACCGGCGCCGATCAGCGTCGGGATCATGATGGCGCCGACCGCTGCGCCGCAGCCAGCCGCGCTGGGCAGTGCAATGTTGATGAGGAATGTGACGATCACCGTACCGGGAATTAGAATCACCCGAAATTTGCCGAGCGCGCCTGCCAATAGATGTACCAGATGAGCATCGCATTTTGTCAGTTTCATGACGAATGCAAAACCCATTACTGTACATATTACAGGAACCAGTCCGGAATTGACCATCGCGGCGCTAAACGCGTTGATGGCTTCCACTGGCTTGCCTGCCAGAGCAGACATCGCTACACCCGAGAGAAATAGTACCAGTCTCGTTTCAAACTTCTTGATAATCGCGGCAAACGTTAGCAATACGATAATTGCACCGACCCAGACCAAAGAGATCCCTCCTCAATATAATGTAAAGTTATTATTCTCTTCCGACATTTCATTCTCCTGCGTACAGACAACAAAAAAAGCGACAGAATCGCTGCCGCCTTTACACTATTCGCTCAATTCAAGGTTGAGTCACAAAACTCGACGCGCACCCAGATAACGTGGCGCAAAATAGGTATCGGAAAGGGGACTCACGGTAACGCCCCTACTTGAAGACGCATGAATAAACCGATTCTCACCTTGATAAATTCCCACATGCGATGCGCCCTTCTCATACGTCTCGAAAAAAAACCAAATCGCCAGGTTTCAGATCTTTTTTTGATTTGATTGGACTGCCGACTTCGAACTGTTTATCGGCGGTTCTGGGCAATTTGATCCCATATTGGTTGTAAACGTACATGACGAAACCGGAACAATCAAAACCCGAAGGGGTGGCGCCGCCAAAACGATATTTTACACCGCGATAGGATAGCGCCGTGTGGATAATTTTGTCCGAATTTCTATTTGGAGAGGGCTTCGCCAACTCTGTTGACTTGGCCGGAATTCCTTTGCCGGTGATCGCTTTATAGGTCTTTGCTTCAACGATACCGTCAGCTTTCAACCCTGCGGCTTTCTGAAAATCCATCACCGCTTGACGCGTCATGGTTGTAAACCTTCCGTCAACCTGTCCACCAAAATATCCTGCGGCTTTAAGCCCTGACTGAATCTGCTCGACCGCCGGCCCAGTATCACCTGTAGAATATTGAATGTTGGCAGCCAAAGCAATCGGGCTATAGCCCAATAACAAACACACCAACGCTCCAATTAGATACACTCGCCCCTTCACCTGTCCGCCACCTCCCGTTACTTAACGATCAGCACCGGAATAAGCGAGTGCTGCATGACACGGGAAACGACGCCCCCCACCAGAAATTCAGTGATACCGCTGAGACCCCTGCTCCCCATCACAATCACCCGGTAGTCACCCTCTTTTGCCACATGCAGGATGCGCTCCGCCGGATAGCCGAATTCGATCTTGGTGTCCAGAGGGAACTGATAGCCTTTCATTTTCTCCTCGGCCTGATTCAGCAGGGTTTGTCCTGTCTGCTGGATATCCTCGAGATCGCGCGGAATGAACAGCGGCGATCCGTCTATACTGGGAATGGTGTTGTAGGGTTGAACCACATGCATCACCGTAATCTCGCTGGCGAATTTTTCACCCAACGTTTTGGCGTGGTCCAATGCATGCCAACCCATTCCGAACCGTCAATAGGGACCAATATTTTGCTGAACATGCCAAGCCCTCCTCCTATAATTATTGAATTACTGGAATCTTTCATCTCCATTATACTACATTTTTCCATCATGTGGTCTTTTTGAATCAGGGCGCCTCTTCCATCACTTTGATGCGATATTCAACGGATGACCGCAAATGATCACGAGCTGGCGCCAGACGCAGAAAAGTCCGGTAATCGTTGATCGCTTCTATTTTTTGACCAACTTGTTCATAAGCAATTCCCCGATTATGATAGGCTGTGTAGTTTTGGGGATCCAGTTCTATTCCTTTGCTATAATCGAGTATGGCATCGCTCC
>CAXXIN010000016.1:0-332394 GCA_963665275.2 Negativicutes bacterium
TCCTGCCGAGGGTGGATCAAAAGATGAAGTCAAGGTAATAAGGGCATACGGTGGATGCCTTGGCGCCAAGAGCCGATGAAGGACGCAGCAAGCTGCGAAAAGCTACGGGGAGCCGCAAGCAGGCTTTGATCCGTAGATGTCCGAATGGGGCAACCCAGCAGAGGTAATGCTCTGTTATCCTATCCTTAGAGGTAGGAAGGGAACCCGGGGAACTGAAACATCTAAGTACCCGGAGGAGAAGTAATCAATTGAGATTCCCTGAGTAGCGGCGAGCGAACGGGGAAGAGCCCAAACCGGTTGAGGCAACTCGACCGGGGTTGAGGACCGGCAGAATGCGAGTCAGGCCTAGTCGAAGGATCTGGAAAGATCCGCCATAGCAGGTAATAGCCCTGTAGGCGAAAGGCAGAGCAAGCGGGCCGTGATCCAGAGTACCGCGGGACACGTGAAACCCCGTGGGAAGCAGGGGGGACCACCCTCCAAGGCAAAATACTTCTTGGCGACCGATAGCGTATAGTACCGTGAGGGAAAGGTGAAAAGCACCCCGGAAGGGGAGTGAAATAGTACCTGAAACCGTATGTCTACAAGCAATCGAAGCACGTGAAGGTGCGACGGTGTGCCTATTGAAGAATGAACCGGCGAGTTACGGTAACGAGCGAGGTTAAGCCGAAGAGGTGGAGCCGTAGCGAAAGCGAGTCTGAATAGGGCGATAGTTCGTTGTCGTAGACCCGAAACCGCAGTGATCTATCCATGACCAGGGTGAAGCGCAGGTAAGATTGCGTGGAGGCCCGAACCGGTGAACGTTGAAAAGTTTTCGGATGAGTTGTGGATAGGGGTGAAATGCCAATCGAACGCGGAGATAGCTGGTTCTCCCCGAAATAGCTTTAGGGCTAGCCTCCGGGGGTAAATGTAGGCGGTAGAGCTCTGATAGGGCTAGGGGCCATTACGGTTACTGAACTCTGTCAAACTACGAATGGCTACATTGGAAACCCGGGGAGTCAGACAGTGAATGATAAGATCCATTGTCGAGAGGGAAACAGCCCAGACCATCAGCTAAGGTCCCTAATGCCGTGCTAAGTGGCAAAGGATGTGGATTCACACAGACAACCAGGATGTTGGCTTAGAAGCAGCCACCATTTAAAGAGTGCGTAATAGCTCACTGGTCGAGTGGATCTGCGCCGAAGATGTCCGGGGCTAAAGCACGGAACCGACGCTATGGCTTCGTAACTATGGTTACGAGGGGTAGGGGAGCGTTCCCACAGGGTAGAAGCGGTATCGTAAGGCGCCGTGGACCGGTGGGAAGTGAGAATGCTGGTATGAGTATCGAAAAGACAAGTGAGAATCTTGTCCACCGAAAGCCTAAGGTTTCCTGAGCAACGATCGTCGACTCAGGGTCAGTCGGGAGCTAAGCCGAGGCGGAAAAGCGTAGGCGATGCACAACAGGTTGACATTCCTGTACCACCAAGGTTCGTTTGAGTGAGGGCGTGACACAGAAGGGCAAGTCCGCGCGCGATTGGAAGAGCGCGTCTAACCCGGTAGAGTAGTTGATAGGCAAATCCGTCAACTGTGAGCTCGAGAGGGGATGGGGGGCCGGAGTAATCCGGTGAAGGGGCTGCACCCACGCTGTCAAGAAAAGCGTCTAGCGAGAATCAAGGTGCCCGTACCGTAAACCGACACAGGTAGGCGGGGAGAATATCCTAAGGTGCGCGGGAGAACCCTCGTTAAGGAACTCGGCAAATTATCCCCGTAACTTCGGGAGAAGGGGAACCCGCTCGCGTGTAGACTTGAAACGGTCGAAGCGCGGACGGGTCGCAGAGAAATGGCCCAAGCGACTGTTTACCACAAACACAGGTGCCTGCTAAAGCGAAAGCTGACGTATAGGTGCTGACACCTGCCCGGTGCTGGAAGGTTAAGGGGAGCGCTTAGTCGCAAGGCGAAGGTGTGAACTGAAGCCCCAGTAAACGGCGGCCGTAACTATAACGGTCCTAAGGTAGCGAAATTCCTTGTCGGGTAAGTTCCGACCCGCACGAAAGGTGTAACGATTTGGGCACTGTCTCAACGAGGGACCCGGTGAAATTGAAATACCTGTGAAGATACAGGTTACCTGCGACTGGACAGAAAGACCCCATGGAGCTTTACTGCAACCTGACATTGGATTTTGGCAGAGTCTGTACAGGATAGGTGGGAGACGGAGAAGCGGCGGCGTCAGCAGTCGTGGAGTCGACCTTGGGATACCACCCTGACTGTGCTGGAATTCTAACTGACGGCGTAACGAGCCGCAGGACCGTGTCAGGCGGGCAGTTTGACTGGGGCGGTCGCCTCCCAAAATGTAACGGAGGCGCCCAAAGGTTCCCTCAGCGCGGTTAGAAATCGCGCGTCGAGTGTAAAGGCACAAGGGAGCTTGACTGCGAGTCAAACACGACGAGCAGGGACGAAAGTCGGGCTTAGTGATCCGGTGGTTCCGCGTGGAAGGGCCATCGCTCAACGGATAAAAGCTACCCTGGGGATAACAGGCTAATCTCTCCCAAGAGTCCATATCGACGGGGAGGTTTGGCACCTCGATGTCGGTTCATCACATCCTGGGGCTGTAGTAGGTCCCAAGGGTTGGGCTGTTCGCCCATTAAAGTGGTACGTGAGCTGGGTTCAGAACGTCGTGAGACAGTTCGGTCCCTATCCATCGCAGGCGCAAGAGATTTGAGGGGATCTGCTCCTAGTACGAGAGGACCGGAGTGGACGAACCTATGGTGTACCAGTTATCCCGCCAGGGGTACAGCTGGGTAGCTACGTTCGGAACGGAGAAACGCTGAAAGCATCTAAGCGTGAAACCAGCCCCGAGATGAGATCTCTCATCTCGCAAGAGAGTAAGACCCCCTGAAGATGACGGGGTTGATCGGCCCGGTGTGGAAGTCCGGCAACGGATGGAGCTGACGGGTACGAATCGGTCGAGGCCTTGACTTCGCACACCCTTTGTTTACAAGTTCCTCTTCTATGCAGTTGTGAGGGTACATCCCTCTATATCCGGTGATGATGGCTGGGGGGTTCCACCCGTTCCCATCCCGAACACGGCAGTTAAGCCCCCATGCGCCGAGGGTACTTGGTTGGAAACGGCCTGGGAGAGTAGGTCGTCGCCGGTTTCTACAAAGCAAAACCCTTCTGCTTAAGGCAGAAGGGTTTTGCTTTGCTATAATTATAATTTCTACATTTATATAGAAAAGATCTCTAATAAAAGCAGGAGATCGTCCACTTTAAGTAAAAATATATAAACAGTAGCTTTTGAAGATAGCGTACAATAAAATTCGCAAAAGTGAATAGGAAAAACCATCAGCAACTCCGAAAAGGTAAGTGTCCAGCAAACCAAGAAGGAGTGTATCGCCGATGGTTTACCAAGATTCTACCGTACCTTTTGAAAAAATGCTAATGAAATTTGTGGCAGACGACGATCCCATGCAGGAAATGCTTAAATGGCTCTGTGAACGACTCATGGCAGCTGAGGTGGACGGCAAGCTGGAAGCCCAAAAATCAGAGCGAACCCAAACTCGCCAAGGATATCGATCCGGTTACCGGGTACGGCGATTTGATACGCGAATGGGGACGATGTATCTGATGGTGCCAAAGATTCGCAACGGCGGCTATATCCCTTTCTTTGTAGAAGCCCGGAAACGATCCGAAGCCGCGCTAATGAATGTCATTCAGGAAGCCTATGTGAACGGCGTATCTACACGGAAAATTGAGAAACTCACCAAAAGTTTGGGGATCGACTCCATCTCCCGCAGTCAGGTCTCGGCCATAACCAAAGAATTAAACGAACAGGTGGAAGCCTTCCGCAATCGCCAGTTGGAAGAGACCTATCCGGTTCTATGGGTTGATGCCCTGTATGAGCGCATCCGTGATCATCACATGGTTAAAAACATGGCGGTACTGGTGGTCACAGGCATTAATATCGAAGGCAAACGTGATATCCTGGCCATTGAACCCATGGTTGAAGAATCAACTGCCACGTATACCCAACTGTTCGACAATCTTAAAGCCCGGGGAGTAAAGAAGGTCTGGTTGGTTGTCTCGGATGCGCATAAGGGTCTGGTCAAAGCCGTGAGGGAATCCTTCGTTGGTTGCGCCTGGCAACGCTGCAAAGTCCATTTCATGCGAAATATCTTGGCCCATATATCCAGCCGGGAAAAGAAAACCTTTGCTGAAAAACTCAAGCAAATCTGGCTCCAGCCGGACTATGACAGCGCCAAAAAATATGCGACGTCCCTGATGGACGAATATGAAACAAGATATCCGGAAGCGATTGCAACGCTCGAAGAAGGATTGGCAGAATCGCTGCAGTTCTTCAGTTTCAATGAAATCGACTCGCGAAAAATATCCTCCACCAATCTGTTGGAACGGCTAAACAAGGAAATTCGGCGTCGAACAAAGGTGGTCGGCATATTCCCGAGTATGGATTCCTATGTTCGCTTGGTAACCAGTTACCTGATTGAATACAGCGAGGACTGGTCCGGCGGGCGATCTTATATTCATCCCAAGATCATTACAGAGATCCAGCAAAAACTCGATGCGGCTGCTTAACCAAGCTGGAGTACCGATGGTTTTTGCGAACATTATTTGACACTATCCTTTTGAAAGAATAAAGCTAGATAGTAGCTAATTTCCCGGGAAATGCAATTAATTATCATGTGGTTAGAGGCTAAGGAAGGAGTCGGCAGGATGGATAAATTGAGGTTCCTGCGTCAGGGAGAGACAGGTTTGGTTGTAGAATTTAGCAACGAAATCGAACCGGCGGTAAATACACGCGTCCACTCGTTATCCCGCCGTATTGCAAGCGAATACGCACAAGTGATAGAAGCAGTGGTTCCGACGTATCGATCATTCCTTATATTCTTTGACCCGCTGTTGATTAGCAGAAAAGAGCTGATTGAGAAAATTGAAGAAACAAATGCCGCCATGCAAAGTGATATGGCGGACGCAGTAAAAACCCAAACGGTAATAATACCAACTCTATACGGTGGTGAAGTAGGTCCAGATATTGAGTTTGTTGCAGAACATAATAGTCTTACCGTTGATGAGGTAATTCAGATACATACTTCGGTTCCTTACAGAATTTATATGATGGGGTTCACGCCAGGCTTTCCGTATTTGGGCGGCATGTCCGACAAAATTGCAACACCCCGCTTGAATACCCCCCGTACGAAAATACCTGCTGGATCCGTAGGCATTGCGGGGTCCCAAACTGGACTATATCCTGTAGAAAGCCCAGGAGGATGGCAACTAATCGGCCGGACGCCTCTAAAAGTTTTTAACCCTGCAAGTATAGAGCCATTTATATATGCTGCCGGTGATTTTTTGCAATTCGAATCGATATCTATGGCAGAATATACCCGCATTCAGAAGGACGTTGAGCAAGGGCGCTACAGCCTGCGCACTTTCCCGGCGAAGGAGGCGTTCAGATGATAACAGTTTTGCAACCAGGCCTACTAAGCACTATTCAGGATGACGGGCGGCAGGACTACTTGGCATATGGATTACCGCGTGCTGGCGTGATGGACCGATATGCTTCCCGAATGGCAAATCTTCTTTGCGGAAATCCACTAAGTGCCGCCGTTATTGAGATGACGCTGATGGGTGGTTCGTTTCGGTTTGAACAATCCTGTCGAATTGCTATCTGTGGCGGAGAGATGGCACCTCGCCTGAATAACGATATGATTGACCAGTGGAAAGCCTTCGATGTTAAGTCTGGCGATGTTTTGGTATTGGGATATGCACAAAGCGGTTGCCGAAGCTACCTGGCGGTGAGCGGCGGAATCGAAGTCCCTGTAGTTCTTGGCAGCCGGTCAACATATACCAGAGCAAATGTCGGAGGTATCGATGGCCGCTCGCTACGCGCAGCTGACAGGATCGCTTTGGGCGAAATGCCGCCAGTGCAAGTTCAGCCGATAAAATTGGATAGCACCTTTATCCCTCCTTATCCTGAAAAAATCTCACTACGCGTTATGTTGGGGCCGCAGGATGATCTTTTCCTGCCGGAAGGAATTGAGACATTTGTTTCAGCAGAATATATAGTTACCGATGAGGCTGACAGGATGGGATATCGGCTGGAGGGGCCAATGATCCGGCATGCAGGAAAAGCTGATATCGTATCTGATGCATTAGGACGGGGCGCCGTACAAGTTCCTGGCAACGGGCAGCCGATTGTGATGATGGCTGATTGCGGCACAACCGGCGGCTATGCGAAAATCGCGACAGTGATTGGTGCGGATTTCTGGCGTCTGGCACAGACCAAGCCCCATGACATGATTAAATTTATACTGTGTTCTGAAAATGAAGCGGTGCAAGCGCTGGCAGAAGAAAGGGAGATATATCGACGGGTCGCGAAGCAGGTAGCCGGGGGCCCGACAGAAACGCCCCTTTTAAAACCAGAAAGCAGGTCCATGAGGGTTTTGATCCAAAATCAAAGTTATCAGATTGAGATTGAAGAGGTGAAATAATCGATGAAAATGATTGATTTGAACTGTGACATGGGCGAAAGTTTCGGTACTTATGTACTGGGATATGATGAACAGGCGATGCCTTTCGTTACTTCCATCAATGTGGCGTGTGGCTTTCATGCTTCAGATCCCGATAACATGGCGAAGACAGTAAAACTGGCGAAGAAGCATGGAATTGCTGTCGGTGCCCATCCGGGATTTCCTGATCTGGTTGGTTTCGGACGCCGTTCGATGGCTTTGAGTCCGGATGAAGTTAAAAACACAGTGATGTATCAAATTGGGGCATTGAATGCTTTTTGCCGTGCAGAGGGAATAAAAATGCAGCATGTTAAGGCGCACGGTGCATTATATAATATGGCGGAAAAGGATCTATCGATTGCCATGGCGATTGCTGCCGCCATCAAGGCTGTTGATCCCAAGCTTTATATGCTTTGCCTCGCGAATTCGCAAATGGTCGCTGCCGCGAAACAGATAGGAGTTCCTTTGGTTGAGGAATCTTTTGCAGACAGGGCTTATACCGATGAAGGAACCTTGGTCTCGCGAAAGCAGCCAGGATCGGTCATTCATGATATTGAGCAGGTGGTGATCCGGGTGGTCCGGATGGTCAAAGATCAGTCCGTTATTTCCATTACCGGCAAAGAGGTGCCAATTCAGACACAAACAATCTGCGTGCATGGCGATACTCCAGGAGCTGTTGACATGGTAAAGGCCATTAGGGCTGCACTGGAAAAAGAAAATATCGTGCTTCGCGCATTTGGGGCTTAGCCATATAATGGGTTTCCTGTTTCTGTGATTTAGTGTATGATTAATATATATCAATTATGGAGGTGTTAGTATGGCTATTTTGGATGTATTTGAAAAAGTTAAGAAACAACGGAAAGCGGCAGAACAGAAAAAAGTGTTGAAAAACGTAGCCGTAGGGGCAGCGCTTGGCGCAACAGTTGGAGCGGTTGCCGGAGTCCTGCTGGCACCTAAATCCGGCAAAGAAACCCGTGAAGACTTGGCGCAGGCAGCTAAAGAAGCTGTCGAAAAAGCGAAAGAGAAAATTGAAGTTGTTAAAGAAAAAGCAGAAGAAGTTGTTGAGGAAGTAAAAGGGAAAGTCAAGAAGAAAATGGAGACCTATGAGTGCGGCTGCTCGGATAGTGAAGTGCCTCCTGTCGAAATAACGCCAAATGAAGCTGAAAAAAAATAATCTAAAGGTCGTTGTTTTGAGAATAAGCGCAACCGGAAAGAAGGGATGCTAGTGTACATTTCCCTGTACGATGTTGGGTTGCTGATATTGTTTGCGATGGCATTGGCGATTGGATTTTACCTCATCGCAGCGTTGCGAAAAATTGCAGCGGTTGTTACACAAGTCAACGGAATGCTCGAAGATAACCGGGAGTCACTAGGCGCTACACTGGAAGTTTTGCCGGAGCTTTTATCCAACAGCAATGAAGTTGTTGTTGGGGTTCGAAAGACAATCGATTCGGCAAGTTCTGCGGTAACAACACTCGAGGACAATCTCACTGACACGGCCGACAAAGTGCAGGAAACGATGGAAACCGCGCTTTTATACGCTCGTTGTGCAGGAGAAGTTGCTAAGGCAGTAGTTGGTGCATTTTCGAAAAATAGTGACAAATGAATTAGAGTTATTAAGATGGAAAAGAGGCCTCGGCGCACTTGAATCGCGTCGAGGCCTCTTCTTGTTTCGAAGAATGGCAGCATTAATTATTAGATACTTGCGACTATTACGCGCCGGCAGTAAAATAAAATCAATATAATATAGTAAAATAATAATGCAACAGAATCACCGGGAGGCCCCGGCATATCGAGCGAAAAGGAGGGGGTAATCGTGAAAAAAAAATTAGCCCTGGCGATGGTCATATTGAGTCTGCTTACAGGAGCACAACTAGTATCGAGTGAAAGTGTTGAAGCTGCATGCCAAGAGTTTGCGAATGATACGCTTCAGTATTATAAAGCTGATATGGCAACAACTTTTAAAGCAGGAACAATCTGTTTCTATGACAACAATAAGTTTGTTAGTTTAGGAACCCTACGAACGAACACCTCGCTGCACTATAAAGCGGACGGATTCACGACGTTCATGGGAGGAAAGGAAGTTCGCTTCGGCCCCGAAGGATATGTTATTGCAGGGGCTCTTTACAACAACGCTACATTATACTACAAACCCGAAGGATATGCGATCTTTATGGGCGGCCAAGCCGTGAGATTCGGGACAAAAGGTTTTATTGAAAGCGGGACGTTGTATAGTAGTACAAAATTATATTATAAAGCGGATAGTTACGCCGTATTCGCGGGAGGGCAGGCGATCTTCTTTCGACCACTCGATGCAGTAAGGGGTGGAGGGTTTGTGACCAATGGCGTGCTGGCGACTGACACAACTCTATATTACGCGCCAGGACAGTCACGGACATATCAGGGGGGAAGCCGCGTCAGCTTTAGCCAGGAAGGCTGGGCAAACTAAGTTGCCGTCAATATTTCCTTGAAGCCAATAAAAAAGAGTTGAGAATTATCGATTTGCTAAAGCAAGTCGATAATTCTCAACTCTTTTTTATTGAACGAAAAAGAATGACAATTTATCGAACATATTTTTTATAATTGGCAGGATTATTCGATAAATAATAGAATTGTTTAAATATTGCAATTGCCTAGTGTTCAAAAAACGTACAAACGGATCTGAAAAGCCGGCAGGAAAGGATCATCGATGGAAAATAAAAAGAAATTGATTGACGAGTCATGGGAACGATGTCGAAAGTACGGAGTGGATCAATCCTGCGGACATCCAGCTGTCGTAGTGACAGGGAAAGAGTTGGAAGCGTTACTGAATGACTGCGGTGAACTGATTGACGCCGCCCGTCCGCTGATGCAGAGCCTATATGAACTGGTTGCCAGTTCGGGGTTTGTGGTTGTGTTGCTCAATGCCGAAGGATACATCATAGAAGTTATCGGCGAGATGTACGAGGCGAAATCGGCCTGGACCCAATATTATGCCCGTGGAATCAAATGGACGGAGGAATTGGTTGGAACTTCTGCATTGGGACTTGCCTTGCTTGGACAAGGGCCGATACAGGTTGCCGGTAAGGAACATTATTGCAAAGCATATGAAGAATGGACCTGTTCAGCTGCGCCCCTAACCGACGACCACGGAGCGGTGATGGGAGTCTTGAGCGTTACCGGCAGTCGGGCAGATGTGCACTCCCACACTCTGGGGATGGTTGTTTCGGCAGCTGCGGCGATCAGCAACACGATCAAGGTTCGGCGGGCGCAAAAGCAACTGGAAGACACGGCCCGCTTGCATGCGACCATCATTAATTCTGTTTCAGACGGGTTGTTGATGATCAACGCGCAAGGTTTCGTAACCTTTATCAATCCGACCGGCGCTAAGATCCTCAATGTGAAAGTGCAGGAGTCTATAGGCAAACACATTCAGGAGCTGGTCGATTTCAAGCCGGTGGTCTTGAAAGTTCTTGAAACAGGACAAGGCTATACCGACAAGGAATTTTTCATCGAGACCAAACGGGGGGTTCTGCATTTTATCAAAACCGCAATTCCTTTAAAAGATAAAGATGGGAAAATGGAAGGAGTCGTAGATATTTTTCGGGAAATCCGACAAGTCCGCAAATTGGTCAACCGCATGGTAGGCGCCACAGCCATGTTTTCGTTCGACGACATTGTGGGAGAAAGCGCCTGTATGATAGAAATCAAAAGGTTGGCGAAAATCGCCGCCAATAGTTTGGCAACAGTATTGATCCAAGGTGAAAGCGGCACTGGGAAAGAGATGGTAGCTCAAGCGATTCATAAGTCCAGCCCCCGTTCGGACGGTCCTTTCGTAGCAATCAATTGTGGGGCCTTACCGCGCGATCTAGTGGAAAGTGAATTGTTCGGCTATGAAGACGGGGCTTTTACCGGCGCGCGCCAGGGAGGGAGACCGGGAAAATTCGAACTGGCGCAGGGCGGCACAATATTTTTGGATGAAATCGGTGAAATGTCGCTGGATGTACAGGTCAAAATATTGCGGGTTTTGCAGGACAAGCGAATTTTACGGGTCGGCGGGGCCCGCTATATGGATGTCGATGTCCGCGTTATCGCCGCAACCAATAGGGAGTTGCTGCGTGCAGTTGGCGAAGGCAGTTTCCGTCAGGATCTGTACTATCGTCTCAATGTATTGCCAATCAATGTTCCGCCTTTGCGCGACAGACGGGAAGATATAGATCGGTTGGCTGTATTCTTCATGGCGAAAACCTGTGAACAACTAGGGGTTCCCTTAAAACGTCTCTCCGCATCGGCGATTGCTGTTTTGCGCCGCCAAGAGTGGCCCGGAAATGCTAGAGAGCTGGAAAACATTATTGAAAGAGCCGTTCATCTTTGTGAAGTCGAAGAAATCACTGAGCAGCATTTGCCGATGACGCTATCGGCCCAACAAAACAACGCATATCGGGAAAATCGGTCACTGAGGGATATCGAAAGGGTTGCAATCGAAGAAACCCTCAACAAGACCCAGTGGAATGTATCACGAACCGCTCGCCTGCTCGGCGTTGGTAGGAACACTCTTTATGGTAAAATCCGTGAATATCAGATTGAAGAAAGACGAGATCACCGTTCGTTTTTGGAACAGTAGTGTTCTGTTGTAGAGCAAAAATCTCGACAACGAAACAAATATAAAATGCTGTTATCACGCGTATTCACAGTAAATGCGGGTGCTGCGAGCATTAGTAAGGGGAGATGGCTTTGTTGGCATGCTTTGTGCATAGTTATCTCTTCGCGTGAAATGCCGCAAATTCAAAAGGGGGGAACACACATTGGCGTATAAGAAGGAGTATTTGCACAATCTCTACCGAACCATGGTAAGAATCCGGCTGTTTGAAGAAAAAGTGAATGAATGCTTTCTGGGAGGCGAATTGCCTGGCTTTGTGCATCTTTATATTGGAGAAGAAGCCATTGCAACAGGTCTTTTGTCTGAATTGAAACAAGATGACTACATCACGAGCACGCATCGGGGCCACGGGCATTGTATTGCCAAAGGAGCGAAGATCAAACCGATGATGGCCGAAATATTTGGCAAATCGACAGGTTATTGCAAAGGCAAAGGCGGCTCCATGCATATTGCCGATTTTTCTGTGGGCATGCTGGGCGCTAATGGCGTTGTCGGCGGCGGGATCAATTTGGCCGTCGGTGCTGCATTGGCCTCGAAAATGAAAAAAAGCGGCCAAGTTGCCGTGACGTTCTTTGGTGATGGCGGCGCCAATCGCGGCACAGTGCACGAGGGTATGAATATGGCGGCAATTTGGAAGTTGCCGGTGATTTTTGTTTGCGAGTTCAATGAATATGCGTCCACGACCCCCAGCAGCTACGGCACGTCGGTACCGAACGTATCGAGTCGCGCTCAGGGTTATGGAATGCCATCCGCCATCGTCGACGGAAACGACGTGTTCGCGGTTAATGCGGCATCGAAAATCGCCCTGGACTATGTTCGTTCCGGCAAGGGGCCCTATATGCTGGAATTCAAGACCTATCGGGTCAAAGGACATTTCGTGGGCGATCCGGAGATGTACCGGAGCAAACAGGAAGTTCAGGATCATTTTGAAAACAATGATCCGATCAAAAATTTCACTAAAATTGTTTTGGCGAAGAAGTGGCTGTCCCAAAAAGATCTTGACACTATTCATGCCGAAGTGGAACAAGAAGTAAGCGTTGCTGTGGATGCGGCCCGTACAGATCCTTATCCGGCCGACAGTGAGTTATTCAATGACTACTATGTTGAAGGCGGGGTGAGGTAATATGCGTCAGATCAGTTTTTCCGAAGCGACACTGGAAGCAATGACCGAAGAGATGGAACGCGACGAACGCGTCTTTGTATTAGGAGAAGACATCGCCCGTCAGGGCGGAATTTTTGGCCAATTTAAAGGCTTGCCTCAAAAATTCGGCATTGAAAGAGTAAGAGATACGCCGATTTCAGAGACAGCAATTGTCGGAGCGGCTGTAGGAGCTGCACTTGCGGGAATGCGTCCGGTAGCCGACATGCATTTTGCCGATTTCATCGGAGTTTGCATGGATGAAGTCTTCAACCAAATGGCAAAAGTTCGGTTTATGTTTGGGGGGCAATGTACAGTTCCCATGGTGCTTCGGGCGCCTGATGGAATAATCCGTTCGGCTGCGGCCCAGCATTCCCAAAGTGTGGAATCCTGGTTCATGCATATGCCTGGCGTCAAAGTTGTGGTTCCATCGAATCCAGCGGATGCCAAAGGACTGTTGAAGGCTGCCATCCGGTCCGATGATCCGGTTTTGTTTTTCGAGCACAAAGTTTTGTTCCCGATGAAAGGGCCGGTGCCCGAGGGCGAACATATCGTTCCGATTGGCAAGGCGAATGTGGCTCGGGCAGGTAAGGACGTGACGATTGTATCTTACTCTCTGATGATGCATCGCGCGCTGGAAGCGGCGGAAAAATTGGCTGCCGAAGGGATTTCAGCGGAATGCATCGATTTGCGGACCATTAGTCCGATTGATAAGGATACAATTTTTGAATCCGTACGCAAAACAAAACGATTGGTAATCGTTCATGAGGCCGTGAAACAGGGCGGCGTCGGCGCAGAAATCTCCGCACTGGTCGCGGAAGAGATGATTGATTGGCTAGATGCCCCAATCAGGCGACTGGGTGCTCCGTTTGTGCCGGTTCCATTCAGCCCGGCACTTGAGAAGCTCGTAAAAATATCCGCCGATGACATTGCAAAAACTGCCAAGGAGATCTGCCGATAGATTATCGGCTTTAGGTTTCAAAAAACAGGAGGAGGGGACTAGTCTGTGAAGAAAAGCCTTATTTTCGTTCTTTGTCTCGTGGTCGCGTTTTCCCTGATCGCTGCCGGTTGCGGCGGTAAAAAGGAAGAGCCCAAAAAAGAAGAGGGCAAAAAAATCAGCATTAAGATGAGCGTAACGACACCATCTGACTCATCTCCATGGAATATTGCCGCTAAAAAATGGGCGGAGCTTGTTAAAGAGCGGACAAAAGGCCGCGTAGAAATCACCACGTTCCCCAATGAGCAGCTGTCCAGCGGTAACCAGCAGAAAGGGATTGAACAGGTTGCCGCCGGTGTGACCGGAGCTTCTCTTCACTCCACAATAATTTATTCGGTTATTGAGCCAAAGCTGGCTGTTGTCAGTATGCCCTGGATTCTGCCGAATAACGCCGCCGTGGATAAAGCCATGAACGGTGCACCTGGCGAAAAAATCAAAGATTTGGTCCGTGCGAAAGGAATCGAGCCACTGGCTTTCGGCGAAAACGGATTCCGTCACTGGACCAACAGCAAGCGACCGCTGACCTCGCCTGAAGACATGAAAGGCTTGAAAATGCGCGTTCCCGGCATGAAGATGTATATCTCCCTGTTCAAGGCGATGGGCGCCGACCCCACCAGCATGAGCTTCTCGGAAGTATTCACATCCTTGCAACAAGGAACAATCGATGGACAGGAAAATCCGATCTCGGTTATCTATACCAGCAAATTGAACGAAGTTCAAAAATACATGACCATCTGCAACTACTCCTACGATCCGCTTGTGCTTGGCGTAAACAAGAAACTCTGGGACTCGCTTGACAAAGATACTCAGGAAATTATGCGCAAAGCCGCTGTCGAAGCAATGCAACTCAATGTCAAACTGACCCGCGAAGATGAAGCTAAACAACTTGATGAAATGAAGAAGAAAGGTCTGCAGGTCAACGTACTGACCCCCGAGCAGATCAAAGCCTTCCAGGCAACTACAGGGCCCGTATACAAAGAGCAGGAAACCGTCATAGGTAAAGACCTTCTGGATATGTTCATCGCAGCCGGAAAGTAATATTCCTTTGAACTCAACGACTCTGGGGTGGCCCGCCGATGGTTGGCCGGGCCACCTTCTCTTAAATGGTTATTATTCATAGGGGGTGGGACTTTGTTCTGGAAAGTCTTCGATTCATTAGAGGACTGGTTTCTCGTCATATCGCTTGGCGCCATGATGATTCTGAACTTCGCGAATGTTGTATCCCGGTATCTTGTTGGAATGACTTTCGCCTTTACCGAAGAACTCACCACGAATCTGTTTGTCTGGAGCTGCTTCATCGGAGCTGCCGCAGCTGCGAAACGTGGAGCGCATCTAGGGTTTGATCTGATTGTAATGAATATGCCCCGAAAAGCGCAGCGCGTTGTAAACGTCTTGGTGACATTAGTGACGTTGAGTATGTTCGCACTTCTCTTTATAATGAGCCTTGACATGATTCAGACGCAAATCATGCTGAAACAGGAAACCCCGGCGCTGGGAATGCCGGAATGGGTAGTCAGTCTGGCCATTCCCGTAGGTGCGCTGTTTTGCTTCGTCCGTTTTGCCCAGGCTGGCTGGGCCACCTGGCAGAAAGGGGGAGCTAAATAATGTTTATGGAACCAAGCATTTTTTTGTTTGTTTTATTTGGGTTTCTTCTATTGTGGAATACTTCGATTGCTGTCGGATTGGGTGTTGCCAGCCTCGTCACGATTTATTTGATCGGAGCGCCGCTGGAGGTTTTTCCGCTTACGATGTATGCTGCGACAGCAAAGTTCGCATTACTGGCGATCCCTTTCTTTATCTTGGCAGGAGTTGTCATGGAAGCGGCGGGAGTATCAAGCCGCCTGATCAAATTTGCTGATGTCTGCGTGGGACATATTACCGGCGGACTGGCAATCGTCGGCGTTATCACCTGCTGCTTTTTTGCCGCTATCTCCGGTTCTGGTCCGGCAACCGTAGCTGCACTTGGCTCTATTTTGATTCCGGCGATGGTCAAGGCCGGATATGATAAAGGCTTTTCTTCGGCTCTCATGGCGAATGCCGGCGCAATCGGCATCATTATCCCTCCCAGCATCGCTTTCGTTGTGTATGGGGTTATTGCCGAAGTTTCGATTGGCAAACTGTTTATGGCCGGCGTTATCCCGGGACTTGTTGTCGGGTTGGGACTGGCGATAGTCAGCTATTACATCTCACGGAAACGTGGTTACGGCGGAAATGGGAAAAGAGCCTCCGGCGCCGAAATCTGGGCGGCATTCAAGGATGCTCTCTGGGGGCTGATGACCCCGGTTATTATTCTGGGCGGAATTTATGGCGGGGTATTTACACCGACAGAAGCGGCCGGCGTTGCCGCTGTATACGGATTATTCGTCGGATTCTTTGTGTATAAAGAGCTGAATTTGATAAAACTAAAAAAACTACTGATCGATTCATCTGTAGGTTCGGCTGTTGTCATGCTGATTGTATCCTCCGCATCTTTGTTTGCATGGCTCATCACGACAGAGGGCACAGCGCAGATGGCATCGGCGGCAATGGTAGAATTCTCCAGTCAACGATGGGTAATTTTGCTGATTATCAACATTATCGTATTGATCGCAGGATGCTTCCTGGATGCGATTTCTATCTTCTACATTCTCCTGCCAATCTTCTTGCCGATTATCAAGATGCTTAATGTTGATCCGGTCTGGTTCGGAGTTATACTGACCGTCAACGTGGCAATCGGACAAATTACGCCGCCTGTTGGTGTTAACCTTTATGTGGCCTGTAATATCGCCGATCTTAGCCTGACCGATATTTCAAAATCAATAATGCCGTTCTTGTTGGCTTCAATCGTTGCATTGATCTTGATTACCTATATTCCGGCACTTTCTCTATGGTTGCCGAGTGTGCTTGGAATGTAACAAAGGGGGAATTTGACAAATGGCTGCTGAAATTAAAATGCCTCAACTTGGCCTGACAATGACGGAAGGGACTGTAACCCGCTGGTTCAAGAGCGTCGGGGAATCAGTCGCGCATGGCGATTTGTTGTTCGAAGTTGCGACAGACAAAATCACAAATCAAATTGAATCTACCGAAAGCGGGACTTTGCTGGAAATCAGGATCGCAGAGGGTCAAGTGGCGCCAGTCCAGGCAGTACTCGGAATCGTCGGCGCGGCTGGCGAAGTCGTGGTTGCCGCTGAAGCTCCAGCTCCTGCTGCAACCAAAGAGTCGGAACAAACTGCTTCGACGGGATCTTCATTACCGGCAGCAGTGCCCGGTACTCCCGCGCAGCCAGAAGCTGACGGCTGGGTGAAAGCCTCGCCTGCTGCACGTAAATTGGCCAAAGATCAAAAAATCGATTTAGCGCTGGTTACCGCCACCGGACCAGAAGGGCGCGTTGTGGAACGGGATGTCTTGTCCTATGCCGCGAGCAAACCGACCGCTGCTGCAACGAGTCCCTTGGCTGCAAAAATGGCGGTCGAACTAGGCGTGGACCTCTCCACACTCAACAAAGACGGCCGGATCATGAAAGCCGATGTTCTGGCGGCATTCAAGACTGTTGCTCCCGCCAAGTCCGCTGCAGACCAGACCAAAACGCTCGCCGGCATGCGCAAAGTCATCGCGGAGCGGATGAGCCAATCTTGGAATACCGCGCCGCATGTCCACCTGACCGTGGAAATCGACATGGTAAACGCAATGGCTCTGAAGGAGCAGCTGGCCAAAGCCTCGGGCCAGAAAGCGTCGGTTACGGAAATCATCATCAAATGCGCGGCGCAGGTCCTGGCCGAAATTCCAGTCGTCAACGCCAGCATTATCGGCAACCAGATTGTCTACCATGACTCCGTCGCGATCGGCGTAGCCGTATCGCTTGATGACGGACTGATCGTCCCGGTAGTCCGGGACGCCGGTGCGAAATCCTTGCGCGAAATCCGGGCCGCCGTCGTCGACCTCGGGGCCCGGGCTCGCAGCGGGAAACTGCTGCCGGACGAAATCTCCGGCGGCACCTTCACCGTAACCAACCTCGGTATGTTCGGCACCGACCATTTCACCCCGATCATCAATCCGCCGGAAAGCGCAATCCTGGCGGTGTGCCGCACGGTAGAAAAACCGGTAGTTCAGAACGGGCAAATAGTGGTGCGCCCAATGTGCAACTGCGTTCTCGGCTTTGACCATCGTCTGATTGATGGGGCCGTCGGCGCCAAATACATGGCCCGCTTCCGCGAACTGATGGAGAATCCCTTGCTGCTTCTGGTGGGGTAAAATACAAGAGAAAACCTAAAGCTGGGGCATCCATTGCAGGTGCCCCTTTTTAACAGGAGGGAAAAGCATGACGAAGAAAATCGTGGTAATCGGCGGCGGTCCCGGCGGCTATGTGGCAGCCATCCGGGCGGCGCAACTCGGCGCCCAGACACATATCATAGAAAAAGAAAATCTGGGAGGCACCTGTCTCAATGTGGGATGCATTCCAACCAAAGCATTGCTGCATACGGCGGAACTGTACCATGCGGTCCGCCATGGCGAGCGTATCGGATTGAAGGGCGAATCCGTCACACTGGACTGGGCGGCGCTGATGAACCGCAAGCAAAGTGTTGTGCGACGGCTCGTCGGCGGCGTGGGCGGGCTGCTTAAAGCCAACGGTGTGACAGTACACAAAGGAGTTGGCGAGCTAATTGCTCCCGGAAGCATCAAAGTGCACGGCGCCAATGAAGAAGTGCTGGCAGCTGACGCGGTTATTATTTCCACAGGCTCGGTTCCGGTGAAATTGAAGTTCCCCGGCTCGGATTTGCCGGGCGTGATCGACAGTTCGGGGGCGCTTTCGCTGGATAAATTGCCGGAATCGATGGTTATTATCGGCGGCGGCGTGATCGGAGTTGAATTCGCGGCGCTTTATGCAGCGCTGGGTTCGAAGGTAACTGTCGTGGAACTGCTACCCGAAATTTTGCCTGGAATTGATGCGGAACTGGCGGTCAGTTTAAAGCAAAGTCTGACCCAAAACGGCGTTGTGTTTATGAACGGAGCGAAGCTGGAGTCCGTGAGTCAGACGAGCGGAGGATTATCCGCCAAAGTTCTCTTGGGTACCGAGGCGAAAGAGATCCCCGGCGAGATTGTGTTGGTTGCTGTAGGCCGCCGTGCATTTACTGAAGGGACAGGCCTGGAAGCTGCCGGAGTAAAAATGGAACGGGGCAAGGTGCTTGTCAATGGCAACTACCTGACGAATGTGCCTGGCGTCTATGCCATCGGCGATTGTAATGGGATCACAATGCTGGCCCATGCGGCATCGCATCAGGGAATCGCCGCGGTGGAACACGCACTGGGACATACAGCGGCTGAACATGGGCAACCCATCGTTCCGGCCTGCGTTTACACCAGCCCTGAGGTAGCTGCTGTCGGGCTGACAGAAGAAAAAGCGAAAGAGCAGGGGATTGCGTATAACAAGGGCGTATTCCCATTGGCCGGCAATGGGAAGTCGATGATCGAAGAAGGCGAAAGCGGCTTCATCAAGATTCTGGCCGGCGTGAAGTATGGCGAGATACTTGGAGTGCACA
Source organism: Negativicutes bacterium (assembly GCA_963665275.2). GTDB lineage: Bacteria > Bacillota > Negativicutes > UBA1444 > UBA1444 > UBA1444. Next base: position 18,794 of record CAXXIN010000016.1, read on the forward strand.
TGATCGGGCCGCGGGTAACGGAGATGATTGGGGAAGCGACACTGGCAATGCGCCTGGAAGCAACTGTGGATGAATTGGTTACGACAATTCACGCGCACCCGACGGTATCCGAGTCCATCGGTGAAGCCGCGCTGGCGGTTTCTGGGCTAGCCATTCACTGGCCGCCCGGAATGAAGAAATAGTGAAACGATCAGTATTGTGTCTGCAGGCGGGGCTTGTTTCTTATGCGGAAGGACTGGCGCTTCAGAAACAGGCTCGTGCTCGGGTGGCCTCGGGCCAATATGACGCTGTGTTGCTGCTCTTGGAACATCGACCGGTAATAACGATAGGGCGAGGAGGCGGTCGGGATAACCTGCTTGCCTCCATCGCCGACCTTCAGGGTGCTGGAATAGAGGTTGTTGAGAGTGATCGGGGCGGCAATGTAACTTGCCATAATCCGGGGCAATTAGTCGGGTATCCAATATTCAACCTGAACAAGTGGCAAGAAGATGTCCACTGGTATGTTGGGCAGGTTGAAGAGGTTTTGATTCGGACGCTCTGTGAATTAGGAATTATTGCGGGGCGCAAAGCCCGTTATACAGGGGTTTGGGTCGGAAATCGAAAAATTGCGGCCATCGGGGTTAGTGTAAGACACTGGATTACCGGACATGGGTTTGCATTGAATGTGGAAAATGATCTGAATCTTTTTCAGGCAATCATTCCTTGCGGGATCGTGGAATTCGGCGTTACCAGCTTGCAAGATCAGGGAGTTTCGATTGTAGTGTCGGACGTTGCCCAATGTTTGGCGCGCAAGTTCAGCGAAGTTTTTGATGCAGCGTTCGAAATAGAGGCAAGGAGTGAGAAGGCATGGTAACCAATAAGGAGTTCGTCTCCGTGGAGGCGCACAAGGGCCGCACCATTGCAGCGCGGTTATTGCCGGGAACAGATATGGTCGGTGGAATTGAGGCAGTTTGTCGCACACACAACGTGAAGTACGGCTATTTTGCCAGCGTTATGGGGAGTTTGCAAAAAGCAACCTATGTGATTGCCATTCCTGATGCAGGGGCGCCCCTTGGATTCAAATATTGCGACCCCATTACCGAAGAAGGCCCCATTGAGTTCATCTGCGGCCAGGGAGTTATTTGTCAATCTGAAAAAAGTGAGCTCATGCTTCATTTGCATGCACATGGCGTTACTCCGAGCGGCAAAAATTTTGGCGGGCATTTTTCATCTGGCGGCAATCCGGTTTTGGCAACGATCGACCTTGTGATCGTAGAAGTGGAGGGTGCGAAACTGATGCGTCGGTATGATCCGGCGGTGGGTCTCATTATGTTTAGCCCGGAACTTTGAACAAACTAAATCGTTGAAGAGATAAGGTGTAAAATTAGTATGACATCAGATATGGCAGAAAGAGCACCCTGGTTGACCCGCAGAATTCCAGCCGGAGTTGAAGTTGGTAAAGTCCAGGGGTTAATTGATGGGCTGCAATTGCATTCGGTGTGTCAAAGCGCTTCCTGTCCGAACCAGGGGGAGTGCTTTCATGCGGGTACTGCGACATTCATGATCCTGGGGGGCGTATGTACGCGCGGCTGTCGATTCTGCGGTGTTCCCAAAGGAGCGGTGGAAGTCGTAGATCCCGGGGAACCAGCCAAGGTGGCTGATGCCGTGGCTACTCTGGGGTTGAAACATGCAGTTGTCACGTCAGTAACTCGTGATGATTTGCCTGATGGCGGTGCGAACCAGTTTGTCGGGTGCATACGGTCCATTCGGCAACGGAGTCCAGAAACAACTGTGGAGGTTTTGACTCCTGATTTTGCCGGAAATGTAGCGGCGTTGCAAGTGGTATTGGCAGAAAAACCGGATGTCTTCAATCATAACGTGGAAACAGTGCCCCGCCTCTACTCCAGTGTCCGTCCGCAGGCGAATTACCAACAATCCTTAACTGTGTTGCAGCAGGCGGCGCAGGCTGGAATCAGACGGGTGAAAAGCGGACTGATGCTGGGGTTGGGCGAAACAGAAACGGAAGTTTTGGCAGTTTTTCAGGATCTGTTGGCAGTTGGTGTAAACTGCCTGACGATTGGACAGTATTTGAGGCCGTCACGTGAACATTTGCCGGTGGTCGACTATATTCATCCCGACCAATTCAAAAAGTTGGCTGATGATGCGTACCGGTTAGGTTTTTTACATGTTGCGTCCGGACCGCTGGTGCGGAGCTCCTATCATGCCGGTGAGGTTTTTGACTAGTAAAACAAAGCTCCCGCGCATACCATATTCACAGGGAAAACCCGTTGACAGAGGCAGAACGCAGGGATTAGAATAGAGTCAAGTTCATATTCGCAGGAATATCCTGAGAATAGAGGAGCGGGCAACATCAGTACCGTCAGCGAGAAAGGCATTCGCAGACCTGACGGAAAAGGGTTGACCGCCGAAGCATGGAAAACCGCCAATTTTCAATGCTGGGCGTGCATCGAACAGGTGTGCGACTGTCACCATCTTTTTGGTGAAGCGCTATCTCATCCAGCGGCAGGAAAGCTCCATGTCATTTTGACAGGCGCGATGCACCGGGAGATAGGCTCGCCGGTGCTTTGTTTTTGCCCCGCAGTCTTATTAGGATGAAGGAGGAGTTTTTGTGTCCAAGAACATGCGCGTGTTATCCCTTGCTCTCGCCATTGTATTTCTGTTCGTAGCAGCAGGTTGCGGTGGTGGCGGTGCTCCGGCCGCTGACAAAAAGGCGAAACTGACGGTGGCCATGGTGAATCCGCTAACCGGCGACGCCGCAACGTATGGCGTCAGTCACAAGAATGGTTTGGAAATGGCTCTCGCCGAGATCAATAAAGCCGGGTGGAAATTAAAGGCCAGAATGACCATCGAATTGCTTACCCATGATGATGCCGGCGATCCCAAGCAGGCTGCTGCCGGCGCCCAGAAATTTGCTGACATGAAGAGTGTGCTGGCGATTGTTGGTTCTTGTCTCAGCTCCAACACTCTGGCGATGGTTCCCATCACAGACAAAGCCAAATTGCCGCATAGTGTCGTTTCTTCCAGCACAAGCAAGTTGTCAGGCATGAGCAAATACTTCTTCCGGATGGCTGTTCAGGACGACAAAATCGGCGGCTTAATGGTTCAGCTGTCCAATGAAAAATTCAAACCCAAAAAAATGGCTCTCCTATATTTAAATAATGACTATGGCAAAGGACTGCTGGCTTCCATCGAACCGGAAATGAAAAAATCCGGCATTACCATGACCTCTGCCCAAACATATCTTGCGAACGACAAGGACTATTCCGCGTTGTTGACGAAAGTAAAAGCGGAAGCACCGGATGTCATCCTGGTCGGCAGTACCTATACCGATGGTGGATTGATTGTTAAACAGGCGCGCGAAATGGGGCTAATGATGCCGATCGTTGGGCCGACGGGACTGTATAGCCCTAAGTATATGGAGATTGCCGGCAAAGCGGTGGAAAACACCTATTTCCTCGGCGTATTTGTTCCCACCAATCCGGACCCCAAAGTTCAGGAATTCGTGAAAAAATACAAAGAAAAATATGGAATGGAACCTGATACTTTTGCAGCGCTGGCCTATGACCAAGGTTATGTGCTGAAGGAGGCCATGGAAAAAGCGGCTGCAAAAGGCGCCGTGACCCGTGAAAGCCTGCGCGAAGCGATGGCGGCAAGTTCCTCCAAAGGAATCACCGGCACCGTCACCTTCGATGATAAAGGTGATTGGGTTCGCCCCTATCTGTTCGTAACAGTAAAAGATGGGAAGTTCGTCGTCGCCCAATAATCTTATTGAGTGCAAGGAGCTTAGTAAGCGCGGGAGCGGTCAGACCGGCTCCCGCGCATTTTCTCCGTAGTACGGTAAAGAAGGATCCCTTGTAATATAAGTAAGACCGACTAAAGGCTTTTGGCGGCGTCTGCAAGATTTCCGCAAGCCCAGTCTGTTCTTGGCGGAGGTGTCAATTTGGTCCTCATTCAGCAAATTATCAACGGCATGGCGCTGGGAGGAATATATTCCCTGATCGCGATTGGTTGGACCGTAGTGTTCGGCATTGTCGGGCTAATCAACTGGACGCATGGCGAAGTCTTCATGATTGGAGCTTTCGTCGGCTTTTTCCTTGTGTCGGTATATAAAGTGAACTTAATCGCATCGCTGATTATTGCGATGATGGTGAGCGGGTTCGTTGCATTGATGATCGATAGACTGGCCTACAAACCACTGCGTACGAGTCCGAAGCTTGCATCTTTTATCACGGCCCTCGGAGCCTCGACGTTCCTGCGTTATCTGGCTGCGTTGGTATGGGAGCCACATGCGCGGGCTTATCCTGCAACTTTTGATTTCAAAGTGATGCATATTCCATTTGGGGAAAGCTCACTGACGATAAACAGCCTGCAACTGTTCATTTTTGCTGTGACGCTGATCATCATGGCGCTACTGCAGTGGTTCATTACCCGGACGATGATGGGTAAGGCGATGTTGGCAGCTTCTCAGGATTTTGAGATGGTGGGTCTCATGGGTGTCGAGGTCGAAAAATTAGTCATGCTGACGTTCGGTGTCAGCGGGATGCTGGGAGGCGCGGCGGGCGTGCTCGTCGGCGTTTTGTATGCAATTGACCCGATGATGGGGTCGATGGCCGGACTCAAGGGCTGGGCGGTGGCGGTGCTCGGAGGTGTGGGCAGCATATCCGGCGCCATGGTAGCGGGAATTTTGCTCGGAATTGCCGAGAATGTTTCTTCTGCTTATGTTTCGTCGGGTTATCGGGACGCTATTGCCTTTGTCGCGATGATATTGACGCTCATCATTAAACCAACCGGTTTGATGGGCTACAAATTCGAAGAGAAAGTGTGAGGAGGTAAAACGCATGTCTGTGAAGCAATGGCTGCAGGGCTGGCGTGGCGCCGTCCTCTTTTCAGCCGTTATTCTGGCGGTCAGTTTTGCTGACTCGGTTTTTGATCGGCCGGATTATTTGTTTCCACCCTACTTTAAGCATGTATTGCTGATTTGCCTGATTTATAGTATTGCGACGCTCAGCCTCAACTTTGTATCCGGTTATATCGGGCAGACATCTTTGGGACATGCGGCTTTTTTCGGCTTGGGGGCTTTTACGTCGGCATTGCTGACGCAGGTTTACCATTGGCCATTCTGGCCGGCATTTCTGGCAGCCGGCATTGTAGCGGCATTAATCGGCATTCCGCTTGGAGCTCCGGCCTTGCGGGTTCGGGGGCCTTTTTTGGTGGTCGTGACTTATGGTTGCGGCGAAGTTTTTAAATATGTGGCCCTGAATCTGGATATAACTGGTGGTCCGGCCGGCCTGCCAGGCCTCGTAACTCCTGCGCTTGGGGTAAGTTTCAGCGATATCGGAGCAACCGGCAAGGAGGCCTTTATTGTACTGGCGTTGGGATTGTCATTGTTTTTGGCTTTCTTTTCGGTTCGGATAGAAAATTCCCGTGTAGGGCAAGCGTTTGCTGCAATCCGCGAAGACGAAATTGCGGCATCGGCTATGGGCATCAATGTTTCCTATTATAAATTACTGGCCTTTGTCATCTCCGCTTTCTTCGCGGGGCTTGCCGGAAGTCTGCTGGCACACTACCTTTCTTTCGTTAGTCCAGACATGCTGAGTTCAGCCGAATCAATCACGATGTTGACGATGGTTGTAGTTGGCGGAGCACGCAGTATCTACGGCTGTTTTCTCGGAGCTTTCCTGCTGACGGTTTTGCCGGAATTTCTCCGCATGATCAAGGATATGATCGGATTGCCCTTTGACCCCTGGCTGGTCCTGTTTGGATTGGTTCTCATTTTGATGATGCGGGTTCGACCCCAAGGAATTCTTGGCGCCGATACCGTTTTCCGGCGCTAAGGAGGACTGGATTTGCTACTGCGAACTGAAAAACTCAAAAAAACTTTTGGTGGCTTAATAGCCGTCAACGAAATCGATTTTTCCGTTGAAGCTGGCAAGGTTGCCGCCATCATCGGGCCCAACGGCTCTGGAAAGACCACGTTCTTCAATGTGGTCAGCGGGATTTTGCCGTCCTCCGGCGGACGAATTTTTTTCAACGAACAAGATGTTACAACGAAGCAGGCTCATCAAATGACTGCGCTGGGAATGGCGCGAACTTTCCAGAACATTCGCCTGTTTCCCAACTTGACAGCGCGTGACAATATCATCCTCGGTCGCTACTGCCGCACGTCTTCAGGTGTGTGGGACGGCTTGATCAATTCTGGCCGGTTGCGCCGAGAAAAGCAAGAGAGCGAAGCTAAGGCGGCAGAGTTGCTGGATTTCGTTGGGCTACCCAAGGTGGCGCACCATATGGCGAAAAACCTGCCCTATGGTGCGCAGCGCAGGCTGGAAATTGCCCGTGCGCTCGCAAGCGAGCCTAAGTTGCTGCTGCTCGATGAGCCGGCGGCCGGCATGAATCCTAAAGAAGTGGATGAATTATTGGCACTGATTGTTAAACTCAAAGATCGCGGTATAACCATCCTGCTGATTGAACATCAGATGCGGCTGGTGATGAATATCGCCGAGCAGGTAACTGTTTTTGATCATGGAGTGAAGCTGGCCGAAGGGTTGCCTGCGGATGTCCGAGCTAATCCCGCTGTGATCGAAGCCTATATCGGAAGCGAGGTGCAGCGGTTTGTTAGACGTAAAAGACATTAATGTTTATTATGGCGCGATTCACGCCGTACGAAAGGTAAGCCTGGAAGTTCACGAGGGTGAAATTGTTTCCATCATTGGCGCCAACGGCGCGGGAAAGTCTACAATTTTGAAGACCATTGTGGGATTGCTGCGTAGCAAAACCGGCGACATCACTCTCGACGGCAAGAGCATCGCGAACCTTTCACCGGCAGGCATTGTGCGGCAGGGAATCGCATTGGTCCCAGAAGGCCGCCGAGTTTTCCCACGTATGTCGGTGGAAGACAATTTGCTATTGGGGGCTTATGCGCGAAAAGATAAGGAAGTTGCCCGTGACATGAACCATATTTATGAAATGTTTCCGCGCTTATTCGAACGAAAAAAACAAAATGCCGGGACGCTGTCAGGCGGCGAGCAGCAGATGTTGGCGACAGGGCGGGGCATGATGAGCCGTCCGCGACTGTTGCTGCTGGATGAACCTTCGATGGGCCTCGCACCGCTTTTGGTGCACCAAATTTTCGAAACAATTCTGGATATCAATGAACTGGGGACGACGATTCTTTTGGTGGAGCAGAATGCCCACATGGCCCTGTCCATCGCAGATCGCGGCTATGTTCTGGAAACAGGGGAAGTAGTTTTGTCAGGGAACGCGGAAAAACTAATCGATAATGACGAGGTGCGTTGCGCCTATCTGGGGGAATAGCAAAAGATGAGAGTTGAAAAGCATCCGGTGCTTGGCGACCGGGAGGTCGGCAGGCTTGTTTTCATTACCGTTGATGGAAAAGAGATTCAGGCTGTCGAGGGTGAACCGATTGCGGCGGCGCTATTAGCGCAGGGAATGAGAGTTATGCGGAAAACTCCAAGGTACGGTGAACCGCGGGGCGTTTTTTGCGGGATTGGCCGTTGCACCGACTGCATCATGACCGTCGATGGCGTGCCGAATGTCCGAACCTGCGTTACGCCGGTAAAGGGCGGCATGGTTGTTACTTCCAACCTTCGGGATGGAGGGAAGGAATGATGACAGAACGCAGAACTTTTGATGTACTCGTGGTTGGGGCCGGACCGGCCGGATTGGCGGCTGCTATCGAAACGGCCCGCCGCGGCGCTCGAACTCTGCTTGTTGATGAAAACGGCAAGCCGGGTGGACAGTTGTTTAAGCAGATCCATAAATTTTTTGGTTCACATGAACACCGCGCCGGCGTGCGCGGCTACGATATCGGCCGTCAGCTACTGGAGGACGCGGCAGGGGCCGGAGTTACCGTAATGCTCGATTCGGTTGTGCACGGTCTGTTTGAAAATCGAGTGGCAATTTTGCAGGCCGGTCGCCAGATTACTGTAGAAGCGGGTCGAATTATTCTGGCGACAGGCGCCTCCGAAAACGCCGTCGCGTTTCCCGGATCGACCTTGCCGGGAGTCATGGGCGCCGGGGCTATTCAGACGATGATCAACGTTCACCGGGTGTTGCCGGGAAAACGCATCGTTATGCTGGGATCAGGCAATGTGGGACTAATCGTAAGCTATCAGCTCATGCAGGCCGGCGCCGAAGTTTTGGCGTTGGTGGAAGCCATGCCGTCCATCGGAGGCTATGGTGTACATGCTGCGAAAATCCGCCGGGCTGGAGTGCCGATTCTGATCAGCACCACCATCAGCCGCGCATTAGGGCACGGAAAAGTTGAAGGCGTGGAAATTGCAACTGTCGGCCCGGATTTTAAAATAATTGCCGGGTCGGAGCGGGTTCTAGCAGCGGATACCGTCGGCCTGGCTGTCGGCTTGACTCCGCTGGCGGAATTGGCCTGGATGGCGGGTTGTGAATTTGTATTTTCGCCTAGACTGGGCGGCCATGTGCCATTGCATGACGAAAACATGCGGACGACGCTGCCGGAACTATATGTGGCCGGTGATATCACCGGCGTTGAAGAAGCCTCGACGGCAATGGAAGAAGGGCGTCTGGCCGGAATTGCTGCCGCCGAATCACTGGGAATTATCGATGCAGCGGCTGCGGCAGCTGACAAGAATGCAGTCCGGCGACGGATCGATGTGCTGCGTTCCGGTCCCTTTGGCGAAGGGCGCCGGACGGCAAAAGCGGAAATCTTGAAACAACGTGCGTTGAGATAAGGAGGACCTTCATGGAAGGCGTAAAATACACCGGGGCGCTTAGCGACGAAGAAAAATCGAGAGTATTGCCTCCGTCAGTTCGAACTGCCAAGGGGCCAGTGGCGGTCATCGAATGTGTGCAGGAAATTCCCTGCAATCCTTGTGAAAAAGCCTGTCCGTTCGGCGCGATCGAAGTTGGCGCGGACATCACGCAGCTTCCCCGGCTTGATTTGGAAAAATGCCGCGGTTGCGGCATCTGTCTGAGCAAGTGTCCCGGATTGGCGATTTTTCTGGTCGATGCTTCCCAAAGCGAAACCGAGGCGATCGTGATGATGCCTTATGAATATCTCCCGTTGCCGCAGGTCGGCGATATTGTTGATGGAGTGGACCGGACAGGCCGCTTTGTGGTGAAGGCTCGCGTCGTCAAGGTCGATACCGGAGCGCAGCGACAGGGAACGGCGATCGTAACGCTGGCAGTATCCAAAGAGTTCATGCATGAAGTACGCAGCTTCCGTATTATGCAGCCCGACGAAGTGTTCCTGTGCCGCTGCTGCGAAGTATCGGAAACAGAAGTGCGGCAGGCCGTGCGCGAAGGTGCGAAAACGGTGACTGCCGTAAAAATCTGGACGCGGGCAGGCATGGGGCTATGTCAGGGACGGACGTGCCGTCGACTCATCAGTCGGGTGATTGCCGAAGAAACCGGTCAGTCGCCGGCCGATATTTTGCCGCCCACCAGTCGCCCGCCGGTGCGGACCATATCGCTGGATGCGCTCGCGGGAGGCGAAGACGATGAATAAGAGTACGGATGTAATAGTTGTCGGCGGAGGAGTCATCGGGACTTCGGTCGCCTATTATGCAGCCAAGGCGGGTAAAAAAGTCACGTTGCTTGATCGGGGTGATATCGCAGCAGGTACATCCGGGGCTTGTGACGGCTTTATCATCCTGCAGTCCAAAAACCCGGGGCCACACCTGGAACTGGCCCTGCAAAGCGCTGCAATGTATCGGACGCTTTCGGCAGAACTGGACTATGATCTGGAATATATGCCCTGCGGTGGTATGGTCGTAGCTGAAACGGAAAAACAGGCCGAACTTCTGCGGGGATTGATAAAAAAGCAACAGGCCGCCGGATTGTCAGTCGAACTGCTGCCGATCAAAGAAGCCCGTGAAAGCGAGCCGTTGTTGGCGGAAGATCTGTGGGGAGCAGCCTACTGCAAAGATGACGCGCAGGTTAACCCAATCCGGGTGGCGCAGGGATTCGCGCAGGCGGCTGGTCGTTTGGGCGCTCAGATTCATTCAGGCGTCGATGTCAAAGGACTGGTTGTTGAGAATGGCCGCGTTTGCGGCGTGCAAACAAACGAAGGGGTGTTGAAGGCCGAAAACGTGGTTAATGCGGCCGGCGTTTGGGCGCCAGAGCTGGTAGCTCCATATGGACTGGAATTGCCGATCAAACCGCGGCGAGGACAAATTCTTGTGACTGAGCCTCTGCCGACGATGCTGCGCCATGTCCTACTGTGTGCTTGCTATCTCATTGCGAAATATCATCCGGAAGAATTGGACCTCACAGACAGACAACACCGCCTCGGCGTGGGCCTGGCGGTTGAGCAGACGGCGCATGGCGGATTGCTGATCGGCAGCACCCGTGAATTCGTCGGTTTCGATCGCCGGACAACGCTGGCTGGAATTGAAGCTGTGGCGCGTCATGCGAAGCGGATTTTGCCTGCTCTGGCCGGGGGTCAATATCATTCGGACTTTTTCCGGTCTACGGCCGCATACTCCGACCGGACTGCCGATTCTCGGTCCAGTTGACGAACTGCCGGGCTTGATCATGGCGGCAGGACACGAGGGGGACGGGATCGCCTTGGCCCCTGTTACCGGGAAAAAGATCGCCGAATATCTGATGTAGGACTGCAGATCATTAAATAAGCACGCGTATCAAAAGTAAAGACGGGAGAAAACCTTTTGGGTTTTCTCCCGTCTTTACTTTTGATGGTTATCTGCATCGGTGATGCAAATAAAAAACATGGCGGTCCTGGTAGTTACCATCAAATTCTGATTGTGCGAAATCATTAAAATCTAGTATATTATTCAATAAAATAAGGCAATGCAGGCATTTGCGGGATTGATGAAAAGATTGAAAATTCTTGGCATAGATATTGCATACATAGAGCATTAGCAATGTAAATGAAATTATATAGTGAAAGGGTGTGCGTGCAACATTAGAAAAACAGGAATGAAAATTGAATTGAGAATAAGTATGTTTGTCTGATTCGATCTTCGTCGCAAAAAGAAGAAAAGTGGGGATGAAAAATGTTCAAGGTAGCAAATCTGTCTGCAGAATATGCCAAGAAATTAGTAACATCGGATCAAGCGGTTAAAGTTGTTAAATCCGGTGATCGGATTCATTATGGTTTATTTAACGCGCTGGTAGTTGATTTGGATCGTGCCTTAGCTAAAAGAACTCCGGAACTGAACGATGTTATTATCATGACTTCGATTTGGGCCTATCCGGAACTGCCGCAAGTTTTACAGGCAGACCCGGAGGCAAAGCATTTTAAATATTTAAGCACTCATTTTAGCGGACTTGATCGTAAAGCCAACAAAGCAGGCTGCTGCTGGGCAATTCCGGTACAATTCCGTGAAAACCCCAAATATTGGAGTGAAAATGTTGGCGGCATCGATGTCGCCATGCTTCAAGTTGCACCAATGGACAAATATGGGAATTTCAACCTTGGACCCCAGGTTGCAGAGTATTGGGGAATTCTTGAAAAAGCAAAAGTCGTTATTGTTGAAGTAAACAAAAACCATCCAATCGCGCACGGTTACCAGAATACGATTAATTTGTCTCAAATAACATATGTAGTTGAAGGCTCTAACCCTGCATTGCCGGTCATTAAACCCAAAAGTCCGAGTGAGATCGATAAGACGATTGGTCAATTGATCGTGGAGAAAATCGGTAATGGAAGCACCCTGCAATTGGGAGTCGGCGGCCTTCCAAATTACGTGGGCGCAATGTTGGCTGATTCGGATATTGGCGACTTGAGTGTGCACTCCGAAATGTTTGTTGATGCCTATTTGAAATTGTATATGGAAGGAAAAATAACGGGCAATAAAAACCTAGATAAAGGGAAAATGGTATACACGTTTGCTCAAGGATCCAACGAACTATATGAATTTATTGATGACAATCCGATTCTCTGTGTTGCACCGGTTGATTATGTGAATGCAGTGGAAGTAATAGCCGCTAATGATAAAGTGGTATCGATTAATAGCTGCTTGCAGGTTGACTTGTTTGGGCAGGTCAATTCGGAATCGGACGGCCTTCAACATATCGGCGGGACTGGGGGCCAATTGGATTTTGTAATGGGCGCGTTCAAATCCCAAGGAGGTCAAAGTTTCTTGTGCACCCCTTCCACACGGGTGAACAAGGATGGCAGTAAAGAGTCGCTAATTATGCCGATGTTGCCTCAAGGATCTATTGTCAGCGTGCCTCGTGGCGGCACGCATCATATCGTCACTGAATACGGTATGGCCAACTTGAAAGGAAAATCGACGTGGGAACGTAGTGAGTTATTGATCAATATTGCACATCCTGATTTCCGGGAAGAGTTAATTCGCAATGCAGAAGAAATGGGTATTTGGAAGAATACAAGCAAAATCACATATTAGGCGTCGATATCTGAGCTGTTAAAAAAGACTTCAATTCGCACTTAACGACCTTAACCAAATTATCATAATATATTTTCATGTGGCAGTAAAAATGGTAATACATGGACATGTTTGCTTGGTTAATAAAACAGTAGAGAAGTGGAGCTGGATTCTGGCGTAAGATACTGCTGAGTTAAGCAAAGCAGCAAACTTAAGAAAAGACAGTTGAAGCAAGACTTGTGTCAAGGGGTGACGGGCATTTCAATGAAAAGGGAGGGCGGAGAGACTAATTGACCTATCGTGTTGAAATAATAAGTGGAGGCGATATTAGTTATGAAAATGAGCAAAAAAGCAGCCGGCTATATGGTTCTTGTTGTGTTTCTCATGAGTATATTCTTAGTTGCGGGCTGCGGAGGAAAAAAGATGCAGCAGCCGCTGGTGGAGACAAAAAACCCATCACCTTGCGGATGGGACATGCCGTACCGAATGAACACTCGGTGCACCGTGCGACTGTTTTCTTTGCCGAGAAAGTTAAGGAAAAGACTCAAGGAAAAGTTGAAATAAAGATATTTCCAGGTGGACAATTGGGTGGCGAGAAAGCTCAACTTGAAGGCTTGATGGCCGGAACCCACGACTTCACAATGGTAACGCAGGCGCCTTTATCCAACTGGCTTCCTCAATTCATGGCTTTAGATATGCCGTATCTTATTGCAAACGAGGCGCAAGCTGATAAAATCTTGGCCGGCGACGTGGGCAAATATTTGGCAAATTTATTGCCGGGCAAAGGACTCTATCTGTTGGGTTGGGGCGAAAACGGTTTTAGAAATTTCACCAACAACGCACGGGCTCTTCATACCCCTGAAGACCTGAAGGGCATGAAAATACGCGTAATGGAAAATCGCCTCATGATTGATACGTTCAAGTTGTGGGGATGCGATCCGACACCGATACCTTTTACTGAGCTCTATACGGCGCTCCAGCAGGGAACAGTGGACGGGCAGGAAAATCCGGTTACCTTGATCGAGACCAGCCGATTCAATGAAGTGCAAAAATTTCTGACGATCAGCAATCACTTCTATTCACCATTCATATTCTATTCCAGCAAAATGACTATGGATAAACTACCTGCCGATTTGCAAAAAGCGATTCGAGAAGCCGCGCAGGAAGCCTGCGACTATCAGAAAAAATTAGTTCGTGAAGACAACGCCAAAGCGGTTGATAAGATGGAAAAAGCAGGCATGAAGGTGAATCGTCTGACGGATGCGGAACTCAAAGTGTGGGCAACAACATCGCGGCCCATTTACGAGATGTACAAAGATAAAATGGGCGCTGAGATTTACAGCAAAGTCATGAATGCCGTCAAATAATCAAGATCGTGCGGACCGGGGGAGACCGCTCTTCCCCGGTGATACTTACTTTGTTTCATGTCGTATTGAAGGGGTGATATGGTAATGCCAATCTTAAAAATTATCTGGAAGGCCGAAGTTGCTTTCATTACGATCGCCTTGGGGATCATGTCTATCGTGACCTTCGGCGCTGTCGTCAGCCGTTTTACCTTCCATTATGCTTTGCCGTGGTCGGAGGAATTAGTCCGTTATTTATTCGCTTGGACCTCCATGGTGGGTTCGAGCGTAGCTGTTCGGGCGGGAGCACATATCGGCATCAATGTTGTGACCGACAGGTTACCCCAAAAAATGAAAAAAGCAGCCGAAATCATTGTTACATTATGTAGTATCAGTTTTTGTATTGCATTGCTATTTATCGGATGGGACCAAGTGCTGAATCAGGCAGGACAGCTGTCGCCAGCTATGGAGCTCAATATGGCCGTCGTGTATGCTTGTTTGCCTGTAGGGGCTGTACTGATGATTATCAGTTTGGTTGCGGTTCTTTTGCATGATCTAAATATCATTAAAATTAATACCAGTGGGATTGAGGTTAAGGAGGTTATCTGAACGTGGAAATTATCATTATGATGTTTGTGCTCTTTTTCATATTGGCGTTCATGAACGTTCCCATAGCCTTCACCTTGGGAATCGCCGCTATCGTTCCTTTAATTATCACCGAAGAATTTTCCATTAGTAGCTGTAACAATGGCTATGACGCAGTCCATCGACTCTTTTTCCGTTTATGGCGATTCCTTTCTTTATTCTTGCCGGTAATTTGATGGATAAAGGAGGAATTTCAGGCAGGCTTGTCAGTTTTGCCAATTCGATGGTTGGATCCATTCATGGAGGTCTGGCGATCGTCACTGTAGTCGCCTGTACTTTCTTCGGCGCTATCTCTGGATCTGGCCCGGCTACTGTAGCGGCTATCGGCGGGATCATGATTCCCTATATGGTCAAAGAGGGCTACGGAGCGGGCTTTGCAGCGGCCGTTGCGGCGTCGGCTGGTTGTCTGGGACTCTTCATTCCTCCCAGCATCGCGATGATCACGTATGGAGTAACCACAGGTCAATCTATCGGAGCTCTATTTATCGGCGGCGTTGGGCCGGGAGTGATTACAGGCGTTGGGCCTCTGCATAGTGAGTTGGTGGATTCCAAAAAACGCGGCTATAAAGGAAATATGCCGTTTTCGATGAAGAACGTAAAAGCAACAGGGAAAAATGCCATGTATCCGCTGCTGATGCCGGTTATTATTCTCGGTGGAATCTATGGCGGTATATTTACACCGACGGAAGCTGCGGCTGTGGCGGTTTTTTACGCCATTATCGTGGGCTTCTTTTTTACCCGCGAACTTAAAGTGTCGGATTTGCCTTCCATATTGACGGGTTCCGCAGTCACGACAGCCATGGTAATGCTGATCATCGCGACGGCTTCGGCTTTGGTAGACTGTTGACGCTGTTGGAATTGCCGGCGGCTCTGGTGAACTTCGTTGTAGAAAATAATGTGAGCGCCGCAATGTTTCTCCTTGTTATCAATGTCGCGATGTTAATCATCGGCACTTTTATGGAACTCAATGCGACGATTCTTATTTTGGCGCCAATTTTACTGCCGATCGCCAAAACGCTGGGGATTGATCCGGTTCATCTCGGTATCATTATGGTGGTTAACATGACTTTTGGATTGCTGACCCCGCCCTTGGGCGTTCATCTTTTTGTGGCCTGTGGCATAGCGAAAATGAAATTCGATGTAATTTGTCGGGAGATCCTGCCATTCTTGGTATTGGCAGTGGTGGTTATCCTTATTGTCACCTACATCCCTCAGTCAAGTATGTGGCTGGTTAAGTTATTTTATTAGTTCCTTGATGAGGCCCAAATAGTTGATAGTTCGTGCTGGCGCTGCAGTGAGGCCGATTCAATGAAGTACTGCCAAGCTGGAAAGACGCGGGAGCTATAGAAATCTTCTAATGGGTATCGAAATCTATAATATAGCTATGATTGACGTTAAACAATAAAGACATCATGACCGGGGAAGATATTTCTTCCCCGGTCACGCTAATATCGCTATCCTGACAGATTGCTACATCGTATGCTGATTATTCAAAAGCGATTATTAAACAATATAACTCATGGCTTGTAATAATTTTGCAAATATCACTATCAAAAGGTTGTCTCTATATAAAGGGTTGTCATCCGTACAAAAAAGAGAGGAAGACTGCAACCGATGCTTCTCAGAAGGTAATAAACTTGATGGAAAGGAAGAAAATGAACATGGCAAAGCGAAAAATGAAAACAATGGATGGAAATACTGCTGCTGCCTACGTGTCCTACGCATTCACCGACGTGGCAGCCATTTATCCAATTACGCCATCATCTCAAATGGCGGAATTGGTGGACGAGTGGTCGGCTTTAGGGAAGAAAAATATCTTTGGACAACCTGTTCGTGTGATGCAGATGCAATCAGAAGGCGGAGCTGCCGGCACTTTGCATGGATCGCTGCAGGCAGGAGCCTTGTCCAGCACCTATACGGCATCGCAGGGACTCTTATTGATGATTCCCAACATGTATAAAATTGCCGGTGAGTTGTTGCCTGCAGTATTTCATGTCAGCGCCCGGTCTTTGGCCTCCAATGCACTCAGTATTTTTGGCGATCATCAGGATGTGATGGCAACCCGCCAAACCGGATTTGCGCTGTTGGCATCAAGCGGCGTGCAGGAAGCGATGGACCTGGCAGCGGTTGCTCATTTGGCCGCAATCAAGAGTCGTATCCCGTTTCTCCATTTTTTTGACGGATTTCGCACGAGCCATGAAGTACAGAAGATTGAAGTGCTGGAATATGACGAATTGGCGGGACTAATCGATATGGAGGCCGTTAAAGAATTCCGTAACCGGTCTCTCAGTCCGAATCGTCCGGTAATCCGCGGCACAACACAGAATCCTGATATCTTTTTTCAGACGCGCGAAGCAGTGAATAAATTTTATGCAGCGCTTCCGGATATCGTTGAAACTTATATGCAGGAAATAAACAAACTGACGGGAAGACACTACAAATTGTTCAATTATTATGGTGCCAATGATGCCGATAGAGTGATCGTGGCAATGGGATCGGCATGTGATACCATACGTGAAACTGTTGATTACTTAACCTCGCACGGAGAAAAGGTAGGCGTGTTGGAAGTCCATCTGTATCGACCCTTTTCTATCGAACGCTTCCTTGCAGAGCTTCCAGACGGTGTCAAAAAAATAGCTGTTCTTGACAGAACGAAGGAACCAGGGGCTACCGGCGACCCACTATACCTTGATGTCCGCAACGCATATTATGAAAAAATAGCGCCTCCGGCTATCGTGGGGGGGCGCTACGGTCTCGGATCCAAGGACTTTACTCCGGCGCACGTTGTCGCTGTTTATGAAAACCTCAAAAGTGAGAAGCCGAGAAAGGGGTTTACAGTCAGCATCGAAGATGATGTGACTTTCACTTCGCTGCCAGAGTACGAAAAAGACATCGATACAATTCCTGCAGGGACTACCTGTTGTAAATTTTGGGGCTTGGGATCAGATGGCACGGTGAGCGCGAACAAGAGTGCCGTTAAAATTATTGGCGATCACACCGATATGTACGTTCAAGCCTATTTTGCCTATGACGCGAAAAAGTCCGGCGGGATTACAATATCGCATTTGCGCTTCGGATATTCTCCTATCCGATCTCCCTATTTGATCAACAAGGCCGACTTCGTGGCCTGCCACAATCAATCATATGTCAATAAATACAATGTCCTTGCCGGGCTGCGGCCAGGAGGAATCTTCCTGCTGAACTGCGAGTGGGATCAGGCGGAATTGGAAGACAACCTGCCCAGCTTCATGAAACGTTTTATTGCACAAAACAGTATTCATTTTCACACGATTGATGCGGCGAAAATCGCCTCGAAAATTGGGCTGGGAAGTCGCCTCAACATGGTCATGCAGGCCGCTTTCTTTAAGCTATCCTCAATCATCCCGGTCGAGGATGCCATTGAGTATTTGAAAGAATCATTAGTCGTTGACTACGGCAAACAGGGTCAGCGGATCATTGACATGAATTATGCGGCCGTGGAGCAAGGCATGAAAGCCATCGCGACAATCATAGCGCCAGAAGGCTGGAAAGTTGCGGTTGACAAACAGGATGAGGTTCCGCATGTTGCCTGCGCTTGTTCAAGTGACATGGTGAATGCCGATTTGCCTACTTTTATTAAAGAAATTGCTGTTCCCATGAACCGACAAGAAGGTGACAAATTGCCGGTCAGTGCATTTAATGGGCGGGAAGACGGAACCTTTCCCAGTGGAACAACGGCTTATGAAAAACGCGGTATTGCCGCAGAGATACCGGAATGGCAGCCGGATCGTTGCATTCAATGCAACCAGTGTTCGTTCGTCTGTCCCCATGCCGTTATTCGTCCGGTGCTGATTAATCAAAACGAGATGGCAACGGCCCCTTATGATATGGCTGTGAAACCAGCGGTGGGGTATCCGGAAATGCAGTTTCATCTTGCGATTTCCCCTTTGGATTGCACCGGTTGCGGCAATTGTTTCGAGGTCTGTCCTGCCAAAGGAAAAGCCTTGGAAATGAAACCGCTGGCAGGCCAACTGCCGCAAGGCGAAAAAAGGTGGGGTTTTGCTATCGCTGTTTCGACAAAACCCATTGAGGCGAAACAAGCCCTCACCGTAAAAGGAAGTCAGTTTGCCAGGCCCTTACAGGAATTTTCAGGGGCTTGCGCCGGTTGTGGCGAAACCCCGTACGCGAAATTGATTACCCAACTCGTTGGAGATCGGATGATGATATCCAACGCTGCCGGTTGCTCCACGGTATGGGGTGCGAGCGCGCCATCCACCTCATACACCACCAACGCGTCAGGCTGTGGTCCGGCCTGGGGTTTCTCACTATTTGAAGACAATGCGGAATATGGATTGGGCATGCATATCGGTGTAGCGCAACTGCGCCGGGCATTGAAAGAAAAAGTGGGGAAAGCGCTGAGCACAGTGAAGGACTTGTCGTTGCGAGAGGCCATGACTGAGTGGCTGCAGCACATGAATGAAGGGGAAGGAACGCGCGCCCGTTCCCGCCGCCTGATTGACATCCTGGAGAAATCTAAAGGCAATGATGCGTTATTGAACGAGATTTACGAGCATCAGGATTATTTGGTAAAACGTTCCCAATGGATCTTCGGCGGAGATGGGTGGGCATATGATATCGGCTATGGCGGACTTGACCATGTGCTTGCTGCAGGGGAAGACGTTAACGTTCTTGTATTTGATACAGAGGTTTACTCAAACACCGGTGGGCAGGCTTCGAAATCTACGCCGACGGCAGCTATGGCGCAATTTGCTGCCAGCGGCAAGAAAACTCGCAAGAAAGATCTGGGAGTCATGGCGATGTCCTATGGTTATGTGTATGTAGCACAAATTGCCATGGGTGCTGATCGTAACCAAACGCTAAAAGCTATCGCTGAAGCGGAAGCCTATCCAGGCCCTTCTTTGATCATCGCTTATGCGCCCTGTGTTAACCACGGAATCCGTGGAGGAATGCGTTTTAGTCAGTTGCAGGCTCAAAAAGCTGTTGAATCAGGCTATTGGTCTCTCTATCGATACAATCCCCAGGGCAAAGAGGCAGGCGTTAATCCTTTTACATTGGACTCAAAAGAGCCGACAGCCAGTTTCCAAGATTTCTTGATGAGTGAAGTTCGATATTCTGGACTCGCAAGACAATTCCCTGATACTGCGCAGGAGCTTTTTGCTAAAGCGGAGAAAGATGCCAAAGATCGGCGGGATACTTATAAGCGCTTAGCGGCCCAATAAATTACTCAAGCTATGAAAGCGGAACTGCGATACACTCTTTTTATCAAGAAAAAGGAAGGTGGGCATCCTTGATTCAAATCGAAATAATCAACAAACTGGTCGACATAGTCGGCAAAGAGCACGTTCGTACTGATAAGGAAGATCTCATCATTTTTTCCTACGATGCAACTTCGATGACGGGGATGCCGGAGGCGATCGTTTCCCCGGCGAATGCTGAAGAGGTTGCGGAAGTGATCAAACTGGCGAACGAAAAACTGATCCCTGTTGTTCCGCGCGGAGGCGGGAGCAATCTTTCCGGCGGCTCCATAGCGACGTCGGGGGGGATCGTTCTTTCCATGATGCGTATGAACCAAATCTTGGAAATTGACGAGGAAAATTTGACGGCAACGCTCCAACCAGGGGTAATTACGGCTGATTTTAATGCGACCGTCGATGCTCGCGGGTTGATGTATCCACCGGATCCCCAGAGCGCTTCGATGTCCACTATGGGGGGAAACGTCTCCGAAAACGCGGGAGGGCCACGTGGAGTCAAATATGGTGTGACCAAGGATTATATTCTCGGCTTGAGGGTCGTGATGCCGAATGGTGACATCGTCAAAGTCGGCGGCAAGATGGTCAAAAATGTGAGCGGATATGATCTTATTCGACTTTTTACCGGCTCGGAAGGGACTTTGTGCGTTATTACCGAGATCACAGTCCGGTTGATTCCCAAACCGGAAGCGAAAAAAACGATGCTTGCCTTGTTTAATAGCCTGGATGATGCGGCAAATACTGTGGCTGGAATTATCAAAAGAAGGATCATTCCGACTACAATGGAATTGATGAACCAAGATGCCATGACCTTAATTGAAGAATTCAAACCAGTTGGCTTTCCAACAGACGCCGAAGGAGCGCTGTTGATTGAAGTGGACGGCGCGCTGGCGGATGTGGAGCGACAAGCGGATAACATCATCGAAGTTTGCAAAGACTGCGGCGCTAGTGAGGTGAAAGTGGCTCAAAACGCGGAAGAGTCCGCCAAATTGTGGGCGGGGCGCAAGGCCGGGTTCGGAGCATTTACCGCCAAGGCATTCACCGTATTAGCTGAAGACGCAACAGTTCCTCGTAGCAAGGTGCCGGACATCGTTCGCCGCATACAGGAGATCGCTAAAAAATATAACGTTCGCATTCCCATTCTCGGTCATACCGGAGATGGCAACATGCACCCGAATATCATGTGTGACGGTCGTGACCCTGAGGAAATGAAACGCGTAGATGCTGCGATTGATGAGATTTTCCGAGCCGCATTGGACTTGGGGGGGACCTTGTCGGGCGAGCATGGAATTGGACATTCTAAGCAAAAGTACATGAACTGGGAGTTCGGTGAAGAGGGGCTGAATGTTATGCGCAGCATCAAGAAAGCTCTTGATCCGAACAATATTCTAAATCCGGGCAAAATGCTTTGAGGAGGCCGGGATATGAGTCACTCAATCGATGAATACAAAGAGGAGACGCTGAGGTGTCTTCGCTGCGGACTTTGCCACGCTGTTTGCCCTGTGTATTCCGAAACCCATGAAGAACAATCGGTGGCGCGCGGGAAACTGCGACTTGCGCGTGCCCTGCTAGAGGGAGATGTCGAAGTGACTCCCCGAATGAAACAGATCATGTCTTTATGCCTAAGTTGCGGGGCGTGCGTAAGCAATTGTCCGTCCGTGATCAAGACAGACAAGGTCGTTTTGGCAGCTCGGGCTTATGCCACTGAAAAAGATGGGTTGCCACTGCCGATGAATCTGGTGTTGAGGAAATTGCTTCCAAGTCCATCGTTGCAGGCTTTGGCAGTGAAAATGGGCCATTTGTATCAATCAACCGGAGTGCAGAAGTTGTTGCGTAAGAGTGGCGCAATCCAGGCCGTATCCGAAGAAATGGCAGCAAAAGAAGGAATCATGCCTGAATTCGGCGATACGACATTCCGCAACATGCTTGCTGAGATTCCTCGGAAAAGAGGCGGCAAATATAAAGTCGCTTATTTTTTGAGTTGTGTGACAAACATGATTAATCCGGACCTTGGCAAAGCCGTAATCCGGGTACTGGAGAAACACGACTGCGAAGTACTGATCCCAACAGAAGTACAATGCTGTGGCATGGCACACATCGGGTACGGCGATCTGGAAACAGCACGAAAGCTTGCGGCAAATAACATGAAATATCTGTTGGCGACAAAGGCTGATTTTATCATCACAGATTGTGCGACGTGTGGAGCCACGATGAAGGAGTACAAGGAGCTTGTTCCGGGAAGCGGGGAGTTTTCGGCGAAAGTATTCGATATTTCGGAGTTTTTGGTGGACAAGGTCGGTCTCCAGGTAGGCGAAAAACAAATAGAGGGAATAGTGACCTATCATGATTCTTGTCACCTGAATCGAGCGCAAAAAGTGAACTCCGCGCCACGCAAAATATTGAAATCGATACCTGGCCTAACTTTCCGGGAAATGCCAGAGGCGGATCGTTGCTGCGGAGGTGCAGGAACTTTTAACATGAGACACTATGATGTTTCGATGAAGATTCTTGACCGAAAAATCAAGAACGTCAAGAGCGTGAAGCCGACAATCGTAGCGGTGGGGTGTCCAGGTTGCAACATGCAACTTGCCTATGGCTTGGAGAAGAATGGGCTCGATATTCCCGTTACCCATCCGGTAGAACTGTTGAATCAGACATATTAGTGACGGACTCAAGTTTCTTACTCCGAAATACGCGATAGAAGCTTGTTATACTGGTCAGATTAGCATGAAACATCTTTCACAGGGCTGGAAAATGCAATTGTTTGTCACTTCAGTTAAGAAAGCGCTCAGCGGCTGACACAGCAATTGTCAGGGGCGCTTTTTAAATAAACCCAAAAATGCGTGAATATTGAGGGGAGGCCATCCAGTTGAACGTTTCATCCTGCGCCGCGTTGCGGCCGTACCGCGTTGCTTCCATTATAACAGTCCTGGGTCTTTTTATTTTGTCCGCGATTCCTTCTGTGGCGCTGGCTGCGGAAACGGCCGGAGAGGCCCCCGATATCGGCAAAATACTGCCAATGTGGATGGGATTGCCGTTCGTAGGAATTCTGCTTTCGATTGCTCTGTGTCCGTTGGTAAATTCGCACTGGTGGGAGCATAACGAAGGCAAAGTCAGCCTATTCTGGGCACTCGCCTTTTTCATCCCTTTTGCTATGCTGTTGGATTTTTCTTCCGCCATCTATTATTGCCTTCACATGTACATCTTTGACTATATTCCCTTCATCATTCTGCTCGGCAGCCTTTTCGTAATATCCGGCGGCATCATCGTCCGAGGAGCCCTAAAGGGTACACCGATCTTCAATTGCATTCTGCTGATCATCGGAACCCTCTTGGCAAGCCTGATTGGCACCACCGGCGCTTCCATGCTGATGATTCGGCCGGTTATCCGGGCCAATGCATTTCGCAAAGCCAAAGCGCATACGATGATCTTTTTTATCTTTTTGGTCAGCAATGTTGGCGGGTCTCTGACCCCGCTCGGCGATCCGCCTCTTTTTCTGGGCTTTCTGCATGGAGTGCCCTTCTTTTGGACGCTTCGTTTAATTTTGCCGTTCCTTGTTACGGCTGGTATTGTGCTGGCAATTTACTACATGGTTGACTCCTACTATTATCGCAAGGATATACCGCAGCCTGCAACCGAACCCTGCGGCTGTGATGAGGATAAGGAAGCGATCTGCGTCGACGGACTTTTCAACTTTTTGCTTCTGGCCGGAGTGGTTGCCGCCGTTGTCCTGGGCGGAATTTATATCAAGGACCCTATGTTTTACGACGCCAGTACCGACACCAAAATCGGGTTTTCGCTCATGGCCCTGCACGGCCATACCCTGATCCTGCCCTACCTGAATTTGCTCTTTAACGGAACCATCTTGCTGCTGGGCTTCTTGTCACTCAAGCTGACGCCTTCTTTAATCCGCGAAGACAATCATTTCACCTGGGGACCGATCAAGGAAGTGGCGGTCTTGTTCGCCGGCATCTTTCTCACCATTATCCCTCCGATGGCGATTCTTCAGGCAAGGGGCGCCGAACTTGGGGTTACGCAACCTTGGCAGTTTTTCTGGGCTTCGGGAGTATTATCCAGTTTCCTCGATAATGCACCGACCTACCTGACGTTCCTCAGCGTGGCTGTTGGTCTGGGCGCCAAAATCGGCGTAGTCACCGACATGGGAACCGTACCGGAACAGATCCTGATGGCGATCTCCTGCGGCTCCGTCTTCATGGGCGCCAACTCCTATATCGGTAATGCACCGAATTTCATGGTGAAATCCATTGCTGAAGAAAACGATGTAGCGATGCCTTCCTTTTTCGGATACATGGCCTGGTCGTGCGCGATTCTGGTACCGACCTTCGTTGTGGTCACCTTCTTGTTCTTCCGGTAGCCGACAATGGCGATGTATATGGTGCGAACATGCGTTGAAACTTGAGTTAGGTAATGCAACGAATATTTGATATAATGAATCCAAAATGTTGAAATATGAACGGGCGTGCCGCCAGGTGGTACTGGGGCGAAAGCCCGCTTTGCATTTGGAAGGAGGCCGTGAAATGACGCATGAAATACATGGCGCTTTGATCGAAAATCTGAGAATCTATCAAGAATGCATTGCCTGTTCACCTAATGGGGTTATTATTGTTGACGACGAAGACCGAATTTTTGAATATAACAAATCGACTGAAATTTTGACAGGTATCAAACGAGAAATTGCATTAAAGCAGAGGTTTGTTGATGTTTTGCCACAAATAACGCTGGGGCTTATTTCTGAGGAAGAATGCCGGTGTGCGATTAATGATAGAGATCTTTTGATTAAAAAAGTGTTTGTTCAGGCAAAAGGAACTCGCGGTCATTACCAGATTCTTATATTACAAGATTTGTCGGCGACGGTTAAGATGGCCATGGAAGTTGAAAAAACGCAAGACGCAATCAAAGAACTTGAGATGATACTTGAAGGATCGTTTGATGGTATTTTAGTAACGGATAAAGACTGCAATGTCTTGATGGTTAATCAAGCATACGGACGCTTAACAGCTATTGGCAAAGAAGAAATGACCGGAAAAAATATGCGCGAGTTGCTGAACCCGGTGTATATGAAAAATTCGGTGGCATTGGTAGTTGCGGAAGAGAAACGAACAGTATCGATGCATCACACAACACGGCATGGAAAAAGTGTTATTGTTACAGGCACACCTGTTTTGGATAATAATGGGGATTTGTATCGGATTGTTATCAATCTTAGAGACATTTCGGAGATATATAAATTACGGGAAGAATTGTTAAAGGCAAAGGCAGTGGAAAAGGTTTATTTTCAAAAAATGATGACCGACGAAACGGCGGAAGAACAAGCGACAGTGGTCATCGCTGCAAATGAAAAAGTGCGTGAGATTTTTGCGCTAGCGAAAAAAATATGTAATTATAATGTGACAGTTCTCATTTTGGGAGAGTCTGGCGTCGGAAAAGAAGAAATGGCTAAATATATTCATGGCAGCAGTATTCGCAAAGATGCTCCTTTCATCGCCATTAATTGCGGCGCCATACCGGAAAATCTATTGGAATCCGAACTGTTTGGTTATGATAAAGGCGCATTTACGGGTGCCGCTAAAGAGGGAAAAAAAGGGCTCTTTGAAATCGCCAATGGAGGCACGTTGTTTTTAGATGAAATTGGTGATATGCCGTTAAATATGCAGGTGAAGTTGTTACGGTTTTTAGAAAACCGCGAAATCGTCAGAGTGGGCGCAACGGCGCCTACTTCCGTTGATGTTAGAATTTTGGTCGCAACGAATAAAGATTTGTGGAAAATGGTCGAGAAGGGATCCTTTCGCGAAGATTTATATTACCGTTTGAATGTTGTGCAATTAAATATTCCACCGTTGCGAAATAGAAAGGAAGATATTCCTTTACTATGTCTCCATTTCTTACAAAAATACAATAGGCAATACCAGCAAAACAAAAAAATGACTTATGATGTTATCAAAAACATGGAAGAACAGCCATGGAGAGGGAATATACGAGAATTGCGTAACACAATCGAAAAAATGGTTGTTCTATGCAATAATGAATATTTGCAATTGGATGATTTGCCTTGGGCGAGCCTGGGCAACAAAAGAAATTCCTCTGCGCTTGAAGGAACCAGTGAGAATATAACTTTTAATGAAGCAATAGAGGCACTGGAAAGGAAATTGTTGAGCGAGGCGCTTCAGAAATATAAATCAACTCGAAAGATGGCCGAAGCGCTAAAAATTGACCAATCTTCTATTGTACGAAAGATGGAGAAGTATTGTTTAAAAAATAAAGAATAGAAACCTGCAAAATAGAAAAAACGATGCGAAATAACATCTCTGATGTTATTTCGCATCGTTTTTTTCTTTCCAAGCTGCATATTGCTAGTTTTGGCGAAGAAGTGGCGCTTTCTTAAATGTCGGTACGTACAATTGGCTATTAATCTAAACATAGCAAAGGTAAGTATATTGGCGCTTCAGAGAAATTAAAAGATGCTCAGAACTTTTGCAAAAACAGGATGCCTATTCATGGGGAACCAATCATACAATTGCCTTTTTAGTTGGCATGGTTATTGCATAGTCATCTTATATCAATCACTTACATTGCTACCCAAAATGAAAACGGGGGGATTGTTCATGGAAGCGAAGAAAACGTCTAAAGACCTATTGTCTGATCTGCTCGCCAAACACTATGAAGAAGCGGCAGACGCCAAAAAAAATGGCGAAATTGTTGCTTGGTCAACCTCCATTGCGCCGCAGGAGTTGTTGGAAACTTTAGACATTAAAGTTGTTTATCCTGAAAATCATTCTGCAGCAATTGGCGCGCGGAAATGTGCGCAGGAATTTATCGATCAGGCTGAAGGGGATAGCTATTCCAACGATTTGTGTTCTTATGCACGCGTTAATGTGGGATATATGACAATTCAGGAAAGTGTGGCCGGTAATATCCCGTTACCGGATGTTCTTTTTTGCTGCAATAACATCTGCAATACGGTTATTAAATGGTATGAAAACATTGCCAAAGAGTTAAATATCCCCATGATTCTTTTTGATATGCCATTCAACCATGAATACGAGGTTTCTGAAAATAATGTGCGTTACATCAGAGGTCAGTTTGAAAGCGCAATTAAACAATTAGAAGGCATTTCTGGAAAGAAATTTGACCGTGATCGTTTTAAAGACGTTATGGGCATATCTTCAGAAACTGCAAAATGGTGGAAAAAATCTACTTCATTGGCGATTGCCAAACCATCACCCTTAAATGGATTTGATATGTTTAATTATATGGCTACAATCGTTTGTATGAGGGGAAAGCAGGAAGGACTGGATCTTTTTAAATTGTGGGCAGAAGAATTGCAAGGGAAAATTGACCGTAAAGAAGGCCCTTGGAAGGATCAGGAAGAAAAATATCGGATTATGTGGGATGGTATTGCGTGTTGGCCTCATTTGGGCAATACCTATAAAGTTCTAAAGAAATATGGCATCAATATGGTAACTTCGACGTATCCGGACTCATGGAAAATCGTATATGAAAATGATGATTTAGACGGAATGGCACGCGCCTATAGTTCAAACTATGTGAATCGCAATTTAGATTTTGGTACGGACAATATTGTCAATCTGGTGAATGATTTCTCGTTAGACGGGATTGTTTTTCATTCGAATCGCAGCTGTAAATTGATGGATTTTCGTCAATATGAAGTCCAACGTAAAGTGCAAGCTAGGACGGGAATTCCTTCCGTAATTTTTGATGGAGATCAAACCGATCCCCGCGCTTTCTCATTAGCACAATATGAGACTCGTATCCAGGCTCTTGTCGAAATGATGGAACAAAATAAGAGAAAGGATGCATAAAACATGAAACAATTACAGAGTTTGATAGCCGAACTCGAAACGGCAGCTCTCAATCCAATTAAAACCTTAAAAAAGGCGATGGAGACTTCGAAAAAACCAGCAGTCGGCTGTTTTCCCTATTACACACCAGATGAATTGATTTATGCTGCGGGATTTATTCCTGTAGGGTTGTGGGGTGGGCAAACAGATATTAAATTGGCTGACACCTATTTGCAAAGTTTTTGTTGTTCGATTATGCGAGAAAACATGGAGCAAGGGATGAGGGGTCAATATGATTTCCTGTCGGCCATCATTATTCCCACTTATTGCGATACATTAAAATGCATTTGTGAAAATTGGAAAGTGGCTGTTCCGCAAGTCCCTCTCATTCCCATGGTTTATCCTCAAAACCGCAAAATTCAGGCGGGCATTGATTACTTGGTGTCGGAATATAAACGAGTTCAAGAAATTCTTGAAGAGATTTCGGGCGAAAAAATTACCGAAGAAAATTTGGCGAGCAGTTTTGCGCTTTATGAAGAATACCGCAAAGTAATGCGTGAGTTTACGACTATGGCCGTTCATTACCCGATTACAATCAACGCCAAAACCAGGCAACTAATAATTAAAGCGGCGTTTTTTATGGATAAAAAAGATTATGTTCTCCAATTACAAGAGATTTGCCGAAAACTTTCAGAACAGCCGCACGAAAAATTTGCGGGCAAAAAAGTAGTAATGACAGGGATTATGGCTGAGCCGGCAGGCCTACTGGACATATTTGTGCAAAATAACGTGGCCGTTGCGGCGGACGATTTGGCTGACTCATCCAGACAATTCAGATTAGACAGCTCGAGAGGGAATACTGTATATGAAAAAATGGCATGCCGCATTGCCGATCAATGTGGTTGCTCGTTGCTGTTTGACGCTGAAAAAGAACGCGGACAACTATTGGTTGATTTGGTCAAAGATACTAGTTCGGATGGGATCGTTGTCGCAATGATGAAATTTTGCGATCCAGAAGAATTCGATTATCCGATTTACAAGAAGGAACTGGAAGCTGCCAATATTCCAATATTGTATCTGGAAATCGAGCAAAAAATGGACTCACTGGAACAGATTCGAACACGGGTACAAAGCTTTATCGAAATGTTGGGATGATTGGCGATGAAGCTGATTTGCAACAAAGGAAATGGAGACCAAACAAGGAGGCCAGTATGTTTTTAGGTGTGGACATTGGCTCATCCTCATCCAAAGCAGTAATCTTGAATAATCAAAGAGAAGTGCTTTCCTTAGCTGTAATTAACACAGGCACGGGTACGCGAGGGCCGGAAAAAGCAGTTGCGACTGCGTTGGAACAAGCAGAATTGATAACCTCCGACATAAAATATACAGTTGTAACCGGATATGGCCGGATTACTTATGACAAGGCTGACCGGCAAATCACAGAAATCAGTTGCCATGGTCGCGGCGCGTTTTTTTTAGCGCCGCAGGCGAAAACTATTATTGATATCGGTGGACAGGATGCGAAAATTATTCGACTTGATAACAATGGAAGAATCGAGAACTTTGTAATGAATGAAAAATGCGCAGCAGGAACAGGTCGGTTTTTGGAAGTCATGGCTCGTATTTTAGATTGCGGAATCGGAGAATTGTCGGATTTGTCGCTGCGGGCAACAAAGGAACTCGCTATTAGCAGTACCTGCACGGTGTTTGCCGAATCAGAAGTTATTTCGCAGCTGGCAGCTGGGGCAGCGAAAGAAGATGTTGCGCAAGGCGCCCATCGATCGGTAGCCAATCGTATTGCCGGACTAGCCGCGCGGATCGGCGTTCGCCAAAAAGTCGTCATGACCGGAGGGGTTGCCTTGAATTCAAGTATGGTTGCTTGCTTGGCGCAGGAAATCGGACATGAAATTACAGTTCTGCCGATGTCGCAAGTGGTTGGTGCGCTAGGCGCCGCACTATATGCGGTCGAATCTTAAAAATATTAAAAGGTACGCACAGGCAAAACGTTTTCCGGTGCGTACACTGTGAGGTGAAGTGATCATGAACTCACTAATTAGCATTGAAAAGACAGAGAGTATCGCTATAGTAAGGGTAAATCGTCCAAAGCAGTACAATGCCTTAAGCAGAGAAACCATTAATCAGCTTGATGCAGTTTTAGAGGCGGTTCGACAAGATGCCTCCATTCATGCGTTAATCCTGACCGGTGAGAAAAACTTCGCCGCGGGAGCGGACATCGGTGACATGACGCACTTA
Source organism: Negativicutes bacterium (assembly GCA_963665275.2). GTDB lineage: Bacteria > Bacillota > Negativicutes > UBA1444 > UBA1444 > UBA1444. Next base: position 48,451 of record CAXXIN010000016.1, read on the forward strand.
ACGCCGCAAGAGGCGCAGGCTTTTTTATTCGCCGACACTTTCCGCAAACTGGAGTTATTACCAATACCGACGATTGCGGCTATTTGCGGGTATGCTCTGGGCGGGGGGCTCGAAATGGCGTTGGCGTGCGATATTCGCATTGCTTCAGAGGAGGCCCAGATGGGGTTGCCGGAGATTAGTTTGGGCATTATGCCCGGAGCAGGCGGGACTGTTCGTCTGCCCAAATTAGTCGGTATTGGAAAAGCGAAAGAACTGATTTTTTCCGGCCGGAAAATTGCCGCTGCGGAGGCCTTTCAATGTGGATTGGTCCAACAAGTTGTGGCGCCGGAGGATCTGATGTCCGCCGCCTGCGAATTGGCGAAAAAATTGGCTCGCCAATCGATGACAGCGTTGATGAGTGCTAAAACAATGCTGAATTTTAGTGCAGAAATGCCACCGGAAGCTGCTTTTAAAATGGAGGCGGGATACTGGTCAGGGCTTTTCGGTTCGCCGGATCAGGTTGAAGGCATGCAAGCTTTCATTGAAAAACGAAAACCTAAATTTAATATGCAGAAATAGAAAAGAGGGTTTAAAAATGAAAAATGTTGTGATTGTTGCTGCGTGTCGTACTGCGATTGGTTCATTGGGTGGAGTCTTTAAAGATCTTACCGCATTGGACTTAAGCATTCCGGTTATGAAGAATTTGCTTAGCCGGTCTGGAATCGAAGCAGGCGCTATTGAGGATGTAATCTGGGGATGCAATTATCAAAAAACATATAAAGAGAACAATCTGGCTCGCGTGGCTGCCGTTAAAGCCGGGTTGCCTGTGACCGTTCCCGGAATTACCGTTCATCGTAACTGCACTTCTTCAATGTCCTCGATTCAACTGGGGTTCTATCAGATTCGAGCCGGTGAAGCGAACGCTATTATGGCTGGCGGCGCTGAAAGCATGAGTAATGCACCACACATGGTGCTGGATTTTCGACGCGGGAAAAAATTCGGCAATAGTGAAATCCGTGATTCGATGTGGGACTCGTTGACGAATTTGGGGATTGGACCGGCCATGGGGATTACGGCTGAAAACCTGGCGGAGAAGTATTCGATTTCTCGTGAGGAGCAGGACGAATTGGCGTTCGTCAGTCAGGAACGAGCCGGTGTGGCGCTATATAGTGGAAGATTCAAAGACGAAATTATTCCAGTTTCGATTCACAGTAAGAAAGAGACAATTCAGGTTGATACTGACGAATATCCCAAAAAGGGAACGACGATGGAAAGCCTTGCTAAGCTGAAACCCGCTTTTAAAGACGACGGGACCGTCACTGCCGGTAATGCATCAGGAATGAATGATGGGGCTGCCGGAGTGATTCTTGTGTCGGAAGAAAAAGCGAAAGCGTGGGGTTTGCCGATTTTGGCAAGAATCGTTTCGGTTGCGACAACCGGAGTTGATCCTGACATTATGGGCATCGGACCGGTCAGTGCGTCTCAAAAGGCATTGGAAAAAGCGGGCCTGACGTTAAAAGATATTGAGTTGTTTGAAATTAACGAGGCCTTTGCAGCGCAGTATTTGGCTGTTGAAAAGGTATTGGGACTGGATCGTACCATTACCAATGTGAATGGCAGCGGTATTGCTTTGGGGCACCCAGTTGGCTGTAGCGGCAGTCGTTTGGTTACTTCGTTGGTTTATGAAATGAAAAAACGCCACAATCGTTACGGGCTGGCTTCTTTGTGCGCCGGCGGCGGCATGGGAACCACGGTTATTTTGGAAGTGAACGGCTGATACCACATAATAAAGCAAGGGGTGATGGATTTATGGGACAAAAAATTGGGATTATTGGCGCTGGCATGATGGGAGCGGAAATCGCTTTAGCTTTCGCCCAAAATGATTTTACTGTTATTCTTAATGATGTGACGTTACCAATGGCCGAAAGAGGGAAAACCATACAGACATCGATTCTGGATAAAAACATTCGCAAAGGGCAGTTGGCTCCACATGAAAAAGAAGCGATTTTGGCGCGCGTTACTCCTACTGATCAGCTGTCGGCGATGAGTGACTGTGATGCTGTAATTGAAGCTGCTTTTGAAGATTTCAATGTTAAAAGTAAAATCTTTGCTTCCTTGGACGGCTTGTGCAAAACAGAGTGCCTTTTTGCCAGCAATACGTCCAGTATTCCTATCACTAAATTGGCTTCTTCGGTGAGCCCTGAACGCGCGAAACAGTTTTTGGGCATGCATTTCTTTTCTCCTGCCAGCATAATGAAACTGGTTGAAGTCATTCCGGGACTACTGTGCGAAGCAGATGCTGTTGTAAAGGCGCGTGAATTGGTGGTTGCCGTGCAGAAAACACCGATTACCGTGAAGGATGTGGCTGGATTTGCGGTGAATAGGCTCTTTAATATCTTTAATATTGAAGCCATGCGATTGATTGAAGAAGGGGTCGCCAGCCCTGAAGATATTGATACCGCCTGTAAACTGGGATTAGGTCATCCCATGGGACCCATCGAATTGTTGGATATCACGAGCTTGGATTTGAATCTCAAAATCCATGAAGTGTTATTCAACGAATATGGGGAGCGGTTTCGTCCGCGTCCCCTGCTGCGAACAATGATAGCGGCCGGGTTGTTGGGTAAAAAAGTTGGCCGTGGTTTTTACAAATATAAACCAAAGCCCTAACACCTAAACACATGTCGTAATCTATAGGCTATCGAGCGCATACCTGATAAAATGAAATGGAATACTTATTGGCAACAAAAAAACCGAAAATATTAATAAAACTAAGGGGGATATAAAGGCATGAAAACAGCGGAACAGTATGAAGCTAGCCTGCGGGAACTCAAGTTGAAGGTGTATCTTCAGGGTGAACTGGTTAACCCTGTCGACCATCCGATTCTCAGGCCATCCATGAACTCGGTTAAAGCAACGTATGAGTTGGCAGAAAAACCGGAATATGCAGATCTGATGACTGCGACCTCTCATCTGACAGGAAAAAAAATTAACCGCTTCTGTCACTTGCATCAAAGTGCAGGTGATCTGGTGAAGAAAGTCAAAATGCAGCGATTGCTCGGACAAAAAACCTCTGCTTGTTTTCAGCGTTGCGTAGGGATGGACGCGATCAATGCTGTTGACAGCGTGACCTTTGAAATGGACCAGAAGCTTGGAACACAGTATCATGCGCGTTTCGAAAAATTCTTGCTCAACATGCAGGAAGAAGATTGGACTGTCGATGGCGCAATGACCGACCCCAAAGGCGACCGCGGTTTGGCTCCCAGCAAACAGGCAGATCCGGATTTGTTCGTTCACGTCGTGGAAAAACGTGCTGACGGTATCGTTGTCAGCGGCGCCAAAGCACATCAGACCGGTGCGATGAACTCTCACTGGATATTGGTCATGCCGACAATCGCCATGAGCAAAGAAGATTCCGATTATGCAGTTAGCTTCGTCGCGCCGTCTGACGCCGACGGGATTTTTTACATCTGCGGACGCCAATCCTGCGATACCCGCAAATTGGAAGATGGAACCATCGATGTTGGCAACAAACAATTCGGTGGACACGAAGCATTGATGGTTTTTGATAATCTGTTTATTCCATGGGAAAATGTGCTGATGTGCGGCGAGTATGAATTCAGCGGCGCATTGGTGGAACGCTTTGCCGGTTACCATCGACAAAGTTATGGCGGTTGCAAGGTCGGGGTTGGCGATGTGTTGATCGGGGCTGCGGCTTTGGCCGCCGATTACAACGGTGCGTACAAGGCGTCCCATCTCAAGGATAAATTGATTGAGATGGTTCACTTGAACGAAACGCTATATGCCTGTGGAATCGCCTGCTCCGCAGAAGGATCCAAGACCGCATCGGGAAACTATATCATTGATCTGATGCTGGCAAATGTCTGCAAGCAGAATGTGACCCGACTTCCCTATGAAATTGCCCGTTTGGCGCAAGATATTGCCGGGGGATTGATGGTGACGCTACCGTCGGAGAAAGATCTGCGAAGTCCTGAGATCGGGAAAGTCGTGGAGAAATACTTCAAAGGCGTAGCATCGGTTCCAACCGAACATCGTATGCGCATCCTGCGGCTCGTTGAGAATCTGACTCTCGGAACGGCGGCTGTCGGCTATCTGACTGAATCCATGCATGGAGCAGGCTCGCCGCAGGCTCAACGCATCATGATTGCGCGTCAGGCTAACCTCGAACAGAAAAAAGAACTGGCCAAGGCAATTGCCGGGATTCCTGCCGGAAAATAGAGCATAATGGACGCGCTGCAAAAAGTGATCGAAGACAAAATACGACCGATACTCCAATCGCATAATGGCGATATCGAACTAGTTGAAGTTACCCCTGATGGTTTTGTCAAAGTGAGACTGACCGGGGCATGCGCGGCATGCCCCGGAGCTCAAGCTACCCTCAACGAGGTAGTGGAATCCGCGTTGCAAGATGCCTGTCCAGAAATCAAGGGAGTACTTCCGGTAGCGCAAGTGGATCAGGAACTGATTGATATGGCGCTGAAAATCTTGCGTAGAGATAGAACCGGCCATGACGGGTAGCATTAATTTTTGCGGTGGATGTAACCCCAAAATCGACAGAGTTGTCTTGGCGGAGGCAATAAAGAAAGCTCTGATCGCCCGAGGGATAAAGGTGGTCTACAATGCACTTGACGCTGATTTTACTGTGTATATCAGCGGGTGCTCGGTCAATTGCGCCACTCGGTCGGTCGCTAGTGACCAATTCGCGGTCATTATTGCCGGTGCTGCCGTTGATTCTCAAGCGGTGTGCGAAGATTGCCTGGCAACCATAGCGATTCAACAAATAGAAGACTTCATTGCGAAAAAAGAAACTCCTGTCGTAGGATAATCTATGACAGGAGTTTTGCTTACAGCTTATACTACCTCAAACGGATTCTTTTGCCCTTCCTTGAATAAACAACAGCCGCTGATCGCGTGCTTGACCATGTCGTTAACCGCCTGATCGGTATAAAAAGCAGTGTGCGGGGTCAGGATGACGTTGGGAAAACTCTTCAAGATCGCCATTTCCTGATTGCCAAGAACTTGTGAGGTTAAATTTAAATAGTACAGTCCAAATTCGTTCTCAAGTACGTCCAATGCTGCAGCGCCCACTTTGCCGCTCTTGATACTTCTTATCAATGCCTGTGTATCAATCAGACCGCCTCTGGCGGTATTTATTATAATAACGCCATTTTTCATCTTGTTCAATGTTTCGTCGTTAAGCAGATGGTAATTTTCAGGGGTGGACGGGGCATGAAGAGTAACGATATCAACGTTTCTCAATAGGGTCTCTAAATCAACATATTTCGCATGTTTTTTCACTTCTTCATTGGGACAGATATCGTAAGCCAATATTTTACAGCCAAAACCGCTTAAATGTTGAATGAGTGTTTTGCCAATTTTCCCTGTACCAATTATGCCAACAGTACATTCTGATAGTTCGATCCCTCTTTTGCCTGCCAAAGAAAAATCCTGTACGGCATGACGGTCCATGATGCTCTTGACCTTCCGACATGACATCAGCATCAGCATAATCGCATAATTCGCAACGCTATTGGGCGAGTAGGCAACCGTGCTGATTTTTAGTCCCAATTCTTTTGCTTTGACCAAATCAAAATGTTCAAAACCGACAGATCGGCTGGTTATATATTTGATGCCAAAGTCATGAAATCGCTGCAAAATGTTTGCATTCATGTCGGATACGATAATGCTTACTCCTTCATAACCTTTAACCAGAGCAGCATTATCGATACTCGGATATTCTTTGGAGAATCCGATTTCAACACCGTATTCTTTGGAATATTTTTCGAAAAATTCCGCTTCGTCATCCCGGTAGTTATACACAAAGATCCTCATCGCTACTAGTATCCTCCTACAGTTTTATACGTGTACTTTTTTCGCTGGGTCCAGCATCTTCAAGCTATCGTTTTGAATTCGCTCACGTTTCAGCCGAGATCTTTTCAGGGACAATTAGTTCATTTATTCAATTACAGTCTATCTTCGCGTATAAATACATTTGCACGGTGAATAACCTAGCAATTATCGTGCCAGAAAATATTGTTCAACAACAAATGCTTTACTTGAGATTGTTAACCAACAATATACTCCTTGATGTTGTTGATATTATTGCTTTTTGTGCGCCGTGTATACATTTAATAAACACAGCCGAGATCAGATCGCTATAGGGATCATTGTGATAAAAAATTAATAATTGCGTTTTCTAGAGCCCGCAACTATGTGAAACCGCATCGCTTGATGCGGTTTTGCATCAGAAAATATAACATCAAATAAGATTTAACATTATTATTGCCTATTCATATGTTGAGTAGTGAGTTTTATTAAAAAAATGCGATTGGAACGATTGCTGCATGAACAAAAAAGCCCGCACGTACTAGTACGTTCAGGCCAATCGCTGAATGCGCAATCTATTGCGACATAGTAATGCTGGGCAATTAAGTGTAATGAGCGGAAAAAAATATCAATCGTTTTGAAAAGAAAGATCCAGTGGGTTGCGATTCGGCAACCGTCGAAATCCGTATTGGGGATAGCCGACCATGAGGGCTCCCGTCGGTTTTTTGCCGCTAGGAACTTCGAGCAACTCCAACAGCGGAGAGAAGCCTGAAAAAGCAGCTGCCTCAAGCAATCCGGCCCAGCAAGTTCCCAGGCCGATACTCGGTGCGAACAAGTCGACATAGGATAGAGAGAGCAAGGTGTTCTCCCGGCCGCGCGCAAATTTTATATCGGCGAGTCCCAGTACAAGAGCCGGCGCATCTCGCAAAATCGAATCGCGGGCATATTCTCGGTACATCGACACATATTGAGCATAAGTTTTGGCAGCAGGAGAATGTTGCTGTTCTGGAGCCTCCATCCAGACAATCGTTTGCTCTGTGAGGGCGTGCAACGTTTCCGGCCGATCAATAACGCAGTAGGAGATACCCTGAGAATTGCCGCCTGAAGGCGCGAATCGGGCAATATCTATCAGCTCGCGCAGTTTTTCGCGCGGAACAGGCTTGGTTTTGTAGCCGCGCATGGAGCGCCGTGAGCGCAGAAATAAGCGGGCTGCCGCTTCGCTGGGGACGTAGCCGGCTTCTAACGGGACTTGCCCGGCGAGCGGCGCCCGACAATTGTCGAGCGCTTTTATGGGGCAGACGGCCACACACTGTCCGCAGGCGATGCATAGCTCGGCATGATTGTCTGTGGGCCATGGTGATAAATGAATCAACCCTCGCGGACAGACGGCGGCGCACAGCCCGCACTTGACGCAGAGGTGTTGATCGGCAGTTAGCAGTTGCATTGGCGTCTATCCTTTCTCGGAGCAGTGCCCGAAATTGCAGAAAGTGGGGAAAAGTGCAGGTTACAGTGCGACCTGTTCGCCTTGATACACGGCGACGACTGTTTTTGCTGCCAGCAGGTCTTTCGACTGTTTGCGCCATTCGGCAATATGCGCGGAGGCGGCGTGTGTTCGCAAGGCATCCAAACTAGCCCATTCCTCCACAAACATGCAGCTGCCGGGATCATAGGAGTTGTCAAGCAGAATGTAACTGATACAGCCTTCTTCCGCATTCGTGGCTGCAATAACCGTTTTGGCCAGGGTCAGCAACTCTTGCTTACATTCGGGTTTGACCGAGACTTTTGCGATAACAATAACCATTAATATGAGCCTCCTTAAAAATCTTTAATATTAGCTTTTTTCGTCAACATAGGGTTTGATTCCTGCAGGGTCTACGTTGGATGAATGAAAGAAAAAATCTCTATCACTATTTGTGCTCAAAAGGAGAAGCAGCTCTAAACCGCGAATGTTTCACGTGGAAATATTTCAAATCATGAAAATAGTGTTTGATGGATAATCGAGAAGAGCGGCAATGATATGTTTTTGGAAATACGCGTGTCAGAAATCAGGCAAATTGGGCTGAATGCAGGGAGGAATGGCGCAAGAGATGAAGGCAATCTATTTGCAGTCTCCAGGTAACATCGTCATGACCGAGGTTTCCCAGCGTTCTCGTAAACCGGACGAAATATTGATTCGGGTTCGCAGTCTGGGAATTTGCGGCTCGGATATTGGAGCTTTCATGGGAACAAACCCGTTGGTATCTTATCCGCGGATTGTCGGACATGAAGTTGCAGGCGAAGTCGTTGAAATTCCGTCAAATGAGAAACACCTTGCGGTCGGCGACCATGTTGTCTTGGAGCCTTATGTTTTCTGCGGCAAATGCTACCCGTGCCAAAACAATAAGACCAATTGTTGTGAAAACCTGACAGTCCTTGGGGTGCATATCGATGGTGCAATGGCTGAATATTTTTCACATCCTCGTCACTTGGTTCACAAAGTTCCCAAAGATATTGCCTGGAATTTGCTGGCGATGGTTGAGCCGCTGACGATTTCCATGCATGCGGTCAAGCGCAGCCGCGTCAAATTCGGCGAGCATGTTGTGATTACCGGGGCTGGACCGATAGGGCTTTTGGCGGCCCAGTACGCGTTGACACTCGGGGCGGTGCCGGTCATGGTGGACCCGGTGGAAGAACGGCTGAAGTTTGCCAAAAAAACGGGGATTGATCATGTCGTCAATCCGATACAAACAGATGCAGTAAAGGTGATTAAATCAATCACAGGCGACCGGCTGGCAGAAGTGGTGATTGAAGCATCAGGAAACGCAGCCGCAATTCGCAGCAGCATAGACTATGTTGCCTATGCGGGGAGGATCGCGTTGGTCGGCTGGCCCAAGAGTGAAATTTCATTGCCTACGGCATTTTTCACCAAGAAAGAACTCGACATCGTGGGTTCCCGGAATAGTTTTCACGATTTCCCGGAAAGTATAGGCTTGATTGCTCAGAAAAAAGTTGATGTGGCAGCCTTGATCACTAAAACCATCCCGTTTGCAGCGGTGCCGGAACTCATCGCTGATATTGCGGCGCATCCCGGCAACTATTTGAAAGTTGTCGCTCTGTTGTAAAGGCTGATAAAACGATTACCACGTTGACGCAGATGCTAATGCCAAACAAGAAGCCCAGCTCCGTAATGGAGCTGGGCTTCTTGTACTGTTCGATATTAAGAATGTTGCTGACATGAATGAAGAGGGATGATCGCTGTGAATTACTGCACTTTGGCGACAATTTTTTCGATTTCGATGGATTTTTTCAGCATACCGTTTTGAATCAGGAAATCCTGCGTGCGTTTCAATTCTTCGATGTCGGAAGGTTTGACAGTTGGGTCGAAATCGTACCAGGGGTACATCTGCTTCACGGCGTCAAGCGCCAACCCCGTTTCCTCGGCCGTCATCTTTAAAGCTTCTTCTGGGTTGGATTTGAGTTCGGCTAAGGCAGTATTGTGTACTTGCAGGAATCGTTTGACGAGGCCGGGGTATTTTTGTAGAAACGGTCCGCTGACGGCTGTCACGATGGTGGCTTCCACCAGTCCTTCGCCGTTGGTCAGAATCCGTGCACCGGCTTTTTCGGCTCGAATCGCATCAGGTCCGGCCGAGAGGGCGGCGGCAACGCTACCGTTCATAAGGGCGGCGGTTGAACTGGGGAGATCCATTGAGACGAACTCGATATCGTCTGGCTTCATGCCATTCTTTGCGAGTGAAGCCAGGATGAGCTGATGCAGAATGGTTCCTTTGGGACCGGCAACTTTTTTGCCTTTCAAATCGGTGATTTTCTGAATGGAATCGCCTTTAACAAGCACCACAAACGCTTTTGGGGCCCGGCTGTAGATTCCAATTATCTTCAGATCAACACCGTTAGCGGCTGCGAGGATGGCCGAGGTTCCGCCCAAACAATGGGCAAAATCCAACGAACCGGCTGCCAGGGCTTCGGTTTGTTTTGACCCGACGGTGATTTCAGGGAAAGTGACTTTGATATTGTCTTTGGCGAACTCTTTTTCAAAAGAGTTCATCTTCTTCTCAATGATGGAAGGCACGTTGAGTGGGGCTTTGACATAGGTGATGCTGATGGACGCCGGATTTTGCGCTGCAGGCTTGGCCTCAGGCTGCGACGGCGTGACGGGGCTTTTTCCGCAACCCGTTAGGGTTAGTAGTAGCGACAAGATCAGGACGAAAGAGAGTACAAGTGAGTTTCGTTTCATTTTGCTACCTCCAGTTTCGTTGAAGAATTTGCGTCTCGATTTGCGACAGGGTCGTATCGTCGGGTTTTGGGCTGTTGTTTAAAAGCCGCCGAGTGAATCCAGAATATCCTGTTGCACCCGCAAGAAGTCTTTATGGGTTGGGTCACGTGGATAAGGCATCTCGACAGGGATTTCTCTGACGAGTGTTCCGGCATCCATCACCAGGATTTTCTGTCCCAGATAGATAGCCTCGGTGACATCATGAGTGACGAAAATCAGAGTCTTCTTTTGCTTCAGGAACAAATCCGTCATTTCCCGCTGCAATCTCTTGCGGGTAAAATAGTCGAGGGCTCCGAACGGCTCATCCATCAAGATGAGGTCTGGGTCGTAGCACAAGGTTCTTCCCAGAGCTACCCGCTGAGCCATGCCGCCGGAGAGCTGCGAAGGATAGGCGTCGCGGAAGGATTGCAATCCGAGCTGGTTGAGCGTTGGGGTAACAATGGCGGATACTGTGGTCGGAGGAAGCGTCTTATCCAGCGAAAATGCCATGTTTTCATAAACGGTAAGCCAGGGCATCAGTCGGGGTTCTTGAAAAACAAAGCCGGTTTTGGGTGAGTTTTGTTGGTTTTGGAGATCCGACCATTGAATTTGGCCGGAGCTCTTCTGCTCCAGGCCGCCTAAAAGACGCAACAGCGTGGTTTTGCCGCAGCCGCTTTTGCCGACAATAACTGTGAAGCTGCCATGAGCGATCGTGGCGCTCACGTTATTCACAGCATCGATTGATTGTTCCCCCAGAACAAATTGTTTGGAGAGATTCTGCAGCTTAGCCCCGGCCATAGTCGGTTTCCTCTCCTTCTTTCCACGGGACGAGTTTCTTTGCCAAGTGAAAGAAGACCCAGTCAATTAATGTACCCATAATTCCAATGGTCAGAATGCCGACAATCACGATATCGGGGCGGGATAATTGTTCTGCATCCAAAATCATGTAACCGATGCCGGACGAAGCCGCAATCAACTCGGCGCCGACCAACGCCCGCCAACTGTAACCAAGACCGAGCCTCATGCCGACGATGATCGAAGGCAGTGCTGCTGGAAGAACAACATAGCGGAGAATTCGGCGCCGGTCCATGCCGAAGGATTTTGCGACTTCAACCAATTTGATATCACAGCTCCCGACTCCGTGCAGCGTGTTAAAAAAAATCGGGAAAAATGTCGCCATAATCACGATGAGGAGTTTGGGCAACTCGCCAATGCCGAACCATAGGATCAGGATTGGGATGGTTGCCAGCGGAGGAATATGCCGGAGGCATTCGAGAGAAACGTGCAGATACGGATTCCAGTTCTTGTTCATTCCCAGTAGGACTGCGATCGGAAAAGCTAACAGCAGTGCAGCGCTAAAACCAGCGAATACCCGAAAAATGCTGATAAGGAGGTGTCTGGACAAGGAACCGTCTCCAAGGGCTAGCAAAAAAGCATCTGCAACTTCAGTAGGCGGCGGAATAATATAAGCGTTCCATAATGCATAATGGGACCCTACAGCCCAAAGAAACAGGAAAATTAAGGGGATATAGAGTCCTTTGATAGTGTTGGTCGGGGTTCTCATAGTTCAGGACTCCGCGTCACGATTTCCTCACCTGCCAAAAAAATAAACTCTGCGCGATTGGCGCAGAGCAGATGAACAGTGTGACACAAGATTGCCGAAGCAAGTGCATCATTTCGTCCACCCCTCGGCGTCAGGCCTGCGCCCTGTTCCTCAGGAGTCCGTATATCATGTTAATTATAAGCTGACGGAGAAAAATTATCAATATCACGTATTACCAGTAAAAGCCCGGCACTTCACTTTTTTCTTTGCCACCGGCATTGAGATTTGTTTCGCCGTTGATTATGCGTTCGGCGCGTTCAAGGTTGTCGACCTTGATGACAACCCTGGCCTCGGTTGCAGAGGTGGATGCGAAAGCGTACAAATATTCAACGTTGATGCTCGCGTTACTCAGTTTATCAAGCTGAACCATCAATCCGCCCGGGTTATCTTCGACGGTCAGCGTCAATACTGGCGTGGATTTTACGGCATAGCCTGATCCCCGGAGGATCCGTTCCACTTTTTCCGGGTCGTTGACTACAATGCGTAGAATGCCAAAGTCGGCGGTGTCGGCAACAGACAGGGCGCGTAGGTTGATCTCATGTTCCTTTAAAACGCGTAGAACGTCCACCAAAGTGCCCGGTCGATTTTCGACGAATACAGAAAGTTGTTGAATGATCATAATGCTCCTCCTTGTCGTCAGATATTCCTTTTGTCGATAACTCGTTTGGCTTTGCCCTCGCTGCGTTCAATTGTTTTGGGGCTGACTAGTCGTACCTTGGCGCTGACGCTCAAGGCACTTGCCAGTTCGGCTTCGATTTTGTGCTCGAGTACTTCCAGCCGCCGAATTTCATCAGAAAACATGCTTTCTGTCATTTCCACTAAAACGGTAAGATGATCGAGGTTATCGACCCGATCGACGATGAGTTGATAGTGGGGAGCTGTTTCTCCGAGTCCGAGCAGGACACTTTCCACCTGCGAAGGGAAGACGTTCACTCCTCGAATAATCAACATATCGTCGCTACGGCCCAAAACTTTGCTCATACGGATCAACGTGCGGCCACATTCACAGGACTCGGAGGATAGAACGGTAAGGTCGCGCGTTCGGTAGCGCAGCATTGGCATGCCTTCCTTGGTAAGCGTAGTCAGCACTAACTCTCCCTTTTCACCATGCGGTAGCGATTGTCCTGTCAACGGGTCGATAATTTCCGGATAAAAATGATCTTCGTTGACGTGAAGGCCTGTTTGGCAGGCGCATTCGCTGGCGACTCCCGGCCCGATAATCTCACTGAGGCCATAGATGTCGAAAGCCTTGATGCCAAGCGCCTTTTCAATTTCAAGACGCATTTTTTGCGACCAAGGTTCGGCGCCGAATACACCAGATTTCAGAGCCAAGGCGCTTGGGTCAATACCCATTTCCTTCATCGTTTCCGCGATAAAGAGCGCATAAGAAGGCGTGCAGGCGATCATGGTTGTGCCGAAGTCTTTCATCAGCATGATCTGTCGTTGCGTGTTGCCGCTTGACACGGGGATCACCGAAGCACCAACCGCTTCTGCGCCATAGTGGACGCCAAGGCCGCCGGTAAAGAGACCATATCCGTAGGCAACCTGAATGAAAGATTGTTTGTTGGCGCCTGCTGCGGTGAGTGTCCGAGCCATGACTTCGGACCAGATACCGAGATCCCGGCTGGTGTAGCCGACGACCGTGTGTTTGCCGGTGGTACCGCTGGATGCGTGCAGACGAACGATTTCTGCTAGAGGGACGGCAAACAGTCCGTATGGATAGTTGTCGCGCATGTCTTGTTTGCTAATGAAGGGGATTTTGCCGATGTCTTCCATTGAGCGGATTTCTTCCGGCAGCAGTCCGATTTTTTGCATCTGTTCACGATAAAAGGGTACCTGTCGATACGCCCGCCGTACTTGTTGAATCAATCGGGTGGACTGCAGTTCGGACATTTGCGTTCGATCCATGGTTTCCATAGGTTTGTTCCAATACAAAGCTGATTCCTCCCATCCTACAATGCTGCATTGACTATCTAAAAAAGACCAAGCACAGAAATTATGAGGAGCGTTCACTTCGGGCGACTAACTCCGTGAGTTTGCACGTCGAAAATTGGTTGTCGAAACAAGGAGAACATCAAAAGAGAAGAAAGACACGTAGCGACAATCTGCATGTTGTATACAATATTATCAAGTATTGTATCAGCTGCTTGAAAACATCGCAAGAAGATAATTGCTAAAAATGAAAGCAGAAGTACGCCGGAAAAGGACTTAGCGGCCGTTAATAAAAACAAAGCACCGGAGACTGGTTAACTCGCGAATGAATTCCGAGGCGTGAGTAAAGGCATTTCGAGCGATAGATCTGCGAGTATCGTTGGTGTAAACTGCCGCCTCCAGACTGGATTTGTATTAAAAAAAATAGTACAATAAAAAAATACGGAAACACAATTCCTTGAATTGTTGCTGTTAGTTAAATGAAACGTTGCCCCGTTTTTCTTCTGTTGACGTTATTCAATATGTAATTGCAGTGGAAAGGATGGTGTTTGCGGGATTCTCTTATTGACTTGTTGATTCTGCCTATTCCGGTTTTTTTCATCGCATCGCACGGTGGGCGGAGTACCCTTTGTTGCGATGGGCGGTAGAAAGACGTCGAAGTGGAACAACGTAACTGGCGCCGGTAATGCGGTGGAAGACTTGGGCGGTACCGAAGCAATCGGGGCCTCTTATTCTCAAACCGACGGATTTGAAACAGGATCTTTAAACGGCGCAATCAGGCAGGTACCTTACATTCCCGCGAGGGTTGGGGATATGGGGTATGAATGGAAGGAGTAATGAAGTTGAACGGTGAATGGTACCAAAAAAATAGCACAGAAGTAGTGGAGCAACTCGGCAGTGATTTGCATAAGGGACTGCCTGACATTGAAGCGGCGCAACGCTTGGAAAAGAATGGCCCGAATGAATTGAAAGGCAAGCCGCGGGCGACAATGCTAGAAAGACTGCTGGCACAATTCAAGGATTTCCTAGTTCTGATACTGGTGGCGGCCAGTGTGGTCAGCGCATTCGTTGGCGAAGTTACTGACTCTCTGGTTATTGTCGCTATCGTTATTCTTAATGCCGCCTTGGGAGTTTTTCAGGAGTCGAAAGCGGAGAAGGCTATGGAGGCGTTGCAAAAAATGGCGGCGCCCAACTCCAAAGTGCTTCGTGACGGCACAATCCAGGTCGTGCCCAGCAGAGAGCTGGTTGTCGGTGATATCGTGCTACTAGAGGCTGGGGACTACATTCCGGCTGATGTGCGCATTTTGGAATCCATGAATTTGAAAGTGGAAGAGGCTAGCCTGACGGGTGAATCTGTGCCGGTCGAAAAAGAAACGGTTGCCATGGATCATGAAGCGTCCTTGGCAGATCGTCACAATATGGGATATATGGGCACGGTTGTTACGTACGGACGGGGACGGGCTGTTGTTATAGGAACAGGGATGGACACCGAGATCGGCAAGATTGCAGAAATGATCGACTCTTTTGAAGATCAAAGCACACCGTTGCAGGAAAAGCTGGCGGAGTTCGGCAAGATCCTGGGGATTCTTTGTTTGGCGGTTTGCGCTGTGGTTTTTGTTCTTGGCATCTATCAGGGATATCGGGACGGAAACTTAACAACTGATGAAATCACGCTGTTGTTCATGACGGCAGTCAGTCTGGCTGTTGCGGCGATTCCCGAGGGTCTGCCTGCAGTGGTGACGATTGTGCTGGCCATCGGCATGCAGCGGATGGTAAAAAAGAATTGTATCGTGAAAAAACTGCATGCTGTTGAAACTCTTGGGAGTACGACAGTCATTTGTTCGGATAAAACGGGAACGTTGACTCAAAACCAGATGACGGTTGTTCGGCTGTATGCGGATGGTGGTTTGCTGGAAGTCAGTGGTGAAGGGTACACGCCGGAAGGTGTTTTTAGCAGGGACGGCAAATTGCTGGATGTCGCGGCGGAGCCGGGACTGGCCCTCTTATTGCAAGGGTCGGCTCTCTGTAACGATGCAATCTTGCAAACTGGAGTCGAAGATAAGGGTTGGCGAATCGCCGGTGATCCTACGGAAGGGGCGCTGGTAGTTGTAGCCGCTAAGGCTGGGATTTGATCGCGATTCCAGCAATGATAAGTGGCCACGTGTCCAAGAAATTCCTTTTGATTCCTCCCGCAAGATGATGACTACCTTCCATCGGATGCCTGACGGCAGTGTGAGAGCCTTCGTCAAAGGCGCCCCGGACATTATGCTGAATCGTTGCACTCGAATTTCTACCCGTCAAAATATTACAGAACTTAACGATGCGGTTCGTGAAACGATATTTGTTGCCAACAGTGCTATGGCGAAGCAGGCGCTGCGGGTTTTGGCGGTCGCTTATCATGACTTTCCTGAGCTCCCGGCCAATCTAGAACCGGCAGCCATCGAGAAGGACTTGATCTTTGTCGGCCTCTTAGGGATGATCGATCCTCCCCGCGCCGAAGTTCGGGATGCGGTTGCCATTTGTGCCAAGGCCGGCATCCGGCCGATCATGATTACGGGTGATTATCGTGACACTGCGTTAGCGGTGGCGATGAATCTGGGGATAGCCCAAGGCGAACATCAGGTCGTTACTGGGCAGGAACTTAATGCCATGTCGAAAGACGAGCTCTGTCAGGTGGTGCGAAAAGCCTCCGTATTCGCCCGTGTCTCACCGGAACACAAGGTCGCTATCGTTGAGGCATTCCAGTGCAATCACGAAATTGCAGCGATGACGGGTGATGGCGTCAATGACGCACCAGCGCTTAAAAAAGCCGACATTGGGGTGGCGATGGGTATTACCGGTACCGATGTCACCAAAGAAACTGCAGATATGGTGCTGACAGATGATAACTTTGCCAGTATCGTGGCGGCGGTCGAAGAAGGCCGTGTCATTTTTGCCAACATCCGCAAGTTCGTTTTTTTCCTGCTGTCCTGTAATCTGGCTGAAATCATGGTGATCTTTTTTGCAATGCTGCTGGGATGGCCGATTCCGTTATTGCCGATTCAGCTGCTGTGGCTCAACCTCGTTACAGACGCTTTCCCGGCCTTGGCACTGGGGATGGAAAAAGCCGAGCCCGGTGTGATGGACCAGCAACCGCGTGACCCGCAGGAACCACTGCTGAACAAAAACATGAAAAAGATGATTGTTATTCAGAGCGGTGTGCTGACCTTCGCCGTCCTTGGCGCCTATTATTATGCATTGAACAAATTCCCGGAAGACATAGACCTAACTATGGCACGGACCTTTGCATTTACGACGATGATCTCGGCTGAACTGTTGCGGGCTTATACAACTCGATCCGAGCATCTTTCTGTGTTCAAGATCGGCCTGTTTTCCAATAAATTCATGAACCTTGGCGTTTTTGTTTCGTTTGCACTGTTGATGTTGTCTCTGTATGGACCCTTGCACGTGGTCTTCCGCACTGACACACTAGGGCTAAACGAATGGGCAGTCATTGGTGCATTCGCCATCCTTCCGTTCGCTGCAGGGGAAATCGGCAAGCAGTTCCTGGATTTGTCAGGGTGCGCAAGGAAGAAAACAGAATAATAAGTGTAGATTGACTTGGTTGATAGACCCTAAGTCCGGTTTTGTTGACATGACGAATAGTTCGTCGGGTTGGCGGACCGGGCTTTTCTTTGGAAGAGAGAAAGGAGAGTTGCGAATGAAGGTAGGAGTCATCGGCGCCGGGCGCATGGGTAGGATTCTGGCAGAGCGAATAGCAGCAGATCATGATGTCGTCTTATATGATGCCAATATCCAAGGGGCGGTCGTGGTTGCTGAAGCGTTAAAATTGACGAGCGTCGACTCGCTTTCTGCGCTGAACGTTGATGCGGTAGTAATGGCTGTGCCGGACAATGCAGTGGCGCCATGTCTGACTGAACTGCACGAAAGCGGAAAAAATTTTAACGCGTTTAGTGTAGCGACCAATATTTCCCGGGAAACCCTTGCCTCGTTCGAACGCGAGGGGGTTCGCTGCCTGAACGTCAAAATTATCGGCCATGCCGGTGAGATGGGAAGAGGCGCCAAACCGGTAATCGTGATCGACCAAGGCGATTCGGAAATGATCCGCGTGGCGCAACAACTGTTTGCGAACGTTGGGCAGGTAGTGACCGGTGATGCAGATCAGGTTAAGCTAATCAACAGTGTGGCAACGGAGGAAGCTCTGAAAGCGGCTGTGTCAATAGAAAAAGCACTAATGGCGGCCGGGATATCTGATGCGGTGATTATTCGGGGCGCTTTGTCACAAGTTGCGCCAGGCGTGCTGAAAGCTTACGCAGAAGATGACCTGGGGCCGTTTGCCCGAAAAATAGTCAAGGCGTTACGTGACAGCGCTGACAAAGAAATGGTATAATTATAAATCAATTCGCGGCGATGTTGCTGCAAAAGACTGGAGGCAATGAAAATGGAACAAGGAACGTACCGGGTTAAAGCCGGTTTGGCGCAGATGCTCAAGGGTGGCGTGATCATGGATGTGACGACGCCGGAGCAAGCGAAGATTGCGGAAGAGGCCGGCGCTTGCGCCGTTATGGCGCTGGAACGTGTTCCGGCCGATATTCGGGCCGCAGGCGGCGTGGCGCGTATGGCTGACCCGACGATTGTGAAACGGATTATGGAAGCGGTGACGATTCCCGTCATGGCTAAGTCCCGAATTGGGCATTTTGTCGAGGCGCAAATTCTGGAATCCCTCGGTGTCGATTATATTGACGAAAGCGAAGTTCTTACCCCTGCTGACGATAAATATCACATCAACAAACACCAGTTCAAAATTCCTTTTGTCTGTGGCGCCCGCAACCTTGGAGAAGCCTTGCGGCGTATCGCCGAAGGCGCGGCCATGATTCGGACGAAAGGAGAACCCGGCACCGGTAACGTGGTCGAGGCGGTTCGCCATATTCGCATGGTTAATGCCGAAATTCGTCAGCTTACCAATCTGCCTGATGATGAAGTGCCGAACTTTGCCAAAGAAATCGGCGCCTCGCTGGAAATAGTATGGGAAGTTAAAAAACTGGGCAAATTACCAGTGGTCAATTTTGCTGCCGGCGGGATTGCGACTCCTGCCGATGCAGCCTTGATGATGCAACTGGGCTGCGATGGAATCTTCGTCGGTTCCGGCGTGTTCAAATCCACCGATCCCGCCAAACGTGCGCGCGCGATCGTGGATGCGACCACTTATTTCAAGGATGCGCAGAAATTGGCGGAAGTGTCGGAGAATCTTGGGGAGGCGATGTCCGGCATTGAGATTGCGAACATTGCTCCGCAGGACCGGATGCAGGAACGCGGCTGGTAATCCTCATGCAGGATGGGAAATTGCGAATCGGCGTTTTGGCTCTTCAGGGGGCATTTCGCGAACATAAGCTTATGATGGAACGTTGTGGAGCTGAAGTTGTTGAAGTTCGGAGTCCGGAGCAACTCGACGACATGAGCGGTCTGATTATTCCTGGCGGCGAGAGCACCACGATTGGCAAGATGATGGTGCGGTGGGGCTTGCTGGAAAAGATTCGCGAACGACACGCAGCGGGAATGGGGATCTACGGAACTTGCGCCGGAATGATTCTACTGGCGAGGGATATCGTCGGCAGCGATCAGCCGAGGCTTGATCTCATGGACATTCGGGTGAAACGTAACGCTTTCGGCCGTCAGCGTGAAAGTTTCGAGGCGGATCTTATGGTGCCCGAATTTGGCCCGGAGCCTTTGCGGGCAGTGTTCATTCGTGCGCCTTACGTTGAAGCTGCGGGACCGGCTGTGCAGGTACTGGCCCGAGTGAATGACAAAATTGTGATTGCCCGTCAGGGTCGGTTGCTGGTGACGGCGTTCCACCCAGAGCTCACGCACAGTGATCAAGTGCATCGATATTTCATGAAAATGTTGCAAGAATGAGCAGGTTAAAGCCGCCAGATTCCTTTGGGACTGGCGGCTTTTGACCGGCAGGAGGCGGAACTGTGGCCGAAGAATGTGTAATGGCGCAGGTTTTAATGGCTGGTTGGAACGATTTCTCCCTGTCTAAGGAGCGATTCAGGCAAATAGCCACAGACTTTGCGGCGGCAATGGACGACGGACTAAACGGCCGCCCCTCGCCGCTCCAGATGCTGCCGGCATTTGTCGGTCGACCCGCTGGAAATGAGAGTGGAAAATATCTGGCTTTAGATTTCGGCGGCACCAATCTGCGAGTGGCGGAGGTTGAACTATGTGGCACAAAAAAACCTCGCATCAGCAAAATGCATAAATTATCGCTAAAGCAAGCAGAGGGCGGTGTAGACTACACTTCGGCAGACGTCGACGTCGACACTCTGTTCGATTTTATCGCGCAGCAGATTGCGATAGTTGACAATGGTACGGAAGCATTGCTGCTTGGTCATTCTTTTTCCTATGCAAGCGAGCAGACTTCGCTCGGAAGGGCTAAGCTTGTCGGATGGACGAAAGAAATCAAAGTTACCGGTGTGGCCGGGCAGGATATAAACGGGCTGCTAACTGCCGCATTAGCACGCCAATCCATTGGCAACATCCAACCAGTAGCGGTGATCAATGACACAACTGCGACCTTGTTGGCGGCTGCTTATTCGAAGCCGGAAGCTGATTTGGGCTCCGTTTGCGGAACCGGGCACAATACCTGCTATTATGAAGCGTTTTCGCCGCAGAAAGCTTCGACGCGGATGATGGCCTACAATAGCGAGTCCGGCGGTTTCGACAGACTTCCGTTTAGTGCAATTGACGATCAGCTTGATGCGGACAGTGAGTACCCAGGGCAGCAACGATTGGAAAAGATGGTTGCCGGGCGCTATTTGGGGGAGCTGACGCGCCGGATATTGCTCTCGGGGCGTAGCGACTGCGGCATGATTTTTATTGATGGATGCCCTGCTTTTCAAAGGGTTGATGGAATTTCAGGCATCGATGTGGCGGTTTTCGCTGGCGATGAAACAAAAGATCTGGCTGATATTAAGTGCTGGATTGAAAAACAATTGCCGGGATATTCGGGTGCTCTTGCTGAAAGACATTTTATCAAAGCAGTTGCCGAGATGGTTGTGGACCGTTCAGCCGCGTTGATTGCCGCATCCTACGCAGGTTTTCTCCTGCGGATGGATCCGCAGCACCGCCGGAAACATGTTATCGGCATCAACGGATCGCTTTATGAAAAGATGCCGAGGTTCGCGGGAGGGATCCAGATGGCCTTGGAAAACTTCGGCGACTGGAATTCTGAGCAAGTGATCTTTCACCTTGTGGATGAGGCGCCGCTCATTGGGGCGGCGATCGCGGCAGCGATGGCAAAGGACGGTGACATTTCTTGATGTTGGAACGCTGTGGGTGGTGTGTCGGTGATCCGCTATACGAGGCATATCACGATCGCGAATGGGGAGTTCCCCAGCACGATGATAAGATTCTGTTTGAGTATCTGGTGCTGGAAGGAGCGCAAGCGGGATTGAGCTGGATCACTGTGCTGAGGAAAAGACTTCGCTATCGGGAAATGATGCATAATTTTGATCCTGAATCGCTATCTTTATGGGGAGAAGTAGAAATTGCGGCCTTGATGCAGGAACCAGGGATCATCCGGAACCGTCTGAAATTGGAATCAACCGTGAAGAATGCGCGGGCGTTTCTCAATGTGCAGGAGGAATACAGCAGTTTTGACACATATATCTGGCGTTATGTTGACGGTGTCCCAGTGCAAAATACATGGCAGTCGTTGCAAGAAGTTCCTGCCCAGACGCCGGCGGCGTTGGCAATGAGTAAGGATTTAAAAAAGCGCGGCTTTAACTTTGTTGGGCCAACCATCTGCTATGCGTTCATGCAGGCTGTCGGGTTGGTGAACGATCATCTCGTGTCCTGTTTTCGTCACAGTCAATTGAATGGTCGATCATAAAATCCTGCTGCTTTATTGCAGCAGGATTCGGAACTGCCATAGCGAAATAGTTTCAATAAGACAAAATCGATTTATGAAGGGGGCTATTGTAAAATGATTGCAGGACATCTGGCTCACTGGAATACTGAAAAGCATCTCTACGCCCCGGGACTTCAAAAAGCGATGGCGTGGCTGCAGGCAAATGACCTAGCGGCGCTTCCGACCGGTCGCCAGGAGCTTGACGGCGACAAATTATATGTGATGGTCAACGAATATATATCAGAACCCAAAGAAAAACGGCGGGCCGAAGCACACCGGAAATACGTGGATGTGCAGTACATCGTTAAAGGCAGGGAAGTTATTGGGTATGCTCGCTTGCAGGATGGGTACGAAGTGTTGGAAGATAAGTTGGCCGAGAAAGATGTGATTTTTTATAGGAATCCGGCGGATGAATCCGATATCCTTCTGAGCGAGGGCATGTTCGGCATCTTTTTCCCATGGGATGTGCACCGCCCCAACTGTGCAGTGGGAGAGCCGGGTCCGATCCGCAAAGTGATTCTAAAAATCAGCATGGACAGCTTGAAGTAATGATTATGTGATCAGAATGCAGAGAAGCCCCGGTTTGGCGCCGGGGCTTCTCAATGAACAGATTATGGAGTTCAGGTAATTTACTTGAAAATCCCGAAGGGCTTGCCCATTGGCAGGAACGGTTTGCCGAAGTGGGTGTTCAACACGACTGCGGATGCAGCGTAGAAAGAAATCAGAGCAGTAACCATCTCGGCCATTGCGCCGATCATGTGGGTGGTGTGGGCGGCGACGCCGAAAGCATTAAGAGAAAGTGCTGCCAGCAGGACGTCGATGACGACCATATCGGCGAAGATAACTTTGTTAACTTCCATCGCGCCGATTGTCATGAATACAGAAAAAATCAAATAGCCCAGAAATGCGAAACCCAGCTGATTGACATCGGCGGCGGCAGCCAACTCTTTGCCAAAAACCCCCATCTTCATCATCCAGCAGGTTGCGACAGCATACCAAAAGAAGGCATATGCGCCGAAGACCGTGGCGCCCCAGATGTTTTCATGCAGAAAATCGAAGATTGAGGCAATTAGCTGCGCGGTAGCACCTAAAAAAAGCGCATATACGATGACGAATGAAAGTCCGGTTGTGAGACCCAGCTTCTGTGATGAAGCGACAAAGGTCACCATGGCAAGGCCGAAAAGACCGAGTCCGGTCGGGTTGGCCACTGAAATTTTCATGTGTTGGGTGTCGTTTGCACTCACTTAATCATTTTCCCCCTATGAATTTAATCAAAGAATAGCAGGTTGCCGGTATAATCGTTAAAATGTTGTTGCCACGTCAGCCGTATAGGCCCAGTCTCCTTTCTTTGAGCAGGGTGCTTTTTTTACGTGTGATGATAAAAATTTTACCCCATCATTAGTATAACCAATTTCGCGTAAATAACGCAATATTAGCTTGAAAAAAGCTGTATTCAGAAATAAATTTGAATTTACATTAATTATCATCCGATTCCGTGAATTTTTCTCTTGGAAGAATGAAGGCACATGTGCAGGAGGAGTTTGGGATCGCGGGCGAGAAGTTGTTTTTTAGAGGTTTGGGTTAGTGGCATAGCGGAAAAATGGCAGTTGGATTGGCAGATTGGAAGGAGTACCTCTATGAATTTTCAACTCGGCGTTACATGGATGTTGGAAATATTGATCGTCCTGCTTCTCGTGGTTCTTGTTTTGCGTAGTGGCGGCAGGCAGGGGAGCGAGAGACTGGAGCGACTGATCCGGGATGAAGCTGAGCGTTCGCGCCAGCAGGCTTCGCTTAGTGATCGAGCGATTCGCGAAGAGCTGACGGCGCTGATTCACCAATACAATGAAGCGGTTGTGAGGCGACTGAGCGAAAACTCCGGGAATCAGCTGGCACAGTTAGACAGCTTTGCAAAACAGCTCCAGCAATTAACACAGTCGAACGAGCAGAAGCTTGAACGCATGAGGGAAACGATTCAAGTTCAACTTGGCGTGCTGCAGGAAGACAACAGCCGGAAACTCGAAGCAATGCGGCAGACCGTCGATGAGAAGCTGCACGCCACTCTCGAGAAGAGGCTGGGAGAATCATTCCAGATGGTGAGCGAGCGACTTGAGCAGGTTCACAAAGGGTTGGGCGAAATGCAGACGCTGGCAGCCGGTGTCGGGGATCTGAAAAAAGTATTGACCAATGTGAAGACTCGCGGCACGTGGGGAGAGATACAGCTGGGCGCCTTGCTCGAACAAGTTCTCGCTCCCGGCCAGTACGAATCGAATGTGGCAACGAAACCGGGGAGCGCCGAGCGGGTTGAATTCGCGATCGTGCTTCCAGGCAGAGGGGATGCCGGAAATGTCTATCTGCCGATAGACGCCAAATTTCCGCAGGAAGATTATCAACGACTGCTGGAAGCGCAAGAAATGGCAGATGTTGCGGGAGCGGAAGCTGCAGCCAAAGCGCTGGAACTTCGGATTAAGGCGGAAGCGAAAGATATTCGCGATAAATATCTCTCGCCGCCCCATACAACAGATTTTGGGATACTGTTTTTACCGGTTGAGGGTCTCTATGCAGAAGTTCTACGGCGAACCGGGCTGTATGAGATACTGATGCGCGAATATCATGTCACCATCGCCGGTCCTACTACGTTGGCCGCCATTCTCAACAGCCTGCAGATGGGATTCCGGACGTTGGCGATCGAGAAACGGTCCTCCGAAGTCTGGATGTTGCTCAGCGCGGTCAAAACCGAATTTGGCAAGTTCGGAGATATTCTAGATAAGACGAACAAAAAATTGCAGGAAGCAAGCAACGTGATGGATGATGCGGCGCGCAAAAGCAGGACCATTGAACGCAAGCTCAGGGCAGTTCAGTCATTGCCTGATGCAAGCGCTGAAAAGCTGTTGGCAGAGGCAGTTGAAGCCGACGAAGGGGTGGACATTTGCCCCCCGCTATAATACAATATGGGACAACGAAAAGGAAAAAATGGGGTGGGACGAAATGAAAAAAACAATTCTGGTGTTCGTTGCCATCATGGTGTTGGCGATAGAATCCGGTAATGGCCTGAAGGTAGCCGAAGCGGTCAAAATGTTGCCGACTGGCGGAGTCTCTAATGCAGCTTGTCTCAACTATGGCATTGAAATGCGCGATGCGAAAACGGTCAAATCCTGTTTGTTGGCGACTCCGGCAGATTTTACGACTGTCGGCGACCAACCAATTTCCTGTTCGGCGAAATATTCTATCGCATTTCGTCCTGATGGAAAAGTTGAGTACTGCACTGTGAGCAAAGATATGTCGTTCCGCCGAAATGTGCAGGATGTGGTTCCTGCCATGGCCGGAGGGCGAGCAGCTTTTTATCCCTCAGGGACGCTGGAAGTAGTGAAACTCAAGGCGACAATGCAGCTTCCTTACGCGAAAGATAGGGCGGTGGCCTGCAAGGCGGGATCGCAAGCGACTTTCCGCGCTGACGGCAACGTGGCGACTTGCTTTTTGGAGCAGGAAAGCCTCTTTTCCAGCGGGACCAAGAAAAAAACCGCCAGTACCTGCCAGGCCGGCGGACTCATTACGTTTGATGAATTCGGAGCGTTTAACGGCTGTTATCCACCTCCGCCGGTTAAGACTGCCGCACCGGCAGGAAACACAACACAGGGAGGCCAGACAAAATGAGAGAATTTGTATCACACAAGGCTGCACAATTCAAAGAATCCGTAATTCGGGAGATGTCCCGGGTAGCAGCCAAACACAAAGCAGTGAATCTGGCCCAAGGATTTCCTGATTTTCCGGCGCCACCTGAAATCAAAGATGCCGCCTGCCGGGCCATAATGAACAACCATAATCAATATGCCATTACTTGGGGTACGAAAAGCCTGCGGGACGCTATCGTTGCCAAAGTGAAGCGCGACTATGGCGTTGCCTTTGATGCGGAAACCAATCTGACGGTTTGCTGCGGGGCTACGGAGGGAATGATCGCTTCGTTGATGGCAACAGTCAACCCTGGCGAAGAAGTTGTCATTTTTGAGCCTTTTTATGAGAATTACGGCCCGGACGCTATTCTTTGCGGCGCTACGCCGCGGTTTGTCAGCCTGCATGCGCCGGATTTCTCTTTCCGTCACGAGGAACTGGCTGCTGCTTTTAATGAAAAAACTCGCGCCATTATTATCAATTCGCCTAACAACCCGACAGGCAGGGTTTTCTCCAAAGCTGATATGGAATTCATCGCTGAATTATGCCAAAAATATGATGTGCTGGCCATTACTGACGAAATTTATGAGCACATCCTCTACGATGGTGCGGAATATATTCCGCTGTGGACGCTGCCTGGCATGGCGGAGCGTACCATCGCAGTCAACAGCGTTTCCAAAACGTACAGCGTGACGGGCTGGCGTATCGGATTCATCCTGGCCTCTGCGGAATTGACAGCCTCGATCCGCAAAGTTCATGATTTCTTGACGGTGGGGGCCGCGGCGCCTTTACAGGAAGCGTGCGCCGAAGCCTTCGCATTCCCGGAATCCTACTACCAAGAACTATCCGCGTTTTATCTGGAACGGCGGGATTATCTGCTGGGAGCGCTGGAAGAAGTGGGTTTCCGCTGCGTGCGTCCCGGGGGCGCGTACTATATTATGGCCGGAATTGAACCTTTTGGGTGGGATGATGATGTTGCTTTCGCTTTCCATCTTGCGGCGGAAATCGGTGTGGCAGTAGTTCCGGGGTCGAGTTTTTACCAACCCGGACATCCCGATGCGAAAAAATATATCCGGTTCTGCTTCTGCAAAGAATTGGCGACACTAGAAGCTGCAGTGAATAACTTGAAAAAGTTGAAACGAAAATAAGATACTACTAACGACCTCTGTTGAAAACCTTACAGTTTCACAATAAAAATGCGCAATATTTAAACTGGTTGACAGTAAGTTTGTTACCTGATACAATAACAACAATTATTCAAGTGAAAAATGTGAGGGTGCTCCGATTATGAAGAACGATACCGTAACCGTTCTGCAAACCCAATATTTTACCTCTTTTGGCTGGCGCTACTTTTTTAGCGTTGGCTTTTTTACGTGGGGTAAAAAGAATAGCGGGTTTGCGAAGGAGTACTTGCCGATGAGTTGACCGCTCCAGGAAGTGGCGGCAACAAAAATCATAGGCTGTGTAAGAAGGCTCGTTCGGGGCCTTCTTTTTTGTTACCCATTCACGAATGAAAAGTAGGGAGGATGACATCATGGTTATCGTATTGCATACCGCGGCGACTCCGGCACAGGAAGCTGAAATTCTGCAAGAAATCGCAAAGGGCGGTTGCAGCGCCTGCAAAACGAAGGATTGTTCCAGGGTTGTTTTCGGCGTGATTGGTGATACGAAGCACATTGACCGCGACAAAATTCAAGCGATATCCTGTGTGGAACAGGTACATTCGGTGAAAGAGCCGTACAAACGAGCCAATCGGTTGTTTCATCCGGAAAATACCGTAGTCCAGGTCGGGGACCAACAAATTGGTGATGGTAACGTCACGGTGATGGCCGGTCCTTGCTCGGTGGAAAGCGAAGAGCAGATTGTCAGCATCGCGCAGGCGGTCAAAAATGCCGGCGCCGGTTTCTTACGGGGCGGCGCCTTCAAACCGCGCACCTCTCCGTACAGTTTCCAAGGGTTGAAGGAAGAAGGGCTGGAGCTTTTGAAAATTGCCAGGGAGGCAACGGGGTTGCCGATTGTCAGCGAGATTATGTCCGCTGCAATGCTGGACAGATTTGTGTCGGAAGTGGACGTCATTCAAATCGGCGCCCGCAATATGCAGAACTTCGATTTGTTGAAAGAGGTGGGGCAGACGCGGAAGCCGGTTTTGTTAAAACGCGGTCAGAGTGCAACGATCGAGGAGTTTCTCATGTCGGCGGAATATATCATGGCCGGTGGAAATGAAAACGTTATTTTGTGTGAAAGAGGAATTCGAACCTTTGAAACCTACACCCGCAATACCCTTGACTTGAGTGCAGTTTTAGCGATCAAAAGAATGAGCCATCTACCGGTATTGGTTGATCCAAGTCATGCCGCCGGCCTGTGGTGGATGGTGGAATCCCTTTCCAAAGCAGCGGTTGCAGTGGGAGCAGACGGCGTGATCATCGAAGTTCATAACGATCCTGAGAATGCCCGGTGCGACGGGCAGCAGTCAATCACTCCGGATCGATTTGCCAACTTGATGCAATCATTGCGGGCGATTGCACAATGTGAAAACAGGGTAGTCTGAGAGAAATGCTCTCCACTGACGAACAGGGGCTACTCTTGTTTAATTGTAGCGAACACACTACAATTAATAAATACAAGTTTGGGTGATGCGCATCTACCCATCTACCATATGGGGGACTGTTGTTTGGAAGTTACAACGATGTTGTTCGTTTTCGGAGTTATTTTATTCGCAGGAGTAGTACAAACGGTTACCGGATTTGCGTATGCACTGATTGCAGTGCCTCTGCTGGCGATGGTGACCGGACCCCGTGACGCAATCGTTCTGGTGTTGTTTACCGGAATGATGATGAAAATCATGATGGTGTGCAAGACGTGGCATGAAGGCGATTTCTCGCGCATCTGGCTGATTTTTGTCGCCAGCCTGTTTGGCAGTTTGCCGGGTGTTTATGTTTTGCGATGGATTGATGACGGGACACTAAAAATTTTTATCAGCATTGTGCTGCTGCTCTGTACTGCCGGCTTGTGTGCGCAGTGCAAGGTGACGATCCGGCGGCCGTGGCTGGCAAAGTCGGTGGTGGGAGTCATCAGTGGTTTTCTTGGCGCAACCACCGCCTTCAACGGTCCCCCTATTGTTCTTTATATGATGAATGAAAATGAAGATAAAGTGGTAATGCGGGCCAATCTGGTTCGTTACTTCATGCTCGGGAATATAGCGACGCTGAGCATGTCTGTGTACATGGGCAGCTTGCCTGTGGGGAGGGAGCTTTTTACTTACGCGATGCTTTCGGTTCCGGCTATCGTACTCTCCTGGTGGTTGGGCAATAAAGTTTTTCAGGGACTGAATCCGGTTCTGTTCCGGCGGATTGCGATGGTGATTATCGGCTGCAGCGCAGTGGTGACGCTGGGGACTGGTCTTGCTCCGTGGTTTCGGAGACTATAGGCGGGTTGAATTCGGGGCGGAACTTGCAGGAAAAAGTAAGGTTATGGAGAATGCCTTGTTAAAAGATTTTAAACGAAGTATATGTTGTGAAAGAGGGAGTAAGAATGCGCTCATTGCTGGTGGGTCTGCTGATTGTTTTGCAAATGGTAGTATCCGGTTCACAAGTCGCACTTGCCGCGTTTTCATCGACCACCGTTAAAGTATCAGTGGATGAGGCGTTTTGGGATCAATATCACCTCGTCAATCCGAGCTCGGTCAGTGGCGATGTGGAAAAGATTTATAAGATTAAAAAGGTCGAAGTTCGTTTGATGGCTGGCGATAGGGAGTTCGGCGTACATACTTTTACACGTGAGGATAACAAACCCCAGAAATTCGAACTGTTGCATGGGGTTTCCGCCACGCTGATGGTTCGTATCAAGTCCTCCGCCGCCGACAATGTGATCTGGATGAGTTCTTATCCGTTCAAAGACACCGGCGATGATATTGTGATCAAAGCGATACCGGCCTCGGTAACTCTCAATTATCCCGGTCTCTAAAAACAAAGAAAACACCTGCGTGAGAGCGACTCATCCGCAGGTGTTTTTGTTTACAGTACCTGACTGATATGCATAACTTTAAATTTGCCGCCGCTGAGTTCGGCGGCTTTGGTCATTTGAACCAGGCACGTCGGACATTCGGTTACTACGATGTCGGCTTGCGTATTTTCGATGCTGGTTCGCTTTTTTTCGAGCAGTGAGCCGGCAACCTCGGGATAATCGATGTGAAATGACCCTGCTCCGCCGCAGCACGCATCGGCGCCCTTCATTTCAATGTAGTTGCCTGCCGCCTTCAACAGTTCGCGCGGTTGCGAGCGGACTCCCTGGCCGCGACCAAGGTGACAAGGTTCGTGGAAGGTAAGTTTTGCATTGGTTTTTTGTCGCGGCTTATATCCTGCCGTGACCAGGTATTCGGTCAAATCCATGATTTTCTTGCTGAAGGCTTCCGCGCGTTCTTTCCATTCCGCATCATCGGCAAAGTATTTGCCGAAATGTTTCAGGGTGCTGCTGCAACTGGCGCAGTCCGTAACGATGACATCCGCCGCTTCAAACAGGCGGATATTATCTTTGGCCATTTTATAAAAATCTTCTTGCATGCCGTGTGCGATGTGGAGCAGTCCGCAGCAGGTGTTGTCGACAAATTGCGGGTCTGTGATGGAGGATAGGATTTCGCGGGTTTTGTTCGCAGCATCAGGAAACATCATTTCCATGCCGCAGCCCCGGAAATAGGCCACCTTGGTATTGGCCGAAACCGATACGGCAGGTAGGTCTGCAGGCGCTCCTAGTGCTGCGGGACCGGCAAAAGCGGCAGTATATTCATCTCGGGTGAATTCGCAGGGAACCACGCCGTGAGGAACCAATTTGTTGACGCCGATTTTTCGCATAACGCCGAGCGCACCAGCTGAAAACTTCACCATCAGCCGGTTTTTCATCAGACTACCGAGCACTTTATATTCCAGACTTACGCTGCCGCTGGTATGCGACAGATACTGCCGCAATGCCATCATCGCTTCATCGGTCTGCACTTTGGTAGGACAGTTGTCGACGCAGGTTCGACACAACAAACAAAAATTCATGGCGTCCAGTACTGCTGGTGTCGGCTTGACCACGCCCTGCAGCAGCCCGAGCGCGAGGTTGTTCTTTCCCCGGGCGCTGGAGGACTCCACATCCTTGGCGCCATAAAGGGGACATACCGTCAGGCAGGTGCCACAGCGATCACACTGACTCACGATTTCCTGAACTGTTTGGAGTAATTCCTGTTGAGTTTTCATCAATTCTGCAGGCTCCTTCCCTTAGCTTTCCCAGATTTTGCCCGGATTGAGGATTCCCTTCGGGTCCAGCGCCTGTTTGATCGCTTTGTGGGCGTTGACGCCGGCTTCGCCCAGCGCGTTGATCAAGTAAGGCTTTTTGGTGATGCCGATGCCGTGCTCGCCGGAGAGTGTGCCGCCAACAGCCAGTGCTTCGGTGAAAATTTCGGCGATGGCATGGTGAACCTTGCCGGCATGGTCAGGATTGGACATGTCGCATAAAACCGAAGGATGTACATTGCCGTCGCCGGCATGTCCGTAGACTGCAATTGTCAGGTCGTATTTCTCAGCGATCTTGCGGATGCGACGGATGATTTCCGGAAAAGCATCGCGGGGGACGGAGATGTCTTCGCCGAATCGGTTGGGAGCCATGGCGCCGATGGCAGAACTGAGGCCGCGGCGGATCGCCCAGATTTCTTCTGATTCTTTGAAGGATCCGGCGATGCGAACTTCTTTGACGCCGTGCTGACTGGCGATTTCTTTGATTTTTTCCGCTTGCGCGTCCAGGGTTGCACTGTCAGGTCCATCGATTTCGAGGATGATACAGGCGGCGATTGAGGGGTCGATGTCTAGCTTGCGGTGACGGGCAACGGCCTGAATACTGGTTTTGTCCATTAGCTCGGCAGCGGCGGGAATGAGTCCGGACTGCAGCATCGTATGGATGGTGCCGCAAGCTTCATCTAGGGAGGGGAACATCAACTGCAGCGTATTTCGCGCCTTGGGCATAGGGATGAGGCGCAACAGGATTTTGGTGACAACGCCAAGAGTGCCTTCGGATCCGACCAGAAGCTGCGTCAGGTTATAACCGGTGACGTTTTTGATGGCTTTGCCGCCGGTTTGGATTACCGACCCGTCGGCCAACACGACTTCCAGGCCCATCACATAGTTGTTGGTTACGCCATATTTGACAGCTCTCATGCCACCGGCATTCTCTGCAATGTTGCCGCCAAGGGTGGAGTATTTCCAGCTTGCAGGATCGGGTGGATAGAACAGGCCTTTTTCCGCACAATAATTATACAGGTCCATGGTACGAACACCTGCTTCAACATGGACCATCATATTCTTTTCATCCAACTCGAGTATTTTGTCCATGCGGGTCAGCGAAAGGGCTATGCCGCCTGAGAGCGGAATACTGCCGCCGGTGCGCCCGCTGGAAGTTCCGCGCGGAGTTACCGCAATCCCGTTGGTGTTGGCGAGCGCCATGACTGCCGAAACCTCTGCTGTCGTTGCAGGACGGACCACAACTTCTGGTTGGTTTTTGTCGGCTAGCGCAACAAAGGAGGAATCATACGAATAACCGAAACGATCGATGTCCGAGTCCAGAACGTACTCCTTGCCGACAATGGAGCGTAGTTGATTCTTGAGGTCTTCATTGATCATCTAGACACTTCCCTCCTACGTTATGCTACAAATGTTTCGCCGGAGCAAGAACAAGTATAGTATTTGTATCTATTGATATCATAAAAGCTTGGATAAATACAATATAATGTAATAATGTTATCATGAAATGCTTTCATGTATATGCTAATACTTCGATTTGTGTTATCGATCCAGCCGGATAGTTCGCACTATCTGGCAATAGTGCGCCAGCTTAGACCATTGGTTGTAGTGAAAGATAAAGAGGACTTTCGGATAAATTATCGAAATATTGCGTAGACGCAGTTTTGATAAGTGTAAAATAGGGAGGGGAGCATGAGGGTGACAGATGAGATTCAAAAGAAAGTAAATGAGATCATGGGTTGCGTCGAGGAAGAGACCACTGCCGTCGAAACCTTGGCTTTTGAACTGCAGCAATTATCGGCAGTCAGCAATCAACTTTCATCCGCCATTATGGCTCAAGGCAAGATGTGAAATAGGCAGCTTTGCATATTTAATACGCAAAACTGCCTATTCGCTATTTCGGTTATTAATGTAAAAAGAAACGAATTTTTGAGAATTGATGTTCGCGGTCCGACACTACCAAGTGCCATGCTGACGAGCATTCATGCTGGTCAGGTGTTTGGCGCCATTTTGTCCTGCCGTACGCTGTCAGGAATCCCTGACAGGCCCGCGAATAGATTGCGTGAAACTGAAAAATATAAACATGCAAGTATCGCGCCAAGCTAATACTGTTTGGCGGTCAATGTTTATTTGAAGGGGAATGCAACCTGAAAAAATGGAGAGATTAGCTCACGGATAGTATGGAATGAAGGCGGACACACTATGAATGAAAAAAACACGGATATTGTTCAGGAAAATCAATTATTATGGCGATTGGTGGATTCTTCTTATGATGGAGTATTTTTGACTGATGCTGAGGGAGTTGTTGTATATTGCAACGAATCTTATCTGCAGATATCGGGATTGAAACGGGAAAAAATCATTGGACGGCAGATTGTTGAGATGGTAGAAGCTGGAGAAATCCCTGATGCATGCTCGCCGGACGTAATTGCGCAGAAAAAGCCTTTGACAAAGGTTATAAACTATTACCATGGGGTTTCGGCGCTCGTAACCAGCACGCCGATTTTCGATGAAAGTGGTCAGTTGATTCGTGTATTTTCAAATGTCAGAGATATTACCCAATTAATTCAGCTCAAGGAAAAGCTGGGTGAATATTCGCGACGGTTGCGGCAAGCAGAACGGGCAGGCCGGGATGATACAAGAATGTTGGCTGTCAGCAAAGAAATGGAAGACATTGTAAAGACGGCGACGCGCGTGGCGAGCTTTTCCTCGCCGGTTCTGATTCAGGGCGAGTCTGGCGTGGGAAAGGATATGTTGGCGCGATATATCCATGATTGTAGTGATGTATCCGAAAATCGGCCCTTTGTGCAGATCAATTGTAGTGCGATTCCCGAAACTCTTTTGGAATCTGAACTTTTTGGCTATGAATCCGGCGCCTTTACCGGCGCCTCGACTAAAGGGAAAATTGGGCTGCTGGAGCTGGCCAATAACGGGACCTTGTTTTTGGACGAAATTGGTGAAATGCCTATGTCATTGCAAGTTAAAATGCTGCAGGTCCTTCAGACTAGCACAATGTTTCGAGTAGGGGGAACAAAAAAAGTCGAATTGACTACGCGTATTATCGCGGCGACCAACAATGATCTAAATAAATTGATGGCGGTTGGCCGGTTTCGGCAAGATCTGTTTTATCGCCTGAATGTTATCCCGATTTACATCCCGCCATTACGCGAGCGAAAGGCAGACCTGATTCCGCTGATATACCACTTTCTCGAAAAGAAAAATCTTAAATTTAATCTCAACCGCAAATTATTGCCGTCGGCGATGGAAATTTTGTCAAATTACGATTGGCCCGGCAATGTGCGTGAATTGAATAACGTGATTGAACGTATGATGATTATGACGGAAGGCAATGTAATCGATGAAAAAAGCATCCCGCAATTCATTACGCAGTCCGTTAAAAAGCCTTTATACATCGATACCCCCGATTACTTTGACTCGTTTGATTTGGGCGAAATCATCACGACAGTGGAAAAAGAAGTGATTCGCAAAGCGATAGCAGAGTTTGGGGCATTGCGCAATGTTTCTGAGCATTTAGGAATTGATCTGTCTACACTCGTTCGCAAAAAGCGAAAGTATAAACTGTAAAGTCGCCTTTACATCGAGAAAATCGGTAAATTAAGTTTGGTAAAGCTAAATTAGTAAGCTGTCAGTGACATTGCTGCGCACGTGCATATGCAATAATGCTCACGGCAGCTTTTTATATTTGCGGCGCAATCAAGTCGCTGAATTGTCTGATAAATTATTATAAGCCGCTACAGCCCCAATCGGCGCGATGGATGCCGGTTTGTGAAAGAAAAACAGGCAAAAGACGTTATTGTTGGCATATATAATGCATAGTTAGTGAGTCAACAGAGGACGCGCGAATAGTAAAAATGAGGAGGAGAAAAAAATGAGTGTCGCGACCATTACTCGTGACGGATCGGCAAGAGTTTCTGATGAATTGATCAACGCTTTTCTCACATTGGAGTCACTGACAAATATGCTTAGAATGTCGGAAACAGTTATAAATTTCTCGACCAACGAATATGAGGTATTGATGGATAGCCTTATCGAAGAATATGGCAATAAAATTTAGAATGATTCAAGTAATGCAGGGCCTTGAAATTACCCGCCCCCTTGTGATGGTTATATTACATGACCATTGCAAGGGGGCGGGTAATAAATGAAACATTTCAGCAACTATCGACCACTACTTTAAAAGCTCGACTCATGGTGGATAGAAAGGAAGTGCAATATGGAATCTTTCGTTAAAGAAATGCAAGACAGTGCTCCTATTGAACCCATCTATTCCTGGACTGAAATGAAAAGCAAGATTAACTCACCGGCAGCTGCGGTTACCGAATGCACGTGTTCAACCCTTCACATGGCAGTTCATGATGCAATGTGCCCGGGCTGTTGGGCAAGGCTGATTGAACGAATGGGTCACTGAGGTAGGATACGTTCCTGGAAGAGATTCTTAAAGGATGACATTGTTTAAGCGGCTCTCACCTGAAATGATAGATGAGGGCTGCTTTTTTGTGTAGCTGTCACCTCATGAAAAAAGCGATATAATAATAAAGGCATTTGATTGGTTGAGGAGAGTTATGAATGGAAGAATCTAAAGCGGTAATTTCAATTCAGGCCTTTCGATATGATCCGGATCGGCCGGACGAGAGTGGCTTTCAGGCGTATGAGGTTCCGGCGCAAGAGCCTTTGTCGGTAATGGCGCTGTTGACGAAAATTCATGAAATGGATGCGTCGTTCGCTTGTCGAACCTCGACGTGCTATAAGGGACAGTGCGGGTCCTGCCTCGTCCGGGTCAACGGGAAAGATGCGCTGGGATGCGTGACCTTGGTCAAGCCGGGTGAAGCAGTGAGGCTGGAACCTCACTCAAAATACCGGGTGATCCGGGATGTGGTTGTTGATTTTTCGACGCCGGTGGTGGAATCATGAGAACTCTGCAGCGATGCGAAACAGATGTGCTGGTGGTTGGCGGAGGCGCCGCAGGGCTGCGCTCTGCCCTGGCCGCTGCTGAATCAGGTTCACGGGTTGTAGTTGTCAACAAGGGGCCGGTATCCCGCTCCGGCATCACACTCGCTGCGGCTGGCGGCATGCAAGCGCCATTTCATCAGGACGACAGCGTAGAGCAGTTTTTCCAGGATACTCTTCACTGCGGCTATGGAATTGGAGATCAAAATCTGGCATGGACTTTCACGGCGGGAGCTTGCGACGCTGCGCTGGATCTGGAACGCTATGGCGCCCGTTTCGTGCGCAATGCGGACGGCGGTTTGGCCTTGGGGAAGTTTCCAGGCCAAACCTATCCACGCAACCTTTTCGTCAAAGGCGGCGGTGTGGGCATCGTTTCGGCTCTTTGGCGGGCCTGCCTGACGAATGAGTGTATAAGCATCCGGGATGATTTTTTTGTGACCGGACTGGTAAAAGGCAAAGCAGCAGGATCTTCGCATGTGGCCGGCATTTTGGGTCTGGATCTTCGTAACGGCGACTTTGTTTTGATTCGTGCCGGCGCAGTAATATTGGCAACCGGAGGCTGCCAACGCTTATGGGAAGTAAATGATTGCCCAGCCGACGCTACGGGTGAAGGATTGTCGTATGCCTATCGCGCGGGGGCCGACCTCGTTGATATGGAAATGGTTCTTTTCTACCCGTCGGTGATTGTGTGGCCGCCATCGTTAAAAGGTGCATTTGTTCACTATGAGTTTTTGGCGGAAAATATTTTGGATGGGAATGTTTACGATAAATTTGGTGTTGCCGTATTGCCAAAACCATTGCCTATACGCGACCAAGCGATGCGGCTGATGGAGGAGGCCATCAGAGATGGACGGGGCGGCGAGCACAATGGATTGTTGTGGTATGTTGGTGATTCTCCCAAGGGGAGCGAAGTCGTTCGGAAAAAGCTCGATATCGCCCAGTATAATTACATCAAGGCGCATGGCGTGGATCCTGCGGACGCAAGGATTGAAGTCGCGCCAGGGGCCCATTACCTGATGGGTGGAATTCATATCGATGAAAACTGTCAGACGACACTGAAAGGGTTATTCGCCACGCCAGAGTGCGCGGGAAATTTTGACGGAGCTAATCGCCTGGCTGGCAGCGGGATAGCGGCGACGCAGGTATTCGGAACACGTGCAGGTCTGCATGCGAGCCGATGGGCAGCGGCTAACTCGATGGTGAATGTTGA
This sequence comes from Negativicutes bacterium, assembly GCA_963665275.2. Classification (GTDB taxonomy): domain Bacteria; phylum Bacillota; class Negativicutes; order UBA1444; family UBA1444; genus UBA1444. The sequence goes on from CAXXIN010000016.1 coordinate 85,084, forward strand.
TGAGGTATCTGTTGAAGTTGAAATGGAAAGGGTTTTCCGGCGGATCTCGCGTGTCCCACTAAGCAGTTCGGTTGGCGCAGGGAGCGTTCTTACAACTTTGCAAGGCAGGCTGAAAGAGGCGGTGCAAAAGTATGCCGGAGTCAGCCGCGAGCAGACGGGGTTGGCCCGGTTGGCGCAGGAAATCTGTGCTATAAAACAGGAACTGGAGCGGCAACAAGTGCCTGACGTGAAAGTTTATAATCAGGCGTTGGTAGATATTTTGCAAATGGAATCGATGTGTGAAGTGGCGATGTTGGTGGCGGGCAGTGCGCAGCTTCGCACGGAATCGCGTGGGCACCATTATCGCCGAGATTTCCCTGTGCAGGATGATTTGCGGTGGTTGCAACATACTTGCGCAACTAGACAGGGAAATGAAGCGGTGTTCGGAATGAAGCCCATCCGAACGATTTGAAGCGGAACGATTTTATAAATGGCAGAGTGTAAACCTGCCAGATAATGAGGAGATGCGATGAAGGCGATAGAGCTTGGCAATGAATTAAAGCAGGACGCTATAGGCGGCATCAAACTGTTTTTTCAGCAACAACGGGATGAGGAGTTGAGTGATTTTCAAGCAGCGACTATTTTAGAGTTTATTCTCGCCGAGCTTGGTCCGCATATCTATAATCAGGCATTGGCGGATGCTCATACCCTGATGAGCAAGCAAATTGAAGAGTTGTACGGACTGCAAAAATCACCACGTTCGTCGCTTGGCCGTCTGAAAAAGTGAAATACGTCGGTCATGAAAAATCAGTTAAGGGAAACTTCGTTATGTTCCGCATGCCAACACGCGTGATCTTTGGGGCCGGAGCCTGTAAGAACGTCAACACATTGGACTTCTCAGCGGATGCGGTCATTGCTTTTGGTGGCGGCAGCCCGATGGCTGTCAAATCAGCGCCATTAGCGCAAGCGAGCCGCAAGGATTTGCTAACGGAATTATGCTGTCCTATGTGATGGATTGCGCTGGGGCAAGACGTCGCAGGGCTGGACATTCAGAATGCTGCCCAATTATCCGTGGAGGCTGTAACCTTGTTCAAGCAGGATATTGGAATCCCGGCGGCATTGGCAGAAATCGGTGTTTCAGCAGAGGCTCTGGAAGGAATCGTGAGGGTCGCATCGACATATCGGCAACTTGGTAACAGCCCGCGACCGTTGACTGGAAATGATCTTCACATCATCGTTTCGCAGGCATTGGCGCTGTAGCCAATTTGATTTTTTTGCAACAGGAAAAAGGACTTGAACCAATGCATGAAGAATAACCATATTCGGGAGGGATGAACCATGCGAATTGTTGAACAGTCTTTTATCGCGACGGATCGGATGACGGACATCAAAGCAGAGTACCCGGTAGATAACTTGTTTCAAGTCTTTGTCAAAGGGAAACTTCAATACGGACCGTCTTACCGGCTGGAAGGGAACATGATCATTTTTGGCTTTGACTGCCTTCAAACGGGAGATGTCGTGCAGATATTCTACCAACTCCCCTGAAATCGTGACTTATCTAGAAAGAACCCGGCAAAAAAACGCCGGGTTCTTTTCATAAATCACACAAATTTGACATAACTTTGCCACAGTTGTGTGATATTCTGTTGCTGGGTAATTCAAGAAGACGGCAGATCGTGTATTCGACAAACAATAGCAGGGAGGCATGCTCGTGAAAAAAACCGGAAAAGCGATATTGTGGGGGTTACTCTTATTGTTGGTGTTTAGTTCTACGACAATGGCAGCGCAGGCGGAGTGGCATGATCAGGAATACAACTACGGAGCGCCTAAATATATTTTGGTTATGCCGCCAAGCTTTAGTTACGACGGCTATGACTTAGGTGATCGCAATAAATTCAATCGCTACCCGTATGCTGTGGAGAAAATCAACGACATGCTTACTGGAAAAACTCGCGATCTTACGAAGCACCGCATTGTTACTATGGATTATGTGTTGAACCAAATCAAAGCGAATGCGCCGCTGACGGAACCTTTTGACCCAAAAGCGCCAGGGTTTGCAGCAATGGTCAAGAGCGAAATGGGGAAATACGTCGACTTGCTTATGTACCTTGATGTGCGCGACTATGGCTGGTATTACGAATATCATGATGCATACAAGACGACAGAAACCTATACGGATCGGGTTTATTATAGCCGCAGAAATTCAGATGGGCGGGAAGTCAGCGGCTGGGAAGACGTGCCGCGTACACGGCGTGTTTACCATCCGGCGGGTTATTACATCTCGGACTGCGCTGGGGCAGCCTTCCGTCTGTATGACGCCAAAACTGGCAGAGATGTGTGGAAATACACGGATTCCCGCTCTAGGCGATCGCCTGTGATCAGCGACGGCTATGATCCGTCAGGCCCGGAATCGATGATGAGAAGAATCTTTGAGGACGCCTTCAAAAAAATTCCCCTGGCGAGCTGATTTGCGGCCAGGGGGAACGGAATTGAAAATTAGCGAATTTTGGTTGTAACCTGTTCCAGATATTCGTCGTAGCTCATCTTATAATCCTTTAGACCGTCTGGAGTGAGCTCGATGATCCGGTTCGCGATGGTCTGGACAAACTGATGGTCGTGGGACGCGAACAAAATGGTGCCGTCGAATTGGGTCAGACCGTTGTTAAGCGCGGTGATGGATTCGAGATCCAGATGGTTGGTCGGCTCGTCAAGCAGGAGGACGTTGGCGCCGCTCAACATCATCCGGGATAGCATGCAGCGGACTCTTTCCCCGCCGGAGATGACCTGGGCCTCTTTCTGGGTTTCTTCGCCTGAAAACAGCATTCGACCGAGAAATCCGCGCAGGTACGATTCATCCTGGTCGCGGGAAAAAGGCCGCAACCAGTCAACGAGGTTATCCGTGACGCCTTCAAAAAAGGCGGCATTTTCTTTGGGGAAATAGGATTGTGAGGTAGTCACGCCCCATTTGAACTCGCCGCTGTCCGGCGGGAGTTCACCCGCCAGGATCTGAAATAGTGCGGTTTTCGCCATGCCGTTTTGGCCGATTAAAGCAATTTTATCGCCCTTTAGAACGGTGAAAGATAATTCGTTGAGGATTGTCTCGCCCTCCACGCTGTAGCTGATCGTATCCACAGTCAGCAGCTGCGCGCCGGCCTCGCGATCCGGTTTGAAAGCGACATAGGGATATTTGCGCGAAGAAGGGCGGATATCGTCAAGTGTCAGCTTTTCAAGTTGCTTTTTACGCGAAGTCGCCTGTTTGGATTTCGAGGCGTTGGCGCTGAAACGTTGAATAAAAGCCATCAGGTCTTTAGCTTTTTCTTCCTTCTTCTTGTTGGCGTCTTTCGCTAATTGCAGAGCCAATTGGCTCGACTCCAGCCAGAAATCGTAGTTGCCGACGTACAACTGGATGGCGCTGAAATCGATATCGGCAATGTGGGTGCAGACCTGGTTGAGGAAGTGACGGTCGTGGGAAACGACGATGACCGTGTTGGGGAAGTCATATAAATAATCCTCCAGCCAGGTAATCGCGGTAATGTCCAAGTGGTTGGTCGGTTCGTCCAGCAGCAGAATGTCCGGATTGCCAAACAGGGCATGAGCCAGCAAAACCTTCACCTTGTCGAGAGCTGTCATATCTTTCATTTTTAAATCATGCAGATCGTTGGTTACACCCAGGCCTTTCAACAGGCGGGCGGCTTCCGTTTCGGCATCCCAACCGTTGAGCTCGGCAAATTCACATTCCAGATCAGCGAGCCGCATGCCGTCGTCGTCTGAAAAGTCAGGTTTAGCGCACAGTATTTCTTTTTCCTGCATGATTTCGTGCAGTCGGGAATGGCCCATGATGACGGTTTCGAGCACCCCGTATTCGTCAAATTCGTAATGATTCTGTTTAAGGACTGCCAGACGTTCGCCTGGGGTGATGATGACATCACCGGCTGAAGGATCAATCTCTCCGGATAAAATTTTCAGGAACGTTGATTTTCCTGTGCCATTGGCTCCGATGAGCCCATAACAGTTGCCGGGAGTGAACTTGATATTCACATCCTTGAACAGGATCCGTTTGCCAAATTGGAGGGTCAGGTTCTGGGTACTGATCATTTTGTAAAAAACCCCATCTTTCATAAATAAATAATGTAAAAGCAAAGCTGTTAAAACAATAATATAGCACAGATGTAACAAATAGTCCATCGGACGTGCAACCGATGGACTATTTGTTTGACAGGACGCGGGTTAACAATAGAGGGCTACAGAAAATCAGCGGATACACTCAGTGCGAATCATCAACGAGTTGAGCCTTGTCGTTGAAAAACCCACGGTAGGCCCAAAAACTGGCTACGAAGCCGGAAATGGTAACCGCGCCGGTCAGCATGAAGATAACCATGATTTGATATTTGATCGCCAATTCCGGCGGAGTGCCGGCCAGAATCAAGCCGGTCATCATACCGGGAAGCTGAACAATACCCAGTGTTTTCATGGAGTCGATAGTCGGGATCATTGCCGTGCGGATGCTGCTTCGGATCAAGGTGCGAGCTGCTTCGCGCGGAGCAGCTCCCAGACAAAGCTTGACTTCGACTTCCTCGCGGCGGTCTTTGAAACTGCTGAGCAGATTGCGATAGAGTAAGCCCAAGGCAACCATCGAGTTGCCGACAACCATGCCGCTGACAGGGATGACTTCGCTGGGATTAAAGGAAATAGCCTGAAATGCCAGTAGGCCGGACAGAGTGATGACCAGGCCGGCTAGTATTGAGCAAAAAGAGATCAGGCGAACGCCGCTGATGCCGGCGCCTCTCTTGGTTGCGACTACAGCGGCGTTATAGACCATCAGAAGCAGAATGACGATAGTCAAGGCAATATTGTCAATGTTAAAGACGAATTTTAGCACAAAACCAACGGCGGAGAGTTGCACAACAGCCCGGATGCTGCCGATAAGCATGTCTTTTTCAAGTCCTAACTTTTGTCGGTAGGAAATGAACAGCGCGATCAAAACTAGGCTGAAAGTTAACGCCAAAGCCATATTATTCATCGTTCAGGCCCCCCTGCCGTTTGAAGAAATCGTCCTTTGGACCACAAAATTCGAGTTTTCCCTTTTTAACATATAGAACGGTCGACGCCAGACGTCGAAGCTGTTCGGATTGGTGGGAAATAAAAAACACGGTCAGAGATTTGGCAGCCCACTCGCTGCGGATCATTTCTTCCAGCAGGATTGTGTTCGCCTCGTCCAGGGACGCCGTCACTTCATCCAGAAGCAGAACTTGCGGTTTGGCCAATAATGATCGAACTAAGGCAACTCGTTGTTGCTCACCGCCAGACAGCTCGCTTTTGGTCTTTTTTAGAATTGCCGATGGCAAGTTGACGCGTTCGAGATAACTCAGGATTTCAGGTTGCGTTGGCGTTTGTCCCCAGACTTGGTATGCGTACTCTAAGTTATCCTTCACAGTGCCGTCAAAAAGATAAGGTTTTTGCATGACATAGCCAACTTCCCGGCGTAACTGAACAGGATCAAGTTGAGCGAGGTCACGGTTTTTATATAGTATCGACCCTTGAGTTGGACTGCGCATCAAATTCATCATGCGTAGCAGCGAGGTCTTGCCGGAGCCTGAAGGACCGGCCAGGCCGATAATTTCGCTTTGCTCCGATGAAAAGGAAATGGAGCTTAGGATGGACTGGCCTTTAATTTCTAAGCTGACTTGGTCAAAAAGAAATATTGCCAAACGTATTCACCACCGTCATCAGATTTCTCCTATTTATCATACGCTACATTTGGTCGATTTCAAGTGCATTTACAAGTGCGTGTTAATCCCGAAATTAAAGGATCGCCAAAGTGGTTGACGCGAATGTGTGGGGGGTTGTAAAATATACATGTTAGACACAAAAATGAGGGGGAGCGAAATGAAGAAACACTTTGCGGTTGTCTTGGTAGTACTATTGTCCATGGCTCTACTTGCTGGATGCGGCGGAGAAAAAGCTAAGCCGGCTGCCGAATCCAATGAAATCAAAATCGGCGCTAACTTTGAATTGACCGGTGGCGTTGCCAATTTCGGCAAACAGACACTTAACGGAATTCAAATGGCAATTAAAGAAGCAAATGCAGCTGGCGGCGTTCTCGGCGGCAAGAAACTCGTACTCGTCATCGCGGACAACAAATCCGAACCGGCTGAAGCGACCAACGCTGTGACCAAACTCATCACCCAGGATAAAGTTGTTGCGGTTTTAGGCCCGGTGACCAGTTCCAATGTGCTGGCGACTGTTCAGGTTGCACAGGACAATAAAATTCCGGTGTTAACTGCAACCGGTACGAACGAAAAAGTCACTGTTGATAACGGCAAGGTGCGACCTTTTGCATTCCGCGCCTGCTTCATTGATCCTTTCCAGGGCCGGGTAATGGCGAATTTTGCTTCCAACTCGTTGAAAGCTAAAACCGCCGTTATTTATATCGACAGCAGCTCCGATTATTCCAAAGGCCTGTCGCAGTCGTTTGAAGCGACTTTCACACAAAATGGTGGAAAAATAGTTGGGAAGGAAGCTTTCCTGCAAAAAGATCAGGATTTTAAGGCTACTCTCACCAAAATCAAAGCTATGGGTGCGGACACAATCTTTATCCCTGCCTATTACGAAGAAGTGGGCAAGATTGTAAAACAGGCGCGTGAACTAGGAATCAACACCCCGCTAATTGGAACCGACGGCTGGGATGATCCCAAGGTTGTCGAAATCGCCGGCGCCGGCGCATTGAACAACACCTTCTTCAGCAACCACTATTCTTCACAGGATAAGGATCCTAATGTCGTTAAGTTTGTCGAAGCGTATAAAAAAGAATTTAATCAGGAGCCGAGTGCACTTGCTGCCCTGGGATATGACTCCGGACTGATGCTCATCGACGCTATCAAACGGGCCGGCGCCGCGGATCCGGTCAAGATCAAGGATGCTCTCGAACAGACCAAAAACTTGCAGGTCAGTACAGGCATACTCACGATTGACAGCAACCACAATCCCGTAAAGAGTGCGGTTGTTATCGAAATGAAGGATGGCAAGCAGACCTTCAATGTAAAAGTGAATCCGTAATAACTGTCAAAAACCAATCCATTAAAAGGGCCGGCTTATGCCGGTTCTTTTTTTATAAAAATAATTGTCTGGAATTTTTGAATTTTTGGCAGGAATTCGCTGCATTGAACACGAATCAAAAAGTGTTTTCATTGTATGGTATTCTATAAAGAAAATGGGGTTACAAGAAGGGAGTCGGTTACAAATGTTAAATGTACTGGTGTTTTTTGCTCTAATGTTTTTAGCGTTCGGGTTATCGGCGGTTATGATCTACGGGAAATACAAGAACACGTTGCATGGAAAACCGGAAAATCGCTGCGACCGACCGGGTGATCGCTGGAAATATTTCCTGACAAATGTAGTAGGGCAGGATAAAGTTTTGCAGGACCCTATTTCAGGCATCTCGCATGTCATGTTGATGTGGGGGTTTGTGGTTCTTGGGTTTGGCGCAGTCAACCTGGCGGTTGAAGGCCTGTTTCATGTCCCGGTGCCTTTGATTGGAAATAATCCACTATTCATCGGATTGAAAGATCTGTTTCTATTGCTTGTCTATCTTGGCGTTATCGGTGCAGTACTGCGCCGAACAGTGCTTAAGCCGGCCCGGATGGAAAACTCGGTCGAGGCTTTTGTTATTCTGGGCCTGGTCTGTGTAATCGTTACCGGCGATCTGCTCTACAGCGGGGCAAATTTTGCGCTTGGCGAACGGGCGGATATCAGAGGGGCTGCTTTTTTTGGGAATTTTGTGGCGGGACGATTGGCGGGAACGTCTCCGGAAAGTTTAAAAACCTTGGCAATGGTAGCCTGGTGGGCGCATTTCCTAGCGATGTTTACTTTCGCGGTTTTGATTCCGAGTTCGAAACATCTGCATCTCGTATTTGCCCCGTTCAATGCCTTCTGGCACAACCTGCGGCCAAAAGGATCGTTGGCCAAAGTTGATTTTGAAGATGAGTCGGCCGAAACTTTCGGCGTGAACAAGATGGAAGAGTTCACATGGAAGCAGCTGTTCGACACGTACACCTGCGTTCGCTGTGGTCGATGTACGGAAGTGTGCCCGGCGTTCCAGACGGGAAAACCACTTGATCCGAGATCTTTGCATGTCGAATTGCGGGCCCATGTTGAAGAAAAAGCTCCGCTACTTGATAAAATCAAGGCAGCCGGTGACAAGGCTCCGGAGTTTACCGAAGCGGAACAGGCGATTCTGGACAAAACAATCGTTGACGGACTGTTCTCCGAAGAATTCATCTGGGCTTGTACTACCTGTCGTGCCTGTGAACAGGCTTGCCCGGTTTCCAATGAGCATGTTCAAAAGATCGTCGATCTTCGACGTTACATGGTAATGACCGAAGCTAAAATGCCGGAAGACGTGCAGCGCACATTCAACTGCTTCAAGAGCGGCAACCCTTGGAAACTGCCTCGCGGCAACCGCGGTGAATGGATGACAGGGCTGGATGTTCCGGCTTGGACCGAAGGAACTGAATATCTTCTATATGTAGGCTGTGCAGGCGCTTATGATGATCGGGCGAAAAAAGTCAGCCAAGCACTCGTGAAGGTATTCAAGGCTGCGGGCATCAGCTTCGGGGTACTCGGCAACGAAGAACCCTGTTGCGGCGAGACGATTCGTCGGATGGGCAACGAGTTCGAGTTCCAGCCGCTTGCCGAAGGCAACGTGGAAATGTTCAAGGAATTGGGCGTCAAGAAAATCATTACTCTCTGCCCGCATTGCTTCAATTCATGGAAAAATGATTACCCAGATTTTGGCGGTGACTTTGAAGTCCTTCATCATTCCGAGTTTTTGGCCAAGCTGGTTCGGGACGGAAAAATTAAAGCGACCCATTCGTTTGACGCTAAGATCGTATACCATGATGCTTGCTATCTCGGCCGTCACAACGATGTCTATGAAGCGCCGCGCGATGTCTTGAAATCCGTGCCTGGCATCCAACTGACCGAAATGGATCGAAACCGCAAGACGGCCTTCTGCTGCGGTGCCGGCGGCGGACGTAACTGGATGGAAGAACATGTCGGTAATGGACAGCAAAGGATCAATGAAGTGAGAACCCAAGAAGCCCTGGATACCGGAGCTGAGGTTATCGCCACAGCCTGCCCGTATTGCCTGACCATGATGTTCGACGGCACGAAAGCACACAATGCTGAAGAGAAAGTTCGGACATTGGATATTGCCGAAATTTTGGCGCAGTCGCTGGAAGAACCGGCAAAATAAACAAAAAATATTTAACAATATATGAAAAAGAGAACCTGAAGCTTATGGCAGCAGGCTCTCTTTTTTTGCAGTTACGGTGGAACCTTCTTACTGGAAGGATTGTTCTGTGCGGTCAATGATTTCGTCCTGGAGTTCGCGGCTGAGGTTGTGGAAGTGGTCACTATAACCTGCAACCCGTACAATCAGGTCCTTGTACTCGTCTGGGTGCTGTTGGGCGGCTAGTAGGGTGCTGCGGTCAATGACATTGAACTGAATGTGATGGCCGTCCAGGCTAAAATACGACCGGATGAGCGCGGCCATGTTTTCGAGCCCACGTTCGCCAGACACGACGGAGGGTGTGAATTTTTGATTTAGCAGTGTACCGCCGGTTTGCAAATGGTCCATTTTGGACGCCGACTTGATGACTGCGGTGGGGCCTTTGCGGTCTGCGCCTTTTTCCGGTGAGATTCCTTCTGATACCGGCTTCCCGGCGAGACGTCCATTGGGGCTGGCTCCCATAACCGAGCCGAAGTAAACGTGGCAAGTGGTCGGCAACATATCGATGCGATACTGTCCGCCCCGGCAATTGGGCCGCCCGGTGACTTCATCATAATATGCCTGAAAAGCCTGGACCATGAGTGGGTCGGCATACGCATCGTCATTGCCGTACTTCGGCGTTTTTTCCTTAACGAGATTTCGAATGGTTTCACTGCCGAAGAAATTGGCGTCCATTGCTGCCAGCAATTCTTTCATGGTGAAGCGTTGTTTGTCAAAAATGTTGTATTTGATGGCCGCGAGACTGTCGGTGAGAGTGCCGATGCCCACTCCCTGAATATAACTGGTATTGTAACGGGCGCCGCCTGCATTGTAATCCTGTCCTTTGGCAATGCAATCCTCAACGACGACAGACAGGAAAGGCACCGGCATTTGAGTGGCATATAGTTTTTCAATGATATTGTTGCCCTGCACCTTGATATCGACGAAGTGGTGCAGTTGCTTGCGGAAGGCGGCAAAGAGGTCTTCGTAGGATCCAAAGGTAGTGGCGGCGCCGGTATGTGGGCCGAGCTGGAGGCCGCTTGTTTTATCAAAACCGTCAGTAAGTGTGAGTTCGAAGATTTTGGGCAGGTTGAGATAACCGGTCAAAATGTATGCTTCAGTGCCAAACGCACCGGTTTCAACGCAGCCGCTGGCGCCGCCTTTACGAGCATCCACGATGTTTTTGCCGGCGTTCAGCAGTTCCTGAACAATCGATTCGGTATTGTAAAATGCCGGTTGCCCCCAGCCCTTGCGAGAGATTTCGCACGCCTTGCGCAAAAAGGCATGGGGGTTCTTGCGGCTGAGCTGGACGTTGGAACTGGGTTGCAACAGAGTCAGCTCGTCCATAGTTTCTAAAATGAGATAAGAAACCTCGTTGACTCCATCCGCGCCATCAGGAGTGATTCCGCCGGTATTGATGTTGGCGAAGTCGGTATAGGTGCTGCTTTCTTTTAGCGTGATGCCGACCTTGGGCGGAGCCGGTTGGTTGTTGAACTTGATCCAGAAGCATTCCAGAAGTTCTTTGGCCTGTTCCCGGCTTAGTGTCCCGGCAGCATACTCCTCTTGATAGAAGGGCGCCAGATGTTGATCCAGACGACCGGGGCTGAGTGCATCCCAGGGGTTGATTTCACTGGTGACGCCGAGATGAACAAACCAGTACATTTGCAGGGTCTGTTGAAAGGTCTGCGGTCGGTGCGCCGGAACGACATCACAGTTTGCAGCGATCTGTAGCAGTTCTGATCGGCGCGTCGGATCCGATTCGTTTGCAGCCAGTTGGCGAGCATGGTCCGCATTGCGTCGGCCATAGAGGATGATTGCCTCGCAGGCGATTTTCATCGCTTCCAATTGAATTTTGCGGGCATAGGCTTGTGGGTCCTGCAAGAAATCCAGTTTGTCGATTGCATTCTGAATATCAGTTTGAAAATCAAGAAACCCCTTGGTGTAAATCTTACCGTCAAGAACAGTGTGACCAGGGCCTCGTTGCTCCATAAATTCGGTAAAAATACCGTTTTCATAACAGGCATGCCATTCAGGACTCATGTGTCGCAAAATCGATTGACGGATTGAGCGCTTTTCCCAATAAGGAATTACTTTTTCCAGATGAACCCGGGTTGCTTCCTCAGAGACTCGAAAATAGATTTTATCGCGTCGGTTCATCACGTCGAGATCTTCCGGTGTATGGCAGCATAGTTCGGGGAAAGAAGGGGCGCTTTGCGGCTGTTCACCTTTTTCACCGACGATTAGCTCACCTTTGCCAATCCAGAGGGTTTTGTTGGCTAAGACATGTTTGAAAGTCAGTGCGCGCAAGATGGGAGTCTCGACAGTGCCGGCGTATTTTTCATAGGCTTCTGTCACGAGCGCGGCGCGTTCAATACTGAGCTGGGGAATGGCGGTGAGGCTCTCTTGCCGGAGTAATTGAATACGTTCATTCATTTTCATTCGTCCTTTCTTTATCCACCAATGCGGGTTTCCAGACCGGCATCGGTAAATTGGTGTTGAATGGCTTCCAGTCGTGCGGGAGACGGCGGGCATAATGATAAAGCAGTCGGTAGCCCAAGTTTTGCATATTTGCTGGCGCCGGTATTGTGATAAGGAAGCAGATTGACCCGAGTTATGCGAAGTGGCTTTATAAAGCACAGGATAGCGTTGATGTCCTCCATTGCGGCGTTAATGCCTTCAATCAGGGGGAGACGCAGGTTGATTTCCGCGCCAGCTCTGGAAAGATACCGCAGGTTTTCAAGAATAAGGGCATTGTCGTGTCCTGTGTGATGCTGGTGGCGTGCAGGTTCCATGAGCTTAAGATCATAAAGGAATAAGTCCGTATAGGGTAGTATACGTTCGAAAGAGTCTTGTGGAACGTAGCCGCAAGTGTCGATGGCGACGTGCAGTCCGCGAAGTTTGCATTTTGCGGCAAGTGCTTCCAGCGTATTAATGTGGCACATGGCTTCTCCACCGGAAAAAGTGACGCCGCCGCCTGATTGTTCATAAAAAATCTGATCCTTCAGTATTTCCACAAGCAGTTCTGATTCTGAAAGTGCCTGACCGGCGACTTCGCGGGCATTCGACAGACAAAAGTCTACACATTCACCGCAACGGGAACATGAATTGCGGTCGGTGAACTGATGGACGAGTGAGGTGTTGATTGCTTGCCGGGGACAGTGACTGACGCAAGTGGCGCAACCGGTGCATTTTTCGTTGTCGACCATGAGGTCGGCGGTAAATCTCTGGCTCTCCGGGTTGTGGCACCAAGTGCAGTGAAGGGGACAGCCTTTGAAAAAAACGGTTGTCCGGATGCCTGGGCCATCGTGGATGGAGAATTTCTGTACGGATAAAACAAGCGGTGTGGTCATACGCTGGGCCCCTTTGCTTGAAAAGGGTTGGGGTGACTTACAACCAGAATACGGACTATTTTGGCCGTGTAGTTGGCCCAGTTGTGAGGAGTGGTGGAGGGATAATGCGCTGAATCGCCAGGAAAAAGATCCTGTCTTTCGTTATCGATGAAAAGAGTCAGAACTCCTTCCAACACGTGGATGAACTCCTCACCTTCGTGCGCATAGGGTAAAATTTCCTCGTCACTGTTGATCGGCAACAGTTCAATGAATCGTGACAACAAGACTTTATTGTCTAGTTGATGTGTCAAGTGATAATGAATGGAGCGTGACGCATCGACTTGAAAAACTTCCTTCTCGTAACTGCGCATAATGCGTCGGGCATTTTGACGCGGCTCTCGGAAAAAGTGGGAACGGTCGACTCCGAGCGCCTGCGCCACAGTGGTCAAAAGATCCGTGGCAATGTCGGTCAAACCGCGTTCCAGCTGAGATAAGTAACCTACCGATAGGCCTGTTAACTGACCGAGGTCTTTTAAAGTCAGTTTGTTTTGCAACCGCAAATCACGGATTTTTTGGCCGATTGTTTTTTGCATTAACCGTATCTCCTGTACACATTTTAATAATTATGGTTCTTATGACAATTATATAACACCGATGTGAAAATATGAATAGAATAATTTCATATTGGTGAAATGGAGTTGACCCAACCAGACGAAAATTGAATGAAAATTATGGCAGAATAAATAGAGGAAGGTAGCGTTTGAATAGCGAATACCAATACGTTTTAAGCCTTGCCGCCAAGAGGCGACATCGGCAGGAATCCAAATAATTCGGGGAGGCGGTATTGTCAAATGAGTGAATGTGAGCTATTGGATTGCTTTTGTCAGGTGGCTGAGTTCATCCCCAAATTGATCAGTGGAAAAGTCGGTATGGTGGTCAGTAATCGCGAAAAATTGTTGGTTTCCTATTGTATCCCGGAACTTGCGGCACAGGCGCACCCGGGCGATCCGGTCAAACCGGGTTCGGGTTTGTACAAGGCCATGGAGACCAAACAACGAATTGTCACTGAAATACCGAAAGAGCTTTATGGTTTCGCTTATGTTGCCATCAGTCTGCCGATCATCAGCAAAAGCGGCGAAGTAGTGGGAGCGGTGGTCATTCATGAATCGCTCGAACGGAAAGATACTCTTCAGCATACCGCAACTGGATTGGAGACCTCGGCAACATCTTTGGCAGCTTCTATTGAGGCGATAATGAGTCAGGCGCAGGAACTGAACGGACAAGCCCGTTCCCTGACGGTACTGGCTGCCAGGACGGAGAAAGAGATGCTGGAAACCGATGCGGTTCTGGCTTTTATAAAGAAAGTCGCCGGACAGACCAACCTGCTGGGATTGAATGCTTCGATCGAAGCAGCCCGGGTAGGCGCTCAGGGACGGGGATTTGCGGTGGTCGCAGAGGAGGTCCGTAAACTGGCGGAGAACAGCGCGAATTCCGCCGTGCAGATAGCCGATATTCTGAAACGGATGAAAGCCTCCATTAATGATGTTTCCTCTTCATCCGGCCAAATCGAGGGTGTGATCAGTCATCAGGCCGGAGTAATCGAGTCCATTTCCAGCCATAGTCGGGACTTGATGGAGCTTTCGCGCGAACTGAAGCACCTGGCAGGCACGCTTTACTCACAAGCCAATTAAAATAAACAACTGAAGAATAATTGCTGATCCGTCGATTTAAGATATAGGTTGGATTATATATGGAGGCGGATGAGATGGTGCGAGGAAAATATTTTAAGGTACTATTGATTCTAATGTTGTTCATGGTAGCGATTTTCATTCCGATGCCGGTTATGGCTGATGGAATGCCGGCAGGGTCTGATGATAAACAAACGAATACTCCGGGAACGACGAACCGCCCAAACACCGCCTGGCCGCCGTCCGGGAGCGTGCCCAAGGGGAATTCGCCTGCGGACGCGTTTGCCGGAACTTGGTACGCCTTCGTCGATAACACGGCTTTTACCATTGTTATTGAGCAGGAAGGCCGGATCATCAAAGGAGCGCATACGGCCGTATATGACTATGGGCGACGAGTGGACTCCAGTGTCGGCGGTGTTTCCATGGTGGGAACATTGGACGGAAACATTGCTTACATGGAATGGAAGAGCGGCCTCAGCCCTGAAAACGGCAAAGCGACGCTTGAATATCTGGCAGGAAGGCCTGCGACTTTACACTGGAAAATTGTTGACGAATTACCGAAAGCTGACGATGCCAACGGGGCGGCGCCGGTGGAGGTTTCTTACTTTTTGCCGCGCACGGCATATTTGATCCGCAAATAATACCACCAGAGCAACTTCGAATATTTTTACAGAGGAGCTAGGGAAACGCAGTGCGATATGCGGGAAGAAAAATGCTAATTCCGGGATTGTTCTTTGCTTGGCTTTTGGGCGCATCGGTTGCAGTGGCGGCATCTGCCGGAGAAAGTTACAACATTCCGGAAATCAAAGTTTTTCAACTGCAGGATCGCCAAGTGGTGGCGGTGGCAGTTGAAAATAGGATACCCGGCCAGGGCATCGAAGAGGTGCTGGGATACAGGATTGAGCCTAGTTTCAGCGAAAAAAGAAACGCTAACCATCTGGAAGTGGTTCTGTCCAATGTATCGCAGGGATCCTTTGAGTTGCCTGCAAGCGCTCCGCTCAAGTTCGAAAAACTGAGCGCGGAACAGGTCCGGTTTACGCTGAGTGGAGAGCAGGCTGCGAGAACAAGGATCACTACGGTGCAACGAAAAACGGTCAAAGGCCGCGACGGAATGATCCGTATGAGAACCTATCTAGTGTTCGATCTGCCGAAAGGAACGAAAACAAACGCTCCTACGGTAGTGTTGGACGCCGGACACGGCGGGGAAGATACAGGGGCTGTGAAGAGTTTTATCCGCGAAAAAGATATTAATCTTGATATTACGCTGCGCTCAGCACGTTTGTTTGAGGCACAGGGCTGGAATGTCATGCTGACCCGAAGTGAAGATATTGAACCGTCGCTGTTGGATCGGGCTGATGCTGCGAATATCGTGAGGGCTGATGTATTCATTTCGATTCACAACAATTCGCTGCCTGACGAAAAAATTCCGCGTAGTCGGGAGTTCGGCACAACTGTACTGTATAACTCTTCGGCATTGAAGCCTGCCTATGAATTGGCCGCTTTGGCGCAAAATGAAATCATCGGGGTGTTGGGGACGCAACGGGAAGTGATGCAGGATCGGCCTCGCTTGGTAGTGCTCAACTCAACGTGGGTGCCGGCGATATTAACGGAAGGCGTGATGCTGACCAATCCGGCGAATGCAAAGCTGGTGATGGACCGTCTGCAACGGCAACGCATGGCCGAAGCCATTTTTAAAGCCACCGAGAATTGGCGTGGAATCAAGGTGCTATCTGCGACAAAAGCTATTTCGCAGCAGACGGCAACTGAGACGATGGTGATTGGCACGCAGACGCCGCCGGAAAATGCCAATAGCAGCGGAAATACCGCCAATCATGGTACGGTTGCGGCCAAAGATGGATGGATTTACTATCTGAAAAAAGCGGAATCCTTATATGGTGAAAAAGAAGAAACCTTATGGCGTTTCCGGCCGGACCGATTTTTATCTGACCAGCTGGTTGCGGATGCCGAAGCTTGGGATATCAACCTGGACGGTGAGTGGCTTTATTACGTGAACTGGTCGGATGGACAAGCGATTTATCGCGCACGCCCTGATGGATCGGAAGCGGTGCGCTTGGTGGAGGGTCCGGCTCAGCAAGTAAATATGGTTGGCGAAAATATCATATTTGTAAAGGATCGCCGGATTTACAGTATCAGACGAAACGGGGGAATGACCGTTCAGCTGATTGATGACGAGGCTGAAAATGTTGTTGCCGTCGGAGGGTGGATATATTATGCTAACGGCAGCGATGGATTCAAACCCTATCGGATCAAATCCGACGGTACGGGGCGGGCGAAAATTGTCAACGATGAAACCTTGTTCATGACGGTTGCGGGAGAGTGGATCTTTTACAGCAACCGGACTGATGAAGAAAAACTCTACCGCGTGAAAACTGATGGAACCCAACGAGGGAAAGTGTCGAACGACAAAGCAGGATATTTGAATGTGGACGGACGATATGTGTATTATACGAATACTTCGCAAGGCAATGCGGTTTTTCGTATCCAGGCAGATGGCGGTGCACGGACTAAATTGACGGAGGGATCCGCTGCAACCGGCCCGATCGGAATTGCCGGTAGAAAATTGTATTATCGTGGCCAATTTTCGGATTTGAACTAAGGAAAACTCGTCGCTTTATTCAGTTAAATTAATTATGTGTTATCCAGTTCCATTTGGGTTGACATTACATGTTTCGAATGCTAAATTGAATGTGTAACCAGATATGCTTTCTCTGTTAGGTGAGGCTCCTGCATGAACACAGGCCACTGCCCGGAAACGTCGAAAGACGCCAAATGGGTAGAACAGGTATTACCGGCTTAAGGTTTTACTTAAGGTGGCTGAGGTTTCCACACGCTCTACGTTATGCAGTGCTAAAGCTCAACGAGTAGGGAAGGTCGTGCATAGATCAGATCCGTATGCATGCGAAGGCCTTCCGCTTTTCACGAGTGGAGAGGTCTTTTTTTCTTTTTCTGAAAATAAGTTGGCAAGGAGGTGGTTTTATGGATTCCGATGCTGGAGGCAGTCCTATAGGTTTGCGACGCAGGCACAATAACAGGCGGCGTTTCTGTTCGGCAAGGAGCGGAATCCGCCTGCATAAAAAGGGGTGACATCATGGTGAAATTAATTGGCGAATACTATTTCAGCCAATTTTTGGGCAAACCGATTTACGATGCCGCTGGCGATCGTATTGCCCAAATAAGGGATATGGCGGTTCGCTGGAACGGTGCATATCCAGAAGTCGTTGGCATAAAATATGCAAAAAAATCTTCGTCGTTGATACCAATCCATTGGGTAAGCGAATGCAGTACCCAAGGAATTCATCTGGAACCTGGCTACGCAAGTGAAAAGGATATTTCACTTGCGGACAATGATATTTTTATTAGCAAGTGGCTTTTGGATAAACAAATCGTCGATTTAAAGGGCTCTAAACTGGTCCGGGTCAACGACGTTCGCCTAGTCTGGCTCGAACAGGAGCAATCCCGGCGCTTTGTAGTCCTCGCCGTGGATATTGGTATCCGGGGCCTATTGCGACGTCTTGGCCTGGAGTTTCTGGTGAAAAACCGCAAGGAAAACTTGCTTGGCTGGCAATATATGAAACCGCTGGAGCATTGGAACTCTCATCTGCAGGTGACACAGGTGAAGCCGCAACTCAAGGAACTTCACCCAGCCGACATCGCCGATTTGCTGGAAGACATGAGTTACAAACATCGTAGCGGCTTTATTCAGAGCCTGGATGCCCAGCAGGCAATCGAAGCGTTGTCTGAAATGGATCTCGAAACTCAGGTCGAAGTCATCCAACATATGGATGAAGAACGTGCTTCCGATATCTTGGAAGATATGCCGCCGGACGAAGCTGCGGATATCTTGGGTGAGTTGCCGGCGGAAAAATCAGAAGATCTGCTCAAACGAATGGAAGACGAAGATGCCGCCGAAGTCCGAGAGCTCATGCAATATGAGGAAGGCACCGCCGGTGCGCTCATGACCACCGAATATATTACTTTTTCTTCATCGATCACGGCCGAACAGGCTATCAATCAGCTTCGTGAACAGGCGCCTTCGGCTGAAACTATTTATTATCTCTATGTGATTGACGAAAAAGAGCATTTGCGTGGGGTCTTGTCGCTACGCGAACTGATTATCGCCGATCCTCGAACCATCGTTAAAGACATTATGCATACGAAGATCTTCATGGTTTCAGATCACGATGACGACCAGCACGTTGCTGAGTTGATCAATAAATACGGGTTGTTGGCTGTACCCGTGGTTAACGAGGATGGCTTGATGCTGGGGATCATTACCGTCGATGATATTCTCGACACCGTGATGCCCGAGCGCGGCAAGATCGACACTTATTTCTCGTTCGCGGTTCGCAAACTGGCGGGTAGGCGGGTTTCATGAGTCGCCTGAAAAATATGCGAACACGCATGGGTTTGTTTTTGTCTGTCATGGGACCCGGCATTGTAACTGCTTTTGCGGACAATGATGCTGGCGGCGTTGCCACATATGCAGCAGCTGGCGCCAAATATGGTTACGGACTTTTGTTTACCATGTTTGTCGCGACTATTTGTTTGGCGATTGCGCAGGAGATCTCTGCCCGTACAGGTGCGGTCACAGGCCGCGGCCTTTCCGACCTGATCCGGGAAATTTTCGGTGTGAAATGGACGTTGTTCGCAATGGTTGTATTGCTAGTCGCCAACATTGGGACTACGGCCTCGGAATTTTCGGGGATTGCGACTAGTTTTGAGATTTTTGGCATCAGCAAATACATATCTGTTCCCCTGATGGCTTTCTTTATTTGGTGGATGGTGATTAAAGGAAGTTACGGTCGGGTTGAGAAACTTTTTTTGATACTGTGCGCCACGTTTGCCAGCTATGTAATTTCCGGGCTGATTGTCGATCCGCCTTGGGGAGAGGTGCTGAAAGCCTCGGTGACTCCCAGTTTTGCCGGTGACGCAGAATTCCTCATGATGGCAATCGGGGTTATTGGAACCACCATTACGCCATGGGGACAATTTTATGTCCAGGCCTCAGTTGTTGATAAAGGCATTACGGCCGAAGAATATCGGTATACTTTTTGGGATGTCATGATTGGCGCATTCTTCACCTGGCTGATTGCGTTTTTCATTATTGTGGCTACCGCAGCCACTTTGCATGTCAATGGTGTTGCGATCGAAACGGCAGGAGATGCGGCCTTGGCATTGCAACCTTTGGCGGGGAAATACGCCAGCTACCTGTTCTCGTTTGGTTTGCTGGGCGCTTCTTTGCTGGCGGCTTTTATTCTGCCGCTTAGTACGGCTTATGCCATTTGCGAGGCCTTTGGATTCGAGCATGGGGTGGACCATGATTACAAAGACGCACCGGTTTTTTTTAGCCTATATACGGCACTGATCGTGATTGGCGCACTTTTGGTACTCTGGCCGGGGTTGTCGCTTTATAGCGTTATGTTGACATCGCAAGTTATCAATGGGGTGCTCTTGCCTCCCATTCTGATATTCATGGTTCTGATTGCCAGCAATAAGAATATTATGGGTTCTTATACCAATTCAGGCTGGTATAATATCATAGCCTGGCTATTTACGATTGTACTGATAGTGTTGACAGTAATGCTGTTGGCTTGGAGCCTGGCGCCGGCGAAAATGGCCAGTTTGCTGGCACTGTTCGGTTGGTGACGGAGATCCGTTTTTGTAAAACTTGGAACAGTTAATAGTTGTCGGATCACGTAAAAAAATGAGCCGGCAGTGGCAAAACTTGTCTACATAAAAAGGATTTTGTTATTCGATCTCGAATAAAATACAATACCTGACTGAAAGCAGTAGCCGACTGCCAGCGAAAATATCATATGAAAGAGGGGTCTATTGCATGAAAAAAATGAAGACAATGGATGGAAACAACGCGGCCGCCCACATTGCGTATGCATTTACGGATGTTGCTGCGATATTTCCAATCACTCCGTCCTCGACCATGGCTGAGCATGTTGATGAGTGGAGCGCACAGGGCCAAAAGAATATTTTTGGCCAAACGGTGCGGGTTGCTGAAATGCAATCCGAGGGAGGCGCTGCTGGCGCCGTTCACGGATCGCTGCAATCCGGGGCATTGACTACGACCTTTACTGCGTCGCAGGGATTGTTGCTCATGATTCCCAATATGTACAAGATCGCCGGCGAACTGTTGCCGGGCGTCTTCCATGTTAGCGCCCGTGCAGTAGCAGCTAACTCTCTGAACATTTTTGGTGACCACCAGGATGTCATGGCAACTCGGCAGACCGGGTTTGCGCTACTTGCTGAGAGCAGCGTCCAGCAGGTCATGGATCTCAGTGCGGTTGCCCACCTGGCAGCAATTAAAGGAAGGGTTCCTTTCATTAATTTCTTCGACGGTTTCCGCACCTCGCATGAAGCGCAAAAAATTGAAGTGATGGAATATGACGACTTGGCCAAGTTGGTCGATCAGGAGGCTCTGAATGCGTTCCGCCGCCGGGCTTTGAATCCAGATCATCCGGTTATACGCGGTACGGCTCAGAACCCTGATATCTACTTCCAGGAAAGAGAAGTATCGAACACCTATTATGAAGCGATTCCTGAAATCGTCGAAGGCTACATGGGTGAGATCAATAAGTTGACCGGTCGCGATTATCACCTGTTCAACTATTACGGCGCGCCGGATGCCGACAGAATTATCATCGCCATGGGTTCTGTCTGTGACGTTGTTGAAGAAACTGTCGATTACCTGAATGCGAAGGGTGAAAAAGTTGGCCTGTTGACGGTTCATCTCTACCGTCCCTTCTCGCTCGAACATTTCTTTCGCTATATTCCGAAGACCGTCAAGAAAATTGCCGTTCTCGACCGGACCAAAGAACCGGGTTCCATCGGTGAGCCGATGTATCTCGACGTCAAGAGCGCCTTCTACGGCAAAGAATGGCAGCCAGTTATCGTCGGCGGCCGTTATGGCCTCGGATCCAAAGATGTAATTCCTTCACATATTGTGCCGGTCTTTGACAACCTCAAGCTGCCTGTGCCGAAAGACCGCTTCACGGTCAGCATTGTCGACGACGTAACGTTTACCTCCCTGCCTGCGGGCATTGACATTGATACAACGCCTGCGGGAACAACCGCCTGTAAGTTCTGGGGCCTTGGCTCCGATGGCACGGTAGGCGCCAACAAGGCGGCTGTCAAAATCATCGGCGACCATACTGACATGTATGCACAAGCCTATTTCGCCTACGATTCCAAGAAATCCGGCGGGATCACCGTATCGCACCTGCGCTTCGGCAAAAAGCCGATCAAATCCTCCTATCTTATCAACAAGGCGGATTTCGTTGCCTGCCACAACCAGTCCTATGTCAACAAATATGACGTACTTGCCGGACTGAAGCCTAAAGGAGTATTCCTGCTGAACTGCACCTGGACCCAGGCAGAGCTGGATGACAAGCTGCCAGGCTTCATGAAGCGGTATATCGCCAAAAACGACATTCAATTCTATACCATCGATGGCGCCGGTGTTGCTCAACAACTCGGACTCGGCGGGCGCATCAACATGGTCATGCAGTCGGCGTTCTTCAAGCTGGCAGCGATCCTGCCGATGGAAGAAGCCGTGAAGCATCTACAGAAAGCAGTTGTTGACGACTACGGCAACCAGGGTCAAAAAATCATCGACATGAACTATGCGGCGATCCAAAAAGGAATGGAAGCTGCTGTGAAAGTTAGTGTGCCAGAGGCGTGGAAAACTGCCGCAGATAAAGCCAGCGACATTCAACACGTGGCGTGCGCCTGCTCCAGTGATGCGGTGGTCAATGAACTGCCGGCATTCGTCGAAGACCTGATGGTGCCGATGAATCGTCTGGAAGGCGATTCCTTGCCGGTTAGTGCATTCAAAGGCCGCGAAGACGGCACATTCCCGGTTGGAACTTCTGCGTATGAAAAACGAGGGATCGCCCTCAATGTGCCAGAATGGCAGATGGAACACTGCATCCAATGCAACCAGTGCGCATTCGTCTGTCCGCATGCATCCATTCGGCCAGCTCTCGCTACGGAAGCTGAAGTGAAAGCAGCTCCGGAAGGCTTCACCGCCAAAGCTGCGGTTGGCGCCAAAGACCTGCAATTCCGTATTGCCGTTTCCCCGTTGGACTGCATCGGCTGCGGCAACTGCGCCCAGGTTTGCCCGGCCAAAGAAAAGGCACTGGTCATGAAACCCTTTGAATCTCAGCTTGGACAGGCCCCGTTGTGGGATTATGCCATGGCACTTTCGACCAAAGCCAATCCGATGAGCAAGGAAACTGTTAAGGGCAGTCAGTTCGAGACTCCGCTGCTTGAGTTCTCCGGCGCTTGCGGCGGCTGCGGCGAAACTCCTTATGCCAAACTTGTCACGCAGCTCTTCGGCGACCGTATGATGATTGCCAATGCCACCGGTTGCTCGTCCATCTGGGGCGCCAGCGCGCCGTCAATGCCATATACCAAAAACACTCTTGGACAAGGACCTGCTTGGGCCAATTCCTTGTTCGAAGACAATGCCGAATACGGTTACGGCATGTTCCTCGGAGTCAAACAATCTCGCCAACGCCTTGCTATCGACATCGCTGCGGCTGCCAAACTGGCGGTTAGCACTGAGTTGAAAGCTGCGTTCGAAGAGTGGCTGGCAAATATCGACAACGGAGCCGGGACTCGCGAGCGGGCGGCTAAACTGATTGCGCTATTGGAAAAAGAAAAAGGCAGCGATGCGCTCCTTAACTCGATTTATGAAAACAAAGACTTCCTGGTCAAACGATCGCACTGGATCTTTGGTGGCGACGGTTGGGCTTATGACATCGGATTCGGCGGCCTTGACCATGTTTTGGCCATGAACGAAAATGTCAATGTGTTGGTGTTCGATACTGAGGTATATTCCAACACCGGCGGACAATCCTCCAAATCGACGCCAACTGCTGCCATCGCCAAGTTTGCTGCGAGCGGCAAGCGGACCAAAAAGAAGGATCTTGGCATGATCGCCATGAGTTATGGCTATGTTTATGTAGCGCAGATCGCTATGGGCGCCGACAAGAACCAGACGCTCAAAGCGATTGCCGAAGCGGAAGCTTATCCTGGACCATCCCTGATTATTGCCTATGCACCGTGTATCAACCACGGCCTCAAAGCAGGCATGGGCGCGAGCCAGCTGGAAGCGAAAAAGGCTGTCGAAGCCGGTTATTGGGGAATGTATCGCTACAATCCCGCATTGCTTGAACAAGGCAAGAATCCGTTCAGCCTGGATTCCAAAGAACCGACAGCTGATTTCAAGGAATTCCTGATGGGTGAAGTTCGCTACTCCTCCCTGAAGAAACAGTTCCCTGAACAAGCGGAGGCTCTTTTCGCCAAGACCGCCAAAGATGCGAAGGAACGCCTCGAGTCGTACAAACGGCTTGTGAAATCTTATGCAGAGGCTATTGAAACCAAAGCTTAAGATGAAACTCTTATTTCAACAAAGTCTGCGATCCAGCACTCGGACCGTAGGCGATGGACGAATTGAGGCTGAAGCGGTGCTGCTATCTACGGATACCGAGATGGTCGCTCGCGTCACAGTCACTCAAGACACGTTTTTGATCGAAAATGCCGAAAGGGAGTCGCTGCGAAGCGGCTCCCTTTATGTGTCATCTATAGGAGCAGCAAATTTGATTGGAACGCCCGCTTATTTCGGCGTAGCTTCGTCGCTCGCCCGCGCTTTTCCTGACGCGAAAGACGCGTTGGAGCGAAGCCTGTTTTCCGAGTGCATCAAGGCGCTAATCCAGTCCGAATGTTATCTTTTCCGGCAGCGGGGCTTTGCTGATAAGCACGCTTACCAGAAGAACTGGGATATTTCCCATCCCAATTCATGCCGCTATTATTCACATCTCGACATTGTATCGCGCCGATGGTTTGAGTACATAGGCGACGAACCGCGAAAACAGAGCCTGTTTAACAGACATAAGACTATCACAATCTGGCAGTCTGAGCGGGGAGCAATGGAAGGAAGAGGAACATTTTTGGATTCGTTTCATGAATTGGGCATTCAGGCGCAATGTGAAGCAGATGGCACGATAACCGGATTCACTGGCAGCTTTTTACGCGCACCCGACTCAATCTGTTTTGGAACAGCTGAACTGGTGACAAGTCTCTCTGGTCGCAATCTCAACGAAATTACCCGCAAAGAAATGAACCGATGCGCTGGCGGGCCTGAAGGGTGCGCGCACCTGTTGGACCTGGGCCAAGACCTTTTGGCCATTCTGCAAAAAACAGCGAAACTGTTTGACGCAACCAAGCTATAAAAGATATAATAAATGAGGGATTTTGTATACGCTATATAAAGATGGGGGGAAACGGAAGGATGAGAAACCGAAGACTACACTGGTTGGTCCTGATTGTCGCAGTAGCTATGCTTACAGCGCTTGTAGCAGGCTGCGGCGGCGGGGAGAAAAAAGCGGCGGAACCCGCAAAATCTGACGCGCCCAAAATTAGCGGAAAACTGATGATTTACACGTCCATCTACCCTGATATTATTGAAGGGGTAAAACCTGCCATTAAAAAAGCGTTTCCAGATCTTGACGTACAATGGTTCCAAGCGGGAACTGAAAAAGTCATCACCAAATTGACGGGCGAAATCGAAGCAAAAAAAATCCAGGCTGATTTGCTTATGGTGGCAGACCCATCATATTACCTGACATTGAAAGATAAAAACCTACTGATGAAATATGATGCTCCCAACCGCAAAGATGTCACTGCGGCTAAGGATGCTGATGGATATTGGACCGGCGTCCGTATCTCCAATATGATCATTGCGTATAATACCGCCAAAGTCAAACCGGAAGACGCGCCCAAAACTTTCAAGGAATTGACCGAACCAAAATGGCAGAACAAAGTTGCGATTCCCAGTCCGCTCCTTTCAGGATCGGCTTATGTTGCAGTCGGCGTACTTGCGGATAAATACGGCTGGGATTATTTTGCTAAATTAAAAGCAAATGGAACGAAAGTTGAACCAGGCAACTCTGCGATTCAGAACAAGTTGGTAACCGGAGAATATCAGGTTGGTATGATTTTAGAAGAAAATATTCTCAAAATTATGGCCAAGGGTGAACCTATCAAGGTAGTTTATCCGGAAGATGGGACCATCGTGATTCCTAGTCCTATAGCCATTTTTACATCAACCCAGAATCCTGAAGCGGCCAAAGCGCTTGAGAACTGGTGGCTGTCCAAAGAAGGACAGGAAGCGATCGTTAAAGGCTGGATGCACTCGGTGCGCGGTGACGTGGCGCCTCCCAAAGGAGCTCCGGAGTTGAAATCCTTCCTGACCAAGGGGGATTTGAAACCCAGTTGGGATAAATTGGCCAAGGATATGGAAAAGATCAAAGGCGAATACCAAAAGATCATGGACGCCAAATAGTCTGATCCACCCAATTTGGTTCTTAATAAGCATGCAAAAGGCTCGTGTCGTTATGACGCGAGCCTTTTGTGTAAAGCGGAAGCAGCATTGGGGCCGTTTCTCGGGCCCCTGATGGCAGGTTTATGTGGAACCGGGGTTCGATGTACTGGGGCGCTGCAGCGCCCCAGTAAGCATCTGGTGGTTGCCAGACCGGACAGTCAATAGCTTAAATTATGGCGTTGAGATAAGATCATCCCGGCGAGCATGAGGGCGCAGCCGAGTAATTCGCGGGAACCTAGCATTTCGCCCAGGATGAGGAAGCCGCCGATAGCGGCAAATACTGTTTCCAAGCTCAAGATAAGCGCAGCATGAGCTGGAGATGCATTTTTTTGGCCGATTATCTGCAGTGTATAAGCAATCCCGACAGAACCGAATCCGCCGTAAAGGATAGGAACTCCAGCCTGTAGTACGGCAGCAAGGCTGATCGATTCAGTGAATGCGGAAATTCCGAGGCTCAGTAGCGAGCAGGTTGCAAACTGGATGAAAGCAAGTTTCAAAGTATCAACCCGGAGGGAGACATGATCAATGAGCAGGATGTGGGCGGTCCAGAATAAAGCGCCAATCAGTTCCAGCAAGTCGCCATAGGCAATGGAGAAGTCTTCTTTCAGACACAGAAGATAAAGCCCGGTGATGGAAAGCAGACAACCAGACCAAGTTGAGAAGGCAATCCGTCGTTTGAGAAACAGTCCAGCCAAAGGGACAAGCACTATATAAAGGCAAGTAATGAAAGCGGCTTTGCCGGCGGTCGTGTCCACTATGCCTACCTGTTGCAGTGATGCGGCCAAAAACAAAATCAGTCCGGCCAACAGGCCCATGCGAACGACGGAAAGGGGTTGGATAGGCGCGGAGTTCGTCTGAGGATATTGCTTGAAATACCACATCAATGGCAACAGAGAAATACCTCCCAAGGCGAAACGAATGCCGTTGAAGGTAAAAGGGCCAATATATTCCATTCCGATGCGTTGGGCGACAAAAGCGAAGCCCCAGATGGCGGCGGCTGTCAAAAGTATGATGTTTGCTCGAATTTGCATGATGCATCTATTGTACGTCCCTCAAAGGTTCGTTGGCAACCCCCAAAAACCTTATTTCCAGGATAAAATGGAAAACCGCTGCTTTCAGCGGTTTTCCTCATAAATCATGACATGTCGCTGTTGTTACCAACCATTGGATTTCAATAGGTCAACTGCTTTGCGTGGAACGTATACCTTGCCTGTTTTGGCAATCTGTACAATAATTCCGGGGAGCCTGTAGGTTGTTTTACCCACGGTCATGAGATTGGTATCAATCGGCAGTGATGCGCGCAGGATTCCTTTTTCAACAATCAAGACAGGGTTGGCGAGGTCGCTGTCATCGAAGCGAGTCAGAGCGCCAACTTCTGCGAAACATTTAGCGGCGTCCACAAACAGTTGCCGATCGGTAGCAGCAAGGTCAAAACCTAGACTATGTGCGGTGATCTTGGCAATATCCGTGTTCTGTATCAGCCCGGCCGGTTTATTCGGACCGTAAGCGTACAGAAAAAGGTCTTCACCGGTATGACCGGTGTAAATCCAGCCGATGGCCGAGCGTTTGCTGAGCATGGGGCCAATGACGCTTGCAAAGGCTCTTTTTCGTGGACCTTTCTGAATCGCAGTGATTTCATCGACTGTCAGATCGTCGATGCTGTAATTTTGGCTCATCTGAATCCGTATATTAAATTCGGACCTATTGTCCCCCAATATCTGATCCATGCCTTCACCGGTATAGGTGGCTCTTTTCAGCGGAGCCAATACCGCTTCGAACGGCAGTTTATCGTATGTTTTATAGAAATCCTTATTGCCAATGGACATACCGCCAGTCCCATGATCAGCAAAGGCCATGACGAGGGTCTGGCCGTCTTTCTTGGCGAAGTCGAGAGCAACTTTAACTGCATCGTCATATGCGAGCAGATCGCTGATGACTCCAACGGGATCATTTGCATGAGCAGCCCAGTCAACCTTACTCGCTTCGACAAACAAGAAAAATCCTTTTTCATTTTGAGACAGAGTATCGATCGCCTTTCTGGTCATTTCCGCCAGAGATGGCTCCGTCGGCGCCAGATCTTTACGGTCCATTTCGAACTGCATCGCATCAGCCGCGAATAGTCCCCATACTTTGGTTCCCTTGAATGCGAGCATCTCATCACGGGAACTCACAACAGAGTAGTCATGTGATTTAAGAACATCAATGAGATTAATGCCGTCGTCGCGGGTTCCGCCGAGCGCTTTCGGCAGCATATATTGCCGGCCGGCGCTAAGGACCACATCGATATCTTCATAAACCTGTTGCTTCGCAATCAAGGAATAACGATCGCGGTAAGGCGTATGAGAAGAAAATCCTCCAGGGCTGGCGTGCTGGATATTGGAAGTCGCCACTAACCCGACTGACTTACCCATCTGTTTGGCGCCTTCGAGAACTGTGGCCACTGGTTTGCATTGATCGTCCGAACTAACTGCAGGGACGCCGGGGGTTGTAGTCGTTTCCGGCAGGATGGCGAGAAACTTGCTATTGCTTTTGAACCCGGTTGCAAACGCGGTTGCGGCAGGGGCGGAATCGGTGATAAGTGAATCCGCGCTGTAAGTGCGCAGGCCCCCGACCAGAATTTCATCGAGCGCAAGCGGAGCACCTTTGTACCAGCGACTCAGCGTGATA
Source organism: Negativicutes bacterium (assembly GCA_963665275.2). Taxonomy (GTDB): domain Bacteria; phylum Bacillota; class Negativicutes; order UBA1444; family UBA1444; genus UBA1444. The sequence goes on from CAXXIN010000016.1 coordinate 113,434, forward strand.
TGAGTGGACGACGTGCCATCTGTCATTAATAAGATAACGTTTTTTGCAGGCGCAGCCCAAGCCGGCGCCTGCGTAGTTGTCAGAATAAGAAAAGCAATCAGGATAAATGCGGCGAAGAAGCGCTTAACGTGGTTATTCATTTCCTTATCTCCCATCGTAATTTGATTTTGGACGGGATGACCGCAGGTTGTCGACTTCTATTTTCCGAACCGGGCATCCCATTCCGCGAGCAGCGCCTCACCCGCACTGACGCCGATTCGGTTGGCTCCGGCTTCCAACATGGACAGGGCTTGATCCAGAGTTCGAATGCCACCGGAAGCTTTGACTCCCATGGTAGGACCGACTGTTTCGCGCATGAGCTTGATATCAATCGGGTCAGCGCCCCTGGCAGCAAATCCGGTTGATGTTTTGACGAATTGGGCTCCGGCCTGTTGAACCAGCTGACAGGCGATAACAATTTCGTCTTTTGACAGTTCGCAGGTTTCCAGAATGACTTTGACGGGTGCTCCAGCGGCAGCGGTTACGACAGCTTCGATATCCTGCACGACAGCGGCGTGCTCGCCAGCCTTGAAAGCACCCAAGTCCATCACCATATCGAGTTCATCGGCGCCGATTGAACGTAGCCTGTCAGCGGAGAATGCTTTGACTTCGGTCAAGTCGGCTCCATGGGGAAAACCAAGAACCGCACCGACGAGTACACCGGAGCCGGTCAGTTCGCTTACAGCCAATGCTGTGTGACGCGGCTGCACCATCAGAAGTTTGAACGCGTTTTCACTGGCGCTGCGGCATCCGGTGAGAATATCAGCCTCCGTCGCAGTCGGTTTTAGGATTGAAAAATCAAAGGTTTGAGCGAATTCAGCTCGTGTCATCATCATTGTTCGTCCTTTCTTTTCTTTCAGATCATTGTCTGTGCAGGAATCAAGTGGGCAACGCAACAGCATCTGCCGGGGAAATGATTAGTTTGACGTGGTCCCCTTCATTATATAAAATCATGCCGACCATATATGGTTCTTCTGCATGGATAACCGTTCCATCGGGCAACGCAGCTTCATACTCTATGCGGTCGCCTACGAAAGTTCGTAGACGTACCACGGCCGTCAGGCCGAGTGCGTCCAAGGTGCCCAAACGCAGACTTTCGGGGCGGACAATCAAAGAGACAGCGGTATCTGGTATGTAAGAGCGACCTTGTAGGGCCCGCACCTGGTAAGCTTGATCATAGCAGGCTACTTCGAGTTTGCCTGAGCTGGCGTTTCCGACCGTTCCACGCAGCACGTTGGCCTGGCCGATGAAGTCGGCCACAAACAGGGTTGTGGGGTTGGCATAAAGCTCAAAAGGAGTATCTACCTGCTCGATTCGGCCCTTGTGCATGACGACGATACGGTCCGCCAACGTTAGCGCTTCTTTTTGATCATGGGTGACATAGAGGCAAGTCAGTCCCAGTTTTTTCTGGATGCGTCGGATTTCCGTCCGCATGTGGATGCGCAGTTTGGCATCCAGATTCGAAAGGGGCTCGTCCATGAGGAGGACCTGCGGTTCGAGCGCCAACACTCTGGCGAGAGCAACGCGCTGCTGTTCACCACCGGAAAGTTGGTTGGGGTAACGACCTTCAACCTTCGGCAGACCAACTAGCTCCAAGCTCTCTCTAACTTTGTTTTGCAGTCCTTCACCAGACTGTTTGCGGGCCCGCAGACCATAGGCGACATTATCGAAAATCGTCATATGGGGAAATAAGGCGTAGTTTTGAAAGACAAAACCAATATCGCGTTTGTTGACCTGTATATTGGTTACATCACGCCCATCAAACAGGATGCGTCCTGATGAAGGAGTTTCGAACCCGGCGATCATGCGTAGTGTCGTGGTTTTGCCGCAGCCGGAAGGGCCGAGAAAGGTCACCAGTTCTCCTTGATTAATGGTGAGGTGGACATCATCCACCGCCCGGAATTCATTATTGTCCTTGGTGAACGTTTTAGTCAGGTGCTCAAGGGAAATACTTACTGCCATGAACAGTCCTCCTTAACGGGAATAGCGCGGGTACGCCAGTCGGAAAGCAAGGGTGATGAAGCCGCTGGCGACAAAGACAATCAGAATCAAAATGACCGAGAAGGCTGAGGCCTGAGCGAACTGCATTTCTGTCATACATTCGAGAATGCGGGTGGTTAATAGGGACCAGTGCACAGAAACCAAAAAAATGGTGGCGCTGATTGCGGTCATTGCACGAATGAACAGGAATTTCATTCCAGCAGTCACGGCAGGGATGATAAGCGGCAGAGTAACCTTGCGGAAAGTGCCGAAGGCCGTTTCGCCAAGCGACAGAGAAGCTTCCTCCAGGGAAGGATCAAGTTGTTGCAGTGAAGCGACGGTGGAGCGGATACCGGTTGCATCATAGCGAAAAACATAAGCCGATACGATAATGGCCATGGTGCCGGTAAGCACAATCGGTCCGGTATTGAACGCGATAACATAAGAAATGCCGACGACGGTTCCCGGCAAGGCGTAATTCAGCATGGACGCAAATTCCATGAAGCGCGAACCGGGAAATTTCATGCGGGAAGTCAGGTATCCGAAGGCTGTACCGAGGATTGCTCCAAGCGGCGTAACGACGCAGGCAATGACGAAGGTATCCTCGATCGCTTTCAGGCCGCGGGTGAATACGTAATTGTAATGGTCAAAAGTGAGTGTGTTATTGACACCCCAAACTTTGACCAGCGAACCGAGAAAGATGATCGCGTACAGAAAAAGGATAAAAGCGGAGACAAAAGCGCAAACAGCCAGAACGAATGCCTCGGGGCCTGTGCCGAGAGTTCTGATGCCGCTGCGCGGACCGGCTTTGCCGGTTATCGTGACGTAGCTCTTTTGGCCGACCCAGTAACGCTGGAGAAAATAGACGATCAGAGCCGGGATGAGCAGGATAAAGGACAGGGACGCGCCGCCGCGAAGATCGTGCAGACCGGTTATCTGCAGGTAAGCCTGGGTCGGTAGTACCGGAAAGGAGTGGCCGGCCAACACGAGCGGGGTGGCGAAATCGGCCAGTGAACTGGCAAACAGGAGCAGGAAGGCATTGGCCAGGCCGGGAGTCGTCAAAGGCAACGTCACGGAGAAGAAGGTGCCAAGACGCGACTTGCCGAGACTCAGCGAGGCATCTTCCAGATTGGGATCAATTGCGGCCAGGATGGCAGATAGCGTGAGAAAAGCCACCGGGAAAACAGTCAGCGTTTCCGACAGCCAAGTGCCCCAGAAGCCGTAAATATTAAACTGAGGCAGTCCCAACCAGCGAAAGAGCATGCCATTAGGTCCCAAAGCCAAAGTAATGGCGATACTACTTGTGAAGGGTGGAGAGATGAGCGGCAGGATCGGCACGGCACTGAGAAACCATTTGACTGGCCGCGGCAGACTCATCCGGGTGACGGCAAAGGCAAAAATGAAGCCCAGCAGTACCCCGGCGAGGGATACTGCCAGCGCTAAATAAAGACTATTGAATACGGCAGCCCGATCGTACCAGTTCGTGAAAACACGCATCAAACTGGCCAGGCTGAAGTACCCGTCGGCGAAAAACGTGACCTGAAGTAATCGGACAAACGGATAGAGCACGAATACGCCGAGCGAAAGCCATAAAGCGGTGATGGCCGCGATGAGGGCAGGATCACGTCTCATTTGATTACTTCGTTGATCCAGCGATCAACCAGATGCTGCCGGTCTTTACCGGCTTTTAGAATGTCAACTTCGACGAATTTGACTTTGGACATGTCAAGTGCCGGATCAGTGACTTTCACATCAGGGTTGGTCGGGATGAAGAAGATCTTATTGGTTTCATATAGTTTCTGCATGTCGGCCGTCGAGGCCCAATCAAGGAACTTTTTCGCCAATTCGGGTTGCTTGGCGCCCTTGATCATCGCCATCGCTTCCACGGCATAAGCGACTCCCTCCTTGGGATAACTGACGACAACATCATACCCTTGCGCTTTGGTTTCCAGCGAATCTACCAGAAAGAAAATTCCGCCGACTGCCTGACCGTTGGCGATGGGCAACGTTCCGCCGCCGCCGCTTTTGGTATACATCTGCACGTTTTGATGCAGCTTCTTTTGGTAGTCATAGGCTTTGTCTTCACCCATTACGTAAGTCAGACTGAGGATGCGAGAGATCGCGGTCCCGGACGTGCGGGCATCCGCGGTCTGCAGACCATTCTTAAAGGCGGGATTTAGCAGTTCATCCCAGGAAGTGGGCGCTGGAATATTTTTTTCCTTGAGAAACTTGTTGTTGAACATGAAACTGATTGGATCAACAGCGACACCAACCCAGAAATTTTTGGGATCCTTGAATTTTGCCGGGATCTTGTCGGCACTCTTGGGTGCATATGCCTCAAAAACCCCTTGCTCCACGCCGGCAGCGAAGGTGTCCGCCGGACCGCCAAAAAGCACATCGACCTGCGGGTTGCCTTTTTCCGCCACGATGCGGGCTAATGCTTCACCAGAGGAGAAGCGGAGAAAATTGACCTTGATGCCGGTTTCTTTGGTGAATGCGGCAAATACCGCGGAAGAGTATTTTTCCGGCCAGATTGTATAAATGTTGATTGTTTCGGCTTTGGCCGGAGCAGCAGATTTGTCGGCGGGTTTGGATTCGCCGCCGCCGCACCCGGTGATCAACAGTGCAACCAGAGAAAAGATCAATACTAGAATCAGGTGTTTTTTGATTGATGTCATACGCGTATCCCCCTTTATTTAATTTACATGTTGTAAGCTATTTCTCCATGACGGTTTTCCGAAAAGTTTCTTTCACGGATTCCGCTTCTTTGGCGAACTTGGCCCAGTCGAGCATGGGCGAGTTCTTGGTTATGACCGCTTTGTCGGGAGCTCCCTGGGGCGGCGGGACATCATCCCGTACGGAATGCATCCAGCCTTTGGTAACGATGGCCTGCTGACCGTCTTTGGAAAGCCACCAGTCAGTCACTGCTTTGGCTGCTTCGGGATTTTGCGTACTGGTAAAAATGGCAATCGGGCTGGGCAATATTACCGCTCCGTCAGTTGGATAGGCAACTTTCAACGGTTCGCCCTTGGCGGAAACCTTGAGAATGTTTTCTTCACCAATGATGCCGACAAAATATTCACCGGTGATGAGCTTGTTTTGGACAGCGGTGTTACCGCCTTCGATTTTAAGACCGTTGGCCTTGAGTGCTTTAAAATAATCCCATCCATAGCGCTGGGAAAGATCGGCCGCGACTGTGAGGATGGACCCCGATAGCAGCGGATTAGCCATGGAAAGTTTGTCTTTCCATTTGGGATCTGTTAAATCCTTAAAGGTTTTGGGGGCTTCTTCCGGTTTAACTTTGGTTGTATTGTAAGCTATCAGCATGTAACTGAGGCGGACGCCGGTCCAGTAGCCTTCCGTGTCTTTATATTTTTCACCGACGAATTTGCGGTTGGGAGCGTCAAATTTCAGCAGTAGATTCTTTTCTTTGAGCGTGATGTAGTAACCAGGGTCGGAAACCATGAGTACATCGGCCTGGATCTTTTTCGCTTCAATTTCTCCGGCCAGTTTGGTCATGACTTGTTCGGATCCCGCTTGAAACCATTGAACATCGAGATTGGGAAACGCTTTCTTCAGTTCAGGTTTGACGGCTTCGATGATATCCGGGAACATTGAAGTGTAAATCATCAGTTTACCTGAAGGGCCGGCTGGTTTGGCAGGTTCTGCCGCTTTTTTGACATCGCCGCCACAGCCTGCGGACAATGCGGTGAAAAGGACGAGAATGAGGAGTGCGGCAGTCAGTTTGGCTTTTTTCATAAGATTCATACCCCCTTGTCTTAAAATGTGAAAAACTTATAGTGTTCGGGAAGGAAAATAAAACCGGGATATCTGTGCGGGTGTACCACGACACAGACACCCCGGACTTCTCTAAATCTCTGTCCTGAAGATGTTTCGAATTTGCTCCATTTTAATTGACGAAGAAGTGTTAGCTGATTCTAATCCTGCCTTTGAGACTATTTCACTATATGGAGCTTGTTCGGCGCAATGACCAGGAATACCTGCTCATCGGCAGCGAATGTTTCGTGATTCGCAGGATCAGGATCAACGATAAGCAAGTTTTGTCCATGTGCTGAGATGATGTAATCCTGATAAGATCCCATAAAAACGGAAGAGGCAATTTTGGCCGGGATGCCTGCAGTTCGCGAGAGTACGACAGCTTCGGGGCGGACGATCAATTTCACGGAATCCCCGATTTTCAGAAGCAGCTCAGTTTTGACATAAAAACTGGTTCCGAGCGTTTCGACTTCGACTTCTCCGACTGTAGCTGTTTTCACTGTGCTGGGAATAATGTTGGCTGTGCCTATAAAATCCGCCACAAACTGACTGGATGGCGTGGCGTATATTTCTTTCGGTGTGCCCATTTGTTCGACCACACCTTTGTTCATGACGATGATGCGGTCCGACATGCTCATTGCTTCTGCTTGGTCATGGGTGACATAAATGCTGGTGATACCGAACTGGCGCTGGATTTTGCGAATTTCGCGCCGCATGTGAATGCGCAGTTTGGCGTCGAGGTTGGAGAGCGGTTCGTCGAACAGGAGCACCGAAGGCTCCATGACTAGCGCACGGGCCAGCGCGACACGCTGTTGTTGGCCGCCCGAGAGTTGGTTGGGCGAGCGGTTTTCCAAGTCGGCGAGTCCGACCAGACCGAGAAGTTCCGTAACTTTCACGCGAATGTCATCTGTTTTCATTTTTTTGATTTTTAATCCGTAAGCGACGTTTTCAAATACATTCAAATGCGGAAATAGTGCATAGCTTTGGAAAACCATGGCCGTATCCCGCCGATCCGGCGTTAATGTATTGACCCGTACTCCACCGATGAGAACATCACCGCTGTTGGGGTTTTCAAAACCGGCTATCATCCGCAAAATAGTAGTTTTACCGCAGCCGGAAGGTCCCAGAAGAGTGACAAACTCACCGGGTTCAATGGTGAGGGAGACATTATCGACGGCGGTTACTTTTTTGCCACCGGAACCTTCGAAAATTTTTACGAGCTTCTTTACACTGACATTTTTGGATGTTGACAAACCGATGGCCTCCTTATCACCCTTGAACGTCCGAAATTTTAACTCCCATGCGGCCGAGTAGCAATTTGAGAATACCTGTGACAATAAGAACGATGATGATCAACACGGTTGAGTAAGCCGCGGCCACCCCCAGCTTTCCGCCATCAACCTGGGACATGATGGATACAGTCAGTAGATTGTAACTGGCGGAAACCAGAAAAATAACCGCACTGACCGCAGTCATGCTGCGGACGAAACTGTACACCAAGCCGCTAAAAAAAGCCGCCTTGATCAGAGGGATCGTGACGGATGTGAATACTTTGAATGAACTTGCGCCCAAGTCTTGAGCCGCTTCTTCGATGGCCGGATCTATCTGCTGCAGCGAGGCGATACCGGCGCGAATTCCGACCGGCATGCTGCGAAAGACGAAGGAGAGCACGATGATTGTCGCAGTTCCCGTCAAGACCAGAGGTTCCTTGTTATAGGCCAGCACATAGCCTACGCCAATGACGGTGCCGGGGATTGCCATAGAGAGCAGCGAAGTAAATTCGATAAGACCTCGTCCCATAAATTTCTTGCGAACGATCAGAAACGCGATGACCATACCGAGAATGCCGGTAATCGGCATAGAGACGAGGGCGAGCCAAGTAGTGTCAATGATAGGCTTGAGGCCGAGTTCCATAACATAGCGGTAATGTTTCAGCGTTGGAGTATAATCGATTCCCCAGAGATTCACCAGTGACCCGTAAGGAATCAAGGCATACAGGATAAGGATGAATAAGCTGACAAGCAGGCAGGGGATACCGACAAAAAATAACGGCAGAGGATCGGCGGTCAGTTCGCGTTCGCGCGAGGGTTTGCCGGTCACTGTCACATAAGACTTGTCACCGACCCAATATTTCTGCGCCACAAACATCAGTACGGAAACTGTGAGCAGAACTGTGGCCAGTGCCGTGCCACCCTTCAAATCGTAATTTCCCATGGCCTGCATATAGATTTGCGCCGCCAGAGTCGTGTAATTGCCACCGATCACCATGGCATTACCGAAGTCGGCCACGCTCTGGATGAATACCAGCAGAAAAGCATTGGCAATACCGGGGCGGACCAAAGGCAAAACAATGGTACGGAAGATGTGGCCGCGGGAGGCGCCCATATTACGGGCCGCTTCTTCATAGGACGGATCGATTTGCCTCAGCAGACCAGCCAATACCAGAAAGGCGACAGGAAAGAAGGTCAGCACCTGGACGGTGGCGAGTCCCTCAAAGCCGTAAACATTGGTTTCCTTTAGACCCAGAATTGTCCGGGTCACAAAACCCTGCTGGCCGAACAGCATAATGAATGACATCGAGAGCGCGAATGGCGGGGAAATGATCGGCAGAATAGCCAACGTATTGAAGAGGCTTTTGAACCGTATCTTCAGGAAAGCGTCAGCGTAGGCGAATAAGAACCCGACAAAAGTCGACACCGCGCTGACGAAAATCCCCAACCATACAGTATTGGCGAGTGTTTTCAGGTTATCCATCTTGCTGAGCGAGTCGCGGAAGTAATTGAGTGTAAAGGTTCCTTCATCCGTGAAGAACCCTTCCCACAATACCTCATAAAGCGGCCACAGGATAAATAAAACCAGAGAAGCCGCCACGAGAATAATCGTGGCGGCAAGAATGGGATCACGTGTAATCATTCGTAGTTCATCGAGTTTACGACGGATAATATTCACTTTTATAACCTACTTACTTAATCGCGTTGTTCCATTTTTCGACCAAGGCGCTGCGGTTTTTGCCGGCCCATTCGAGATTATATTCAATCAGTTTGGTGTTTTTAATCGGTTCAGCCTGTTTCGGCGGATTCGCGTCAGAATTGGTCAGGAATTGGTACGAGCCTACTGCCTGGCCGAATTCCTGGCCTTTTTTGGAAAGGGCCCAATCAACCCATTTTTTTGCGGCTTCTTGATCAGGGCCACCCTTGATGATCGCGACGGCGCCAATTTCATAGCCGGTGCCTTCAGAGGGTGCAGATAAGACAAGGTCTTTCATTCCTTCTTCCTGATACTTGATTGCATCATGCAGGAAAGTCAGGCCAACTGTAACTTCGCCTTGACCTGCCATACGCGCCGGTGCAGTGCCGGTTTTCTGATAAACTTTGATTTGGCCATTTAATTTCTTCATGTACTCCAGGCCTTTTTCCTCACCCATGAGCTGCACGATGGTTGCCAACATGGTATAAGCGGTGCCTGAGGCGCCGGGATTGGCCATCGATACTTGCCCTTTCAATTCCGGGCGAAGCAGATCCTGCCAGGATTGCGGCACAGGAATGCCTTTTTCCTTTAGTAGCTTTTCATTGGAGGAGAATCCGAGATAGCCAACATAGATGCCGGTCCAGAAGCCATCGGCGTCTTTGAATTTAGCCGGAATTTTCGCGGCATTGGGAGAGTCGTATTTTTCAAACAAACCGTCCTGTTTGGCAGCGATAAAGGCATCGGCAGGTCCTCCCCACCACACACTGGCTTTGGGATTGCTTTTCTCAGCTTTGATTCGACCGAGGATTTCGCCGGAGCTCATACGCACGGCTTCAACTTTGATGCCGGTATCTTTTTGAAACTCCTGGACCGCCTTTGCCATGTGATCTTCCATCAGGCCACAATACAACGTAAGCTTAAGCGGTTTCGCTTCAGGCTTTGCGGGGGTACTGCCACCACAACCTGCCAGTGCAAGTGATGCAACAAATACAAACAGGACCAACAGACTGGAAACCTTCAGGCTTTTGTGAGTCATCTTCAAACCTCCCCAGTTTTCTCCTTTATTACTTGGCGGCTACGTCGCGGCAGAAAAAAACCGGGAGCTTGCGTAATGCAACGCAAGCATCCCGGGAATTTCTCTTAATCTCTCTTCCCTGCAAATGCGATATTCTAAGTAACTATCATACCTTATATCCAGCATTAGTATAGCGCTGTCTGGGGCGGTTCGTCAATCACAAATCCCGTAATTGACGGCTTGGCGAATCCAAGTTATAATAATTTTAATATTTAGATATGCATCATTTTTTAGGCAGCTTTGGGAAAAGAGAGCAAGAGAAATTCCCGGTATGTTGGTGGCTTTTTGTCGCCCGTCCGGGGTTTTGTGTTTTTGGCAAGATATAGGATTCGGGAAAGAAAGGGTGGCGGAAATGGAACGAAAAATGTACTCGGAAGAGCTGGCGGGCATCAAGCAGTTGACCCTTGACATGGGGCAGAAGACCGTTGATGCTGTAAAGTTTTCCGCGCAAGCTCTTATATCGAACGATCAGGATGCGGCGGTTCGCGCCCGAAATTTGGAAAAAGAAGTGGACGACATTTATCGGCAAGTTGATGACCGTTGCATCATTAGCATCGCAACACAACAACCCATGGCGGGAGACCTGCGATTTTTGGTTTCAACGCTCAAGATCGCCACAGAAATTGAAAGAATTGCTGATTATGCCAATAATATTGCAAAAATGGTGCAAAAGAAGTTTGCCCAGGAAGATATGTCGCCGATTGAGTCCATGAAACCGGCAGTGGATATCATGGCCAGGGAAGCTGTCAGTATGCTGGAGGAAGCACTGGAGGCCTACCGCAAAAATGATCCTGAAATGGCGATTTTGGTTCCAAAACGCGATGCACTGGTGAACCGGTTGAATAAAGACTTGTTCCGCAACATTCTGGCCATGGCAACGGTGAAACAGTATGCGAACGAACTGGCAATGGATTTTCACACCACAGTGCGCTATATCGAGCGTGTGGCAGACCGGTCAGGCAATGTTGCCGAATATGTTTATTATGCAGCTACCGGATACCGATTCCCCGACAATAAAAAATAACCGACGCAGCTTCAGGTGGAAAGGGGGCGCGTATTTTGCCGGCAGAGCTGATTGAAATCATACGATTGATAGCGGCTGCGTTTTTGGGCGGGGTCATCGGACTTGAAAGGCAACAGCGGCACAAGTCGGCTGGACTGCGGACCCATATCTTGGTTTGCCTGGGTTCCTGTCTCGTGATGCTGATCTCCTATAAGATCTATTCGGAGGTTCAGGGCCTGACCAACGCCGACCCTGCCCGTCTGGCGGCCCAAGTCGTTAGCGGCATCGGTTTTCTTGGCGCAGGCACCATCATGAAAGAAGGCTTGACCATCAAAGGACTGACTACGGCGGCCAGCTTGTGGGTCGTCGCCGGAGTCGGTCTGGCGGTAGGGGCGGGATATTATATCGGGGCTGTTACCACCACTGTTTTGTCGGTGCTCGCGCTTACCTATTTGCCGCGTTTTGAACGACTGTATGGGTGCGGGCCTTCTCAGGTGGCACTTATCGTTCACTCGGTGGACAAACCGGGTCAGATTGGCAGGGTCGGATCATATCTGGGAACCAAAAATGTTGCGATTTGCGATATAAAAATTGATGAAGTCGGAAAAAACGACATTCATATTTCTGTGATTGTTGATGTTACCGATCGTCGTATCGTGCCTGAAATTATTGATGGATTAAAAGGAATCGAAGGAGTTATTGACGTCCAACCGGAATGATAAACGGCAAGTCGATAGTCCTGGATGAATGAATCCAATACAATAGATGAAAGGATGGGGTAATGGGATGAAGAAATCAATGGTTTTCCTGGTACTGGTCATGTTCGTCGTCGCGGCGATGGTGGCTGGCTGTGGCGGGGGAGACAAAAAACCTGCCGAACAACCCAAAGCGAAAGGCCCTTCCGGCACGTTAATGATTTACACCTCGATCTATCCGGATATTGTCGAGCTGGTCAAACCGGCTATCGCCAAAAAGTTTCCTGATTTAAAGGTAAGCTGGTTCCAGGCGGGATCGGAACAAGTCATGGCCAAGCTGGCCGGTGAAATTGAAGCGAAAAAAGTGCAGGCAGACGTACTGCTGGTAGCCGATCCGGCGTATTATCTGACGCTCAAGGATAAAGGGCTGCTACTGAAATATGACTCGCCGATGCGAAAAGACATCACAGGGAATAAAGATACGGAAGGCTATTGGACCGGCGTCCGAATTAATGCTATCGTGATGGCGTACAACACCAAAAAAGTTAAACCGGAAGAAGCGCCGAAAACGTGGCAGGATTTAACGGATCCGAAATGGAAAAACCGCATTGCGATGGCGAATCCCTTGTTGTCCGGGACCGCCTACGTCGGTGTGGGTGCATTGGTACAGAAATACGGCTGGGAATATTTTGATAAACTCAAAGCCAATGGCGTGAAGGTTGAATCTGGCAACACCGCGTTGCAGAATAAACTGGTTCAGGGCGAATATGATGTGGTCATAATTTTGGAAGAGAATATTCTCAAGATGGCGGACAAAGGCGAGCCGGTTAAGGTAGCCTATCCGACGGATGGTGTCGCTATCAACCCCAGCCCAATCGCTATCTTCGGCAGCTCGCAGAACCCCGAAGCTGCAAAAGCATTGACTGACTGGTGGCTCTCAAAAGAAGGTCAGGAAATGGTCGTGAAAGGCTGGATGCATTCGGTACGGGATGATGTTTCCTCGCCCAAGGGAGCGCCGGCATTGAAGACACTCATGCCTACGGCATTGAAGATCGATTGGGATCAGCTTGCCAAAGAAAACGAAAAGTTTAAGGAAAACTTCCGGTCACGAGTGTTGGAAAAGAAATAATCCAGCGAAGGTGGGGGGCAACTCCCCCCCACCTTATATAATGCCAGCTAAACAGGGGGTATATCGTGGGAAAAAAATGGCTCCCCCAGTGGGACACCAAGTGGATGGTAATTATTTCGGCAGTAGCTGCATTGGTCCTGTTTGTCGTGTTGCCCATGCTTTATCTGGTCTACAAGAGCTTCATCATCAATGGAAGCTTTGACGTCCATCATTATCAGACGGTGTACAGTAATATCGTCAATTGGAATGCCTTGAGCAATACGCTTCAAATTTCTTTATATTCCACCGTGTTGGCGGTGCTGATCTCTTTTCCGCTGGCCTGGATGATCGGGCGGACTGATTTGCCGGGCAAGGGGTTCTTTCGGACTCTGTTTGTGGCAACTTACATGATTCCACCCTATGTTGGGGCTATTGCCTGGATTCAGTTGTTGAATCCAAGAGTCGGGTACGTGAACAAGTTTCTGGTTGAAAGTCTGCATCTGGCCGAAGCCCCCTTCAACATCTACTCAATGACGGGTATGGTCTGGTGTCTGACCTTGTTTTATGCGCCTTTTGCTTTTATTACTATTTCCCGGGCAATGGAAAAAATGGACCCGACCCTGGAAGAAGCCTCCCGGATATCTGGCGCATCGCCGCTGCGGACACTCTGGAATGTAACGATTCCTCTGATGTATCCCAGTATTCTGGCTGGGGGAGTACTCGTTTTCATCGGTGTGGCTTCGGCCTTCGGAACGCCATCCATCATCGGTATGCCAGCCAATATTGAAGTTCTGACGACCCGAATTGTCACATATATATACATGGGTGACACCAAAGGGATTCAGGAAGCGACTGCACTGGCGGTTTCCCTGATGTTGGCAGCCAATGGGCTACTGTATTTCTCCATGTTCGGTCTGGGGAAAAAAGAATATGTGACCATAGGCGGGAAAAGCACCCGGCCCAACTTGGTCGAACTGGGAAGCTGGAAATGGCCGGCTTTCGGTATCGTGCTTGGTTATGGCGCTATCTCGGTATTCCTGCCGATTGGTTCTGTGTTAGTGACTTCTTTGATCAAATCAATGTCGCGGCCCATCACACTGGATAATCTTACGATATCAACATGGGTGGCTGCACTGAAGAATGAGCAATACACCGAACCTCTTTGGAACAGTTTCGTTTTAGCGATTACTGCGGCAACGGTTGCTACTATCATCGGAATTTTCGTCGCTTACCTCTTGATCAAGACAAGGGTCAAGGGACGGGAGATCCCGGATGCATTGGCTACCCTCGGCGGCGCCACTCCCGGCATCGTAATAGCGTTGGCGCTGATCATTACTTTTTCGGGTTCCTTTGGCCTGAATTTGTATTCAACGATGACGATCCTGGTTATCGGATATGTTGTCAAATACCTGACGATGTCTGTTCGGACAATATCCGCATCGCTCAGTCAGGTTCACCCTTCGCTGGAAGAGGCGGCGCTCAACTCCGGGGCAACCTGGTTACAGTCGCTGAAAGACATCATGTGGCCGCTGATCCGTCCGTCCATCGTCGCCGGCTGGTTTTTGGTCTTTATGCCGTCGTTTTATGAATTGACGATGTCCATTATCCTCTACGGATCCCAGACGAAGACCATCGGCGTGTTACTGTATGAACTCCAAACCTATGCCGACCCACAAGACGCATCGGTATTGGCTGTTATAATTCTTTTGATCGTTCTGCTGGGCAATCTTGCACTTCGCAAGGTTTCGCGCGGCCAGATCGGCATTTGACCTGAAAGGAGCCGGGATTGTGGCAGATGTAAAAATCAGTTCGGTGACCAAAAAATTCGGTGATGTTTATGCCGTAAACCATTTTGATGCGCTCATTCGCGATGGAGAGTTCGTGTCAATTCTGGGTCCGTCGGGATGCGGAAAAACCACAATGCTTCGCATGATTGCGGGGTTTGAGAAAGCAACCGAAGGTGAAATTTCGATTGGCGACCAGATCGTGAGCCAGGCAGGAAGCGGTATATTTGTACCGCCAGAAAAACGGCATATCGGAATGGTGTTCCAATCTTACGCGGTATGGCCGCACATGAACGTATTTGACAATGTGGCATACCCCCTGAAAATCCAAAAAGTTCCGGCAGAGAAGCTGAAAGAGCGTACCCTTAAGGCGCTGGAACTAGTGCACCTAGAGGAATATGCGGCGCGCTTTCCGAACCAACTATCCGGCGGACAGCAACAGCGTGTGGCGTTGGCACGGGCGCTCGTCGCAGAGCCGGGTTTGCTGCTGCTGGATGAACCGCTATCGAATCTGGACGCCAAACTGCGTGAAAGTATGCGGTTTGAAATTAAAGAACTTCAGAAGAAACTGGGCATCACCGTCATCTATGTAACTCACGACCAGGCAGAGGCGATGGCGATGTCAGATCGAATCATCGTAATGTACAAGGGTGTCATCCAGCAGGTAGATGTACCCATGCGTATTTACGAACATCCTGCTAATCCAACCGTGGCAGACTTTATCGGGCTGGTCAATTTCCTGGAAGGCGATGCGGAACCCGGGTTTGTTCATTTTAAGACACTGGACTGCTCCTTGCCTGCTGATGTTTCATTCACCGGTCCGGCTCGTGTGGCTGTCCGACCGGAGCATATCACAATGTCGAAAACCCAGGGCGCATTGCGCGGGAAATTACTGCACAAAATATATCTAGGAGACTCGACCGATTGGCGGGTAGCGGTCGGAGAAAACGTACTGCGGGTCATTGACCGGGGTTCGAGTTTCGTCGAATATGCTGCCGGTGATGATGTTTTGCTGAGCTTCGATCATGTGATGATTTTTCCCAAATGAGTGCATTAGCTGATATCCAACTGTTTCTTTTGGACATGGATGGGACTGTTTATTTGGGGAATCGGCTATTGCCCGGTTCCCTTGATTTTTTGAACTACCTCGGCGAGACCGGTCGCGATCATCTGTTTTTGACTAACAATTCTTCGCGCAATGCCGGCCACTATGCGCAAAAATTGACGAAACTCGGGTGGTCGGCCCAGCCGGGAGAAATTCTTACTTCCGGAGAGGCGACTGCACTTTATTTAGGTGGAGAAAAACCGGCTTCCCGTATCTATCTTTTGGGAACTCCCGATTTAGAGGCGGAGTTCGCTTCGCACGGATTTGTGCTGACAGATGAAAACCCGGACTATGTTGTTTTGGGGTTTGACATGACTTTGACCTATGCAAAGCTGGTGCGCGCCTGCGATTTGATCCGGGCCGGCGTACCGTTTGTTGCGACTCACCCGGATATTAACTGCCCGACAGAGACCGGCTATATACCGGATTGTGGCGCGATGACCGCACTCATTACCGCTTCGACCGGTGTGGCGCCGAAAGTAATCGGCAAACCAAACAGGGAAATTATCGATGCAATGTTTCGCAAAAAGCCAGTGCGACGTGAACAAGTTGCCATGGTCGGTGATCGGCTTTACACGGATATTGTCATGGGACATAATGCCGGAGTAACATCCGTGTTGGTTCTATCTGGGGAAGCGAAGGAAACGGATATTGCTTCGGCGCCAGCAAAACCTGATTATGTTGTAGCAGGGCTGGGAGAACTGCATGCCGCTCTGAAAAAGGCTGATGCATCGATGCATAAGTATTGAATGGCACGGGTTCTCTTTTTCCAGGGATGGTGCGGGAAACATACGGTCCAACAATAAACGCTCTGCGTCAGTATGACAGCAGAGCGTTTATTATATTCCAACATTTAAGCATTATCCAGGTCAGTTAATGTACTACTGCAAGAATTTTGGCAGCCAGGTAGCCAGCTCGGGGATCCAGGCTACAACAGCGATGGTGAGAATCATCAGGAGCCCGAAAGGTAATACACCTTTGATAATTTCTGACATGCGTGTCCCCGGCGAAATTCCCTGTATGACGAACAGGTTCATGCCGACCGGCGGCGTAATCAGAGCCAGCTCCATGTTGATGACCATGATGACGGCAAACCAGATGGGATCAAATCCGAGTTTGAGAATCAGCGGATACAGGATAGGAACGGTGATCAGGATAATCGAAACGGTTTCCAGAATGCAGCCGAGGAACAGCAACAGAATGTTGATGGCTACGAAAACGATCCAGCGGTTGACCTCCATGGCGGTAACCAGCTCCGTCAGCTGTTGGGGAATTTGCATAACAGTCAGAACAAAACCGTACAACATAGCACCGATTATGATCGCCAATACCATGGCGCTGGTTTTGGTTGTGTCGAGCATGATACCGGGCATATCACGCAGAGAAAGGGTTTTGTAAACGAAGAAGGTTATGAATAGGCTGTAGACAGTCCCGACCGCCGCCGCTTCGGTGGGGGTGAACAACCCAGTGTAGATGCCGCCAATGATGAGGACCGGCAGAAACAGGCCCCAGGAAGAGTGACGGAGAACCGCAAATCGCTCGTTCCAGCTAGCCGGTGGTTGAGCAGGAACTTTTTTGGCGGCAAACAGCACGACATAGAGGATGAAAAGGGCAGTAAGCAATATGCCCGGCAATACACCGGCGATGAACAGAGCGCCTACCGATTCCCCTGTAATGGCGCCAAATAGGATCATCGGAATACTTGGAGGAATCAGGATGCCAAGAGTGCCGCCGCCGGCTACCAGGCCCAATACCAACTCCTTCGGGTAACCGCGGGAAATCATTTCGGGAATGGCGACCATGCCGATGGTGACTGCAGTGGCGACGCTGGACCCCGAAATAGCTGCAAAAGCAGCGCAAGCCAAAATGGTGGCGACGCCGAGCCCGGCCGGCAAGTGGCGGACCCATTTGCTGGCGACATCGTACAGGTCATTGCCGACTTTGCCGGCGAGGAGGATCTGACTGAGCAGAATATACAGTGGAATGGAAGACAGGACGAAATCATCCAGTGATTTGTAGGCGATGATCGGGGCCTGAGCCAGGGACTGAGAGCCCATCATCAGCCAGAAACCGACCATACTGGTGATGCCGAGGCTGAATGCTACAGGGAGTCCGATCAGTAGCAGAATAACTAATGAGCCGACAAAGGTGGTAATCATTGGTGCCCCTCCTTTTCCTGGACTGTGCTGTCAGGATCGATCAAATTAGCCAGGAATTGGAGGGTCAGGATGGCAAAGCCTATCGGAAGGGAAGCTTGTGGGATATAGAGCGGAATGCGGAGTGTACTGGTTGAGAGCATATTCAACTGATACGAATTCAAGGCCATCTCGGCGCTGGTTACCAGAAAGACCAGGCTGAAAACCATCCCCAAGATGGAAATGATGATTCCGAGAACCTTGTTGGTCTGTTTGGAAAGCTTACTGGTCACGAGATCCACACAGATATGCTTTCCGGCAGCAAGGGCAGGGGAAAGTCCAAGAAAAGCACTGATTAATATAAGATAGACGGAGACCTCGTTGACCCATTCTGTAGGAGCGTCAAACAATGCGCGCAAAACAACCTCATACGTAACGAAAAAGGCGGTCGCGAGGATGCAAATCCCCGCGATAAAACCGCCGATACGGTTGGCTATCGCAGCCAACCGGAATATGGCGTTTCGAATCAAAATCACCGCCTACTTCAAATTTTTACAGAAGTCCACCATTTTTTGCCCGACTTCCCCGGTTCGTTTGATGAAAAGAGCCTGGACCGACTCGGTGGCTTTTTGCCAGGCGGCGATTTCCGAATCAGGAATGGTATGTACCTGCATGCCTTTTTCTTTTAACAGGGTAAGGGCTTTGTCCTCTTCATTTTTAACTTCCGATCTAATTGCAGTCTGAACTTCTTTGGCCGATTCCTCAAGAATTTTCTTTTGATCGGCTGAAAGACTGTTCCAGAACTTGAGGTTGATGGAGGTAACGAATTCGGGGAACGCATGATTGGTCATTGTAAGATATTTGGTTACTTCATACATTTTTCGGTCATACATGGCGGTTGTGCCTGAGGTCTGGCCGTCGATGGTACCGCGTTGAAGCGCCATGTAGACTTCACCAGCGCCCATGGTTACAGGAGCTGCTCCCAGTGCTTTGATAGTTTCCGACGGCAGCTCACCGTAGCCGCGCAACTTTAATCCTTTAAAATCTTCAGGCTTTGTGAGAGGGCGCTTACTATTACCGAACTGAACAAAGCCATAGTCTACCCAGATCAGGGGCTTGACTCCCTTCTTTTCCATTTCAGCCCCGAGCTGTGCCCCAACACCGCCGTCGAGAGCCTGGGCGACTTTGGCATAGCTGGGGAACAGGAACGGTACGTCGAAAATTTCCATGACAGGGATGATCGATGCCCACATGGCGGTGGAGTTCAGACCAATTTCGATACCGCCGGCCATTAAAGCATCGTTCATGCTTTTATCGTTGTACAGCTGGCCTGAAGGATAAATTTGCACAGTCATGGCGCCTTTGGATTTTTCACTTACTTTCTTTGCGAATGAATCCATTCCACGGGCCATGTGATTCGTAATAGGCAGGTTGTGTGCGAGTTTGATGGTTATTTTATCCGCAGCTTTTGCCGGAGTCGGAGAAGTTGGCTGTGAAGAGCCGCCGCAACCTATCGCGACAACCGTGAATACGGCCAGGGCGAGAAGTGCGATTAGACGAAGGGTGAAATAGCCTTTTTTCATGGGATGAACCTCCTCATTCTTTATTGCAGTATTGTTTTTCTAATGCGGCATATTCCGGCAAGCCGACCAGGTCGTTGAATTGCTGGAAGCTGTGCATTTTGGCTGCTACACCGGCAGTGGTTCCCGTATTGTTCAATTCAGCAAAAACTTCTTCCAAAGATTTAAAGACTGTATATAGTGCAGTGCAAGGCCAAAAAACAATTCGGAATCCAATTTCTTGCAATTGAGCAGCATTCAAAATCGGCGTTTTTCCACCTTCCAACATATTGGCAAGCAGTATTTTGCCGGGGAAGGCTTGGGCGATAGCTCGCAGTTCTGCTTCATCCTGCGGCGCTTCAATGAACAGTGCGTCAGCGCCTGCGTCGAAATACGCATGACCTCGTTTGATTGCTTCCGGCATATCATAGACTGCCCGGGAATCAGTGCGGGCAATGATGAGTGTATCTGGATTGGTGCGGGCTTCAACGGCAGCGCGAATTTTCGCAGCATGTTCCTCGGTTGGGATCACTTCTTTTCCCTGCATATGACCGCATCGTTTTGGCCAGACCTGGTCTTCAAAGAGCATGGCTGCAGCCCCGGCGCGTTCATATTCCACCACTGTGCGACGAACGCTGAGCGCGTTGCCGTAACCGGTGTCTCCGTCGGCGACGATAGGCAGGTCGACGGCGTCACAGATGTTTTTCAACGCCTGCGTCATTTCCGTCATGGTCAGGTATCCCACATCCGGTTGACCCAGGCGGGAAGCGGCGATGCTATACCCGCCCATGACTAGGCATTTGAAACCGACTTTGGCGGCTATTTTCGCGGTCAGGGCATCATAGACGCCAGGAAGGGTGAGAAATTCTGAACCGGCTAATAAACGGCGCAATACGCCTGCTTGTGGATTATGAATAACAATCACGCTCCCTTGAGAATTTCTAGTTCAACATAACGTCCCATTTCAGTAGTGGAGGCGCGTGTCAGGCCTTCTTGCATCATGTCGGCTGTACGGTATCCTGCCGATAACACTTTTTCCACGGCAGCTTCAACCATTCGGGCTGCAGGCTCATTGGCAAGAGAATGTCGGAACATCAGGGCAACAGAGAGGATTGTGCCAAGCGGGTTGGCGATTCCTTTGCCTGTAATATCCGGCGCGGAGCCGTGGATCGGCTCGTAAAGGCCTGTACCTGCCCCGAGACTGGCAGAAGGCAGCATGCCGATGGAACCGGTGATGACGGCCGCTTCGTCGGTCAGGATGTCGCCGAACAGGTTGCCTGTAACAACAACGTCGAGGGCTTTGGGGGCCATGACCAACTGCATCGCGCAGTTGTCGACATACATGTGATCAAGTTGGACTGTAGGATATTCTTTTGCGATGCTGTTTGCGGTCCGACGCCACAAGCGGGACGAAGCCAGAACATTTGCTTTGTCGACGGAGGTGACTTTGCCGCTACGACCTTGTGCGGCCTGGAAGGCCATGCGTACGATACGGTCCACTTCCGGCACGCTATAAAGTTCGGTATCCCAGGCTTGCTCCACCCCGTTCACCTGTTCCGATTCGCAGCGGGTTCCATAGTAGATGCCACCATTGAGTTCCCGCAGGATGAGGATGTCGACGCCGGTGACCCGCTCCGGTTTCAATGGGGAATAGGGCGCCATCGCGGCAGTGACTTTGACCGGACGCATATTGGCGAACAGGCCCAACGTTTTTCGCAGGCCGAGAATGGCTTTTTCCGGCCTGATTTCCGGCGCAACATTATCCCATTTCGGACCGCCGACGGCGCCCAGCAGTACCGCGTCGGCACTACGTGCGGCAGCGATGGTCTCTTCCGGCAAGGGGAGCCCGTGCGCATCGATGGCGGCGCCGCCGGCCAGATGGGTTGAGCAGATGCATTTCATGCCGGTAAGCGAAGCGGCTGCATGCATTACTGCAATTGCGGCAGTTGTGACTTCCGGTCCGATCCCGTCGCCGGGGATCACCGTGATTTTCTTCTCAATTATGTTCATTGCGCCGATCCTTTCACATAGTTGATCAAGCCACCGGCACGGGCGATATCCTGGATGAACCCAGGTAACGGCTGGCCCTGAATTTTTTCGCCTGTTGTGGTATTCACGATTTCGCCGGTTTCCAGATCGACCGACAGAGTATCGCCGGCTTTGATCTTCGCTACATCTTCGCCGACCTCCAGCAACGGTAAGCCGATATTGATCGCGTTGCGATAGAAGATGCGGGCGAAATTGGCGGCTATGACGCAGGTGATGCCGCTGGCCTTAATGGCGACTGGCGCATGCTCACGGGAAGACCCGCACCCGAAGTTGTTGTCGGCGACCATGATGTCGCCTTCCTTCACGCCGGTAACGAAAGTTTTGTCGATGTCTTCCATACAGTGTTTGGCAAGTTCCTGGGGGTTGGATGTGTTCAGATAGCGCGCCGGAATGATGACGTCAGTATCGATATTGTCACCATAGCGCCAGACTTTCCCGGTTAATTTCATGCGAGCACCTCCTTCGGTTCGGCAATGCGGCCCATGACCGCACTGGCGGCTGCGACTGCCGGGCTGGCCAGATATACTTCGCTGTCAACATGTCCCATGCGGCCGCGGAAATTGCGATTGGTGGTGGAAACACAACGTTCACCGGCGGCCAGAATTCCCATGTACCCTCCCAGGCAAGGCCCGCAGGTCGGTGTGCTGACAACGGCGCCTGCTTCAATGAACTGGGCAATGTAGCCGCGTTTCATAGCTTCCATATATACTTCCTGCGTGCCGGGAATAATAATGGCCCGGATATTTGGATGGATTTTGCGGCCGGCAATGATTTTCGCGGCCTGTTCCAGATCATCGATGCGGCCATTGGTGCAGGATCCGATGACTACTTGGTCGATAATTATTTCAGGCAGTTCCGCAACCGGCTTTACATTTTCCGGCAGATGCGGTAATGCGACGACCGGACGGAGAGCAGAGAGATCGATTTGGATTTCGCGCGCATACACCGCATCCGGATCGGAAGTATAAACTTGATATGGATGAGTTGTGCGTGCCCTCAGATACTCGACGGTTTTTTCATCTACAGGGAAAATTCCGTTTTTACCGCCGGCTTCAATGGCCATATTGGAAATGGTGAACCTGTCGGCCATCGACAGATTGGCAACGCCGGGACCGCTGAACTCGAGAGCCTGGTAACGGGCGCCGTCGACACCGATGCGACCGATGAGCGTCAGAATGACATCCTTGCCGCTCACCCATTCCGGCAGCGTGCCAAAGAGCTCGACTTTAATCGTCGAAGGAACCTTGAACCAGGTATCGCCGGTAGCCATTGCCGCGCCGAGATCTGTTCCGCCAACACCGGTCGCGAAAGCGCCGATCGCGCCGTAGGTGCAAGTGTGTGAGTCGGCTCCGATGATGACTTCGCCAGGACGGACCCAGCCCATTTCCGGCAACAGAACATGCTCGATGCCCATGCGGCCAACTTCAACATAATGGCTGATTTTATGCTTGCGGGCGAAATCGCGCATGACTTTGGCCTGTTCAGCAGATTTGATGTCTTTGTTCGGGATGAAGTGGTCTGGAATCAGAGCTATTTTGTCCGGATCGAACACCGCTCGCCCGATCTTGTCGAATTCAGGAATGGCCTGCGGCCCAGTGATGTCGTTTGCAAGCAAAAAATCGACCTTAGCGCGGATCAGTTGACCCGGCTCGACTTTTTCGCATCCGGCGTGCGCCGCCAGAATTTTTTCTGTCATCGTCATTCCCATACTATTTTCATTCCTCCTGCTGCTGCGTTTTGGTTTCGGCAGGTCGCCCGCAGGCGGCCACCATTTTGTTGATTGCGTTCAGATAAGCGCGGGCGCTGGCTTCCACTACGTCAGTGCTTAACCCGCGGCCGACGAAAACTTGATTTTCACACTCTACCCAGGCAGTTGCTTCGCCGAGTGCATCCTGACCGGAAGTGACTGCTTTCAATTGATAGTCCTTCAAATTTACGGCAAATCCGACAGCCGCATCGATCGCGTTAAAAACGGCGTCCACAGGACCATCCCCGACTGCCGCCTGCGAAATGGGTGGCTTTCCATCGATGGTGGTAAGTTTGACAAGGGCCATGGCAGGTCCCTGCGATCCACTGGTGACATGATGCCCGCTGAGCTGATAATATTCGAAGACAGCGATGGGCTTGTGTCCCACCAACGCTTCGATGTCCCGGTCGAAGACGGTTTTCTTGCGATCAGCCAGTTCCTTGAAGCGAACGAACAGCTCGTTGATCGTTTCGGCTGACAACTCATGACCCAGGGAGACCAAGCGCTCTTCGAAAGCGTGTCGACCGGAATGTTTGCCGAGGACCAGAGCGTTCCGTTGCATGCCGACACTTTCCGGACTCATGATTTCATAGGTCAGGGAATTACTGAGGATGCCGTGCTGATGAATGCCTGACTCGTGCGCGAAGGCGTTGTCGCCGATTATCGCTTTGTTGGGAGGCGGTGTGAAGCCGGTGAGGTTTTGCACAATGCGGGAGGTCCGATAAATTTGCCGGGTATCCAGTCCTATTTCCACGCCGAAGTGTTCCTTGCGGGTGGCGAGCGCCATCGCGATTTCTTCGAGCGCCGCATTGCCTGCTCGTTCTCCCAGTCCATTGATCGTGCATTCAACTTGGTCTGCTCCTGCCATGACTGCGGCGATAGAATTGGCGGCAGCCATGCCGAGATCATCATGGCAATGTACACTGATGACGGCTTTTTCGATGTCCGGAGTATTTTGCCGCAAATACGTGATGAGGCGGGCGAATTCGTCAGGCATGGCATAGCCGACGGTGTCGGGGACATTAATGACGGTAGCTCCTTCACGGATTGCAACACCTAAAATTTCTGCCAAAAACGCCCAGTCGCTGCGTGAAGCGTCTTCGGCTGAGAATTCGACATCCGGCGTGAGTGTTCGTGCATAACGGACGGCCGTGGCAGCCGCATCCAGGACTTGTGCCCGGGACATTTTCAACTTGTGTTCCAGATGAATGTCGCTAGTAGCGATGAAAGTGTGAATTCGTGGACGTTCCGCCTTGCGAATCCCCTCCCATGCCAGGTCGATATCCTTTTTGTTGGCTCTGGCCAGGCCCGCGATGGCGGGTCCTTTCACTCTGGCTGCGACTGCCTGGACGGCGGCGAGATCGCCGGGAGAAGCGGCGGGGAAGCCGGCTTCGATTACGTCAACTTTTAGACGGGCTAGGGCTAGGCCGATCTCGACCTTCTCTTCAACGCCCAGGCAAATGCCGGGACTTTGTTCTCCATCGCGCAGGGTTGTGTCAAAAAACTGAATTCGCCGAGTTCCCATGCTGTGTTCCTCCTTATGTTTTAATATAGAAAATCCGCCCCTACCTGTCATATTACTGACAAGTAGGGGCGGATTGAATCGCGGTACCACCCTACATTATAACTTGGCCGGTTAACGCCCGGATACGCCGCATCCTACACATGTGTGCAACTAGCATTTGCGCATGTTTCGGATGAAGAGCTCATGGGTGAGTTTTCGCCCGGGGAGGGCACACCGGCTCGCAGCAACACCGGCTCTCTGAAGTGCCTGAATCCTAGGCTTTAGTCCCAATCATCGCTAAAATTATTGGATATACCCTTGTGTCTTCTTTAAGGATTTTGTATACATTATCGCAGCGATTGCGGGCTAAGTCAAGCATAAGTGTAAAATTGGCATAAGGCCATATGTCGGTCTTGTCTAATGCAATGAAAAACGATACTATCGGGGCATGGTATCATAGAAGAATGAAAAAACGTTTGAGCGTTGACAGGAATTTTATGTTTGATGGCAAATTTAAACTAAGTACGGAAAATCCATGATCTTATTAAACTTGAAGCTGGATGGTGTGGAGGGATTTTCAGACTATGCATGATGGACGCCTTTTGACCTGGCGGGCGGCAGCTCTGGCAATTGTACTGATAGTGGGCCAATGTTTTCCGTTGTTTGCGGCTTCGCCTACCGTATATGATTTTCGGCTGACGCAAGGAGTTGCGAAACTTTCTGCGATCAAAGCGTACGTTGATATAATAGGCGCGGGGGATGTGCCGGTAAAAGGCTTGCAAATGGAAGGGTTGAAGGCTCAAATCGGAGCAATGCCGGTAAAGGTGACCAACATTGTTCCGTTTGAGGATGCTAAAGAAGGAATCGGTTATGTTTTACTGGTCGATGTCTCCAAATCCCTGTCAGCGGCGCAGTTTTCCCTGATGCAAGAAACCCTCGCCGCATTTGTTGATGCGATGTCGGATCTTGACCAGGCGGCGCTGGTTACCTTCGGCAGCGAAGTGAAGCTTATTCAGGATTTTTCGCCGAACCGTGGAAAAATCAAGGAAAAAATTGCTTCAATTGCCCCATCCGAAGACGAAACCGCTTTTTATGGAGGTCTGGACAAGGCGATTACGGTGGCTAGGGCCGGTAGTGCGGAAGTCCCGGCTCGCCGGGTTGTGATCACGCTTACTGATGGGGTCAACGATTTAACAGGGGGTGTTACTAAAGGAGATATTTCGGCCAAGTTATCGACTGACCCGGTTCCCTTGTATTTGGTCGGATACGTGCAGGGAAAACCAACACCGGAGGAAGAAAGCGCCATTGGCATTATGAAGGGTTTTGCCAGTCAATCGGGTGGACGTTTCTATGATGGTCGTGGTGGAGCCTGGCGCGGAATTTATTTCGCCGTTACGCGTTCCATTCGCAGCTCTTTTGTGGTTGAATTGGATGCAACAGGATTTCGTTCGGAAGGGGCAGTGTATCCTTTAGAACTGTCTCTGTTGGCAGCCAACCGGACTTGGACGTCAAAACTGCAACTGACGGTGCCCGCAGGGGGTACTCCTGCTGCACCGCATGGAGAATCCACCCCGGCAGCGCAACAGAAGACGGGACAGAATAACCCGGATGCAAATGTGTGGCTGTATGTAGGAATCGTTGTTGCGTTAACTGGAATCGGATGGTTTTGGACCCGGCGACGTTCCGCAGTGAAGAGCTTCGGCAGGGACGCCGATGTTGCTTCGCCGATGCAGCGAGTTCAATCTTTCGCCGATGCGAGGAATCCGCTTCCCGTGGGCGAGACCCCGGAACTCCCGGGAGTGCTTACGCGTTTGACGCGCATTCACGAAGGTCCGCCGCCGCATCAATTTGAGCTGGAAATTGTCGATCGGGTTATCCTCGGCCGTGATCCAGCGGTGAGCCAGCTGGTCTTTGAACATGATGAAACCATATCGCCATCGCATTGTGAAATTCTTTTTGAAAATGGATTCCTGTATGTGCAAGATTTGGAATCGGCACAGGGCACTTTTCTTAACGGGATGCCTCTGACAACCCGCCGGCGGATTGAAGAAGCTGATGTGTTGAGGATCGGTCAAATAGAGATGAGAATTACTTTTCCGAGCTGATGGTGAAAGGGTGTTGCTTCAGTGAATCAGGGAAGGTTAACCCGAACGGACTAAAAATTGGAAGGTGGTAAAAATGTTGAAACAAAGAAAGGGAACACTGCATAAACCATGGTGTAAGTTCCTGGCATTGGCGTTGGCAATGGTTGTTATAGCGGTTACTGCAGTGCTACCGGTTGTTTCGGCGGCAGCCGAGGCCGATATCGAAACCATGAAAAATAGTTCCGTCCGGGTTCTGATTACACAGGGTGGCAAACTACTGGGCAAAGGAAGCGGGTTTGTCATCGATGATGGAAAACACATCGTGACCAATTATCATGTTGTCGAAGCTGTTGAAAAAGAAGGGGCACAGGCGTGGGTAGCTCTCGGTCGGGGGCGTGATATGCTGCGGGCTCTGGAAATTCGGGCTACCTCTCAAGCCAACGATATTGCGGTGTTATCAGTCGATCAGAAACTGGCCAAACCCAGCGTGAAGCTGGTTCGGCGCGATGACATAAAAGCCGCCGAGAGTGTTATTGCGGTTGGCTTTCCAGGCACCAGCGACCGAGTCGATGAAGATTGGCCGAATGCGCCGGCTACGCCTACTCCCGGTCAGGTCGTTCAGAAGCTGCGGCTCGGTGGGGGCGCACATATGATCCAAATAACTGCGGATATTAATCCTGGGGAATTCCGGAGGTCCAGTGTTCAATAGTCGCGGCTATGTCATCGGCATGTCCACATTGAAAGGCAGATCCTCTTCCCTGAACTATGCGGTTGATGCTGATGAAATCATGGAAGTTGTCAAACGGACGAATGCGGTAGCGGAATTAGCGCCCGCTGCCGGGGCGATAGCTGGCAGCAAAGATGCACCGGTGGCGCCGGTAGCCACTGAAACCAAGCCTGTACAGCAGCCCGCGCCTGAGCCTTTCTATCAGAATCCGATGTTTATCGGCGGGGCCGTAGTCGTTATCATTTTGATCGGCATTGCCGGATTCATGATGTCACGGAAAAAGAACTCGCCACAGCAAATGCAGATGCCTATGCAGCACCAGATGCCGCAGCAACAAATTCCACAGGGAATGCCGAGTGCGCCAAAGCCCACGGTAGCAGCTGCTGTTCACCACTCCACGGTCACCGGCGTCAGCGGTTTTTTTGCCGGCAAGACCATTTGAAATCCCCAGTGGACGGCCTATGCTTATCGGTAGGGATCCGCAACAGGCTCAACTGGTGTTTCCTGCCGACATGAGCGAAATCAGTCGGGTGCACTGCATTGTGACATTTGATGCTGCTACTCAGTCTTTCACGGTTGAAGACCGATCCACGAACGGAACCTTCTTCGTTAATGGGCAAAAGATCAATGGGCAGGCGCGGTTGCGTTCCGGTGAGCGGTTCTATCTCAGTGAACCTACCCATCTGTTCGAGCTGCGCGCCGATTGAAGATGCGAATGGATTCAGCCTGTCTGTCGAAGGGTTGGCGGGCGCAAGTCGAATCAGGATGCATATGGGGCTGAGAGCAACGAGGCCGGCGGGTGCTGGCTCGTTGCTGATGGCCTTGGCGGTCATGCGGGAGGGGAAGTTGCTTCACACATTGCTGTCGATCTTGTGCGGGCTCGTTTCCGCGAAGATTCGGCAGTATCGATGCAATTCGTTTCCGACTGCTTCCAAATAGTTCAGAGTGCGATTCGAGAAAAAGCTGCGGAAGATTTCAGCCTTTCGGGGATGCGGACAACGATGGTTTTGTTGGCCTGTAACCAAGCGAACGCCGTATGGGGCCATGTTGGCGATTCACGGCTCTATTGGTTTCGCCAGGGGGCTCTCCTGCAACAGACCCGTGACCATAGTGTGCCGCAAATGCTTGTAGATGCAGGGAAAATCAGCCTACAGCAGATTCGGGGGCATGAGGATCAGAATCGCTTGACCCGTGCCTTGGGACAGGAAGGCGAGCTTCGTCCAACCCTTCTGGCGGAAAGCTTCCCAATTCAGGATGGAGACGCTGCCTTGCTTTGTAGTGATGGTGTCTGGACTTATGTGCTGGAGCCGGAAATGGAGGCTGATCTTTCGCTGTCACGTTCGGCAGAGGAGTGGCTGGAGCGATTGGAAGAGCGAATATTGCAGCGGGCAACGGGGCCCTATGACAACTACACCGCCATTGCGGTTTTGTTTCAAGGAGCAATCAAAACATGACTGACAGGACAAACGCACCCTGCGGGGTGGTTCCCGGCAATGCGCAGCATATTGGCGCGCGTAGCGAACAGCAGGATTCTTTCGGTTTTTCGGATTTTGACAATGCAGATTTCATCAAGCATGCCGGTATCCTGTCCGTAGTGGCTGATGGGATGGGCGGACTTGCCCTGGGCAAGGACTCCAGCGCGATCGCCGTGCAAACCTTTCTGGCAACTTATGCGGAAAAAGAGCCTGACGAGAAGATCACCGCAGTTCTTGACAAGAGTCTGCATAGCGCAAATCGGGCCGTCAACCGAAGGGCGGCGGAGGCAGGAGTAGAGGGAGAAGCCGGAACTACGCTGGTGGCAGTGGTGATCCACGAGGGGAAACTTTATTGGATCAGCGCTGGCGACAGCCGAATCTATTTGTTCCGGCAGGGACTCTTGCGTCAGCTTACGACCGACTACAACTACGGCCGAGTTCTTGATCGCATGGCGGAAAAAGGGGAAATCAGCCTCGGCGAGGCGGCGTCTCACCCGTCGCGTGCTGCCCTTACCAGTTATCTGGGCAAAGCGGAAGTGGATGAATATGATCGACCGTCAGATTCCACGCTGGAGTTGTTGTCAGGTGATAAAGTGCTACTGGCCAGTGATGGGCTGTTCGGTTTTTTGCCGGAAGAAGATATTATCAGGTTGATGGCATCCGAACCGCAGCATGCGGCTGAAGCGTTAGTTCAGGGAACGGTTGCCAGACAACTTCCCTATCAAGATAACGTAACGGTCGCTGTTTTGGGGGTATGATCTACCGCTAGTACAAAATTTGGACCAGACGCAGACACGTAGGCAGGAACCGCAAAAAACAGCTGCAGCCAAGCCAACGCGAAAAGAACTCGTTGGCCGTGGCAAATGGATTAAGGCCGTTGGTCTCATCCTGGCCTTGGCGATAGCCGGTTTTTTCGGTGGACGTTATTTCGGCGCGCAAGGTCTGGCGCCGACATCGTCCAAGCCTGTGGAAAATCCGACCGTCGAGGTTAGTCCGAAGAAGCCTGCCGAAAAGTCGGCAAATACGTCCGAGGACCCCCCGAAAAACGAGCCTTCAAAAGAATCTGGCAGTTCAGTGCCCCGGTGATGGGGAAAAATTGAGGATGCTTTTATGCATACAGGAAAGGGGAATGAAAACATGGCCTTGATTCGTTGCCAACAGGGGCATTTCTATGATCCATCCCGACACAATGCGTGCCCATACTGCGGCAGTATGCCCGCTGGAGGAACCGGCGCCACAGAAGCTCAGCAGCAGCCGCCGATGCCGCCGCCTTTGGGCGGAGCTCCGTCTCCGGTAGGCGCAACGCGGCCGTTGCGTGATGTGCCGCAGCCAGTTATCGGGCCCACTGTGCCGCTTCGTCCGGCAGGCGTCCACCTGGGAGGCTCTCTCAAAGGGCCTGAGGAAGGCCGTACAGTGGCTGTTGACATGAAGAAAGTCGGGATTGATCCGGTGGTCGGCTGGCTGGTTTGTATCAAAGGACCTTCCCGAGGACGCGATTATCGCATTCGCAGTGGGCGGAACGGGATCGGACGGTCGGAAGCCATGGATGTTCAAATCGCTGGAGATAATACAGTTTCCAGAGAGAATCACGCGTTCCTAGTCTACGAGCCTCGTAAACGCAGTTTCAGTATCCGCCCCGGCGATGGGAGGGGACTGGTATATTTGAATGGGGATGAAGTCGTTCAGGCTTCCGACATCAAAGGGTATGACATTATAGAAATCGGAGAAACCCAACTGATGTTTGTACCGCTTTGTGGCGAAAAGTTTAACTGGGACCAGGGGAAAGAAGACGCGGCGGAATAATAGGACGCTGTTTGGAAAAACCAAGAGGAGTGTAGAGATTGGGAACATGGGATGCGCTATGTCCCGGGTGCTTTGCTGATAAAGGGAATGAGTCCGTCTGTCCATACTGCGGCTATGATGAGTCTGAACGACGCACCCCTTTGGTGTTGTCCTATCGCAGTGTTCTGAACGGACAATTTATCGTGGGCAAGGTGCTGGGGAAACCCGGTGGATTTGGCATTACATATCTCGGATGGGATATTAACCTTGCTACGCTTGTCGCAGTCAAGGAGTATTTGCCGCGCGATTATGCCGGCCGAGATTCGGACCATGCCTCTGTTATGGCACATTCGCGCGAAGATGCGAGTTTGTTCCGCTTCGGTCTGGAGCAGTTCCTACAGGAAGCCCGTACATTGGCACGTTTCGATCATCCCAATGTTGTCAGGGTCCGCAGCTTTTTTGAACAGCACGGAACAGCCTACTTAGTCATGGACTATCTGCAAGGAGTGAATTTGGCGGAATATCTTCTTGCCATGGGCGGTCGCCTGACAGAACAGCAGGCTTGTGAGATTATGATGCCGATCCTTGGCGGGTTGCAGGAAGTCCATGCAAAGGGATTCCTGCACCGAGATATCAAGCCGCAGAACATCTATGTTACGTCGTCCGGTAGACCGATTTTGCTGGATTTTGGGGCAGCGCGCCAAGCAATGGGAGAACGCAGCCGCAGTCTCTCCGTCGTTCTAACCCCCGGTTTTTCACCGTATGAGCAATATCACCGACGCGGTGAGCAAGGCCCTTGGACTGATATTTATGCGCTCGCGGCCACTTATTACTATCTGCTGACCGGGCATGCGCCGCCGGATGCGCCGGAACGCGTTGCCATTGATGAGTTGGCGCCGCTAAATTCTTTGGTTCCTGGCATCTCGCCCGGTTTGAACGCGGCGATTATGCAGTCTCTTTCACTGGAGGCTGGCGCACGGCCGCAAGATGTTTTCATATTTCGCGGTCTAGTTAATGGGCAAATCGCACCAGCCATCCCCGCAGCTCCCTCTATTCCAAGCACGCCGCCGCCCCTGCCGCAGGCTATTACAACGGGGTTTTCTGCTCCTGGTTCACCCATCCTGGCAACTCCTCCTCTATCGGTGCAACCTTCTGTCGCGAAGGCTGCATCAACGCCGCAACCCAATGTTTATTCGCCTCCGTCGCCAGTTCCTAACCGCGCCTATTCTCCACCGCCGCCCCCCCCTATGCCGGCGGACAGCAAACGACAGTCTTCGTCCGGGATAGGGCTTGTTGTGGGAGGCCTTGTTTTAGCCTTAGCAGTGGCAGGATGGTATTTCTTTGGAGGAACGAGTAAAGATAAACAGGCTTCGCCAGCTCCTGCATCAAAGCAAACTACCGCTCCCGCTTCGAACGTAGCCCCGCTTCCGTCAGAACAACCTACAAAGACTCAGCCTATAGCGCCGGCTCAACCGGTTACGACAGATAAACCGGCGGTAGCTGTTCCTTCAAAGCCTGGCGAAGTAGATAAAACTCCATCAGAAGTATCTCCCGCTCCATCGGAGACGCCGGCTGCTCCGAGGCAGCAACCGGCAGTACGCACTCAGCCTCCCGCTGACAAACCGGCCACCCCCACTCCACCCAAAAGAGATAAAGGGTCGCTATGGTAATTGAAATCGACAGGAGCAGCAATGAAAGGAGAGGTACGGGAATGAAGTGGACAAGAAAGTTCGGGACAAAAGTGTTTTTGGCGTGCATGATTGGAATTTTTGCGATCAGCGGAACCGCTGCGGCTGACCCAGTGGTGTGGATGGGACCATCAGGAACTGGAGGTTGGAATGGATTCATGCAAGTGATCATGCAGCAGGATTATCGTCTCCAGATGTCCAATGGGAATCCTTACTGGAATACGCTGATGCTGCCTGTAGGGGAGTCTTCACTATCAAGCGGCACATCTTCCTATATGGGAATGCCAGCCTTTGGATTTTGCGCCGCTCCCGGCCAGTGCTATATGGTGCTGGTACAGCGGCCTTTATCATACAGTTCCATGGCGTGTCCTCCGGTTCCACCGGCGGCTCCGGGGCCCAATACCCCCAACCAGTCAGGCAAACCCACTTCACTCTGGTAGATCAAAGAACCCATATGAGAAAGGAAGGATTTTAAGGATGAAACGAGGCATGGCGGCAGTTCTCTTCGTATGCATGGTTGCATTGGTATCCCTGATTCCGATTACAGCGCTGGCTGCGCCAGATATGCAGGCTGGGAACGCAACAGGTGGACTTCGTTACACCGTTTCTGTGGCTAAGTTTGAAAATCGGGCTGGCTACCATGGCCAATGGGATATCGGCGACGGCTGGGGTATCGTCATGACTGACATTCTCAACCAGACTGGCAAATTCATCGTGCTAGGTGAGACCGATATGCGCAAGGAAGCAATGGCTGAGCAGGATATTGCGGCGGCCGGCCGCACGGCCCAGGGGGCGATTACTCCCGGTATGGGCAATATGACGCCAGCGCAGATCTTGGTTAAAGGCGCCATTACCCACGTTGCAAACAATACGAGCGGCGGTGGCGGCGGGGTCTCTTTCGGCGGAGTTTCACTAGGTGGCGCAAGTGCCAATTCCCAGGTTAATGTCACCATGTATATGGTTCACACTTCAACCGGCCAGATCTTGGCTTCAAAAAGCGTCGTAGGCAAGTCCAACAAGTCCGGCGGATTCGTCGGATATTCCGGTAACGGTTGGGGCGCAGGCGCTGGCGGCTTCAAAAGCGACAACGTTGGCAAGGCCGTCGAAAATGCCGTCCAGCAGGGCGTTCAATGGATGATCGAGCAGTTGCCGAAGATCACCTGGCGGGGCAATGTTGTCATGGTCAGAGACGGTAATGTCTATATTAACCGTGGCACCCGCGAAGGCGTCAGTGAAGGCATGAGTTTCGTGGTGGGAACGGCTGAAGCACTTCGGGATCCCAGCACAGGCGAAGTACTGGATGTTAGCTTCAACACGCTGGCGAACCTCACCGTCACTTCGGTGAAGGAGAAGATCTCTATCGCCACGGTGAATAACGGCAACGTTGATCAGATCGAAAAAGGAATGTTCGTGCAACTGCCCTAAGGGCGATCAAAAAAGAAGCTCCCGGCATTGGTGATGTGATATGCTCCCCTAAAGGTAGACAGGTTAAATAATAAAACCTACTACCGAAGGGGGAGCTTTTTCGTGCCCAAAATACGCCAATACAGTGCTGCTGAAAAACTTTCCATATTGAAAGAACTTGATACGAGTTCGACTATAAATATTGCTAACAAGTACGATCTTAACCAATCCACCATAACCGATTGGCTTCATCGGTATGAAGTGTATGGATATAAGGGTTTAGAAATTCGGGCCCATAATAAAAGCTATTCTGCCGATCTTAAAATTCAAGCGGTTCAGGACTATCTTTCCGGAAATGGCTCATTACGTCAAATCATTGATAAGTATAAAATAACCAACAAGAAACAGCTCAGGAACTGGATCAAAAAGTATAATAGTCATAGCAGCATTAAATCCAACGAAGGTGGAGGAACGTACGCTATGACTAAGGGCCGGGTTACAACTTGGCAAGAGCGAATTGACACTGTTCTATACTGTCTTGCTCACAACTACGATTACTTAAACACCGCCAAAAACTTTCAGGTTTCCTACCCGCAGGTTTACCAATGGGTAAAGAAGTATGAAGAAGGTGGAGAAGATGCATTAAAAGATGGCCGAGGGCGAAAACGAACAGTAGAAGAATTAAGTGATACGGATAGGCAAAAGCTTGCGGTAAAGAAACTTGAGTCTGAAAATGAGCGCCTCAGAGCGGAGAACGCTCTATTAAAAAAGTTACAGGAACTCGAAGGGAGGCGATTTTAAGTCAAGTCCGGCAAGAAAAAATCTACCTGGCAATCCAGGCAGTGCAACAAGAACACCATTTTAGTATCAATTTGCTTTGTCAAATTGCAGAGATTCCTCGTTCGAGCTATTACAAATGGTTAAACCGCCCCGTGAGTCCCCGTGAGCAGGAGAACGGCCAGCTCATGAAAGAGATGATCTTTCTCTACGAGAAAATTGAGGGCATTTATGGGTACCGCCAATTAACCATCCATCTGCGGCGACGAAACGATCAGCGAATTAACCATAAGCGGATCTATCGTCTGATGAGGGTGGCAGGAATCCAATCCGTTATTCGGCGGAAGAAAAAGAAATATGTGAAGTCAACGCCACAGCAAATTGCTGAAAATCTCTTGAATCGCAAGTTCATCGCAGCACAGTCCAATGAAAAATGGTTGACCGACGTGACAGAGTTTAAATATGGAGACGGCCACAAAGCCTATCTTAGCGCTATTTTGGACTTACATGACAAATCCATTGTTGCCTATGCGTTAAGCCATTCCAATAATAATAACCTTGTTTTCAACACATTGGATTTAGCATTTAAAGCTGCCCCGGGCAGTTCGCCGATGATTCACAGCGACCGAGGTTTTCAATATACCTCGTGGGAGTTTAAGAAACGATTAGATGCTCATGGTTTGACACAGAGTATGTCGCGAGTCGGGAAGTGCATTGACAATGGCCCTATGGAAGGATTCTGGGGAACACTCAAGTGTGAAAAATATTACCTGCACAAATACCAAACCTATGAAGCCCTTGAGAAAGACATTGATCACTACATTTATTTTTACAATTATGAACGATTGCAGGCAAAATTAAACAGCCTCAGTCCGATGGAAGTCCGGACCAAGGCTGCCTAAATAGAT
Source organism: Negativicutes bacterium (assembly GCA_963665275.2). Taxonomy (GTDB): domain Bacteria; phylum Bacillota; class Negativicutes; order UBA1444; family UBA1444; genus UBA1444. The sequence goes on from CAXXIN010000016.1 coordinate 148,806, forward strand.
TTACTTTTTTATGGTGTCTACTTGACGGGGGGGCAGTTCAATGATTTCGATGTCTGGAGCTTCTTTTGCATGTGTCAAGCAAGGCGTGGAAGTTTTACCAGTAGAAAGATCCGTCCCGGTAGGAGGCGACAACGGCTCTGCCATCTTTTTTCAGCACAACCCGGTATTGGCCGTTCGGGCTGTAGGGAACGTCATCGCGATATTCTCCCACATATTCGGCAACGATAACGCCGCTGTTCGTCAAAGCCTGAGTGCCATTGCCATGGCGCTTATCGTCCTTCCATTCGCCGACATAGGAGCTGCCTGAGGACCACTTCATGGTTCCCTGACCATTGCGCTTGTCATTGCTGTAGCTGCCTTTGTAAACGCGCCCGTCGACGTAGGTATAGGTTCCCTGGCCGCTTTTATTCCCCTGGTCGAATCCACCGACATACTGGTCTCCACGCGAGGTCATTAGCGTGCCCTCCCCGTGAGGAAGGTCATCCTTGAAGGGGCCGGTGTATTTCGTGCCGTCCTTCGTTGTCATAATTCCTGCGCCATTGGCTTTGTCATTGACCCAGGCTCCCGTATAATTCCGGCCATCCGGTTGGGTTTGCGATCCGGTGCCGTTTCGTTTTCCATCTTTAAAGGAGCCCTCATAGTGAAGGCCGCTTTTCAAGGTCAACTTTCCCAATCCATCGAATTTGTCGTTGCTCCAGTCACCCTCGTAGGAGTCGCCGGATTTTGCAGCAAGGATACCCTTACCTTGGCGTTGTCCGCCGGCAAAATAACCGGTATATACAGACCCGTCGGCATAGGTTAACTTACCCTTTCCAGCCGGAGTTCCCCAGCTGACATTTCCTTCGTAGGCGCCGTTGCGGTAGGAGATAGTATGGTAGCCGTTCATGCTGTTATAGGACATCGCTACCCCGACGAGCACCAAGATCAGAAGTGCTGCGGACCAGAGGAGGATTTTGCGGCTGCGCTTTTGAGGCGGCGTTGGTGGCGCGATGATGCCTGGGGGAGGTTCCATAGGTGGCGGAGGCGGTGGCAACCATTGCGAGGCGGGGCCGGACGGAGGCGGGGGCGGAACGGGCGCAGACCAAATCGGTGGTGGCATGGGCGGTGCATAGACGATGGGCTGCGGCTCGGTACCGACTGAACCCTTCAGGGCGGCCTGAAACGTCGCCACGTCTTGCGGGCGATTGGCCGGATCAATGGATAAAGCCTGCAAAAGAGCATAGTTGAAATGCGGCGAAAGAGCTGGTATGACTTGCAGCGGTGGGATCAGAGACTCCTGCGCGACCCGTTCCGCAGCCTCCGGCGGTACGAAGCCTGTTACTAGATGATAGAGGGTCGCTGCGCAAGCATAGATATCGGTCCAAGCGCCTTGCTTGCCGTGTCGATGATATTGTTCCCAGGGCGCATAACCGGGGGTGATAATGGTTGTCATGCCTCGGTTAAGCTCCCCAAGGGACTGCCGGGCGGTTCCAAAGTCCAGCAGAATTGGGCGGCCGGTTGAGGTAATATAAATGTTCTGCGGCTTGATATCACGGTGCAGAAACCCTTTGGCATGCACTTCACGCAATCCAGCCAGAACAGGCAGCATCGTGTCGAGGGCTGCTTGTTCAGATATCCTGCCACCCAAATTGAGCAGGTGATCCTGCAGACTGTTGCCCTGAAGGTAATCCATCACCAGATAGGCGGTACCATTCTCCTGAAAAAAGGAACGAACCCGGACCACGTTGGGGTGGTCGAATTGTGCGAGAGTACGGGCTTCATGCAAAAATTGCTCCAGCCCATACCGGAAATGCTCCGCGTCATCATTGGTGTGGGCACTGACCGTCAAGCGGTCGAAGTGCCGTCCGGCGACCTCGCGCGGCAAATACTCCTTAATGGCGACGAAGGTTGCCAATTGGCTGTCCCATCCCAGGTAAGTGATCCCAAAACCGCCAGGCTTACCAAGAAGTTTTCCCACCAGATACTGCCCATTCATCAAGGGGGTTCCCGGCGGGAGCAATAATGGACTTAGCGGCGCGTTTTCGTCAAAGCCGCACGACGCGCAAACACCATTGTTGAAAGTTTCTAGGAAACAAGCGGGGCAAATCATGATAGGGCCTCCTTCAAATAACACGACAGAAAAATTTGCGATTATATTATTATTTGCCATGAATTGAATTAATCCTGCACGGGTTAGTAGTGGCTTTTATTTGGGCAGGGAATCAGCGAAAAATGGAGAAGTCTTCTGTACGATAAAGCTGTTGTATCGTAACGCGGAACGGTATTCGGATTTTAAAGGGGGCGAAAGCTATCGAAAAGGCGAAACGGATTTTGCATGCGCTGCGGCAGGCAGGTCAGGAGGCCTATATTGTTGGGGGCGCGGTTCGTGATCACTTATTGGGGGTAGCTCCTCAGGATATTGACATTGCCACTTCCGCCCATACGCAGGAGATTATAACCGCGGCGCAAAAGGAAGGCTGGCGCACCGTTGAAACTGGTGTTTTTTTCGGCGTGGTGGTTGTTGTAGTGGCGGGGGATCCTTACGATGTAGCGACGTTTCGCACCGAGACCTATGGCGAGGACTGCCACAGACCGGAAACGGTCTCGTTTGCGGTGTCGCTGCGTGATGATCTTTCCCGCCGTGATTTTACAATCAATGCAATGGCGATGGACGAAGCCGGCAACATCATAGACTACTTCAATGGCAGGGAAGATCTGCGATGCGGAGTGATTCGCACGGTCGGCGATCCATTACTCCGTTTTCAGGAAGACTCACTGCGTATGTTCCGTGCGGCGCGTTTTGCCGCTGTGTTTGATTTCACTATCGACCCTAGGACCTTGGCGGCGATTCCGCCAAACTTGTATCGTGTGCGCGGCTTGTCTGTGGAAAGGGTGCGGAACGAGATCGACAAAACCCTGACAGGAACCTTTGCTCCCAAAGGGTTGAGGGTTCTAATGGAACAGGGCCTTTTGAACGAGACCTGCCGCGCCCGCGATGAGTCAGGCGAAGAAAATGTGCTGATTTTACCAGAATTGTCGCATCTCAGTGGTTTGGCGCAGAATGCCAGATATCACCGTCTGGACGTGTGGGAGCATACGCTGGCTATGGTGGGAGAAATCATGCCGCATCCGGTGCTGCGTTGGGCAGCACTATTGCACGACGTTGCTAAGGGATTGCCGGAAGTGAGGCTTTACAATGCGCAGGGAGATTTGGTCGAGCACCGGCATGAAGTTGCCGGTGCCCAAATTGCGATGAACGTGGCAAAACGACTGCGTTTTCCTGCTTATTGGAGTCGTAGCGTACCCTGGCTGGTTCGGCATCACCTGCGCTTGCCCCCGGCGGAGACGGAGGCTTGCATTCGGTGGCTGAGAAGAAGGTCCCGTGAATTCAAACGGTCTGGCGACCTCCGGGAAGGCATTGAGGCGTTGCTGGAAATACATCGTGCCGACCGACTGGCAGGACATCGGGACCCCGGCATGCCGGGATGGGAAAAAATTGCAGGCGTTCTGCGGCAAATCTTAGATTCAGTACCGTTTTACCCTGACCAATTGGCCCTCTCCGGCGAAGAAATCGCCGAGTGCCTGGGGCGAAATCCAGCCGTAGGACAGTTTCAACGAACACTGTTGTCCCGGATCCAAACCGGCGAATTGCTCAACACGCCAGAGGACCAGCTCGATGCTTTGATTAAAAAATCAGAGCGAGAAAAACAAAAGAATCATGTATACAATTGATGGTTGCATTGACATGTTTTTTGACAATAGTGTATAGTTAACTCAAGGACAAACCAATGCGTTGAGGAGTCAAAGGCGACTTCTTCGCACTAAAGCGGAGGAGTCTGTTTTTTACCCTGAATGCAATATTGAAAGGAGGCCCTTGTGATGATGGAACACCTGAAACCTGAAGAAATCGTAAAAATGCCTTTGCACATGCAGATCCTGTACTATTTCGAGAAGTGGGGGACATTGGCGCAGGGCGCAGACCTTTTGAAAAAAGCCGGGTAAGCGAACTTGCCGGATAAGTGAAATTACGCCGATTTTCTGGGGAGACGGTATTAACCGTCTCTTTTTCTTAGGGAAAAGTTGATCTCGGGTCTCGAAAGGTATAGAATTGTAATTGTATTTTGTGCAATTCAAGAGGTGAACCATGCTTACCCGAAGATGTTTTATCAAGAATTGTGTTGCAACGGTCGCGGCGCTGGGGATAAGCGAAGCTTTTTCGCCGCCTCAGGTTGTTACAGCTACCGAAAATGTTGATATTCCAGTACTGCTTTATCATCGTATCGGCGATACGGCGGGCCACTTGACGATATCACCGGATAAGTTTGCGCAAGATTTGTCGCGATTACGCGAAATGGGTTATGAAACGATCTCGCTGGAGCTTTTTCGCCGCTATAAAGCTGATCCGGAGACTCCATTGCCAGAAAAACCGATCATGATTTCTTTTGATGACGGATATTTGGATAATTATCTGAATGCGTATCTGATTTTGCGACAATATGGCATGTCTGCCGCCTTTTACATCATCACGAGCCTTGTTGGGGAAGAAGATCGCCTAGCGGCGGGACATATCCGTGAAATGGCGAACAACGGCATGTCTATTGGTTCACATACAGTGAGCCATCGGCAATTGGGTGATCTGGGGGTTGAGGAGGCAATGAACGAAATGTCTTTGTCGCGGCTTTACCTCGAAGGGCTGCTGCAAAAACCAGTTCAGTATATTGCTTACCCTAAGGGCAGCTACAACGATTTTACCGGTAAGGAAGCAAATGAAGCCGGCTATTGGGGCGGATTCTCGATTTTGCCAGGAACCTGTTCGCTCGCGACCAATCCCTATGTATTGAGGCGAATCCCGGTTTTCAGCTTCGATGGCGACATCGGCCGAACGATGGCGAAACGCGGTCGTGTGTAGAGTTGATTGACAAAGGCGCGGGGCCCCTGTTATAATACTTGCGTGCCGGACACGGAGGGGTGTCCGAGTGGTTTATGGAGCTGGTCTTGAAAACCAGTGATCCCGCAAGGGACCGCGGGTTCGAATCCCGCCCCCTCCGCCATTTCCTTGCGGCATGAACTGAATTTTCACTATCCATCGGATCGCGGAGTGGTACTCAAGTGGCCGAAGAGGTCGGTTTGCTAAACCGATAGGGGGGGAAACTCCCGCGAGGGTTCAAATCCCTCCCACTCCGCCAGTATTAAAAACCTTATAGGCACCGCCCAACAAATGGGTCGTGTCTGTTTTTTTTGCAGCTGGAAACTAGCTACGTTCAAAAAATAATGTAAAACAAGGCATTACAGGATCGGTTTTCACTATTGGATCATCATTTAGGACTTTTGGCCCATAACAATAGGACCTTAGTAGGGAGAAACCCGCGTTTTATAGAGGTACAATATATTTAAGAGTTAAATATTGGGATAATTTTCGAGGCGTTTTGATCATTGGCAAAGGCTAAAGTCTTCAGCACGGAATTCGTCTGGGTGTCTGCATCATGAGTATCCCTTTCCAATAAAAGTAGTATAGGTTGATTTTATGATGTATTCAACAAGTCATCGTTCGGGCTCGCAGAGGTGCGGGTTTTTTATTTTGAATTGCTAGCACGCCATTAATTATTGCTGAAGTTAAACTCTTTACTGCGAAAATTCCGTCTGCTAACGGAACCACTGCTGCCGATGCGCGCAAGGGTTTAAAAAACGCAGTCTTTGATTTAGAAAAAGTTGTGGTAAATGCATCGCATCATTGTAAAATCGACCCCGCTTATATCAAATTCCTTATTCCTATTTGAAATTCTTTTGGGATGGAGAGGTACGCGCATGCAACGACTACCTGTAGGAAAGCTGCAACCGGGGATGGTAACTGCCCGAAACGTTTATAATGATGATGGGCAAAAGCTTCTTTCCGCCAACATGATTATTACATGGTCATTTATTCACCGATTGAACGAGATGAAAATACCGGCTGTCTATATCACCAATTCCTACATGACCGGGATTGAGGTAGATCCGATTGTTAACGAAGACGTTCGGATTAAAACAATACAAACCATAAAGAGTGTTTTCAGTTTGATGGACTCACATCGGCCGGATATCAACTACCGAGAAATTCAGGGGCTAGGGAAAAGCATAGTGACCGAAGTACTGCGGAACAAGGATGCGCTGCTTCATCTCAATGAAATACGAACCTACGACAACTACACATTCGCTCATTCCGTCAACGTTTGCATCATGGCCGTCCTGATCGCGGTGGGGATGAACTATAGCGAGAAACGTCTGCACGATCTAGCGATGGGTTCACTTCTGCACGATGCGGGAAAAATGCTGATTGACTCAGCCATCCTGAACAAGCCGGGGCTTCTTACGGAAGAAGAAATGATAACGATGCAAGGACACCCGCAATTAGGTTTTGATTATTTACGGCAGTCAGGAAAAAGAATATCGGCGCCCGCCCTGCATGTTGCGTATCAGCACCATGAAAAATTTGACGGCAGTGGGTACCCTCGGGGTTTGAAAAAAGCCGAAATTCATGAATATGCCCGTATTGTTGCGATAGCGGATGTCTACGATGCACTTATTTCCGACCGATCCTACAGATCTGCCATGCTGCCTCATGAAGCATACGAGATTCTTCTGGCATCGAGCAGTTTCCACTTCGATCCCGATATCTTGCCGCATTTTCTAGCCAAAATCGCCATATATCCCATCGGAACGCTAGTAAAACTGAATAATGGAGATGTCGGTCTCGTTATCGACGTGCAACCGGGAATGACGAACCGTCCAACGGTGCGTTTAGTTATGGATAAGCATGCCAAACTGTATCCGAGTCACACTGATCTGGATTTGCGGGAACGTTTGACCATCTTCATCGAGCAGGTGATTCGTGACAAGACTGTATTTGACTTGACAGGGGGCAAAAGTATTTCACCCTGAAGAATTTCACGGTGAAAATAGGCAATAATCAAACTGATGAAAAAACGGAGATCTGCCGCGATTTTTCGGTGGCAGGTCTCCGCCTTTTATGGGTAAGGATCTTTCCAACAGGAAATTGAACCCGTTATGCCGAAGAAATCAGTTATGCATTTCGTTGCCTGTTGTTGAATGGCAGAATGCTGACGGGCCATCCTGTGGAGGCCAATGCTTTGCATCAAATGCGGAAACCTGAAACGGAAGAGGTAAGGGAAATGAATGGATAAATTAAATGGGATCGGGCCGCGAGCCCGCGAAATATTAAAGTATATCGGGCCGGGAATTTTGGTTACCGTGGGGTTCATTGATCCAGGCAACTGGGCTTCCAATGTTGCCGCCGGCGCTTCCTATGGCTATTCGCTGTTGTGGATGGTGACGTTATCTACGCTGATGCTGATCATTCTGCAACATAACGCGGCGCATCTCGGCATTGTCAGCGGTCTTTGCATATCCGAAGCCGCAGAAAAATATCTTCCAGCCTGGTTTGCCAAACCGATTCTGCTCTCCGCCGTCGCCGCTGCTGTTGCCACTGCGCTGGCCGAGCTTCTTGGCGCAGCTATCGCTCTGAAAATGCTGTTCAATCTACCCATCAAAATCGGCACGCTGCTTACGGTGGCATTCGTCGGCTGGATGCTGTACAGCAACTCTTACCGGAGGCTGGAAAAATGGATCATTGGCTTCGTATCGCTGATCGGACTATCCTTTCTGTTTGAACTGAGCCTGGTGGATATTGCCTGGCCGCAGGCAGTCAGAGGTTGGCTTGTTCCCGTGATTCCGGAGGGTTCTCTGCCGATCGTCATGAGCGTGCTTGGGGCCGTGGTCATGCCGCACAATCTATTCCTTCACTCCGAAGTGATTCAAAGCCGGCACTGGAATCTGTCGGATGACAAAGTAATCCAGCGACAGCTGCGGTTTGAGTTTATGGATACACTTTTCTCCATGCTGATCGGGTGGGGGATTAACAGCGCAATGATCCTGATCGCAGCCGCCACTTTCTTTAATGCCGGGTTGGAAGTGAGTGAGCTGGAGCAGGCTGCGCAGATGCTAGACCCTTTGCTGGGCAAAGCCGCGGCAGCCGTTTTTGCGCTGGCGCTGCTTTTTTCAGGACTGGCCTCGAGTGTTACAGCGGGGATGGCTGGTGGGTCGATTTTTGCCGGTGGATTTGGCGAAGCCTATGATATCGATCGCGGGCATACTCGGCGAGGCGTTTTGCTGACTTTATGCGTGGCTGCCCTGCTGATCTTTTTCATTACAGATCCGTTCAAAGGCCTCGTATATTCACAGATGCTGCTCAGCATCCAGTTGCCGTGGACGATTTTTCTGCAAATCCGGCTGACCTCATCGACTGCGGTGATGGGAAAATATGCGAATCGTACGAAAACGGCGATAACCCTATGGGCCATCGGCGCAATCGTTACTGGATTAAATGTGATGCTTCTGATCGAACTGTTGTCATGAGCAAGCTGCGTTGGAAAGACTGGAAACAACCCGTCGGGGTGAGGTGAAGTTGAGCGTGCTGCGCTGGATTATCCACGTTGATATGGATGCCTTTTTTGCGGCGGTGGAACAGCGGGACCACCCCGAATACCAGGGGAAGCCCGTTATTGTTGGCGGACTTGGCAATCGGGGCGTGGTTTCGACTGCCTCCTATGAAGCTCGCCGTTTCGGCGTACATTCAGCTTTGCCGATGATTACGGCCCGACGGCTCTGTCCGCAGGGCATTTTTGTCGCCGGCGATCATCATAAATATGCGAGTATATCGCAGCAGATCATGGCGATCCTGAATGAATATTCCCCTCTGTTGGAGCAAGTTTCAGTAGATGAAGCTTTTTTGGATGTTACGGGCATGGAACTGCTGTATGCATCCCCGGTGGATATTGCCCGGGAAATCAAGCGCAGGGTAAAGGCTGAATTGGCCTTGACGATTTCGGCGGGTGTAGCTCCCAACAAATTCCTGGCTAAGATGGCGTCTGATCTGCAGAAACCAGACGGTTTGGTGGTAGTGGAACACGGACGAGAAAAGGAGTTTTTGCATAAGTTGCCGGTGGAAAAACTCTGGGGTGTCGGAGACGTAACTGCGAATTCTCTTCAAGCCAAGGGGATCAAGACGATTGGGCAATTGGCGCAGTTACAGGAAACGCAGTTGAAGAGCTTTTTTGGCCAAAATGCAGCCGTGATCCACGCACTCGCCCGGGGCTTTGATGACCGACCGTTGGTGCAGGAACGGGAAGCGAAATCTGTGGGGGCGGAAGAAACGTTCGAGACAGACCTGCGGGACGTTGACGCCATGCGGACTGTGCTGATGGGCCTCGCGGAGCGAGTGGGATGGCGGCTGCGACAAGAGCGGGTTGCGGGGCGCACCATCACTCTCAAGCTGCGCTACGGCTCATTTCAGACGTTGACCCGTCGTCGCACACTGGCAGATCCGGTTCAGTCAGATGAAACGATTTACAGGGTTGCTGTCGAGCTATTGGAACAACAGAAGGAAATTGGATCTGGTGTGCGGCTGCTCGGAATCACCGTTTCGCAGCTGGCGCCGGAAGGCCCATTAGAAGTTTCTTTGTTTGAAAATGGAGAAGAAAAGGGACGGTTGTTGTCATCGGCCATGGACCGGATGCGTTTGAAGTTTGGTCCAACGGCTTTGATGCACGGACGGCTGGCACTCCGAAAAGAAGGGAAGGATAAGAAACATGATCAATCGTGAACGAACACTGAAAGAATTCATGGAACTAGTGGCGATCACTTCGCCCAGCCGCGGTGAAAGAGAAATCGCCGATGTGTTGAAACAGAAGCTCGAGGCGGCAGGGATGCAGGTCGAAGAGGATGGCGTCGGAGAAAAAATCGGCGGCAATGCCGGCAATCTGATCGCGAAACTGCCCGGAAACGTAAAAGGCGCTCCCTGCATCATGTTGAGTGCGCACATGGATTCGGTGGAACCCTGCGCAGGGATTCGCCCTCAGCTGAAAGAGGGCGTCATTACTTCGTCCGGAGACACGATCCTTGGTTCTGACTGCAAGTCCGGCATCGTGCCGATTTTGGAGGCTTTGCGCCGGATACAGGAGGAGAAGCTGCCGCATGGTGAAGTGGTAGTCGTATTGACTGTTGCCGAAGAAGCCGGTCTGCACGGCGCCAAAAACATTGACCCGACAAAAATCCGGGCCGACTTCGGATATGCGTTGGATGGCGGCGGAGCGCCAGGAGTGGTCACGACCATGGCGCCAGGGCAGAATCGCATTGAGATCGTCGTGCATGGTAAAACTGCGCATGCCGGACTGGCGCCTGAGGAAGGAATCAATGCCATTATCTTGGCCGGCAAATCGTTGGCGGTGATCCCGCAGGGTCGTATGGATTTTGAAACGACCTGCAATGTGGGGATTATCAAAGGCGGGGTTGCGACCAATATCGTACCGGACAAGGTGGAAATAACAGCAGAAGTCCGCAGCAGGAACATGGATAAATTGGAAAAGTTGACTCGCGAAATCACCGACGCATTTTCCCGCATTGTAGAGGGAGGCGGTGGAAAAACCGAGATTTCCGTGAAGAAAACATACGAGCCGTTTGTTTTGACAGAAGATTCGGCCGTCGTTGCCACGGCGGTTCGTGCAGCACGAACTTTGGGCCTGGAAACCCGGATCGAAGCAACGGGCGGAGGAAGTGACGTCAATTTTTTCAACCGCTACGGGATTCCCTCGGCGATTTTGGGAACGGGAATGTCCAAAGTTCATACCAAGGATGAATATATTTTGGAAGAACATTTGTATCTGACGGCAGAATGGACGCTGGCCCTGCTCGGAGAGGTTATTGAGAATTGACAAAATAGTATGACAAATATAAAGCCTGGAGGTATAATATAAGTATAAGAAACATGGAAGGAGGTGCTAACTCATGGCAATGGCTACCCTGTTGGATGTAGGCCAATTTGTGACTCCCGGGATGAGTGAGATTGTTCAAAAAACCGTCGAAAAGAAACATACAGGTTACAGTTACGGCGGTGGTGCGATGGAAGATTTGTTGGCGACGCCGGCTTATGTCGATTTGATGATGCGCGCAGCGATTCAGACCGTCGACCCTAAATTGCCCAAAGGGTATATCACGGTGGGCCGATCGATGGAGTTTACCCACGAAGCCCCCACAGGCACGGGCATGTCGGTCAGTATTCAGGCGAAGGTGACAGAAGTCAATGGAAATCGGATCATGTTTGAAATAATCGCAAGCGATGAACTCGGCGAGATTGGCAGTGGACGACATGAACGGGTGGTAGTCTTCCGGGATGAATGGGCAAAAAAAGTTCAGGAGCGGCTAAAACCGATCCAGAGAATTGACATTAAGTAAATTTAAACCGCCGGCGCATCTCGTGCATCGGCGGTTTTTCTTGCGGATAGGTGGGAAGTTTAGTTGAAAAGAATCTTTAATTCGGCGCCCAATTCTCGTTGAAAGGCCTTGCGCTGTTTTTCCACCGACTGCATTTCGAGGCTGCAGTCCCCTTCGGTACTGACGGAAACGTTGGCTGTTCCTTTGGCGAAGGCGACGAGCGGGTTGGTGATCAGTTGGCGCTGTGTGGAATCCAGGCTATTGGCAACAGAGAGAATCACCGCCATTTTTCTAGCCTTCGACCAGTCCGCCTCGTCCAGAAATTCGCTGTAAAGACGGTTTCGCAGCATTTTGGCCGAGATATTGCCGTGCCAACCCGCAACGACGGCGGTCAAAATCTGCTCCCTGTGGGTGAGGCCGAACAGTCTGGCGTTTTCAACCAGGTATGCGCTGTGTCGCGCGTGATCGTAATAATTGATACTAATGCCGATGTCATGCAACAAGGCCGCACATTTCAGCAGCATGCGGTCCCGGCTGTCCAGCTGGTGCAAGGCGGACCAACCGTCAAACAATTGCAGGGTCAAGTCGGTGACATGCAGAGCATGTTGTTCGTTAACCTTATAGAAGCGCAGCATATTCATCGTGCTGTGTCCCAGAATATCAGAAATGACATCAGGGAAATATTCATCTCGCAGATAATGGCTGAAGAATAGGCCTTCACGGACACCGCAGCCACTGATGATCAAATTGCTGGCGCGGACCCGGTCGAAGAGCCTTTTTACGACCGCAATGCCGGCCACGATGATGTCGCTCCGCTCACTGCTCAGGCCGCTCATTCGTCGCCGTTGTACTAAGTTGGCGCTGGTGATGAGGCGAAACAAGTCTTCGAGTGCGATTGGTCCCATCCGATAATTGTGAATCTTGGAAAATGGATAATTTTTGCGTGACTGGTCCATTTTGGCGATGTTACGGGCGGTACCCCCGATGCCGACCAACGGGAGTGACATGGCTTCCAACCAGGGCGCTTTGTTTAACTGCCGATCGATGAAACCGCTTAAATGGGCCAGATTACTTTTTGTGACCTTGTCATGAGTTTTGAATTCGTCGCTGAGGTTTACAGCGCCGATAGGCAGGCTGATGCTTTCGACCATTCGTCGGTTTTTGACCAGCGAAATCTCGGTGCTGCCGCCACCGAGGTCAAAAAGGACCGCATCTTTCATGTCAATAGTGTTAATGGCTCCGAGATAACCTAGCTGTGCCTCGGATTCTCCGCTGATTGCCTGAAGGGGAAGACCGGTTTCCTTTTCCACCAATTCCAGAAACTCAGGGCCATTACGGGCATTACGAACCGCAGCCGTTGCTACGGCCAGAATTGTGTCGACTTTCATGATACTGCACATCTGGGCGCAGTTGCGCAAAGCAGACAGCGAGCGGGTAATCGCCGCCGGTTGGAGCATTTGGTCCCGCCCCATGCCTTCGCCAAGCCGCAGGCTCTCTTTCTGATGATACACGAGGTTATAGGCGCCATTGGCGTAGATATGCATGATGATCAATCGGGCAGAATTGGACCCGAGGTCGATAACGGCAACTCGCTCAGACATTGATTCACTCCTCCGAAGATTATTGCAGCTATGAAAAATTGTTGTCATTCAATCAATTCTGCTTGACTCGCCCTTCTCCTGCTTGTTACAATGAAGCGCGTAGTAAATTCTTCGGTAGTTGGGAAATAGTGCAGGGTAGAGTCGGGGTGGAGTGAGAAAATGAGTGATCGTATGTACAAAGTTGTGGTTCATTTTGCTGCTGAATATGGGCAAGTGGAGTATGACATTCTTGAAAAAATCATTCGCGTCGTTCTTGCCGATACAGATAAGCGGACGGCAGTGGAGAAATACCTGTCTGAATCGCATGTGATTGAAAATGCGGATGGTACTGATCTACGCACTTTTCATCCCAAAAAGCTGCTACCGTCAGAAAGCCTCGAAAGTTTCAAGTTGGCGATGACCCGTCTCTGGCATCATACAGGGGTGTATGTGGACTGGAGCCGACCGACGGTTTAAAATGTTTTGCAGCATGATTTAACTTTTAGAGCAGTATATGATGTGACTGTTTATTTCGAGCTATCAGCCTCCGGTTCAACTGAATAGAGCTCTTGATCACGCATCAAGGAGGGCTCTGATCTTTAGTACATACTTTCCAAATCTAACAAGAAGGCTTCCCGTAAATGGGGAGCCTTCTTGTTATGCCTGTAGGCCGGGAAAATAGCTCAACAAATCCAAAGCGGATCAGCTTGGAACAAAGTGAAATGAGGTGGGGGGTTATGAATATTAGGATCGCAGGAGGCCAGTTTTCGACTAATGAATCAATGCTTGAAAGTATTGATTAAAAATTTCTAAGGAATTCTGTGTGAGTCGAGTGGGATTCTTATGGGTAAGTTTAAAACAGGTGTAATTTGGCGGAGGGTTGGTGAGGTAATCGATAGAATAGTTGCCGCGTTGGGATACGGCGGCGGCTACAATCTTGGGAACAATCGCCCATTGCTCCGGGTCTTGCAGCAGACTAACCAGGAGATTGGAGCTGTCAAGCTTAGTGCGGGAGGGGTTGAAGGGATTCCACCAATACTCATGCCAAGATATGTAATCGTGTCCTCCCCAGGGCATAAACAATTCGTGCTTTGGATTCAATTCCTCCGGATGGACGGGTGATTTTCGCTGGCTGGTCGGGCTTGCTAGGCGAAGGAGAACCATCGGTGAGCTGAAACATTTTTCTACTGTCACATTGGGATGAACAAGCTCCCGTAACACAAAAGCAATATCCACTTGCCGTCTTTCGATTTCTTCGTATAAATCGGCTGAGTGCGAAGTGTGTATTTTCAGCAAGGGCGGATTGGGATGATTGTTCAAAGCGCGGTAAACTGACGGTAGCACAAATGTGTTGATGCTGTCCACGGAGCCGACGCCAAGGGAAAGACTGGGGCCATGCGCTTGCAGGAGCTTAGCTTGTTTCCAGATGAAACTCCATTGTTCTGCCAGAGTAAAGAAAGCTTCACCGGATGGAGTGAGACGGATCTGCTTAATCCCTTTACCCCGTTCGACGAGAACAAGATCTAGCTCTTGTTCCAATACTTTTAAGCGTTGACTGACGGTGGTCTGGGCTAAGTGCAAAGCTTCAGCTGCTCCACTGAGGCTTTGAGCGCGCACGACGGCCAAGAAAGTTTCGATTCCTAACGTGTACATAACTCCCCCTTTAAATAGCATGAAAATTGTTATTCTATACTAATTATATTCGTTTTACTCGCTCACGTATTCTATTTACAATTAAATCAACCCGATAATTCTGTTAATTCACATGGAAACAGAACAACGGGAAGTAAGAAACTAGGAAAGGATAGGCGGACGAATAGTAATCCAACAAGTTGATTTCAATGAATAACAGGAGGTAGAGCGATATGGAAATTATGGATTGTACTTTACGGGACGGCGCAAATGTGGTTGGTGCAGGGTTTACTGGTGAATTAACTACCTTAATGATCGAGGGGTTGATTGCCAGCAATGTAAAAACAATAGAATTTGGTCATGCAACGGGATTGGGTGCTGCTGATAACGGAGGAAAAAAAGCACCCTTATCAGATGAAGAATATTTTGAGGTAGTATCGCCCTATACAAGCCAAGCAAATCTTGGGATGTTCATGTTGGCGAAAAATGCATCACCAAAACACATAAATATGGCTGCAGATAAAAAAATGAATTTTCTACGCATCGGAGCCAATGCTGGGGATGCAGATCAATCGGAAGCAGCAATAAAAATGGTTAGAGATGCTGGGTTATTTGCTAAGTATAGCATGATGAAAGCTTATGTTTTATCTCCGGCAGAATTAGCTGCAGAAGCTGTTAGGCTGGAAAAATTTGGCGTCCAAGCGATTACTATCATGGATTCTGCTGGGTATATGCTTCCCAAACAAGTTTTTGAGTATACCAAAAAACTTGTTGACGCGGTAAAAGTACCTATAGGATTTCATGGCCATAACAACTTGGGATTTGCATCTGCCAATGCTATTGTTGCTGAAGAAGCAGGTGCTGAGTTTGTCGATTGTGGTTTGATGGGAATGGCGCGAAGCGCGGGAAATATTTCAACAGAAATTATTATTGCTGCATTTCAAAGACTGGGAAAAGCCAAAGAATATGCACTGTATGATTTACTGTCATTTATAGAAAATGAATTGAGACCCAAAATGAATGAATATGGATACCATGATCCTATTCCACCGTTAGATTTAGTTCTCGGCTACTCAGGGTGCCATTCGAATTTCGTTCCACAATTTACGGAAATTGCTACTGCTAAAAGTGTAAATCTTTACAAGTTAATCATAGAAACTTCGAATATGGATATGAAAAATCCAAGCAAAGAGCTGATGGAAAGCATCGCAGATAGGTTGCTTGCACAGTAAGCGCAGTAAAATTAAGGAGGAAAGGCATGGAAAACTCAAACATTTTTTTACCAAATACCAGCCCAAAGAAAACGGGTTTTCGATGGGTTGTGTTGGCGCTGATATTCTTGGTTTATATGATCGCTGGCGCCGACCGTTCCAACATTGGAATGGTTGTGCCCTTTGTTAAGAAAAGTTTTAACTTATCTAATACAGATATCGGGGCCATGGCAAGCTTCTTCTATCTTACATATGCCCTTGTACAAATACCTTCCGGCCTCTTTTTCGGCAAGAAAGGAGTCCGTGAATTTTTCACTCTTTCCATCATACTGACATCTGTGGCAACGTTTGTCATGGGCTTGGCAAATTCAGGATTGCACTTAAAGGTGGCAAGGGCTTTGCTCGGTTTTGCCGAAGGACCGATAAATATTGGTTGTATTACAACGATTAACCGATGGTTTCCAGATCGCGAAAAAGGTATAGCTACAGGCGTTTTCATGTCATCTATCAAATTTGCACCAGCTGTTGTTCCGCCGCTTTGCGCTTGGATTATTGTATCTTTTGGGTGGAGAGCGGTTTTTTATGCTTTTGCGGTACCTGGTTTTTTTAGCGCTGTATTATGGTGGATATTTGTAAAAGATAAACCTGAAGACAGCAAATTTTGCAATCAGGCCGAAATTGATTATATTAAATCCGCCACAGTAGAGGTTCCCCAAAAAGATGTATCCCATGATAAAATTAAGACCATAAAATCGCGTGACGGAATGCTCGATAAATTGATTCGCACTAAAATTATAAAACCGCTTGCAACGAATAGCGAAATATTACGTTCTTGGAATGTCTGGGCATGTTCCTTGGGTTACTTCTTTCTGGTAGGTATTACTTACGCGATCATGACGTGGATTCCTACGTATCTTATTACGGTTAAACATTTTTCTATTCTAAAAATGGGATTTGTTGCTTCGGCCCCTTGGGTTGGCGCGGTATTAGGAAATGTTTTTGGCGGGATTATTTCTGACAAGGTATTTTCCAGCAGACGGAAGCCAAACATGATTATCACAGCAGCGAGTACGGTGGTATTGATGTACTCTCTTTTATATGCGCCCAATGATCCCACGATTTTAGGGATTTTGCTTCTAACGGCGGGGATTTTCTTAAACTTAGGCTATTCGACATTTTTAGCCTATCCGATGGGGATTGCTTCTCAAGAAAAGTATCCATTTGCTGCTTCTATTGTTAATACCGCCGGCTCGCTTGGCGGAGCCTTTGCTCCATTTTTAGTTGGCGTAATCCTTGACGCTTTTAGCTGGGATATGGTATTCGAGTTCTTAGCGGGAATTTCCTTGCTTACCCTTCTTTTATTATTGACAATGATTGAACCAATCCCGGATCGTAGCGAAGAAAAAGCTTGATGAATAAAATCTGCAAGGGGGATAGATCGTGAAAACCTATATTTTTGATCCTATATCGAATGAGGCTTTAGCCTATGCACAATCTCACCTGGACGTAGTGTGTTGGGATAATCCGAAAATTAATGATTATGCGGCAGCAGAAGCTGTTATTGTGCGGACTTTCAAAATGACACCTGAAATTATCAATCAGATGCCAAAACTAAAGATAATTGCCAAACATGGCGTAGGAATAGATAATATTGACATTTCCTATGCCAAAAGTAAAGGGATTCGAGTTACCAATACACCCACTGCGAACATGAACTCCGTAGCTGAGTTAATTATCGGGTTCGCATTTAATTGTGTGCGAAGAATTACACAAAGTCAATTTGCCGTTTTGCAGGGGCTTGAAAAAAACTCGCCACTGTATTTAAGCGGATATGAATTATCAGGAAAAACGCTCGGGCTGATTGGATTGGGAAAAATCGGCATGTCGGTTGGACAGAAATTGCGCAACGCGTTTGACATGAATGTTATTGTCTATGATCCGTTTGCCACGGCCGAGCACTGCAATTCCTTGGGTTTTGCTAAAACAGACAACCTCGATGAATTATGCAGCAAGGGCGACATTATTTCTATCTCTGTCCCACTCACGGAAAAAACAAAAAACATGATTGATAGCCATGAAATTAATTTAATGAAGGAAACTGCTGTTCTAATCAATACATCTAGAGGTGGTATTGTAAACGAAGATGCTTTATATGAAGCATTGAATAATCACAAAATATTTGGCGCGGCATTCGATGTGTTTGTAGAAGAGCCTGTGCCAAAGAATCATCCATTATTGGACTGTGGCAATTTTATTGCAGCGCCACACAATGGTGCAAATACGACTGATGCGCTAATTCGCATGGGCGTCGGAGCGGTTGATGAAATCATAAGGCTTAATAACGGCGAAGATTCGCTGTCCAAACTTTAATGATAGGCGTCACGTTGATAAGTAAATTGTAGATTAGAAGGCACAGCTAAATGGAGTATAAAACTTGTGAAGCACGGGTACAACCCGGATTTTTGTTCGACTGAAAGAGAAATAACTGACTTTCGGATAAAGAAATGGCAAATCTAGGGCAACGCATTCTCATGGAATTTTAGAAGCGTCATAGCGCTGTACGGCTGAAAAAAGATTTGAAGTCAAGGGTTGAACTTACAATATAATTATTCTCCAGTCCTTGACTACTGCATTTTAGTGTGATATTATTCCATGTGTACTCTCTGCCCGTAGCTCAGCTGGATAGAGCGCTTGACTACGAATCAAGAGGTCGCAAGTTCGAATCTTGCCGGGCAGGCCATTTCAAATCAAGGCTTCAGACCATTACGGTTTGGAGCTTTTTTTCGTCTATACCCATACAAACACCCAGATACTCCTGGTCGCACTTTGTGTTCTCGACACAGAAAACAAAGAAAATGATATGAAATTGTGCTATAATCAAAAATGATTATTGCGAAAGGGGCAATGAATGTTGCGATTTCGAAAGTGGGCAGCAATGCTGCTTTTGGTGTGGATAAGCTCTTTCACAGTGCTAGCTTCTGCGGCGCCTGCCGAAACTGAGGTCAAGATTGGCGGCGTTCGTTGGAGCCGTACGACGGATGCGATAACCGGTTTGATCAATGTCCGTCTGATCATCGAGACCAGTGGGCCGGTAGAAGTGGATCCGTTCATTACAAGAGTTCCGAATTGGAGGCTTGTTCTGACGCTTGGCGGAGTGAAGGCTGACAACCTTGCGATTCCTCCATCACCGGATATCTCCGTTGTGTCGAAAGCGAGCGTGGTCAAGTCGGCGACGAATAGTACGCACGTTATCATTGATTTCCCTGGGGAGTTAAAAAAAGATCAATATAAGATCAGCACGGTTCCGGCTGATTCGAAAAATAAGAAGCCATTCCAGATTATCATTGACATGCAGAAAATTGTGAAGCCTGGTGAACTGAATTTTCTTCCTGGATTGAAGGGCAAGGTTGTTGTAGTTGATCCTGGGCACGGTGGCTCGGATCCCGGGGCTATCGGCCCGAGGGGCACCCGTGAAAAACAGTTGAATCTGAGTTTGGCGATGCAGGTCAAAGCGGATCTGGAAAAAGCCGGCGCCAAGGTTTTGATGACACGCGAGACCGATATTGATGTGTTTGGCCCAAAGGCAACCGATCGTGAGGAACTGTGGGCACGGGTGAAAGTTGCCAATTTCAATCAAGCTGATCTTTTCATCAGTATCCACCACAATTCATCCGCCAATCGCGATGCTCGAGGAACTTCGACCTATTATTACCAGAAAACAACCTATGACGCGATGTTGGCCCAGGATATCCAAAAAGAGATGCTGCAGGCAGGCGGATTGCCTAATGTCGGGGTGCGGCCAGCCAATTTCTTCGTGGTGAAAAATGCAACGATGCCAGCGGCTCTGCTGGAAGTCGGCTTCATATCCAACCCGCAGGAAGAACAAGTTCTGGGGAACGGTACTTTTCAGCAAAAAATGTCGCAAGCTATCGTAGTTGGAATCAACCAGTTTTTTGGCCAAGTGGGGAAGACAATGGGCGAATAATTGGGCATGCCTCATTACTAATGAGACATGTATGAAGAAGGCCGAAAGGACAGCACTCTGTAGCGTTTGCAGTAAAGAATGGCTCCGAGAGGTCCGGGCGCGGCATAAACCGAAAGTATTGCATATATTTTTTTTGATGATATAATAAATAACGCTGGCGAATAAAATGATGTTTTGTTTTATGCCCAGACAAGCTTGCTTTTAGCCATAGCGCGCCCGTAGCTCAGGTGGATAGAGCAGCGGTTTCCTAAACCGCGTGCCGGTGGTTCGAGTCCTCCCGGGCGCACCAGAAATTTTGCTAAAGTGGTGGCCGGGCCGTGAACGATTTTGATTTTATGGGATTGGCATTGGATCAAGCCCGACAGGCTGCTGCGGCGGGAGAAGTTCCCATCGGAGCTGTTTTGGTTCTTGATGGTGAAGTCATTGCTCAAGCCTACAATCTTCGTGAAACTGACCAAGATGCTACTGCGCACGCCGAGATGCTCGTGATCCGGGACGCTTGCCGGAAATTGGGCCGATGGCGCTTATCTGGCGCCACGATTTTTGTAACGATTGAGCCATGTCCCATGTGCGCGGGAGCCTTGGTAATGAGCCGGGTTAAACGTTTGGTTTACGGAAGTCCCGATTTTCGCGCTGGCGCCGTTGAGTCTATATTTAATATTGTTCAGCATCCTGCGTTGAACCATCGACTATTGGTAACTGCGGGAGTACGGCAGGAAGAGTGCGCTGCAGTAATGCAGGCTTTTTTTCGCGAAAGACGCCGTTCTGCGGCAGCAGACAATGCTTGACAGGAATCAGTGGAGAGGTGTCCGAGAGGTCGAAGGTGCTTG
This sequence comes from Negativicutes bacterium, assembly GCA_963665275.2. GTDB lineage: Bacteria > Bacillota > Negativicutes > UBA1444 > UBA1444 > UBA1444. The sequence continues at coordinate 169,288 of CAXXIN010000016.1, forward strand.
ACTCGAAATCAAGTGTGCCGCAAGGTACCGTGGGTTCGAATCCCACCCTCTCCGCCAATTAACTTGAATTAATTTCATAACCGTTTTTGTAGGTTTCAACACGGAGAGTTGTCCGAGCGGCCGAAGGAGCACGACTGGAAATCGTGTAGGCGTGAAAGCGTCTCGAGGGTTCAAATCCCTCACTCTCCGCCATATATTTAGGTAATCAAGGGGTTTTGCCAGAAATGGCGAGGCCTCTTGTCTTTTATCAGGGATGAATGGCATCCTACGATAAGATATTGATATATTTTGATGCGGTTCAACCTGTCATCGACCTTCAACTCTGATCTATGGAATGGGGCAGGCGTGAAAGGCGGCAGGAGATGTTATGTGTAGCGTAGAAACAATTCAATTATTACAAGGATTAAACTAAATGAGGGTGATAGTGTGAAGTCCATTGTTAAGTTTCTGGTTTTTGGGATGATACTGTTGATTCCGCTGAGTGTTTCAGCTGGGGTAAAGGAAGATTACGAGTACTCGCAGAAGATGCGTTTGGCGGCAGCCGCCTGTCTCGGCTCTTACAGCAACCCGAATGGCCAACTGATTACTGAGCTTGCCAAACGGGAGGGCTGGAAGGTTGAAAAGTTCGAAAAAGTCGAGGACCATGCAGATGTTCAATATATGCTGTTGAATAATGAACAATTCGCTGCGGGACGTCATGTTTATTTGTTGGCTGTGGCCGGCACCGAAACCAATCAGGATCTCAAAGTCGACCTTCGGGTTAAAAAGGTCTATTTTGACGGGGCTACACGGGAAGAATTCGCCGCAAATGCTGAGCGGCAGGATGTTCCGCCTAACGCGCCCAGAGTGCACGAGGGGTTCAACCAGGTGACGCAGATACTCCTATCTGTGGAACTGGAACAGGCTCAAGGTGAGGACGCTGGCCAAAAGAAGCTGCTGACGACGCTTTTGCTGGAAAATCCGGACGCCAAGGTCTTTCTCACAGGACACAGCCTGGGCGGCGCCGCAGTGACTTTGCTTGCGGCTCGTATGTTGGAAATGGGCGTGCGCCCAGAACAGATTGAAGTCGTTACCTTTGGAGCTCCTACGGCAGGTAACGAAGCCTTTGTGAAAAAATATACCGGCAAATTCGCACTGACCCCGGTTGTTGTGGAAGGCGATCCTATTCCCGTAGCGCTACGCAGGGTTTACGGCGGCTATCGCGAGCTTGGGCAAAAGGTCGTTTGGAATGTCCCGGCTGCCTTAATGGTTTACTCGCGGCACGATATGACGGTATATCTGGATCTGGCGATCAAAAAATATCTGACAGCCATGCGCCAGGCGGAATTCGCCGGAGTGCTACCGATTGCCGAACCGATCCAAGGGCAACCGCGTCTGTATGTGGCGCCGATCCTCGATAGCCTCCCCAATGAACTGCAAGGGGAATGGACCTATATGCGGAATGTGCTGCTGCAACGGTATGAGCATATCTCGCCCGGGTTCGTCCTTGACCCCGGAGCTGCCTTCGACAAGACTACCAGGGACAAAGCTTTGGCAGCTGGATGTGAGTTGATGGTAGTGCCGGAAATCAAGGCGACGAAATACCAAAACGACTTTTATACGATTACCCTGCAACAGAAGGTTTACAGAGTTAAAGACGGCGAACTTGTCAGTGAAGGAACTTACAGCAGCAACACGTTGGAGCTTACGCCGATGGAGGCGATGATCTTCCAAGCCAGGGCCATGGATAACGAAAGCGGGGCCTGGATAAATCCGAAATAAAAGTAAACTCCTTCAAGTTTGCGAAGCCGAATCTATGAAGCCGGCATAAATATAACCAGTCAACAAAAGGCTTCCGACGAAATTGTCGGAAGCCTTTTGTTGATTTGGGAAGCAAAAAAATAATGTGCTTGCTTAATTGGTGCGGCGATACTTCGGTGCAATCCACGATTGCCAACTACCACCGAAATAAAGGAAATAAGCCGAGCGGTGTCTAATCAGTTTTATTAGAGTCATTGTCCGGCACACGGCGCGTTTGTTCGCATGGCGCCAACGACGACAGAGGAGGAACCTGACATGCCAGCCTTGCTGCGTCACCCTGTAACCATATTGTTATTGGCACTCTGCATTTTAGGATTTTCGGGGAGCCCCGTTGGCGCGGAGGACTTTTTGCCAGCCAGAGGACCGGCTACAGTCAGTTTTAACAATCAGGCCCTTTTTATACTGACTCCGGTTACCGAAAACTACACTGCGGAAGAAAGGGCCCGCATCATTGAGGACAGAATTCGGGATATTATCGAGGAACTGCATGATTCAAAACCCGACTACCAGTTGGTTGATATTCCGGGTGCAACCAGGGTTCTGATTGGTGACAAACTGCTCATGGTTGTCAACGACGAAGATGCCCAGACCGAAAAAATGCCCCGACGTATGTTGGCGGAAAAACGTGCGCAGCTGGTAGAAAAGGCAATTCGGCGGTATCAGGACGAATATCAGCAAAAAAGTGTTTTGTTCCGCGTGGGCATTGCCGTTGTTACAACCGTAATTTTCGTTTTCCTGTGGCGGTTCTTAGGATGGCTGTTTCACCGCTTGGATGGGGTCCTGCAGTCCCGGCAAGCCCGAGCACTCCCTGTATTAAAGATTCTCCTGCTTTCGGAACAGCTTGCGAAGTCATTCTTGAAAAATGTTCCCCGGGTTTCCCTGTGGTTCATCCGGATGTTGCTCTTGTACAGTTATACCTTTGTGCTATTAAAAATTTCTCCCAGAACACGGGAATATTCTGACCAAATTTTGTCTTACTTCTGGCGCCCCCTCACCGATGTTGCGGCTTTCCTGTTCGAAATTCTGCCGGATCTGGCCACCATCCTGGTTATCTTGGTCATTTTTTGGTATATATTAGGATTTATACGGTTTATCTGCAAGGAAATTGAAAAAGGCAAACTCACATTGGGTAGCTTTCATCCGGAGTGGGTTGCCCCAACCTATGCATTGATCCGAATTCTGGTCATTGCGCTCGCCGTCATTGCCATATTCCCCTATATACCCGGTTCCCACTCACCCGTATTCCAGGGAATGTCCGTTTTTTTAGGACTGTTGTTTTCTGTTTCCTCTTCCTCCGCGCTTTCAAACATTGTGGCAGGCTACGTGCTTATCTATACCCGGGCCTTTAAAGAGGGGGATGTCATCCGCGTCGGTGAGTACAGCGGAATCGTTGAACACCAGGCACTGCTGGCCACTCGCGTCCTGACCTTCAAGAACGAGTCGGTAACTGTGCCCAACTCTTTGATTCTGAGCGGTTCCATCATGAACTTCAGCGCGCATATTCATGGCCAGGAAAAAGGTCTTACACTTCATACCACTGTCACCATTGGTTATGACGCGCCCTGGCGCAAGGTTCACGAACTGTTGAAACTTGCTGCAGACCGCACTGAAAACGTTCTGAAGGATCCGCCTCCTTTTGTGCTGCAGACCGCACTGAATGATTTTTACGTTGCCTACGAATTGAACGCTTTCACTCGCGTGCCGGAGAAAATACCTGCCCTCTATTCGGATCTGCACCGTAACATTCAGGATTGTTTCAACGAAGGCGGCGTTGAAATCATGTCGCCGCATTATACCGCCTTCCGCAACGGCAACCAAACCACCATTCCGGAGAGTTATCATCCGGGCGAACATTGACTTTGTTTGCGGCGAGGGAAATCTGCGCCCATCACTATTCAAGGGGTTTCTTGGTGCTATGGAGGGAATCTGACCATTCATTCAAGTGACGATGCGCTACCTCGCGTCCGCCCAGGCCGAAAGCCAAGGCTGCCGCAACCGCGACCGCTCCAAGCAGCAGCCCGAATGCCAGGTTGATGATATCGTTGGCGATTCCCATTTCACGCAGCGCCATGGCCGCAGACAAGACAAGAATGGCTGCGCGTGCAGAGTTCGCCAGTAAAGGCGCATTGGGCATTCCCCCGCTGAGGATGGCGCGGTTGGCCCAGTTGGCCAGATAGAGGCCCAATGCGAAAATGACGACGCCGAGGAGGACTTGCGCCGCAAAGACGGTGAATTTGGCCGATAAATCGGCTAGCAGTGAAAACCCCAGTACATGGGCGGTTTCCATAATCGCCAACAGCATGATCCCGAAAAGAACCAGCATCCCGACTACACGAGATGGGGGATAATCTTTGGACGCCGTCGACATGTTACCCTGTTTTTGCCAAAACTCATCAAGGCCGAACCCGGCTAGGAGTCCTGACACCAGCTGCGCCAAAAACCGGCCGCATAGGTAGGATATAACGATGAGGAGCGACGCTGCGAAAAGGTTGGGCAAGAACTCCAGCATCTTTCCGATCATCGCATTGACAGGGGTCAGCAGGCCCTGCAGGGAAAGCGTTTCCAATATTGCAGGCAGGAAGAGAAGCCAAGTCAGGGCATATAAGATGTCGCTTGCGGTTTTGGCCATGGACAGTTGATTTGTGTAGGCGGATACCTTGTCGTCCAGTCCGGAGGCACGAAGCAAACTGAAACTGAGAGACCGGACGAGGCGGGCGACTAGGCAGGCGACCAGCAGAATCAGAATGGCTCCAGCCAAATTCGGCAGGAATGACAGCAGTTTTCCGACCATTCCGTTTACCGGCGCCAAAAGACCGCCCAGGGATAGCGCGTCGAGAATACCAGGCAGGAAGAAAAGAAATACCAAACCAAAAACAATGTTGCCGATCGTGTGACTGATGGACGTTGTCAATTCGCCCAAGCCCAGTCGCTGATTGAGATCAATGGCATCGAGTCCCGTAATCGTCAATTTGCGGAGCACCTCGGCCACAATCCAGGCAATGATGACCAAGAGGACAACGCCGACAAGGTTCGGCAGAAAAGCAAGTAGCTTGGTTATCAAGGCGTTTACAGGGTTGAGAAGTCCCTGAAGTGCCAACGCATCAAGAATAGCCGGCAAGAAAAAGAGAAAGACCAGCCCGAATACTATATCACTCAAAGATTTGGACAGAGAGATGTTGGGGATGTGCTGTGCAGCCTTCTGATCAATTTGCAGAGAAGTGAGCAATCCGTAAGTTCCCATTCTCAGCATTTTGGCAACGAGCCAGGCGACAAGAATTAACACTACGGCGCCCAGAAAGCGCGTTGAATAGACAAGGATGCTTCCAAGCAAAAGTTTGATGGGCTCAACCAAAAGGGTCAGGTGGAACAACTCCAACAGGGCCATCAGGACAAACAAAAGAATCAGATAATACACAATACTGGCGATAAAATCAGTAACCCGTAGTGGCTGACTTTCGGAACACCCACCTATTTTTCCCAGGTATTCATTTAGTTTGATCCGGGATAGCAGAGTACGAGTGAGGTTTTTTAATACGCCGGCAATGAAGATACCAACGATAATGATCACGAGGGCCCCTAAAACGGTTGGAAGAAGTTCTCCCCACGGCTTGAGCAACTCGGACATGCAAAAACACCTCCCTAATATGATGTGGCGAGGTTTCCGGGTAAAGGGTGAAAATGGGGGCTGTTACTAATATTGTATGCCCATATTTTGCTCATTACAACGATGGGCAGGCGCTGGGAAGTAACGCCAGAATGACAGGAAAAACAAGGGATGGAGCCTTTCCGGGGATGGCTGCATTACTGTGAATAAAAAAAATCGGCTAAGTTTATCCGATGATGATAATACATAATATATGGGCTGCGGAACAATAGTGGCTAAGCTAAGCCGATGAGCGTGCCTTGACTCCGTTGCAGATAGCTGTTAAAATTTATTGCAATCACTATTTGGTGAAGTTTGCAGGGTCGGACCACGGTATGCCGTGGGTCGGGTCTTACGCAATGAAGACTTGTGAACCCCGCCAGGTCCGGAAGGAAGCAACGGTAAACGAGCCCCTTCATGTGCCGTAAGGGTGCCGGATTCCGCCGGCATACCGTGGTCCGACCCTTGTAAACGTCAAAAGACAGCAACAGCTGTCTTTTTTTTGATCCCGCGCAGGGAATTTCTATTGATGTGTAGAAACCTATCAGGTGCGGAAAGGGGGTGGATGTCATGGCGTATAAAGCACTTTATCGGCAGTGGCGGCCACAGGACTTCGAAGGACTGATCGGTCAGGAACATGTTAGCGTTACCTTAAAGAATGCGATTCTTTCGGGCCGCATTTCACACGCATATTTGTTCACAGGCCCGCGGGGCACCGGCAAGACCAGCACTGCTAAAGTGCTGGCGAAGGCGCTGAACTGCGAAACAGGGCCGACGGCAACTCCCTGCAATCACTGTCGCTCCTGCGACCTCGTTAATGATGGGACAGCGATGGATGTCTATGAGATCGATGCCGCCTCCAATCGAGGTATTGACGAAATCCGCGACCTGCGTGAAAACGTCAAGTTTTCTCCCGCACAGTCCCGGTACAAGATTTATATTATTGATGAAGTTCACATGCTGACGAACGAAGCGTTCAATGCTTTGCTGAAAACACTGGAAGAACCGCCCGCGCATGTCGTATTCGTGTTGGCGACCACAGAACCGCATCGGATTCCGGCGACCATTCTGTCACGGTGCCAGCGTTACGATTTCCGACGGGTCGGCCTTCGCGATCTGACAGACCATCTTGCGCACATTGCCCGCGAGTCCGGCATTGCTGCCACGCAGGAAGCGCTCCGGCTCATCGCGCTGCAATCCGACGGCGGCGTGCGGGATGCAGTAAGTATCTTGGATCAGTGCAGCGTTCTGGGCAATGACGGAGTAACGGAGACAGAAGTCCGTGAATTGCTCGGGCTGGTGGGTAGGGAAGCTGTGTATGCCTTGTTCGGCGCCGTGGCGGAACAGGACGGCGCGAAAGCTCTGGCCGTACTGGAAGAGCAGATGGTCCTGGGGAAGGATGCACGGCAACTATTGATCGAATTGGCGGGCTATTGCCGCAGCTTGATGCTGTACCGCGCCGCGCCCAACCTCGACAGTCCGGTTCTGGCCGCTTTCAGCCAGGAACGGCTGGCCGCGGACAGCGGCCGGTTGGAGCATCCCCAGCTGGTGCGGCTGGTGGAGCTGTTTTATGAATCGGCCAACGATGCCCGATGGTCGATAGATCCCCGGATTACAGCCGAGATGGCGCTGTTGACGGCGTGCACGCGTGTAAAGGAAGCCCCGGCGGTGCAGGTGATAACGCCGACATTTCAAACCGCGCCCAAGGCTGAATCCAAAGTGGAGTTCAGAAACGAACCGAAAGAACCGTTCAAGCCAGTCGCGTCGCGCGTAGTTTCCGCCGCAATTCCGGTGCAGAATACACAGCCGACTCCAGCTGTGATTTCGGGTGATTCCGGTACTGCCAGTTCTTTGAGCGACCAGGATCTCGATCGGGCGATGGAAGAGATGTTGAAGCGGGTGGAGCAGGCCGGTAAGCGATCTGTCAAGGCGTTGCTGGAGGATGCAAAAGTCGCAGGACATGCAGGCGGGGTCGTGACCTTGCTTTTCCAACGTGAGACGATCAGGGAACGAGTGGAAAAGGATGATATACGCAAGTGGCTGGAGGAATTGATGAGTCAGGCGCTGAACACCTCCATCCGGCTTCATTGCACCACGGTGCGTCCGGCAGGTCGGGTTAAAGGCAACACGCCGCCGACGAAACCGGACAAAGAGGAAATCCCCGCGGCAGTGCTGAAAATGCAGCAGATGTTTGGCGGGAAGATCACCAAGATAGAGGAGGAAGAACAATAATGTTTGGTGGAAACGCGGGGAATATGGCCGGGATGATGAAGAAAGTCCAGAAGATGCAGGCCGATATGGAAAAGATGCAGGAAGAACTGAAGCAGAGAACCCTGGAAGTTACCGCTGGCGGCGGCGCAATCAAAGTGGTGATTTCAGGCGCCAAGGAAATTCGTTCGCTGAAGATCAACCCGGAAGCGATCGACCCAGAGGATGTCGAGATGTTGGAAGACATGCTGATCGCTGTTTTCAATGAAGCGGTCAAGAAAGTCGATGAGATGACGTCGACCGAGATGGGTAAAATAACGGGCGGCATGAACTTGCCCAAAGGCATGTTCTAGCCTAATGATGCCCCTTCCTTTGGCACAACTCATGGAGCATTTTCGCCGGTTGCCGGGAATCGGACCCAAAACCGCAGCGCGGTTGGCTTACCACGTGCTCGGTATGGAGCGGGAACGCGCGCTGGCATTGGCCCATTCAATCATTGAAGCCAAAGACAAAATTTCCTATTGCTCAGTGTGCTTCAGTCTTACAGATACGGATCCCTGTTCCATCTGCCGTTCTGAAACTCGTGATCATAGCGTGATTTGCGTGGTCGAAGAGCCCCGAGACGTCGCAGCGATGGAACGGACGCGCGGTCATGAACGAAACCGCGGCTATCAGGGAACTTATCATGTTTTGCAGGGGGTTTTGTCACCGCTTGACGGAATCGGTCCGGAAAATATTCGGATCAGGGAGCTGGTTGAGCGCATCCAGTCCAACGTTGTGAGGGAGGTCATCATGGCGACGAATCCCAATCTGGAAGGCGAAGTCACTGCGACCTATGTAGCCCGTCTTCTCAAGCCGCTTGGGATTCAGGTCACCCGTATTGCTCGCGGATTGCCGACAGGCGGGGACTTGGAATATGCTGACGAAGAGACTTTGGCCAGAGCCTTGGAGAATCGACGAGAAATCTAGAGAGAAGGGATAGCAATTGACGATGTCTATTATTGCCGCCTATGCGATTGGGATTTTGCTGATATTGCTCTTTGGCCGCCTTCTCGTCATTCCGATTACAATCGTTTTAAAATTGGTCTATAATGGCCTGATCGGCGGCCTGGTGCTATGGCTGGTGAATCTAGTCGGCGCCCAAATGGGGTTTGCGCTTCCCATTACCGTGTGGACGGCTTTAGTGGTTGGCTTTTTGGGATTGCCCGGCGTTGGGCTGCTAATCGTGTATTACTTTTTTCTTGTTGGGAAAATAATTTAAAGCCTACTTAAGTTAAACGCAAGGAGGGATCGGCTGGAAAATAAGAACGGCAGGAACCCAAAAAAGACCGAGGCTCGGAAACATAATGAAGGGGGAGAGGTAATGCAGTTATCCTACAAGATTCTCATCGGCATGGTGCTGGGGGTTATCGCCGGGCTTGCCGCCGGGCCGTCCAGTGCTCCTTTGTTGAAAGTCTGGGTTGCTCCAGTAGGGACTTTATTCATCAACCTTATTAAAATGATCATTGTGCCGGTCGTTTTGGCATCACTGGTCGTCGGCGCGGCGGCGCTGGGCGACATCAAAAAGCTTGGGCGGGTTGGCGGAAAAATCATGACGTTTTACTTGCTGACAACTGCTTTTGCCGTTTCTTTCGGCCTGTTTCTAGGTGCGATCATGCAACCAGGCAAGGGTCTGGTTGTCCCAGCCGGCGCGAAGGTGGCGCCGAAAGCGGCGCCTGCCATTTCAGACGTCCTGGTCAATCTGGTGCCGACCAATGCGTTCCAGGCCATGGCGAACGCCGATATGCTCCAGGTGATCGTGTTTGCTCTTTTTATCGGGGTTGGCATTACCATGGTTGGGGAAAAGGCCAAACCGGTCGAGGCTTTCTTTGACGGGCTGGCAGAAGTGACCTACAAAATTATCGATGTGATCATGAGTCTGGCGCCGATTGGCGTCTTTGCCCTGATCATGCCGGTGGTCGCGGTCAACGGGCCCAAGGTGTTGTTGCCGTTGGCGACGGTTATTGCTGCGGTCTATCTCGGCTGTATCCTGCATATGGTTGTCGTTTATAGCGGGTCGGTATCTTTGCTAGGCGGGATGAGTCCGGTCCGTTTTTTCAAGGGGATTTTCCCGGCGATGCTGGTGGCTTTCTCAACCTGCAGCAGCAACGCGACCCTTCCTGTAAACATGAAATGCACCCAGGAGAACTTGGGCGTGAATAAGGATATCGCGAGTTTTTGCCTGCCGCTTGGTGCAACTGTCAACATGGATGGAACCGCCATTTATCAGGGTGTGTGCGCCTTGTTTGTTGCCCAGGTCTATGGCATTGATCTCAATATGGGCCAATATATCACGATTGTTCTGACCGGCACACTTGCGTCCATCGGCACCGCCGGCGTTCCCGGCGCGGGGCTGATCATGCTCACGATGGTGCTGCAATCGGTTGGGTTGCCGCTTGAAGGCATCGCGCTGGTTGCCGGCATTGACAGAGTATTGGACATGATCCGGACGACAGTCAACATCACTGGCGACGCCGCTGGCTGCGTCGTGGTCAACAAGAGCGAATCCGGGTATAACTGATCAGAATTTGGGATAGCGACTGCGAGGGAGCTCTGTGGCCTGATTTTGTCAGGGCACGGGGCTCCTTAATATGATTGCAGGAATTTAGGCGGATAGCGGGAATTTATACAGCGATGGATTTCGTGCATTTGTACAGGAGGAGTGACATTGGGGAACGCAAAAATGGTGTTTGACCTTAAACATGTCAGCTTTCGCTATCGGCCGCATGAGCCGGCTTTACTCGATATCAACCTGGCCGTTACTGAAGGGGAGAAGATTGTCATCCTGGGACCTAATGGCGCAGGAAAGACAACCCTGGAAAAGATTTTGGGCGGAATTTTGGCAGCCGAAGGTCGGTTTACGGCTTTTGGCAAGCAACTGACGCTGCAGGATCTTCACAACAGGACTGAGAACGCAGCTTATCGACGACGTGTAGGAGCAGTTTTCCAGAATATCGAGTTTCGGGTCGTTTGCGCTACCGTATTCGATGAGATTATGTTTGGCCCCCAACGACTTGGGTTGCCACGCGAAGAAGCACAGGCCCGGGTAGAGCAGGTGCTCGATTTTTGCAACATCAGACGGCTCGTCAATCGTTTGCCACAGAACATGAGCGGCGGCGAAAAAAAGATGGTGGCGATTGCTTCGATGCTGGCGGAAAATCCCGATGTCATGATTTTTGACGAACCCACTAATGACCTGGACCTCGAAAGCCAAAACTGGTTGGTCTCGGCTCTGAATCAACTCAATGCCGCAGGAAAAACGGTAATCACTGCGACACACAGCCTGGAAACGGCTCGGGAACTAGCGGACAGGGTCTGGATTATCGGCGGTAACCACCGTTTGGTTGCCGATGGAGGTATCGAAGTGTTAAAAGACGCGGATATCTTGAATGAAGCTGGGATTTTGAGGTGAAGTTGTGACAGATTTTTGTGACCGACTGGCAGCGGCTCTGCGGTCGCAGGGCTGTATGATTGAGAATGAGAGTGATTATTTATCTTCGGCGGTGCTGGTTCCGTTGGTTCGGCATAATGGGAGGCTGGGAGTGCTGTTCGAGATCCGCTCGGCGTTGCTGAATTGGCAACCGGGAGATATCTGCTTTCCCGGAGGCAGGATTGAACTTGACGACGCCGGGCCAGAGGCAGCTGCGCTCCGAGAGACACAAGAGGAACTGGGGCTGCCGGAAGAAGAAATTGACGTGCTTGGGCCGTTGAATTATATGGTGAGTCCCATAGGGGTTGCGGTGCATCCTTTCGCAGCCTATATCAAAGATTATGAACGGATCCGGCCGAATCATGGTGAGGTGGCGGAAGTCTTTGTGGCGCCGCTTGATTATCTATTGGCGACAGAACCCTTAACGGCCCATATGGAATTGGCGACCCGACCACTGCCGGATTTTCCGCTGAACTTGTTGGGAGACTCTTATTCACGGGACTGGAAGCGCCGCACAACCTATCCGGTTTTGTTTTACCAGTACGATGGTCATGTAATTTGGGGATTGACTGCCCGCGTATTATGCGGATTTTTGAATGTTTGCCAAGCCCTGACTTTACGATAATTAAAGCGTGAGATAGTACGACGGAAGGAGCGAATGAAATGGCGATGAAAAATGAATCTTATACAGTTGAAGGGATGAGTTGCAACCACTGTAAAATGGCTGTGGAAAATGAAGTGAAGGCTTTGCCGGGAATGTCCTCAGCCACGGTTGATCTTGCGGCGAAAACCTTGAAGGTCGAGTATGACGGCGACAAAACCACGCCTGCAGCGATTAAAGCCGCAGTGGAGGAAGCCGGGTTTACGGTCGTTTGATTCCTTGACGCTACAGGGTGGCTTTGTTATACTAAATCAATGCTTCCCGGGTGAGGGGGCTTGTTTGTGTATGTCTGACGAATTTTTAGAAATGAAGGTGCCCGATGGCTGCGAAACTTGAAGAAAAACTGATCGTACAGAGAAAGCGCCGCCGACGGAACACAATGATTGTTATTGGCGTGCTGACCCTTTTGGCCGTGGTTGCGGCCGCTGTTTCATACCTTTGGTTCGGTGGGAAAATCGGCGCGCGCCGAGCGGTAGTGAATAAAAGTCCGGACACAGAACATTATATTGTGCCGCCCAATAAATTGAATATCATGATCATGGGGGTTGATGAACGTCCGAGGGAAGATGATCCGGGCCGCTCGGACACACTGTTGGTCATGACGATCGATACGGAGAGCCGCGAAGCTTCCATCGTTTCTGTGCCGCGTGATACACGGGTTCGCGTTAAAGGACTTGGGTGGGATAAGGTCAACCATGCGTTTTCGGTGGGCGGCGTTGCCTTGACGCGCCAGACGACTGAGAACTTCCTTGGTATCCCGATGGATTACTATGCCAAGATAAATTTGGAGAGCTTCGGCCGTATCGTCGATGCGATCGGCGGCGTGACTATCGACGTTGAAAAACGTATGAAGTATGAAGATACGTGGGATCATTATGTCATTGACCTGAACCCCGGGGTGCAGCGACTGGACGGCCGCACCGCGTTGCAGTATGTTCGTTACCGGGATGAAGAGGGCGACATCGGCCGAATATCGCGGCAACAGAAGTTTATTAAAGCGGTCTTGGCGGAAGTAAGTTCGCCGGCCATCATCTTAAAAGCACCCAGTATTATCCGTGAGGTTTTTGCCTCGTTGGACACGGATATGCCGATTGGGTTGATGATGGGATTGGCCCGCAAACTGAAGGATGGACTCAGCGGCGGCTTCAAGCCTCACATGGTGGAAGGGTTGCCTTACTATATCGATGATATCAGCTACTGGGTGCCGGATATCATGAAAACCCGTCAAATGGTGGCGGAAATGCAAGGGGTTCCCTTCGACGGAAAGGTCAGGGCCGCAGCACAGAGAGCGGCGGATGAATACCGTCAGGGATTCCCGGCGAATGCTCATCTGGACGATGGGACTTATTATTCGGGGATGGATCAGGCCGGGAAAAAACCGGGGCCCAAAACACCTGTTGCCCCCACAACGAAACCTGTTGTCCCGGCAGCGAAAACCCAACCGCCGACGACTCCGGTCAAACCAGCGGTTACGCCGCCGGCTAAACCGACAGCTCCGACCAAGCCTACCAGTTCCTTGCCCTCGCGCATGGCTGCGGAGCTCGTTAACGCCAGCGGACAGGCGGAAGCCGGCAATATAATCGCCGGGATCATGCAAAGTCGCGGGTTTGAGGTGGTGGGGCTGGAAACGGCCGGAACCGCTGTCAGGACGACAGTGGTGACGTCTTATACCCAACATCCCTCGGTCATTTCCAAGTTGACGAATTTGCCTTTCCGTTATGTGTTGAATATTTCGGAAGATCCCTCACGTGAAATTCCTGTGCGGGTTCTGATTGGGCAAGATAATGGCGCCTGACATTCAGAGTGGCGGCATGCCCGACTACCCGGTGAATCTAATCCTTGCTGGACGCCGCTGTTTGGTTGTCGGTGGCGGGAACGTAGCCGAACGCAAGGTTTTCACGTTATTGGAGTCGGGGGCAGCGGTGACGGTGATCAGTCCTGAGTTATCACCTAACCTTGCAGTGTGGGCTTCGAATGGAAAATTGCTCCACTGCCCCAAGTCTTTTGAAAAAGGCGACGCTACTGGGTATATGTTGGTGATGTGTGCGACGGATTCGCCCGCTGCCAATGAGCAAGCGGCTGCAGAAGCGAAACAGGCTGGTGCGTTGGTCAATGTTGCCGATACTCCGGCCCTGTGTGATTTTACATTGCCGGCCAGACTGCAACGGGGAAGTCTTTCGATCGCTGTTTCCACTGGTGGCCGGAGCCCAGCGCTGGCGAGAGAGCTGCGTAATGAACTGGCCGAAAAATACGGACTGGAATATGGCGATTATTTGGAGCTGGCCGGCCGACTGCGCCGCGAATGGCAGGAAAGCTGCGCTTCCAGCGAAGAACGTTGTCAGCGTTGGAACGAGGTAAAAGGGTTCGATCCGGAAGTGTTGGAATTGTTGCGACAAGGTCGGATGGAAGAAGCGGAGGTCAGATTCAGGCATGGTATTGGCTGTTCTGGGACTTAATCATAAAACGGCTCCTGTTGAAGTTCGCGAATGTCTCGCCTGTCCCGAAGAATCGGTGAAGCAGGGCCTGCGGCGACTGGAGGAGCACGAAGACATTTTGGAGTGCGTGGTTCTATCCACCTGCAACCGCACGGAGGTCTATGCGGTGTTGGAGGATGTGGACGACCCTTCTGCAGTTATGCTCGAATTTCTGGAGCGATTGGCGGGGCAGGTTCCTCAGGACATCTCACCCGAGCATCTGTTTTATTACAGCGGGGATGATTGTATCCAACATCTCTTTCGGGTGGCGGGAAGCATCGATTCCCTGATCATCGGCGAGGGCCAGATTCTCAGTCAGGTTAAAAAAGCCTATTCGGTCGCCAAGGATTGTGGCACTACATCGACAGTTCTCAACACCCTATTTCATCGTGCAATTGCCGCCGGTAAAAAGATCCGCACGGAAACGCGCATTGCTTATAGCGCAGTATCAGTAAGTTACGCCGCTGTTGAACTGGCCAAAAAACTGCTGGGCGATTTGTCGAATGCGAACGTGATGATCCTCGGAGCTGGTGAAATGAGCGAGTTAACCGCGCGTCATCTAGTGGAGAACGGTGTCAAGACCGTCTTTGTTTCCAACAGGAACCATAGCCGGGCAGAAGATCTGGCCCAGAAGTTCCACGGTCAAGCTGTTCCATTCGAAAAGTTTATGAAATGGGCGGTGGATACCGACATCATCATCACCTCCACCGGCGCCCCCCATTATATCGTCCGATCCTGGGATGTGGCGCACATCATGCCGCAGCGGGCAGGGCGTCCGCTGATTTTCATCGATATTGCCGTGCCTCGCGATGTGGAGCCCGAAGTGGCGGCGATCGCCGGTGTGAGCCTCTACAATATCGATAATCTTAACGCCGTCGTGGATTCCAACAAGCGAGAGCGACAGCGCGAGGCCCGCAAGGCGGAACGGATTCTGGAAGCTGAGGCCAAGGAGCTTACCGACCGCTTCCGTTATCTGTCCTATCAACCGGTTCTCAGCCAGATCAAGGACAAGGCCGAAACGATCAGGCAGCGGGAAATGAAGCGGGCGTTGGCGAAATTGCCGGATTTGAGCCCGGAAGATCGACGGATCATGGAAAACATGTCCCGCATGCTGGTGAGGAAACTGCTGCGTGATCCGGTGCTTTGCACCAATGAGGCGGCAGCGCGCGGGGAAGAAGATTTCTGCGTCGCAGCACTGACGCAACTGTTTAAACTTAATGAACTGGGAGAATCAACACGCTGTGAAACAAAAAATCATCATAGGTACGCGCGGCAGTAAGCTGGCCCTTTGGCAGGCGGAACATGTAGCAGATATCCTCAGGACAATGAACCCTGACCTAGCTGTCGAACTCCAGCATATTGTCACCATTGGCGATAAGATTCTGGATGTACCGCTTGCTAAAATCGGCGGCAAAGGCTTGTTCACCAAAGAGTTGGAAACGGCAATGCTATCTGGAGAGATCGACCTGGCAGTTCACAGTCTCAAGGATATGCCGACGGAGCTGCCCCCGGGACTGATTTTGGCGGCGACCACTGTCCGAATGGACCCCCATGACGCTTTTGTCAGCCATAATTACTCCTGTCTGGCGGAATTGCCTCAGGGTGCGGTTGTTGGCACATCAAGTTTGCGGCGTGGGGCACAGCTGCTTCGGTTGCGACCCGATCTGCAAATTGTCAGTTTGCGGGGAAATCTCAACACCCGTCTGCGCAAGCTGGACGAGGGCCAGTTCGATGCCATTGTGCTGGCGGCAGCCGGTCTGCATCGCCTCGGTATGGGAGACCGTATCGCCGCGGTGTTCTCGTCGGCTGAATGTCTGCCTGCCGTGGGACAAGGTGTTCTGGCAATCGAAACACGCGCAGATGATGTTGAAGTACGGTCGATGGTTGCTCGTCTGGACGATGCGGAAACTCGCACATGCGTCACTGCTGAGCGAAAGTTTCTGGCCGTGGTACAGGGCGGTTGTCAGGTGCCTGTTGGCGTATTCGGGCAGATGGAAAGTGGGCAACTGGTGTTGAGTGCAAGAATATTATCCTTGGATGGCGTGCGCTGTATCGAGGGAAAGATCGCTGGTATGCCGACAGAGGCAGCAGAATTGGGCGAAGCGCTCGCCGGGCAATTACTTGCTGCTGGTGGCAGGGAAATTCTGGCGGAGCTTGAATAAGGGAGCGAATACATTGAAAAAAGGTACCGTTTGTTTGGCCGGAGCAGGGCCGGGAGATCCAGGGCTGGCCAGCGGCCGGGTTTTGGAATGTATCAGGCAGGCTGATACGATTGTCTACGATCGGTTGGTGTCGCCGCGCCTGATTGAAATGGCGCGACCTGATGCTGAGCTGATTTATGTCGGCAAGGCTTCCAGCCAGCATACTATGCGGCAGGAAGAAATCAATGCGCTGCTGGTGAAACTGGCCAAAGAAAATAAAGCTGTACTGCGCCTCAAGGGGGGCGATCCCTTCGTTTTTGGCCGGGGCGGCGAAGAGGCCATCGTTCTGAGAGAGAACGGAGTTGTTTTTGAAATTGCGCCGGGGATCACCTCGGCGATTGCTGTTGCCGCTTATGCGGGGATTCCGGTGACTCATCGGAGGATCGCAACCTCGTTTGCCGTGTTTACCGGGCATGAAGATCCGGAAAAAACAGAGTCAGGCCTGCAGTGGGATAAACTTTCTCTGGCGACCGACACGCTGGTTTTTTTGATGGGCGTGGAGAATCTTTCTTATATCACGTCGCAGTTGATTGCCAACGGACGTTCCGCCGACACGCCCGCCGCCGTTATTCGCTGGGGGACGACACCGCAGCAGAAGACACTGGTTACAACTGTCGGTAGGGCTGTGGCTGACGTAGCGGCTCATAAATTCACACCCCCGGCGATTTTCATCGTGGGTGACGTTGTGAAGCTGCGTGAGGAATTGCGCTGGTTCGATACCCGTCCGCTGTTTGGCCGTAGAATTTTGGTGACCCGTGCACGTGAGCAGGCCAGTCGCCTGAGTGCAGGCCTGGAAGCGGCCGGTGCAGAGTGCGTCGAAGCGCCTGCCATCCGGATTGCCCCGCCGGAGAGTTACGCGCCGATAGATCAAGCAATCGCCGAAATGGCGCAGTATACTTGGATCGCGTTTACCAGCCCGAACGGCGTGGACGCTTTTTTCACCCGGTTGAATCTGGCAGGCAAAGACGCCCGCTATCTTTCCACGGTCAAAGTAGCTGCGATAGGTTCGGAAACTGCAGCAGCTCTGCTCCGCAGAGGAGTCGTTGCAGACGTTGTACCGGCGGAGTTTCGGGCGGAAGCGGTCGTGGCGGCGCTGACTGGTCGCATCGGCCCACAGGACAGAATCCTGATTCCCCGGGCGGAACAGGCAAGGGAAGTGCTGCCGGAGGAATTAACCCGAATGGGTGCTGCCGTGGATGTGGTAACGGCTTATAGGACTGTTGCTGGCGGAGCCGACGGCGAGGCTGTCGCCAAAATGATTGCCGATGGCGAGATTGATGTAGTGACCTTCACCAGTTCTTCGACCGTGACCAATTTGCTGAAGTTGCTTGGCGATGCGGGCCACGGCTTACTCTCTGGCGTAAAAATCGCATGTATCGGTCCGGTTACTGCCGATACCTGCCGCGAGCAGGGTCTGAAACCGGATATCATCGCATCTGAATATACGATCCAGGGTTTGACTGAAAGCATCATCAGCGAGTTGGGAGGGAACCTTCATGAGTGATATCGTCTACCGACCGCGCCGCCTGCGGGCATCTTCCGGCATCCGAAATATGGTGCGGGAAACGCAGTTGTCGGTCAATGATTTCGTATATCCAGTATTTGTAGTTCCGGGAATCAATATTCGTAAAGAGATTCCGACTCTGCCCGGTCAATATCATCTGTCGGCGGACCAGGCGGTGGAGGCGGCGAAAGAAGCTGCGGCTCTCGGCATTCCAGCCGTACTGCTGTTCGGGCTGCCTGAGTACAAAGATGCCAAGGGGTCCAGCGCCTGGGACATGAAAAGCCCGGTGCAGCGGGCGATGACGTTGATCAAAAAAGCGTTGCCGGACCTGATCGTTATAGGGGATGTATGCCTGTGTGAATATACGGATCACGGACACTGCGGTCTGCTCAAAGGGCAGGAGGTCGACAACGATTCCACGCTGGATTTGTTGGCCCGCGTAGCTGTCAGCCAGGCGAAGGCCGGCGCCGATATGATCGCACCGTCGGACATGATGGACGGCCGGGTGGCCGCCATCCGTGAGGCCCTCGATTTAGCGGGTTTCGCAAACCACTCAATCATGGCCTATTCGGCTAAATATGCTTCGGCATTTTACGGGCCGTTTCGGGAAGCGGCGGACTCGGCGCCGAAGTTCGGTGACCGCCGGGCCTATCAGATGGATCCGGCCAATGTGCGGGAAGCGCTGAAAGAAGTGGATTTGGACGTGTCGGAAGGCGCAGACATCATCATGGTCAAGCCCGCGCTGTCCTATCTGGACGTGATCAGCAAGGTTCGGGAGAACTTCGACCTGCCGGTCGCCGCCTACAATGTCAGTGGTGAGTACTCGATGGTCAAGGCTGCGGCTGCCAATGGCTGGATGGAAGAAAAACGGACGACACTTGAGATTCTCACCAGCATCAAACGAGCAGGCGCCGATATTATCATCACCTATCATGCGTTGGACGCAGCAAAATGGTTATAAGCGGGAGGCGACAGACTTGGCGCTGAATCAGGAAAAATCGGCGGCGGCATTTGCCGAAGCGAAACAGTTCATGCCCGGTGGCGTTAATAGTCCGGTCCGTTCCTTTCGAAGTGTCGGGGGCACGCCGCCCTTCATCGCCAGCGCGAAAGGCAGCCGGATCGTAGATATTGACGGCAATGAGTACATAGATTATGTGGGCTCCTGGGGGCCTATGATTTTGGGACATGCGCATCCAAATGTTCTTGCAGCTCTGCACGATGCGTTGGAACGCGGAACGAGTTATGGTGCGCCAACACTGCAGGAAACCGAACTGGCGAAGCTTGTCCGCCAGGCTGTGCCGGCTATGGAGCTCGTGCGAATGGTGAATTCCGGTACAGAGGCGACCATGAGCGCATTGCGCCTGGCCCGCGCCTTCACGAAACGCGATCGGATCGTTAAATTTGACGGCTGCTACCACGGCCATCACGATAGTCTGCTGGTCAAAGCCGGTTCGGGGGCAGCAACATTCGGCGTACCTGACAGCCCCGGAGTGCCGACGTCTGTGGCGCATACTACCTTGACGCTGCCGTTCAACGATGCTGCAGCGATGGAAAAACTTTTTGCCGAACAGGGAGATCTCATCGCAGCGGTCATCATCGAGCCTGTTCCCGGTAATATGGGGATGGTGCTGCCGCAGGCAGGCTATCTGGATAAAGTCCGGGAATTGACGGCCCATTACGGCATCCTGTTGATTTTTGATGAAGTGATGTCAGGCTTCCGCGTAGCGCTTGGCGGTGCACAGGAACGCTTTGGCATCAAGCCCGATCTGGTCTGCCTTGGCAAAATAATCGGCGGCGGGCTGCCGGTCGGCGCCTATGGCGGACGTCATGACATCATGAGCTGCATCTCGCCGGCGGGGCCGGTCTATCAGGCGGGGACCTTGTCAGGAAATCCACTGGCCATGACTGCGGGCATAGCAACGCTGACGGAAATTCTTCGTGATCAAAATTTCTATGCGGCAATTGAAGCAAAAACAAACGCATTGTGCGACGGAATCGGCGAGGCGGCCAAAGCAGCTGGCGTCGCTATACAATCTCACCGCCTGGGAAGCATGTTTGGAATGTTCTTCAATGACCGGCCGGTGACGGACTATGCCAGTGCGGCGACCTCGGATCAGGACGCGTTTCGGATCTGGTTTCATGCCATGCTGGAGCAGGGTGTATATCTGGCCCCCTCTCAGTTTGAGGCCGGATTCATGTCCGCTGCCCATAGCGAAGCCGATATCGCCCAAACGGTTGCGGCAGCCAAAGTGGCTTTCGCCGCCGTTGCAGCTGCGAGGGGCCAGAAATAGACGATACCTTGTGATGCCGGGCCTGGACTCGGAACGCGGCGCAGGGGCGCTTATTGGTGTTGAAAGAACGAAGACCTCGGATCGTTTGCGAATGATCCGAAGTCTTCGTTCTTGTTTGGAGGCGAAAATATAAAGGCGACTAACGCCGGGCGATTTTGGCCAAGGCGTCCAGTGCAGCCGATATGTCCGCTTCGGTAGTGAAGCGGCTAACGCTGAAGCGGACCGTACCCCGGCCAAAGGTGCCGAGAGTATGGTGAGCGGCCGGCGCGCAGTGCAGTCCGGTGCGGGTCAGGATGTCATAGTCGCGCTCCAACTGCACGCCGACTTCCTCACAGGGAAGATCGCCAACATTGAGCGACAGAACACCGACCGCGTTTTCCGGGTTGTCGGAACCGTAGAGGATCACTTGGGGCAGATCGAGTAGCCCGTCCCGGAAGGCGTACATTAACTTTCGCTCGTGTTTCGCAACATTTTCCACGCCAAAGTTTAGCAGAGAAGATACCGCGGCGCCCAATCCGGCGACGCCAACTGCGTTCAGCGTGCCGCTCTCCAGTTTGTCCGGCAGAAATTCGGGCTGAAATTCGGACTCGGAGGCACTACCGGTTCCGCCGAACAGCAGCGGGCGCAGATCTACATCGGGGCCGAGCACGAGGCCGCCTGTCCCTTGGGGACCACCCAGGCTCTTGTGGCCAGTGAAAGTCAAGAAATCGATACCAACAGACTGGACATCGATCGGACATACCCCCGCCGTTTGAGCGGCATCAACGGCGAAGCGGATACCAGCTGCGCGGGCTATGGCGGCGACGTCGGCAATCGGCAGCAGTGCACCGGTCACATTGGAGGCGTGAGTGAGAAAAATCAAACGAGTGCGGGGTGTCAAGGCCGCCTTAACAGCCATCGGATCGAGAACGCCACGGGAGTTGCATTGTGCGACGGATATGGACAGTCCCCGTTTTTCCAGCTCTCGGAGCGGCCGCATGACCGCGTTATGTTCCATCGCACTGACCACGACATGGTCGCCGGGATTCAAAAATCCAAACAATACCAAGTTGATCGCTTCAGTGGCGTTTTTCGTAAAAATAACCCGATCAGGTGAAGGGGCATTGAACAGAGTGGACAGTGAGTCGCGGACATCATAGACCAGGCGTGAAGCTGCCAAAGCTTTGCCATGAGCGGCCCGTCCCGGGCTGCCGCCGCAATTCTCCAGGTAGTTCTTCATCGCAACGATCATCTCAGGGGCTTTGGGCCAGGATGTGGCGGCGTTATCAAGATAAACAGGCAGAGTAGACACCTCCTATCAAACGAATTATATCACAGGCTCATCGGGAAGACTTCGTAGCGTACCCAGTTTGCAACCGCCGGTACGAAACGCTCTGATTGGCAGCTGAAACTGTGGCCATGGTCCGGCAGCAGCAGCAATCGCTTGGGCTCTTTCGCCGCGGCAAAAAGAGTCCGCCCGTGTTCCACAGGGACCGTCGTGTCGTCCAGACCGTGCACGATCAGTAGTGGTATCCCGGCCAAGTTGTGGGCCGTAGCCGGGAGGTTGTAGGCATCAAAGTCCTGGATGAATTCAGGAGTCAGATAGACCGGTTCTCCCTCGTGAAAAACGGTGACGGATTGTCCCTGCTCCAGCCGGGTATAGTCGTCGCCCAGAATGCCGCGAAAAGTTGCCGGGAGGTCAGCCGGTGAAGCCATCAGGCAAAGACCGGAGAGGCCTGGGTGAACCGCGGCAAAGGCAAGAGCCGCCGCCGCTCCCATGCTGCGGCCAAGGAGGGCGATTTCATCGCCCAATTGCTTCTGGCAATAATCCACTACGGCGCCGATTTCCTTAATCTGCCGGGAAAGACAGCGTTGCGGCGTAAAACTGAAACGAAGCACGGCTATCTCCAGATCATTCAGGCGGTCCGCCAACTCCAGCGAACTGCCTCCTGCGGCGGAGCCGCAGAAACCATGGCACACGATCAAAACCGGACGGTTCTGACCTGATGGTGCGGGATGAAAATAGGCTGCCAGAGCCGAGTCTTCAAAAGGGATAGAAAAATTTCGCACAGGGAAACCTCCTGCAAATAACTTGCTAATAAAAAACAGGCCGCCCCGATTGGGACGGCCTGTTGCTTTTCAGCGGATGGACTAACGGAGCCTGCGTCCGCGACGTGCCTCGCTGGGTTAAGACTTATCGACCGAAGCCGCGAGTCTTTTGGAAGCAGTCCCGGCAATAAACCGGACGGTCGCTACGCGGGGCAAAAGGAACTTGGGTTTCTACGCCGCACTCGGCGCAAACTGCCGGATACATCTGACGCTCGCCGCCTTGACCTTGGTTGCTTCCGCCACCAAAGTTGCCGCGTTGTTTACGAGCGGAGCGGCAGGTAGGGCAACGGCCCGGCTCGTTTTGGAATCCTTTTTCAGCGTAGAATTCTTGCTCACGCGCGGTGAACTCGAAATCAACTCCGCAATCTCTGCATTTCAATACTTTGTCTTCAAACATGGAAAATCCTCCTCTGTCATCCTGCTCAGCGGACTCGGGACGACGTGGCTTTCCGACCTCTCCGGCAGGCAAAACTAGAAGAGGAGAACGGGCACGGGGTCACGGGAACGAATTTTGGGCAGGGGCGCATCGTAAATATAGTTATGCGCAATAATACTATATCAGAATAAAAATAATGCGTCAATAATAAGGTTGCTGCCGAGGCAGGATTTTGCCGAAATAACGCGAAAATTTATTAGCTACCATATTATTTAATTAATGCGCGTCAAGTGTATCGCTCGGAAGAATTTAAGAACTGGAGGTTTGAAACAATGCTTGAAAAAGAACAGCGGATTCAGGAATATTACGATGTATTGCATGCGATGCCGGAGGTCGGGTTTGAAGAACACCTCACTGCGGCGTGGTTGGCTGAAAAAGTTAAAGACGCGGGATTCACCGTGAAAACCGGCGTTGGTGGTACCGGCGTGATTGCGACGCTGCAGGGAAAAGAGCCCGGCCCGACAGTCGCGCTGCGCGCCGACATGGACGCATTGCAACATACCGTTGCGGGGAAAGAGGTTTGTGTCCACTCCTGCGGCCATGACTCTCACTGTTCGATGGTGCTGACCGCCGCGGAAGAACTGGCCAAAGCCGGAATCAAACGCGGAATGTTGAAGATCCTGTTCCAGCCGGCGGAAGAAAAGCTGTTTGGAGCGACGCGAATGATCGAAGCTGGAGCGATCGATGACGTAGATGTGCTGCTGGGGATTCATCTCAGACCAGGGCAGGAAGCTAAGACTGGACAGGCGACTCCGGCTTTGTACCACGGGTCA
Source organism: Negativicutes bacterium (assembly GCA_963665275.2). Classification (GTDB taxonomy): domain Bacteria; phylum Bacillota; class Negativicutes; order UBA1444; family UBA1444; genus UBA1444. The sequence goes on from CAXXIN010000016.1 coordinate 192,836, forward strand.
AGTTATATCATGGAAGCGACCATCACCGGCCAAACGGCTCACGGCGCCCGACCCCATCTCGGTATCAATGCCATCGATGCTGCAGCCGCGGTCGTTACGGCCGTGAATGCCATCCATATCAACCCTGTGATTCCCTGTTCCTGTAAAGTGACCAAGCTGACCGCTGGCGGCGCGACCTTGAACCAGATCCCGGATAAGGCAGTAATGGCGCTGGATTGCCGGGCACAGCAAAATGATGCGATGCAGACGCTGCTATTGAAAGCTGAAGCAGCAATCAAGGCAGGGGCCGCTACGGTAGGCGCCACGGCGGAGACCGTAGTGAAGGGCGGCGTTCCTGGCGCGGAATACCATCCGGAAATCATCGAACTGGCGCGGGAAGCGATCAGGGCGGTGTTGGGCGAGCAAGGTTTGCTGGACCCAATCATAACTCCTGGAGGCGAAGATTTTCATAACTTCGTGAAAGCCAAACCTTCTCTGAAAGCCGGTTATATTGGGCTTGGCTGCAACCTGACGCCGGGACTGCACGATCCGTCGATGAAATTCGATCGGTCGGCCATGATCAATGGCGCTGACATCTTGACGGTGATGGTGGGGAAATTGCTGAAATAACTTAGAAACCTATTTTCGATTGTTCTGAAAGTTGATGCCTACATGGAGCCGTTGGGGAACTTGCAAAAAGTTGTCTGCGGCTCTTTTTTGCGTTAAGTGAGAACAGCGATATAATATAGCTATCAGGCAGATAAGGAATCCTGCGTAGGCAGGATTTTCATTTTTTAAAGGGTAAGGGGTCATCGAAACGTGAAATTATATATTGCGGAAAAACCCAGCTTGGGAGCGGAGATCGCGAAGTATCTGCCAGGCCCGGTCAGCCGCAGGGATGGCTATATTACGACAGGCGCCGGCGTGGTTACCTGGGGTTTTGGCCACATTCTCCGTCAGGCGGAACCGGGTGAATATGATCCGAAATATGAAAAATGGCGAATGGAAGACTTGCCGATTATTCCGGGAGACTGGAAACTGCTGGTATCGGCTTCCTGCCAAAAACAGTTCGGAGTGATCAAGAGGCTGATCGAGGAAGCGTCCGAAATCGTCCATGCCGGTGACCCGGACAGGGAAGGGCAACTGCTGATTGACGAAGTACTGGAGTATGTAGGGAACCAAAAGCCGGTTCAGAGGATCTTGCTCAATGCACTTGATGAAAAAAGCGTCAGGAAAGCGCTCGCTAATTTGCGCGACAATCACGATTTCTATGATCTGAAGCAGTCCGCGCTGGCCAGAGCTCGCGCTGATTGGCTGATCGGGATGAATTTTTCCCGGGCGTTCACACTGGCTGCCCAACGGGCCGGTCACCAGGCGACGCTGCCAGTGGGCCGGGTGAAAACTCCGACCTTGGCTCTTGTTGTCAGACGGGAGCGGGAGATAGAGAGCTTCCAGCTGGCGGATTATTTTACGGTAAAGGCCGATTTTGAACATGAAAAGGGCGTTTTCACCGCCTATTGGAAACCAGGGGACGATCAGTTGGGGCTGGATGCCGAAGGACGTCTCTCTGATGCGGCGATCGCGCAGGCGTTGCTTGATAAACTGGCTGTTCCTCCTGTCACCGCTGAGATTGTCCTATGCGAGACAACAGAGAAGAAGGAGCCGCAACGGTTGCCTTTGTCGCTTTCCTCGTTACAGGTGATGGCCGGGAAGAAGTATGGTTATGATCCGCAACTTGTTTTGGACACAGCGCAAAAACTATATGAAAAGAAGATTACCACGTATCCGCGTTCGGATTGCGATTTTTTGCCTGAATCACAATGGGACGATGCAGTCGTCATCATGGGGAATCTGTGCGGCGTCGAACTGAATGAACTTTCGGGCTGGGCCGGCCGGGCTGACATGCACATACGCAGCCGGGCCTGGAATGATAAAAAGATCACGGCCCATCATGCGATTATTCCAACGATGGAAAAATGCAATGAGAAAAGTTTGAGCGAGACCGAACGAAATCTGTATTTTCTCATAGCGCAGGCATATATCGCTCAGTTTTTTCCTGTACATGCTTACAGCCAGACGCGCATCGGAGTTCGCCACGCGGGGGAGGAGTTTTCAGCCGGAGGACGGATCGTCCGTGAACTTGGCTGGAAGGAACTTTACAGCGCGGATACCGAGGAGAAAAAGGACGAAGACGAAGGGCTATTGCCGCCGATGAAAATGGGCGATACGGCTGATTTTCAGAAGGCGACCGCCGAGAAGAAGAGTACCCGTCCGCCCGGTAGATTTACTGCCGCCACACTGCTCGCGGCGATGAAAGAAATCCACAAGTACGTGAAAAATCCGGAACTGAAAAAACAGCTGAAAGATGTGAGCGGTATCGGTACCGAAGCCACACGGGCCACCATCATCAAGGAGCTTGTCACGCGCGGTTTTCTCAGCGAGGAAAAGAAGAAAAAATTTCTGATTCCGACGGAGTCGGCGTATCTGCTGATTGATGCGTTGCCGGAGGAACTCACCTATCCCGACTCGACGGCTCTTTGGGAAGGCATATTGCAGCGCATGGCCGAGGGGGCGGAGAGCCTCGAACAGTTTCTAACGCAACAGGCGGAGTTCACAGCCGGCATCTGCGCGATGGCAGCCGGTCTGAATATGATACTGAAGGGCGACCACCCCTGCCCCCAATGCGGCAAGGGCGTCTTGCGGCCGCGAAACGGCAGGAACGGAAAGTTTTGGGGTTGCTCCCAATATCCGGCGTGCAGGGCAGCGTATGACGATAAGGACGGGGAACCGCTCAAACCGAAGTATTCCTGCCCGCGATGCAAAAGTGGGGCGCTCCAGCAGATCACAGGGAAAAACGGCGTGTTCTGGGGCTGCACGAAATACCCTGACTGCCGGACTACTTTTAATGACAGGGATGGAGCGCCGGATATGCCGGCGCCGCAAAAACAGGCGGGGGTTTAAGCGTGAACGATCTGCCAATTGACGCCGTGTTGCCGGAATTAAAAAAGACAGTTGCGGATAGGCCCCGGGTGGTACTGGTGGCCCCGCCGGGCGCCGGAAAAACCACCCGCGTGCCTTTGGCTTTGTTGAATGAGCCCTGGATGGCACGACGGAAAATCATTATGCTGGAACCCCGCAGGCTGGCTGCCCGCGCAGTTGCCAGGTATATGGCGACGCTTTTGGGTGAACCAGTGGGAAGGACTATCGGCTATCGGGTGCACCGAGATACATGCGTGAGCTCAGAAACACGAATCGAAGTTGTGACAGAGGGGGTGCTGACCCGCCTGCTGCAAAGCGATCCAGCATTAGAGGCTGCAGGACTCGTTATTTTTGATGAGTTTCATGAGCGCAGCCTGCAGGCCGATCTTGGATTGGCGCTGACTCTCCAGAGCCAGGCCTTGCTGCGGGAAGACCTGAAGATCCTGGTAATGTCGGCTACGCTGGAAACGGAGGCGGTCGCCGCATTGCTGGGAAACGCTCCAGTAATCTGCAGCAGTGGGAAGAATTTTCCGATCCAAACCTATTATTTGCCGCGACCGGCAGAGGGCCGGGTGGAAAATAATGTTGCGACCGCAGTTCAGGAGGCTTTGCAGCAGCAAACGGGAGATATCCTTGTCTTCCTGCCCGGCGCCGGAGAGATCAGGCGTGTGGCGAGTTTGCTTGTCGGGAAAATAGAGGATGAGCACATCGAAATAAGCCTCCTGTACGGAGACCTTTCGCAGGCCCAGCAGGACGCGGCGCTTTTGCCGGCAAGACCCGGACAGCGCAAAATTGTGCTGGCGACTTCGATTGCTGAGACCAGTCTCACGGTGGAAGGGGTAGCGGTCGTGATTGACAGCGGACTGATGCGTGTGCCTCGGTATTCACCCCGCACCGGAATGTCGAGGTTGGCAACAGTGCCGGTATCGAGTTCTTCGGCTGATCAGCGTAGAGGCCGGGCAGGACGTCTCGCCCCAGGAAGCTGCTATCGTCTGTGGACGGAGCAGGAAGATGCCAGGCTGGCAGCGCGCAATACGCCTGAAATATTGGAGAGTGATTTGACCTCCCTCGCTCTGGAATTGGCGGCGTGGGGCATTGCCGAACCACAGGAGCTCCAGTGGCTTGATTTGCCACCGAGCGCCGCGTGGCAACAAGCCGGAGAGTTGCTCCGAGAATTGGGGGCTCTGGACAGGAACGGGAAAATAACTCCGCACGGCAGACAGATGAAACGGGACAGGACTGCATCCCCGGTTGGCGCACATGTTGCTGGCTTCCGCAGCCATGGGCAGGGAACAGGAGGCGTGCGCTCTGGCGGCGCTGCTCAGCGAGCGGGATGTGCTGCGCAGTACGGATGGGGCGGAAGATGTCGATCTGCGACTGCGCCTGGAGATTATCCAACAAGGGCAGGCGGGGTTGGATCAAGCCGGTTATGCGGGTCATAGCGTTGATCGGAACCGAATGGGCCCGCTTGCGGCAGGAAATCGGGTATTGGCAAAAAAGACTTGGCCTAGCCGAAAAAATGAGTTTTGACAGTAACTGTTGCGGGATTCTCCTGGCGTTGGCCTATCCTGACAGGATCGGGCAGGGTCGGGGTCGGCGGCCGTTTTTTGCTGCGGAACGGCAGAGGCGCGGCGTTGAAAGAACAGCAACCACTGGCGTCGGAGGCGTTCATCGTGGCAGCTGATCTTGGCGGATGCCGGTTCAGACAGCCGTATCTTTTCCGCTGCGACGGTAACGGAACACGAACTGCGTCAGTATATGGCGGAACAGATCGAGAAAACGATCTCGACCGGCTGGGATGCAGGGACGAAAAGCGTCCGCTCTCTTAAAACCGAGAAGCTCGGTGCGTTGGTTCTGAAAGAAGAACTCGTAACGCCGGAGGATGGGGAGTTGGTCTTGACAGCGCTGCTGCAGGGGATTCGGCTGGAAGGACCGGCAATATTGCCGTGGACCCACGGCAGCAGGCAACTGGCAGCACGGTTGCAGTTCATGCATCGTCTCGAGCCGGAGTGGCCGGATGTCGCGGAAGGCCAGTTGATGTTCGAGCTGGAAACCTGGCTGGCTCCTTATCTGCACGGCATCAGAAACGCACAGCAACTCAGCAGACTCAAATTGGGCGATATTCTTGAGGCGAGGCTGACCCTGGGCGCAGAAACAACTTCTCAACGAATGGGCCCCCGACCCAGCTGGAGATTCCCAGTGGCCGTCGCGCTGCGGTTGATTATACCGACCCGGCGGCGCCGGTATTGGCGGTTAAACTACAAGAAATGTTCGGAGCGACAGAGACCCCTGTCCTTGGCGGCGGTCGTATACCAGTAACGCTTCAACTGTTGTCGCCGGCAGGTCGTCCCATACAGGTAACCCGCGATTTGGCCAGCCTTTTGGCGCACTGGATATTTCGCCGTCAAAAAGGATCTCAAGGGGAGATATCCCAAACATTACTGGCCGGAGGACCCGTTCAAGGCGGTGCCGACCACCCCGTGTCAGACCCCGGGAAGGAGATTTTTCATGAAAATCATTGTTGATGCGGATGCCTGCCCGAAAAACGCGCTGCAACTGTGCATTCAAATAGCCGGCGAACACCAGATCGCGGTTTGGACAGTAGCCAGCTTCAATCACAACATTGTGTCCGATCATCATGTCGTGGTCGGAAATGCCTCGCAGGAAGCGGATATCAAAGTGATCAATTTGAGCGAGGCCGGCGATATCGTCATCACCCAGGACTGGGGCCTGGCCGCAATGGTTCTCGGTAAACCAGCCTTTTGCCTGAGTCCGTCCGGTCGTGAATACCGAGCCGACAACATAGAATTTCTCATGGAAGAGCGCGAAATCAAGGCCAAGTTGCGGCGCGGAGGCGGCAGGACCAAAGGACCGGCCAAGCGCACACCCGAAGATGACCGGGTTTTCGCGGCAACGCTGCAACGAATCCTCAAGCATGCGCTGGAAACGACAAAAGGGTTCCGATGACTTGCCGCATTCACCTACAGGAACAAAGGTGCTCTAGCAATTTGATATAGCATAGGATTCTGCGCTGCAGGGGAAAATGAACCTGCGAGAGAATTAAGTAGGCAGGGAACTGATTCAGTAAAGTTGGACAGCTTGTCGGAGGGTCAAAGGAGGGCGTATGAAACGATTCGTTGATTTGAAAGCGCGCTTTTCGGGTGTGCATGATCTGATTAAGTTCAGGGTTACTGAAATATTGCTGATCTCAACCGTGTACGATGGGTTTGTTCTGGAGGAAGATGGCGGGCTGGCAGAACAGATTTACCATCAGTTCTCCGACTTGAGCCTGCCCTTCATCCCGCGGATTCACAGGGTATCCGGGCAGGACGAAGCAATGGAAGAACTCGCTACACGTCCGATTCACCTGATCATCACGATGTCCCGGATCAGCGATATGGAATCCTTTGAATTTGAAAAATCGATCAAAATTGCTTATCCCGACATTCCCATTGTAATGCTATCTTATGACAGGCTGACTCCGGACATGATCGCCATCATCAGAAACAATCCGTGCATCGACAGGGCTTTTCATTGGTCGGGGGACAGCAAGATACTACTTGCCATCATCAAATACATCGAAGATGCGAAGAACGTGGAAGAGGACAGCAAGCAGGGCGTGCAGGTGATCCTGCTGGTAGAAGATTCGCCGATCTATTATTCGCGGATTTTGCCAATTATTTATACCGAAATTTTGACGCAAACCCGGCATCTGCTGTTGCATGCCATGAACGTCAATCACGGTCTGCTCCGCATCCGGCTGCGGCCGAAGATTCTGCTCGCGGAATCTTACGAAGAGGCAATGTCGATCATCTACACATATCGTAACAACTTGTTGGGCGTTATTTCTGATGTCCGGTTTCCCAAAGATGGAGAAATCAACCCAACTGCTGGCTTCGAACTCGCTCGGCAGGTTAGAGCGTTGATCAGCAATTTTCCGGTGCTGCTGCAGTCGGAGGAAATACAGCATGCGGCGCAAGCCCGGGCAATCAATGTGCATTTTTTGGACAAAAATTCACCGAATCTGCTGCATGAGTTGCGCACTTTTATTTTGGAGAATTATGGCTTCGGTCCTTTCGTTTTCCGTTACCCGGACGGCCGGGCCATCGATGAAGCCAGCGATATCACTAACTTGGAGCGGATCATTCGTGATCTGCCGGACGAAAGCCTTTACTATCATGCGGTCAACAATCATTTTTCTCGCTGGTTCAGGGCCGGACTGAATTCGAAGTGGCGGACAAGCTGAGGCTAGTGGACGCAACGGACGTCTATAATATTGCCGATATCCGAACCTATATCCTGAATGTACTGAATGCCTATTTCCAGCGATATCAATCCGGCGTAATCCTTGACTTTCGAAGGACTCTCTAAAAAAGACATGGAAAATGCCTTTATCAAGCTGGGGACGGGTTCCTTGGGCGGAAAAGCCAGAGGGATAGCCTTTATCAATTCCATGATTACGAAGGCCTTCCTGACAGACAAATATGAAGATATCAAAGTGAAGGTTCCTCGGTCTTTTGTAATCTGCAGTGATGTTTTTGAAAAATTTATCGAAGATAATAATCTTTACAATTTTACTGCCCAAGCACCCGCGGAAGAAGTGATCGCGCAAAAGTTCGTGCAATGTGACTTGCTGGCTTCGATTCAGGAGAATCTACGTGTTTTGACTCAAGTGATCACTTGTCCGCTGGCGGTCCGTTCGTCGAGCATCCTCGAGGATTCAAGGGTGCTGCCGTTCGCAGGTATCTATAAAACTTATATTGTGCCCAATAGTCACGAAAACCCTGAAATCCGCTACAAGCAACTTTGTGACGCGGTCAAACTTGTATACGCGTCAGTTTTTTATGCGGCACCGATGCAATATGCAGGGAACGCCGATATCCGGATCGAGGAAGAAAAAATGGCCGTCTTGATCCAGGAGCTGGTCGGTGAAAGTCATGGCGATCTCTATTATCCAGCCATCTCCGGCGTAGCCCAGTCTTACAATTTTTACCCCTATTACCCGATGACGCCCGAAGAAGGAACGGTCAGTCTGGCCCTGGGGCTGGGAAAGATTATTGTTGAAGGCGAACAGGTATACCGTTTCTCGCCGGATCATCCCAAAATGAATCCGTTGTTTGCCAGTCCGGAAGATTACCTGAAAAAATCGCAAAATGGGTTTTATGCACTCAATCTCAAAACTTCTGCGGAAACTGCGCTATGCGCCGATGATGCTTGCAATTACGAAAAGTTGCCGATTTCTCAGGCAGATGCGGATCAGTCACTGGATTATGTGGGCAGCACCTATTCTGCTGAAAATGACTGTATTTATGACAATGTGAACCAACCGGGTCCCAAGCTTGTGACGTTCGCACCGATTCTGAAATATAACCGGCTGCCACTGACGAACATTATCAAAGATTTCCTGGGCCTCGGAAAACAAGCTTTCAGCGCCAATATTGAAATTGAATTCGCCGTCAATATTCCTAAGGATAAAAGCAAACCCAAAGAATTTTATTTCTTGCAGATCCGGCCCATGGTAGTCGGCAGGGAAGCGGTTCAGGTCAAAATTGATGATCGGCGGGATGCTTGGTGCTTCAGCCACCGCACGATCGGCAATGGCTTTTATTCCAATATCCGCGATATTATTTTTGTTGATCCGGAAACTTTTCGGCTGCAGGACAGTGACCAGATTGCCAGTGAAATCGGTGAGCTCAACAGCCTGTTATTCAAGGAAGGGCGACGGTGCATCCTCATCGGATTCGGCAGGCTGGGGACTTCCGACCGATGGTTGGGCATACCTCTGACCTGGGCGCAAATGTCGCAGGCGCGAATTGTCGTGGAAGCCGACCGCAAGGAACTGCGGCCGGAACCTTCATTGGGCAGTCATTTCTTTCATAATCTGACAGCTACCAATATGGGCTATTTCCACATTCAATATGAAAATGAAGCGGAAGCGCAGTTGGATTGGGAGTGGTTGTTGCAGCAGCCGATCTGGAAACAGACGAAATATGTAAAGTTGATCAGGCGTGATGAGCCTTTCCTAGTCAAGATCGACGGGAGAAATTTCAACGGAATAATATATAAATGAGATGACGACTGGCTTCAATGAGTATTGGAGCCGCTTTTTTTCACAGAACAACCGGAAGAACAAAATCGTTAAATATCACGAAAATAGGGGATAATGCGAGCTGAACAGAGATGATGTGCCATAATAACGGCGCAGATGTCTGAAAATTGTACCAACATTGTGTATACAAAATTCTAAATGCGTTGTAAAATAAAGACAACCGCACAACAAGCAAGTTCGTTGTAATATGTAAAGAAGTTGCGCAAATTTGCAAATCATATGTGGAGGAGGTAAAAAAATGACGACCATTGCCCAAAAGTATTGTGATGAACTCTATCGTCGAGTTGTCGAGCGAAATGCGAATGAACCTGAGTTTCACCAGGCTGTCCAGGAAGTTCTAGAATCCTTGGTGGATGTTCTTGAGAAACATCCGGAGTATATCGAGCTGGGAATCGTTGAACGGTTGGTAGAACCTGAGCGACAGATCATCTTTCGGGTTCCTTGGACTGATGACGCAGGAAAAGTTCGGATCAACCGAGGGTTCAGAATACAGTTCAATAGCGCGATTGGGCCTTATAAGGGAGGCCTTCGGTTCCACCCGTCCGTTTATATCGGGATTATCAAGTTCCTCGGCTTTGAACAGGTCTTCAAGAATTCCCTTACAGGATTGCCCATTGGCGGTTCGAAAGGGGGTTCCGATTTCGATCCCAAAGGGAAGTCTGATGCCGAAGTAATGCGCTTCTGCCAAAGCTTCATGACGGAACTGTATCGTCATATCGGCCCGGATGTCGATGTCCCTGCAGGTGATATCGGTGTTGGCGGCCGGGAAATCGGCTATCTGTTCGGTCAGTACAAGAGAATTAAGAACGCTTACGAAGCTGGCGTTTTGACAGGAAAAGGCCTGACTTTCGGCGGTAGCCTTGCCAGGACACAGGCCACAGGCTATGGCACAGTTTATTTTGCCAACGAAATGATCAAGGCAAGAGGGATGTCTTTTGAAGGGAAGACAGTTCTGGTGTCTGGATCGGGCAACGTGGCCCTTTACGCTACACAAAAAGTACAGGAGCTTGGCGGGAAAGTTGTGGCGATGAGTGACTCCAAGGGGTATGTATATGACGCCGGGGGAATCGATTTTGCCACGATCAAACAAATTAAGGAAGTGGAAAGAGGACGGATTACCGAATACGTGAAAAGGCGTCCCGGGGCTCAATATCATGAAGGATGCTCTGGAATTTGGACTATTCCCTGCGACATCGCTCTTCCCTGTGCCACGCAAAACGAAATCAATGAGGATGATGCTAAAATCCTCGTCAAGAATGGCTGCAAGGCAGTAGCTGAAGGCGCCAACATGCCTACGAATCTCGCCGGTACCAAGGTGTTTCTTGATGCGGGTATCCTATTCGCGCCTGGTAAGGCATCCAACGCCGGCGGCGTTGCGACATCCGCGCTGGAAATGTCCCAGAACAGCATGCGTCTGGCGTGGACCTTTGAAGAAGTCGATGCCAAACTCAAAAATATCATGGTCAATATCTACAAGAACGCCAGCAAGGCTGCCGAGGACTATGGACACAAGGATAACTTGGTCATCGGTGCGAATATTGCCGGCTTCCTGAAAGTCGCTGAAGCGATGAAAGCCCAAGGATTGGTGTAATAAGCCTCTGCCAAAGAACGGGATCCCCGCAGCTGAAAGAGCTCGGGGATCCCGTTCTTTATTTTAGACTGAAATTGCCCGTTTGAAAGGAATTGTTCGGGAATATGGCGAAGAATAACAACGACTGAAATTCGAATCTAATTGTACGAGGGAGGAAAATTAAGTGGCAAAACGAGGAATGCTGATTGTGTCGGTAATGCTGGTCGTGTTGCTTTTGTTTAGCCTGACTGCTTTTGCAGCGCCTGTGAGGTATGGTGTGAAATCAAAGATCGGCGGCACGCAATACGGGGCTACGCAGGAAATCGGGCACTTCACGGTTGGCGCTGGAGGATCGGCCAGCGCATTTCAGGGCGGTTCCAATGTGATTTCCTCAGCGGAAAGCCGGGAAATCGGATATGGATTTATTATTGAAAAAATCGGGTACGGCAGCGAAAAAAGCGTGACCGTGTTCGAGCGAAGCTGGAATGGTCGGAAGGATTCACCAGTGGCGTTTACGAACTTGGTGCTGGGACCGGGATATTATGCGCTTCTTGTGGGCGGGCGTCCTGGTTCGTCAGTTGAAATCAGTTTCACCGGAGTCAATGTGAAAGTGGACTGAACCCGACAAAGGTTAAATCGGGGGGCAAATCTTTCATGAAGATTTGCCCCCTTGCCATGAAGAGCGCCGACGTTGAAAAGGGGACGAATCATGAGAAACAACTCGCCGTATAATGACATCGCCCGTACGACGCTGGCCGTCTTGTCAATAGGGATCCTTATCGTCGCAGTCTTCTGGATCATTAAGCCTTTTCTGCTGGCGATGGTCTGGGCAAGCATGTACGTGGTAGCCACTTGGCCGCTCCTGATCCGGCTGGAGAAACTGCTCTGGGGGAAGCGCGGACTTGCTGCCGCTGCCATGACGGTTATGCTGGCGTTGGTCTTTGTGGTGCCGATGGTAGCGGCTTTGAGTATCATTGAGGCTAACCTGGATAGGATCGTGGCGTGGCTGACTTTCATGAACAGCTTCTCTCTGCCGCCGCCGCCTCATTGGGTGGAGGCGCTGCCGATCATCGGCTCGAAGTTGTCGGCCATATGGCACGAGGCTTCAGTGGCCGGAGCGGCGGAACTGTCGGTGCAGGTCGTGCCGAACGCCGAGAAAATCGCAACCTGGTTCATTGGCCAGGCAGGGACCTTGGGCAAGACCACTTTTGATTTCCTGCTGACGGTGATAATCGCCGGGGTTCTCTATTCCACAGGGGACGGGGCAGCGAAAGGAGTGCTGCGATTCGCGCGCCGCCTCGCCGGTGACCGCGGAGAGATCGTGATGATCCTCGCCGCCCGGACAGTTCGGGGCGTGGCTCTCGGAGTCGTTGTGACCGCCTTGGTACAATCTGCTGCGGGCGGTATTGGGTTGGCTTTCGCCGGTGTGCCCGCTGCGTCACTGCTGAGCGCGGTGATGTTTATCCTCTGCCTTGTTCAGTTGGGGCCTGCCCTGATCATGTTCCCGGCGGCTATATGGCTTTTCTGGAGTGGACATACGATCGGGGGTGCGGTATTGTTCTTGTGGGCGATCATGGTGAGCACCATAGACAACTTTCTGCGGCCGATGCTCATCAGGAAGAGCGTCGACATTCCGACGCTTTTGATATTTCCGGGTGTTATCGGCGGATTAATGGCGCTCGGCATCATCGGCGTTTTCATCGGTCCGGTGATACTGGCAGTAACCTACAGCCTCATTTCGGCTTGGGTTCAGGACGTTGAGGAGCACGACTAGAGACCCTGCCGAGAAATTCAACGACGCTCGCTGATCCCGTTCACAATGTTTGCCGGTTTCTCACCCCGCACTACCCGGGCCATGTTCTCCAGGGCGGATTCAATCATGCGCTTATAAGAACCAAGCGTTACGCCGGCCGTATGTGGGGTTAGCAGAAGACGCCTGGAAGCAGCTGCACTGAGATGGAGCAGGGGATGCCCGGCGTCCGGCGGTTCAGGCGAGAGGGTGTCCAGCGCAACCCCGGCCAACCGAGCTGATTCGAGTGTCTCGGCCAGAGCGCTCTGATCGAGTATTTCCCCCCGCGCGGTATTGATCAGGAAGCTGCCCGGCGTCAAGAGTGCGAGCTCTCTTGCTCCGATCAAGCCTCGGGTCTGCTCGTTCAAGGGCAGGTGCAGGCTGACAACATCACAGGTTGCCAGCAACTTGTCAAGGGGTTGGAATTCCACCGGAAACTGAAGTTCCACTTCAGGGGATAACCGATGCGGCGCATAGTAACTGACGGAGGCGCCCAGCGCCAGCACGGTCGTCGCAAACGCGCGCCCGATATTGCCGAACCCGACCAATCCGATCTTGCTTCCGCGAATTTCCTGTATCCCTTCGCGCAGTAGAACATTTCGGTAGGCCACATAATTCCCCGTTTTTATTTGGGAATCTGATTCAAGCAGCCGCCTCTGCAAGGCGATCAGCATCCCCAGCGTATGTTCCGCAACCGCTGTTGCATTGGCTCCCGGCACATTCGCCACAGGAATGTGCAGTCGCACGGCTGTAGGGAGATCCACATGGTCAAAACCAACGCCCATCGTCTGGATGATTTTGATGCTCGGAATATTTTCCAGGATGGAGGCGTTGATGCATCTTGCCGAAGCGGGTGTGAACAGGCAGTCGGCCCCTGCGCAGGCTTTAATAATGACCTGATCGGAGACGGAGTCCAAAAAATGAATCGTAAAGTCGTCAGGAACTCTGACATTGGCGGAAACAAATTTATCCTGTTGCAAAAGGCTCACTACGGTTGGCATGAACGCGCACCTTCTTTTATGAAAATTTATCCTATTTTTTGATTATAACATTCTGTCAGATAACCAGCTACAATGCAGCGCGCGCCGATTCGAACCGGCTGATGGGATGTCCTTTGGTACTAATGATGCAAACTTATTCGTTGATTTGCGTGGAGGGGTTCTTGGATGACTTCTGATGCGGTGATTGTAATCAAGGGAATGTCGTTTTCTTATCCGAACACCAGCCGACCGGCATTGGAGGATATCAATCTTTTGATTCCCAAGGGGCAGATGGTCGTGGTCGTGGGAGCCGGCGGAGCCGGAAAATCGACGCTGGCCAACACTCTCAATGGACTGATCCCGTGTTTTATCCGGGGAAACTTCAAGGGCTCCATCCGGGTGGGAAACGAGGAGCCCCTGACCAAGGGGGTCAGCGGGATGTTCGGGATTGTCGGCCTCGTATTCCAGGACTTTGAGACGCAATTGTTTTCCACCCGGGTAGAACTGGAACTTGCTTTTGGGATGGAAAACAGGGGGATGCAGCGCTCAGCCATGCAGGAAGAAGTGAAGCGGCTGGTTGCGTTGGTGGGGCTGGAAGGCTATGAACAGTGCGCTCCAGCCGGATTGTCCGGAGGGCAGAAACAACGACTGGCGATTGGCTCCGCACTGGCCGGAGTTCCCCAGGTGTTGTGTCTGGATGAACCGACGACAGATCTGGATCCGGTCGGGAAAACGGGGATTTTTTCATTGCTCCGCAAGTTTCGGACGCAATCGCAGCTGACGCAGGATGCGGGACCGGCGACGATCGTGATTATTGAGCATGAGACGGAAGAAGCAGTTCATGCCGATCGGATCATCGTATTGGATCAGGGCCGCCTGGTGGCGGATGGCACACCGGAAGAAGTTTTGCCGCAGGTCGCCATGTTTGAACAATTTGGACTGATGCCGTTGCCCGTCTGTGCTTATTTTAGCCGTTTGAATTTTCCTACTGAAGGGTGCCCTCTCACACTGCTGGAAGCGGAAGCGTTTTTCCACCGTTCGGGTTTGAGGCTCGAGGAATCCTGTGTCAAGGAACTTAAAGCCAGGGACGTGGAGCGGTCTCTGGCTTATGGAAACGAAGTTATCCGAACGTCGGGACTGAGACAGTCTTATGGCAAGCGGGAAATCCTGAAAGGGATTGATCTATGCGTCAGGGAACGGGAGTTCATTGCAGTGCTTGGCGCGAATGGCAGCGGGAAGACCACACTCGTGAAACATCTGAACGGATTGCTGCGACCGCAGCAGGGCAGGGTGTTCGTGTCTGGGGAAGATGCGGCCGGGCTGTCGATTTTCGAGATGGGGCAGGCTGTGGGGTATGTATTCCAAAATCCGGATCAGCAGATTTTCTGCGATACGGTATATGAAGAAGTAGCCTATGGGTTGAACCTGCGGGGCATGTCGGCCGAGGAAACGGCGGCGCGGGTCCGGGAAGCGCTGGCGGCTGTCGGATTGTCTGGATGCGAGGCGGAAGATCCATTTTCCCTTACGAAAGGGCAGCGGCAGAGGGTGGCGGTTGCGTCGGTTCTGGCGCTCAAACCGCAGGTGCTGATCTTGGATGAACCGACTACCGGCCTGGATTACAAGGACCAGCGGCGGATGATGGAATTGGTAAAAAGTTTGAATGAAGCGGGCCGGACGATTGTGATGATTACTCATGCCATGTGGGTGGTGGCTGAATATGCCCACCGGGTCGTATTGATCCGGGACGGCCAAGTTGCGGCGGACGGCGGGGTCAGGGAAATTTTCGCTGACGAGGCGACGCTTGCATTGGCGGAAGTCTCGCCGCCTCAAATAACGCGCCTGGGCAACCGACTCGGGGTGACTGCACTATCGGTGGAGGAACTGTTGTATTGCACTCGCCGGCAGGAGGAACAGTCATGAATTTGTTTTTATATGTAGAAACCACCTCCTGGCTGCATCGGGCTGATCCTCGGACCAAAATTTTTGCGATGCTCTGTGTCTTCTTTCTGGCGCTCGGCCTGAAGGGGGCAATGGCGGTCTTTGCGCTTGGGTGCGTCGTTATGGCCGCTGGACTCAGCGCCGGGTTCGTTTCCAGCCTGCGGCGCATCGGTGGGCTGCTACTGATGATTCTGGTGGCGACAACCTTTTTGTGGGGCTTGACCACCGGTTCCACGTACCTCTGGGGGCCGTTTACGCTGGACGGGTTGCAGCAGGGCCTGACAATGGGGATCAAGATGACGATCATGATCACTACCGGTTTGATTTGGCTGAGCACTACGAAAATTGAAGAAATGACCGCTGGCATGGAAAAACTGGGGATCCCCTACCCCGTCGCCTTTGCCTTTTCAACGGCGATACGCCTGGTTCCCTGGATTGTCACCAGTTGCCTGATGGTTGGCGAAGCGCAGCAGTCGCGTGGACTGGATCTTCACAAGGGGAATTTCATACAACGGATACGCCACTATGTGCCGCTATTGATTCCGGCGCTGGTAGCGGTGGTCCGAAACGCGAATTTCTTTGCCATGGCTCTGGAGAGCCGTGGGTTCGGCAGTCGGAATGAGCGGGTTTCCTTCCTCCAGATCGGATTCAGCCGGAATGATGCGGCGCTGGTTGGCGCGCTGATTCTGTCTGCGGCAACTTGCCTGTATTTTAATGAAGGCGCTGCGCAGGGTTTGTTGTGGAATGGATTTTATTTATTGACGTTTTTCTTTGGGTTCATTCTGGTGCTGCGGGTGGTTGTGAACCTCGAAAGCGGCAGGATCTTGTGGCTCAATACCCGTATGGTGGTGTTGACGGCGCTTTCGGCGGCGATTTATGCCGCAGTGGTGATCCCCTTCAAAGGAATTGTGTTTGTGCCGGGGGTAACGGAATTTCGGCCAGGAATGGCGTTGCCACCGGTCTTAGGAGTGCTGTTCGGGCCTGCAGCCGCTTGGGGAAGCGGCTTTGGCTGTGTGATCAGTGATTTTTTCGGATCTTTGGGACCGGGGAGTTTCTTCGGGTTTGCCGGCAATTTCGTGATGGCCTGGATTCCGTACCGGTTGTGGTGGAAAACAGGACTGGTGCGCGCGGATGATCCAGAGCCGCTGCGCCTGAACTCTACAACTAAAGTGGCTAATTTTTTCGTGGTTGCGCTCACCGGAGCTGTCGCCTGCGCTCTGATCATCGGCTGGGGGCTGGAACTGCTGGGGTTGGTGCCCTTTAAAGTATTGGCCGCATTGATTGCGATCAATAACTCGGCCCCGATTGTGTTGCTCAGCTTGCCTGTGATGCTGGTTCTGTATCCGCGAATCATGAGATGGGGGCTGCTTTGGACCGAGATTATCGGTCCGGAGGGCGTGCGGGTCAGCACGCAAAAATGCCGTGTGGGATCGGTGATTACTCTGCTGGGGATTGTGGGCGGTTTTGTTGGCGGGCTGTATGTGGCGATTGGCCTGGGCGGCAATCCTCTAATCGCAGCGGGGGCAGGTATTCTTCTGATCGTGCTTGGCGGATTTTTATAAAAAAAGAACCAGCCGGCTTCTGCAGAAGCCGGCTGGTTTGGATTGATTCTTGATGAGTCACGGCCTTAGTCGTTGGACTCTCATGTGTACAACGGTTGTTGTACGATTAGGTGCTTTTAGCACCCGTCACAGCCTTATTCAATTCGGGTTCCCATTCCAGTTTATTCGATGGAGTCACCCCTTCCGAAGAAGTCGATCCGCTCGCAGGCGGTTCGGAATTTCTATTCCATCTACCCTTTGGTACTATTATACCACAAAAAAAGATTATTCGCACTATTTTGTTACTTTTCCGAATTGATGCTGTGAACGCATGAACCGGCGTCAGGTTATCCAAAGCAGGAACGGCGCCGAAACTTTGAAAAATGGCTTGGAGGTTTATTTTGAATAAGAAAATAAATGCAATGTATTTTAGCGCAACAGGAACCACGCAAAAAATAGTGTCCGGTATTGCAAAGAGATTCTCAGAGAAGGTTGATCAGGCAATGAATGTCAAAAGCATCGATTTTACCTTGCCTGAAGCGCGAAAAGAATCAGTGTCCTTTTCACCCGACGATGTTGTAATCCTCGGAATTCCGGTGTACGCGGGACGAGTTCCTAATATATTATTGAAGTATTTGAATTCTATTCAAGGGCATGGTGCGTTGGCCATTGCTGTGGTTGTTTATGGAAATCGTGACTATGACGATGCTTTAATAGAATTAAAAGATATTATGGAATTGTGTGGCTTTACCGTTGTCGCAGGAGGGGCTTTTATCGGGGAGCATTCGTTTTCTCGAATCCTCGCACACAACAGGCCAGATGAAGAAGATATGGCGATAGTCAATGATTTTGCCGATCAAATATACAGCAAGATCAGTGCTCCAGCACAGATTGCAACAGTCACTGTAAAGGGGAATAGGCCCTATAGAAAATATTACATTCCCAAAAACAATAATGATGAACCGACTGATATCCGAAAGGTTGCGCCCAAGACCCAGAGCAGCTGCATCGATTGCAAAGTCTGTGTAGGAGTTTGCCCGATGGGGTCCATTGATTATCAAGACGTTTCAAAATTAAATGGGATTTGCATAAAATGCGGGGCGTGCATCAAAAAATGCCCTGTGCAGGCAAAGTATTATGATGATGAAGACTATTTGCGACATAAAAAAGAGTTGGAAGTCAACTGTGCTTATCGGAGATCGCCAGAATTATTTTTGTAGTAGTGCTGTAGAGAAAATTGCTTGATCAAACTAACCCCTCCTAAATCTTTCCTGGCACAGGGCTTCGATGGAAGTGTTCCACTGACAGGGCCGAACTGGGGTTGGTTTGCTTTCATCTGCCTGGGCAGCGGCCTAGTGGCGTTTACCCTGTGGAATGTCGGTGTGCATGAGGTCGGACCGAACAAGGCCTCTTTCTTCATCAACCTGATTCCGCTGTTCGGCATCCTGTTTTCTGTGCTGATGCTGGGCGAAAGTGTCGGTTGGTTTCATGGCGGCGGCGCGGCCCTGATTATCGGCGGCGTGGTGCTGGCGACCCGCTCGCGAAGTGTATATTGACAGAGTAAAAAAAAGGCAGTAAAATATCTTTAATTCAAGATAAATTTTTAAAGTGATAGGTTGAATGATGGAAGATACTGTTGCTCAAGCAAATCGACAAGCCATGAAACTGTATGTCGTTTTAACACGGACGTACAAGGCGCTGCTCGATCGGGACCAGCGCAATATTCGCAGTTATGGACTCAATACGACGGAATTTGGTGTGCTGGAGCTCTTGTATAGCAAAGGCTCTCATCCCATTCAGCAGATCGGTGAAAAAATCCTCATTACGAGCGGTACCATGACCTATGTTATTGATAAATTAGAGAAAAAAGGACTGATCGTCCGACGGCCTTGTGACAAGGATCGACGCATTGTTCATGCGGAACTCACTGAAGCTGGGCGGAGCAAAATGTCGGGAATTCTGCCCAAGCATTATCAAGCTCTGGCTGAATCTTTCAATGGGCTAAATCAGGCGGAGCAGGAGCAGGCAATTGAGTTGCTGAAAAAAATTAGTTTTTCTGCAAGTTCGTAATATATTTTATATATTTTTTGCAAAAATATCTTCAAATGAAGAATCTTGAATTTTGTTTAGCATAGGGGGGAGTGTTTTTGAACAAGTTTACTCACTCACAGAAAGGTTGGGACAAGTACAAGGACGAGGTGCTCTTGTTCGTTAGGTTGGGTCTTTGCTTCATGTTTATCTTTGTTCATGGCGGGCCGAAACTTTTCGGCGGTCCTGCAAAGTGGCTGGAAGTAGGCTCGATGCTCAAAGTCATCGGGATTACAGCGATGCCGACAGTACTTGGATTTATCGCCGCCGTTTGCGAATTTTTCGGCGGGGTTTTCATTGGGATAGGGCTCTTCACCCGTCTGGGTGCTGCCATGATTTTGTCTACCCTGGTCGTTGCCACAGGCGTTATGTTCATGATGAAAGGTTTGTTTGCTGCCGCACCGGCTATCGAGGATTCCTTATTCATGCTGGTGCTGATGGTGGTAGGCGCAGGGAAATACAGTCTGGATCACAAATGGTTTGGGGGTGATTGATTATTATGAACGATACACGGGCTATTCGTAAAATTGTGGCTGGAAAGCAGGCTGTAGATGGCGCTGGAGTAAAGCTGGTAAGGGTTATTGGGCATGATGACACGCAGGACTTTGACCCCTTCCTCATGTTGGACGCCTTTGACTCTGTCAATCCGAACGATTATATAAAAGGGTTTCCCTGGCATCCGCACCGTGGAATTGAAACGATCACCTACCTGATTCGAGGAGACATTGAACACAGCGACAGTCTGGGGAACAAAGGCAGTATCCTAGACGGGGAATGTCAGTGGATGACGGCAGGTTCCGGCATCATTCATCAGGAAATGCCAAAGCCCAGTGACAGAATGCTGGGGGTTCAGCTATGGCTCAATCTGCCGGCAAAAAATAAAATGACGGCGCCCCAATATCATGGGATAGCCCAAAATGATATCCCGGTGATTGATGAGGGAGACCGCAAGATCCACATTATCGCAGGAGCCTATAACGGCATAGCCGGCGCCATGGAAGGCGACTATGTCAAGGCGTTGTATTTGGATGTGGAAATGAAGCCGGGGGCTGAATGGGCGCTGGATACAGACAAGGATGCGACCTTGTTCGTTTATATTGTGCAGGGAGAGGGGGCCTTTGGGCCTCTTCGCGAGAGCTTCATCGCTGCCAAGCAGGCCGTTTTGTTCGAGGCGGGGAAAAAGTTCCGGGTGAAGGCGTCTGATAACGGGCTGCGGTTGTTGCTGATGTCCGGGAAACCTCTACGGGAACCAATTGCCTGGGGCGGGCCCATCGTAATGAATACCAGGGAAGAACTAGACCTGGCCTTTCAAGAGCTCAAGGCGAACACCTTCATCAAAGGATGAGGCTGAAAAAAAGACGGGTAACGGCGAAAATTACCGCTACCCGTCTTTTTTTTGTGTGAATCTGGTTTTAGCATCGATTGATGACATGCGCGATCAACCGTCCTGCAATAGAAGTTCCCGTTGGTTTTTGCGGCAGATTATCCTTCCCGTACCAGGCGGCATCTTCGATCTCTTTGCCATCGACGCTGATTTCTCCGCTTTCATGCTCGGCAGTAAACCCAACCATTAAGGAATCCGGAAAAGGCCAAGGCTGACTGTCGAAGTATTGAATGTTCTTAACCCGGATACCGACCTCTTCCATTACTTCTCTTATGATACAGTCTTCAAAGGTTTCCCCGGGTTCCATGAACCCAGCGATTACACTATACCAATTCTGCCGGAAATTTTTATTATGCGCCAACAGGATTTCATCGCCCCGCACAATGGCAACGATGACAGCGGGTGAAATACGGGGATAAAAAACGGAACCGCAACCGGGGCATTTTTTTGCCAATTCGTCTTGCTGCGCTTCAGTGGGTGTTCCACATTTGCCACAGAATTTATGCATTCGATTCCAATTGACGATTTGAAAAGCCCGACCCGCCAGCAAAAAAAGATCTTCCTCGATTTCGCCGAGTAAAGAACGAAGATCTTTGAAAAGCATGCCCGCTGGGGGTGTGAACGTGTCATCAACTTCCATGCAATAACTAGGGCGGTCTTCAAGTTCTCCCAGGTATTGTTTGAAAGTATAGGCTAATTCGATTCCGTTGAAATCTGCACCCGTGGGGATGCTAGGATTACCCAGGTGAGTATTGATGAGTATTTTAGCCGAATTGAAAACAAACAACCATTCGACTGCTGCATTGTCGCTTGGGGGAAAAACAGATGGAATGTATCTTTTATAAATGCTAACGTCGGCCATAGACAGGGACTCACCTCTC
The DNA here is from genome assembly GCA_963665275.2 of Negativicutes bacterium. Classification (GTDB taxonomy): domain Bacteria; phylum Bacillota; class Negativicutes; order UBA1444; family UBA1444; genus UBA1444. The sequence goes on from CAXXIN010000016.1 coordinate 214,074, forward strand.
TTTTAATAATCCAGCAGGGAAGGCGTTGACGGGCGGGCATCCAATCGATCCAGCAGTTGGTCAAAATCGGTGGTGCGAAAAATGGGAATACGCCGCATCAAAAAAACATTGTCCCTCTCGGGTTGATTCACACCGGATAGCACACTGAATGCGCCGTGATAGCCAGCTGCCTCCACCGCTTCCATAGCCTCTATATTATAATATCCCCCTGGATAAGCAAAATAGCCGACCTCCATCCGGACGACTTTTTCAGCTTTTTTCTTGCTTCCCGTCACTTCATAACGTAGATTGGAAGGGCTCACGTGGGTCAAGTCCGGGTGCGTCATTGAATGAGCGCCAATCGTCAGGTTGCTGGCGGTCATTTCGTGGATTTGCGCTCTGGTCAGTCGGTTCGCTCGGTCAAAGTTGATTCCAACCATGAAAATTGTTGCGGCGAAGCCGAATTGCTTTAGGATGGGAAACGCTTGAGTATAGTTATCAGTATAGCCGTCGTCAAAGGTGATGAGCATGGCTTTGGCGGGCAGTGACACCCGTTCTCCCTGCATAAAGGAGCTCAATTGCGCCGGCGAGATGGTTTGAAAACCATGACTACGCAACAAGCTAAGCTGCCGGGTAAATTCCGACGTGGAGAGTGTAAGGTCAGGCATATTCGTTTCTTGGTCACTGACATGATGATATAGCAAGACGGGAATTCCTTGGGTAGGGTTCGCCGACGCAGGGGACGCAAACAAAAAAAACAGTCCGATAAACAGCAGGCTGAGCCTACTCCCATTAAAACTTGTCTGATTCATTGAGCACATCCCTTTCTGGTTTCTCATTATAGTATTTGCACATCCAAACTTCAATGCATGTGGAGTGAGAGCGAGCCGCGCAAGGCCCGTAATGATTCGCTTGACACAGGGCAATAAAATAAATATTATATATATGAACATATGCTCATACGTTGGAGGTATGGCGTGAAGGATCTTGAATGTGATGTCTGTACAGAGCTTTGTGAACATCCTCAAAGCATATGTTTGGCGAAAGCTGAACTGCTGCCGGAGAAAATAGCTCAACGAGTGGCGGAAACATTTAAAGTGCTCGGAGACCCAACCCGGGTGAAAATTCTGCAGGTGCTATCGAAACGGGAACTTTGCGTGTGTGATATTTCAGCTGTAATCGGGATGGGGCAGTCAGCGGTGTCGCATCAACTGCGCGCGCTCAGGAATGCACGACTGGTTAAATATCGCAGGGACGGGAAAATGGTCTGGTATTCCTTGGATGATGAACATATTGGCGGGCTGTTGGCACAGGGTATTGAGCACGTTGAACATGATTAGTGGAGCGAGTGGTAACATGAATGTGAATCAAGTGGCGGCCGAAACACAGGTGGCCACATTTCAAGTTGACGGCATCACCTGCATGGACTGTGCCCGAAAGTTTGAGCAGGCAGTCGGTGAGATGTCTGGAGTTATTAAGTCCTCGCTTAATACAATAACAGGCACGCTAACGATTGAAGGACAGCCCGATCTCGAGGGGCTTCGCCGGTTGGGGATGGAAGAGAACTATACAATTACTCCTCAATCAGAAAAATCTGCGCAACGCATACAGCAGCAGGGTGAAAAAACTGATTGGGACCTCCGTCGGGCTGTATTATCCGGCTTGTTTCTGAGTATCGGTTATGGGCTGGAGAAATTTGACGGAGCAGCGATCGCGTTTCTTTCCTTTTATATTGCAGGAACGGTGATGGGAGGGTGGGGAAATTTCCGCAAAGCAGCCATAGCCTTGCCACGCGGCAATTTTAACATGAGCGTCTTGATGAGCGTGGCGGTTGTTGGCGCTATTGCCATCGGGCAGTATGAAGAAGCTGCGTCCGTGGCGTTCCTTTTTTCGATATCGGAAATGCTGGAACGCTGGACAATGGAAAAAGCCCGACGCTCCATCCGTGATCTGATGGATATCGCACCCAAATTCGCGAGAGTGCGCCGAGATAGTCTTGAAACCGACATACCGGTCGAAGATATCGTTGTTGGCGACATCATGATGATTCGTCCCGGCGAGAAGATTGCCATGGATGGCAGGATCTTGAAAGGCGAATCCGCCATTAATCAGGCCGCTATTACCGGCGAATCAATGCCAGTGGAAAAGAAAACGGGCGATGAGGTGTACGCCGGAACTTTTAATACGCATGGCGCACTCGAAGTCGCAATAACGAAACTCGTACAAGATACGACCATTGCCAAAATCATTCATATGGTGGAGGCGGCCCATGGTAATCGGGCGCCTTCTCAGGCCTTTGTTGAGAGATTTGCGGCCGTTTATACACCGATCGTCATGGTCTTGGCTGTTGTTATCGTATTGATTCCGCCCCTGTTCTTCGGGCAGGAATGGGCGTCATGGATTTATCGCGGGCTGACCCTTCTCGTGGTTTCTTGTCCGTGCGCTCTCGTAGTGTCCACCCCGGTGGCGATCGTTAGCGCCATCAGTGTTGCTGCGAAAAACGGGGTACTCATCAAGGGCGGCATCCATCTTGAAGCAGTAGGGTCCCTCAGTGCCATTGCGTTTGACAAGACGGGAACCTTAACAAAGGGAGCGCCTGTCGTCACGGATATCATTTTGCTCAATGGTATTTCCGAAGAAGAGCTGCTGAGAATTTCTGCAAGTTTGGAAGTGCGTTCCGAACACCCCCTTGCTGCGGCTATTATCAACGCTGCGGCAGAACGCGAAATTGAGGTTGTTCCTGCCGAAGCTTTTAGTTCCATTGGAGGCCGGGGGGCGCAGGGTAACGTAAATGGCGAGCTTGTGTACATCGGAAATCCGCGTCTTTTCGCGGAAATGGATATCTCGACAGAGACAATTGCTGAACAAGTGGAGCAGTTGCAAGGCGAGGGAAAAACAGTAATGCTCGTTGGTACCAGAACGAAATTTTTAGGGATTGTCGCTGTCGCCGATGAAGTGAGGGCGGACAGCGCGAAAACGATCGCAGCCCTGAAACAAGGGGGTATCGCTCATACCATCATGCTGACAGGCGACAATGCAGCTACCGCCGCAGCCATGGCGCTGAAAACAGGCGTGGACGAATTCCGGGCTGAACTCCTTCCTCAGGACAAGGTAGCTGCAATACAGGAATTGGTAGATAAGTACGGCAAGGTGGCGATGGTGGGCGATGGGGTCAATGATGCGCCTGCGTTAGCGCTGGCGACTGTCGGCGTTGCCATGGGCGGCGCCGGAACCGATACGGCTCTTGAAATCGCAGACATCGTACTGATGGCAGACGATCTCCATAGGTTGCCGTTTACGGTTCGATTGAGCCGCAAAGCACTTGCGATCATTCGCCAGAACATTGCTTTTTCGCTGATCATCAAAATTATCGCAGTACTAGCTGTGTTCCCTGGCTGGCTGACTTTATGGCTGGCGATTTTGGCGGATATGGGGGCATCTATCCTGGTAACGCTGAACAGCCTGCGATTGCTGCAGGTTAAACCCAAAGAATGAAAAAAGCAGTTAGAAAAAGATAGTCGCTGGATTCGTCCATCGACTGTCTTTTTTTGTATTTGCGGCAGGATTCAGGATCTCAATATCGAAAGAAGTATCTTTAGAATCAAGGTAATCGGCGTGTGCGGGGGTATGCTTGTGAGTAGAAAATGTCGTTTTAGGTTGTGGATTTTTATTGTGTGCCTGTTGGTTCTGTACGGTGGCGAGACTACGGTGTGGGCCAGTCCTGAAGATGCTGTAAAATGCAAGGCGGCCGCAGAGAAGGGGCAGGGTAGTTCGGCCATTGAGGCGTGCACCCTCCAAATCAATAGTGATGCAAGTGATCTTGAAAGTGTATTTTGGCGAGGTGTGGCCTACTATAAGCGTGGATTTAGCAGCAAGGATGATTACCGGTCAGCTTTGGAGGACTTCAACAGGGTTCTGGCCGTGTATCCAAATGATATGCAGGCCTTAGAAAACCGGGCATCTTGTTATATGGAACTCAAGCGATATGAGGAAGCAATTTCCGACGCCAACGAAATCATTGCTGCGGACAGGACTTCGTTAGGAGCACTCATGGTTAGAGGGAAGGCTTACTGGTGGATCAGTCGTTATGAAGATGCGATCAGCGACTATACCGCGGCGATAGCCCTTAACCCCCGGAGCGAGGATACCAAGTTTTCAGCGTATTCAACCCGTGCGTCCTGTCATCGTTTCCTGAAAAATTATGAGCGAGCGCTGGCCGATTACACAATAGCTCTAGGCATTAAGCCTTCCTATCAACACGTGGCTGGATATATTGCGGATTGCTTGAATAAACTAGGGCGAAAGAACGAAGCTATCGCAGCATGGAACAATGTTATTGCAATAATAGACCGAGATCCATCGCACGCAAAGGACCCCTATTATATTAAAGAGAAGGCCGCGGCTCAAGCGGAAATTGCGCAGTTGCGCAAATAATATTGATTCAAATAATTGGGAATGACGTTGAAAATTTGATAGGCTCCCCTTTCGGCAGTAGGGTTGATTACCCTGCCTACCATTGGAGGAGCCTGTCAATTTTTTTATTGGAACCTATTTGCGATATTCATCTTCCCAAAAGGGTATTGCAAATGCCCCTTGCAGCTTACTTTGTACTCTTAAACCCCTGAACACAGGTCGGAGGCGGAACCTCAGGCGGCCCGACGTTGACGCAGGTGCTGCTCGTACAGCTGGTCACGCACGCACTCGTGCAGGACGTACAGTTGGAAACGATTTTCGCGTTTGCAACTGATGGATCGAAAAACACCGACAACAGTTCACAGGCCGCAGTCACCACCACGGCAGCTCCGCATTTTGCGATGAATCCCCGCCTTGACATCCCCTCGTTTTCTTTGAGATCCCGCTTCATACCGTTTCCTCCTTCACTGTGTTGGTTTCATTGTCAATCGCCTGTGCGGTTTGCGTCGCCAGATCCCATAACAGGACCTCCAGCACTCGTTTCGTATAATCGCAGTTTATTCGTTCACAATAAGCACGTGCTTTCGGTGAAACGTGCTGCTGATCTGCCATCGCCAGATGCTGTACGGGGCACCCGCCGCCGCAAAGATAGCGCCAGGAACAGTCCTTGCACCCTTCCCGCCGGTCCACATGCAGGTCTGCCGCCATTTTCTCCAGCACCGGGTTGTCCGGATAGGTTCCCTCCATGATGTTTCCAACACAATATCGGGCAATGCCGACTAAGTAAATACAGGGAAACACATTCCCCTGCACATCCACTACCGGAGTGTTGCCGTAGGGGGCGCCACAGCCCAGGATGGACCGGTTGTTCGGTTGAAGCTTGGCCCGATAGATATTGAAAGGAAACAGGCGGTCCATTGTCCAGACGCCGCTTTCCTTAACACGAACCAGCGAATCAAGCATTTTATCAACGTCCGGAATCAGCCGGTCAGACATAAAATCTTCGTCAGAATTAACAACATTCAGCGGAGCAAAAGCTGTACCCCAGCCACCCAAATCCCGGTGGTGCCTTGCAGTTTGCTCCAGGTGATCCTGGTTTAAGGCGGTTAACGTGGTCCGCAGCGAAACCGGAATGCCCTCTGCCACCAGTTTGCGAACATTGGCAGCGATCAAACTGTGGGTAGCTCCACCGCCGGAAAAGGGACGGCAACGGTCGTGCACATCGCCCTCGCCGTCAATATCGCACAACACCGACATTTTATGTTTCAGCGCCTTGGCAATAAAATCCTCCGGCAGAAAACTGAGATTGCTGGTAATATGATATCTAAATTCAACTTCCGGATATTTTTCCTTCAGTACATTTTCTGTGTAATCAATGGTCTGTTTCGCGAGTTCCCAATTCAGCAGCGGTTCGCCGCCAAACATCGCCACTTCAAGGTAACCGCCCGGCGAAATCAGTGCCGCGCAACATTCGACTGCCCGAAATGCGACTTCCGTCGTCATCATCGGTCGATCATTCTTGCGGTACGTCCGCTTGCCGTTGAGACAATAAACGCAGCCCAAATTACAATCCTGCGCCAACAGCAGATACAAGGACATGCCTTGGGTCTTGTTTTTCCCGGCATCCGTGTGCCTCACAATTTCGGTAGCCGTCTCCCGCTCGCTTACCGGAACCAAAATGCTGTGTGCCAACAGAAAATCGAAAACCGACGTTTCGGCCGGCCATTTTTGCTTCAGTTCGTCAAGGGATGCTGGCTGCTTCTTCAAGAATGCGAGCAAGGTTTCGATAAATTGGCGGCCTCGTCGAACGACAACCGGATTCAGACGCAATGAATTTGCCAAAAGCAGGCATTCATCGCGCTCCAGACGAATCAGGTTTGACGATGCTTTTAGTTTACCCTCTACGGCGGCATTTCGAGGAATCACAGCTTCCATTTTGTCTCCCTTTAAGCGTCAATGAGCGTCAATTTCTAAGCTGTTCTTTTTAAAAGATTTACGGTATGAGCCGAAATCTGAAAATATACTATTGAATTCATTATATTCTCTTGCCTACCCAATTGACAACTCTTAAGTTTTCAAATGGTTGCTTGTTTAGACCTCCCTGGGTATCGACTTGTACTTATAAGCGCAAAAAAAATTCTGAAAATAGCAGGAACTTCAAAATCAACTGCGAAATAATTATAGGTGTGGAAATGAAACGCGGCCGCAGAATCTTTCCGGCCGGACCAATGGAATACAGTACTCGTGGTTTTCGGGTACGTTTGAGCAGAGTGCTGTTTTCCAAGGCAGTGTTCTGCTTGTTTTTTTATGTGGCTACGGCAAAGGTAACTGATTCCATAATGTAAATGTAAGGGGGAAAGAAAAATGCAGAAGCGGGTTCTCAAGATCAATGGAGTCGAACGGTCCTTCATCACCGACTCGGAAAAGTCACTGGCGAGTGTCTTGCGGGAGCAATTCCTGCTGACCGGCTGCAAGATTGGCTGTGGACAGGGGCAATGCGGCGCCTGTTCGGTCATCATGGATGGCAAGGTCATTAGATCCTGTGTGACGAAAATGAGCCGGGTTCCTGACAATGCAGAAATCTTTACTATTGAAAGCCTCGGTACGCCGGAAGACCTGCATCCGTTGCAGTTGGCCTGGATTGCGCATGGCAGTGCCCAATGCGGTTTCTGTACGACCGGGTTTATCATGTCCTCCAAGGCGTTGCTGGAGGAAAACAAAAATCCCACACGGGAGCAGGTCAGAGACTGGTTTCATGCGCATCGTAACGCCTGCCGTTGCACCGGCTACAAACCACTGATTGACGCTGTGATGGATGCCGCCAAAGTGATGCGGGGAGAGAAAAAGAAAGAAGACTTGCTGTTTAAACCTGTCAAAGGCGGCAAAATTATCGGTACGAAGTTCCAACGGCCTTCCGCTGTGGCAAAAGTCACCGGAACTTGGGATTTTGGCGCCGATGGCGCTTTGCAGATGCCGCCCGGAACGTTGAGGCTGGCTTTGGTTCAGGCGGAAGTCTCCCATGCAGTCATCAAGGGCATTGATGTATCGGAAGCAGAGAAAATGCCTGGCGTTGTCAAAGTAGTCACTTATAAAGACGTGAAAGGCAAAAATGCCATCACTGGATTGATCACTTTCCCGACGAACAAGGGCGATGGCTGGGATCGGCCCATCCTTTGCAAAGATAAGGTCTTCCAGTTCGGTGACGCGATCGCGATCGTTTGCGCCGAGACTGAGGAACAGGCAAAAGCAGCGGCCAAGAAGGTAAAAGTGGATTTGGACGTTCTGCCTGCCTATATGAGCGCCCCGGCTGCCATGGCTCGTGATGCCATCGAAATTCACCCCGGGACGCCCAACGTTTACTACGAACAGGGCATAATCAAGGGTGACGATACCAAACCATTAATGGAAAAAGCGGAGTATGTGGTGGAAGACAGCTTCTACTGCAGCCGCCAGCCGCATCTCACCATCGAGCCTGACTGTGGATATGCCTACTATGATGACGATGGCTGTCTGACCATCCATTCCAAGAGTATCGGAATTTTCCTGCATCATGCCATGATCTGCCCAGGCTTGGGCATCGAACCGGATAAACTCAGACTTGTCCAGAATCCGACCGGAGGCACGTTCGGCTATAAATTCAGCCCGACGATGGAGGCTTTGCTGGGGGTGGCCTGCATGGCTACAGGCAAACCGGTATCCCTGGTTTACTCGATGTACCAGCATATTACCTATACCGGAAAGCGCTCGCCAGGCTTTGTCAATCTCAAATATGGGGCTGACAAGGACGGCAAACTCATTGCGATGGAAAGCGACTGGACGATTGACCACGGTCCGTATTCTGAGTTTGGCGACTTGCTGACATTGAGGCAGGCTCAATTCATCGGAGCCGGATATGACATCCGCAACATCCGTGGAAAAGGGCGGACCGTCTGCACCAATCATGCCTGGGGTTCGGCATTCCGGGCCTATGGATCACCACAGGCATTCCTCGCATCAGAGTGTCTGATGGATGAACTGGCGGAAAAAATGGGAGTGGACCCGTTCGATCTGCGTTACAAGAACCTCTATCGCCCAGGCGCCACAACGCCAAACGGGTGCGAGCCTGAAGTATATTGTCTGGTCGAAATGTTTGACAAGCTGCGCCCCAAATATGAAGAAGCAAAAAAACGGTGCAAGGAACTGTCTACACCGGAGAAAAAACGCGGCGTTGGCCTGGCCGTGGGAATCTACGGATGCGGCCTGGACGGGCCGGACGGTTCGGAAGCGGCAATTGAACTGACTCCTAACGGGGTGACGATATTCAATACCTGGGAGGATCATGGCCAGGGAGCCGATGCGGGTGCGCAAACCATTGCTCATGAGGCGCTTCGTCCGTTGGGCCTGGAGCCGGATCAGATCCAACTGTGCATGAATGATACGGCGAAATGCCCGAACAGCGGCCCTGCTGGCGGCAGCCGGTCCAATGTTATGACAGGTAATGCGACCAAGGTATCTTGTGAAATGCTGCTGAACGCGATGCGCAAACCGGATGGAACCTATCGCACCTATCAAGAGATGGTCGACGAAAAGATTCCCCTCAAATACAATGGCAAATGGGCGGCAGCGGCATGTTCGCCCTGCGACCCGGTTACCGGGCAGGGCAAACCCTTCGCCGTCTATATGTACGAAGTGTTTATGCCGGAAGTCGAAGTCGATTTGAAAACCGGCAAAGCCTCCGTCGCCAAATTCACGACCGTCGTGGATGTGGGTACCATCATCAATCAAACAGTGGTCGACGGACAGATTTATGGTGGGCTGGCCCAAGGGATTGGTCTGGCGCTAAGCGAGGATTTCGAAGACCTGAAGAAACATACCAGCCTGGCCAGCTGCGGCTTGCCCTACACCAAAGATATTCCCGATGATATCGAGATTATCTACAATATTACTCCGCGTGCAGATGGTCCGTTCGGCGCGGCTGGTGTCGGTGAAGCCCCATTGACGGCGCCGCATCCGGCAATTCTGAACGCGATCTACAATGCCTGTGGAGTGCGTATTACCAAGGTGCCGGCATTACCGGAAGTGATCAAGGCAGCTCTGGCGGCAAAAAAATAACGATCGACGGTCACAGGGCCATATTCACTGAACAACTGAAACGAACCGGAGGCACTCGCCTCCCGGTTCGTTTTGGACTATGGGGAGAGCAGTATGGAACGCAATGTTTGCCGTGAACGGGAAGCCAAGTGTATAGAGGAGCAGGCTCCGGCCTGTACGGCGTCCTGCCCTGTCCATGTGGACGTGCGCGGAATGGTGGCGGCGGTCGGACGGCAGGATTTCGCCGCAGGGTTTGCTTTGCTTGCGCGGTCGGTTCCTTTTCCGAGAATTATCAGCCGGATTTGCGATCATCCCTGCCAACAAGCGTGCAAACGCAATGAAGCCGGGGATGCTATTGAGATCCGGGCGTTGGAACAGGCCTGCGCCGATTACGGCGACATGCCTGCAGGAAGAATCTTGGCGACTCCCAAACAATCCAGGAAGATTGCCGTTGTCGGTGGTGGCCTAAGTGGATTGACGGTGGCTTTTGATTTGGCGCAAAAGGGTTACTCGGTGACGATCTATGAAGCTACTGAGCGCATTGGCGGGCGAATATGGACTTATAGCGAACAACAGCTGCCGCGCCAGCTGATTGAAGCGGATCTGGCGGCACTTGCCGCATTGGGCGCTGAGGTGCGATGCAACGTGCGGGCTGGGACTGGCGAAGCTGTCGACTACGACGTGCTACGCGAGCAATATGACGCGATATATGTCGGGACTGGCGTAATAGAGCGGGAGAAGTGGCAGGCCGAGATTGACCCGGCAACGCAGGCGACTAGGCAAGAAAAGATTTTTGCCGGGGGAGGGGTGACTCCTTATTCGCCCATCACTTCGGTGTTGCAGGGGCGGATTGCGGCGATTTCGATCGACCGTTTCTTGCAGAAGGCCTCGTTGACTGCAGGACGGGAATCGTTGGGTTCTTATGAGACTAAGCTTTTCACCAGTCTGAAAGGAGTTGTGCCGCGGCTTGCAGCTCCGGCAGCTTCCGGGGTAATCGGTTATACTCAAGCGGAAGCCGGGACGGAAGCTCTACGGTGTTTGCAGTGCCAGTGCCTGGAATGCGTGAAAGTCTGTGAGTATCTGGGACATTTCGGATCCTATCCCAAGCGATACGTACGCGAAATTTACAACAATGACACGATTGTGATGGGAATTCACCATGCCAATAAAATGGTGAATTCCTGTGCGCTGTGCGGCTTATGCGCAACGGTTTGTCCCAATGGACTGGACATGGGAACGGTTTTGTCTGGATGCACGGCAAGGTATGGTTGCCAAAGGCAAGATGCCGCCTTCGGCGCATGACTTTGCTTTGCGTGACATGGAGTTCAGCACCGGTGAACAATTTGCAATGGCACGTCATCAGCCCGGATTTGCTGTGAGTCAGTATCTTTTTTACCCTGGCTGCCAGTTGGCGGCTTCTGCACCGGCTCAGGTCGAGAAGGCCTACGATTATTTGCGTCAGAAACTCGACGGGGGCGTCGGTCTGATGCTGGACTGTTGTGGTGCGCCGGCCGAGTGGGCGGGGCGGCAGGACCTGTTTCAGTCAAAATTGCAGATGTTTGAAGTGGAGTGGCGCAGACTGGGTTCGCCTGTGATCATTGCCGCCTGTGCCAGCTGTTGCCGGATATTCGGGCAATTCTTGCCGCAGATCCCGGTGAAATCGCTATGGGCGATTATTGATTCGGTGGGCTTGCCTGCGTTGGCAAGTGCTCCAGATGAGGATGCTCTGTGCATTCACGACCCGTGCTCTGCCCGCCAATCAGCACAGATGCAGGATCAGGTGCGCAGACTGCTTGAAAAAACTGGCGTGACGGTGGAGGAACCGGAATTGACGCGGGATCTGACCACCTGCTGCAGTTATGGGGGCCTGATGTCTTTTGCCAACCCGGAAGTGGCGAAAAAGGTCGTGCAGGGCCGAATCAGCGCCAGCGCGAAAGATTTTGTCGTCTACTGCGCGATGTGCCGGGATAATTTTTCGTCCGGTGGCAAGAGAGCCCTGCATGTGATGGATATATTGTGGCCTGACGGTACAGACGCTGCGGCGCGCCTCGCACCTGACTTTTCAATGCGGCGTGAAAACCGTGCGCGGCTGAAAATCAAGCTGCTACGTGAACTATGGGGGGAAACCATGAGTGAGGTCAATGAGTTGATCGCGATGGAAATTTCACCGGAGATGCGCAAGATAATGGAAGAGCGCATGATCCTGGTGGAGGATGTCCGGCAGGTGATTCTCCATGCCGAAACCTCCGGCGAAAGCTTGCTGGATCAGGCGACCGGCCGACGGATCGCTCATTTCCGTCCGGGCAGCGTGACGTATTGGGTGGAATATTCTCGGCTCGGAGACGGATTCTTGGTGCACAAGGCGTACAGTCACCGGATGATGGTTATAGAGGAGGCGGGGGTGTGACACTGGTTTGCGGTAAATGCGGCGTGCCTCTGATAGCGGGGAAAGTCACGGTCCGGTACCTGGACAGCGCCTTTCCGGTGGAATTGCCGAAATGCCCAAAATGTGGACTGACTTACGTGCCGGAACCGCTGGCAATCGGTAAAATGCTGGAAGTGGAAAAAGCGCTGGAGGACAAGTGATCATGCCGGCGAAGCCCAAAATTGCTGCAATTATCCTGGCGGCGGGATATTCTTCGCGTATGAAGGAATGGAAGCCGTTGCTGCCCTTGGGAAATACATCAGTGATCGGGCACGTGATCAGCACGTTTCAAAAGGCTGGAGTTTCAGACATTGTAGTAGTGGCTGGTCATCGGGCGCCAGAACTGGCTGCGGCGATCCAGAGCAAGGCAGTGCGCTGCGTGGTGAATGAGCTCTACGACAAAGGCATGTACGAATCTGTCGTCACCGGTGTCCGGGCTTTGCCTGAGGATACAGAGGCTTTTTTCCTTTTGCCTGTGGATGTGCCGCTGGTCAAAAGCCATAGCATAAGGTTGCTGGCCCGTCATTTTGCCGCTGGCGCCGGTGGGATCATCTATCCGGTGTTTCAAGGACAACGGGGTCACCCACCGCTGATCAGTACCAGATTTGCACCGTTGATTCTGGCTGGATCCCCGCCTGGGGGACTGCGGGCCCTGCTTGAAGAGCATGACGAGTCGGCGCAGGAAGTGGCAGTGCTGGATGAAGGTATCCTGATGGACATGAATACGCAGGAGGACTACCGCCGAATCCAGGAGCGGTTACGGGACCGAACGACCCCTTCTCCGGATGAATGCGCGGCGATTCTGGTTCAGGCCGGCACACCGGAGGTCGTGGTGAAACATGGACGTCAGGTAGCCAGCCTGGCAGGTGAAATATCAGCCCAGCTCAATCAGGCAGGCATGTTGCTGGATACTCGTCTGCTGCAAACAGCCGCACTCTTGCATGATCTGGCCAAAGGCAGAAAAAACCACGCACAGGTGGGTTGTCGCCTGTTGCAAAGCATGGGTTACCCTCAAGTGGCCAATATTGTTAAACGCCATATGGATATGGAATTCGATGCGGAGTCAACACTGGATGAAGCTGGAGTGCTATACCTTGCTGACAAGCTGGTTTCTCAGGACCGGTTGGTTTCCCTTACGGACCGCTTCATATCGGCATCAAAACGATATCCTGAAGCGCACCCGGCTCAGCCGTTTATTCGCCATCGCCTGGATACGGCTAACAGGATTGCCTCAGTGGTGGAGAAAATTATTGGTCAACCGCTGGACCGTATAATGAGAAAATTGGGAGCTAGTTATTGATGAAAAGTTCACCTGCGGTTTTATTAAGTGAAACACAGAGCCTTTGCCCGATATGTTTAAAGCGGGTAAAAGCCAAACGAGTGGCTTATGGCGATGATGTTTATTTGGAAAAAACCTGTGACCGGCATGGCGATTTTCGGGTAATTGTTTGGCGTGGCAATCCGCAGTACGGGAAGTGGAGCGTTGCCAGGCACCCTTCAACTCCGCCGGTCTGTGATACGCAGGTTGACAGAGGATGCCCTTATGACTGCGGACTGTGTCCAGACCATCGGCAACATTCCTGCTGCGTTTTGCTGGAGGTCACCAGTCGGTGCAATCTGGGCTGTCCGGTGTGCTTCGCGCAGGCAGGCAGTGCCTGTGATGATCCGACGCTTGCGGATATCGAGGGGTGGTACAAAAAACTATTAGCCAGCGGCGGTCCTTTCAACATCCAGCTATCTGGCGGTGAACCTACCATGCGGGATGATTTGCCGGAAATCATTGCGATGGGACGTTCGCTTGGCTTTGGATTTATTCAACTGAATACCAATGGCCTTCGCTTGGCAACGGAACCCGGGTATGTCCAAAAACTTAAAAACGCAGGATTGTCCTGTGTCTTTCTCCAGTTCGACGGGACGCGCAGCGACATTTACGAGAAGATACGGGGCAAGTCGATATTGGCAGCCAAAGAGGCGGTAGTGGCGAACTGCACGCAGCAGGGGCTTGGCGTTGTTTTGGTGGCGACACTAGTGCCCGGAGTGAATGCGAATAATATCGGCGATCTGATCAACTGGGGCTTGTCCCATGCCCCGACGGTCAGGGGCGTGCATTTCCAGCCCATCAGCTATTTCGGCCGCTATCCAATGACGCCTCAGGACTGCGACCGGATCACCCTGCCTGAATTGATGCGCGAAATCGAACGGCAGACGGATGGCAGGGTACAGGCGGCGGATTTGCGTCCCCCCGGCGGAGAAAATGCCTATTGTTCGTTTCACGGAAATTTTTGTAGTTATGCCGGATGGAGAGCTACAGGCCTTGGTGGCGGATAATCCATCAGGCTGCTGTCAGAGCGCTGTTGCTGGAGACGGTGCGAAGAAAGCGCAGGCCTTTGTGGCGAAACGGTGGACGTTGCCGGCTGAAAAAACAGCGGTGGCAGCGGAAAAATGTGTGGGCGATTGCTGTGGCGTTAATGTTGACAGCCTGGATTTTTTTCTAAACCGGGTGGAGCAGTATTCGTTCTGCATTTCGGCTATGGCGTTTCAGGATGTTTGGAACTTGGACCTGGACCGGTTGCGGGACTGTTTTATCCATGTGATGGCTCCTGATGGTAAGCTTATTCCTTTTTGCGCCTATAATCTGACTTCCCAATCAGGAGTGGGGCTATATCGTGCTGGAGTTGTCAGCCAACCATGATGCGAAAAACGCCACTGGACATGTGGCTGGAGAATAGTATCGGCTGCGGCGGGGGCATGCTGAATCAGGAGCGGCTTCGTCAATATCAGCAAGAACGGTTGGCGGCAACGTTGAAGTGGGCGGCGGAAAAAAGCCCATTTTACCGTCGCCTGCTGCCAGATTGGGCGGCGATGGGGCTGGAGACGATGGACTCATGGCCGGATCTCCCTTTTACGACGGCTGATGACTTGCGCCAGCAGATGGATCAGAGTTTCTGTGCCTGTCGCAAAGCGAGATCTGCCGTGTGGTGACATTGGATACTTCGGGAACGGATGGTCGGCCGAAACGCCTTTATTTTACAGCTGACGAACAGGAAACAACAGTGGATTTCTTTGCAGTGGGCATGTCGACGCTCGTGGGTCAAGGAGACAGGGTGTTGATCCTGCTGCCGGGTGAACGCCCGGGTAGCGTAGTGGAATTGTTGGAACGCGCCTTGAAAAAATTGGGTGCGGTACCGATCCCCCATGGACCGGTGCAGAATCTGGCGAAAACGCTGGAGTTGCTGCAGGTGAAAGCCGTAGACACGCTGGTAGGAATCCCGACTCAGGTGCTGGCGCTGGCACGCTATTCGTTGATGCGTGCTGAACCTGTCCGGCTAAAAAGTGTATTGTTGAGTACGGATCATGCGGCAAAAACTCTGGTGCAGGCAATCGAAAAAAGCTGGCAATGCCAGGTGTTCGATCACTATGGCATGACCGAAATGGGTTTGGGTGGCGGCGTTGATTGCGAGGCTCACGCCGGCTATCATTTGCGGACGCGGACTTGTATTTTGAAGTGGTTGATACCGTGACAGGCGAACCGGCGCAGGATGAGCCGAAGGAGAAGTCGTATTTACGACGCTGACGCGGCGGGGCATGCCGCTGATCCGCTATCGCAGCGGCGATATCGCCAGGTTTTTGCCGGAACCCTGTAGTTGTGGTTCAAGACTCAGGCGACTGGACTATATCCGCCGTCGCGTGGAGGGGCCCGCACAACTGGACGCGAATTGTGTTTTGACGATGGAAGAGCTTGACGAATGGCTGTTCGCAGTACCCGGAGTAATCGATTTCTTTGCCACTGTTGATTCCAGAAGCAAACCGGTGCAGCTTTCCATCCAACTGCTGACGATCGGAGAGGCGGCAGCGGCCCGGCGGCAGGCAAGGCAGCGAGTGGAGCTGCTGCCGGCACTGCGCGATTTGCAAGTAAATAAGGGCCTTACCCTTGATATTCAGGCGGTCGTCTGTGATGGAAGTCTGCCGATGGCTGCCGGGAAGCGAAAAATCAACAAAATAGGAGGATCGGCGTGAGAAATAAGACGGTGTATCTGCTGCGGCACGGAAAGATAGCAGTTGGGGGAGAGCAGCGGCGCTACATCGGTCAAGCCGATATTCCGTTGGAGGCTGCAGGAATCTGCCAGGCAGAACGACTGCAAGGCCGGTTGGCGAAAATCGGATTCGCGGCTGTATATTGCAGCGACCTGGTGCGAAGCCGGGAAACAGCTAGAATCATTGCCGACAGAACGCAGGCATGCGTCGAGGTCCGGCCGAAACTGCGCGAAATCAATCTAGGGGGAATGGGAGGGGCTTACCTTTGACGAAGTCGCCCGACGTTTCCCGGGTGAGTTTGAGGCGCGCGGCAAAGACATCGCCTATTATCGCACGCCTGGAGGCGAAAGTTTCGCTGACTGCAGCCAGCGTATAGTAGCGGCTTTTCATGCAATCATGGCTGAAGCAGAGGAACCGGTGGTAATTGTCGGTCACGCCGGGGTCAACCGGTTGATCTTGTGTTATGTGCTGGGAATGCCGCTGACCAATCTTTTTCGAATTCGACAGGATTATGGCTGTATTAATGTCATTCAGTATGCGGGGACCAGCGGACAGATAAAACTGATTAATTCGGTATAAGGGTGCTTGCGAGTTGCAAGGGAGGGAGATGCAATGAAAGAAGAGGAACGTATATTCGAGCTCCATTTGCAGGGCTTTCACTGTGCTCAGATCTTGTTGATGATGGGCTTGGAACATCAGGGGAAAGAGGATCCTGATCTGATCCGGGCAATGAACGGTCTTTCCGGTGGTTTGGGTTTTCAGGGGAAAAACTGCGGCGCATTGAGTGGAGGAGCCTGTCTGTTGGCGCTGTTTGCCGGGCGGGGCAAGCTAGAAGAGACGGAACATCGCTCTTTGAATCTGATGATCCAACAGCTTGTGGAGTGGTTCGAAGTAGGGTACGGTGAGGAGTATGGAGGAATCGATTGCAGCAAAATATTGGGCGGAGATCCGTGGAACCGTATGACCCGTTGTCCGAAGCTGATCAGCGAAACTTATTTCATGGTACGGGAACTGCTCAAGGAGAACGGCCTGGCTTTTCAGACCGACCTGACGGACGATGAAATCTGAATAAGAATGACAAAAAAGCACCGTTTTGAAGGGTGCTTTTTTAGATCCGGGAGCGATTTTGCGAAAGCGAATTACACTGGCTGGATGAATACTTCCATGGCGCCGCCGCACACCATTCCAATATCAGCTGCGTCTGCACCAAGCATGGAGATCGATACAATGCAGGGATGGCCGGTATCAAGGACCAACAGGGCCTTGAGTTTGGCTTCGGCTTCAGAGCAACCTCCACCGATCGTTCCATAAGTTTCCCCCACCAGGGAATACCAGCATTTTCGCACCCGCCTTGCATGGCGCCGAGCCCGCGGTGGAAATGATGGTCGCCAATGCTGTCGGTTGTTTGTTTTCCAGGCGCTGTGCCAGCATACGCAGCAAATCCTCAGTCATGTTTCTCCTTCCTTGTCGCACTGAGCGGCTGACAGGTTCCGCCTTTGGCGGTGGATACGATCTCGGCTGCAATGCTTAACGCGATCTCCGCCGGAGATTGCGCATGAATATCGAGCCCAATAGGAGCCCGCACCCGTTGCAGCAATGCGGGACCCGCTCCATCCTGGCGTAGTGCTTCAAAAACAGTGGCAACTTTATGCTTGCTGCCAATCATTCCGATATAGAAAGCTTCACTCGGCAATGCCTGTCGCAGGCATTCCAAATCATGCTGATGGCCCGCGCGTCACGATCACGATGGCTGTTGCCGGCGTATATTCAAGCTGCGCAAATGCATTTTGAAAGGAGTTGCATATTACTTTCTGCGCAGTTGGAAATCTTGCTGCGTTAGCGAAATCCGGTCGATCATCCACGACTGTAACCGAGTATCCGA
The DNA here is from genome assembly GCA_963665275.2 of Negativicutes bacterium. Taxonomy (GTDB): domain Bacteria; phylum Bacillota; class Negativicutes; order UBA1444; family UBA1444; genus UBA1444. Next base: position 231,878 of record CAXXIN010000016.1, read on the forward strand.
CCTTGGAGAGGAACTCCGCTAAAGGTTGGCTGATATGTCCGCCGCCAAAGATAACCGCCTGTTGCTGGAATGAAAGTCTGTCCCAGAAAAAATCGAAGTCAGGCCGCCCGACAAGCTGAAACAGTTTTGGCCTCTCCCATACTGCGTTGGTTAGATGATGCAGAATGTCGGCCGTCACCTCAGCGTTTATTATGCAGCCTTTTGCAGGACCATCTGAATAAATCAACGCTTGTTGTCCAATATATTCTTGGAAGGAGGACGGTCCTCGGACCAATGTGACAATAAATACGGGTTGCTCCGACTGGGCATCTTTCAGAAGCTCCGAAAACAAATTCACCGTGTTGGGGTCAGCCCCTTTCGCTCATATTTATATCAACCTTTTTCTGTAACAGTCGCATTAAGCAAAGGTGGGGATTTACGGTTTATCTGGATACTTACAGCAACATTCTACCATTGTGCCCATTGTATTTCCAGTGATGAGTATATAATCGGCGAAATAGGTGGCTGTTATCCGACAAAGGATTGACAGGCAAATATAACGATGTTATATTTATGTTCGCAGTATAACAATGTTATATTTGCAAGATTCGTTGTCCGTATGCGCGTGCCAATCTATAACTAAAGCGAGGTTGTTGCGATGAAAATTCTGGTACTCAACGGCAGTCCCAAGGGCGATCTCAGCGTTACCATGCAATACGTTGCTTTCCTGCAAAAAATGAATCCGGAGCATACACTCAAAATTATTAACATTGCCCAACAGATCAAAAAAATTGAGCAAAGTGAGTCCGACCTCAATGAAATCGTGGAGGAAATAAAAAACGCCGACGGTTTGCTGTGGGCTTTTCCGCTATACGTCTTTTTGGTTCATTCTCAATACAAGCGATTTATTGAACTCATCCAAGAAAGAAATGTTACGGATGCATTCCGGGGAAAATATACCGCAGTGCTGACTACATCGATTCATTTTTTTGACCACACCGCGCATCAATATATGAGGGGGGATATGTGACGACCTGGATATGAATTTCTGTGATTCATTCTCGGCCGGTATGCGTGATTTGTTTAAAGATCGTGAAAGAAACAATTTGCTGAATTTTTACAACGGATTTCTCGATGCAGGTCAAAGAAAAGCACCCTGCGCCAAGCTGTATGCGCCGTTGATCGATAATATTCCGGAATATATTCCCGGTCAGGGCAAAATTGCCGCTGGAGCAATCGACCCCAAACGCAAAATTGTCATTGTTACCGACGCGGGAGAACACCAGGTCAACCTCCAGCGGATGATCGAGCACTTTGCCGCCCAGTTTGCGGAGCATCCGGAAGTGGTGAATTTACACCAGATCGATATTAAAGGCAGTTGTCTGGGCTGCATCCGCTGCGGTTATGACAATCGCTGCGTCTATACAGGGCGTGATGGGTTCATTGATATGTACAACAAGTTAAAAACAGCGGATGTTCTGGTTTTTGCCGGGACGATTCGTGATCGATACTTGTCATCCTTGTGGAAGACGTTTTTTGATCGTGCTTTTTTCAACACCCACATGCCTTCTTTTGCAGGCAAACAGCTTGCTTTTCTGGTGAGCGGGGCCCTTGCGGCAGTTGCCGAACCTCAGGCAAATCTTGGAAGCCTATGCGGAACTCCAACAAGCAAACCTGGCGGGAATCGTCACCGATGAGCAGCCCGAATCCAGCGCAACTGATTCCGCGCTGCAGGAACTAGCGCTGCGGAGCCTGAACTATGCCGAATGCAACTATAGAAGACCAAGCACTTTCCTCGGCGTAGGCGGAACCAAAATATTTCGGGATGAAGTCTGGGGGCCGCTCCGATTTCCATTTGTCGCCGATCACCAGTATTACAAACGGCATGGAGTGTACGATTTTCCACAGAACGATTATGCGTCCCGGGTGCGCAACTTCTTTTTAGGGCTGCTGGCGAAATTCCCAGCGATCCGCAAAGAGCTTTATGGGCAAAAAATGACCGAATATATGATTAAAGATTATAAAATGTTCATTGAAAGGGGACGTTAGCAGGATGGATAACGTTGATCAGGCCGATACTCGCAGCGTAATTCTGGCGCAGGCCCGTGAGCTTTTTTTAACGCTGGGGTACCATAAGACAACGATGCGCAATATTGCCGAAGCGGCAGGGATTTCTACCGGGCCGCTGTATTTTCACTTCCGCGACAAGGCTGCAGTGTTCTTTTATATTTGCAGTGAGGCTTTTGACTGTCTGGGGGCTGAATTTTGTCGTATTTCCAAGGAAGTGGAGGGCGCCGGCGAGCGTCTCCGCAATATATTCTTGGCCTATAAGGCTTTTTACTACCGGGAACCGCAGCTTTTTGCGATGATGCATTTGGCTACAGATCCCATGTCCGGAATTGGTCTGCCGGAGTCCCTGGCCGAGGCCTTGTTGCAAAAAGGGATTGCATTGGTCAAGATTATGGAGGATATCATTCGGGATGGAATTACCTGCAAGGAGATCAGGCCGGTTGATCCGGCCAAGCTAGCCGTATACTTGTATTCGGTCGCCGAAGGGATTTTTGTCTCCAATCGCATGGGCGTTCTGAGGCAACAGAATATTGGCATGGATGAAATGATTGATGCTGCGATTGAATTGGTTGGTGTGGGAATGGTCGATATGGGCGGATCAGGAGTTGGAGCTCAGACAGGCACGATGAGGGGCGAGTAGGCGGGAGAAGTCGAAAAAATATCGGTGAAATTGAGAAAAATATCATCAATAATGACGGACTCAGAATTTTTCAGAGTTTATCATGATTATGTGGAATAGGAACAAAGACGGTCCCGGCTAAATTTCCGGAACCGTCTTTGTTTGTTAATAGGTCTAATTCCGCTGGCTTTCCGAGGCGCTCTTTTCGCGAAGTAGCAGTATAAGAAGTGATCCGATAGCTGAAACCTTTGGGTGGACAATTGAGTGAAAACAAATCGAGAATAATATTATTTGTGAAATGTGGAAATCATATAATCAATAAAGGTCTGGGTCGATTTAGAAACATAACGTCCCTTTTTCCAAACTAAACCAATATTCAAGTTTAAAGAGGTCGCCATTGGAACCGTGAAAATTGATGGATCGTCAAGTACAGAAAGCTCCATAAGAAACGAGATGCCGATATTGCGCGAGACAAGCGTTTTGATCGTTTGAATTTGGCTGGAGGAAAAGACGATGTTGGGAATAAAACCATTCTTTTTACACTGATCAATGATGATATCACGCAACCTGGCGCCAGGCATTCTCATGATAAAACGTTCGTTTTGCAAATCGGGAAAGGAAACTGATTTTTGCAACCGCAAGGGATGCGCTTCTGCGACACAAAGTAACACATTCTGATTGAAGAGAAATTTTGTCCGCATAGTAGACAGGTTATCAGACAATACAACAATGCCGATATCAAGATCATCCTTTTCCAACAAGCTCACTATTTTTCCTGATTCGATTTCTGAGGCGACAAGGTTAAGGTGCGGGTAAAGTGAGTTGAATTCGCCGAAAATGCGTGGAAAAAGATAGTTTCCGATTTGCTGCTGCGTGAAATAAAAAGTAAGGTTGAACAATTGCCTTCAATTAAAAAAGTGAGACGTGTGGATATTAAAAAAACCAACGTCTCTTTTTTTTAGTTGTATTAGTGTGCTAAGCAATAATTTCTATGTAGAGGAGATTAGTGGAGATATTATCCGATAACGTGCGGCTCTATGACAATGTGGGCGAAGCGTCATAATACAAAACCAATCTTTTCTGCAATTGCCGTATTTACAACAAAGCGGGCTATGTATTCCGTTTGCTTAAGGTGCGAACTAATGTAAAAATCAATACCAGTGAAATTGAAGCAATTGCGCCGTTAACCAAATAGTTATCCTGAATCTCCGGCCAAAATTTTGTTGTTCCCGTGTTGTCCAGGCTCGCTGCGATTATACAGTTATCCTGGGGTTCTTTCTCGACGAAAATTTGCTGCAAGGCCATTTCATAGACCGGTTTCTCCGCTTTGGAATTGGCAAAATACAGACGGTAAGGGCCGGTGCCTAGATCTTGAAAGACCAGTTTATCCACAAAGTATTCGGCTCGAATTTCTTTAATTGGTAGCGGGCGATCATCCCTGTTGTTGATCTTGATGACAAAGGCATTTGCAGACAGCTGTTTTCTTAACGAGATTCCTTTGTTGGCTATGTTTACCCCTGAAAATTGCAGGTTATAGATTTCCCCGGATTGTAATGGGGATAGGCTCCTGACATCGTCGAAGATGGAGTAATTTCGTTGGAAATTATCTCCGACATCAAACACAATCCTTTTGATATGCAGCATATTCGGATTCCTCACGGTAATGATTGTTTCCCGCTGCTCATTTTTCATTTCGGTTTCCGGAATAAAGCTGCGCTCGTAACGACTCCACTCCGCCCGATATTTCGCATACGCCAGTTTCATCTCTCCCGGAACCAGATCGTCATTATTGTCCGGCATTTTAACCCGGTAGTAGGAAAATCTTCGAACTTCCCCAAGCAGAACTTCGTTGCGAATCCGGCCATCCACTCTGTAAATTTGCCCATTCGTAACAAGCTGCCATTTCACATTGTCGTAGCTGCCATAAATCTCAATTTGCTTAACAAAGTTGCGATTGGGAAGCAAACCAAACACCAGTTTGTTGGCTGTTGGATCAATGCCGGTCTGCACCGCAACTGCATAGTCGAAGTATCGATCGTCATCCTTTTTAAAGGACAGAATGGAGCGGGTAGTGATCAATGTCTCATTCTGCTCCAGAGTAACATTGCCCGCCTGGATATAGAAAGGCACATGTTGGCTGGCATTGTCAACAAGTCTGAGATCAGCGAGATTTGGAAGTGCGTGTGCATAAACTTCGTCTGTAAGAAACACGGCTTTATATTTGTTGCTTCCATGAATTTCCAGCGGAGCGAAACGACCCCAGTCGGACATGTCGGCTGCAAAGGCCAATGCTGGAATCCCCAACATTGCCACAAGGAATCCAACAAACCATGCCTTATTCATTTTTGCCATCGGTCTGCGTCTCCTTGTCGTTTTTCAGCCTCTGATAAATGAATGATATGCCTAACAACACGAACCCGAAACAGAAATAGGCGAGAATCTTGTTGAACGAGGTCAGGAAGGTCAAATCGTAGATAAAGAGCTTGGTGGTGGCCAACAACGACAGCGCAAGGCCGGTGCGCCGAACGTTGGCGTATTTATGGCGGAAACCGTAGTGGATCGCTGTCAAGCCGACCAAGAGATACATGAGGCTGAAAGTGAGGTTGGTGCTGCCCAAATGGAACTGCCGTGCGAGAAATAGAGTTACATCTCCTAGTCCGAACAGCAGCAAGGCCAAAGGATAAACTTCATAACTGCGATATTGACTCTGAATCAGATTGCGAGCGATCTCTCGCACAATCCCAAACATCATTAGATTATATGCGATCAGAACAGCTAGCGCGACATATTCCTCGGCAGTGCCATGGCTTATATTCCTGACTGCAGGAAGCACCAGGTTGATGCCCAGCACAAGCACGACGGACAAGGCATAAAACAGCTGGCTTATTCTCGCCACGGCCTTGTCCCGGACAAGCGACCAGCGTGGCAAGAGATACGCGAGAGCCATCGTGATTCCGGCAATCAGGAGGAGATAGTAGAAGCGTTGATAATAGCCAGGAGCCATTAACTGACGGAGCAGGTGTCCGCCAATATGCATCAGATATATCCAGACATTGAAGATGGCAAAGTATTTGAACCAGTGGATTCGCATCCAGTTCTTTCCGTAGCGGGCAAAGCCGTTTTTCTGAAGATCTAAAAGGTATAACCCTGAAATTCCGACCATGCCGGTGATCACGAAGAAGTATTTGAACTCGAAGAACGGCGTTGCATGGTGCGCAAGAAAGCGTAACCAATCAAACAGATAGAAAGCACCGATGCATAATCCGAAAATCAACAAACCGGACTTTTCCAAGCGGGCTTCATTCTTTTTCAACCCGTAGAGGACCAAGATGACCCCTTCAACCAAGAGGCCCATGGAGGTCCAGCGAACACCAAATTGGAAAGGGACCATCAGAATCGCAAAGGTTAACGCAGTCGCATAAAACAGGCCAAGCGCATATCTTTCTTCCGGCATCCGACGCGTGACCAAACGCGCCAGAGCGGCATAAACCAAGCAGAATCCCATCGCAAGCAGGCCCTGAAAATCTCCCCAGGCGGCTTGCTTAAATAATAGGTACAGGATGGCGCAGCTGAGCAAAGTGTTGGCTCCCAATAAAATCACGTCCACCCGCCGCAGGCTTTGACGATATTTCAGCGGATAGGCCAGGATGACGCCGAGATACGTTGAAAATGAAGCAGCTGAATACATTATGGCGATCGGTTTATCGGCCGCACCAAAGGACAGGTAGAACAGGGACGGAATATGCAGCACCATACTAACATAATGGATAATGCTCCACCGCTGGTGGAACGAGACCAACATCACGGAAAAATTGAGGGCGAATAGGTAACCCATTGCCGCATAATAAGAGTTTCCATGCAGGCCAAATGCCGCAATATAAGTGAAGAAAGGGAGGTATCCGCCAACCAGACCCAATGCGCAGATGGTTTGGGACCGATATCTCACTGAAAGGATAACCGATGTAGCGGTAGTCAGAACTGACAATCCGATTCCCGCATCCAGTCCGATGATCTTCAATAAAAAATAACTGTAAAATATTCCGCAGTAAATGATTGAAATGCCTCCGCCTAATAAGCCGGTCGCAAAAATATCCTTGCCTTTTCGATAAAACCATTCGCCGCCCAGCAGGAAGAGTCCACCCAAAGCGAAGATGCCTGCACCTCGCATGGAATCATTGAACCATGTTGAGTATGTGTATTGTGCGGCAGTGCCGACCCCAAGCAGGATCAGTAAGATTCCCAGCTTGTTGACCCAGTTGAGGCCGACCTTCATCTCGAGTTCATTCTGCTTGATTCGTTTCTGAGCTACCTCTGGACTAATAGGCTCGGCAGCTAATTCGTCTAGTTGTCGTGTATTTTCCTGGGCATGGGCTGCCAGTCCCGCATTAAATTGGTCGTTGCGTGCACACAGGATCTGCATGATGGTATTTTCATATATCGACAGGTCATGAATAATGGTTTCCATTTCTCCATCAATCTCCCGATATGAGGTTTTTTTCAGTTCCGTGACTTTTTGTTTCACCTGTGCTTCAGCGGTAGAAAGGCGGTCTGCGTGCTCTTTGGTGGCGTCGGCAAAATAGGTCCGGAGTTTTTCTCTGGATATTTTAATAATCAATAGCTTCTCATCAAGCATCTGTTCCTGTAAACTCAGTTTTAATTGGAGATTTTCCTGGGAAACCTGTCGATACTGCATTTCCAGCGCTTTGCATAGGGCAGCCGTTTCGTCGATATTCTGGCGAAGTTCCTTGTTTTCGCGCAGCACATCTATATCCTGCACTTCTCGCAGTACTCGGTCATATTCGGTCAATAATCTCTCGTGTTGTTCGCGTAGGGTATTAAGCGCCAGGCTCAATTCCATGAGGATGCCTCCCTTCTTATTGAAACAACGTGAGAACTGCTTTTACCATCAAGGTAAAATACGTACTGCATCATACGGCGCCTCGTTTCATACGGTGTTACGCCTGCTCGTTCAATGAATCACAGGGAGGCTGAACTGCCAGGATGCCCGCCGCCGCCGCAAGATGCTTCAAGCTGTGACCGCTGATCATGTGAAGCGTGCTGTTAAATATGGCTGTGTCTTGCAGCTCAAACAGTTTGGCCAAGATATATGCCAGCAGCAGTGTCCAGTACATTCGGTCGCGACTTGCCTTGGCGGGGAACAGGATAAGCACCAAAGGAAGAAGCACCATGGGCAGATATTGGATCAGGATGTACAATCTAAGGTCCCCCGCGCCCATTATTTCGCTGACCCACCAGTACACAACGCTGAAGGCTCCGACAGAAACGACAAACCGAAACATTTGCTTTCCGAAACGGCCCCCAAAGCGTTCACCGCAAATGCAAGCGACGAGGGAGCCAAAAGCCAATGTCATCGGCAGTCGATCCCAGAACAAACTGTTGTTTGAAGGCTGCCAATGGTAGTACGCAGATCCAATGCCGACGCCAACGACCGCAGCAAAGAAAAAATCCCACATGAACACCTCGAAAGAAGATCGGTTCTTTCTGTTTCTTATCAGTCCCACAATTCCTGCAATAAGAAAGCCGGCATTGGAAATTACGTTGCCGATGTTTGGAATCCCTCCATAGCTTAGCACATCGGCGAACTGGTGGTAGGCAGGATCTTGTGCAATTGGGGCCAAAGAAAAGATCTTGTATGTAGCAATGAAAATTACGAGCAAGATAGCGCCGCAGCGCAGTGAATACGAGTGGGTGGCATCCATTTTATAAGTCACAATAAACTCTCCTCACACTCAAAGTTAACGTTCGTTAACCTAAGTATAAAAGAGCTTGTCTACTTTGTCAATGTATTTCTAAAATATTTATGCCCTGCACCGCCGAAGCGCAGAAACGTAATTCGTGCATGAAGAAATCAAAAAGCAGATTTCTGGAGCAAGACCTCATTTGAACGGAGGAAAGCATTGAACAGAAAAATACATGCTTGTCGTCAGCGAACCGGGCCTGTATTCTCTGGTGTTGGGATCGCGCAGGCCGGAGGCGCGGCAATTTCGCCGCTGGATTACCCACGAAGTCATTCCGGTGCTGCGATCAGGCGGGAGTTATTCTTTGCCCGTTCCTTCCGCCACCGGGCAACTGATTCAATTCTCCCGGCGCGATCTGCTCAATTTGGCCGTGGAAGCTGAAACGGAATGCGAGGAACTGCGCGGCGCGCCGGAGAGCTGATGAAGCCGCGAAAAGCTGGATTCGTTCGAACGCGTTGACAGTTTTTCGCCGCCCGTTCTATACTTAAGGCAGGCCAAGGCCAATACTATTGTCGTTGGGATTGAACTCGCGAATTTCATCTATGTCGGCGAACTGAATGTGTTGCATCCGTTTCGTGAGGGCAACGGTCGGGCGCTGCGCGCTTTTTTGCGAGAACTGACTTTGCAGCAGGGTTTGTTGCTGCGATTCGAAAAACTGGATCCCGAGGACTGGCTGCAGGCCTCCATCGCGGCCTATACCGGTGACTTGTCGAAAATGCAGGCGCTGCTGGCGCGAATCGTCGAACCGATAAAGAAACCTGATTCACGTTGTTCCACGCTCCCTCACGTCCGTACCTCCGGCCCGTCCATTTTGGTGGCGGGCTTCGTCTTTTGCTGCGCGTCAGACGTGGAATCAACGATGACCGCTGTCGGCGCATGCACTTGCCACCGGGCAGCCTCGCCTTGCACTGTCGCATTCATTTCAACTGGTATTCTTTGCAGAGCGTTTGCAGGAATTTGCTGTGCAATGACCGAAGATACCTCTGTCTTCAAAATAACGAAGATGAGGAGGATTGGCCATGAAAAAATTTCTCAGCCGACTCTTATTCATTTTGATACTGTCTTTCTATCTACCAGCATCTGCCGAATCGGTTTTCCCTGGCGACAGCTGGGTTCAGGTTGAATCGCCGGAAAGTGTAGGCTGGTCAACTGGAAAACTTAAGATCGTTGGTGATTACGCTTTATCGACTGGCACGCAGGGCCTAATGATCATTCAGGGCGGAAAAGTAGTATATACCTATGGCAACGTTCAAGAACAATCGTATTTGCATTCTGTAAGAAAAAGTTTGCTCAATGGACTGATTGGTATATTTGTTGAATCTGGCAAAATTGATCCCCAAAGCACTCTTGAATCCCTGGGTATTGATGACTCACCACCTGCGTTGACCCAAACGGAAAAACAAGCACGCATAATTGACCTGTTGAAAGCACGATCCGGAGTGTATCACGCCGCAGCCGCCGAAACCCAAAGAATGAAAGAATTGCGTCCACTGCGCGGTTCCCATGCCCCTGGAAGCTATTGGTACTATAACAATTGGGATTTCAATGTATTGGGCGTAATTTTCGAAAAGAATACGAAGCAATCCATTGGGAAAGCATTTTTTGATACAATCGCACAACCTATTGGGATGCAGCAATTCAGTCCCAATTCAGTAGATTATCAAAAATCAACCGATTCAATTCATCCAGCTTATCGTTTTAAAATGAGCACACAGGATATCGCGCGTTTTGGACTGCTTTACTTGAACTATGGAGTGTGGAAAGACAAACAACTGATTCCTAAAAAATGGATTATCGACAGCACGACATCCTACTCAAATGCAAGCCCGGGTGTCGGCTATGGTTATATGTGGTGGCTTCCGACCAATGTAATCTACGGACAGGCGATCCCCGGCGTGGCTTGGCGTGCCGAAGGTGTTGGCGGTCAATATATCATCGTGATTCCCTCAATGGATTTAGTCGTTGCACATTTATCAAAATTTGACTCCACAGGTATCGATTCTTATCCTACATTCAGAAATCTATTTCGTTTAATTCTCGAAGCACGTATGAATTAACAATTATTACATTATTGGCTTCGCTCCGATCCCCTCACGTTCGCTCTCCAGCCCGTCACATTTCGTGGCGGGCTTTCGTTTTTTGCCGCCTTCCGGGCGATACCAACCGCACCCAATGGAAACAGCACTGGGATTTGCCGCCGGGTTGCGCTACTGAATTCCCATAGTTTTTTCCCATGATGCCATGCGTGGCCGTCTGAAGCTGTTGAAAATACTTCTTTCTGTTTGTTTTGGAAATGGAATACCGGTTCAATGGAATCAATTGTTTGCATGAGGAAAGCCTCCTTTGCTTTTTATGCCGCTTAGTTACCCTCTCTCTATGGCATGTTATAATATAAATAATTGAGCGAATCCTGCGCCGCAGGAGGAGGAATGAGCGAGTGGGTTCAGAAGATGCCAACCCTTGCAGAGTAATTTGCGAGAAACGAATTTGGCAAAAAAATCCTATCGAGCATGTGCATGACTATGCTCAACTCATCTTGCCGGTTCATGGCGCGCTGAGTATTTCTGTGGAAGGAACCCTCGACAAAACCATCCAGAATGAAGTGGTATTTGTTCCACCACGAGCCGTTCACACCTTCTCCTCATGTGAGAAAGGCAACGTCATTGCTTTTGATATCCAAGAGGATTGGAATAGGCAATGGCAAAACGTTAAAGGGTTTGCGCGCGAGATCGACAGGACATGGATGGCGCTGAGAACTTTGATAGAATATGAGCTGGCGAATGGACCTCGCCATTCTTTACAACTTGAAAAACTTGGCGATTACGCTGTACATTTGCTGGCTCTGTCTGAACCCCAATCCATTCGCTATATCAGGGAAAATTTCCGTGAATCTTTGAAAGTATCGTTTTTGGCGGCAATGGAAAACTTCAGTGTCGGCCACTACCATAAATGGTTCATTCGTCATACAGGCGCAACGCCAGTTGAATATATCCAGCGCCTACGAATCGAACGGGCCAAAGAACTCTTGCTAACAAGCGATATGTCTATTCATCACATTGCCTGGGATGTCGGATACACCAACCAAGCTACCCTGAGCCGCCTATTTGCCGAAGATATCGGGTTGTCTCCGGTAGCTTATCGAAGCAAGATGCGAGAATCGGTCAAAAACTGAACACAAACTCCCACATCCCATTGCCTACACTCTGCTACAATCGTGGCAGAGCTTTCTTTTGGGAGGAAATGAAGATTGGCTAAGAATTCCACTTTGCTCAGCCTGCTTTGCGTTTTGGCTGCAGCCATGCTCTGGGGTACGACGGGAACCATTCAAGGCCTGCTGCCGTCCAGCCGTAATCCTGTCGTTGTGGCGGCAGTTCGAGTTTTGCTGGGAGCTACGGCTCTGTGGCTGTTTTGCCTAGTTAACGGAGTATCAATCAAGGCGCTTCTTGGGTTGCCCCGTTGGCGTATCTTCGGAGCCGGAACCGCTATCGCCAGTTATAATCTGTTCTTCTTCGCCGGTGTCGCTCATGCCGGGGTCGGCGTAGGCACCGCTATCGCCATCGGTAGCGGCCCACTTTGGGTTTTGGCCTATGAGATTATTTTCTCTGCGCGACGCACTTCATCCCGCAGTCTTACAGGGCAAGCAACTGCCATTGCGGGGCTGGCAATTTTGGTAATGGGAGACATGCAAGGACAAGTGTCGTTCCTTGGTTATGCGCTGTCCTTGTTAGCTGGCTTATCTTATGGAACCTATGTTTATCTCACTGGCGGGATTAGCAAGGAAACTAATTCCGCCCTGGTTGCCGCGACTACTTTCAGTGTAGCCAGTATTGTCTTGTCGCCAAGCCTGTTTTTGCTTTCAACGGCTTGGATCGACTACCGAAGTTTCGGTTATTTGGCTTTTTTAGGAATCGCCTCCACAGGCGTAGCCTTCTTCCTTTTCACTTATGGGTTACAACGGATTTCCGCATCTACGGCTGTAACATTGACCTTGGCAGAACCTCTCACCGCTTGGTTTTTGGCAACGACTATTTTGGGCGAACCCGTGACTTTACCGAAAGTGATAGGAGCCGTCCTGCTGGTAGTCGGAATCCGAATCGTCGCTGGTGCGTCTAAGTCCTCTGAATAACAAGTGGTTTTCCCTGCCGGGGTCGCCTCTGCGGTTTTATCTGAATTAGAGAAACATGCCGTTTAGAATGATGTGTTGCTTCTATCGACTCACGCCTCAATCACTTCCAAACCGTTTTTTGCAGCAAAGGGTTATTGGGTTGTAAGAGAACAACAAATCGAACGAGAAGACCAAGTATTAACGAATTTTGTCATGGAAAAGCATCTCCAATCATCCGCAGCTTTTTTTTGAATCACAAACTCTATTGATTCGCAGCCCGGACCCTCCGGGCTGTTTTTATTTGCCCATCTTCCCGGCCAGCGCCAACACTGAGAAACTGGAAAAGCTTTCGCCCCGTACCGTGTTGATGCTGCATCACTTCTTGAAATCAAGCTTGCAGCAAGCCGTAGAGGATGCAGTCCTTTACCGCAACCCGGCAGGGCCCCTCAAGCGCCCACGGATGAAGGCGAAAGCCGATAAGTTCTTGGAAACGGCGACTGTGCGCAAGCTGCTGCAAGACGCCAAAGGCTACCAGAAAACACTACTGCTGCTTGCCTGGACATCAGGCATGCGCCGCGAAGAAATCTTAGGGCTTTGTTGGTCAGACTTCAAAGCAGGGAATATCACGGTACGTCGTTCCGTGAAAAAAGGTCGGATTTTATCAACGGAACATAAAACGCCGTCCGCATACCGGACGATTCCGCTACCGGCAGAAACCATCCGGGCACTGGCGGACAAAGAAAAAGACAAACCCCAAGTAGTCAATATGACTACTCCGGATTTGATCTTTCCGGCTGAAGACGGCAAACCCATCGAACTGATGGTATTGACCCGGTATTTTTCCAGACTTTGCAAACGCTGCAAAGTTGCAGCGACGCTTCACGATCTCAGGCATACTTACGCAACCAATCTTGCTATCGCTGGCGTGCATCCCGCTAGGGCCCAATATCTGCTCGGGCATTCCAAAGCCCAAATGACCCTGAACTGCTACACTCATATTCGCGGTGGCGATATGACGGGGATCGCAGAAATCGTGGAAAAATCAATGGTAGTCAAGGCAGTAGTCAAATGACCGCTTGAACGGCACCGTCCGGATAAAAAGAAAAACGCCACAGTAACTGCAGCGTCTAACGTTTGCTTGGTGGGGGCATACTGGTTTCGAACCAGTGACCTCTTGAATGTAAGTTGCCCAATATTGCGAAGATGAGTGGAGACTTTTCAGTAACAGCAGGAATTCTCACGATTTAGGGCAAGATGCATTCGGATGATTCCGGAACCCATTTTTAGAAAAATTTTTAGAAGGATTTTGCGCACTTTCACATCATCACGTATCTGAAAAGTTGTATCCGGTCCGGATAGCACCACCATAATTAAAAAGTTTCATGGAAGCTCAATTTATGAAATTGATCTTCCATTTTTTTGTTTGGCGAGACCGTTCGCGACCGCTTGAAGGTGTGAGAGGTATCTGGGCATTGGGGGGTGAAAACCTGCAACTGTTCAACGAAAGTAAAAACAGAGGATAACCTCAGAAAAATAAGGCTTTCTGACAAGTTTAACCGTAATATTTGACTACCGCTAAAAATTGTCTGATCAACAAAAGTAGTCAGTGCGGTAGTCAAAATCGCCGGGATTGAACTAGCCCCGGAAGATTCTTTGAATCGCCGCGACCCTGGGTCAATCCATCCCGTTTTATTTCATCGTCGCAGAAATGAGGAGAGAAGAAAAAAGTAAAGGGCAGAAACAGCACAAAAAATATTTTGATTGCTGTATTTTTACGCCGCGCTCAGGCATTCAAGAAATAAATTTTAATATTAGCAGGGAATGGAAAAATGAAAGAGAATTCATGAGGTAAATTATTCTTGTTAATGTCGATTATTAAATTTATTGGAGGAAGATACTTTATGGGAGCGAATTTTCGAATTTTACATTTTTCAGATTTGCATTTTTCTAATGGGCGTGATTGTCAGGCTAGTAATCACAGCCATTCCATAGATATGTGCTCTGCAATTTCTAGCTTTGTCAAAAACAATAATGATTTCGATAAAGTAATAATATCAGGAGATATCTCAGATGGTGGCGATAGAGAAAGTCTACTTACGGCCCATGACTGGATCATGCATGATATGGGTATAGGAGCCAAAGAACGGATTGGATTACGCTTAAATGATAATCCTCAAAAATTAGGAATAGTCCCAGGAAATCATGATGCTTGGAATAATAGATCGGGGGGAAAGCTGATAAGTCGGTGGCAAAAGTCATTGGAGAATTATAACAGTATTTTTTACTATACGCAGCTTGGATAAAGAGTTATCTTGTATATATGATTGGATCGAGAAAGATGGAGTAGGTGTCTTTATTGCATACGTAGATTCTTGCTATTTTGGTGACGATGATAATAGTTTATCTGATGTTTCAGAAAGGGTCGCGAGAGGTAAATTGTCTTCTCAGCAGGCTAAAATTCTATTAAATTGGTATGATAGAGGACTTAAAGGTAAGTTGCAGAAGCCCAATGAAGAATTTATATCATCTAGCCTTTTCCGTTCAAGCTTGAAAATAGTAGTAATGCATCACTATCTTTTCGAACCGCAGGGGTTGAGTGAGGAAGGATATTTTTTAAAGATAAAAGATAAAAAAAATGTTTTTAGTAATATTGCTATGGCTGATTTTGACGTTTTGTTGTGTGGACACAGGCATATCGCTGATTCAAAAGAATCGAGCTATGGAGATCATTTCGACAGACGAGCAAGGAATCGTTATATGTTCAATTGCTTCCGTCGCTTAATGGGGATTGATGCGTTGCCGTTACAATTTGATGACAAACAAGGAGTAAGATTAACTAAAAAATTATCGGCAGTGATCCAAATTTTATGGCGGAAGTTTAGGATGGAAAAGAGGCATAAAAACTTAGTGCAAAAATACCGCATGAGAATATAAACGATTGTTATACAGATGAATTAATTGAAGCTTTGAAGAAAGGGATTGCGAATCCAGCTGATTTTCGGCAGGAAATAAAGGAATGCTTTTTTCGACAGAGCGTTGAAATAACAGAAACTCTTGCAGATAGCGAACTTGAAGATTTGCAGATGCAATTATATTCAAAATTTACTTCAGAAGAGAGAAAAAAATTGGCAAAAATGGCAGAAAAACTAAATAAATATATTAAGAAACTCAATTCACGACCATTCTTGCAAGTTATGGCAGGATCGGCAACGAAAGCGTCTCTTCGAAATGAAAGTGCTCGTTCTTTCAATGTATATGAAATTGATTATGATAAGATGGGCTTTAGGTTTTCAATTATACAATATGATTGGGAAGATAATAAGTTCAAAAATAGCAATACAAGAATTAATTTCAATTTTTTGGATAGCAGAAAACTTGTTTTGGAAGATGCGGAAGGCTAAGATTATTGCACCAGACCAATTTGAATTGCGAAGACAAAGAGTTAAGAGGCTTTTCAGTAAAAGCAGTCCAAAGATTTGTCAGGGATTCAAACATAACTACAGCGCTGCCCGCCAGCCCTCCCGCCCCTGGCACGTTTTTTTGCTGGCTACCGTAGCCGCTATCGGCCAAGGCGACAAGGGGAGGGCTCTTTTGCGACCGCCTGCGCAGTAGCTCGCATCATGGCACAATAACAAAGCGGCTAAAATTACGAAGAGGAAAAGCAAACTGCCTGCGGCATGAGCTTTTGCTCCTGTCTCGCGGCAGTTTTTCGTATTCCATCGTATTTTTTTTGAGCCCTCACTCGGTGTTTTTTCTATTTAATAAATTGCTGTTTCAAAGGCGGCGCGAGCGCTGAGAGGGAAGACCTCAGGCAAGAAAAAGGCGCTCTGGAGACCGCGCGCAGCGCCGCCATCACAGACAATCTTCCAGTGAAGGAATTATTATTTCAGGGTAACACCATTTTCAGGCAGAAGCACATTGAGCATAAAATCTATATGTGCCATAACTGAATCATGAAATTGTTTCCAGTCACTCTTCATAAATTCGTTGCTCATCTCAAACACCTCGTTCGGTGTGTGCCTGATATCGTCCTTACCTAAAGCAATACTTTTCCATGATCCAGGCCCTGATGAAATATAGGGAATATTTATTTTACCAAACCCGAACCAATCTTCACTCAACGCTTGCTGCCATAATTCGTGTCTTTTATCCGCATTGTAGTGCGCAAAGCGAAGAAATGAATCCTTGAATGCATTATATACATAATCAGGTATAACCGGTATATTTCCGTTTACATCTGATGCTTGATAGCGTTTTAGCACTATCCATATATTGGACACTGCATCCATAAATCGCTCTATATTATGGACTCGTCCCGATGAGTTTCCTTCTCTATCTATATATTCCCACTCTAAATAAGGAATATCTGGACAGTGCAATGCCGTCAAATGCCCCAATGGAAAACGATTCATGTTGGCCGAGATTAATCTATCTGCAATATCATCCAACGGAGAAACAATCTTCAAAAAGCTATTGCCGGACTCCGAATCAAAGATATCACGCAATACATTGAGAGGGCTTACTACACCCGCAAACCCTTGATGTGCCCATGTATCAGCATATGAATGCAAGGTGATCCCCAAACGGTGTAAACTCTTATTGCCATTATTTATGCACTCGGCTACCATTTTTTGTGCAATTTCACTGTTAGGTCTACAAATCATTCTTGCCCGATACTCATATTCAGTACCCGCAAACGATCCTGGGTTGTTGCCTGGCACGAAATGAAACGGCAACCATGTATGATTATTAACCGCCTCATCCAAATTTTCATAGAACTCTTTGTTATCTGTGCACGTGACTGATCTCATGTGATAGTATGACGGCGCATTTGAAAAATAAATGAATCCACCATGGGTAGCATCGTCAACGTATTGCGAACTGTATGCAATGGTAAAAGCATCTTCATGAGAAAATTCAGCGTACCTCGCAAGAACGTAAATAACATCAAAATGAAAGTCCTTTTGCATTTAATTTGCTCCCTTCTATATTATTTGGTATCCACCCTTGTCATTTTCGCTGTCTTTTGCTTCTTGGCTTCACTAGAGTCCATTAACATGTAGACAGTCAGTTAATTTATAAAAAAGACCTCAGTGAAAAACACTGAAGCCCAAAAGTCTTTTAGGTTTTCAACACAAGACACGCTGTTTCATTATCAAAACTCAATTTGATCTATAGAACACAATTGAAAACACATGGGGGGGAACCGGCATTGCGATTCTACTCAGTGATAGCTTCAGCAGTTTTGCCCATTACCCAACAATTTGCATAATAAAATCTTTCCATTTTGTAAAAGTCTCAATTAGGGTCGGAGTAGTATTAATCGTTTGCATTGCCGAACCAATTCCAGCAAGAATTCCATGAACGCTTAATTTATTGCACCCTTCAGATTTTACTTGTTCGGCAACCTGTGTCACCGCCGAAGAAATCTCGTTTTTCTTTTCACCTGGAGCGTTAGCAGATTGTATTATTTTGAGAAGCTCTTGCGTAATATCTATCAGTTGCTGCTCTTGTCTATTATCGTTTATAACATTATCAGAGCCCAAACTCATATTTCCTTTGTTGCCGGTAACTGTTACTCCACCGAAATTATTATTTGTCATAGCACAACCCCCAACCGCCGCAACCGGGCCATTAATAATAATCTGAACTCCGGGAAACCCTGCTAAGGTACGGACAACTCCATCAGACAGTAACTCTGGGCAAGTGATCGGTACTGGACTCACATCTGCAAAAGATTGGCCATTGGATGTTTTTTTTTACCCCCTTGTCCCGCCTGTTGTACTAACCGCTCTTTATAATCACGACAAACCTCGAAAACTGGAAATACAAGCTCGCCGGTTACGTCAATATCTTCACCACAAGCACATTCCATCACGATATCCGATAAAGACGGCATGCAATCAACGATTTCAACCGTCCGTGCACATCCGTCTCGTGGGCATCTTATCTCCCAGCGCAATTGAAGTTTACCATCTTTAGCAAGCTTCAATAACCGTTCAAAGACATCAGACAAAGGTAAACCCGTAAGTTTAGCCACATACGTCGGATAGAAACGAACAATTCTTGACGCAGCAATATCATCAACAGCATCATCGATATCCCACTGTATTGTCATTCACGGTCACCTCCGATGCACAATTTTCCCATTATAAAATTATAACATTTTCCCGGACATACTTAACCGCTTTTTCAGTTGCTGACGTAAGAAATTGAATGCTATTTGTTGTAACCCCAACTCGAATCGTACAGTTTTCTGCAAACGGAATTTCGCCAATCGAAAAATTGATGTATCCGCCTTGTTGTTGCACGTGTGGCTTTAAATAATTAAAGAAAGCATGGTCTCGTAAATCGCTTTTACCCCCAAGGCCAACTTTTTCGAGCCCACTTAAAAACATTGTGGTAAATAATGTCCCCTGCGCTAAATCCAATTCCTGTTTTGCGGCTTGAAGGTTTCCTTCTAAAGAACGAATATCATCATCAAGAAAATAGGCATCAATTGCTGTAATGATCGCAATCAGATTTTTTGTTTCCTGGCCAGAAATATCTCCAATATTTGTTTCTGGCTTTGAAGTCGATTCGGTAAGTATTCCACCCAGCTTGTCTGCAATTGCACCAATATTCTTTCCATCTTTATCAACAATGTTCCGGGGGGTTATTGCAGTGTGTTGTTCAATCATTCCTGCTATCGTTGAGGCAAATTTTTTTGCAGAATTTGCCTCCGTTCTTATTTCAATGCAATTACTATCTTCATTCATATATACGGTTACAACTTTGGTAATCGGAATCACTTCTCGCTGACTTCCAGAGAATTTGTTTATCGTCCCGATTTTATGAACAAACCGCAAATAATATTCTTCTTTTGACTGCCCCTCAATTGCCGATATCAATATTGGACTTTCAGTTATTTTTCCGGTGTCCGGCATCACTGCCTTTGAGAAAGGATTGAAGCGGGCTTTAGCCAATATTTTTTCTCTTGATCCCTTTAATGTTGCTCCGCCTTCGAGGTAATACCAAGTAACTGAGGTTTTCCCGCACAACGCCATTTCTTCATATTCTTTTAGGACAGCCTCTTTTCTATTTTTGTTTTCGCGAAGGAAGGCCCATATCCGCCCGCTCAATTCGGACTGCAAACCCTTTGGAGACAATTTTAATTCATTGCATATATCGACAAGGCTCTTTTTTGATAGGCGCTGCAAATCACTTTCGAGAATAGCCTCGGCTATTTTCAACAGAATCAACTCCTGGTTATTTAATTTCCATTCATACTTTTCGTTTTCGTCTTATGATTTTCATTTATTTTCAAAAAATTATATTACATCAGATTATCCTTGCAGGAGGCGACACATGTATAGCCTACCGAGGCGATCCCGCAGGGTAAATCCTCTCGCGCTTCGCCACCCAGAGCAGATTGTATCAGGGTGTTTCCCTGTATTTTTTTGATTTTCGCCACCATCAAAAAGTTCACAATTTGTTCGCTTTACATGGGGTGTCTCATCGACCATGATCAATCTTATGGCACGATTTTTATTATCAGATCTGTCGTCTTAACCCATGCATATACCCTGTTATCGCCTCGAATAAAATCTGAAGAGGTTTTTAATTTCTCAAGAGAATTTAGGGATTTCAGCAGGTTAGTTAGATGGTAGGTATTCTCAGGACTTTCTTCAGAGCTTTCTCGGAGCTGGCTTTCGATGGTGTTTTTGAGCGTTTGTTCAAGCCACACATAATCTTTCATTTTTATTTTTTCCATAGCGGCAACAAAGATTGCCTGTTTGTCATCAGTATGTCCCAGTTGATACACCACACCTCTTATTATTGCCATATAACGAATATAGGGCGGAAGGCCAATGTTGCTGCTAACTTGAAAGCAATAAAACGAGGCCTTAAAATAGTTAGGGGGGGATTGATTTAAAGCAGCGTCAATTTCTTTTTTGGCGGAGCTAGCTTCGTAAATTGCAAATGCCTTGGGGAAGCTTGGAGAAACGCAGATTAATTGTTGTGCTGTAATGAAAATAATAATTGAATAGGTTACTATCTTAATTATTATTTTGGGTTTAATTACGGTTTGTAGCTGTAGCCCGATGCAAAATACTCTTGTCCATAGTATCAAAGAAACCATATAGAAAAGCATCTTAACAAATAATAATGGGCCGAAGTACCTAATAAGTGCGAAAATGAATGTGCTTACTAAATCATCTTGGGACATTGATTGGTCGGGGTTGAGAAGCGGTTTTTCGAAGAGCCAATGTTCAATAGGGCTATAAATAAAGCTGTCTAGAAACGTCAAGGGAACAAGCAATCCGCTAGCGTAGAAGAATGATCTAAAAAGTTTCTGGTATTGCCACTGCCATTTTACCAATCTCCGACTCACAAGTTGCAGTATAAGTATAAAAATAATAAAACCAGCAAAGAACAATAAAGGCTCAAAGAACAGCGTGTCCAGAGTAATAGGGGTCTTAATAGTTATAGCGGACAAGGTGTCCTTTATTTTTTCGGTTTTTATAAAAGAACTCACAGCAGAAGAAAAAATGACATTTAAAACAAAGAAAAAAACAGGCGTAACAACATAGAAAGAAGGGTTGTTCAAAAGAAACTGCAGGGTCTTTTGTGGGGAAAAAGTTATTCTCTTGATTAAGATACAATAATCGATGATAGCTTGAATAAGCACTTCTGTTTTCTTAAGAATTCGATCTTCATAGGACACGCGATACACCTCTCTGAAATTGATTTGTTTCTTTAATTATTGGGATAGGGAAGTATTTTATAATAATGTACAGGCAAATACTTCTCAATCTTTTTGAGAAAATCTAAGTAGGAGAAAGTTGCATTTGTTACCTCAATATGACTATCAAGCATTTTGCTGAAGTCATTATTCATTTTTATTTTTAATTCATGTATATCTATTTGATGTTCATTTATTACTATTTTTCTTACTAGCTGCATTACTTTAGTAGCATCACTTGTAGGAGCTTCGAGGCTTTTACGCTTTGTAATTGATAGGTTTTCATAATCTAAGGAAGAGATGATAGTCAGTGTTTTATCATAATCATCTAGGAAATCGTTATATTGAGTATATGTTTCTATATTCTTATGAAGGAAATATCTATTTTTATTAAACATAGATTGATTAAGCTTCTTCTCTAACTTGTCGATATTTTTGCCTACCTTGGAGTTTTCCTTTTCTTTGTCCAACTTCCACATATATAAAAGTTGTTGTATTCTATTCGTAGCAAGAAAAAACTCCGCTTCACTTGAAATAGATGGTTCGCTTTTAATATAGGAGAGAATTGAATTAACTGGTTCCTCAATTTGCTTATATTTTGAATGAGCAGAATTCACTATTGCGTTTGCATTATTGGTCTCATTGAAACATTCTAAGGTATAGAACTCTGATGCGATTGGGTCTTCAAAAGCCATCAGTATATGTTTGGGGATATGAATATTTATATCGAAGTATGAAACCATAAATACAAGGACTATTCCAGTTGCTACAATCGTTAATCCACTAAGTACTTGCTTAAGCCTACTTTGAAAAAATAGCAAAACAAACTTGCCGACAAGAAAGAAAATAAAAACAATGATTGACACTTCATATAAGAAATAAAAGAAATAACTTTCAGTATGAATGAAAGCTGATAACATAAGCAGCGGGATACTTCCGGTTATTGTCTGTTGGAAAACTACATAATTCAAGCACACTTTTATCTTATTACCAAAATTTGAAAACAACATGGCTATAAGATACCCGAGCGACATAATCGGTAATTGAAACAATAGTAATCGTGCATTAGCAATCAAGGAGTAGTCAAACGTAGGATTTTCAGATAAGAAGTATGTTTGTATTATGATAAAAAAAGCTATATATATGATTAATCTGTATGCATTAGCAATGAAGTTCTCATGTATTATTTTTTCAAAATACTTATTTCCATCCAGATAAAAAAGCAAGACATCATGTATAAATTTATTAACTTCAGCGAGGAGCTCACGTGTTATTTTAAAAAAATCCATACTTTCCCCCTACTCACAATCTTTCAATATATTGTCTTGTTGCAATTATTATAAAAGATTCCGATTCCTGATTTTGAAAATCGTCAAGCTATATAGTTCTGTCAATTCACAAAATAACCTGCAATTTGTCCAATGAGTCGCAATTTTTTTGTTTTCTATGCCACCAGTTTCGTGAAAAATAGAAACGCCTTAAAACGGGGTTCGCAGAATCCGTTTTAAGGCCTGTTAAATAGCTTCCGAATGTTAAAGTACCGGGCAGTTTGCCCGGTGCTTTTCTGGTTTTCGCCACCATCAATAATTTAACAATTTGTTCGCTGTCACATGATGCAATCCATCAGCTATACTACAAATACAAACGTACGTTCGATTAACGACGCAATAAGCGTGGGGGGAAAGGTGCGGACTATTCTGCATTGTGACTTGAATAATTTTTACGCCGTATCTTTTTTCAGATGAGCGGAAACGAGAGGAGACAGGTTGCAATGAAAACGGTTTATATCTATGTGCAGGACACATTGGCGGATTGGGAAGCCGGTTACGCCATGGCGGAGCTTCATTCCGGCCGCTTTTTTCGGCTGGCGGCGGCGCCTTTGCGCCTAAAGACCTGCGCTCTGTCACGGGAACTGGTAACGACGATGGGAGGACTGCGGCTTTTACCGGACCTTACTGTCGACGAAATTTGCCTGATCGATGCAGCCATGCTGATCCTGCCCGGGGGAGACGGCTGGCTGAATCTGCAAAACGAAATGATTTTGGAAAAAGCTGCGGCTTTTTTGGCCGCCGAAATTCCGGTGGCGGCGATCTGCGCGGCGACAGTGGCTCTGGGACGGGTCGGCCTGCTCAACCACCATCGCCACACAAGCAACGATTTGGAGTTTCTGCGAATGGCCTGCGGCGATTCTTACATCGGATCGGCTCTGTACGTAAAGCAGCCAGCCGTGATGGACGGCAATCTGATTACCGCTGCCGGGACTGCGCCGTTGGAGTTTGCTTGCCGGATTTTTGAGCGGCTGGATGTGTTTTCCCCGGCGACACTGGATGCCTGGTACTTGCTGCACAAGGAAAAGCAGCCGGAGTATTACGATGTGCTGGTGGCGTCACTGCCGCTGCGCTGAGGGGGCGAGCGAAGATGGGCAAGACGTTTGTGAGAGTGACGGCAGAACATGACCCGAGCGGGAAGACGAAACCTCTGTGGTTGAATTGGACCGACGGAAAGCAGTATGAGATCGACCGGGTAACGGATGTGAGGCAAGCACCATCGTTGAAGGGCGGCGGGTTGGGGATGCGGTATACGGTGAAGATCCGGGGGAAAGAAGTGTATTTGTTTGAGGACGAGGGACGATGGTTTGTGGAGGGGTGACCTGATGAAACTGGCAAGAGTACTGCAATAAAAAAAATCTGGCAGGTAATTGGAAACCGGAAGACGAAGAAATAGAAGAACATTTTTTTTCGAAAGGGCTAAGGGATTTGAACGAGCAGAGCAGTCAAAAAGAAACAACTGACAAAGAAATTCAAAGTCAACTACGGGGATTGGTATTGTGGGAACTTGTATTCGATGGTGTCATAAGTTATCGCGATACTGTGGAACGAACACATGGGATACAGTTCGAAATACGTTCAAAAGAGCAAGGACACAATGTTCCTCATTGCCATGCTTGTTATGGGAATCAGAACGTCTCCATATCGCTTCTCGATTTTTCAATATTAGCAGGAAATATTCCGTCGCAGAAGGCAAAATTTGCAGCGCGTTGGGTAAGAGATAACATTGATATCCTAAAACCATACTGGAACAAATATCACGCATTGGAAGTATAGATACGAAGTGTTTTCCTCAAACCAGAACTAAAACTGAAATAAGAGGAGACTGCTTAACCCAACTTTTGGAATTAATATTCTGAGTGTGCAGGAGTCTAGCCGTTAAAGCATAATATAAGCTATGAAGTAATATTTTGTGAAGCATTAAAGCTGTTAATGTAAATTTATGTAAGATAAGGAGTTTGCATGAGCCAAAAGACACGACTGTTGATTCTAATCCTCTACATGGGTATTTTGTTGGCAGCGAACTCCATTGCATTTCACCAGATATTGCCGATCAATGGAGCCAAGGGATTATGGTTTTACTCTGGATTCGCAAGCCTGCTGTTGGGAAACTTGCTTGTAACTCCATATTTCACCAAACCTGTAGACGCGATATCATATGCGGTCGTTGCCATGATTGCTCTTTATTCCGTGAATGATTGGGACAAATGGATTTGGGTAGATCAGTTTGTATTCAGTGCCGTGATGCTATTCTCTCTTGCAGTTGCCGTCATTGGATTTATTACTATACTTACAAAAGACAACGAAACACATAGAGGCCGGGAGTGGTCAAATACTTTCCGGATTATATCTGATTTTATTGGCAATGAAACGGTTGTTTTTAGCAGCATAATACTTTTTGCGTTGATCGTTTTTCATCGACAATCAGCTTTGGAAATGTTTGTTATAACTATGGCTTGGGTAATAACAGTTATAATAAAACCAGACCGACATTTTGGAGAATTGTTTGATCGATTAAAAAAAATATGGCAAGATACATTTTCTTCTGACATTATTGGAGATGTTGCGGCATACCAAACCCCAAACATTGCTCTAGTTCGGCAACGCAGCAATAATTCAGTGCAGTTTGGAGAAGCGGTAATTTTTCGCGATCCACATGCACCAACAAAGGTCGGAGTAGCACTAGACTATGTTGGACGTGATGAATCGTTATTGCTACGCACTATGGTATTCGACGTTCCCGATTCCTGTAGCGAAACGGTTTCGGTTGCATGCAAATTAATCCCGGAAAATACCATGGGACGTTGTGCTCAACTGCTTTCAAATTCTACAGTTAGAGAATCGATACCAATCTTTAACCAATTACAGGATTTTGTTGGAATTGTTACAACGGAAACGTCGATTGATACCCTTTATTTTGAAGTAGTAAAAGAGGCAAATCTCGAAGAGGGTAAGTTAGTTCAAGTTTCTATTAAGGGGAGAACCGGTACTCTATCAGGTTATTGAAGGGTTTACCAAAGAAGAGGTCGTTTTCCAGAAAAACACATTTGGTTTTGCTCGTGCCAAAGCGCAAAAAATCGGTGCATGGGATGAACGCGAAAAGAAATTCAATCCAGCTAAATGGATTCCAAGTATTAATGCGCCGGTTTTTTTGAGAAGCATGGAAACGCGTGAAATCGATATTGCAGCAATAGGACATTTCCCTGGATCAAGTTACAATGTCCGAATCAAGAGTGTTAGCCATTTGGTTACGCACAACACCGCAATTTTAGGAATTTTAGGCGTCGGAAAATCTATGTTATCCATCGAGCTGGTGGAAAGAATGATTGCCGAGGATGTTAAGGTAATTTGTTTAGATCTAACCAATCAATATGCACAAGAACTAGTTGATTTCTATGACGCAACAGGTGAAGAAGAGAAGGAAAGAAACCTTGACACCATAGGAATGGCAGGGGAGCGTGCAGTTAATCAAAACGTAGAAAACGGAGGTAGCATAAAACAATTTGCTGCTGCAATCGAATTAGATCTTAGGGAATTTATCCTGGAATCTCCCAACACGTTGAAAATATATAATCCTGCTAGGTTCACTGTGTGGCGTCAAAGTGGCGGACTTTACCAAGGAAATGCGGCTATGGCGAGCCTGACTCCCACAGAAATCACCAAGATAGTATCTGAAGCGGCTTTGAAAATTGCTCAAGACTTGGGAATGACAGATAGAGCACGGATATGCTTAGTGTATGAAGAGGCACATTCTTTAGTGCCCGAATGGAATTCTGTTGCAGCCGATGGTGATCGTGCAGCTACGAATGGTACTGCCAGAGCCATATTGCAAGGACGCAAATATGGGCTTGGTTGTTTATTAATAACACAACGAACTGCTAACGTAACGAAAACAATTTTAAATCAATGCAATACGATATTTGCTATGCGTACCTTTGATGAAACTGGGAAGGATTTTTTGGCTAATTATATTGGGAACAATTACTCCAGCGTTTTGTCTTCTTTACAAGAGCGACACGCTGTGTTTTTTGGAAAAGCATCAAGTTGTGATAATCCAGTTCTTATAAGGCTCAATGACAGAGGCGATTTTATAAGAGTTTTTCGGAAATCCAAGTCTCCTAACTATTAACATAATTGAATAACCAGATTAAGAATATTGGTTGGATAATTTGAAAGTGAAGACGTTTGGAGTGCAAAGGGAACATAATTTACTATGAGCACTCTTGATTGTTCAAGATTATCAAATAAATCTCTTAAATCATTTTAAGGATGTGAACTATGGATAAGCAATCATCCATAATCGGGCTCTCAATTGTTTTGAACCGTGGTTTGAAAACAGAGCAAGAAACTGCATGTTTTGAAAATGTAACTCATGATATTTTGGTTGAAGGAATAAAGGAATATCTTTTACTTCATGCTAATTTGTTAGGAGACATGCATATCGAAACATCTCAGGCATTGAATGATCATGGCGTGGATTTGATCTTAACGTCAAATCAAGTATGTAAAATTGGCATTCAAGTAAAAAGTCACTTTGACGTTTCTGAAAAAGATTTTGCTACAAAAGTTAAACGTCAATATGCAGAATCTTTGGCACATGGTTTGGATAAATGGTATTTATTGATCTGTGCTCCTATGAAATCTGGGAAAAATGATTTTTCCGGAAAAATTAATCATCTTATAAATGAATTGAGCATGTTTAAAACCAAATATCACTGCGTTTTTGGCCCCCAATATACTGCTGAAATTTACAAGAATTTTCAACCTATGAGCATAGATGAATTTAATTATTCATTACAAAAATACTCTTATGCGCAAACTGATATTGAAGCAATAAAAGAACTTATAAAAAATAATTTAAATTCAAGCCCAAAGGAGAATAGGGATAATTTTTCTTATAACGTAGATCCCTACAAGGCCATTGCACCTCAAAGTTGTAATGGAATTAATAAGGTTTTAGATTGGGGAAATTCAGAAGAAGAACTTAAGTGTGCAAAAAAGGATTTTATTGTATTATTAAATGTTTTGCAAAAAATTCCATTAAATACAAGGAAGTTCCTATCAATGGCGATAGAAAAGGCTGTTTTAAAGGGTGATAATCTGCATGCTTTAATATTTGAAATTCGTAATTCATGCAATATTAGCGAAAAAGAATTTAGCGATCATGCGAAGTTACTTGAAAAATATCGGCTTATGGAACTAGATGGTGATGATTATGACTACATATTCATAAACAATGGATCAATTAGGTGGCCCATTATGAAGGATTTAATAGTTTTTGCGGAAAGACAACATATTCCGATTGATCAAATAATTGTATGTTTAAATTTTGGTTTTCTAGACAAAATACAATAGCCCCAGTGGGGTCGCATCATGTTATCAAACTTCTCAGTGTCCATTCGACTGTCAATGCTAGTCAACTTCATAGAAGGTTGCCGAAAAGCCCCAAAATTAAGCTTATAATCTGTTTGCGGTCTATGAATCCGATGATTTGAAAATGAGCAATTTTTGAACTGTCTGGGTGTTTATCTGGGTATAGACAGAAAAAAGGCTTCCGACGAAATCGTCGGAAGCCTTGATTTACCTTGGTGGGGCATACTGGTTTCGAACCAGTGACCTCTTGAATGTGAGTCAAGCGCTCTCCCCCTGAGCTAATGCCCCAAGCTCTAGTGCTCTTACATTATACCTGCACTGGAAGCAGAATTCAACCTGTAGCGCAAGAACTGTAAAAACTAATATTTTGGGGATGAATTAGTCGTTGCCTAAAAACGCCACAGGCTGAGCTAATTTTTGCAATAGGGTAGGCGCCAGCTTCAACGTTCGATACCGCTGGCCGGAGCCGCCATAGACGAAAGGGTGCTGCAAGAGCCTTTTATCAAAGATTCCGGGGAGGGCCAGCCCAACCATCGGGATGTCTCCGGGCGCAAATCCTGTAATGCTTTGAACCTTATCTTTATCCACCAATTTTACCTTTGACACGCCCAAAATAGTTGCCAGCGCTACCCAGTCTATGCGTTGACGGTCGCCTGAAAAGACAAGTGAAAAATAATTGTTATCGGCGTTAATAATCAAAGTGGGGGCTGTTTGTCCCGCTTCGATTCCCAAACATCTGACTCCATCCGCTACTGAAATGATCTGCTGGTCATGATAGATGAATTCATATTCGGTCGTTGAACGATCTAGGAAGCTTTTAATCGCGTCCATGCTACCAGGCCGCCACAGCGCCGTCGGTGCGGGGCTCGGTACCTCCTGCGAGTACTCCGTTCTTATCACGCCAAATGATCTGACCCCGTCCCATGGACAAATTGCCAACGGAGCGCTGAATGTTGTGTCCTTTGCGTTCCAAGGCTTCTGCGATGAATTCGGGGAACAGGTGCTCCACCTCGACGGTTTTGTCTTTTGTCCACTGCCAGCGGGGCGCATCGAGGGAGGCTTGCGGGTTGAGGGCGAAGTCCACGGTGTTCATGACCATCTGCAGATGCCCCTGCGGTTGGACGAAGGCGCCCATGACGCCGAAAGGCCCGACGGCTTGGCCGTCCTTCGACAGGAATCCGGGAATGATCGTGTGATAGGGCTTCTTGCCGGGAGCGAGCACGTTGGCATGGGCCGGGTCCAGTGAAAAATTGCAGCCACGATTGTGCAGGGCAATGCCGGTGCCGGGAACGACGAGACCGGAGCCGAAGCCCATATAGTTGCTCTGAATGTAGGAAACCATATTTCCTTCACCATCAGCCGTTGCCAGGTAGACCGTGCCGCCTTTGGACGGCGAACCGGCGATCGGTGAGAGCGCCTGAGCGCCGATGAGTTTGCGGCGTTCGGCGGCGTAAGCGTCGGAGAGCAGGTCTTCCACGCTGGCCTTCATCTGCCGCGCATCAGTGATATATTTCATGCCGTCGGCAAACGCCAGCTTGATGGCTTCGATTTGCCTGTGGTAGGTTTCGACGCTTTCCTTGGTTTCGAACTCCATCCCCTTCAGGATGTTCAGGGCGAGGAGTGTGACCAGGCCATGACCGTTGGGCGGGATCTCCCAGACATCATAGCCGCGATAATTCACCCGGATCGGCTCGACCCATTCGGGCTTGTAGGCTGCCAGGTCTGAGGCGCGGAGCCAGCCGCCATGCTCTTTAGCAAATGCGTCGATTTTTTCTGCGAGGTCGCCTTGGTAAAAATCTTGAGCGTTGCTGGCTGCGATCATTCGCAAGGTTGAAGCGTGGTTAGGAGAGCGCCACAATTCTCCGGCAACAGGCGCATGCCCATCGGGTGCAAAAGTATCGAACCAATGATGAAATTCCGGGCCGGTGGCGGCGCTGAAACGTTTGAACCCCAGCTGCCATTGTCTGCTGATGACCGGCGATACCGGATAACCGGTCTCGGCGTATTCGATGGCCGGGGCCAGAACCTCCGCGAGGGTCAGCTTGCCGAAGCGGGATACGAGTTCAGCCCAAGCGGCTGGAGTGCCGGGAACGGTGACAGGCAGCCAGCCGTTGGTTGGCAGTTGTTCTTTGCATCCGTGGCTGAGAGCGGTATCGAGCGTGAGAGCCATTGGGGCCGGGCCACTGGAATTCAGGCCGTAGAGGCGGTCTTTCATCCAGACGAGAGCGAACGCATCGCCGCCAATCCCGTTAGAAGTGGGCTCGACGACGGTGAGGCAGGCGGCGGTGGCTACAGCTGCATCGACGGCGTTGCCTCCCTGTCGCAGGATGGATAGGCCCGCTTGTGCGGCTAGAGACTGCGACGTCGCAACCATGCCGTTTTTTGCATAGACCGTGCTGCGGCGCGACGGGTAAGGGTTGTATAAAGCATCATAATTCATGGGGAACCCCTCCTTGCTTTTCACTCAATACAGTAACATTAGAAGGGGCTTTTTTCAATATGACTTGATTTATTGCACCTCAATGTGTAATCTTGATATATCGTAGCATCGGAGCAAACAAAGGAGTTGTAGTTGTTACCATGAAAGAAACTTGGAAGTATGTCGGGGTAGGACTCGGCATCGGAGTGCTCAGCGGGTTGCTCGGGGTTGGCGGCGGGATCTTTTTGGTTCCCATCCTGACCTCTTATTTTGCGGTTGACCAGCATCTGGCGCATGGAACGTCGCTGGCCGTCGTTGTTCCCACAGCCATCATGGGAGCGACTGTTTATAGCTATCATGGGACGATGGATGTGCCGCTGGCGGCGCAATTGGCGGTCGGGGGCGTGATCGGGGCAGCAATCGGCGCCCGGGTGATGAAGAAAATTCCGGCGGCGCAGCTCAAGCGGATGTTCGGGGTCATGCTGATCCTGGTGGGCATAAGGATGGTGCTGGCATGAACGAGATGCTGATGATTCTGGCAATGGGTCTTTCCACGGGGGTTCTTAGCGGGGTGCTGGGCGTGGGCGGCGGAGTTGTCCTGGTTCCCATGATGGTGTTTTTGCTGGGAACCGAGCAGCATCTGGCCCAGGGGGTTTCGATGTTGTTCATCATTCCGACTGCATTATCCGGTCTCTATCATTTGGTCAAATGCAAACTGGTGGATTTCCGAGTGGCAATATTTATCGCCGCCGGAGCGCTGGTCGGCACTTTGATCAGCGCCAATTTTGTCCAATACATTGCAGCTGCCGATCTGAAAAAAATGTTCGGCGCTTTCGTCATTTATTCGGGTATTCGGATGGTTATGCCCAAGAAAAAATAGCAGGATCGGAAGGAGAAAATGAATGAAAAAAATACAACTGGCTGACGGCGCCATGGGGACGATGCTCCAGAGAATGGGGCTCGCACCTGGTGAATCGCCGGACTCTTGGGCTATACGAAATCCTGAAGCTATTTTGGCGGTGCACCGCGCTTATGTGGAGGCCGGCGCGGAGATGCTGACTTCCTGCACCTTTGGCGCTAATCGCATCAAACTTTCACATTACGGACTGGAAAAAGAAGTATTTGCGCTGAATGCCGCAGCGGTCAAAATCGCGCGGCAGGCAGGCGGTGATAAGGCGCGTGTAGGCGGGAATCTGGGACCAACAGGCAAACTAATTCGGCCTCTGGGCGAACTGTCATTTGATGCTGTTTTCGATGTTTATGCCGAGCAGGTAACGGCGCTGACGGAAGCCGGAGTGGACTATTTTATCATTCAGACGATGATCGACATTCAGGAAATGCGGGCGGCGCTCCTAGCGGCGAAGCAATACGGACGGGCGCCGGTCATTTGTCAGATGACGTTCGAAGCGTCGGGGCGGACGGTAACCGGAACCGACCCGGCGACGGCGGCAGTTACGCTGGAGGCGCTGGGTGCAGATATGATCGGCGCGAATTGTTCCCTGGGGCCTGATCAACTGCTGCCTGTTATCGAGAAGATGGTGGCGGCCACGTCGCTGCCTGTGACGTTGCGCCCCAATGCCGGGATGCCTGTGTTGCAGGAAGGTCGGACGATCTTCCCGCTCAGTCCTGAGCAGTTCGCAGCCTGGGCGCCGCGGATCGTGGATGCGGGCGTGACGGCGATCGGTGGTTGCTGCGGCACGACGCCGGCTCATATTGCAGCGGTGCGGGATGCCTTGCGGGGACTGAAGCCCATAGATGTTGCTTCGTCGTTGCGAGATGCGCACTGCCTGACCAGTCGTTCCAGCACTGTATATTTCGGCGCCGGATTCCCCATACGGATCATCGGCGAGAGAATCAATCCTACCGGACGCAAGGCGATGGCAGCCGAACTGCGCGAAGGGAACCTGACGACCGTCAAACGGGACGCGTTGGCGCAGCAGGAAGCAGGAGCCTCGATTCTGGATGTTAACGCCGGAGTGCCGGGGATCGATCAACCAGCGCTGATGGTGCGGTTAGTGGAGGAACTCTCCCAACTGGTGACGCTGCCGCTGTCGATCGACACGACCGATCCGGATACGTTGGAAGCAGGATTGCGGATTTATCCCGGCCGTGCGCTGGTCAATTCGGTGTCAGCGGAACCGGAGCGTCTGGAAAGATTCCTGCCGATTGCCAAAAAATATGGCGCGGCTGTATTGTGCCTGCCGCTGGCGCCTGGCGGTTTGCCGGCGAATGCGCGGGAGCGGGTGGATACGGTCCGCCGGATCATTGATGCAGCCATGGCGATGGGGTTCCGTCGCAAGGATCTGCTGCTCGATGCTCTCACCACGACTTTGGCGGCCAATCCGGTCGCTGCATTGGATGTGTTGGAGACTCTTCGCCTTTACGGGGCGGAGCTGGGATTGCCTGTTTCGATGGGCCTCAGCAATGTTTCGCATGGCTTGCCGCGACGCGACCTGATGAATTCGCAGTTTTTCGCCATGGCGGCGGCGCAGGGCATGAGCATACCGATTCTCAACCCGCTCGATCCGATGATGAATGATGCGATCAGCGCCGTGCAGGCACTGCTCGGCAACGACCGGCAGGGACTGGCATACAGCAAACGATTTGCGGCGCAAGGACCGCAGGTATCGGCGCAGGCCAGCACTGCAACAGTCGCAGCGTCCCCGGTCGACCAATTGCGGCAGGCGGTACTGCAGGGCGAAAAAGAAGCCGTCAAAGGATTCGTCATGGCGGCGATTGCCGAAGGGCGTGATGCGGCCTATATCATCGACAACGGCCTGACGGCTGCGATGAACCGCCTGGGTGAGGATTTCGGCACTGGCCGCTGCTTCCTGCCGCAGGTGTTGCTGGCGGCAGAGGCGTTGAAACAAGGATTCCAAGTGCTCCGCGCTGCGCTGCCGGCAGAGAAAACCGAATCTCTGGGCAAAGTCATGCTGGCGACGGTGGCGGGAGATATTCATGATCTGGGGAAAAACATCGTTGCAGCGCTGCTGGAAAACAACGGTTTCGAGATCATCGACCTCGGCAAGGATGTGCCGGTGGAAAGAATCGTGGCGGCGGCGCGTGAGCACCAGCCTGATGTTGTTGGTCTGTGCGCCCTGATGACGACGACTTTGCCGCAGATCGACCGCAGCATTGCCGCATTGAAGGCGGCGGGGATTGCTGTCCGGACGATGGTGGGCGGCGCTGTGTTGACGGCGGAATATGCCAAGAAAGCCGGCGCGGATGTATATGCACCGGATGCGGTGGTGGCTGTAGCTTTAGCAAAGGGACTCGTGAACCGTTAACAAATTAATCTGACCCAAGAACTTTTCAAAACAGGAAGAGGCTGCAACATTCCGCAAAAGTCAGAGTGTTGTAGCCTCTTTGATTGAATCTGATTCGTGTTCGCAGGATAGCAGGAATTAATTTCGATCACGTGGAATATTCGTGGGATAATAATGAAAATTTCGAATAAAAGGATGTTGCAGGATGGTATTCTTTTTCATGAACCTTGTCACGATTTCCGTATTGTCGGTAGCGGCCGTATTCCTGATGCTGTGGCTGCGGCGGCGGATCGGAACGGAATCGTTGCGACGCAACCATGAAGTAGCCGGCGTCGTATATTCGGTAGTCGGGGCGATATTTGCCGTGACAGTGGCGTTGATCGTCGACACGGTGCACGATGAATACATCCTTGCTGACAAAAATGCCGCAACCGAGGCTGTGCAGGTTGCCGGCCTGTATCAACTGGCCGAATGGTTTCCTGGCGCCGGGGAAATCCGTCTGAAGGGTCAATTGAAACAATATGCACAGATCGTCGTTGAGAAAGAATGGAAACATGCGCTGAAGAATAGGGCAACAGAACCAGCGCTGCCTGAAGCTGAGCGGGCTTTTCATGAAGTGTCGAACTCCGTACGAATGCTGGAACCCTTGACGTTGCAGCAACAGGCGGCTTATGGAGAAGCGGTTCAACGACTGACTGGGCTGCGGGAAGCACGTTACTATCGATTGCATGGGAAACGATCTGACCTGCCGTTCCCGCTGTTGTTTGCTGTCGTTTTCGGCGGCGTTGTCACGATCGGCTTTGCCATGTTCTTTTCAATGGACAGTTCGCGAGCCCAGATGGCGATGATCTTTTTTTTGTCAGCTCTGATTTGGAGCAATGTCCTGGTGATTTCTCAGGTTCAATACCCGTTTAATGGCATCGATATCACGCCGCCGCGGGCTTTCATCGCCTGGTTGAGCAGCAATTAACCGGAGACTATATACCATCGCCGCAGATTCCCTTCTGAGCCTTCGGCGTGGAAAGTTCCTCCAAGTTAAAGGGCGTTCCCTGATAAACATAGTAGTTGAGCCAGTTGATGAACAGAAGGTTGGCTGCGCTGCGCCAACGAACGATTGGGGTCTGCTGCGGATCGTCATTGGGATAATAATTGGCTGGAACGTTGATCGGCGTGCCTTGCGCGATGTCGCGGTCGTATTCGGCCTTGAGCGTGAATGGATCATATTCGGAGTGCCCGGTTATGAACAGGTCCCGATATTTCTTGTCGATTACTGCATATACGCCGGACTCCTCCGACTCCGACAGAATCGACAGGCCGGGAACTTTCTCGATATCTTCGCGACGGACTTCCGTATGGCGGGAGTGGGGGACATAGAAAATGTCGTCAAAGCCGCGAAACAGCATTTTTTCCTTCATATTTACGCGATGCGGGAATACGCCGAACATTTTTTGCGGCAAGGCGTACTTCGGGATCCCGTAATGATGGTACAGAGCGGCCTGCGCACCCCAGCAGATGTGGAGCGTCGAGTAAACGTTGCGGCGACTCCAGTCCATGATTTCGCACAGCTCGTCCCAATACTCGACTTCTTCGAACGGGACTTGCTCCACCGGCGCGCCGGTAATGATCATGCCGTCATATTTGCGGTGCTTGAGTGAGCTGAAGGTTTCATAGAATTTGACCAGATGCTCTTGTGAAATATTCTTTGGGGCGTAGGTTTCTGTATACATGAAGTCGAATTCCACCTGCAACGGTGAATTTCCCAGCAAGCGCAGCAATTGGGTTTCCGTGGCTATTTTCGTCGGCATCAGATTCAGCAGCAATATTCGCAGAGGGCGAATGTCCTGTGAATAGGCGCGGTCCTCGTCCATGGCGAAAATGTTCTCTTGTTCCAGCGTGTGAACGGCTGGCAAATTGTTAGGAATCTTAATCGGCATGCTGTTCGCTCCTTCCTGTCAAATATCCAAAAGGCTTTATTTGCGCAATCGGCAAATAAAGCCCCATGTTTTTTGTATTATTGAGTATTATACCTTGTAAGCCAATGAAGATTCAAGCTGTTCATTTATCGTTTGGCGCGTTCCAGTAAAGGGGCGCTCTTTTTTTGCAAAAATTTATTTAATAAGTTTGACAAAATGTATAGTTTATTATACTATTTGCGTGAGAGAAAAAACGGAGTCGGGAGAGGGAGAGTGAGGGGGCAAACCATGACCAAGACGATGACTCAGCTAAAAGTTGTCAACCGATTGCATGTTTTTCGCGCCGAACAAAGAATCACACAAGACCAGCTTGCCAAAGAAATCGGGGTAACTCGCGCAACGATTGTCGCAATTGAAGGCGGGGGATATAATCCTTCGCTGGAACTAGCTTTTCGGTTGGCGCGATATTTTAAAACGGACATTCAGACTATTTTTTCGGTGGAGGAGGAAGCACAATGAAAAAGTGGGAATCGATCTTATTGAAGGGTTTTTTGTACGGATTGCCGATTTTGGTGGTGTATGCCGTTTTTTCATACTCCATTGATTGGAAAAACGTACCCCAATCCGACAATTTTCTGAGGACGCTTTATGACTTGGGTGGGCTTATTCTGGGCGTATGGATGATCTTGGCAGTTTCTTTGAGCCTTCGCCTGCTCTTTTCGGGAACTTTCCGCGAAGCGACTCTGGCAAAGCTTACCCTGATCAAGGAACGGGACGAACGGGAAAGCTTTTTGACCGGCAGGGCAGCCAAGTCCACCATGTTGGCGTCTATTGCCATCCTGATCTTTTTGTTCTGTTTATCCTGTTTTCAGGTTTATTACTATACGCTACCGCCGGAACAGGTCGTTGAAGGAAAAACCAAAGCAATTTCGCTGGGGATGCGACTTGATCTGTTTGCGGACGAAGCGGGCAGGGCCGCAGATACCGCCACTGGGGGCAAGAGTCTGTGGTCGTACAGCGGCTTGCCCTTTTCCAGCTCCAGTATTATCCTTGGGCTTATTATCTGGCAAATTGGGTTTTATCATTTTTCGATAAAACGAATGATGAAATGACGATTATTGCTTTTCACTCTGTTCTGCAGGGCAAGTTTGCTCCATGATCGGCGGGGTGGAATTGCGGGCTGCCAGCCACATGGAAACAGCCAGGATGAGCAGACTGCCGATGACGATAGGCAGAGTCCAGAAGGCGGACGGTACGTATTCATAGAGTCCCAATATACCAAAACAGATGAATAAAATGGCGGCGCCCCACTTCATCGTACGCTCGGGGATCTTTTTACCCAACACGATACCGAATATGATCCCTAGCCCGTCGGCGACCATCATGCCTGCGGTTGTTCCGAGCCAGACCGGGAGAATGGTATTGAATTTTGCCGCTAAAGCGATGGTCGCAAGCTGGGTTTTATCCCCCATTTCCGCAATGAAAAAGGCAATGGCAACCGTCCAGAACGGGTTGAATTTGTCTTTTTCCGCTTCGTCACCCAGTTCATCGCCACGAATGGTCCAGATTCCAAAAGCGATGAAGGAAATGGCTGCGCCGATTTGAATGTATGATAACGGAATAAATGCGGTCAGATAGTTGCCGACGAGGACGGCGAACAGATGATTCAGCACGGTAGCGACAAATACGCCCCACATGACGGTTTGCCAGCGAAAGCGGCAGGCGAAAGCCATGGCGAGAAGCTGGGTTTTGTCGCCCATTTCGGCGAGTACGACAAAGGCAAGGGATGTCAGAAATGCGGTCATCAAAATAAGTCCTCCTTCTTCGAATAGGCAATAGTGCAGGCAAAATAAAAAGCGAGACACTTCGGCCTGACGATATTCGTCAGGCCGAAGGTCTCGCTGATTGACTTTCGCCAACGGTTCGGCCAGGCATTTCTGCCAGTATGTTGACCGGACCTTAGACAGCTACTCCCCCTCGGGATTAATAAATCATATTCTATTCATATTGACGACGCTTGTCAAGTAGGTCAAATTATTTTTTCAACAAGTCAATTGCCGCTACCGCCATCGATGTCGCCATGATGGCAATCGCATCTTCGTCAATAGCAAAGGTTGAGCTATGTCCCGGCGAAGTTAATCCTTTTTCAGGATTGCTGCTTCCAACGTAGAAAAAGGCGCCGGGGACTTTTTCCAGATAATAAGCCATATCTTCGCCGCCCATTGAAGGATCCGGCCGTTGCGAAACCTGATCGGGTCCCCATACGCGTTTTAGAGTATTTTCAACATGCCCGGTTATTTCAATGTTGTTGACGAGCGGCGGATAGCCGAAGTGATAGGAAAATCGATAATCAGCCCGCATGCTGGAGGTAACACCTGCGATGACTCGCTCGATACGCTCCGGCAGGCTTTGGCGCAGCTCCGGGTCTATCGCCCTCACGGTGCCTTTCATATTGATTTCATCCGCAATGATGTTGTAAGCATATCCGCCGTTGATCATGCCGATCGAAACAACCACCGGCTTTATCGGGTTGATTTCCCGACTGGCAATTGTCTGCAAGGCATTTACAACCTGACAGGCGACCGCTACGGCGTCCACGCCTTGATGCGGCGCCGCTCCATGGCAGCCTTTGCCGACAATGGCAATATCAATGGCGTCGAGACAGGCCATCGCCGGACCATAGCGGACCGCTAATTTCCCTACCGGCATATCCTGCCAAACGTGAGCGCCGACGATCGCATCGACACCTTCCAGCACACCTTGCTCAATCATAGGTTTGGCGCCGCCCGGTCCTTCTTCGGCCGGCTGGAAAATGAGTTTGACTGAACCGGACAACTCTTGGCGAATTTCGCCCAGAACCATGGCAGCTCCCAGGAGCGAGGCTGTATGCACGTCATGTCCGCAAGCATGCATGACTCCTTCATTAACGGAGGCATAAGGCAAGCCTGTTTTTTCGGTCAGGGTCAGCGCATCCATGTCTGCACGCAGAGCAACCATTTTGCCGGGTTTTCCTCCATGAATAACAGCTACGACACCGGTCTCGGCAATGCCTGTTTGGTGTTCAATGCCCAGGTCGGTCAGTACTTTGCTGACATACCGGGCGGTGTCATGCTCTTGAAATCCAATCTCCGGGTGCTGGTGGAAATGCCGACGCATCTCGATTAGCTTGGGCTCCAGTTCTTTCACTCTTTGCTTGATCCAACTATCAGTTAGCATTGGCTCAGATCCTTTCTTTATTCTAAATTAACCGGCAAAACTGCCAGTCAGGTGACACGCCACGAACCCGCCCTGGTTGTTAGGCAGTAACGCAGGTGCGGTCTCTTTGCAGATATCTTTGCGATACAGGCACCTGCCATAGAAACGACAGCCTGGAGCCGGATTGATGGGGCTGGGAATATCCCCGCAGAGGATAATCCGGTTCCGGCTGACATCCAGTTTGGGAATAGGGACAGCCGATAACAGCGCCTGCGTATAAGGATGCTGCGGTCGTTCAAAAATCGTTTTATTGTCGGCCAGCTCGACGATTTTCCCCAGATACATAACGGCAATTCTTTTGCTCATATGCTTCACTACGCTTAAATTGTGCGAAATAAACAAATAGGTAAGTCCGAAATCGCGTTGCAAGCCGCGCAAAAGGTTCAATATCTGCGCCTGGATGCAAACGTCCAAAGCCGACACGGGTTCATCCAATACGATGAATTCCGGATCCAGCGCCAAGGCTCTGGCCACCCCTATCCGTTGACGCCTGCCGCCATCCAGTTCATGCGGGTAGCTATTGATAAGCCTTGCCGCCAAGCCGACGGTATTCATCAGAAACAGGATTCGATCCTGAACTTGTTGCCGGGTTTGAAAAACGTTATTAACGTACAGCGGCTCGGCGATCAGCTCGAACACTGTCAGGCGCGGATTCAGTGAAGAGTAGGGATCCTGAAACACGATTTGCATTTTTTTTCGTGCTTCTTTTACCTGCGCTTTATTCAATGCCAGCACATTGACGCCGTTATACAGGACTTCCCCGCCTGTCGCCTCCAATAAGCGAATCAACAGGCGCCCTGTTGTGGATTTGCCGCAGCCTGATTCCCCAACAAGCCCTAAAGTCTCCCCTTTGTCGATATGAAAATTTACATCATCCACCGCATGCAGAAGTCCTTTTTTTGTCGGAAAGTATTTTTTAAGGTTTTTTACTTCCATCAACTTGTCTGTCATAAAATCCTCCCGAGGTTATTACTCAAACAAAAAACATGAAACATGGTGACCGGGATCCACTTCAATCCTGCGAGGGATCGATTGCGAGCAGCGGGGCAGGGCCGCGGGACATCGTGGATGAAAGGCGCAGCCTGGCGGTAGGTTGGTCGGATCGGGCATCTGTCCCTTGATTACTTGCAGATCCTCCTGCTCCCCGTCAATATCGGGAATGGAGTTAAACAGACCGATGGTGTAAGGGTGACGCGGCTGGGTGAACAGAGCGCGTTTGTCGGCGTACTCGACAACGTTCCCGGCGTACATAATGGCAACTTTGTCGCACGTGTCGGCAACAATTCCCAGATCGTGCGTAATCAAAAGCATAGAAGTTCCGATTCGGTCTTTAAGTTCTTGCATGAGCGCCAAAACTTGCGCTTGGATGGTAACGTCCAAAGCGGTTGTCGGCTCATCGGCAATCAGTAGGACAGGATTGCAGGCCAAAGCTATCGCAATCACCACGCGTTGTTTCATGCCGCCGCTGAACTGGTGGGGATAGTCTTTCGCTCTTTCTGCTTGAATATCCACCATTTCCAGCATTTTTTCGGCTTTTTCCATCGCTTGTACTTTGCCGATTTTCTCGTGAATTATGATCATTTCCGCGATTTGTTCGCCCACGGTCATATTCGGGTTTAATGAGGTCATAGGGTCCTGAAAAATCATGGCGATTTTTTTGCCGCGGATCGCTCTGATCTCGTCAACGGATGTAAGCAGCAAATCCTGCCCCTCAAAAAGGATCTGTCCCTGGATGATTCGGCCTGGCGACTCAATAAGGCGCATAACGGCCAAAGCTGTTGTCGTTTTCCCTGCCCCTGTCTCACCAACGAATCCTAAGGTTTCACCAAAACCAAGCTCCATATTCAGATGATCGACGGCTCGAACCGTCCCATCCTCGACAGCATATTGTACAACCAGATCTTTTATTTCCAACAAGGGTGTCTGTGTCATAGCGAACCCCTTTCAACGCCTAATTTTTCAATTTCGGGTCAAGCGCATCACGCAGCCCATCACCAAGTAAGTTAAGGCCGAAAACAGTGATCATGATCGCCATGCCGGGGAAAACCGTCATAAACCAATAGTTCCGGATGAACGACCTGCCGCCGGATAACATCGCCCCCCACTCAGGGACTGGCGGCTGTATTCCCAACCCGATAAAGCTGAGGGCGGCCGCGACGATGATGGCCGTAGCGACACCCAAGGTGCTCTGGACAATCAACGGAGCTAAACAATTTGGCAGAATGTGCTTGAATATGATTCGGAGGTCACTTGAGCCAACCGCACGAGCAGCTTCCACAAATTCATAGTCGCGGATGGTCAAGACTGACGCATGAACAATTCTCGCATAGCGCGGAATCGATGAAATCCCAACTGCGATCATGAGGTTGACTAAGCCCGGCCCCAGCGCGGCGACGATGGATATCGCCAACAAAATCGAAGGGATGGATAAGAGGATATCCATGGAACGCATGATCAATTGATCCAGCTTGCCGCCATAGTAACCGGCAATCGCGCCGAGAAAGCCCCCGATAATAATGGAAATCCCGACGGAAAGAAAGCCGACCTCCAGCGAAATTCGGGCCCCATAGACTATTCGGCTAAAAATATCGCGGCCAAAATCATCGGTTCCAAACAAATGTTTAATACTAGGATATTGAAACGTCTCCTTGAGGTTTTGCTGGGCATAGGGATAGGGCGCAATAAATTCAGCAAAAATTGCAGTAACAAACAACAAACCGATGATCACCAAACCGCACATGGCCATTTTGCTTCTTTTCAACCGACGCCACGTGACAAACAGCTGGCTTTGCTTCTTGGGGATTTTTTCAACTATATCGCTTTGAGAACTCACCTGATTCACCCCGTTATTTATATTGAGATCGAATTCGCGGATTGACATACGCATACAGCAAATCGACGATGAGGTTAATCACACAGAATGCAATGGCAATGACCAAAACTCCCCCTTGAACGATGGGGAAGTCCCGCATTTTTATCGCTTCGACCATTAACCTCCCCAGCCCCGGAATCGAAAAAATCGTTTCCGTCAGAACCGCGCCACCTAACAAGCTGCCGAATTGAAGGCCGACCACCGTGATGATAGGGACCAGTGCATTGCCTAACGCATGCCGCAGAATGATGACCGACTCGGTCTGCCCTTTGGCGCGGACCGTTCGGATATAGTCCTGCCGA
Organism: Negativicutes bacterium; assembly: GCA_963665275.2. Taxonomy (GTDB): domain Bacteria; phylum Bacillota; class Negativicutes; order UBA1444; family UBA1444; genus UBA1444. The sequence continues at coordinate 273,863 of CAXXIN010000016.1, forward strand.
ATCACTTCCAGCATGCTGGACCGGGTCATTCTCGCAATAATCGCCGTCGATAGACCGCCGAGAGCGATCATGGGCATGATCATTTGATCGATGCGGTCATAACCGGAAGCAGGCAACCAATTGAGCTGAACTGTAAAGAGTAGAATGAGCAATAGGCCCAGCCAGAAAATCGGCATGGAAGTTCCGATAAGCGCCAGAATCATCGCCACAGTATCAATGAGCGAATACGGTTTAATTGCAGAGATGATGCCGGCGGGAATCCCGATGACCATGGAGAAAATCACAGCCGTTGGTCGCCAATTTCATCGTGATGAAGAAGGCAGGGATTATTTCATTGAGAACCGGGCTGTTGCTGATATACGAACGTCCGATGTCTTGAAAAAGAATCAGGTTTTTCAAGAAAGTCGCGTATTGCACGATAAAGGGTTGATCCAATCCCATTTCCTGCCGCAATAGCAGGACTTGATCCGGGCTGGCCTGCGTACCCAAAATCAAGGCGGCAGGATCGCCTGGCGTCAGATAAAGCATGGTAAAAACGATGAAAGTGACTCCCAAGATAACGGGTACTAAAAAAAGAATGCGGCGAAAAACATATTTTAGCATTAGTACCTCCAAAACATACCTAACTCACTTGCAAGAACTAAGGGGCATAGCTTGGCTACACCCCTTGGTCAATCAGATTAATATTATTCGAATGAGACGTTAAACAAATTGTGGACAGCACCGGGGCTGGCTTTAAAGCCTTTGACGTTCTTTTTGGCTCCGATCACCTGTTCGCCGTTCAAAAGGGGTAGGTAGGGAAGATCAGCCATGATAATCTGCTGAATTTCCTGATAAGCTTGTTTTTTTGCATCTCCGTCATCCATTGCTTTGGCCTTAACGATGAGCGCATCAACTTTGGGGTTGGAATAGAACGCTCTGTTTCCGGCTGCACCGAGGTTCTTGGAGTTGAATAGGGGGTCCAGGATTTGATCAGGGTCGTTGATCGAGACGGTCCAACTCATCAGGAACATGGAGTGTTCCCCTTTGCCGGTCTTCTCGAAATAAGCGCCCCATTCAAACACTTTGATCTCAATTTCAACGCCGACTTCTTTTAACATGTTCTGCATGATCTGCGCCATATCAATTCTTTCTTTGCGGTCATTGGTCCAGATTTCGAGTTTCAAGCCACTGGCATAGCCGGCTTCTTTCAAGAGCTGCCGTGCTTTTTCCGGATTGTATTCGTGCTGTTTCAGTGAATTATCGGCATAAATCAAGTTGGGGGCGACCATTCCTGTCGCTGGTTTACCGACTCCGCGCCACGCAGATTCGACGACCGACTTGGTATCGATTGCATAGGAGAAGGCCTGCCGAACCCGGATGTCATCAAAAGGTTTTTTACCGGCGTTAAAGCCCATGTATGTCACAGAGTTGTCGATTACGCGGAAAAGTTGCAGACCTTTATTATCTTCAACTCGTTTCACGTCATTGGTAGTAACATCCAGGGCGATGTCGACGCCACCGCTCTCCAGTTCAATCACCCGATTGGTTCCTTCGGGAATGATCCGAATGACAACGTCCTTAATTTTGCTTTTTTCGCCGTAATAATCATCAAAGCGAGTCAACGCGATTTGGTTGCCTCTCTTCCAGCTGACAAACTTGTACTTGCCGGTTCCAACCGGATTTTGCCCATAGTCTTTGCCGGCACTTTTCACGGCTTTCTCATTTAACATCGACAAATTATCGGCGGAAAGAACCGCCAAAAATCCTGGATAGGGAGTTTTCAATTTGATGATAATGGTATAATCATCCACCACTTTGATGCCGCCGACATCGATATTGCTGACCAGCGAGCCAATGGAAGCGCCCGCAGGCGTAACGGCGCGCTCGAAGGTGAACTTCACATCGCTGGCTTTGAATATTTCCCCGTTGTGGAATTTGACGCCTTTTCTCAGTTTAAACTCATAAGTCAAATCATCAATTTTTTTGTAAGACTCTGCCAATGCTGGTACAATTTTGTTACTTGCTTCATCCATTACCAGTAACGTATTGTAGATTTGGCGATTAATCTGGTTGGAAAAAATATCCCGGCTTCCCTGCGGGTCTAGACTTTTGGCATCCGATCCCATCGCTACTGTAAGGATGTCCTTTGTTTTCGCAGCGTCCGGCTTGCTCCCGGACCCCCCGCAACCGGCGATGACAGCCGCACTTACTACCAGCAAGATGATGAACAAACAAGCCCTGATGATTTTACCCATTCTTCCCAACAACTCCCCTTCTATATTTCAATGGCAATAACACACAAACGGGATAAAACTGAAGCAAAGTGCACACATAAATAAGTAAAAAAATGAAGCCATACGCATTAAAATGCGATGGCTTCGTGCCACCAAAACTCATGCGAAAAAAGAAAGTCATTCTCCTGAAAGAGGTTGATTTTTCTGGTAGCATGGAGTGTAGTGAATTATGACTGATTTTAGCAAAATCACCCGGCGAATGTCAATACGCCGGATCCTTGCGAGCGCTTGCTGTTGTCAGGATGCATCGGTATAGTATAATGTAGTGCCATTATAAAAAGGATGAGGGGTAACCGAATGCCAGGCAATGAAACAACCCATAACGCACCGGAGAAATCAGGGCGGCGGTTTCTGCAAGGGGCGTTGATTCTGACTATCGCCGGTGTGGTAGTGAAAATCATCGGCAGCTTGAACTGGATATTTTTGTCATGGATTCTCGGCGGGGAAGGCATCGGCATCTATCAGATCGCTTTTCCGCTTTATTTATTGGCGCTGAGCCTATCGGAAGCGGGGATTCCGGTCGCGGTGTCGATCCTCACGGCGGAGCGGGCCGCGCGACGCGATTTTCGGGGCGCAACGAGGGTGTTCCACCTATCTTTTCTGCTGTTGGCAGTTACCGGTCTTGTGCTGAGCCTTTTGCTGTATTTCGGGGCGGATTGGCTGATCGATCACCGGGTGATTCGGGATGCCCGGGCCTATTACTCGATTATCGCGCTGACGCCGGCGATTTTCCTGGTGACAGTGCTGTCTAGTTTCCGTGGTTACTTGCAGGGTTGGCAGATGATGACGCCGACGGCGGTCTCGCAAATCGTCGAACAAATGTTGCGCGTTTTCACCATGCTGTTGTTTGCCCATCTGCTATTGCCGCGCGGCCTGGAGTTCGCAGCCGGCGGAGCCAGTCTGGGTGCGGCGGTCGGTGCGGTGGGGGCTTTGCTCGTGCTGATCTGGTATTACTACCGGCTGCAGCGCAAGCTGCAACCGGAAATGCAGACTCAACAGGAGCTTCAGAGCCAGGAAGGCAGTTTGCCTCTGCTGCGCCGCATTGCATCCCTCGCGCTGCCTGTTGCCTTGTCCAGCCTGATGCTGCCGGTAGTGGCCAACCTGGACCTGTTCATTGTGCCGCTGCGGCTCGAAGTGGCAGGCTTCACGGTGGGACAGGCTACAGAGCGGTTCGGTTATCTCACGGGGATGGCTGTGCCGCTGGTCAATCTGGCGACCATCGTAACGGCATCGCTCGCCGTCAGCCTGGTACCCGCAATTTCGCAGGCCAAATCACTGGGTCAGCTGCAGGAAGTCGCTTACCGCACAGCGGGAGCGATGCGCCTGGCGAACATCACGACGATCCCGCTCAGTGTAATGCTGTGGATCATGGCGGAACCCGTCGTTACGATGATCTACCATGCGCCGGGGGCTGCCGGGGTTACCAAAGTAATGGCTTTCTCCATTTTTCTGCTCGGATTGCACCAAGTTACGACCGGTGTACTGCAGGGAATGGGACGTACCAGTATCCCGGTCATCAACATGGGATTGGCTGCTGGAGTAAAAGTGGTCCTGAACTGGGTGCTGACGGCGATTCCCAGTCTCGGAATCCAGGGCGCCGCACTGGCGACGCTAGCAGATCTGGGATTGGCCGCTGCTCTGAACTTGTATTTTGTGTATCGTTATACCGGCTATTTCTTTGACTGCGGCGATCTGATGAAAAACATCGTTTCGGCTGCAGTAATGGGAGCGGTGATGCACTTCGGCTATCCTCCGGTGATGGACTTGCTGGATAATCGATTTTTGGCGGTAGGTTTCGTTTCGTTGGTAGGAGCCTTCACTTACTTGGGCGTGATGATCCTGACAGGTGGCTTGAACCGGAGGGATTTGGCGCGGATTCCCGTGATCGGACCGAGAGTGTTCAAAGAAGTGGCGTAAAAAGCGCTGTACTATTTGGACTATTTGAGCTACATCGATTCAAGCAGTTGCCGCGCAGCTGCGAGAACACCCTCGGCGTCCGCCGTGGGCGCACCTCCCTGCGCTTGGGTTGCAGTGCCGCCTCCCTTGCCGCCGAAGGGAGCGAAGCTTTTTTTCATCAGCTCGTTCATGGCGACTGTTGCATCCGGCGCGGCCGCGAATATGAAAGCAGTGCGCTCGCCGGTCCCGTCCGCCGCGGCCAGCAGGCAGATGCTGCCGGAAACCGCAGTGATGCGTAGAGCGAAATCCTGCAGGTCGGCCGTTCCGTAACCGGAAAACACGCGGGATATGATTCGCCTGGGACCTAGCGGTGTTGCTTCGGACAGCAGTCTCGCCGCCAGTTCCTCATGATAGGCTTTGCGGGCGACGCTCAGCTCTCGTTGGAGGGCTTCCTGTTTTTCGAGATTTTTTTCGAATGCGCGTAGCGCCGCGTCGACCGGAGTAGAAAAACGAGTGGCCAGCGCCCGGGAAATTTCGTGTTTCAGCCGATAATCTTCCAGTGCTCTAGCGCCGCAGACGAATTCCACGCGGATATTGTTCTTGCGTTTTTCCCAGCCGCGAATTTTGAGCAGCCCCACTTCGCCGGTATGGCTGGCGTGGGTGCCGCCGCAGGGGCAGCAATCGCAGTTCGCGATGGAAACCAGCCGAATTTGTTCGAATTCCGGACCGGGCTCCTTGCGCATGGAGTAGGCGCTGAGTTCGGCATTTTCAACGAATTTCGCGTCAATCAGACGATTCTCGAAAATGACGGCATTGGCGGCTGTTTCGACCGCATAGGCCTGCTCTGTCGAGAAGGCAGGTAGCGTTACGTCGATCTGGCAGGTGGCGGCTGTGAGGTGGAATCCGACATTTTCCGCCTGAAAATTGGACAGGAAAATGCCTGAGAGAATATGCTCTCCGGTATGTTGCTGCATGTGGTCAAAGCGCCGCTGCCAGTCGATCCGCCCCGTTACCGGTCCGTCGCCGGGGTCGCCGGCAGTGGTGTGGATAATTTCGCCGTCCCGCATCTGGACACTGAGGACTGCTGTTTCGCTCAGAGTCCCGGTGTCACAGGGTTGACCGCCGCCTTCCGGATAGAAGGCGGTACGGTCCAGCACGATCGCATATTGACCGCCAGACTGCGGTGTTTTGCTGAGGATGTTCGCTGTAAATTCCCGCAGATAGGCGTCCTGGTAATATAATTTTTCAGTCTGCACAGATGTTTCCCTTGCCTTTCGCTGTTATTCGATCCAGGTGGACAGGATCTGGCCGAAGTACATCGTGTGATAGTCGCCGCTGGCATAGCAAGCGCTGTTCAAAGCGCCATCTAGTGCAGGCGGGTTCATCGGTTGCTTGTACACTACCTTGCACTCGTAATGCAGACCGGCTCCGCCAATCACCGGAGTGGCGATTTTGAGTCCGGGCAGTTTCACCAGCCCGGCAGCGGCGAACTTATCGAGGTCGCGACCGGACTTGCTGCCGCAGATGCCAAGCGCCTTGCCCATGTCGGTGCGTGGAACGCTGACGGTGAATTCGCCGCTGGCCTCCAGCAGACCATAGGTGAAACGGGAGGGGCGAACCAGTACGCTGAAGATTGGCTGACTCCAGATGACACCGAGGGTTCCCCAACCGATGGTCATCGTATTGTCGCGACCGCCATGGCTAACAGTGAGAAAAGCCCCTTTGGGCAAAGTTTGAATGACTTGCGGCGCGTATTGATCAAAGGCTATTTCTTTCATGCTGAAAACCTCCTAGAATTAATAATATCTGTATTGGCTTTTTTTGTGCAAAATCCTTGTTTGAATTGACTGCGAACATTTCAAGGCGCCTGTCTGCAGGCGGAAACCTAAAAAAACGCGGTGCAGCCGGAAAAACAAGTCGTCTTGTGTCGTGCAAAAAGACACTTGCATTATGCCAAAGCATACAGTATAATCAATTATAAATTTATTCAGTGCAACGCGATGAACGGGATACTGCTGGTTACAGGATTTCAGAGAGCCGCCGGTTGGTGTGAGGCGGTAATCCAGACAGACAGGTCCACCCGTGAGCGGCCGGTGATGAATCAGGACGGGGGCCGCCCGATACAGCGGACAGAGTCGGCCGAACTTCGGCAACTTGGGTGGCACCGCGGGAGAACCTCTACCTCTCGTCCCTATTATTGGGACGGGAGGTTTTTATTTTTACCGCAAAATATGAATTGGAGTGATGATGATGTCAACAACGGCAAAACGGGCGTACAATTTCAATGCCGGCCCTTCTGCATTGCCCTTGGCGGCATTACAGAAAGCGCAGGCGGAACTGTTGGATTTCCAGGGCGCTGGCATGTCCATCCTGGAGATGAGCCACCGCGGCAAGGAATATGAAGCGGTGCACAATCAGGCGATCGCACTGCTGCGTGAGCTGCTGGCGATTCCCGAAGACTATGAAGTGCTGTTCCTTCAGGGCGGCGCCAGCCTGCAGTTCGCGATGGTCCCGATGAATTTTCTCCCGGCGGGAAAACGTGCTGCGTATGTGATGACCGGCGTTTGGTCGGAAAAAGCCTACGCCGAGGCAAAACAACTGGGTGAAGTCTACGAAGCGGCCAGCAGCAAGAGCGACAAGCACAACCGCATTCCCTCATTCGATGAACTGAAGGTTGACGCGGATGCGGCCTATCTGCATATTACTTCCAACAATACAATATACGGAACGCAGTGGCGGGACTTCCCCGATACCGGCGCTGTCCCGCTGATCGCCGATATGTCGAGCGATATTCTCTCCCGGCCTTTTGATGTCAGCAAGTTCAGTCTGATCTATGCCGGAGCGCAGAAGAACCTCGGACCGGCGGGTGTCACCGTCGTCATCATTAAACGCGATTTCCTGGCCACCGCGAACCCCAACATTCCGACGATGCTCCGCTACGGCACGTTCGCCAAGGAAAACTCGCTCTACAACACGCCGCCCACCTTCGGCATCTACCTGATGGGTCTCGTGCTGGAATGGATCAAGGAACAGGGCGGATTGGCGGCAATCACCCGGCGTAATGAAGAAAAAGCAGCCCTGATCTATGATGTCATCGATGCGAGCAATGGTTTCTACAAAGGCCATGCCGTTCCGGCAGATCGTTCGCGTATGAATATCACCTTCCGTCTGGCAAATGAGGAACTGGAAAAGAAATTCCTGGCAGAGGCGAAGCAGGCTGGCTTCGTGGGGCTTGCGGGCCATCGTTCGGTCGGCGGCTGTCGCGCTTCGGCTTATAATGCGGTGCCGGTGGAAGCCTGCCGGGCATTGAAGGACCTGATGCTGAAATTCCAGCAAGCAAATAGCTGAGTTGGCGCATAATAAACGAAATGATAATTTTGGAGGGAAAGACAACATGCCGAAGATACTCGTAAGCGATCCCGTGGCAAAAGCCGGGGTCGAGATTCTACAAAAGGTATATCCTGTCGATAGCCGGCAAAAATTGACCCCGGAAGAACTCATCGCCATCATTCCTGAATATGACGCGCTGGTCGTTCGCAGCGAGACCAAGGTGACCAAGGAAGTCATCGCGGCGGCGAAAAATTTGAAGGTCATCGGCCGGGCCGGCGTCGGTGTGGACAACATCGATGTGGAGGCAGCCACTCAACGCGGAATCATCGTACTGAACGCGCCGGAAGGCAACACCATCGCGGCTACCGAACATACGATGGCGATGATGATGGCCCTGGCCCGTAATGTGCCGCAGGCATACGCTTCCTTGCAAAATGGCCTGTGGGAGCGATCGAAATTCACCGGAGTGGAAGTCCGTGGCAAGACCTTGGGGATTCTCGGTTTGGGAAGGATCGGCAGCGGTGTCGCCAAGCGGGCGCTGGCGATGGAAATGAAAGTAGTGGTCTATGACCCATTCATCCGGGCGGAACAGGCCGAGGCGCTCGGCGTCGAAATCGCCGATCTGGACGAGATCTTTGCCCAGGCGGATTTCATCACCCTGCATTTGCCCTTGACCGCCGACACCAAGAAATTGCTCAACAAAACAGCTTTCGCCAAAATGAAAAAAGGCGTGCGTATTATTAATGTAGCCCGTGGCGGCGTGATCGACGAAGCAGATCTGGCGGCAGCGATCGAGGAGGGGATCGTGGCAGGCGCGGCGATTGATGTATTTGAAAAAGAACCGGTCGATCCCAACAACCCGCTGCTGAAATCTCCCAAAGTCATTGCAACCCCTCATCTCGGCGCTTCCACGGCGGAAGCCCAGGTCGGCGTGGCGGTTGACGTGGCTCATGGAGTGCTGGCCGCCCTGCGGGGTGAACCGGTGACAACGGCTGTCAACATGGCGCCGATTCCGGCTCATGTAATGGAAGTCATTCGTCCTTTCTTCAACCTGGCGGAGCGGATGGGTTGTCTGTCGGCAACGCTGGCGAACGGCCGCATCCAGTCAATTGATGTGGAATTCGCCGGCAACATCAGCGAAGTCGACACCAAAATGCTGACTGTGGCCGTGATCAAAGGTGCGCTCAGCCCCTTCCTACAGGAGTCGGTCAACTACGTGAATGCGCCGGGCCTCGCCAAGAGCCGCGGCATCAAGATCAAGGAAGTCAAGATCAAGGAGACCGACAATTTTGCCAACCTGCTCAAGGTTCGGGTGGTGACCGACAAGGATTACTGCTGCGTGAAAGGCACGTTGTTCGGCAAAGAAGGCCGCATCGTCATGATCAACGATTACCGGGTCGACTTTGTGCCGCAAGGCTGGCTGATGATCGGACCGCATATCGACCGTCCGGGTATTATCGGCAAGGTCGGCACGTTCCTCGGCGCCAGCGGAATCAATATTGCGAGCATGCAAGTGGGCCGTTCCGAGAAAGCGGGCAACCAGATGATGGTGCTGTCAGTGGAATCCGCTATTCCGCAGACTGTTTTGGAACAGCTCAAGTCGGTCGACGGCATTCTGGGCGCCACGATGGTAAATTTCGAATCCCTGCGCATGTGATTTCGCGCAGCACTGAGGAGTAGATAACGATGGCCACAGTCAAGCCTTTTCGGGCCTTGCGCCCAGCTGCGGCGAACGCAGCCGATTTCACATCCCTCCCTTATGACGTGATGGATGCCGCCGAAGCGCGGGAGATGGTCGCGCAAAAGCCGCAAAATTTTCTGCGGGTAACCCGGGCGGAAGTCGACCTGCCGCCGGAAACGGACCCCCACTCCCCGGAAGTGTACGGTCAAGCCAGGAAAAAACTGGCGGAATACAGGGCATCCGGAATAATGAAACAGGATTCAGGCAACTGCTATTACGTATATCGTCAGCAGATGGGAAAATTCGTTCAGACCGGCATTGGCGCCGTCTGTCAGGTGGCGGAATACGAAGCGGGCATTGTCCGCAAACACGAGCTGACGCGCCCGGACAAGGAACAGGACCGTGTGGAGCACATTCTGGCAACCGGTGCGCAGACGGGGCCGGTGTTTCTCGTGTATCGCCGCAACGCGGCAATTGCGGCGCAAGTGGCGTCGGTCATGGCCAAGGAGCCAGCCTGCGATTTCACGACCGAAGACGGAATCCGCCATACACTGTGGGTGATGGAGGATCCAGAGTCTATCTTCGCTGTTGAGCAGGCCTTCGCCGGAATGGACAGGCTGTATATCGCCGATGGTCATCATCGTGCTGCTGCGGCGGCCCGGGTGAGCCGCCTGAGTGATGGAAAAGGCGCAGGCAGTTTCCTGACTGTGCTTTTCCCTGACGATGAGGTGCATATCCTCGACTACAACCGGGTGGTTTATGATTGGGGCAATCTGTCGCCGGAAAAATTTCTCACTGAAATTGCGCAGAAATTCATCGTCGAGCCGGCCCGCGCCAAAGGCACCGATACGGGTAAGCCCGATCGCCTCCACGGTTTTGGCATGTATCTGGACGGGAGCTGGTATCAGCTGACGACTAAGCCCGGCAGCTTCGATCATAACAACGCCTTGGCGCGGCTCGACGTGAACATCCTGCAGAACAATCTGCTGGCCCCGGTGCTCGGCATCCAGGATCCGCGGACCGACAACCGGATCGGTTTCGTCGGCGGCATCCGCGGGATGGGCGAACTGAAAAAACTTGTCGATTCCGGGCGGGCCGTGGTGGCATTCTCACTGTTCGCGACTTCCATCGAAGATCTGATGTCAGTGGCGGATGCGAACGAGATCATGCCGCCCAAGTCAACCTGGTTCGAACCCAAGCTGCGTGACGGGCTGCTCGTGCACCTGATTGACGGATGAAATGATCCAGAAAGAGGCTCCGGTTTCCGCGCCGAAAATGGCAGGACCGGAGCTTCTTTTTTTGCGGGAACTATCATATATAGAATATAGCACAAGAAAAGATGACAAAATTATCAGTTTTATAAGCAGGAAATAAGAGTTGGAAATTGAATACAATATAATAAAACTAGAATGGAAAATGTTTGCAAAAAAAGGGGACGATTAATGATGAAGAAACAGACACGCTGGGCACTCGTATCGGTATTGGCAATTTTGGCGGGAATCATGATGGGCGGGATCGCCGGGGCTGTCGGGCTGTCGGAACCTATTTTTGAATCACCGGTACTGATCACTTCGATCGGTCAGAGCGCTGACGGGCAATTGGTCAAGGTGCTCGCAGACCGCGTCGGCATCAGCTATCAATATGACTCGTTGGCGCCGGCATCTGCGGTCGGTGACTACAAGACCGCTATTTTGGTCGTGGGAGGCAGCTCCAAAGGGCTGGGAGCCGCCGGTATCAACCAGGACCAGGAAGAATCCAGAGCTAAAGCCATTATCGATGCAGCCAGATCTGCCGGAACCAAGATTTTGTTCATGCATGTGGGCGGAGATGCCCGTCGCGGGGATCTCACCGACCGTTTCGTCACGATCACCGCACCGGCGGCCCAGTACCTGATCGTGGTCGCCGACGGGAATAAGGACAACTTCATGACCAATGCCGCCGGCGGTGCGCCGATGGATATGGCGGATACCTTGGGTGATGCGGGAAGGCTGCTGAAAGCCGCATTCAAATAAGCGAAAAGAGGAAACGGAAGCATGTCACATGAATCCTGGCTGCTGGGGCTGATGCTGGTGGCGTTTCTTGGGATGGTTTCCGGCCTGAAATGGCCGGTAGGGCTGTCACTGGCTGCAACCAGCGTCGTCGTCGCTGCCGCCGATGGTCACGGAATCCCCCTGCGCCACCTAGTGGAAGGGATGTTCGGCTATATCGATGTTTCTCTGGTCCTGATCACGGCCATGATCTTCATGAAGGTCATCGAAAAAAACGGCTTACTCGATGCCTTGACCTGTGATCTCATGTTGCGGTTCGGTCGTTCGCCGGCGATGATGTTGACGATGATGACGATTATCATCATGTTCCCCGGAATGATCACCGGTTCCTGCACTTCTTCGGTACTCTCGACCGGTGTGTTGTTAGTGCCGGTGCTGCTGAAGATGAACATGCCGCGGGAAACAGCCGGAGCGATCGTGGCCATGGCCGCAGTCTACGGCATGATCGCGCCGCCGGTCAATATCGTGGTCATGATCATCGGCGGCGGTATTGATATGCCTTATATCGGTTTTGACTTGCCGCTTCTCTATATGACCCTGCCGCTGGCGATTTTGACAACGCTTTATCTGGGTTACGGCTATGCCCGCCGCGCTGATATGGCTTCCGTGGTCGAGGAGTTCGCCTGCCGGGAACGTGCGCCCGGCGGTTTTCTATTGTATCTGCCGCTGCTGACAGTCGTGGTTCTGATGATCGGCCCCAAGGCGCTGCCGGGCTGGTTCCCTGACCCGCGTCTACCGCTGACATTCGTGATCGGCGCTGGTCTGGCTCTCTTGTCCGGGCGAAAATTCAGCCTGCTCGAAGCCGCGCAGAATGGGGTGACGGAGATTCTATCGGTGGTCGGCATCCTCATGGGTGTTGGCATGCTGATCCAGATCATGACGCTGACCGGGATTCGCGGCGATATCGCCGTGACCAGCCTGAGTCTGCCGCCGTATCTGCTATTGGCTGGAATCGCAATCATGCTGCCTCTGTTCGGCGGGATCTCGGTATTCGGGGCCGCCAGCGTTCTGGGCGTGCCGTTTATCCTGACAATGCTGAGTCAGAACCTCATCATCACAGCTGCAGGAATGTCGTTGATCGCCGCTATGGGCAGTTTCATGCCGCCGGTGGCGCTGACCGCCGTTATCGCAGCGCAAGTCGTTGACGAGCCGGATTATCTGAAAATCGTGAAGCCCCTGATCCTTCCGTCCCTGGTCGCTATCGGTGTCGGGGTGCTCATGATCAAATACGCCACACAGATAGCGAGGATTGTACTATGAGAGGTGCGTCGTCATGATGACCATCGTGTATCGGTTGATTTTGGTGGCGGCGGTCGTATTGATCGTCCGCGGCCTCTTCCAGGAAAAAGAGCTTAAAATGCAAATCAATGCCGCCTGGGTTCTGATACCGTTTATTTTACGCGCATTGATGCTGGCGTGAGGGAGGGGCAGGTAGGACTATGAAAGCAAGTAAGCTCACGGCAGCAGTTCTTTTGGCGCTCACGATCGGCATCGTCGCACTGGTGACGCCGGATTTTCGGCGGATGCATGAGGAAGAGCCGATCCGCAAAGGCGCCGGCGTAACTACAGTAAAACAGCTGAGTGATTATTTTGAAGGGTTGAAGGGGACCGCCGGCGATACGCAGGTTTTTGTACTCGATAGCGGCATTCCCGGCGGGACAGCGCTGTTGCTCGGTGGCACGCACCCCAATGAACCGTCGGGATTTTTGAGCGCAGTGCTGCTGATTGAAAATGCCAAGCCGACCAAGGGTCGCATGATCATCATCCCCCGCGCGAACAATAGTGGATTTTCCCACACTGATTACACCGAGGGGGCTCCTCAGCGATTTCATCTGAAAGCCGCTTCCGGTGAGCGCTGGTTCCGGTTCGGATCCCGGGCCACCAATCCCACCGACCAATGGCCGGACCCTGATATATATGTCCATGCAGCCTCGGGCCAGAAGCTCTCCGGCTCCGAGACGCGCAACCTGAACCGGGCTTATCCGGGAAGAGCAGATGGCACGTTGACCGAGAAAGTGGCTTTCGGCATTGTTCAGTTGATTCGCCAGGAGAAGGTCGCCATGGCGATCGACCTGCACGAAGCCTCGCCGGAATATCCGGTTATCAATGCGATCGTAGCCCATGACCGGGCCATGGATATCGCGGCGGAAGTGACGATCGGCCTGCAGATGGACGGCCTCAAGATCGGCCTGGAACCTTCGCCGAAAAGCCTGCGCGGACTGTCGCACCGCGAATGGGGCGATGCCACCGACACGTTGGCCATCCTGATGGAAACGGCCAACCCGGCGCAAGGGCGACTGCGTGGCGCTACGAACGAGCAGCTGGTGCTGACAGGCAAAGATCCGATGTATGAGCGGGCGGCAAAGCTGAACCGGCTGTTTGTTCCTTACGATGCGAAGGGGCAGCCGATTGAGTTGCGGGTGGCCCGACATGTTACAGCTGTGAACGAATTTCTGATGGTGCTGTCCAAGAAGAAACCACAGCAGGCCGTCGTTCTGGCCAAAGTTCCTTCCTATAGCGACATGGTGAAAAAAGGCATCGGACCCTACTTCTAGCGGCTACCTATGAAACGTTGCAACAAAAAATTAATAGGGGAGGCAAAAAGTGATGCGTAAACTGAGATCCTGGCTTTCTTTGTCCCTGGTAGTGCTGTTCATGTTGTCGGTCGTCGCGACAGCGGTGGCCGGACCCTACGATCCACCCGAAAAAAGGGATGTGATCGCCAAGAATGGGGTGGTGGCGGCCGCGCATCCCCTGGCTGCCCAAGCGGGGCTGGAGGTGTTGAAGAAAGGCGGCAACGCCTTCGACGCAGCCATTGCGACTTCGTTCATGCTGAACGTGGTTGAACCCAATGCTTCCGGCATGGGCGGCGGCGGATTCGCCGTCATCTATACAGCTAAGGACAAGAAAACCTATTTCGTTGATTACCGAGAAATGGCGCCGGCCAAAGCCCGGCCCGATTTTTATCCCGTCGATGAAAATAACAAGGTAAAGGACATGGCGACGACCGTCGGCTACTATGCGAGCGGCGTTCCCGGTCAGTTGCGCGGCGTGGAGATGCTGCACGGCAAATTTGCCACGATGCCCTGGGCGGACCTGGTCGCTCCAGCCATCAAGCAGTCGGAAGCCGGACTGCCGGTGACCAAAAACCTGAATGGCATTATCATGGACAACGTGGATCGTTTCGAGAAATTTTCCCCTTCATTGGCGACTTTCAAAGAAATCTTCTATAAAGACGGATTGCCGGTGCAGGAAGGCGACGTCGTCAAGAACGTCCTGCTGACCTCTATGCTGAAAAAAGTGGCGCAGGGCGGAGCCGATGTTTTCTATAAAGGTGAAATCGCTGACAAAATCGACGCCTTCTACGCGAAAAACGCCGACGGCTGGATCACCAAAGCCGATCTCGCCAATTATAAAGCCAAGCTGCGTGAACCGGTCAAAGGAACCTACCGGGGTTATACGCTGATCACCTCGCCGCCTCCGTCTTCCGGCGGACTGACGGTCGTGAACATGCTCAACATTATGGAAGGGTTCGACGTGGCGAAGATGGGCCGCAGTTCGACCGATTTTCTCCATACGTTCATCGAATCGCAAAAACTGGCTTTTTCGGACCGGAATAAATTCATGGCGGATTCGGACTTCGTGAACGTTCCGATGTTCGGTATGGTGGACAAAGCCTATGCCGCTGAACGCCGGAAAATGATCGACATGGAAAAAGCCAATAATGCAGTGAAGTTCGGTGATCCGGCGAAGTATTCCGCCGGCAGCACCACCTCGTTCTCCGTCATTGACAAGGACGGCAACATGATCACCATGACTCAGACCATCAATGATTTCTTCGGCTCCGGCGTCATCGTGGACGGAACGGGAATCCTGATGAACGATGAGATGGATGATTTCGTTGCCAACAATCCGACGCACAACAATGCACCTGCTCCCGGCAAGCGTCCGCTCAGCAGCATAACTCCGATGATCGTGCTCAAAGATGGAAAACCCTTCATGACGCTTGGGACGCCTGGCGGGCCCCGCATCATCACAACGGTGGCAGGTATTGTGATGAATGTCATTGACTTCAAGATGGACCTGCAAAGCGCCATCCTGGACCCACGATCCCATAATCCAAACGCGCCTGTCGTGCAATTGGAAAAACCGGTGGTCGAATATAAGTTTGCCGACCACATGGATTCCTTCGTGCGGGAACTTGAGGCGCGAGGGCATAAAGTGAACCTGCGGCCCGAACGTTCCGCCTTCTTCGGCGGCGCCCAGGGTATCATGATTCTGCCGGATGGCAGCCTCCACGGCGCAGCCGATAATCGGCGCCTCGGCCAGGCCTTCGGGTACTGAACCGGATGCTGCCAATACTCGGACTTTTGGCTGCCTGTGTGCTGATGGCGGTCGGAAACGTCCTGGAAAACGATACGATTTTCTTGTTATCCAGTATCATGCTCCTTGTATTTGGGGTGATGTATTTCAAACGATAATTGGAATGTGACTCATTCAGAAGAAGGACAGGGGCCCTCGCCCTGTCCTTCTTCTGACAGTACTATTATTTGGATATGGGTCTTCAAAAGATAAAAGCGGGAAAATGGTGTTGTTTGCAGGAAAACTCCATTCAGCCGCAAAATATATATATGTTAGACAATATCAATTTGGAGGCGGTAATCACATGGCAATCAAAAAAGTACTCGTAATCGGGGCCGGTCAGATGGGCAGCGGTATCGCCCAGGTCATGGCGCAAGGCGGCAGGGATGTCGTCATCAGGGATATCAAGGACGAATTCGTCCAGAGAGGTATCGCCGGAATCAATAAAAACCTGACCAAGTCCGTCGAAAAAGGCAAGCTCTCCGCTGAAGAAAAAGAAGCGATCATGAAGCGGATCTGCGGCGTCGTGGACCTTGATGCAGCGGCCTGCAACGTGGACCTAGTGGTCGAAGCCGCCGTGGAAAACCTGGTGCTGAAAAAAGAAATCTTCCAGACCCTGGACAGCTTGTGTCCGGCGCATACGATCCTGGCCTCGAACACGTCTTCCCTACCGATTACGGTGCTGGGCTCGCTGACGAAACGTCCGGCTCAGGTCATCGGCATGCATTTCTTCAATCCGGCCCCGGTGATGAAGCTGGTGGAAGTGATCAGCGGCCTGGCTACATCGACGGAAACCTTTGAAGCCGTCAAAGAGCTGGCCGTAGGGCTGGGCAAATCCCCCGTCAACGTATCGGATGCGCCGGGATTCATCGGCAACCGGATCATGATCCCGATGATCAACGAAGCGATCTTCACGCTGGCCGAAGGAGTAGGCAGCGCGGCGGACATCGACACGGTGGCCAAGCTGGGCTTCAACCATCCGATGGGACCGCTGGAACTGTCGGATTTGATCGGCAACGACACGATCCTCTACATCATGGAAGTGCTGTATGACGGATATGGCGATACCAAATACCGTCCCTGTCCGCTGCTGAAAAAGATGGTGCAGGCCGGATATCTGGGACGCAAGAGCGGCAAGGGCTTCTACGACTACAAATAAGCGGATAACGCAATAAACGGGAAAGGGTGTATGTGAAAATGAAAACTTTCAAAAATCTACTGTTCGAAAACCAGGAAGGTATTGGCGTCCTGACAATGAATCGACCGTCGGCTCTGAACTCTCTGAACCAGGAAACGATCAACGAGCTCGCCGAAGCATTCGGCGAAATCGGCAAGGACGCGGCTGTCAAAGTCCTGATCATCACCGGTGCGGAGAAAGCCTTTATTGCCGGCGCGGATATTAAAGAAATGCTGCCGATGTCGGCCGCTCAGGCGCAGGCTTGGTGCCTGACTGCCCAGAGCGTCTTCAATATGCTGGAAAACCTGCCTCAGCCTGTGATTGCAGCGGTCAATGGGTTCGCTCTCGGCGGTGGTTGTGAGATGGCGATGGCCTGTGACATCCGGATCGCTTCCGAAAAAGCCAAATTCGGACAACCGGAAGTATCCTTGGGCATTATCCCGGGTTTTGCCGGCACGCAGCGTTTGCCGCGCCTGGTTGGCAAAGGGATCGCGAAGGAATTGATTTACACGGGCGATATGATCGACGCGCAGGAAGCGCTGCGGATCGGCCTCGTGAACAAGGTGACGACACCGGATGAACTGTTGCCGAGCGCCAAAGCTATGGCGCAGAAGATCATGACGCGTGGAATGTTCGCGGTGCAGATGGCGAAATCCGCCATTCATAACGGACTGAACACTGATCTTGCGACAGGCTCTGCTTATGAAGCGGCCCTCTTTGGGGTAACCTGCGCGACCGAAGACAAAAAAGAAGGAATGACTGCGTTCGTAGAAAAACGGAAACCAGTATTCCCCGGGAAATAAAAACCAAAAGGATTGGATGCCTCTGTATGCCTGATCATACAGGGGCATTTTTTACCAAGGGAGGGAGAAGTCAGTGACAAGATTTGCGCCGCTCAAGAAAAAAGGCAGTGTTCTGGTCGTGGTCGATGTTCAGGAGAAATTGCTGCCAGCTATTCATGAATTTGCGTCTGTGCTTGAACGATCGGTGAAGATGGTCAAGGTGGCTCAAATGTTGGAAGTGCCGATTCTGTTCACCCAACAGTATACAAAAGGTCTGGGAGGCACCCATTCGGCTTTGACCAGCTTGTTTCCAGAGTTTACCTTCGTTGAAAAAACCTCATTCAACTGTTTTGGCGAGCCGAGATTCGCGGAACGGTTGGCTGAATTGAACGCAAAAACCTTGGTCATTGTCGGGACCGAGGCCCATATTTGCGTTTGCCAGACTGCTTTGGATGCGCTGCAACGGGGTTTCGACGTTCACGTTGTGGCGGATGCAGTGGGATCCCGTACGACGCAGAACAAAGAAATCGGCCTGGGGAGAATCCGTCAGGCTGGCGGAATCATCACAGGAACGGAGCTCACCATTTATGAATGGATCGAACGAGCCGACTCCGAGGCTTTCCGCAAGATGCTTCCTCTATTGAAGTAAGGATTCCCTATCCGGTTAATCAATTTGATGAGGAGGTCAGGAAGATGGAACTCCTACAAGCAATCAAAGAACGCCGGACCATTCGGAAATTCAAGTCCGACCCAGTTCCCAAGGAACTACTCGAAAAACTCATCAAAAATTCCATGTGGGCGCCTTCGGCCATGAACATGCAACCCTGGAAGTTTTACGTTTTTACTGAGGATGCCAGACAGGGGCTGATTTCGGTTGCGGAAGGATGTCTCGATCAGCTCGATTCCAGGATGGATAAGATGTTCGACGGGCCGATGAAGAACATGATCCGCGGCTACTTCAAAGATTTCGGCGGCGCTCCGGCCATTGTGGTTGTGGTATCTTCCCTGCCGGCAGAAGCAGTGTACCAAAAGGCCAGTCTGTATGCGGCCTGCGCAGCGATGCAGAATTTATTGCTGCTGGCGCACGAAGCTGGACTTGGAACCTGCTGGATGATGGGCCCTCTATGGGTAGAGGCCGATATCATCAACTACCTGAACTGCCCGGGGTGGGGGCTTGTCGGTATCACGCCGATCGGCTGGCCGGAACAGACGCCTCCTGCTCCTCCGCGCAAAGAAGAAAACATCGAATGGCGTGATTAAGAGATGAAAAAACGGGCCTGCAATGTGCTGATGCACGTTGCAGGCCCATTTTTATCTTTTCAATAGCAGGGGCAGGGGAAAAAAGGCGTAGGCGCGAAATAAATAGTGCAGTAGCGGAGGTGCATTATGCGCATTATCGTTTTAGTGATTGCGTTTTTTTTATCGATCCTGCCGATTGGCGATGCGGCGGCTGAGCGCTTCACGTTGCAGGCCGGAACGCAATGGGAGACCTATGGCTGTATCGCGGATTCTGGACAGGCTGGCCCGAACGTGTTGATCCTCGGCGGTGTTCACGGCAACGAACCTGCCGGGGCGGCAGCGGCGGAGAAGGTGTGCGGTTTTTCTCCGATCCTCGGCAAAATCGTGGTCGTTCCGCGGGTGAATCCGCTCGGCCTGAAGGAACAAGTGCGTTATTTGCCGGAAATTGGCGATATGAACCGGGTATATCCACCCCAGGGCGAGAATACGCCGGCGGAACAAATGGGTATGGAAATCATACGCCTCATGCAGCGCCAGAACATCGCCATGCTGATTGATCTGCATGAAGCGCGGACCTTTCACCGTCTCGATGCGACTTCACTGGGGCAGACGCTCCTGTTCGCCAACAATGGCGTGAGTGCGGAACTGGCAATGGACACGGTGGATACCGTCAATCGCACAATCAGTGAAGAGGTCCGCAAATTTGCGCTAGTGGGACATCCGATCCGAAGCAGTTCCGCCTGGTATGCAGGGAAATATCTGGGGATTGCGGCGTTCACGGTGGAAACGAGCTCCCAGCAGCCTCTGGAGGACCGAGTGGAAGAGCATCTGGCCATCGTAAGGGAACTGCTCACAGAAGGCGGTTGGCTGCGGCGATGATTTCGGCGCTTGGAACGGCGCGGGCCGGGTTCCTGTTTTGCGTTGCCTTGTGGCTGTTATGGCTCGCCTGGCTGGCTTGGGAAAAAATGAGGCATCAGCGGAACTTGACCGCTTTACGGTTGCGGATCCATGTCAATGGCACCCGCGGCAAGTCAAGTGTGACCCGACTGATTGCAGCCGGCCTGCGCGCCGGCGGGATTCGGACCCTGGCCAAGGTGACAGGCACCGAAGCGAAATTCATCGATCCTGATGGAACGGAGCGGGCGGTGAAGCGGCGCGGACCGGCTAACATCCGTGAGTATCTGGGGACTGCCGACGTAGCTGTTGCCTGCGGCGCCGAGGCGCTGGTCTGCGAATGCATGGCGCTGCAACCGGAACTGCAGACCTTCTGCGAACAGCGGTTGATGCGTTCCCATATCGGCGTTATCACAAACGTCCGCCATGATCATGAAGAAATCATGGGCCGGGATCTGCCTGAAATCGCCGCGACGCTCGGCAGGACGACGCCGGAGTGCGGCAGACTGGTCGCGACGGCAGAGACTGCAGCCTTGCTGCGAGTTGCCGGCGTACTGACAGGCAGCGAGGCGTTGCTGACGCTGGCGGATTCGAAGGGGGCGCCTGCGGCGCAACTGGACGGGTTTCCATTCCCTGTGGAACCGGAGAATGTGGCGCTGGCGCTGGCGGTCTGTGAACTGGCCGGTGTGGAGCGGGAGCAGGCATTGGCAGGGATGCGGGCTTCGCAGGCGGATGGGGGAAACCTGACGGTTAGCGAGTATCGGGTGGACGACCGCATTTTTCGGTTCGTCGATGCCCTGGCCGCCAACGATCCGGATTCGACGCGCATCCTTTGGACCCGATATGTGGGTGATGGAGCGGCGGCGGGAGTATTGTTGCATGCCAGGTGCGACCGCCGGCTACGGACCCGCAAGTTGTGCGAACTACTGACGGAGCTGCATACAGGGCCGTATTACCTGACAGGAGATACGGCCTTCGCGTCGCACTGCCTGAGGAGCCATGGAGTTTCAGCCGAGCGCCTGCTTCTGCCCAGGGCGGCCAGACTGGACGAGGTTCTGCGGATGGCGGCAGAGGTGATGCATCGCCAGGGGAGTGGCGCGCAGGCGGCACAGACCCTATTCGCGGCAGGGAACAGGAAAGGATTCGTGGTGTAGCAAGCGCATGCATTTTTTATTTATCGGGATTCTGGTCTCTTTGTTCATTACGGAAGCAACTGGATTTTCACCCGGCGGCGTGGTCGTAGCCGGTTATCTGGCGTTGTTCGCCCTGCAGCCGATGTGGCTGGGAGGCACGCTCGCGGTGGCGCTGGCGACCTGGGGATTGGTTCGGTTGCTGGGCCGCGGCCTGTTGCTCTATGGCCGTCGTCTTTTTGCCATGCATCTGCTCACAGGGATGTTGCTGGGACAGGCAGTGATGCTGGCGGGGCGGGGGATGACCCACTGGGACTGGGGAGTATCGGTCATCGGCTGGATTGTGCCGGGGCTGCTTTCACGCGATTTTGATCGTCAGGGTTTTCTGCCGACGGTTGCAACTACTGCACTGGCCGTCGTCGTTATAAGGTTGATATCCCTACTGGGGGATGGATTGTTATGGTAAGGCGACTGTCCCTTCTGTTGGCAGCGAACTTGGCCTTTTTCATTGTGTGTCTGATGTTTCTGCAGACTTCGCCGACGGCGCATCAGATGGAAAAACAGGCGGCAGTTGCTCTGGCGGTTCGGGCGCAGGCCGTTTTGGGTTCCCGGATCTCCGGGCCGGAATTCACGTTGATCACGACGACGCTGGCGCCGCATGAGGCCAAGCTCCTGTCGCGGCATCCCGATTTTTCGGCGGTGGTGGTGGGTTGGCTGGCTGAAGCAGGGGTTGGAAAAGGCAACCGGGTGGCGGTGAATCTGTCCGGTTCTTTTCCGGCGCTGAACATTGCCGTACTGGCTGCGATTCAGGCTGTAGGCGCGGAACCGGTCATTACCAGTTCCGTGGGAGCTTCCACATGGGGTGCGACTGATCCGGACTTCACCTGGCTCGACATGGAACGGCAACTGAGAGAGTCCGCACTCTGGCTGTGGAAGTCTGCTGCAGCCTCACCGGGCGGAGTCGGTGACCGAGGCGGTGGACTGGCCCCGGAAGGGAAGGCGCTGGCAATTGCTGCCATAGGGCGCAATGAAGTGCCGCTCATGGAGTCTGCCGATCTGGCGGCAGGCGTTAAGCGGCGGCTTGAGTTGTACCGAGGATCATCGGGAGAATTGCCGCCGGTACTGGTGAATGTGGGCGGAAGCCATGTCGTTTTCGGCGAGTCCGGTCACCGTTCGCCGTTGCCGCAGGGACTGAATGTCGGCTATCACCCGCTGCTCGCCGCGCATGACGGATTGGCCGCAGCTTTTCTGCAATCGAACCGGCCTGTCATCCATATCCTCAATATCGCCCAATTGGCCGCCCAATACGGAATCCGGCCGGATACGCCGCCAGGGAAGAGCGGCGCGTTCCTGTCCCGACAGCTGCCATTGTGGCTGCGGATAGCGGTGGGAGTGTGGGTGATCGGCTGTTTAATGATCCTGTGGCGTGGGCGGCCGCAAAAAGAACTTTGAGCTGCGACAGGAATTTGGGAATGGAAGTCAAATAGTATATACAAGAATTGTTAGCGCGAACAGAAGCGTTTGCAGAACCAGGGGAAATGGAGGGGTTGTATGAAAAAGTGGTGGGGCGCCTTGTGTTTGGTCGCAGTCCTGCTGGTGGGAACCGGCTTGGCCCAGGCCCAAGCGGAACCTGTTCGCCGTGTTGAAATAGTCCGCAAACCGGGGATCGATTTTCGGCAGTTCAAATCGGTGGGGACGGATGTTGCCGTCAGTTTTCAGCCTTCCTCCAGCTGGGCGATCGACAAGGGAGATCCATACCTGGAACAACGGATTCAGGAATTGTCGCTGAAAGCGGCTAAAAATCAAGGCTGGGTGCCTATTGATAATGTGAGCGCCGATGTGAAGCTGTCGGTGAAAATATTGGACTGGGGACGCCTGCGGAACTCTCAGGGTGATAATCTGATGGAGTATGTTGCCTTTGAGCTCAAAGTATATACGAATGCCACAGAGGGTCCGGTTTTTCGCGGAACAGGCAAATACAGCCAGAACGCTCCGACGGAACCCAATCTGGAATTAGCTGGCAATGCTTATGAATCGATGCTGGAGGATCTCCTGGCGGCACTGCGCACGAATTGAGGTCAAGAAAGGCCCTCAAGTGATGCGAAATATGCCGCATTGCCGGCGAAAGCGTCGGCCTGCATCGAGTGCGGGGTTTGCGAGACCCGGTGCCCCTACGACCTGCGATTCGTGATCGATTGAAACAAATTGCCCAGGAAATGGGCTAAGGAGGGACCAACATGGCAGATCAACTTTTTGACATAGCAATTGTCGGGGCGGGGCCGGCCGGCTTATCCGCCGCCCTGACGGCGAGGGTCCGCAACAAGACTGTCGCCCTGTTCGAACATATGGATTTCAGCCCCAAACTGCAAAAAGCCCATACGATTCACAATTATCCGGGCCTGCCGGCGACGCCTGGAAAAGACCTGATGAAACAGATCTCCGATCACGCTATGGCCAAAGGCCCGACGCTGATCAAGGAAAAAGTGACGAATATCTTTGCCGGAGATACCTTCACTCTGCTGACACCCAATGATACCTATTCGGCCAAAGCTCTTGTACTGGCCATTGGTGTGAGCAACTCGGCGATGATCACAGGCGAAAAGGAACTGGTCGGCAAGGGCGTCTGCTATTGCGCGACCTGCGACGGCATGCTGTACCGTGACAAGCCGGTGGCGGTCATTGCCTATACGGAGGAGGGTGAACATGAAGCAAACTTCCTCGGCGAAATCTGCTCTGCCGTGTATTTCATGCCGCAGTACACGACTGAATTCCAGCCATCCCAACCGACGGTGCAGGTGCTGAAGGCACGCCCGCAGGCGGTGCTGGGAACGGACGAAGTGACGGGGCTGATGACGGATGCAGGTGAATTGAAGGTGGATGGGATCTTCATTCTGCGGCAGTCCGATCCCGCAGAGACCCTATTGCCGGAACTGGAGATGGACGGTCCGTTCGTGAAAGTGAACCGGGACCAGGCGACCAACGTTCCCGGCGTCTACGCAGCCGGCGACTGCACAGGGAAACCCTGGCAAATCGCCCGTGCGACCGGCGAAGGACTGACGGCGGTGCTCAGCGCCATCGGATATATCGACAGCAAGAAGTAGCCTCCAAACAGGCCGAAGACTTTGGAAATATAGCGCTTGGATTCTCGCGGGAATTCGGGCGCTTTGTTTTCTCAAGGCTGATTTAATGGGCTTGATCAGATATTTATGCAAAAATTGCAGCATAAAAATACATTTGTCTTTAAAACGCAACATTTCGTGTTACACATTTCGTGTTACACATAATGACGTACACGGTTTCTTATGGTATGATTTTAGCGTTGGGCGCGTGCTGTTGCCGGAAAATCATGAGATTTGGACAGAATTCTTCTGTAATTTGTTGAAAAACTGTAGAAATTGAAGGGCATAGGGGAAAAATGGAGGTTTTACACATGGATCAAATCAAGGAAACTGTAGCGAAATACCAGGAATATGTGATTGCCACGCGACGGCATTTTCACATGAATCCTGAAACCAGCGGGGAAGAATTCGCAACACAACAGACCATCATGGAAGAACTTTCCAAGATTGGTCTGTCGCCGCGTAAAGCAGCCGGTACCGGTGTGATCGCCGATATTGTCGGAGCTTTGCCGGGGAAGACGGTTGCGCTGCGCGCCGACATCGATGCGTTGCCGCTGCAGGATGAAATCACTCAACCGTATCGTTCCCAGGTCGCTGGCAAATGCCACGCCTGCGGGCATGATGGACATATGGCGATGCTGCTCACAATGGCGAAGGTCTTCGTTGATTTGCAACCGGTGCTGCCGGGCAATATTCGCCTTTTGTTTCAACCGACCGAAGAGAAGTTCCCCGGCGGTGCGGAAGCTATGATTGCCGACGGCGCCATGGATGGAGTCGACTTCGTGCTGGGAACCCATGTCTGGCAGACTCTTGCCGCGGGTGTGGTAGGAATCGCATATGGCCGGATGATGGCGGCGCCGGATGAGTTCACGATCAATATCCAGGGCAAAGGCGGTCACGGTTCAATGCCGCAGGACACAAACAGCGCATTGACTACGGGGGCGGAGATTGTCTGCATGCTCAACGCGATCGTCGCTCAAGCTGTCGATCCGATTGAATCGGCAGTGCTTTCCATCGGCATGTTCCGTTCCGGCGAAGTTTTCAATATCATTCCGGACAGTGCGGTGATCAAGGGCACAATTCGGTCTTTTGACCAGGCGGTCAGGATGCGCGTCTGGGATCGAGTGGACCAGATCTGCAACGGCGTGTGCCAGGCGATGGGCGCAACATACACCTTGGACAAGATTTTCGGCTATCCGCCGGTCATCAATAACCCGGTGGTTGCGGCAGTTGTCGCTGAAGCTGGCCGGGAATCGACCGATCCGGCCATGGTTCAGGAAATTCGGCCCTGCATGGGCGCCGAAGATTTCTCCTATTATTTGCAGAAAGCACCCGGCATGTTTCTGTTCCTCGGCATCGGCAATCCGGCGACAGGTGCGGCATTCCCACACCACCATCCGAAGTTCGACATGGATGAGTCGGCCCTGATCACCGGCGTGGAAGTCATGGTACGGGCCGCCCTGAAGCTGAAAGCGCAATAACTGCCCCAAATAGAATAAATAGCGAAAGGAGGTGTCTGTATGAAACTGAACCGAGTGATCATCACCCTGATTCCGTTTATCTGGTCAGTAGGCATGGTTCCTTTTGTTAACAAGTCCAAACCTATCATTATGGGGTTGCCGTTTTTGGCATTCTGGGAAGTTGCCGGGATTTTCGTCGCGTTTGCCTGTATCGGAGCGCTATACCATCTGGATCAACAGGACAAAAAAAAATAGAAAGGAGGTAACCGCATGTCTAACGAAGTCATGTCCCTGGGTATAATTTTTAGCTTTGTTTTATTTGCTACTGTGATTGGCATGTTGCCCGGCTTGAAAGAAAAAATGAGTCTGGAAGGTTGGGCCATAGGCGGCCGCGGCTTTGGTCGTTGGCTGAGCTGGTTTATTCTGGCTGGTGAAATCTACACCGCGTTTGCGTTTTTGGGCGCCAGCGGCTGGGCCTATGCACGAGGCGGTCCTACTTTCTATATTCTCGGCTATGGCGGCTTGGCCTATATGGCATCTTACTGGATTTTGCCTGCGGTTTCGCCGATCGGCAAAAAATTCAACCTGATGACCCAACCGGACTTTATCCAGCATCGCTACAGCGATAAATGGCTGGGCGTTGTAGTGGCCTGTATTGGCGTAGCCTTCCTGGTGCCTTATCTGCAATTGCAGCTTACGGGCCTAGGTTTGATCGTTGAAACTTGTTCCTATGGTCTGATCGGCCGTAACGCGGCGATGATGATGGCCTTTGTCATGGTGGCGGCGTTCGTTTACCTGAGCGGCCTGAAAGGCGTCGCGACGACGGCGGTCATCAAAGACGTCATCATGATCGTGGCGGTTGCTTTCTTTGGACTGTACCTTCCGTTCCATTATTTTGGCGGACTCGGGCCGATGTTCGAGGCGATCGATGCGGCGAAGCCTGGCTTTCTCGCACTGCCTGGCGGTACCAAAAACCTTGATGTGAGCTGGTTCATGTCGACTCTGCTGCTGACAAGCCTCGGCTTCTACATGTGGCCGCATATCTTTGCCAATAGCTTCAGCGCCAAAAATCCTGACGTGCTTCGGCACAATGCGGTATTTCTCCCCTTGTACCAGATCTGCATGCTGTTCCCGATGCTGATTGGATTCACCGCATTGATGATTCTGGTTCCTGCGTTAAAAACACCTGATATGGCGTTCATGACCATTGTACAGCAGACCCTGCCCGGCTGGGCTCTCGGTCTGGTGGGCGGCGCCGGTGCGCTGGCCTGCATGATTCCGGCCGCGGACCTTCTGCTGACGATGTCCATGCTGTTCTCCCGCAACGTAGTGGGCAAGAGCATGAATATTCATGATGACCACACCCTAATGGCGAAAATGGCCAAGCTCGTAGTGCTGGGTGCAACCGGTGTTGCGCTGGCGCTGGCGATATTCGCTCCGAGCATGCTCGTCGAGCTGCTGCTGACAGGTTACTCCGGCGTTACCCAGTTCTTCCCGATGATCGTACTGGGTCTCTTCTGGAAAAAATCCACCCGGACAGCGGCCTGGGTTTCGCTGGTCGTTGGTGAAGCGATCGTTTTCACTCTCATCCTTGGTAAAATGGATCCGTTCGCTATCGCCGGTATGAACCTCAACGCCGGTTTCGTGGCGCTGGTTATCAACCTGATCGTATTCGTTCTCGTAAGTCTCGCGACTTTCAAAGGAACCGATTCGCAGGCTTGGAAAGCCTAATTTAGGCGCTCCCGATAGTGAGATCCTATGAAAAATCACCAGTCCGGTCGGCGTCTAACCGACCAGAGCTGGTGATTTTTTTTGTTAAGTTAAATACAAGCATCCTGTAAAGATTGAGTTTAGGCATTTGAGCGATGAAGAATATTCGGTAGAAGGAGGCGGTGAAGCGGTGCTCATTTTAACGAGAAAGATTAGATTCTTGAAATTGAAGCGCGTATGTCTGCTGCTTATAGTCCTTGATTTTGCAGTTATCTCATTATATGATTGAAACCGATAAGCTACACTGCCGGCGTCTGCTGAAGCAGGAAGAAGAGGCTATATACTATGCTTTCGTGATGTTTTATATGCTTTGACTATAGTTGCCGTATTTTGACGTATGGACAGAAAAGGGGTGGCTTGGACATGACGCTTATATCCAATCCCTGTAAGCAGAACGACAAACTGTCTTACGCAGAAATGGAGGATATCATTAAGCAGTCTTATGATGGGATATTAGTTATTGATCGCAATGCGGATGTCACCTTTGCCAATGATGCTTATTTTCGTATAACAGGTATTCGCAAGTCAGATATTATCGGTCAAAATTTTCGCGAGTTTATGAAGGATACGCCTTATAAAAAAGCTGCCTGTCAAGAAGCGTTGGAAACAAAAAAACAAACGACTCAAACACATTATAATTTAGCGCCGGGCAAGGTAATCATGGTAACATCAAAGCCCATCTTTGATGCCCAAGGACAGGTACGGCTGGTTGTATCCAACTGCCGGGATATGTCGGAGTTGGTTTGTTTGCGGGAGCAATTGGAGCGCGCTCAGGAAATTGAAGAACAATACTATAAGAACATGGCGGGAGAAATTGCCGGACCTATTGCTCTGAATAGCAAAATGAAAGCGATATTCGCTGCGTCTTCAAAAGTCAGTTCTGTAGATATTACAGTGCTGATCACAGGCGAGTCGGGTGTAGGCAAAGATGTAGTTGCTCACTACATCCATAATAATAGCCCCAGAAAAGAGGCGCCCTTTGTCACCGTGAACTGCGGCGCCATTCCCGAAAATCTGCTTGAATCGGAATTTTTCGGCTATGTTGGCGGGGCTTTTACCGGAGCCGCAAAAAGCGGGAAAAAGGGCTTAATTGAAGCTGCCGATGGCGGAACGCTTTTTTTAGACGAAATCGGCGACCTGCCATTCGGACTGCAGGTGAAATTGCTACGCGCGCTGGATACAAGTGAAATCACCCGGGTCGGGGATAACTCGCCAACACCGGTAAATATACGATTATTAGCTGCCACCAACCAAGACTTGGAACATATGGTGAAAGAACATCGCTTTCGAGAAGACCTTTACTATCGGCTCAATGTGATCAATCTTAAAATTCCCCCGCTTAGGGAAAGACCGGAAGATATTCGTCCCCTCGGCTTATTCTTCTTGCATAAATGTAATCAGCGATATGGCCAAAATAAACGAATTAGTCCTGATGTATTAATTGTTTTGCAACGTTATAGTTGGCCAGGCAATATACGCCAATTAAAACATGTTATCGAACGTATGGTTGTTTTAAGCAATGGAGAATACCTTGAATTGTCCACGTTACCTGCCGATATCGGATTGGAGGAAGTTTTAATAAGCACTTCGGAGTATATAACCGGTGACGGTTTGATTCCGATTCCTGAAGCAGTGGAAAAAGTCGAAAAACAGATTTTAGGTTATGCATTGAAACATTATTCCAGCAGCCGACAAATTGCTAAAGTTACAGGTATCGACCAGACTACAGTGCTGCGTAAAATAAAAAAATACGGTCTGGACCGAAATTCATAAAAATATCGCCGCTCCGAATACTTGACAAAGCGTGGCGCAGAAAATTTTCTGCGCCACGCTTTGTCAAGTATTCATAATAATATTAAAAACAACTACTTACATGGCTTTTTGTTGACAAGATGTTACCAGCATATCTTGCATTGCAATCAGTGCGGCGCCGATCGCTCCCGTAAGCTGGCAGGCGGGAGCTACAATGATGGGATGATGGATTTCCGCAGCAAGCGCACTGACAATGCCTTTGTTTTTCGCCACTCCGCCGGTCAAGACCACATCAGGGGATACTCCCACCCGAAAAGCTAAGCTGGCAACTCTTCTGGCAACCGATTGATGGATACCTGCAGCAACATTCGCAACTTTTTCACCGGAAGCCAGCCGCGAGATTACTTCTGATTCAGCAAATACGGTGCAAGTGTTGCTAATCCCGACAATTGAATCGGCCTGCTCGGACAGAGCGCCCAGCTCACTTACGTCGATTTCCAAAATCTTCGCCATTACATCCAGGAAGCGGCCCGTGCCGGCTGCACATTTATCGTTCATAAGGAAACTGGAGACCAGGCCGGTTGAAGTTAGCGATATCGCTTTTACATCTTGCCCGCCGATATCGATAATCGTTTTAACCGACGGAACCAAATGGTGTACGCCAAGTGCGTGACAGGAAATTTCACTGATTTGCTTGTCGGCTTGCGTGAAACTTAATCTTCCATAGCCTGTTGCGACTGTTTTGGAAATATCACTCCAGTTTAAACCTGATTTTTCAAAGATTTCGGCCACAACTCTGGCGGGCCCTGTTGTGCCGGCGCCGCCTGTCACAACAGCACTTACCATGATTGTTTTTGATTCGTCAATAATGGCAACTTTGGATGAAGAAGAACCAATGTCGATTCCAAGTGTATACATTTTTCGTCTCCTTTTATTGTGTTGGTTGAAATAAATACATGATTATTGGCTATCACATAATGTTAAAGCAATTTTCATGCCAAGAAGAGTATTTTTACATATGGTTTTACCCCAAATAGGCGAAAATACAGTTAACTATTGAAGTTTTTCTCTCAGGTGACTTTGTTATATGCAATTATTACAGCAGAAATCACTAAATTTGCGTTAAAATTATGAGGCAAAATCCCTCAGGGCCCAAACGATTAGCGGAATTTTCATATAATTACGGCGGAAGGGAAGGTGCTGAGGCGAATTGCATCGGGTGAGGCATAATGACTTAAACTCGTCAATTAGCATGTTGGCTTTTCGGATTTATCTCATCGGGGACTGTGTGAAGATCCTGCTGAAATCAGCTTGAACTCCTTATTGTATAGGCTGTTTTGATCTACGTAGAAATTTAAATATTAACATTACAATGTGAAGTGTGCCGTTGATTCAATTGGCACACTTTTTGCAATTAACTAACATTATGGCCGAAGCAAGAACAAGACTTCTTTAAAGGCCAAGAACGATGTTGGAGAGGTGTATATTTTGAGTGAAGAAAAACTAACGTCGAAACAGTATCTAGCCGAGTTGTCCGCCAAACACTATCAAGATGCCATTGATGGAAAAAAGCGCGGCGAATTGGTCGCGTGGTCCTCGTCAATAGCGCCCCAGGAACTTTGTGAAACCATGGGAATTCATGTTATTTATCCGGAAAATCACGCTGCAGCCATCGGAGCTAAAGGCGGCGCGTTGCCGCTCATCAATTTTGCGGAAGGGCGGGGATACTCTGTTGACCTGTGTTCTTACGCCCGAATCAGCCTAGCCTACAAAGATATGCAAGATTGCTGTTTCGAAAATGTTCCCTTACCGGATCTGCTTATCATTTGCAACAATATCTGTAACACGCTCGTAAAATGGTACGAAAATTTGTCGAAGGAACTGAACATACCCCTTATTTGCATTGATGTTCCGTTTAACAATGAATATGAAGTGACAGGTGAAAGAATCGATTACATTAAGGCGCAATTTGTGGAAGCCATCCGCCAATTAGAAGAAATAACAGGAAAACAATTTGATTATGATCGATTTCATGAAGTGATGGAAATTTCCAATAGAGCCGCTAAGTCATGGAATAAAGCGATGCAATTTACCAAAATTGTCCCATCCCCTTTGAACGGATTCAATATTTTCAATTATATGGCGATGATGGTTACCAACAGGGGCCGGGAATCCTCCGTAAAGTTGTTTGATATGATCGCAGAAGAATTGGGCGAATTGGCGAAAAATGGTCAGACGCAGTTCCCTGTGGAAGAAAAGTATCGCATTATGTGGGAAGGAATCGCTTGCTGGCCCTATCTCTCCCACAACTTTAAAACATTTAAGCAGTATGGGATCAACATGGTTGGTTCGACGTATCCTGAAGCTTGGACGTTATTGTATGACGCCGGCGATCTTGACGGAATGGCCAGGGCGTATGCCAGCGTTATGAACAATTGCAATTTAGCCCGAGGCATTGATTTGAGAGTAAGAATTCTCGAAGAGTGCAAATGCGATGGAGCCGTTTATCATCTGAACCGCAGTTGCAAACTGATGGATTTCATGCAGTATCAGCTGGCCAAAGAGGTACACAAACGAACAGGTATTCCCTATGTCGTTTTTGATGGAGACCAGACGGATCCCCGCAATTTTGCCAAGGCCCAATTTGAAACCAGAATCCAGGCACTTGTAGAGACGATGGAACTTAATAAAGCTCAACGCAAACAAAACTAGGAGGTGATAAAAAATGAAAGTTATTGAAAAAATCATCGAACAAATGAACGCGGTTGTCGAAAACCCAAGCCGAGTGGTGAGTGACTACAAAAAAGAAACCGGTAAAGGTGTTGTCGGGTGTTTCCCCTACTACACACCGGAAGAAATCGTCCATGCCTCCGGTATGTTGCCGATAGGCCTGTGGGGTGGCGAGACGCAGGTTGCCGAAGTACATTCAATTCTACCGGCGTTCACTTGTCCGATTATGCAATCAAATATGGAATTTGCCCTGCGGGGTTTCTATAACGAGCTGGAGGCCGTTATTATCCCGGCTCCTTGCGATACGCTCAAGTCTGTCGGACAAGACTGGCTCTACGTTATCCCGCAAATCAAGGCAATCCTCCTAGTCTATCCCCAAATGCGAAAAATTGAAGGGGGTGTGCAATACCTCAAGAGTGAATTTATGCGTGTTAAAAAAGAAATTGAAGCTATTGTTGGAAAAGAAATTTCGGACAAAGCTCTTTCGCAAAGTATCGACATCTATAATGTGCATCGCGCAGCAATGCGCTCCTTTAGCGAAATGGCGCCATTGTATCCCGTCACTGTTACGCCAAGCATTAGACATTTAGTGATCAAAAGCGCTTTCTTCATGGAAAAAAGCCGGCATACCACATTAGTCAACGCACTGATTCAAGAACTACAAAAGCAACCGGTCGAAAAAACGAACTGTAAAAAAGTAATTTTGACCGGGATCATCGCGGAGCCGAATGGGTTGCTGGAGCTTTTCCAGGAAAACGGTCTTACTGTTGTGGGTGATGATCTTGCCCATGAATCCCGACTGTTTAGAACGGACGTGCCGGCCGATGGCGACCCGCTTACTCGCTTGGCACGGCAATGGTCACTCATCGAAGGCTGTTCGTTGGCTTACGATCCGGAGAAAAAACGCGGCAATATGATTATCGAACTGGCCAAAAAAACGAAAGCCGACGGTATTATTCTTTGCATGATGAAGTTTTGTGATCCAGAAGAGTTCGACTACCCAATCCTTGCTTCCGAGTTTGAACAAGCCAAAATTCCGCTGTTATATCTTGAAGTTGATCAACAAAGCCAGTCGTTGGAGCAGCTTAGGACTAGGATTCAGGCCTTTGCTGAAATGCTTGTATCTCAGCAGAAGTAGCTTGGGGATTAAATTAATCACTATTTAAGATGTGCTCAATAAGTAAAAAAATGGAGGGACTAGTCATGAATACAAATGTATGGAATGAATATAAAAAGAAAACAGTCAGCGCTGATGAGGCGGTGAAAATCGTAAAATCAGGCGACGAAGTAATCATGGGGTCTGTTGACCTCCCGACGATTGAATTAGACAAGGCGTTGGCTAAACGGCGTGATGAATTACACAATGTATATCTACGCGGCACTAGTATTATGCATTATTCCGAAGCTCCAAAATCTGATCCCACGCATGAGCATTTTATCTTGAATGATCTGTCATTCTCCGTTGACGAAAGAAAAATGCAAGCGGATGGTCTGGCTTTCTTTATGCCCTGCATGTTGAGCGAAATCCCGGAAATTATCCGCAGGCGTCCGGCAGATGTGCTGTTTGTCGCTGCGACTCCCATGGATGACAAAGGTTTCTTCAATCTCAGTATTCCTGGCGTCGGCACGGCCGCGGCAATACAAACATCCAAGCGTATTGTGCTGGAAATCCATAAAACAATTCCGCACGTATATGGGCCTGAACAATATGTCCACATTTCCGACGTGGATTATGTGGTCGAAGTCGCAGAAAGCAAGCTCCCGATCTACCTGCCCAATATCGAGCCTTCAGAAATTGACAAGAAGATCGCCATGAATATCATGCCGCTCATTACGGATGGTTCTTGCCTGCAGTTAGGGGTCGGCGGCACACCGAACTATGTTGGGAAAATGATAGCCGAATCTGATCTTAAGGATTTTGGCATTCACACGGAGCTATTGGCCAGTGCCTACTTTGACATGTTCAAAGCTGGAAAAATTACCAATGCGAAAAAAACGCTGAATAAAGGAATCAGCATTTGTACGTTCGTTCTCGGCTCCAAAGAATTATATGAATTCATCGATCACAACCCGCTTATCCAATTATATCCCAGTGATTATACGAACAATCATCATAACATTATGCAGAACGATAACGTGATATCGATTTGCGGCTGTATCCATATTGACATCTTAGGACAGGTATCCGCCGAATCGGTTGGCCGAAAACAGGTTTCCGGCACGGGCGGTCAGGTCGATTTTCATTACTCGGCCTATCATTCCAAAGGCGGAAAAGGAATCGTGTGTGTGCCGTCGGCTCGTTTTGACAATAAAACCAACAAATACATTTCCAACATACTGCCGGCTTTGGTTCCCGGCACATTGGTCACGACTCCCGCTTCTCTTATCAGTTATGTTGCAACAGAAAACGGGCTTGTCGACTTGAAAGGAAAATCTACTTGGGAAAGGGCAGAAGCGTTGATCTCGATCGCACACCCTGAATGTCAGGACCAGCTTGTTGAAGAATGCAAAAAAGCCAACATTTGGCGTCGCAGCAACAAACGTTA
The DNA here is from genome assembly GCA_963665275.2 of Negativicutes bacterium. Lineage (GTDB taxonomy): Bacteria > Bacillota > Negativicutes > UBA1444 > UBA1444 > UBA1444. The sequence goes on from CAXXIN010000016.1 coordinate 308,055, forward strand.
ATTAGTATCACATAAAAAAATTCTGGAGGTTGTATCATAATGGACTTTAGAATCAATAAAAATCAGGAAATGCTTCGGCAAATGGCGCGTGACTTTGCAATGAAAGAAATTACTCCCTTTGCCGCGAAATGGGACAAGGAAGAAAGTTGTCCCATGGAAACAATTGCCAAATTACATGATATGGGATTGATGTCTATCGCGATTCCGGAGGAATATGGCGGACCTGGGTTGGACAATGTATCGTTGTGTTTGATTATGGAGGAATTGTCCAAAGCCGATGCAGGCTTGGCTACCATTGTAATGGGGTCTGCATTACTCGGTTCCGATCCGGTTTTGATCGCCGGTACGAAGGAACAGAAAAAGTGGTGGTATGACCGTATGTTGGACGGTGCAATTGCCGCTTTTTGCCTGACAGAGCCGGAAGCCGGCACCGATGCTGGAAATATGTCCACTCGCTGCGAAAAAGACGGGGATTCTTATGTAATCAACGGAATTAAACAATTCATCTCCAATGGTCAATTCGCGAAGCAATTTTCGCTGATGGCTACTCTAGATAAAAAAATGGGCCCCAAAGGTATGTGCGCCTTTATGATTGACAGAGATACTCCTGGGATTTCTATTAGTAAGAAGGAAGAGAAGCTGGGAATTCGCAGTAGCGCTACCAATGAAATAGTATTTGATAACGTGCGGGTTCCCGTAAAAAATCTGCTTGGCGCTGAAGGTCAGGGCATGCATATCATCATGCAAACTTTGGACATAAGCCGCACCGGGGTAGCTGCAATGGCTACCGGAATTTGTCAGGCTTCTTTGGAAGCTGCGGTCAAGTACGCCGGCGAAAGAGTGCAGTTCGGCAAACCCATCGGCAGTTTCCAGGCCATTCAATTTATGCTGGCCGATATGGCCATGTATACAGAGACGTCAAGGTTGCTTTATTTGAAAGCAGCCAGTTTGCAAGATGCCAAACTGCCGTTCAAAATGCTTTCATCCATGGCAAAATCATGGGCAGGCGATGCTGCGGTCAAAGTATCCTGCGATGCAATTCAAGTATTTGGCGGCTATGGCTACACTAAAGATTATCCGGTCGAAAAATACTATCGTGATGCAAAAATCATGCAAATTTACGAAGGAACAGCTCAAGTTCAAAGAATGGTCATTGGTAAAGATTTAACGAAAACTGGTTATACTCCGTTCTATGTCGAGCCATAACCGTCTTAGCGAAACGCCCCGGTTTATAGTTGAGTGATTAATCGAGTTACCCCACAGTAATGTTGTCAGCAAGTCTTATTGTATATACAGTTTGGTCTTGCTGACAATTTTGCCTTGTGCGTTACAACTTCCGCAAAGTGGCCACATTAAGGAGGAATATAATTATATGAAAAATGGAATTGGAATTGGATTTTCCATGGCAGCGGTCTGGTTCGCAACTCACTGTGGTGGAGGGTTTGCCACTGGCAATCAGGAAGTCAATTTTTTTGTGAAGTATGGCTGGTTTGCTGCGTTTTTACCAATCATTGCTATGATTCTGTTGGGCTGGGCTCATCGGAATGCGCTTGTTTTGGCTAAAGACTATAAAACCTATAATTATAAGAGTTATGGCGATGCCTTGTTTCATCCTTATGAAAAATATTTTTCCCTCGTGTTTGAAATCGGCTTTATTTTACTGGTTGCTTGCGGCGTAAGTACTGCCATTGCCGGCGCCGGGGCCTTGTTGAAGAGCACTATTGGCTTGCCTTACGGAGTAGGCATTGTATTGGTAGGGATAATTTTATTGTTCTTGACCACATACGGCGGCGACTTGATTATTAAAGTCTTAAGTCTTAAAACATATTTTCTAATCGTTACATTGCTGCTGCTTTGCGTGCTGGGTATGCAAATGGGAGCGTTCAGATTTACCAATGTTATCGCTACCGGAGATGCTTTCGGAAAAAGTTTTTGGGAAGCAGTTTGGTTAATGCTGATTTATGTCGGCTTTCAGGCTTTTACAGCGATGCCTATTATTTCGGTTTCGCATCGGATTAAGACAACGAAAGAGTGTAACTGGTTTATGTTTTTTGGCACGCTACTCAATGGAGCATTTTTAGTGGCAATTTGTCTTATGTTGTTAGGTTTTACCCCTGAAGTTCTGGGCGAGACGCTTCCCGTATATTATGTTTGTACACAGCTTGGCTTGCCTTGGCTAAAAGTTTTATATAGCGTAATTTTGTTTGTTGCGTTGCTCGGAACGGCCATCTCGCTAGTGTTTTCGGCAGTGGCTCGGTTTGAAGGGGCTTGGCCTGCCAGAGGTTTTTTTGAAAAGTTGCGGAGACGGCGGATTGCTATTTCGCTGATTACTATGGCAATTTGCACTGGCATTTCTGTATTCGGCTTAACCAATATCGTGGTAAAAGGGTATGGTTCCGTTGGGTATATTGGCGTATTCTTTGTTTTAATTCCTGAGTTGATTGTCGGCACGGTTAAAATCAGAAATAATGCCCGTCGTCGTCAGGAACAAGGAATTATAGAAGGATGAGAAAAAACGACAATACCGACCCGGCACGGATTAGTCGTCGTTGCCGGGCTGGTGCAAGTCACTATGTTCACGATGAGCTGGTGGCGGCTCTACCAATGCGGTAGTACATACCTTGGCGCCGGCTGAAGTTATGAGTGTGAAGTTTGACCTGCAGGATTTTGACCAAGTTCAGTTGTCTGTGCCGGTGGCGGCGTATTGAGAAAAAGACCTCTGGCGTAGATGCTGCAAATCTACACCGGAGGTCTTTTTTTGTAACAGATTCATTTTCGACATAGAGGCAGGGGATGTGTTAGACTGTTGGTGGAAAATCAAAGTGTGGAGGTGAAGACATGGAGTTGCATCAATTGCAGTATGTGGTGGAGGTTGCCAGCCAGAAAAACTTCACTCGGGCTGCGGATAAAATCAATGTTAGTCAATCCACGCTTTCCCAACAAGTTGCTAAATTGGAAGATGAATTGGGCGTCAAATTGTTTGAACGCAATTCCCGAACCGTAGACTTGACTCAGATCGGGGAAGAATTTATCATTCAGGCGAAAATTTTGTTGGACAATCTGGAAAAATCAAAACAAATTGTCATGGAATATAAGGGGCTGATAAAGGGAACATTGCGGATTGGCGTGATCGCTTCGTTAGGCCGTATTGACTATGGTGACATGATCTCTTCATTCTATAAACAATACCCAGGCGTAAAATTTGAAATCGTGCAGGCGGGAACCTATGAATTGCTTGAAAAGCTCGCAGCAAAGACAATCGAAGTAGCTTTTGTTGTCATGCCGACGCCTGAGCAGTATCGAGACATCAATTTCCGACATTTAGCCTATGATGATTATGTTCTGGCACTCCCCCCATCACATCGCTTAGCGGGAAAAGAATCGCTTGATTTAGCAGAGGTGGCTGCAGAGAAGTTTATTTTTCATCCTGCAGCAGATCGCATGTTTTCCATTTGCATGGAGGCCTGCATCAAAGCGGGCTTTCATCCCAATATCGTATGTGAAAGCAACCACTCACCTACCTGTTTGTCGCTGATTAGTGCGGGTATGGGTATTGGTTTTTTTCCTGGGGAAAAACTTAAAGATACACCATTCCCTATTGCAATTGTTCCACTCAAACAACCGCTGAAAAAAGAGATTGTGCTGGCGTTTGGTAAGCAAGCCACGCTTTCACCAGTGGCGGCAAAGTTTCATAGCTTTGTATCAAAATGGGTGAATTCGTTGGATTAGCATATTTCAAAAATCATAGGTCTTGAACAAGAGGCGCACTGTTGTCTGATAAGACGGCGATGCGCCTCTTGTCATTGATGAAACCGATTGGTGGTATGGATAAGATGATTTGCGATTATTCTGTTAATAATTTAAGATTCAGATGACAAGCAGGTGAAGGGTATGGGGGCGGCTGGTTGTCACGCACGATCGTTAAAGGGGAGGGGAAAATGGCAATGATAGGTGATTTTACTTTTTTTGCACCGACGAAGATTGTTTTTGGTAAGGGTTGTGTCCAGAAAAACAAAGACAGCATAACCAAGTTTGGCAAAAAGGCTTACATCATTACCTATAATATTCCGGGCAAGCATTATGCCCTGGACGATGTAAAGGCGATTTTTGACGAGGCCGGTATTGCGTACATCGTGGATACCGATATTGAAGAAAATCCTTCGATGGAAACTGTAGAAAGAGCTGCAAACATCGGCAAAAAAGCCAAAGTTGATTTTATGGTGGGTATCGGCGGAGGGTCTCCGATCGATGCAGCGAAAGCTATTGGTGTGTTGATTCAGAATCCGGATAAATCTGCGGTCGACTTGTTTGCAGGCGAGCAACTAAAAAGTCTTCCGCTGCTGGCCATTCCCACAACTGCCGGGACGGGCGCGGAGGTTGCCCATTGGGCTGTGCTGACCAGAAACGACATTGGCACAAAACAAGCAATCAGTCCCAGGATTTTTCCGGACATCGCCTTTGTCGATGCCGACTATCTGATGAAAATGCCCATTCGCCTGACCCGCGCGACGGCGCTCGACGCGCTGTGCCATAATATTGAATCCTATGTGTCAACTGCCGGCAACTATTTTTCCCGATCTATTTGTGAGATTGCCTTTCGACTTTTCTCCGAATGCGTAGAGGCGATGAAGAAAGATGATTATACCTACGAAATTCGGGAGAAGCAGATGCTGATTTCCGTAATCGGTGGGTTGGTTAATACACAGACCGGTAGTTGTCTCCCGCATGGTATGAGTTATGCGTTGACCCATAATAAAAAGATTCCTCACGGCTTGGCCTGCGCACTACTGGAAAAAGAATATCTGGCGATCTTTAAAAATACGGAAAAGATTGACAGGATTATGACATTGACAGGCTTTAGCAGCTTAAACGAATTCGGAGCCTTTATTGACAGCCTTTTGGAGTTGAATATCAAGGTTACCGAAGAAGAAATGGAAGAGTACGCGACCGATTTCGCCGCGCAAAAGCACCGCTTTACAAGGCATCCTGAACCTGCCGGAAAAGCAGAGGTTTTGCAAATCTACCGAAATAGTTTGCTCAAGTATAACTAATGTAATTTGAGCTGTTCGGTCCAATATAGAAGCAACAATTATGTAGAAGGGGAGAAATATTATGGCAAAAGAAATCAACAAAGGACTCACACCGGTACAACAGGAAGAATTGGATCAAGTTTTTGAAAAGGCGCGCGCCGCCGCAGCGGTGATTGCGACCTACGATCAGGCAAAAGTGGATCGCTTGTGTCAGGCGGTGGCCTGGTCGGTTGCAAACAAAAAAACATTTTCGAATCTGGTTGCGATGGGGATCGAGGAAAGTGGCTTGGGAGATCCCGTCAGTCGCATGGGGAAACGGATGAAAATCCGCGGGATTCTGCGGGACGCGCTGCGTCAAAAAAGCGTCGGAATTATCGAAGAAATTCCCGAAAAGGGTCTCGTAAAATATGGCAAGCCTGTGGGGATCATTGCGTCCATCATCCCGACCACCAACCCGGATTTAACACCGGCGGGAAATGCGGTTTACGGGATCAAAGCGCGCAATGCCCTGATATTCTCTCCACATCCCCGGTCGAAAAAGACTTCTTTTGAAACGGTGCGGCTCATGCGGGAAGCGCTTGAACGGGAAGGCGCTCCGGCCGATATCGTCCAGTGTCTGCAAAACGTCAATATTCCAATGTCTCAAGCTTTGATGGCTAGGGCTGATCTGGTATTGGCTACGGGTGGACAGCCGATGGTTCGCGCTGCTTATTCGTCAGGTACGCCTGCTTATGGTGTGGGCGCAGGAAACTCCACCATGGTCATTGACGAGACCGCCAATATTGAGGAAGCGGCTCAAAATTCGATGCTTAGCAAGACCTCCGATTTCGGTTCCGGTTGTTCGGCGGATGGGAATCTAATTATTTCTGCCGCTATTTTTGACAAAATGGTTAAACAACTTGAAAAAGTTGGTGGTTATGTTGCTTCGGAAGCTGAAAAAGCGAAACTCAAAGTCGTTATGTGGGATGAGGAAGGGCATCGCCTAGGCGATACTGTGGCGATTGCTCCCCAAAAACTGGCTGAAATCGCCGGCTTTTCCATTCCGGCAGACCGCAAGTTTATCATCGTTTATGGGGATGGGATCGGCAAAGAATATCCTTTCTCGGGAGAAAAATTGACCACGCTCATGGCTGTTTACAAATACAACGGCGGATTCGAGAATGCCGTTAAGATGATGCAGGCGATCTATGAGGTGGGCGGTAAAGGCCATTCCTGCGGTATTTATTCCTTTAACGAGGAACATATTCACCAGCATGCGCTTGCAGCCCCCGTTAGCCGGATCATGGTGCGCCAGCCGCAGTCCAAAGCCAATGCCGGGGCCTTCAACAACGGTATGCCCATGACATCCAGTCTGGGTTGCGGCACCTGGGGAGGCAATATCATTTCCGAAAATATCAGTTTGAAACACTATATGAATACGACCTGGGTTTCGGTCCCAATTCCAGAGGATAAACCGTCCGATGCAGAGCTTTTCGGCGAGTTTTTTGATCCGGACATGGAAAAATAGAACACACACCTTACTTCTATGAAAGGCGGATATCATATGTTTGAGGATATCCGTCTTTCTTTATGTGCTGACCTCAAGGTAAACAATACAAGATGAAAGAGGGGTACACACAATGCCTGCGAATCATAGTGAAAGTGCTTTTGAACACATGCGAAAAAGTTTTGGTTTGCCACTGGCGATTATTGCCCTGTTGGTTGTTTGGTTCTTGCCTGCGCCTGCCGGGCTGTCATTGGTAGGGCAGCGTGCATTGGCTTTATTCGCCGGAATCTTTATTTTGTATTTAACGGAAGCGCTTCCGTTAGTTGTAACCAGCATCGCGATTGTTCCGCTGGCGGTTCTGATGGGCGTCGTTAAAGTCGGACCAGGATTGGCTCCGTTTGCAGCCTCGTCGGTTTTTTTGATGTTTGGCGCTTTTGTTTTGGCGGCGGCTATGATAAAAACCAAGCTGGCGGAGCGGATTACTTATCTCATATTGAGTATTGTCGGCAGTTCAACGCTTCAAATTACGATTGGAATTGTACTTGCCAATACAATATTATCCTTTCTGATTCCGTCCAGCACGGCCCGGACTGCAATACTATTGCCGGTTTGTATCAGCATTATTGCGTTATTTAAACCAGAGGGCCGAACCAAATTCGGCGCCAATTTGCTGTTGACGTTAGCTTTTACGAACGCTACGATTAGCGCCGGCATTCTGACGGCTACCGTTCCGAATCCGGTTACGGTTGAATATATTCAAAAGGCGGGAGGTCCTGTCATTTCATACATTGAGTGGCTGAAAATTGGTTTTCCGCCTGCTGTGTTTATGACAATTTTAACGTGGGCCTTTATCCAATTCGTATACAAGCCTGAACATAAAGAAATTCCTGGCGGCGCTGCCTATGTAAAAAATAGGCTCGAAGCCATGGGAAAAATGAATTATGATGAAAAATATACCCTTGCGATCTTTACTGGTGTGGTGGTGTTGTGGGCAACCGGAACGATAACTAAAATTGATACCACTACTGCTTGTTTGGTTGCGATAATTCCTTTGTTTTTGCCTAAAATTGGCGTCATGAGTTGGAAAGACGCTTCGCCGCATGTCAGTTATGATGTGCTGCTGATTACTGGCGGCGGCTTGTGTTTAGGCAGCCTGCTGATGAGCAGCGGCGCTGCCAAATGGATGGCGGCAGCTGCATTTGCAGCTTTTGGCTTAAAGGGAATGGCGGTGCTCCTGCTCCTCGTGGTGCTCATGTTTATTGTTCAATTCATGCACTTTGTCTTTGTCGGCACGACGGTTATGGCAACTGCCATGTTACCAATGGTTATCGCTCTAGGGGTTGAAGCGGGGCTGCCGCCGGCGGTGCTGGCGTTGCCAGCCGGTATGATCATCGGCGGCTATCCGATCCTGATGTTCTATTGTACCAATCCGAACGTGCTAGTATATGGAACAGGTCAATTAACAGTTGCCGATTTTCCGCGCGTGGGCATTCCGGTTTCGATTCTGGCCTGTATCGTATACGGACTTTGTGCGGCAACTTACTGGCGCTGGATCGGATTGTTTTAGCTAAAGGACGTTGAAAACACCAAGCATTTCCGCTATTAGCGGGCGCGCTTGGTGTTTTTTTGATCATTGAGTTCTGCATTATTGCATTTTCCAGGGATTCATTGGGGCAGGAGCAAAAAAGTGGTACAATACTATTACATAATTTTTCTTGATAGATATTCTGTGGCATTTTGGCGAATTGGAGGGGCAGGGCAGTGGTTGGGCTGGGAAAAATTTTCGCAAAGACGCTGCGGTCAACGTTGTGTAGAGTTATCATTGCCTTTGCCGTGCTAACCATTGCCGCGATATGGGCGGTTGCCTTGTCGAGAATCGAGTACGAACACCAGGCGGATATTCGCAACACCTTGCGTGCGAGCGAAAATCTTGCTGCGGCCTTTCAGGAGCATATCCAGCTTCATTTTGACCAAATCGACGAGACGCTGTTGTTCACGAAGCGGCAGTACGAGAAACAGGGTGTCGTCACTGAAATGATTATTGAGCGGATGCAAAGCAAAATCTTCGTTCCGGCCATGAACCTGGCGATTATCGATCCGCAGGGAAATTTTCGGATGAGCCTGCTGGCGAATTCCCAAACCGTCAATGTGAGCGATCGGGAATTCTTCCAGACCCATAGAGTGAAAGACACCGGCAAGCTATATATATCGAAACCGGTTATCAATCGATTTACCGGCAAGCCCGCTTTTCATTTGAGCCGGCGGATCAATCGGCCGGATGGCAGTTTTGACGGAGTCGTGGTCTGCGGGATAGATCCCCAATATTTTTCGGATTTTTACCGCGAGATGAAACTCGGATACAGTTATTCTGTCACTATCATCGGAATGGATGGCGTGGTTCGCGTGCGTCAGACTGCAAGTGGCATGGAGTCGGGACAGGATGTGTCGGCTTCCTCGAATTTTCGTCAGATGCAGGAAGCCCATTCAGGCTCTTACCTCAGCACTTCGGTTGTCGACTACCAACCGCGACTCTTCAGTTATCACCACATGGAACGATATCCGCTGATCGTGCAGGTATCTGTTCTTGAGACAGAAGCGCTGGCGGACTTTCGGGAACGCGAAGTGAAATATTTCCGGACCGCCGTATTTACCAGCGTGATCATTCTTTTGTTTTATGGCCTGTTGGTCTTTATGATCTTGAAACGAGAGCAACTTGCAGAAGTCCGACGTGAAAGCGAAGAACGTTTTGCCGGCGCTTTCGGCCATGCGCCGATCGGTATGGCGCTCATCTCCATTGAAAGGCGTTGGCTCAAGGTGAATGAGTGTCTGTGCCGGCTGCTCGGTTATGAGGAGTCGGAGCTTCTGGGCCGATCAGTCCTGGAGGTGACGCATCCAGATGACGTGAATGTCAATACAGAACTTCGGCTGCGGATGCTGGCCGACGAAATCGAAACCTACCGTGTGGAGAAGCGGTATTGCCATAAATCGGGCTTCGCAATTCCTTGCGTGCTGACGACATCACTAATACGGGATATACAAAAGCATCCGTTATATTTCGTTATCCAGGTGGAAGATGCCACCGCACGGATACAAGCGGAACAAAGGTCTATGTTGGAGAAAAAACGCTTGCAGGCCATTCTTCAGATAGCACAGATGGAAACAACCTCGGAAAAAGAATTGCTGGACCAGGCGCTGACTGCCATTATCGAGCTGTCGGTGAGTCAATTCGGCTATATCTATTATTATAGTGAAGAAACGCAAGAGTTTACGCTGCATGCTTGGTCGCAGGGGGTGATGGAAGCCTGCACCATGCCGAATCAACCCACACGGTATCAACTCGACAAGACCGGATTGTGGGGAGAAGCTGTGCGTCAACGTCAGCCGATCGTTGACAATGATTTTGCAATGCCGGATCTTCTGAAGAAAGGATATCCGCAAGGTCACGCGCCGCTGAAACGCTTTATGACGGCTCCGGTGTTCATTGACGGCAAAATAGTGGCCGTTGCCGGAGTGGCCAACAAGAAGGAAGCCTATACGGACCTGGATGTAAGCCAGTTGACGCTGATGATGGACTCGCTGTGGAATATCATTGAGCGTAGGCATGCGGAAGAAGCACTGCGGGAAGCAAATGAGACCTTGGACCATAAGGTAAAAGAGCGCACACAGGAACTGGACACCGCGAATGAAAAACTGACGGAGCAGAATGAAGAACTGGAAGCGCTGAACGAAGAACTGCATCGACTGACACTGGCGGACGGGTTGACGGGCATCGCCAACCGGCGCTATTTTGACGAATATCTTGAACGGGCCTGGCGGACCGGGCAGCGGCAGCAAAAACCCCTGTCACTTATCATGGCTGATATCGATTTTTTCAAGCTCTATAATGATACCTATGGGCATCAGAGCGGCGACGACTGCCTGAAAACCGTTGCCGGCGTATTGGCAAAAAGCATCAAACGCGGCACGGACCTTGCGGCCCGTTACGGGGGTGAAGAGTTCGCCATTGTGTTGCCGGATACGGATTTGGCCGGAGCGGTGATTGTCGCCGAAAAAATCAGGAAACGGGTGGCGGACACGCAGATCGAAAACCGCGAAGCGCCTGGCCACTGGGTGACAATCAGTCTCGGCGCGGCATCCCTGCTGCCATCCGGCAGCGAATCGCCTTCCTCCTTGATCGCACTAGCGGATGCGGCCATGTATAAGGCGAAAAATGCGGGACGCAACCGCGTGATGAGCAGCTAATTGGCGGCGTATTCCTCGGTGTATAGCAGTGGAATCACGGCATATACGGCGGCGCAATTGACCAGCTCTTTTTTCCAGGTCCGTTCGTTGGGAGCGTGGGCCTGATCTTCGTGACCCGGACCGAACCCGATGCAGGGGATGCCGTAGCGGCCCATGATGGATACCCCATTCGTGGAGAATGTCCATTTATCGACGATCGGGTTTATCTTGAACAACTTCTTATAGGACTCGACCGTTGCCTGGCAAATTGGATGATCTTCTTCAATCAACCAGGTTGGGAAGTAACACTCCGTCGGATAAGCCAACTGCGTATAGGAGGGCCGTGCATATTGATACAGGGCGACCTCCGCCTGGGCGGCTTTTACCGAGGGCAGATTTTTGATCTGCTGCAGGGCATATTCGCCACTTTCACCGACCGTCAAACGCCTGTCGATGGAAATCCAGCAACTGTCAGCTACGGCGCAGCGAGACGGTGAAGTATGAAAAATCTCTGAAACGGTCAGACTGCCCTTGCCCAAAAAAGCATGGTCAAGCAAATTCTCATGCAACGCCTTCAGCTCAGTCAGGATGCCGGCCATTTTATAGATCGCATTGTCGCCGCGCTCCGGCGCCGATCCGTGACAACTCAGCCCTTTGGTCGTCACCTTGATTTCCATGCGCCCTCTGTGGCCGCGGGTGATTTTGCCGTCGGTGGGTTCGGTCAGCACCACGAATTCGGGTTTTAACTTATCTTCGTTCAGGATGTATTGCCAGCAAAGTCCGTCACAGTCTTCTTCCTGGACCGAACCGACAACCACCAGCGTGTAGTCGCCTTCGAGCTGAAGATCTTTGATGATTTTGCCTGCATACACCATGGAGGCCATGCCGCCTTCCTGATCGCTGGCGCCCAGGCCGATGATGCTGTCGGAATCTTCGTGTCCCTGATAGGGATCATAGCTCCAGTTACCTGCGCTGCCGACGCCCACGGTATCGATATGCGCGTCCATGGCGATCACATGCTTCCCATGACCGATGGAGCCGAGAATGTTACCCATAGGGTCGATTTCGATTTTATCGAAGCCGACTTTTTCCATTTCTGCTTTGATGCGGCGGATGACGCCTTCCTCGTGTGTGCTTTCGCTGGGAATGGCAATCATATCCCGCAGGAACTTACTCATCTCCGGTTCATATTTTCGGGCCAGTTCCACCACTTTTTCAAAATCGATTTGCAAAGCTTCCGCCTCCTGTATGCAATAAATATGGTAAATGGTAACACGTGCACTGAAATAAAACAATGAACAGGGATGACTTGGTATTTTGGATAAGAAAGTGTAAAATCAGCAAAAAATAGTGAGTTGCAGGGTCGATTTTGATGGTTGACAGGTGTTTTTGAGACTGATACAATACGAACAGGTTATCAAAAAGGCCTTTTAAGCAAAATATACCGCATTAAGACAAAGATGTCTCGTGATTATCGCCAAGGGGCGGCTATCATCAGACGTCTTTTTTTTATAAAAAAATATTTGGAGGTAAAACCATGAACAAGAAAAACCTTTCGCTCTTATTAATGATTTCCGTTCTGCTGGTGACCCTGCTCGCAGGCTGTGGACAGGACAAGAAAGCCGCTGCGCCGGGCGCCGCCGCCAAGCCGGAAGCTGAAAAGACCTACATTATTGCCTGTGACGCCAAATACGCGCCATTTTCATTTGAAGAGAACGGCAAATACAAAGGAATTGACGTGGAACTGATCGCCGCGATTGCGAAAGCCGAAGGCTTCAAATACGAGTTGAAACCGATGGACTTCAGCGGCATTATTCCTGCGATCAAGGCCGGTCAGATTGACGGCTCGATTGCCGGGATGAACATCACGAAGAAACGGCAGGAATCGATCGATTTTTCCGATGGGTATATCAAGTCCGGTTCCTCCATCGTTGTGAATATCAAGAATACCGATGTCAAAACGTTGGATGATCTGAAAGGCAAAACCGCGGCTGTCAAGAAAGGAACCACCGGTGCTATTTTCGCCGAAGAGAACCAGAAAAAATATGATCTGAAAATCAGCTATTATGATGATTCTCCTTCCATGTTCCAGGCCGTGAAAAATGGCAACGCGGACTTCCTGGTCGAAGATTACCCGGTAATTTCCTATCAGATCAAAGTTTCCCCCGAGAAAAACTTCCGGGTGGCTGTGCCTGAAATCGAAGCGGCGCCTTTCAATGGATTCGCCGTTGATAAAGGGAAAAACCAAAAATTGCTGGCCATGTTTAATTCAGGTCTCAAGAAACTGAAAGATAATGGCGAATATGCCAAAATCGTCGGGCAGTATCTACCTCTGGATAAATAAAAATTCTATAGTTGGCATCGGCATCTGTGCAGTAAGTCAAACGTCCGACACGCGGTATGATGCAGGCGGTAGGGCGTGAGATTTACTGCATTTTCAGTTGCAGTGCTAGGGTAGGAGGGTTCTTGCGCCATGTATTACTTTGAGTTGTTTCAGGAATGTCTGCCCAGTTTACTCAGTGGCTTATATTTAACGATTGTGATGGCGGTCGCCTCGATATTTTTCGCGTTCCTGATCGGAGTGATCCTCGGACTCTTCAGTATCAGCAGTAGCCAAACTTTGCGTTCCATTTCCACCGTCTATATTTATGCGGTGCGCGGGGTACCGCTAATGATTCTGGCCCTATTCCTGTACTTCGGGGTCAGTGCGATCCTGGGAATTCGATTTAACCCTGTGGTGGCGGCCATTATTTCTCTGACCATCAATGCCAGCGCTTATATGGCGGAAATTTTCCGTGGCGGCATACAGGCGATAGATATCGGACAATCCGAAGCTGCCCGTAGTCTGGGCATGAGCTATTTGAAAACCATGCACAAGGTGATCCTGCCACAGGCGATCAAAATCATGATCCCGGCTTTTTTGAACCAATTCATTACCACACTCAAAGACACTTCCATTCTGTCGGTTATCAGCGTCAGGGAATTGACATTGAACGGACAGATCATCATTGCCCGGAATTATTTGCCATTTGAGGTATATTCTTATGTGGCGGTGATGTATCTTGTCATTATCACAGGACTGTCATTACTCACCAAGAAGCTGGAAAGGAAGTTGAGTTATGATAATCACAGCAAACGACATTAGAAAAAGCTTCGGTCATCTGGAAGTGTTGAAGGGGATTTCTCTGGAAGTGACAGAAGGTGAGGTACTGTGCATTATTGGGCCCTCCGGGTCAGGTAAAAGCACACTGCTGCGCTGTCTGAACCGGCTGGAAGAGATACAGTCCGGCAGCATCACGGTGATCGGTGAAAATATTGTAAATGCAAAAAACATCAACAAGCTGCGCGAAAAACATCGGCATGGTGTTCCAATCCTTTAATCTGTTTCCCAATTACACGGTGATGCAGAATATGATGCTGGCGCCGCTGGAATTAAAGAAGATGAACCGCAAAGAAGCTGAAGAAACGGCAGTGGCCTTGCTGCGAAAGGTTGGCCTGGAGGATAAAAAGGATGTCTATCCGCATACCCTGTCCGGGGGGCAGAAACAACGGGTGGCGATTGCCCGGGCGTTGCAGATGAATCCGAAGATCATGCTGTTCGATGAACCGACCTCGGCTCTCGACCCTGAAATGGTGGGGGAAGTCCTGAAGGTCATGAAAGACTTGGCGCTGGAAGGGATGACGATGGTCATCGTTACGCACGAGATGGGGTTCGCCCGGGATGTGGCGGACCGGGTCATTTTCATGGACGATGGGTACATCGTCGAAGAAGGTACGGCCCAGGAACTGTTCACCGCCCCGAAAAGCAGCCGCTGCAATGATTTCCTGTCCAAGGTGCTCAGCGCACGGGCCAATTGAGTAGAAAGAGGGGAATTGTCAGTCGCCGACTTGGTAGTGTGAAGTTATTAGAAGAAGATAATTATAATTGAGGGCCGCGGCGGAATATTAATTTCAACGCGGCTTTTGCAATTTTATTATCGGGGCAGGAATGCGGCGGCTGTCGGCGAATGAGTAGAAGAGAAAATGGGAACTGGCACGGCCCTAAGGAGGATGCAGTCATTGGATAGTGTGGCGGAACCGGTCAGTGGGAAAGAAGGCGCCCGGTTGGTTGTGGAGCAGGGAAGCCCATTCATTCAGGGGACCTTTTTTGATCTGAATAACGAAAAAACCATTATTGGACGGGTGACCGCTTCATTTCATCCGGATATTGGGTTCGATAGTTTGCTGATTTCCCGCCAACATTGCTGTATAGAGAGACAGGATCAGGCTTATCTGATTGCGGAGTTGGGCAGTAAGCATGGTACGTTGGTGAACGGCAGGCGGCTCGATGCTTTCAGCCGGCTGGTTTTGGAGGATAATGACACAATTGATCTGGCCGATGGTGTGATTCGATTGCGCTTTTTGGTTTTGTTAGATTTGGATAATACCATGGATTGGGGGACTTTTCCGCCGGCAACGACCTTCATTGTGGACTTGGATAAAAGAGTGTTGCGCATTCACGAAACAGAGATTCCACTAGCGGGTAAGGAATGGCGTTTGCTGGAAGTGCTGTACCACCATCGGAACAAACTGGTTCCGTATGAGATGATTCGCACCGAAGTCTGGTCCGAACGGCGTCTGATCGCAAGCGATATTCGGATGTCGGCATGGATGAAATCAATGTGTTGCTGCATCGTCTACGCTGCAAACTTGGCGTGTATGGGAAATTCCTGGTAACTCGCCGCGGGCAGGGCTACATTTTGGAAGTATAACTTTATTTGTAATGGATTTATAAGGAAGCCGCAATTTTTTTCACCTCCGTGTTTTTCTATAATGGAGACGTACCTAAACGGAAGGAGTGGAAGAAATGAGGAAGTTTCTGATGGCGTTACTGATAATGGGGGCGATCCAGTGGTCGACCATGGCTGGAGCGACTGCAGCGACGGTGATCCGAGAGGATTTCAGCCGCTACTTTGACGGGTTGACGGCACGTTTGTCTTATATGAGCCTGCTACGGATACCTATAGAATTTATAACGAAGAGCAGAGTAACAAAAGATTGTCACCCTGCTCAAGCTTTAAGATTTTCAATTCATTGATCGGACTGGAAACAGGGGTTCTTGACCGGAACGACACGTTGACCATGATGCCATGGGATGGAACTCACTATGATATTGCCGGATGGAATCGTGATCATACGCTTGCTTCGGCTACACGGGAATCGGTGGTGTGGTATTTTCAAGCACTTGCGAGGCGTATCGGGGCGGAGAGGATGCAGCTTTATCTGGACCGGATCGGCTATGGAAACCGGGATATTTCCGGCGGACTAACGCGGTTTTGGCTGCGCTCCTCCTTGCAAATTTCTGCTATGGAGCAAGTTGATGTGCTGAAGAGGCTGTATGCCGGAGAATTGCCGTTTTCTGCGGAGTCGCGGGCGATTGTTCTGCAAAACATCACGCTAGCCAATGAAAATGGAATCAAGTTCATGGGCAAGACCGGATCCGGGTATCAGGATGGAAAATGGATTTTTGGCTGGTTTGTCGGCTACATTGAAACACAGGGAAAAGTTTATGTCTTTGCAACAAATGTGGAAGGCGCAGATGAAGCGAGCGGCATCAAAGCGCGCGAGATCACGCGGCGGATTGCTAAAGAGCTGGGGTTGTTGTGAAACAAAAGAGAGGAGAACCGATGATGACTAAAATTAATGTGGGGATTTTGTTTGGCGGGAAATCGACGGAGCATGAGGTTTCGTTGCAATCCGCCAAGAATGTTTTGGATGCGATTGATCGCGAAAAGTACAACGTAACGTTGATCGGGATCGATAAAGGAGGTCGCTGGTATCTGAATGACCAGTCTCACTTTCTACTGAACAGCCATGACCCCAAACGGATTGCTTTGAATAAAGGCGATAAAGATGTGGTGCTGGTTCCTGGTGACGAGAGCCGGGAACTATTGTGTTTGGGCGGCGGCTACGCCGGCGGCAAATTGGATGTTATTTTCCCCGTATTGCACGGGGCGTTCGGCGAAGACGGTACGATGCAGGGGTTGCTGAAGCTGGTGGATATTCCGTTTGTAGGCGCAGGCGTTCTGGGGTCGGCGGTCGCCATGGATAAGGGACGTCGCCAAGCGGCTGCTCAGGGATGCGGGAGTGCCGATTGCGAAGTTTCAGGTTTTTCAACGTTGGGAGCGGGAGAAAATCAATTTTCAGGCAATCGTACGGGATTTGGGCTTGCCGTTGTTTATCAAACCGGCCAACGCCGGTTCGTCGGTCGGGGTGAGCAAGGTGGAAAATGAAGCGCAGTTTGCAGTGGCAATCGATGAAGCCTTTTCGTTTGATCGCAAAATTTTGATTGAAGAGTGCATGGTTGGGCGGGAAGTGGAATGCGCAGTTTTGGGGAATGAGCGGCCGATTGCTTCGGCAGTGGGTGAAATCATTGCGCAACAGGACTTTTATTCCTATGAGGGGGGGGGGGGGGGGGGGGGGGGGCCAAGTATATCGATGAAAACGGTGCGCTGTTGAAAATCCCGGCGGAGTTGTCCGGGGAAGCGATCGCATCAATTCAGGAACAGGCGATCAAGGCATATCAGGTTCTATGCTGTGAAGGGATGGCCCGGGTGGACTTTTTCCTCACACCGGATAATGTGGCTGTGGTCAATGAGATCAATACGATCCCCGGTTTTACCAAGATCAGCATGTATCCGAAGTTGTGGGAGATCAGCGGAATATCTTATCCGGAACTGATTGACCGTCTAATTCAATTGGCATTGGAACGGCATAACGAGGAACTGAAATTGCAAACCTCTTATGAAAAAAGCTGATTAAAAAAGATTGGAGATGGCTCGAATTTGAAAAAGTTGTTATTGCTAGTGATGGTGTTGAGTTGGTGTCTTAATTCGGCGGCTTTCGCTGAACCGGCAATCGAAAAAGAGCGCGTGAAGGTGCCGTTGGAAACGGACGGGAAAGCGTATTTGCTTGATGCCATGATCTATAAACCGGAGGGCGCCGGCCCGTTCCCCGCAATGGTGATGACGCATGGCACTTCCCGCCTGGTCGCGGACAGGCTCAAGACGACGGCGGACACCTACTACGTGAGGCAAGCCGAAACGTTCGCCAAACTTGGCATGGCGGTGATTTTCGTAGTGCGTCGGGGCTTTGGCATTTCGGACGGCCCCTATAATGAAAGCTTTCAATATCCGAATGGCGCCCGCAACTATACGCGAGCGGGGCTGGAGGCGGCGAAGGACCTCGGCGCGGCGATCCGTTATTTCCAGGACAAGCCGTATGTTGATAAAAACCGGGTAGTTTTGCTGGGACAGTCGACTGGCGGACACAGTGTTACCGCTGCGGGTTCCTTGAATTTTCCCGGCGTGATCGGCGTGATCAATTTTGCCGGCGGCCGGGGCTCTTCGGCGCCTGATGTGGTCAGAGACGAAGCCAACCTGGTTGATTCCTACGGAACCTAACGGGAAGACCTTCCGTGTTCCGACTCTATGGTTGTATTCAGAGAATGATCACTACTTCCGGCCGGCACTGGCGCAGCAATTTTTGGCGGCATTCCAGGCCGGTGGAGGCGCAGTGGAATTTGTCGCCCTGCCACCTTACGGAGAGGATGGGCACTCAAGTTTCGTGAGGGCCAAAAATAATTGGTATGCGCCGGTGGTGGACTTCCTGAAAAAACTCGGCGCTGTCGCCGAAACGGGCGCTTCTTTGGGCAGGGCTGCATAAGGGGCTTATATTGTCTTGCGGGCGGCCAGCGCCCACAGATAGAGGGAAGCGACTGATCCGTAGGGTGAATAGCGTTTCCGATAGCGCTCGAACTGAGTTCGGGTCAGTTTGTTCAGACCATACAGGCTCATCATGCCCCGCCGGATGGCGAGGTCGCCCCAACTGACGACATCCGGCCGCTCGAGCGAAAAGATCAGCAGCATCTCGGCGGTCCAGACCCCAACACCGTTCAGGGCGGATAGCCGCTCAATGATCTCGTTGTCAGACAGAACAGGAAATTCGTGTATATTGAGTTCGTTTTGCAGTGCGGCCTCACCGACTCCCTTGATATAGAGGGTTTTACGCATAGAGAGGCCGCATTGCTGTATCTCGGCGGCATCGGCACGGGCGATGCCTGCGCGGCGTGATCCCGCCGCACTGCAACTGCAGGCGGCCCCAGACCGTAGCGGCAGCTTTGGTGGCGATCTGCTGGCCGACGATGCTGTGGATGAGGGCGGCGAAATGGTCGGGCATGACTTCCCGTTCAATTGGACCGATGCTCTCAATAGCCAGCGCCAGTTTTTTATCTTTTTTCTTCAGATGTTCGATCTCTGTCGATCCATAGTTAAAGAATGGCACGGGTCGCCTCCGTTGCTGCGGATTTTGCCAGCGATTTCTGTTGCCGGTATTCGCTGGGTGTGATGCCGAACTTCTTTTGAAACAGGCGTAAAAACTCGATAAACTGCCGAATCCACTGACCAGTGCGACGTTCAACACAGGCATGTCGGGGATGGCCAGGCAAGCCTCGGCATTCGCCAAACGCAACCGGTTCTGGTATTCGGTAGGCGTCATGCCATATTCCTGCTGGAACAGCCGCGTCAAGTGGTGAGGACTGACGGGGATATGTTTCAACTGCGCCGCGAGTTTTTCGCGGTCCGAATAATCCGTGTCGTAAATCGCCTTGATTTTCGAGAGCAGTTCCCGCGTCGGGGCATAATCCAGCAGATCGGGACGACAGCGTTTGCAGGGACGCATGCCGAACGCGAAAGCACCGGCCGCTTCGTCAAAGAACTCGACATTCTCCCGCAGAGGAGTTTTGGACTTACAGGACGGCCGGCAGAAAATGCCGGTCGTTTTCACGCCATAGAAAAACTGTCCATCATAGGTTGGATCACAATGAACAACGGCATCCCATTTTTCGGTGTCCGTTAGCGTCATGAGTTATGCACGCTCCCTTGTTTTTCGAGAGCCAACAGCTGCTCTTTGGCACTCAGGCCGCCCCGGTAGCCGACCAGCTTCCGATTGGAACCGATGACCCGATGACAGGGAATGAAGAGCGGCAGAGGGTTTTTATTGTTGGCGAGACCGACAGCGCGGGCTGCATCAGGATTGCCGAGGGAAGAGGCGACTTCGCGGTAACTGCGGGTTTCTCCATAAGGAATGGCGCATAGCGCATCCCAGACCCGCCGCATGTATTCAGTACCGACTGGCGCGAGGGGAAGGTTGAACTCTCGGAGTTGCCCGGCGAAATAGAGCTGCAGCTGATGCCCCGCTTCCTTCAGCAATTTCGTTTCCTGCATGAGCGCTTCCGTCGGGACAGGTTCGCCTTCAAAGAACAGATGGGTAACGGTCTTGTTGTTTTCGACGATTCCGAGAGAACCGATGGGGGTCTGATAAAAAAAGAGCGATTTCATTTTTTGCGTTTTCTCCCCTCTATCTGATATCTGATTTGGTGGCACGAAGATTTCGCACTCTCAGTTTATCAAAAGGGTAAGAAGCTGTCGTGCTGTTTTTTGACACGAAATTCGTGAGTCGGCGTTGATGGGAATTTGTTCTGGGCGTTGGCAGAAGAAGAACTGCCGCACTGTTGGGTGAGAAGGAGACCACGTTTGGGATAATGTTGCAAAAATATTGCATATATGTTCAAAAAATATATAATTTAGTAGCCTATGAATTGGGGTGTTGCAAGTGAGGGTATACATTTGAAACAAGAGGAGTTTAAGCTATCTCGAGTTAAGGGGTTTTGTGTGATGAACATGAACTCATTGGATTTTGAAAAATGAATGATTTTAAATGTTTTTAACAGATATAAGCGGATGAAGTGCTTTGATTTAAGATGGACACACCTGCGCTGCGAAACGTGCGAGAAAGTACTATTAGGAAAGAGGAGAGAGGTCTTTGATGGGGAGCGATCAAGAGGCGCGAGAAACAGTCAATCGTATCAAAGCTGAGTTTGCTGACCTTAGTCAGGAGCTGGTGCGAAAAAATGAGTTGCTTGAACGGCAAAATTTTGAATTAAAGAGCGAAGTTGCATTTCGAATAGAGGCGGAGAAAACGTTGCGGGAGAGCCAGTCTATCTATGTTGCATTGACGCAGAATTCAACAGATGGCATCATCCTTCGTGACGATGCCGGAATCATTACATATGTAAATTGTGTTTTTGCCAAAATGATACAAGCGGATGAGCCATCGGAACTGTTGGGCCATTTGTATATGGACTATGTGCATCCCGATGACCGCGAAGAATATCTTCGTCGTTTTGCGTCAGTCACCTCCGGGATTCAGGCGCCCAAGTGGGAACATCGGTTGATGGGTTTTCAAGGTAGAGTCATCTATGTGGAATCGACCAGCGTACCAATTTCCGCAGACGGTCGTTTTATTAGCATGAGCATTTTTCAGGATATTACCGACCGCAAACGTGCTACACAGTTGGAGAAGGAAAAAGGGGAGCTTTTGCGCACACTAATCGAAACGATCCCCGACATGGTTTGGCTGAAAAATCCGGAGGGTGTTTACCTAAGCTGTAACAGGATGTTTGAGAGGTTCTTCGGGGCCTGCGAAGGCGACATCGTTGGAAAAACCGACTATGATTTTGTAGAGGCCGAGTTGGCGGGTTTCTTTCGGGAAAACGACCGAAAAGCCATAGCGACGGGTAAGTCCGTCATTAATGAAGAGGAAGTCTCGCTTGCCGAGGATGGGCGTCACATGAATTTGGAAACAATCAAAACGCCCATGTTCGCTGCAGGCGGGACACTCATCGGCGTGCTGGGCGTAGCTCGTGACATCACCGGGCATAAACGGATGGAAGAAGCATTGCGGAAAAGTGAAGCCAGATTCAGACAGCTTGTCACAACACTCCCTCTTCCATTGGCTATTATCAATAATGAAGGAATGCATACTTTTATTAATGATAAGTTTGTGCAGGTTTTTGGATACAACTACGATGACTTGCCATCACGAGAAAAATGGCGGGAATTAGCTTTTCCCGATCAGAATTACAGGAGCCTGGTGGCGGAGACCTGGGCCGCAGAGGTTGAGAGTGCGACGAAAGCAAAGCAAGAGATCGGACCGATTGAATACGATATCACCTGCAAAAACGGAGCGGTGCGTTCTGTAATGGTTTCCGGCATCGTTACAAGTGATGAAGTGCTCGCGACCTTTATCGATATAACGGACCGTCGTCGGCATGAACAAACGATGAAAGCTTCCTACGAACGACGAAGAATAAATGAGCTGATGATATAAACTGATTCGGCAAGGCCCGTCTTCCAATCATACGGTATATGAAAGCGCCCGCATCATGGGCGCCAATATGATGATGCCATTCAGTTGCTTTCTGATTATGATCGATGAATATCAGGAAAAGCCAAGAGCCTATTGGCAGGATCATTTGAATGAATATCGACTGTTAACGGATTCCCTGCTGGATGCATTGGAAGAGGCCAATAGGGTTTCGTGGGAAGGGTCCGAGGGGATTGGTTTGCTATGCTTTGAGCCGGGTGACTCTGAAATCACCAAAGACGCTCAAAAAAGCATGGCGGAAGAATTGCGTACTAAAATTGCCGGGAAGGTTCCGGCGGTCACGGTTTCCATCGGTATCGCCGAATTCGGCGCCAATATTGCGGACATACGGACCTATTACCGGCAGGCGGAGAGCGCCGTCGGCGCTGGCCGCAAAGTGTGGCCGCAATTGAAGACGTATCATTATTTGGACATGGGCGTTTTTCAGCTGCTGTCGTGCTTTACCGATGAAGTTCAAATCACGGCATACATTGAACGCACTTTGGGAAAGTTGTTAACTTATGATAAGAAAAAGGGCGGCGCCTATCTGGCTACCCTGGAGATCATTCTAATGAGCGACAATCTCAAAGACGGTGCGGATAAACTATCTATCCACTATCAAACCATGATGTTCCGCAAGCGGCGGTTAGAGACAATCCTCGGTATTTCCTTCGATGATTTTCAATCGCGACTGACAATATCGACTGCTTTGCAAATGTTGAAACTTCGCAAACCCTAATAGGTAAATTGTTGCTACGACTACAAGTCCGGTTTTTATCATCAGATGATAGAAAACGGTCTTCTTCTTTGTAAGTAATTATTCAAGAAACCGAATAGGCAATCGATGGAAAACGATTTAAGATATAGAAGTAATGGTTGAATAATGGATTTGCCGGAACAGCCAAAAAATATTGTTGAGTCTTGATTCAATGGAAATGGTAACGAAAGCGTGGAAAGAAAAAGCGGATGATTCAGGTAGTGACGGTCACGACAAAGCAGATTCAAGTGCTCCTGTCCGGAGGTATTTACGCGGAGGAGGCACGAGCGATCCGGGAAAGCCTGATCAGGTATATCGACAGCGGACATCAATTCATTTCCATTGATCTTTCGGAAGTTGACTATATCGATGGTAACGGGCTGGGAGCGTTGGTTTCCATTCACAAGCGAGCCATGGAGAAGAGGGGCCATGTAGCAGTAAAAGGGTTGCATGGAAATATAAAAGAGTTGTTTGAATTGGCCCAAATGAACAAAGTGTTGGACATCAGATAGAGTTATCAAATAAAGATGAAGGCGGGGATGAAATGAAACTGAAGGTTGGCATGAAAATTGGCGGTGGTTTCGGACTGATCATTCTATTTCTTATAATTATTGTTGGATATTCGTTTTTTTCGCTAAGAGAAATCAAAGAAAGCATCGTTGGCGCTCAACAGGCAAACGAACGGACCGCGATGTCGGATGATGCGAAGTATGCCTTTAACGATATAACATCGACTATACGCAACTACGTCGCATATGGCGATGAGAAAAACATTGGCGAGATATCCAAAAAGTTTGAAGCTCTTCTGAGCCTTGAAAAGAAGCTGCAGGATGTCGCCCGATCGGAAAAAAAGGCGCAGGTCCAGAGTGTCATCGATGAGACTGGCAAATATCGGGATTTGGCAAACGAATTTTTACCGCATGTCACCGCGTACCATCGGGAACTGGTGGCAGGCAATCTGGTCAAAGCACTGGAAACTAAAACAATTATGCTTGAGAAAGCAAAAAATGTGGGTCCTATTGCACAAAAACTGCAAACAACGTTTGAGGGGGCTTCGCAAGAAAACAGTAAAGTTGCAGAAGCCAACAGTAAAAAAAGCCTTGATGTTGCAAGCAGTACGATTAGAACCTCGACTATTTTGGGCGCCGTGGCTTTGATTTTCGGAATTATGATTGCGGTATTTCTCACCCGCAGTATCACCCGCCCCCTCATTGCGGCTACCAACCACGTGGGAGTCATGGCGCAGGGGGATTATTCCAATGACGTACCTGAAGCCTTTCTCGCAAGGGGTGATGAATTCGGTGTTATGGCGAAAGCGTTTGATAATTTGACCACAACCATGCGGGAGACGATCAAGCATATTATACAGTCCTCCGAACAGGTTGCCGCCTCGTCTGAAGAATTGACTGCAGGCGCACAGCAGTCGGCGGACGCATCGAACAATATCGCGATCTCCATCACACAGGTTGCGCAGGGTAGCGAAAAAACAGGTGTCCGCCGTCAACGAAACATCAGCCATCGTGCAGGAAATTTCCGCAACCATGGAGGAAATGTCCGCCACGGCTGCCGAGATGGCTACGATGTCCGAACAGACGGCTAGCG
>CAXXIN010000017.1:0-191212 GCA_963665275.2 Negativicutes bacterium
AAAAAACGACTCGCGCGCCTTCTCCTTGTAAATACGGCTGATGGGGATGGCAGCGCCGTCTTGCAGAAGAAACTTATCCGTGGAGTATTGAGCAATATGCGAAAAATTAACGATAAAGCTTTTGTGCGATCGAATCCAGAGTTCACAAGGATAAAGTTCTTCAAATCTATCCAGTGTGATATATAAAGACACTCTTGAGGCAGTCCGGGTTGTGACGATTTCCACGCGATTCTTCCGACTCTCCACATACAGGATGTCGTTGATCAGTAATCGCTGAGTAATGCCTCCGCTGGTAATCGTGATGCTTTGTTTGTCTATTCCATTTATCCGGGACAAGGTCTTGTCCAAGGCCGCCGCCAATTTTTGCGTGTCGACCGGTTTGATCAGATAGGCTGCGGCATCGACCTCGTATCCTTCATAAACATAATCGGTGGAGCTGGTGAGGAATATGATAGTGACCCGTGTGTCCTGCCGGCGGAGCAACTTCGCACAAGCCATGCCATCCAAGCCGCTCATGAGGATGTCCAGAAAAACAATATCAAAGCGTCCCCTGTTTTCCTCTGTAGCGGCGATCAAAGTTTCCGCATTCGCATAAATTAGGACCTTCCCCGCGACATGTCGCTCCTGCAAGAAGTTTTTTATCGCATCGTACAGCTGGGTTCTGTCCGAAGCCTCGTCGTCACAAACTGCGATGAGCAGCATTCCGTCCCCTCCATGTACCCCGGTGATCCTGTAATCCGGCAACCGTTTTTCGGTTTTCGTTTTTGTTATATTCTCTGCAGATGCAGGTTTTATCCTTTTTTAATGACAAAAAATTTATATGCGATATTGATGAATCAAAGGAGTTTACATGCAGGAATCCATGCTGATTTTAATGACCATAAGCAGAGGACTTTTCCTCTTATCCAATATGTTGCTTGACTACTCTTTTCTGACATCCAAAAAGCCCCTTTGGTTTCAGGTACTGGCTTTCACACTCACCTGGGCCGCGACATTTATTATGCGGCCTTTCCTGAGTCAGTATATCGCCGACCCTTTTCTGATTGGGTATTTGGTGGGTCTGCTGTTTCTCGTTCCCTTTGCGCTAGTTTTCGAGGAATCTGTTCATGCGAAACTATTCGTTTTCTTTATGGTGTTTTCTCTCTCTCAGTTAAATTTTCTGCTCTGCCTGTTTTTGGAACTGTTGGTGTTCAAGCAAATGGTTGGCGCGTTGATTTTGGCCGGTCTGTTGCTGGAGCTAGCCTCCATTCCACTGGTCAGAAAATATGTGACTCCTCACGTGAAGAACATTCTCGAAGTCATTGATCAGCAAAATCCCGGTTTTACTTTTTTTCCTATTTTATCTTTCCTGTTCCTGGCTTATTATGGTGTGCAAAGGATCTATCTGGTATCCACGTTCATCCCGTTGGTGTTTTGCACCTTATTAATAGCTTTCACCTATTACCTCATCGCCGTATCTATCGACCAGACCAAACGTCAGCAGACGCTGGAGCGGCAATTGGCCTTGCAACGGGATCATTATCGTAACCTCAACGACAGTATCACGAATGCCAAAGTGACCCGTCACGACTTGCGCCATCACCTGGCGACCATTCTGGAGTTCCTGGGGAAGAAAGAGCTGCCGCCTGCTCAAGATTATCTGAAACGACTTTGCAGCGCCTACGACGATAGTGCCATTCCCACCGTGTGCCGGAACCAGGCGGCCGATGCGCTGATCTGTCATTATATAAAATTGGCCAAACAGCAGGACATTGCCCTGAACACCCAACTGAGCATTCCTGACAGTCCTGCTATCGACGACCTGGACTTGTGCGTTATTATCGGCAACTGCCTGGAAAATGCGCTGGAGGCCTGTAGCAAAGTCAACAGGACGGAACCACGGTTCATCGCGATCAAGGCGGCGATAACCAAAGGTTATCTACTTGTAACGATTGAAAATTCCTTCAACGGATTCTTCCCACCGCAGGACGAAGGGAAATTCTTATCTGAAAAAGGCGTAGATCACGGTCTCGGGCTCGCCAGCGTGAAGACGCTGTCCGCCAAACATGAAGGGCATTGCACTGTTTCCTTTGATCAAAGCATTTTCAGGGTAGTGGTTTCCCTGAAGGTACCGGAAATCATTGCCGCGTAAAATGTTGATCTGCACCTGCGATTGCGGCAGGAGTTTCGCCAAATCCCTAGAACTACCATGAATATATGTAATAGCACACACGAATATGATCCAGAAAGGGGATACTATATTGTCAGCAGCTGAATTAGAAAAAAACAACGGACGGCTTGCCAAAATGAAGCAAATCGCCCGTGAACAACATGCGGAATTGGTTAACATCCGCAGAACCTTGCACGAAAATCCGGAACTCGGGTTTGAAGAATTCGCAACGTCTCGTTTCATCGCTGATCACATGGAAAAACTGGGTCTGGAGGTGCAGAGAGAAGTCGCTGGGACCGGCGTGGTCGCACTCCTTCGAGGCGCATTTCCAGGAAAGACGGTCGCAATCCGGGCCGATATGGATGCGTTGCCTATTCAAGAAATCAACGAGGTTCCCTACAAGTCCAAAAAACCTGGAAAAATGCACGCCTGTGGTCATGATGTTCATGTAACATCAGCCATCGGCGCCGCAAAAATCTTGGCGCAATTCCGTGAGGAAATGGCAGGCAATATCAAGTTTATTTTTCAGCCGGCGGAAGAAACGACCGGCGGCGCGGAACCTATGATTGCGGCCGGAGTCCTCGAAAACCCCAAGGTGGATGCGATCATCGGCGGGCATGTCTGGGGTAGTCTGGAAAGCGGCATCGTAGAAGTTCTGCCGGGTCCGATCATGGCTTCATCCGATATGATTCATTTGACGATACGCGGCAAAGGCGGTCATGCCGCACAACCGCAAACAACGATTGATCCGGTGATCATTGCCAGTGAAATCGTCGTAGCCCTGCAGAAGATCGTCAGCCGCCAGATGGATCCATTCGAACCCATAGTTATCTCGATCTGCATGTTCCGGGCCGGCGATGCCTTCAATGTCATTCCGCATTCAGCATATCTGGAAGGTGCTGTCCGCACATTAAAGAACGGATTACGCAAAGAACTTGCCCAAAAAATCGAAGACGTTATCCGGGGAATTACAGAACCCTATGGGGCCACCTATGAACTTGATTATTCCTTCGGTTATCCGGTGACAGTCAATGATCCGGCAGTAACAGAGACCGTGCGAAATTCGGCGATCAAGGTGCTTGGCGCTGACAAAGTCCGTATCGCTGAACGCGCTTCCATGGGCGCCGAAGATTTTTCGTATTTTCTTCTTGAAGTGCCTGGCGCCTATGTGCGCATCGGCACTCGCAACCCCGAAAAAGGTATTTCCCATGATATCCATCATCCCCAATTTGACATCGATGAAGCTGTGTTGGAACTGACTCCTGTTGTCTATGCCCAGGCAGCTTTTGATTTATTAGTGGACCCCTCACAAAAGCTCTAGAAGCATTGGCGCCCTGTTCAACCATTGTTGAAAAAGCGGTCTGCCGTCAGCGGTCAAATCGCGATCTGAGCCGTCATCATCCAGCGCAGCCGATCATCCCAGCGTTCAGGGGTGATGGTCACTGTGTAGGTGATGTCGCCTCTTTTTTTTTCGCCATAGGGCCTGATCATCGTCACTTTACCGGGAATCTCCAGCCCGGGAATTCCATCAAACGTCAACACAGCCTGATCCCCCACACGCACCCGGACAATTGACAATTCTGTCAGATCGTCGCTTCGGACGATCCAGGCAGATTCATCCGCGATTCGAACCAGTACCGTGCCGAGCAGGGCATGTTCCCCCACCTTCACATCCAGGAAAGCGACCGTTCCATCCATCGGGGCCCGCAGTTCAGTCTTGTCCAGCAACCCTTCAGATTCCGTTTTTTTGCTTTCCTGGGTCATCAGTTCCGCCTCGGCCTGCGCCAACGCCGCCCGATTTCGGTCAACCGTCGTTCTGGCCTGATCGAGTTGCTGCTTTGGAGTTGCGCCAGCAGCCTCCAATTTTTTTAACCGTTCAAATTCACGTTGTGCATCCGCTAAATTCACGCGAGCCTGTTCCACCGCAGCAGCGGCACGGGCCACGTCGGATCTGGCGCTGTTGACCCTGGCTTGATAATCCTGACGAACTAATCGGATCAAGGGCTGGCCAGTTTTCACCTTCTCACCCTCGCTCACCAGAATTTCCCCCACCATACCATCGATAGGCATGACCATCTGGGCATAACGTGCCGGATAGATGATCCCTTCAGACAAAACCCTTTTATCCGCCTTGGCCGGCGGTATATTTTTATTATCTTCCTGACTCCCGCTCCATATCCACCAGGCGCCTGCAGCCAGCAAGATTGCCAGCAGAATCAATAATAGCTTGCGTCGGGTCATGATTTTCTCCCTTGCACGATTTTATTCATAGCTCAATACATCGCGCACGCTTAAACGCGCCGCATTCCATGCCGGCAAAAGGCTTGCGGCCACAGAAAGCAATACAGACAGGACCAGCCAGATGCCCGCGCCCAGAAAACTAAACGAAAAAGAAAGGGGGGCTTCCAAAAACAACACTCCCACACGATTGCTGAGCATCGCCGCCACCGGCAACGCCAAGATCAGTCCGATCAACCAGCTTAACACGCCAATGCACAAAGCTTCCACAACAAAAACCAGTCCCACGTGCAGGCTCGAAGCTCCGATCGCCCTCATTACGCCAATCTCGCGAGTCCTTTCCAGTACATTGATTCCCATCGTGCCAGTCAGCCCCAGAGCACCGACGACAGCCAGCAAAACCGCCATAATCATCAAAAAATTAGTAATGATGTCAAATTGAGCGCGAATCATATCTTTGGTTTCCCAGATGACATCCACATGGTGAATGCGCAGACTGTTTTTTTTCAAATGTTCTTCAAGCGCCCGTCCCAATTCGCTCTGATCCTTCGCATTGGTTGATTCCGCGACAATCTGGGCGGATCGCGCCCTTCCCGTTTCCTGGATCGCTCCGGAAAACCAATCATAGGGCGCGAAGGCGAACGGCCCCGTCAATGTGCTCTGTGCAATTCCCACCACAGTGAACTGAATTCGGCGATTCCCAATCTTGATTACCGCAGGCCCGCCAACTTTCAGCTCCGGCCTGTCCTTCACCACATCGGTATTGACCACCAGAGCATTTTCATCTCCGTCCATCAACCAGCGGCCTGCGATAATGCGAGGTTTGATCATCTTTGTATTTAGCGGCGGCGCCATGACAAACACATTCTTGCTAGCTTCGTCTTCGGATTCTTTCCTGGCGTCCTTCAGCACCCTGCCGGAAGAAAACCCCCACGTCTCGACAGCTTTTACTCCGGGAACCCGCATCACTTCCTGTTCAATCCTGCTCGAACGAAAGCTTTTCGTGAATGCGACGCCAATGTCGTAATGGAAATAGTCCATCGCCTCGTCCAGCGTCGCATACAGGGATGAACGTACTGAAAATACCGCCATGAATACGGTGCCGGCGACGGTCAGTGTCATGAGCGTGAGTGCCAGTCGACCCTTGCGCCTGAATGTATTTCGCAGCGACAGCACCACTGGGCGGGGCATGTTCCGTAACCTCGCCAGGGAAGCATCAACCCACCGGTCAATCTTTCCTCGGGCGGAAACTGAACTGATGCCGAAATCATGGACTGCTTCCCGCACCGTTACCCCCGTGCCTCGCCAAATCGGCCAAACCGCTGCCGCCAAGGGAACCAAAATGGCTACCGCCGCCTCAAGAACCAATACCCGCGGGGGTACTTCCAGCCCGCCCGAGTCGAAATTGAATACGCCGGAGATAAATGCGGTAATGCCACCTGCAGCCAAGGCTCCCAACGGAACTGCCACAATCAGGGCCAGCACTCCGTAAACAACCACCAATGAAAGATACATCTCCAAAATCTGATCTCTGCGCGCCCCGAGCGTTTTCATGATCCCGATCTGCCTGACCTGCTGTGTCAGGATGGATGAGATAGTATTCACCAGTAATAGGCTTCCCAACAGCAGCGACAATGCCCCTAGCACCGACAATAGTAGCAGCATGGCATTGATACCGTTCTGCATTGGATGTTCGCCTGGTTTATAAACCTGCAGCCAAAACACTGTCGTGTCCCCCTGCTCCAGCTTGTTCCATGCTTTACGCCCGAGCGCTTCGATGGGTTCTGTCGCTTTCCCCTGCAACGCCCAGGGTTGAACAATGAAATTTACCTGATCAAGCTGGCGGGTTTCATCCAGTTTCCCCAACGTATCCATGCTGATATATCCATAATAACTACCTGTGAACATGCTGGGCAGCTGGGTCGGGTCGTACACGACCCCTGTCACTTTCATCGACCTTTTTCGTCCAGCCGGTGTTTCAATCGTAATCCAGCTGCCCTGTGAAACCCCCAGAGCTTTCAACGAAGAACGTTCCAGCAGAACATCTCCATCGCCGGGAGGCCAGTCGCCAGATTGGGAACGCACGATGTTGACCCTTTGTTTGATATAATCGGGGATCGCGACGAGCATCATCTGTTTCCACTGCCCATCAGCGCTCTGGACCCGCAGACTCACGTTCCTGCGCCCCTCTGCTTCCTTGACTCCCCTCAGGCTTCGGACGCTGTCCACTAGTTCTTCCTCGAAAGGATCCGCATAGAGACTGGCGCTGGCCGGTTCAGCGGCGCCCCAGCTCCGCGCCAAATCCCGCTCAAACATCAGAAATGAGCTGTAGACCATTCCGACCGCAAACACGCCGACCGAAATCGACAGCATCACCAGCAACGTCCGCAGCTTGTTACCCCAAAGATCCATCCAGACTTTGCGCCAGCGCGGCGAAACCCAAACTTGCCGGTTCATGGTTCAGGTCCCATGACCAAGGCGGAAGACTCGATGTGTCCTGCCGCCACAGTCACGATCCGACTGCCCCGCCGCGCCAGATCGAGGTCGTGCGTAACCATCAGGATCGTCTTTCCTCTTCCGGCAAGGTCGCCAAACAAATCTATTACAGAAGAGGCCGTCTGGTCGTCGAGGTTTCCTGTCGGCTCGTCCGCCACCAACAATGCCGGGTCATTGGCCAAAGAGCGGGCGATGGCCACCCTTTGCTGTTCCCCTCCACTAAGGCCAGAAGGCAGTTTGTCCGCCTGCTCGCCCACCCCGACCAGCTCCAGCAATTCCATGGCCCGGTCCGGCCGTTCCTTCGCGTCGTGGACATTGCAAAAATCCATGGGAATCATAACATTTTCCAACGCCGTCAATGTCGGCAAGAGCTGAAAAAACTGAAAAACGACTCCGACTGTCCGCCCACGCCAAACAGCAATCTGATTCTCGGTCAACGTGTGAACCGGCGTCCCGGCGACCCACACTTCGCCGCTTGTCGGCCGGTCAATCCCCGCAATCATGTTGATCAGCGTGGATTTGCCACTGCCGGATTTGCCGACTACTGCAACAAACTCGCCAGTTTTCACCCGCAAGTCAATACCCTTCAGCGCTTCGAACTCTCCGGCGCCCGTCACATACACCTTTCTGACGGCCGAAAGTTCAATGGCGTCCACCTTTATCCCCGGCACTGGCAAGTTCACTTCGGATAGCCAGGAAAAAATATTCATGATTCCGTAAATAGGAAAAAAGCACGACTAAGTCGTGCTTGAATCGATTCTCCTATCGTCGCGATTATTTGCATAGGCATGTTTCATGTCCCCCGTTCAGTGAAACGCAGTATGATGGGGAGTTTTCACTCTTTGTTTTCCGCTGATATGCAGATTTACGGCTTCAAGTTTATCCCCATACTCCGCCCGCAAAAGTTTCTCTACCTCTTCCGGCGGTAATTTATACGTCTTTACCTCATCGTCGACTCTAGCTGGCGTCGAGCTCTTCCCTACCGCTACCGTCGTTAACCCAGCGTGTGCCGTTTGCATGATTGACAGCGGAATTCTATACATTTTACTCATTTTTCTCCCGCCTTTCCCTGTTATGTGAGCAAATATATTACTTATTTTTCCTTTTATGCTTCGCCGACTGCAAATTCCCTTTTGCTTCATGAACCAGATCGGCTAGCGTATGATTCTCCCATTTTACGACACCGGCGCTGATTGTGACGTTTATGCTTGATTCTGTGCATGGCGACGTTGCGATAAGCGATCGAATCCTTTCCGCAAGAACGCAGGCTCCTTCGCAATCAGTGTTGGGCAAGATCAACATGAACTCTCCGCTACCGTAACGACCCGCCGCATCTGACGGACGCAAGATTTGACGCAAGAGCGTCGCACTATACTCCAAAACTCCATCTCCGACCCGATAGCCATATTGGTCGTTGATTTTTTTGAAATTGTCAATGTCAAACAACACAATGGACAAGGGGTCATCATATCGACGTGCACGCTCGATTTCATTCTCAAGGGTCTTCATGAGAAAAGAGTAATTGAACAACCCTGTTACCGTGTCCGTTTCCAAGCTGAGTTTGATAATTTGATTCGCTTCTTCCAATTGTTTCTTAATATCCCTAAGTTGCCGGGCGGCATCATTTTGCGATCCTGCTAGAGATTTCATCAGCCCGGTCATATAGCCTTTATGTCGGAGAGGAGGAGGGGAAGGGTTTTGCGTTAGCAAGTTCGAGGTGAAATTGCGCAATTCCAGAAGCATCTCATGCAGCTCTGTTACGGCGGAATCCGAAGAATCCGGCGGCAATGGCAGCGGGTACGCCTCTACCAGAGTGCTTTTGAGCGCCTTCAGTTCGCCCTGGGTAATACCCATTTCAACAGATGGACTCCGCATTAACGAAACCTCCTCGAAGTTCTATGAGAAATTGCCATTTCATTTGTCCTCAATGATAAACCAAAGGATCCCTTATAGCATTAACCCTGTTGTCTAATGTTGCAGGCTATTTTGCATTCGGTTTTTATAATGACTTTATAAGGGTATCTATAAATAATGACCTTATTGCTAAAATTTTGGCAGCCGCAGAGTTGGCGGCAGGCGTATTAATTCATAACAATTTTTCCATTCGAATTTTATTATGTTGTTATAATTACAAAACCCCGATGGTGCAATAAAATAAAAGATGAAAAGAAATGGAACACAACATCTGCATCTGCCATAGAAGGAGATGTTCTGAATGAAGCTGCTCCTCGTACTGCTATTGCTCCTATTGATCTGCCTCTCACCGGCGGTGGCTGCGGCGACATCACCGATTTGGTCTTTGTCCATTGGGCTTGACGGATCGAATTCCAACTACTTTACCAGTGACTTTGGCGCCGCCAATAGATGGTTCCAAAGTTTTGAACCAAAGTTCCTGACAGCCAGCGCCACCATCAGTAATGGCACACGATTCAGCGTTGGCTACGGATTGGGCCGCAATGAGGTTCCGGGTTATGATGGCAGCGCAATGATGGCTGGCGTGGATAAAAAGATAAATGAGAACTGGTGGGTTACCGTTGGATATGAGAGCGGCCGGAATCCCTTCAGTGGCTTTAATGTTGGCGCTGTCTACAATATTTCGCCGAATGCGGCGGTTTCATTCGGATCCTCTTTCACTACCAATGATTATGAATTGAAAAACAACACCATAAATACCACCATACGGACTCAGTTATTCATACATTTTTAATGGTCATCCTTTCGCTGTTGAATTTAATATAGTAAGATATCCACGATAATTAATAAAGAAACGACGTCTGAAAATAGTTCAGACGCCGTTTCTTTATTATCTGAAGGTTCTTGTCTCAATTCAAGTCGTCCGCCTGTCGGATCAATTGCAAGGCAACCGGGTCATCAGACTCAGCTGCCTGATGATGTGAACCCACGATTTTGAGTAACTCATCCTCTGTGCCGATCTCCCTCAGCAGCGCGACGCCGCGCTTTGGGTGATAAAAACACACATGCAGGGCATGCCGCAGATTGTCCAGTCGGGTTCCCTGGCCCTCCCGCGCCCAGCCTCTGGCTTGTCCGGGCATGAAGTAATTCAGCAACACCGCAATCGTTTTGTCCCAGGTACTGACATCGCCCCACCGACGCCCCACGTCATGCAACAAAGCACACCGAACGAGGAAACGGCAGTCCACGTCAGTACGTCCGGCTGCCAGGCGCAGAATGTCAGCAGCTACCCGCCGACAGTGAAACTGATCCTGTACACTCATACCAGCAAACAATTTCTGTTCACGGACCGTCAGATATTCGCCAAAAAAAGTTCGATCCGCCGGGGTAATGCAGGCTCGCCACGCCTGTGCAAATTGTTTGACCCGTTTTCGCATCGGCAGTCTTCACTCTTCCTTCAAGCATTTTTTGATTTGTTAGGGAAATATCTGCAAATCCTCTTGATTTTCCAGCTGAGATCTGATAAATTAATAACGTAATAAATAATAATTCTCCATTAAAGAATTATTAAAAAGTAGGAGGAGATCAAATGAAGAAATTTATCTGCACGATCTGTGGTTATGTTCACGAAGGGGATGCCGCTCCGGAGTTCTGTCCGCAATGCAAGGCTCCCGCCAGCAAGTTCATCGAACAATCTACTACCGCCCTGGTTTGGGCTGACGAGCATCGTATTGGTGTCGCTGCCGGTGTGGATCCAGAAATCGTCGAAGGACTAAAAATGAACTTCATGGGTGAATGCACCGAAGTCGGAATGTATCTGGCTATGAGCCGTCAAGCCGACAGGGAAGGGTTCCCTGAAGTTGCTGAAGCTTACAAGCGCATTGCGTTTGAAGAAGCCGAACATGCTGCGAAATTTGCCGAACTGTTGGGTGAAGTTGTATTCCCCTCCACCAAGAAAAATCTGGAACTGCGGGTTGAAGCTGAATACGGCGCATGCCAGGGGAAACTAGGAATTGCAAAAAAAGCCAAACAGCTGAATCTGGATGCCATCCATGACACGGTTCATGAAATGTGCAAAGATGAAGCCCGCCATGGCGCTGCCTTCAAAGGCCTTCTGGAGCGTTACTTCAGCAAATAATAATATAGCTTATGCGAAGAGGTTTCTGACAAAATTGTTGGAAGCCTCTTTTTTTATGATGCCTCATTACTAATGAGGCATCAATTTCACGAGTATTTCCTGCTCCCATATTACAGTGCCCCTATAACAGCAATATTGTACCATAAAGTAAAAACGCAGACCGTTTTCTTACTCTTTCGGAAAACAGCCCGCGTTATTACTGGGATTCATTTACATGATAGCGTTGAACAGATACCCTGTGAAAATAATCGCCGCCGCGAGAATGCCGGCGAAGACCCCTATCAGCTGAATTTTCAGCACCCGCCGCAAAATGATCATCTCTGGGAAGCTGATTGCCGACACCGCCATCATAAAAGCCAGCGCCGTACCAAGAGGCAGTCCCTTATCGAGCAATGCATAGACGATGGGAACCATCCCAGATGCGCTATTGTAAAGGGGAACACCAATTAAAACCACCAGGGGAACTGCAAAAGGATTACCTTTTCCTGCGTAAGCCATGATGAAATTATCCGGCACATACCCGTGAATAATCCCACCGATGGCAATAGCCACTACGATATACGGAGTGATTTGTTTCAGCAATACAAACGTAAAATTGCGTGCATCTACGAGCCTCGCGTCAAAGGTCGGCTCCGTCCATACGGCTTCCGTCATTTTGATTTCAAACACATATTCCTCGACCCAACGTTCCAGCTTGAGCCTGCCGATGATCCAACCACCGACAATCGCAATAGTCACGCCGCTGGCCATGTAAATCAAAGCAACTTTCCAGCCGAACATGCCCCAAAGCAAGATTAAAGCGATTTCATTGACCATCGGTGAGGAAATCAAAAATGAAAAAGTGACTCCTAGTGGCACTCCAGCCTCAATGAACCCGATGAACAGCGGCACTGCTGAGCAAGAGCAGAACGGCGTCATGATGCCAATCAAAGCGGCCAAAATATGTCCGACGAACGTACGCTTTTGTCCCAAATATTTCTTCGTCTTCTCGGGAGGAAAATACGAGCGGATAATGGTGATAATGAAAATGGCCACTGCCAAAAGAACCAATATTTTCGGAACATCATATACAAAAAAATACAAGGCATCGGTGAAATGTTCCCCTGGAGCCAGGTTCAGCCATTGATAAACAACCAGATCGGCAAAATACTCAAACATAAATAACCCTTCTTCCAATTCATCAACTTCTATCACAGACGGTTAGGTGATTTCGTTCCATTTCTTTCTTTATGGACAGCAGACTTTTGTATAATAGCGAGTACCGAGCTGATCAAGTTAATCGCCGTCGGATTTAGGCTGTAGTAGATCCACTTTCCTTCCCGCGTGTCACGAACCACACCTGCCTGTCGCAAAATCTTCAGGTGGTGAGATATTGCCGGTTGCGACATGTCGAAGGCATCCAGGATATCGCATACACAAAGCTCCTTGCCTAGCAACATCTGCACAATTGCCAGACGGGTCTCGTCCCCTAATGCTTTAAAGAGCTCCGCCACTACTGCCGGAGTTTCCCCCGCCAGGCGGGACTTGAATATTTTCTCTGCTACACTGGCTTTAAGTCCTGTTGACATATTTTGAACCCTCTTTTTCAATTCTACGTATTTAAACTTGTTTATATGTTATCGCAAATAAATCTCTTTTTCAAGAGCAAATCCATATGGAACATGAAAAAAATAGCCGTGAAGTAAATTGCTCTGCATTCTACTCTTCGTTTATCTCGACGGAGTGTTCGCAACTACCGCCCTTTTCTCTATACTTTTTAAGTCGCTTCAAGTCTATTTGGAATTTGAGATTTTTGTCGAGCTCTTGCTCCAGAAGTTCTTTCACAAAAGTATGCGTCTGCAGCATATTTTCGTCAATCCGGTAGTATACCCACTGGGCGTGTTTTTCTGAAATAATCAGTTTGCAGCTTCGCAGCTTCGTTAAATGCCTTGAAGCATTTGACTGGCTAAGTTTTAATATTTCTTCCAAGTCGCACACGCACAAGGTCTCTTTGCGCAACACATTCAAAATCCGCATTCGTGTTTCATCAGCCAATGCCTTGAGCACTTCAATAATCTCCATAAGCGCCTCCACTTTCCATGAGTAAAACCACCATTATCATTTTATATTCATTTTTACTCATATACAATCTGCTGTCAACGAGAACGTGTTTTTTCTCGAGGCATGCCTGATGCGATTTTCAACGGCAAGGCCGACGTTGAGAGATAGTTGGCTATAGGAAAGAAAAAACAGGACCTGCTTCTTTCGCATGATCCTGTCAAAAGCCTATTTATTCAAGCTCTCAAGTTCTTTTGAGCGAGTTAGCCTTGCCCGCCTGTCCATCGCACAGAAATATTCCCGGAATCGTTAAAATTGTGTCTTCTGAAATAAACCGTACGTTGGTTAGTGCCAGAGGGAGTATAACTGCCGCGATAATAATCAAACTTCTCACGAATCACAGTAGCAGCTTTCCCTTCATTCTGGCTACGCGCGCCCCATATGAGGCCTCCAGTGGATTGTGCATATAGATAGGCATGATCCACTTGGTCCGTATCAGGGAAATTAAAATTTTTCGTCGTATTCGCAGGAATACTGTACCAACCCTTGCATAGCCAGTCCTCCATCGAATCGTCATAATACATAATCGCAAAAGTCAGTGCCTGCTCAGTGTCATTCTTTGCCGTTAAACTAAAGGCCAGCGCCGATTGCGGTAAGGTCAACATAATCAATACCAGTAAAATTGCCACAAATGATGCTTTCAGCGACCGTAGATACCCAGTTCCCATTATTCTTTTTCTCCCATCGTTTTCACAAAACGTATTTATGTAAAAGCTACCCCATCAGCTTACACATTCTACCATCATTTCCTTAGTTTTTCCAGTCGTCATAATTTCCAAGCATAATTGTTTTACCCGTTTTCATTGGCATCCATTCTCTGACTCCAGTTTTGCCTTAAAGTTAATTTTTCGCAGCGTTCCGATATCATCGAATTTGATCACATAGGCTGCTTTATCGCAGTCGATATCGACCACTTCCCCACTTCCCAATATGCTGTGAACGACTCGATCTCCCAGGTTGAAGGCTGGCCCAGCAGACGTCGCTTCCAACATTTTTTCAGTGCTGGTGATGCTCCATGTTGTCCCTGATACCAAACTGTCGTCCAATTCCTCCGTGTAAGCTAGCAGCTTCTTGTCCACATTAAAGATGAAGCGCGACGGATAGCGATACGAACCGTCCAGATTCCGTCCTTCCGCATCAGTAAGAAACAGCGCATTTTTCGCACGGGTCAAGGCGACGAAGGCAAGCCGGCGTTCCTCCTCCATCCCCTCAAGAGTGGCTGTCTTCTTCGACGGGAACACACCTTCCTCAAGTCCGCAGAGAAATACAGCAGGAAACTCCAGCCCCTTCGCGGTGTGCACAGTCATCAGCTTTACCGCATTTTTGCCGGAAACTGCGTCTGTATTCGTCAGGAGCGCCACACGAACCAGATAGTTTTCGATCGTACATTCCTCGCCGCAGGACGCCTCGTATTCATAGACCGATTGCTTCAATTCCGCCAAATTGTCCAATCGTTCCTGACTGCCCTCCGTCCGGAGCATCGCTTCATAGCCGCTCTGATCGAGGAGTGCGCTCAGGACCTCGGATACAGGAAGATCCTCATAACCGGTGGAAAAGCGCTCCAGCAGGGTCAGAAATTTCTTTGCCTTTGTGTTTTTGAAAATTTCATTATCGATCGTCCTCGCAAGCGCGTTATACAGCGAACATTGATTCTGAGCAGCATAATCCTGCAGAAACTTCACCCGCCGTTCACCGATATTGCGTTTCGGTACATTGACCACCCGCAAAAAAGATAAGTCATCCCGATAAACGATCAACCGCAGATAGGAAAGCGCGTCCTTGATCTCCATCCGGCCAAAAAACTGTACTCCGCTGTAAATTGTGTAGGGGATCTCTTCTTTTCGGAACCCTTCTTCAAGCGAGCGCGAGAGGTAGTGGGCGCGATACAGAATGGCAATGTCGCCGAGTCTCTCACCCTTACCGGTCAGCTCCTTGATTTGATGCGCGATCCACAGAGCCTCCGCTTCCGCAGTTTTGGCGTGATGATAAACGACTGCGCTGCCGTCCGGCAAGATTGGGAGCAAAGCCTTTTTTAGACGATTTCTATTGTTTCCGATCAGGGAATTGGCCACAGCCACAATCTGCGGCGTTGATCGGTAATTATCCATCATCAGAATTGTCCGAACATCCGGAAACTCTTTGTCAAAGTCCAATATATACCGCACGCTGGCGCCACGCCATGTGTAGATCGTCTGATCCGGGTCGCCCACAATAAACAGGTTTTGGTGGTATGCACACAATACCTTCATCAACCCATACTGCAACGAATCAATGTCCTGATATTCATCGATCATGATATATTCCAGCCGCTGCTGCCATTTGAGCCTGATCTCATCATTGATACTGAAAAGATAAAGCACATATTTGATCAGGTCATTGTAGTCGAGACCGAAGCATTTCTTTTCCTGGTAAAGATATCCCCAAAAAATGATGTCATCCGGTTCCACTGCATCCAGATACTTCTGATGCAGTTCGTCCAAAGGAAACGCGATCATATGCTCATAGTATTCCGGGTCTTTAAAGATCTTGCGTATTTCGATCATGTCCCGCGCTTTTCCGAAGGTCATGTGGCGCAGCGTGAGACCTCGTTCTTCATAAATGATCTTCAGCATCGCGTCTATATCGGAATTATCCAGCACCAGAAAACTTTTGGGATAGTGCAGCGCATTGATATCTTCCTGCAAAACAGACACGCAAAAACTGTGAAACGTACTGATATAGCCAGTGTCGCTGTCACCGGTGAGACGCCGGATGCGCTGTTTCATCTCATTCGCGGATTTGTTGGTGAAAGTGACACAGAGAATGTTGGATGGCATGATGCCAATCTCGTTTACCAGATAGGCGAATCGGTGCGATAGCGCCCGCGTCTTGCCGGACCCCGCACCTGCTATCACGCGTATGTAGCCTTCAGTAGTAGTTACAGCCTGTCGCTGCTGTTCATTAAGCCCCTCCAACAGATCGCTATCCATCACCAATCACCCACTTCATCTCATTTTACAGAACGTTTGTTTCGTATTGTAAGTATAACTGATTCACTATTTCGTGTAAAGATAAGTGCCCCTCCGACAGCAGGAAGGCATCCGGCAAGGCGCTTTTCACCTGTCGGATGCCTTCCTGTGTAGCAAATATTTGTGGACCGATCAACCCTTAAATCATGTCATGGAGTGAAGAGCTACCTTGTTACCTTCGCTGTCCTCAAAGTGGGCAACAAAACCGTATTCGGCAATGGACATCTTGGGCAGGATCGTTTTACCGCCGCTCGCAATCACTTTTCCCAGGGTTCCATCGATATCACCAACGCTAAAATAGACCAAGGTTCCGTCATGGGAGGGCTTGTAACCTTCCGCCTGCACAAGGGTCCCGGCCGATCCGCAGGTATCATCCACCATGGGAAACTGAT
The DNA here is from genome assembly GCA_963665275.2 of Negativicutes bacterium. GTDB lineage: Bacteria > Bacillota > Negativicutes > UBA1444 > UBA1444 > UBA1444. The sequence continues at coordinate 16,432 of CAXXIN010000017.1, forward strand.
ACATCTGCATCGGCCTCATTGACAGCATGCTCAACTCGACATCGAACACAGACTCATAAAATTTTCTGGCCCGTTCCATGTCATTCACCGGGATTTCAAACCAATTTACGGGATTCGTTTTCATCGGTTTTCCCTCCTCTGAATTACGGTGCGGCGGAATCTTAGTTACTTGTAACCTTTCCAGTTTCAGCGCTGCCAGCTCGTTCCCGTTTCGTCAACATCCGTCCATCGCTTTGATTCGGATGCGGAATGCTGCAGCACCACATCAGAGAGTATCCTACACCTTTTGGCTATGAGATAATGAATATACGATTACAATGGAAGGTACTTCTTATGAACCTATCCTCATTTTTCAGTTGGTGTCGAAACCAGTCTGCTGAACTTAAGGCTAACATCACTACGATGATCGTCGCCATGCGTCACCCGGCCACGCCTTGGTATGCACGGGTCTTTACAGCAATGGTTGTTGCCTATGTCATCAGCCCAATCGACTTGATACCGGACTTCATTCCCATTTTCGGCTACCTCGATGACTTGATTCTGATTCTGCTGGGAATCATCATGGCGGGCAAAATGATTCCCGCGAGCGTTTGGATTGAGTGCAGAATGCGTTCCTCCAACGAACCCATTCCACGCAGTCTGTATTTTTTGGGGATCAGCATCGTCATTTGTGGATGGATCGGAACAGTCTATTTCCTATATTGCTGGCTATTCCTTTAACCCACCGTGTTCGTTAAAACGCCCAATTCACCGATAGACAATTCCATTTGATCCCCTGTTTGCAGAAAACGGGGCGGCTTAAATCCAGCGCCCACGCCGGCAGGAGTTCCAGTGGCGATGATATCGCCGGGTTCAAGGGTAAGTCCAGCCGAAATTGTCGCGATCAATTCGGGGATTTTGAAAACGAGATCGCCGGTATTGGCGTTTTGGCGAAACTCACCATTAACTTTTAATGTAATCGGCAAGTTTTGCACATTGGCAACAGCGCTTTTGTGAACCAGATAAGGTCCCATGGGTGCAAAGGTATCGAGGCCTTTACCTCTAAGCCACTGCATATGTCTTTTTTGCAAGTCGCGGGCAGTAACATCGTTGATTATCGTATAACCGAAAATATGATCCCAGGCATCTTCCTGGGAAATATACGTTCCCTTTTTCCCGATGATAACTGCCAGCTCCACTTCATAGTCGAGCTCACTGGTGACCTGAGGGTGGCTGTTGATTTTGTCATTCGGACCAATGACGGTCGTCGGAGGTTTGCTGAAAATGACCGGATGTTTAGGGACGGCTACATTCACATCCTGCGTTTTGTCAAATTCCAACGCATGCTCAACATAGTTTTTTCCGATACAAAAAATGTTTTTTCGGGGTCGGGGAATGGGGGCCATCAATCGAACAGAGGTCAACGGAATAAGAGGATAGTCATTCTCCTTGGCAAGGATTTTTTCGACTGTATCAATGGCGCTTTGACCCTGTTCCAACAGTTCCAGCATCGTGCCAGGCAGTGGGATGATTGACCCTTTGTCCGCACTCAGAACTCCGATGGCAATAACGCCACCCTTTTCGTAGGTTGCAAAATACATTTTTCATTCCTCCTGATTTCTTTATCGGCAAATATGCTTAACCTTCACTTTGGCCTAGGTAGTGATTTTCCTTGCTTGCATAAACTCAATGAAGTCCTTGCCGATCTTCGAAAGCGGCTGCGCTTTTTTATAATACATCATGATATTGCGTGTTGAATTCTCGTCATCGATTTTATAGAAATACAATTTGTCGGTGGCCTCCAGGTAATTGGTAATGCCCGCGCGCACAAAAGCGAGACCTTTCCCACTACAGGCAATATAATAGGTAGTAAGCAATTGATCAAGATACATGGCCACTCGCGGAGTAAAGCCCGCCTTCCTGAACATTTTCAAGCTTCGCTCGTACATATCATTTCCTTGTTTCAACAACAGAAACGTTTCGTTTTCAAATTCGCTCAGGCTAATCGGCGGATACTTTTGATCCAAATACTGTCCACTGCCAACCTCATCAAAGCTCAGACGATAGTTTTCCAAACGCTGGTTCACTTCATAGGCTGCCGGAACTGCCAAGACAATTTGTTCTTCCGCCCACACCACAGAATTGAAGGTATTAGGGTCCAATTTTTCGACATCTAAAGCAATGTCAATACTGCCCGCCCGCAGACATTTGACCAGATCCTCCGCGTTCGCCTCCAGAAGACTTACCATGTACCCCGGATATTCCAGTTGAAACTCTTGAATAATCGTTGGCAAAACGTACGCACAAAAAAATGATGCGCTTCCTATATTGATCGTCTCACGGTTATTGCCCAGTAAACTTGCAAAATGTGTCGCCATTTCTTTTTCGATTCGCATAATCTTCTCTATGGATTCAATATAGTATTCACCGGACGATGTAAGTTGTATCGGGTTTCCGCTTCGATCGAAAATAGGAAGTCCGATTTCTTCTTCCACCTTTTTTATCGCAGCACTAAGCGCCGGCTGAGAAATATATAGTTTCTCCGCCGCCTTCGAAAAACTTTTGTTTAAATAAACTGCATAAACATAATTCATGTATTTAAACATAGAACTCCTTATTCCCAAACGCATCTTTCGCTGCCAACTCAATATTTTATTAAATTTTACACCTACGCTTATTTCCCCTTTTTTCCCGCCATAGCAAAAACAATATACTCTCATATAAATTCAAGTATTTGCCACCATGGGAAAAAAGCAACTACTATTAAAGTATGCAATCCTAATCGACACAGAACGAGAAAGCGAGGGTAAGACATTGGATTTACTGCATGAAAAATTTTTAAAACTTGGGGTTGAAAATGCTCCCGGACAAGAAAACCTTCAGGACACAACCGAAATTAATCATCTTGGAGAGAAGCTCTCTGGAACACCGGTTGACTTTTCACACGGCGATGTCGATGCCTTTGGGCCCATTCCCGGCACATTGGATGTATTTATCGCCGGAGTTCAACTCGGCGCCAAGCAGGCCTATACCGAATATCGCGGCAGTAAAATCATTCGGGAGGATGCAGCCCTTAAGCTTGCGAATTTCACCGGTGCACCGATCGATGCAGACCGGAATATCATCATCACACCCGGAACACAGGGGGCGCTGTTTCTGGCCATGGGATCCGCCGTTGCCAGGGGCGACAAAGTTGCCATCGTAGCGCCCGATTATTTTGCCAATCGAAAACTTGTCGAATTCTTTGACGGTGAAGTCGTTCCGATCCAGATGGACTATTTCAATGCAACCGCTTGCGCCGGTCTGGACCTAAATCAGCTTGAAGCCACCTTCAAATCGGGCGTCAAACTCTTTTTGTTCTCCAACCCCAACAACCCGACTGGCGTAATCTATTCGCCGGCAGAGATTCGCGCAATTGCTGAACTGGCACAAAAATATGGAGCAACCGTCATCGCGGATGAACTATATTCGCGTCAGATTTTTGAAGAAAGAACCTACACTCACCTATGCGCTCAGAATTTGATTGATCCTGAAAAGTTAATCACCATCACGGGCCCATCGAAAACAGAGTCGCTCAGTGGTTATCGCCTGGGCGTAGCGTTTGGTTCCGCTGCCATCATTGACCGGATGGAAAAACTGCAGGCCATTGTATCCTTGCGGGCCGGCGGCTATAGCCAGGCGGTGATGAAATCCTGGTTTGCCGAACCGGAAGGCTGGATGAAACAGCGGATTGCCAAGCACCAGGCCATCCGTGATGATTTATTGGCACAGCTTCGCTCAGTGGAGGGTGTTAAGGCGCGAACAACAGAGGCAGGCAGTTATCTCTTCCCCAGGATTCCCGCGTTGGATGTCACCATCAAGGAGTTTGTACGGATTCTTCGCCTGCAGGCCGACGTCACTGTAACGCCGGGTACCGAATTCGGCGCACAGTTCACCAGCAGTTTCCGCATCAACTTTTCACAAAACCACCAGGCGGCTGTTGCGGCAATGGACCGAATCATTAAGGTCATGAATCGGCATCGTAAATAAACGGTGGAGGCGCTTCCAGAGCTTTACGACTTGCAATAGTAGGGTTGCCCGAGAACAAGAAAACAGCCCCGTTTCTTTATCCTAAACGAATAAGAAACGGGGCTGCAGTTTTTTTACTCGATCAAAAAAATTTACGCCCCCGCAAACTGCGCTTTACGCTTCTCGGCGAAGGCAGCCATCCCTTCTTTCTGATCGTTCGTCGCGAAACACAGGCCAAAGACTTCTGCTTCATAGGCGGTCCCGGTCTCAAGATCAGTATCCATTCCTTCGTTGACTGCCGCTTTGCACAACTGCACAGCCACCGGTGCGCGCAACTGTATTTTTAACGCCATAGCTCTGGCTGCGGCCATCAGTGACTCAGCAGACGCTATTTCATTCACCAATCCAATACGGAACGCTTCCTGCGCGTCGATGGTATCGGCAGTGTAGAGCAGTTGTTTGGCACGGCCTTTACCGACTAAGCGAGGCAATCTCTGTGTACCACCGAATCCCGGCGTGATCCCGAGAGTAACTTCCGGTTGACCAAACTTCGCTTTCTCGGAAGCAATACGAATATCGCAGGCCATGGCCAGCTCACAACCGCCGCCCAGAGCAAAACCATTGACTGCAGCAATAACCGGCTGCGGCAAATTCTCTATCTTGTTGAATACCGCTTGCCCCAACTTACCAAAATTTCGGCCTTCGATAGCTGACATCGACTGCATCTGGGTAATGTCGGCGCCGGCCACAAAAGCCTTTTCACCACTGCCTGTAAGAATAACCACCTGAACTGAGGGATCTTTGGCCAACGCATCCACCAATTGATTCAATTCTTCCAAGGTCTCCCGATTCAGGGCATTTAGAGCTTTAGGCCGGTTCATGGTAATCAAACCAATTCCGTCCTGATTCTCATAAAGCAGATTTGCAAAATTCATTTTTCTCACACCCGCCTATTGCTTTTATATGCGGTAATCATAGAAGCCTTTACCGCTTTTTCGTCCCAGATGACCTGCCTGTACCATCTTTTTCAACAAGGGACAGGGTCGATATTTGGTATCGCCAAATCCATCGTGCAGAACTTCCATAATATAAAGAACCGTATCGTTTCCAATTAGATCTGACAACGCCAGAGGCCCCATCGGATGATTAAACCCTAGTTTAGCTACCGTATCAATGTCCTCAGCACTCGCCACCCCTTCCATCAGAGCATAGACGGCCTCGTTAATCATGGGGATCATTACGCGGTTCCCAATAAACCCGGGGAAATCTTCAACTTTCACTGGCGATTTGCCCAGGTTTTCTGCCAGGGTCTTGACGGCAATAAAGGTTTCTTCACTTGTAGCAAGGCCCTTGATCACTTCCACCAGCTTCATTACCGGCGCGGGGTTGAAGAAATGCATTCCCAGAACTTTATCGGCACGCTTGGTCAAGGCGCCGATAGAGGTAACCGGCAGAGAGGAAGTATTACTAGCCAGAATTGTATGAACAGGGCAAAGTTGATCCAGTTGCTGGAAGATACTTTTTTTAATTTCCATGTTTTCGATGGCGGCCTCTACCACTAAATCGACGTCACAGGCAGCAGCGTCCAGTTCTACAACTCCACTAATCCGACTCATGATTGCCTTCATTTCATCCGGTGTCATTTTTGCTTTTTCAACACTTTTCGTCAAATTCTTCTCGATACCAGCAATCCCTTTGCGAACAAATTCATCCTTAATATCGCGAATTTTGACTTCCAGCCCGCCTTGCGCCATTACTTGGGCGATGCCACTACCCATTTGCCCGGCTCCGATGACGAGTACGCGTTTGAATTCCATTGTTATCCCTCATTTCGCAATGTTATTTTCCTTAAAAAACATGTTGCAAAACAGTATTCTTTTTCTGTTTTGCAACATGTCACAGTACGGTATTTTAGGCGTTAATTCCGCTCATCCGGTAGTCTTTGAGATCTGGTGAGACACTAAAAGCAGCTTCTGTGCAATTTTTAATGTCTTCCACCGACAAGGCCGGATCCTTTTCGACCAAGATTAGTTCCCCATTTTCCACGTGAAAAACAGCTTTTTCTGTAATAATCACATTGACCACGCCGCGGCCGGTTACAGCCAACTTGCATTTTTTCAGCACTTTGGATTCACCGGTTTTGTCATTGTGCTGCAACGTACATACAATCTTTTGAGCACCTCTTACCAAATCCATTGCGCCGCCCATCCCGGGCGAAAAATCATTTTTGGCGGCATTTTTGGCCCAGTTGGCGATATTGCCCTCCTGGTCAACTTCCAATCCACCCAGAATCGCAGTGTTCACGTGCCCGCCGCGAATGATCGCAAACGACTCGCACAAATCAAAAATTGATCCTCCCGGCAGTAAAGTAATGGGTTGCCCACCAGCATTTGCTACATCAGGGTCCCCTTCATTGACATACGGAGTAGGCCCCATCATCAGGCAACCGTTCTCAGACTGCAGAACAACCGATACCCCTTTGGGCAAATAGTTCGGCACCGCAGTAGGCATGCCAAAACCCAAATTTACAAATTCGCCATCTTTCAGTTCCAAAGCTGCCCGACGGGCAATAATTTCTCTTACCTCCATGAGATATACCCCCCTTATTTCTTTTTAAGTGCGTTGATGGATTCCCAGCGTTTGTTAAACAACTCAACATGTTCATCAAAGGGATAGCCTTGTACAACGGCCTGGACATAAATGCCTGGTGTGCCTACGAGACTGGGATCAATGTCACCGACTTCGGTAATTTCATTGACTTCAGCTACCGTGTATTTGGCTGCGGCGGCAACAATTTTATTGCTATTGATCGCCACGCCGCGGTATTGAACATTGCCAATTTTGTCGCCCCGATAGCCTTTAATAAAGGCGAACTCGGCAGAAAGCGGCAATTCCAACAAATATTCCTTGCCGTTGATGGTTAACTTCTGTTTTCCTTCTTCCACCAGCGTACCCACTCCAGTTGGCGTCAATACGCCTCCCAAGCCGGCTCCTGCCGCCCGAACTTTCTCAGCCCATGTCCCCATGGGAAAGAGTTCAACTTCCAAACGCCCTGCCTTGTATTCTTCCAATAACTCCGGACAAGTGCCGATATGTGAAGTAATGATTTTCTTCACTTGCCGGTTTTTGAACAGAACGGCCATATCGAATCCACCGCCAGGCATCCCACTCACTTCACTCATGAGCGTTAGATCCTTTACCCCGGATGCTGCGATAGCATCAATGCATTTCAAGGGAGCGCCTACCCCTAAAAACCCTCCCAGGAAAACGCTCGCACCATCGTGCAATTTGGCAACCACCTCATCAATTGTTTTAACTTTGCTCATTGTCTTACCTCCCTCTCGTATGATCATTTTGAATGCTGGTACAAGCTAATGGTTAAGCAGTCTGAGACAGTGCCACTGCTTTCTTCTTTTGGCGTTGTGCAACCAAGGTGAGTACGATGCCAATTGTGCTCAACCCGGCGGCGATTAAAAACGCCTGAGTATAATCCCCTTTATTGATTTCTTTAAAATGGCCGGCCATGAGCGGCCCGACGACACCGGCAGCGCCCCAGGCTGTGAAGATAATGCCATAATTCATGCCCACATTCTTGGCGCCAAAGGCATCCGCCGTAATGGCCGGGAATATCCCCATCACGCCGCCGAAACACAGTCCAACGGTCATGAGTACAACCATAAATGGAAGAAAGGTTGTAACCTGGGTCATAAAAAACATCATGCTACCGGACAAAACAAACATGATCATTACCGAGTTGTAGCGTCCGATCTTATCCGATGCCCAACCCCAGAATATCCGGCCAGCGGTGTTAAACAGAGCCAGAAAGCCAACGGCTGCAGCAGCTGTTGCCGGACTGAGTTTAATGACTTCCTGGGCAATCGGCGAAGCATGGCCGATGATCATCAGTCCGGATACGCAACCAATAATGTAAATCCCCCATAGGACATAAAACTTCGGGTCAGCCAACATTTCCCGCCAATTCTTATCGGAACCGGCAATCGATGTGGAGGTGGGAGCCGGCGGCGTCCAGCCTGCCGGGCGATATCCGGGTGGAGCGGTTTGCACCATGGTTGTACACGCTGAAATCAATACCAAGTAAGCAACTCCGAGAATTTTAAAAGTTGTCAGGACGCCGTAGGAAGCAATCAACGCTGACGACAACGGTGCCAGAACGACGGCTCCAGACCCGAACCCTGCTACTACAAGCCCGGAAGCAAGTCCGCGTTTATCCGGGAAAAATTTAACGGTGTTGGCTACAGTGCAGGCGTAAATCGTACCGATACCAATTCCACCAAGAACGCCATAGGTCAAGTACAAAGAAGGTAGACTGCTCGTAAAACCTGCGCCAATAATCCCTGCACTGAAGATAATTCCACCGGCAAAGATTACAACCCTAGGCCCTTTCTTATCTTGGATTTTTCCGGCGACGATCATCGCCAGTGGCACGAGAACGCAGGATAGGGTAAAGGCCAATGCCGTTTCCTTGGTAGACCACTGGAACATGGTGATGAGCGGCTTTGCGTATACACTCCATGCGTAAGCCGAGCCGATACAAAGGTTGATCAGGATTCCAGACAGAAGAATCAGCCAACGGTTCGGATTTTTCTCAGACATGATATCATCCTTTCGTGTGTTTTTACCTAGGTGATTAATATACAATGCAAGACTCGTGCCATCACCAAAATCCGCTAAAATCAGTGTAATTTATCTGTTTTTTGTACAAAAACCTGGACTTTTCAATAAAATAAGTCCATCTTTTCGGAAACGTCCTAGTATAAATTATTGTTGAATTGCAGGAATACAGCCAAAGATCCTTAATATAAACAAATGGACTGGATTATCGGTGCAGTTTTACGCTTTCCGTGCCCTAAATCATTAATTAGATCAGTTGGCATCATAATTGCATATATATAATGTATAGGTCGATTTTCTCAAACGTTCACTTCGGGTAAAAGGAGGTGATGGAAATCAATATGCGCAAATTCATGGATAGCAGTTACACGGCTTGTTATCCATGGGAAACCATTTCGGACGCCACGCAGAAGATGATCAACGAACAGGCTTCCTGCGCGATTGTAGTCGATGAAGATAATACCTACCATGGCATTTTAACCGCTGCAGAACTACTGAAAAAACATGATGGAAAAAGGCCGGTTGAACAAATCATGCGTACGATCCAACCGGTCAGCGAAGAAGATAATTTTCACGATATTCAACTAAATGACATCGATGTATTTCCCGTTGTAAACCGAAGGAACATTGTGCTCGGCGTCATTAATCTACGAAGTACCGTTTTACACCTGTCGGACTTGATGCCCAGTGAGGATCCTGATCGCCTGCCTAAAGCTCGCCGACCTTCCCAGAGCAACGCGAAATATTCTATCAACGACATCACAGGTCAAAGCAAACCCATTTTGCTGATGAAAGAGCAAATTCTTGCTGCCGCGAAAACAAAATCGACGATCATGCTGCTCGGAGAAACCGGAACAGGCAAAGAACTGGTAGCGCACTCCATCCACCGGTTAAGCACTCGCCGCCACAATGCTTTCATCCGAATCAACTGTGCAGCCATCCCCGACAATTTATTGGAGTCGGAACTTTTCGGCTATGATTCGGGGGCTTTCACCGGCGCTTCCAAAGGCGGCCAAGTTGGGAAATTCGAAATGGCTGACTGTGGAACCATTTTTTTGGATGAAATCGGCGATATGCCATTGTCCCTGCAAGCGAAAATTCTGCGGGTGCTTCAGGAAAAGGAAATTGAAAAAGTAGGCGGCCGCGCCCCAATCCCTATTGACGTAAGAGTGATTGCAGCAACCCACCGCAATTTGCTTCAACTCGTAAACGAGCGAAAATTCCGGGAGGATCTTTACTACCGTTTGCACGTTATTCCAATTCAGTTGCCGCCGCTGCGGGATCGCCGCGAAGACATTCCTCTATTGGTGGACTATTTTTTAACGAAACAAGCCATGGAAATGGATATCGAAAAACCGAACATTGAGCGGGAATGCCTAATGTCCCTGATTGGCTATGATTGGCCGGGGAATGTCAGAGAATTGTTCAACATCCTGGAAATGGCCATCAGCATGGCGTGTGGGACAATCACTCAATCAATGTTGCCCTCTCTCTTAAAGCCGGAACGCTCAGCAGAACTGGATGAGACTGCACCTTTATTACGCAATTTGTCGGATAATGTTGAGAAAGCGGCAATCTTGCAGGCATTAGATGACTATGCCGGAAACAAAAGCAAAGTGTGCGAGGCGTTGAGGATTTCACGCAGCAGTTTGTACAGCAAACTAAAAAAATATCAAATAGAGATATAAATTCTCGGAATAGAACGATTCCTATCGAGGAGGCAACTAAAGATGAAAGCCAAAATTAAACTATTTCTTTGGTTTATCACGATTTCAATCATCCCCTTACTCATTATGGGCGGCTTTAGCTATTATCTGATATCAGCCAAAATATCCCGCCAGTACGAGGAAAACATCAACAATATCAACATGGGTATTTATAACATGGTCGATACGCAGCAAAAAGTGCTCATGCAGTGGATGGATAGTTCAGCAACTGCTTTTTCCGAAAAGTTGCAATGGCTGGGCCCCATCCGATTTGATCATGCCACTATGGTTGATATCGGCGGATACAAGCTTCCAACCTGGTACATCGGCAACCAAAAGATTACCGGCGACAATACACTGGTAGACATTCTGATCTCCAAACAAAAACTACCGGCCACTCTATTTCAGCTGCATGACAATAAATTTATCCGTGTCAGCAGCAACGTCCGTCAACCTGACGGCAACCGAATCGTTGGAACGATCGTTGATTCAGGACCGATCTATGAAAAAATCATCAATGGACAGGTTTGGCGGGGTCGTGGCAGTGTGGAAGGCATCATGCACGGGATGATTTACCAACCGATCTTTGATAGCAACAACAATTTGGTCGGCGCCTTTGTTCTCGGTCGCAGAGAACAGGAGTTTGAGCTTTTGTCAGCGATAAAAAACATCGTAGTTGGAGAAACAGGCTTCGTTGCTGTAATGGATCCTGAGGGAGCCTTTATCATTCACCCGACCCTTCAGGGAAAAAGTGCAGCAAGTTTCAGCTGGGCGCAAGAAATCTTGCGAAAGAAAAACGGGTCCGTTGCCTATACCGATAGTAACGGTCGCGAAAAGATCGCCTATTACAAATATTATGAGCCGTGGAATTGGTATATTATCACTGGAAGCTTTGTGTCAGAGATCTTCAATACCACCCGTGAATTGTTCAAAGGACTACTGCTGCTTTGCCTTGTGGTCATCATGCTGTCCGCCGGCATCGCGTATGCCATGTCGATCACTTTCTTTCGTCCGATCGACGCGTTAATCGAAGTCATGAAGCAAGTTCGCAAAGGCAATCTAACCGTCAAACTTCATCACACGCAAAATGATGAATACATGGTAGTGGCAAATGCGTTAAATGATATGCTCGATACCATTTCTCTATTGATCGGCAGGCTAGTGAACAATTCCAGCAAATTAAAAGAAGCTTCTCTGAATCTGATTGACGATATCACTGACTCCAAACAGGCCTTGACCGTCATGGAAACCGGGGTGGACAGCATCAGAGAAAGTGTTCAACTGTCTCATCAATTAGCCGAGGGAGACAACGACCCTAACCAAGAACTATTGGCCGACATTGAGGAGATCAAAGCTTTTATTGTGCAAATCAAACCTGAAAATCAGCTTTTGGAAACATCAAACACCTTACAAATCATTACGGAGATGGTGGACGGCGTGCGGAACAAATTTCTGGCCCAAGCGGCCATCGATCGCAACATCAACATTCCCTTTACCCTGCAAAACAAAATCAACAATTTGGACATTGAATTGGCAAAGCTGCAACTACTAACCAAACACATCTCTTCATCCGCCAACAGCCTTGATGATATCGCCCTTTCTCTCGATAAAAACGTGAATATTTTCCAACTGGACATGCCTGGTAAAACAGTCGAATAATCCATACCGTCACCCAGGCAAAAAGTTAGACGCTGCAACTAGTTGCAGCGTCTAACTTTTTACTGTGGCAGAACCTGTGTGCTATTTCTTCGATTTTATTTTTTTATATACCACAATAGCAATGGCCAGAATTATCAGCCCAAGCGCACACATGATCTGAACGGGGTTAAAATAGGAAAGAATGGTGCTCACCTCTCTTTCTTGATATTATCAGCTGCCCATTCTTTTGCAGAATTAAAAATACTGGATAATGCAGATCGGGGCTTGCCATCAATATAGTAAGCCATGGCACTGACTCCGATGGCGTAAGTCCCTCCGGCGGCAACGCTTCCTGAGACAACCGAGCCAAAAACCGGAGCCAGCACACGCGCAAGCTCCCTCAAGCCCAAAGCTACGGGAATATGAAGACCCAATCCGGAAATAAATTCTTTTACACCTTCTTCATCAAGATCCCGTCCGCCAAGATATGCCACCGTTGTTACCATGACCACTTGCAAACCGGTCAGCACCGTAATATCCGCGAACGGCAATGGGTTGACCCCGACCGTTCCAGCCATCGCAGAGCAGGCATGAACAAATCGCTCCGCCACCAACCGCACCGCATACTGCATTCTTCCTTCGAACGCCAATTGCAGGGCTGCGTCCAATGCTACGTTTTCGACAATCAATTGTTGCAGCTTCTCGATGTTATATCGCCCATCATACACCATCTCCAGACGATCTTCCGACCAGTCAACATAAGATGAAACAGGCAAAATATCGAGCGGCCCCAATCCAACGGACTGGACAATGCCAGCAACTCGCTCACGGGCAGCCTTTATGTTGGTTTGCTTGCGCTCACTAGCGATTGGCTCTTGATAAGGACTCATTTTATCCGCTTTGGTCAACATCACGACGATAGGGATAGCGCCGTCAAAATACTTATTGCGTATATTGTATATGTTGCGAATGTCTTCATCAACATAAGCCCTGTCGTCAATTGGACTGGCCAAAAACATGATGTCCGGACGGAAACCATGCATCGCATGCTCCAGTTCTTCCGCCGCATTCGCGCTCGCATCGGCTATCCCCCGGGTATCCACCACTTCGAACAGAATGCGATCTCCGTCATAAATACTATGCTTCTCCGCTTGCTGTTGCCCTGGAATCGCATCCGATACCTCTGCCAAATATTTTCCAGCCAATGCATTGATTAAGCTGCTTTTCCCGGCGCCAGTGCGCCCGACAAAAACAATCCGCAGGGGGCGGGGGTTCTGGATTGCATCCATCACCTGCTTGACTTGAGGGTCGTTGAAAATATATTCCAACGCCGGACCGACAATCTCATTGCCCAACGGAAGCCTACTAATCCGCCGCGTAACCTCTTCCTTGATCTTTGCAATCCTTTCAAGCCGCTCTCTTCCCTTATCCTGTTTCGAGGCGGTATCGTTTTGCTTTTCGCGCATTGCTTCCCCTGATGCGATCAGCTTAAGCTCTGCGGTCTCATCGCCGAGAGGCACATCTTTGTCCGGATGAGAGGTAAAGCTCTTCCATTGCGCTTTTGCTTTTTTTCTTGCCTGCTGGAACACCTCGCGAATGCCTTCTATATCACTGGACATCCCGGCAACAATCCATGCCTGCGCCGCCTTGCCGACAGCATAGGTTACTGATACGCCAACCGCTATTTGCATGGGCGGAAAAGGCACTAATGTCGCGAGCGTCTGTCCTGCAAAGGTTGCTCCCAATGATGCAAGAAAACCTATAGCTGCGGATCGGGTTATATTAATCTCATATACTTTGCCAATCCGCATAATCATATAAATTTCATTCGCAACCAGAGCCATCGTGCCAATGCCCGGCGCCACCACAATGACTCCCGCACGCGCCGCCGCCCATCGACATAAATTTTCCGCTTTATTGTCCATTAGATCCTTTCCTTCAAAGTTGTCCATGAAAACACATCCATCCTTGTTGCTTTTCGTTTGACGCTAGTTTTTTTCTTCCTTACCTCTTCCCGAAAACCATTCATAATACATGATCGGCACGGCAATCAAGGTCAACACGGTCGCAACTACGGCGCCAAACATCATCGAAATGGCGAGACCCTGGAAAATCGGATCAAACAACATGACCAATGACGCGACGACTACGGCTGCCGCCGTCAGAGCAATAGGCCTCAGTCGAACCGCGCCCGCCCGCACTACTGCCTGCCGTAATTCAACTCCCTGGCGTTCTTCAGCCCGGATGAAATCCACCAGCAATATGGAATTGCGGACGATGATCCCTGATAAAGCAATGAAACCGATCATCGAGGTTGCGGTGAAGAACGATCCGAATATCCAATGTCCCGGTAGTATCCCCACAAGCGTCAAGGGTATCGGAATCATGATGATCACCGGTATGACAAAACTCCGGAACCAGGCGACCACCAGCACATAGATCAAGAGCAGTACCGCTGCAAAAGCTATTCCGAGATCATGGAACACCTCGGTCGTGATTTGCATCTCCCCGTCCCATTTCATCATATACCGGTCGCCGCGTTCCGGCATAACCGTCATGAGCTGTTCCAGCGCATAGCCTTCCGGCAGCTTAATGCTCCGCAGGCGCTCTTTCATCTGCAGAATCGCATAAAATGGGCTTTCTTCCCGACCGGCCACATCCCCCAAAACATAGGTTACTGGTTGCAGATTTTTACGGTAACGGGTTTTATCATCTACCCTCCGCTCTACGGTAACCAGTTCTCCCAGCGGGATTAATCGCCCATTTGCACTCGGCACATTAATTCGCAGTAAGGATTCTACATTGGAGCGCTCTGTTGTCAGCAACTGCAAATGAATGTCCACCGGCTCTTTTTCTGTATCCATGTGCACCAAGCCTGCATTGGCCCCACCCAGCGCCGCCGCTACTGTGCGCGCCACCGCATCAGATGAGACTCCGTTCAGCATCGCACGGGCTCGATCGACACGAAAAGCCACCTTCTCCTGATCAGCCTCGACAAGCCAGTCCACATCCACCACTCCCGGAGTGGAATTGAAGATTTTCATAATTTCAGCGGCAATTTCACGTCGTTTGAGTTCATTCGGTCCATAGACTTCAGCCACGAGCGTACTGAGTACCGGTGGTCCGGGCGGAATCTCCGTCACCTTCACCCGTCCGCCGTGCTTGTCGGCAATCGCCTTCATAGCCGGACGAATCCGTTTGGCAATGTCATGGCTCTGTGCCTTGCGGTGTTCTTTCGTCGCCAGGTTGAGTTGTATGCCAGCCTGGTTTCCTTCACTGCGGGTAAAATAATGACGAACCAAACCATTGAAATTATAGGGCGCCGCTGTGCCGACATACACTTCAAAATCAGTCACTTCCGGTACGGTTCTGAGATTCTCAGTCATTTCCCGGGCTACGGCTGCGGTTTGTTCAAGCGGTGTTCCTTTGGGCATATCGATGATAATTTCCATCTCACTCTTATTGTCAAAGGGCAACATCTTGACCATCACGAATTTCAGCGGCACCAAAAGCAATGCAACGATCAGCAAGCCGCCCACCGCAGCAAGGGCAGTAACACGCCGTCGACGGTTCGTAAGCAACGGGCCGATCAGTCGGTCATATTTTTCTACCCACCGCTCCTCTTTTTCTTCGGCTTTCGGGTCATGACGCACACGTTGGAGTACTTTATAGCCCAGCCAAGGGCTCACTACGAATGCCACCAGCAGTGAAAACAGCATGGCAGCAGAGGCTCCGACTGGAATGGGACGCATGTAGGGACCCATCAGCCCGGACACAAACGCCATGGGTAATAATGCCGCGATAACTGCAAATGTGGCCAAAATGGTCGGATTGCCTACTTCGTCGACTGCTTCGACAGCATTCTCAGGCGACACCCCATGAAGAGCGAATCGCCGGTGGATGTTTTCCACCACCACGATAGCGTCATCCACGAGAATCCCGATAGAAAAAATCAAAGCAAACAACGTTACCCGGTTCAGCGTGTATCCATATAAATAATTGACGAGCAACGTCAGTGATAGCGTTACAGGCACCGCCACAGCGACCACAATCGCTTCGCGCCACCCCAGAGCCCACGCGATCAGGAACACGACCGACACTGTGGCCAGAAACATGTGAAACAACAGTTCGTCCGATTTTTCTTTGGCTGTCTCCCCATAGTTGCGCGTGATCGTGTATTCGACTTCCGATGGCAAGATGCCGCCGCGCAGTGACTCGACCCTATGCATCAAATCCTCGGTAAACCGGGTCGCATTGGTCCCCTTCTTTTTGGCAAAACTGAGGGTTACCGCTTCATGTAGGCCGGTGCCGCCTGCACGCACACCCTTGGACTGTGCAGCCGGTCCTACGCCGAACATTACATGATTCGCCGGCTCTTCCGGGCCATCCCGGATTTCTGCCACATCCCGCAAGTATACGGGACGTCCATTATTCACGCTGACGATCACAGACCCGACTTCAGCCGCAGTCCGCAAGAAACCGCCCGCTTCCACCCGGTACTCCTTATTTCCCTTGGCAAAAGACCCAGCCGGCACCAAAACATTGGATTGCTCCAATGCGTTGACGGCCTGAAAAGCCGAGGATCCATAGGCAGCCAACCGCAATGAATCCAGAATAACACGCACCTGTCTGTGCTGACCGCCGATAATATTGATTTCAGATGCATCATTCAGACGCTTCAATTCTTCCGAGATATCCTGTGCCACCCGACGCAATTCATAGCCGCTCCATCGATCCTGCCGGCTCCATAGTGTCAACGCCAATACAGGGACATCATCAATCGAGCGTGATTTCACAATGGGTTGAGATACTCCGGGCGGAATCCGGTCATAATTCGATGCCAGTTTGGTCTGCAAACGAACCAGGCTGGCTTCAACATTCTGTCCGACCAGGAATCGGACAATCGTCATATTCATTCCCGGCTGAGCAATGGAATAGACATATTCGACGCCTTCCACTTCCCACAGCAACGCTTCCATCGGGCGGCTGACCCGGTCTTCCACTTCTGTTGCCGAGGCCCCGGGATAGGAAACCATCACGTCAATCATCGGCACAATAATCTGCGGTTCTTCTTCCCGCGGCGTCACCATCGTGGCGAACACGCCGAGCAGTAACGCAAAAGCAACAAACAGCGGTGTCAGTTTCGAATGCAGGAAAGAACGGGCAATTCGACCAGAAATACCAACGCCGGTCATGGTTTTTTCACCTCAGCCAGCTTGCCTCCGTCGATGGCTTTCTCGATGCCGTTCACCACGATCTGCTCTCCGTCGCCCAACCCGGACAGGATTTCAGTATCACCAGCGAAAACGCGTCCGACCTTCACCGGACGAAACGCCACTACTCCGTCGGAAGCCACTGCGTATACCCCGTCGAGTTGTCCCTTGCGGATCAGTGCTTTGGTCGAAACGAGCAACAACCGCTCCCTTATTCCGGGGAATGACACTCGGGCGTAAAGTCCGCTGCGCAAATTCGGTCCCATGGCAGAAACTTTGACATAAAAAGTTCGGGATGATGAATCAATTGAGGGGGAAATCTCCAACACTTTTCCGCTGCCGCTGACGTCTAGCGATGGCAAACTGACAGTGACCGCTTCTCCAATAGATAGTCGGGATGCCCAACGTTCTTCCAGGTTGGTTTCCACTACAAAGGTCGATGGATCATCCACTGCCAGCAATGTTTGTCCAGGGGACACCATCGTGCCAACATCAACGCGACGATCGGATACTACGCCGTCCACGGGAGCTGTTACACGGGAAAATGCCAGAGTTGCGGCGGCTCTGTCATAGTCCGATTCGGCTATCTTCCTTTGTGCTGCCGCGATATCGAAATCCTGCCGTGAAATAGCACCGGAGTCAGCCAACCTCTTGTAACGTTCAAAAGTGGCCTGAGCCAAACTTCGCTGCGCGGCCGCTGCACTTGACTGCGCCGCCACATCGCGGGCTTCAATTTCCAATAACAATTGCCCGGCATGGACAGCTTCGCCCTGCCGAACATGAACCGCCAGAACGGTTCCCATAAGTTTACTTGACAATACACTGACGGTACCTGCTTTTACAGTACCCACGCTCTCATGGGGCGCATCCACCTCGCGGAATTGAACCGTCCCCACCTCGACACCTGATACCAAAGGACGCTTCGGCTCCGTTGTCCCTGGTGTTTTGCCGCAGCCGGAAATCAAAACTACGATCCAGAGCGACGCCACCACCACGCCGATCATTGTCCGTCGCATGTTGACCCAGCGAATATCTCGAGTGCTTTGTTTCATTCTTTCGCCCCGCCATCCCCCCCGGAGGGGGTATATTTGTTTTCATGATACACTATGCGCAGGCTTATTGCAATTATTTGGGTGAAATGCTACGAAGGAATAAAACAGTTGCCCCCCCTTGCGTTCATCGGAAGTGTATTTCCACAGAATACTGACTTGCGAAGATCATTCATTCCTGCCGTTTTTATGAACAATCCCATATTCATATAGTTTTTTGTACAATTGCTTGCGATCCACGCCGGTCTGACGGGAAAGCTCCGCCACATTTCCCTCGTATGCCTCATACTGTGATTGAAAGTAATTTCTCTCAAAAATCCGCCGTGCTTCTGCAAAACCTATTCCGGCTGATGAGTGGCAAACACCCGTCCCATCCAACCTCAGCGCATCCACATCGATTTTGTCACCTCGGACTAAGGCAACTGCCGCCTCCATGGCATTTTTCAATTCCCTGACATTCCCTGGCCAATCGTAGCCGCGCAGTCTGCGTTCCGCCGCAGAAGAAATTTTTAGCACGGAACGCTTTTGCTCAACTGCGAAGTGTCGCAAAAAATGTCCGGCAAGGGGCAGAATGTCCTCCCGCCGCTCCCGCAATGGCGGCACCTGAAGTCGTATGGTATTAAGGCGATAATATAAATCATCACGAAACTGTTTCGTCGCAATTTTCTTCGTTAAATCTTGATTTGTGGCTGAAATCAGGCGAAAATCTACCGGGACCGCCGTTGATCCACCAACTGGTTCAATAACATGAGTTTCCAATACGCGCAGCATTTTTACCTGAGTTGGCAGCTCCAAATCACCAATCTCGTCCATAAACAGGGTTCCGCCGGCAACCATCTGTATTTTCCCCACCTTACCGGTAGTCCGTGCCCCCGTAAAAGCACCTCCCCTGTATCCGAACAACTCGCTCTCTATCAACGTCGTTGCATACGCCTGACAGTTAATCGCCACAAATGGCCGGGTAGTCCGATGACTTCTGTCATGGATGAAGCGGGCGACGACTTCTTTGCCGACACCGCTTTCTCCTGTTATCAACACATTCACGTCGCTTTTTGCCAAAACAGCCGCTTCTTCAAATATATGACGCATGCGCAGGCTTTCTCCGACAAAAAGCCCCCCCTTGATCTCCTGAATCTCTTCACGCAACAGAATATTATCATTCTTCAAACGGCGCATCTCTATGGCTTTTTCGATCGTCAGGCAGATTTCATCTTGATTCACCGGTTTCAAGAAATAGCCAAATGCGCCAGCTTTCATAGCTTCCACCGCTTCGGCCACGCTACCATACCCTGTAAGCATGATGACCGGGGTATCCTGCCCATATTTTTCCCGAAAACTCCGAAAAAATTCAAGCCCGCTGATTCCCGGCATCAACATGTCGGTGATCACCACATCAAAGGTTTTTTCAGTCACTACACGCAAAGCCTGCTCGCCCGAGTTCACGAGCTGCACGGTGAATCCCTTACGTTTCAAAATCAGCGCGAAACTGTGTCCGAACTCTTCATCGTCTTCCACTAACAGTATTCTGCCTGTCCCCATCCCATTGCCCCCTTAATGCGCCAAAAAACTTATCGTGAAACGCGTTGGCCCTCCGGGTGCGGAATCTACCGTCACGGAACCACCCAATCGTTTCACTTCATTGTACACGAGATACAGTCCAAGTCCGGTTCCCCGATCCGGCCCCTTGGTAGTAAAAAACGGATTAAATATTTTCTCCATATGCTCGGGCTGAATTCCGCTGCCGGTATCTTCCACGATTATGGAAAACCCATTTGAAGTCGTACCGTAGCCAACATTTATGGCACCCTTCTTGTCAATCGCATCGATTCCGTTCAACACCAGATTGAACAAAATATGTTGCATCGCCCCGATGTCGGATTGTACTTGAAAGTCTGCTTCACCGCTTACCGTAATCGAAACTTTCTTTTTTTGCGCAGTCTTGCCCACGAGCAACAGAATTTGGTCCACTACTTCTCTCATACGAAAAACCGAAATATCCGGCGTACGATCCCGCGAAAAATCCAATAGGTTTCGTATTACGGCTTCACTTCGCTCAACGAGTTTTCGGATGCCACGCAGCGCATCCTCAACATCCGCTTCCGCATCGGACCTGATACCTGCAGCAAAACGTTCTTCCAAAATATAAACATAATTTGAAATTGCGCCCAGAGGATTCCTAATTTCATGAGCAACGCCAGCAGCCAATGTTCCCACTGCCTGCATTTTTTGCGATTGGATCAGCTCTGCGCCCTTTTTGCGAACAATGGTGATATCACGCAAAGCGCAAACCACTTGGCTTGCCTTGCCGATTTCATCAAAAACGGGATAGGCGGTAACCGTGTATAACCGGTCGTCCACATCAATCTCTACTGACTGCGGCGAGCCCGCATTGATGGTCTGTCTCAGATAGCATTGCTCACAATCATGCCGCCGTCCAACTACATCACAGTAGGACTTTCCCAACAATCCGACATTGCTTGAAACGCCGGCAAATTCCAGTCCGGATTGGTTCACTTCCAATATGGTAAAGTTGCCGTCCATAACAAACAAAGCATCCGTGATTGCGTCAAAAACCGCTGCCAGTTCATTGGATTTGCGGATCAACGCTCGCTCCGACAAACGCAGTTGACTTGACTTGAGGCCCAATTCACGTTCCAGATCGTTCGTATTGCTACGCATATCACTATAGGTTTGGGCATTAAGAACCGCAATGGCCATTTGATTTGAAATCATCTGCAGCAGCATCAGATGTCGATCGCCAAATTGCAGCGGTTCGCGATGAAACAAAGCCAGCACCCCAACCAAACGCTCACCGACATACAGGGGATAGAGAATGAAAGATTCAAAGCCAAGCGCCTCATAGATCTCCTGAATCCAGTCTGGGTGGATGCTATATAGAGGAACCAATACCGGAGCCCGATGTTTCAGGCAATTTTTGATGATCCCGTGCTGAAAATCCACCATACAGAACAAAGCACGCTGCGCATCCGTCATATTCCAAGTAGCAAATACACCAATTTCTTTATCGGTAACATTGTAGAGCAAGCTGCGATCTGCACCGACCAATTCCGCCGCTTTCATCGTGACATCGATGCAAATTGAATGAAAATCAAGGTTGGAGTTGATACTGGCCGAAATTTCGTATACCTTGCGCAGCTGTTCCGGTCGAAGCGCCAACATGCCTGAATCGCTGCCGGCAAAAGGAATAGATGGGCAGTCTTCCGTATGGGGCAACAGTTCCCCTTCCAATACAATCTGGTTGAAAACGCATAGTTCGTCAGTAACCCAACTGGCCCGGCCGCAAAACACACTTTGTATACTGCCGGGAGTCCTCACAGGCAAGCGTCCAATCCATCTGTAATTGAAAGATTCCCTCTCAATGCGGCTGTAAAGCGGCGACGCCCCAAACACGCTTCGTACGGCATCGGCATCTCCCTGCGCCGGAAGCCCCAACAAGTCCTGCGCTGCTTGATCAGACCAGACAAGATGATTTCGACTATCGATAATCAGGCTCAGTGCCATAACTGTATGCCTCTTTTCGTTACGCTTCATACTATGATATTTCGCTACAAAAGGAGAGCATCCTGCTGAACGCTCTCCTTTGCCATATCATTGATTAAAATTCCTCGTAAAGGATTTTATTGTTTTTTTGTGATGCGTTTGCCGGGCCAACCATCCATAAACCAGTTGTGATAGAGCATCACGATAATAAACAAAATTACCGGCGCCATCGGGAACTGCTGTGGATGTGAATAGCCTGCCTGTGTTCCGAGCAATCCGGGGCTCACAGCATAGTAACCATAGTGGACTACAAAAGTTGACACGATTACGATCACGGTCCTGACCAGCAAATTTACTTCGGTACTAAATTTGCGCGGCCAATTGTCGAAATAGAAATAAAGAACCAATGCCACCGCCAGCATCATCACCGCCAATTCACCGGTGTGGAGGTAACGCCAATCCGGGGCCATGATTCGCTTTGCGCCTTCTATGGAAGCGCCCCAGACCAAGTCTTGCATGAAAACGAAAGTGACGAACAACAATAGCGCGACGAACAGTATCCAAAAGAAGCCGGCAATGCCGCGCAACGGCTGTGTCTTTATCAGACAGAACGGATATTTTTCCCAAATGGTTTCGACCATCCAGACGGCGGCGGTTCCGCACATGATCCAGCCTACATTGAAATTACCGCTCAACGTATGCGCAAACTCATACCACCAGGGAAATGCCGCTGTATAAACCTGCCACGGATAGAACAGCACGTCATAATGCGGGTGCATAAAGACCAGAAATGCATAGGTCGTTAATAAGAAGGTAAAGGCAAACACTGTGAAGCCCTTTGCCGGTTGTTGCAACCCATGCCAGGGATAGTTTTCAAAAGCCGCAGGCCATATCGGGCTGAGCCAGGAAGCAATCGCGGCGAACATCAGGACTGCCAGAGAAGAATATTCACGGGCAAAGAAGTCTGTCATGCCAAGCTTTTGAAGCTCCGGCCAACTTAAATACGGCATTGATAATTTTCCCATGAAAGCATAGAAAAAGCCCCAAATTACGAGTCCTGTAATTGCAAAATTAATTCCTGTTAAAATGATCCCTTTTTTCGCGGGATGTGTGTTTTCCATCCATTTCGGACTAAACGGCCAAAAATCAAAGATATAGGCTTGCCAGATGGCGACAATCAATAACCATCGAATATACATATAGCCGTATTGCGGTGTGTACCAACGCAATATTCCCCTTGGATCCATGAATATCCACCACAGCCCCAAAAAAACGCCAAAGGAGAGTAGTACGCCAAGAATTCCTCTAAAAGGTTGTGTTAATAAATTTGCGATGTTGCGTTTTTCAAGCCATAATGTATCCAAATTTTCGTTTTTCACAGTCCAACCCTCCTATCAGTATCAGGCAAATATCAGTTCGTCTCCATTGCCAAGGTATATGTCACGTTTGCTGCCGTTTTTCGCGGTCCCTTTGATAAGCGGCAAGCCTGCAGCGACCATTTTTTCCGCCGTAACGTAGCCAGTACAATGGTTCGGCCCCAATTTTTCGATGCCATACCTATGCAACGCCAGCACAAGGTCATCGTATTGCGGATCCCAGTCTTCAAACGGAGAAATATGCAATCCGCCTTGAACTCCATATATTTTCTCGCCACCGGCTATGTGATGTTTCACATATTCCATATATGTGATGATTCCCATGTGGCAACAGCCGGTAACAAGGACAATTCCTTTGTCCTTCACATTAAACACGAAGGCCTGCTCACCGAATACACGCGTGATAATAGGAACATCAAACGTGAGCAACGCCACGCCGGGATAGATCAGATTCGGTTTGCTCGAATCCAAAACGGTAAGCTTGCCGGTATGGGGATAATCGTTTTTCACCTTTGCTTTGGGAAATGCTTTTCCATGCAGCAAATCAAACCCGTCCTGATAAAACCCTTTAGGAACATAAATCGGCAATTTCGTATTAAATTTGGTCATGGCCTCAATGCCCCAATAATGGTCGAAGTGCTCATGACTGCTGACGAAGCAGTCAATTTCGTTATTGGCTAG
Source organism: Negativicutes bacterium (assembly GCA_963665275.2). Classification (GTDB taxonomy): domain Bacteria; phylum Bacillota; class Negativicutes; order UBA1444; family UBA1444; genus UBA1444. The sequence goes on from CAXXIN010000017.1 coordinate 40,215, forward strand.
CATTTTATCAATGCCTTCTTCTCGATAGCGTTTTTCCATCCAGACGGGGTTCCATCCGGTGTCCAGGAGAATCTTTTTCTTGCTGCCATCCATAAGTTCGACATCGATCAGAGTAGAAAATCCCCCTGCATTATTGCCCTGGAAGCCTTCTTTTACACCTTCTGACGTCCAGGGGATCTCATATTGGTTGACCAGCAATCCACCAGCTTTTTTCAGATCGTCAAGCAGGACCTTGTTGCTGAACCAGCTGGTCTCGGAAATCACCTTGACTTTCAATGACTTAACCATCCCGATATCAACTTTGGACGGCTCGTTGACAACCAGCATTTTGTCTTTGAAAACAGTGGATGACAAGCCGGCACTGGCAAAATAGCCTGCAACAGTTCCTACCGCCATGCCTTTGATGAATGAACGTCTCGTTACATCATTTCCCATGGATATCGCCTCCTTCCTCATGCAGCCAGTATCAGCATTTTCCAGGTAAAAAGCCACAATGCCAATCCGATGATCACCCCGACCAATGTTCCGACCAGATATTTGCTTTTACTCTCCCCACGTTCTTCCTCCACAATGCTCCTCCTTTTTCGGAGATTTGCTTGCAACTGCTCAAATCTCCACTTTATCTATCTCAGGCAAGAATCCTTGCTCCCTGGCAAGCGTTCTTCCCATTACGACTGCATCCGCCTGCAGACTGACAAGTGACGGGTCGTTGAAGATACAACTGCGTTCAAGGTTCGTCCGTCACTGGTGAATTCTAGCCCATCCCGCTCCCCGGTAGACTCATCGACGCGCGCAAATCCATGTAGTTCCTGCCACCCATCAGCAAATCGACGCGCGACAAAATCAGTCAACATCCACCCGGGAAACTCCCTGTCGATGTCGCCCCGTCGCAGAACTTTCATCGTATTCCCCTCTTGATTGGGAATGTAGTAATTCTCCGTCATTTGAACCCGCCACCAGTCTTGACTCTCCCAAGACACTTCACAATGTTGTCCCTCCCGATGGGATAGCGTCATCTGGCCCGCCAGGAAAAAATCCGCCGGAATCTCTGAAGACCATTCAATATTGGGTGCGCCGGTACTGCCCTGCAAGTCTTCAAACCGAACACCATGATGGTGAGCTTCGCCATGGCAGGCGCAACCGGTTTCACCCTCGTTCCAGGCCGCAGGCACCGTTTGGAACACCGCGCTCATCCGGCAAACCTGCTCCAGTACGGATAACCCTGCAAACACCTTTTCCTGCGGCTGGGGGTAGTATTTTATCTGAAATAACGCCTGCCAGTCCCATTCAGATGTGTTCCTGCACTCGACCATGCCCAACTTAAAAACCCCTGGCCAATCAGCAAACCACAGATACCAATAGGGGTGCGTATCATGCATCTGGCTGATGTATCGCAGCCCCAGGCGCTGCCGCAACGCCTCGTCGGCAAAACAAAGCGTCCAATAATGGTTGAGCGAACCTTCGCCGAGAATTAACCGGTCTGTATCCATCATCGTGATTCCGCCTCCTTTTGATCTTTCCCCAGAAAGATATCCCGTATGACATCCATCTTGCTTCGCCCTTCATAATCAATACCCAATCGAATGGCTTCATCGACCGTCATATCCCAAGGCATTTCTGACAACAGAGCATAACTATAAATCGGCGAAGAAAAATAACCCTCCATCACCGTTCTGTCAGCGACAAGTTCTGCATTATCTATTACAGAACTGACGGACAAGGGTGTTGTTGCCGCTTCATCCAGCATTCCCATCAGGGGCGCCACCTTATTCAGCAACTTTCCCATTCCCTTGCATGACAAAAAATCGCGTCGGCTCATCTGTTGAGGCATCCCATTTCACCATCCAAACTTATTGAAATCTTCAGTATACTTTCCTTATATATGCAACATTCATGCCACTTGATGGAAACCTCGACCAATCCCATATTTCCGCCATTTCATTTGGCAAGGGCTTATTCAATCTGTTGATGTTTCGTATGCTTTTTACTACATCCCCGGTCTTTCGCGTGGTAGTTTTCCTACAATAAAAAAACCTCTGGCGGCATGGCAACCACCAGAGGAACTTGCTTCATTTAGTTTTTGTTTTAAGTTCTTAGTTTCAGCACTCGATTACGGTCCCGACAAATGCGGAAATATACTTAGTCCCAAACCGTGCGTAGAGAGCCGCCATCATGGGAAAACCTGTACAATGATTCGCCGCCACAAAATCAGGATTCCAGTCCGCCAGCGCTTTAATTGTCTGCTCTTGCTGTTCGGCGGAAACCGGACCGAGATGAGTTCCACCGATCCATCCTGCCAAGCGTGTGGCGCCTGTAACTGCGAATCCGTGCCGCGCTGTATTCACCAATCCCGAATGAGCGCAACCACCGATAACGATCAAATCCTTACCCTTTAAATAGTAAAGACTCATGTCATCTTCGATTTCATCCTGGCAATCACAACCGTCATGCTCCAGAACGAGTCGTGCGTCACCTTTTTCATATTGCGTTACATGCGGTACTTGGCCGCTAAGCCATAGGTTATCGGCAAGCTGAACTGGTTTGTCACTCAAATGCCACTCGGCACCAAGTCCTGACAGTTGCTCCTGCGTGTATGGGACTCCAATGTATTGCCGCAATCCTCCCGCCGTCGAAAAACGCGAGGAAAAAATGTTCGGGTGAGCATAAACCGGCATATTTTTTCGCGCGTGCGACAAAACATGATACAAACCACCGACGTGATCATAATGCCCATGGCTGACAACGGTCATATCGATAGAGTCCGCCTGCGCACCAAGCAAACTCAAGTTGTTTAAAATTGCCGCTGACTGACCGGAATCCAACAAGATACGTTTGCCTGCATGCTCGATTAATAACGAAAAACCATGTTCCCCCAGAAACGGTCGTTTGGCGCTGATTGGAACAGTGTTATCCATTGCTACGGTAATTTTCATGGTCTATAACCTCCTCATTCCCCAATCGCCAGTGTAGTTTATCGTTCTGCGCTGCTCTATCCTACGATCATGCTGAGCGCCAAAACCGCAAACAGCCCAACAACCGAGGCAATGGTCGTTGATAAGGTATACGTTTTGAACAATTCGCCCATGGACATGCCAAAGTACTCCTTCACGAACCAGAACCCCGGGTCATTGACATGTGACAGTCCGATCGCGCCTGCACCGATAGCAACAGCAATCATCGCCGGATCAACGCCCGGATACATCGGCAACACCGGTGTCACCAATCCTACCGCAGTAATCATGGCTATGGTGGCGCCACCTACCGCGAATCGCATCACCAAGGCAACGGTCCAGGCCAAGATCAACGGATTGATTCGCCACGCCATCAGGATTTCTTTAATGGCCCCGCCGATCCCACTGTCCATCAGAATCTTGTTGAATGCGCCGCTGGCGCCGATGATGAGCAAAATAGCGGCCATCGGACCGATTGCGATTTCACTGTATTTCTGCAATTTCGCCATATCCATGCCTCGATTAAGCCCCAGTGTCCAATATGATAGAAACACCGAAAGGAACAACGCAGTAACCGGGTCGCCGATGAAATTGATGTACACCATTGCCGGATGCGCTTTTCCCAGGACAAACTCCAGCGCGGTTTTCGAAATCATCAATAGCAGCGGGAATAAAATCGTAAACAAGGTAATGCCAAAGGGTGGCAACTTGTCTTCCGGCGTCGGCTCCGCATTGCACAAATGCGCAGGCGGGTTCAGAACAAACCGATTGCCGAGAGCTTTGGCAAAAATCGGACCGGCGACCGCCGCTGCAGGCAAGCCGACAAGGAGGCCATAGAAGATCACTTTCCCCAGATCTGCTTTGAGGCCGACCGCGACAGCTGTGGCTGCCGGATGCGGCGGCACGATGCAGTGAACCGTCAGCAGACCGATGATCATTGGAATACCGATGGTGACCAGCGACATGCCTGCCTCAATGGCAACGCAATATAGCAGTGGCATTAGCAAAACAATTCCCACCTGAAAAAAGACCGGGATTCCGCAAATGAATCCGACAATCATCAATGCCCAGTGGGCATTCTTCTTGCCCAGTTTGTCGATCAGGGTACGAGCCAACCGTTCTGCGCCGCCGGATACTTCCATCATTTTTCCGACGATAGCGCCGAGGGCGAGGATCGGAGCCAACATGCCCAAGAAACCGCCCATGCCGCCTTCAATGGACCCCAGTATCTTCGCGAATGGCATGCCTGTGGTGAAACCGATGAAAAAACAGGCTGTTAAAAGAGCCACGAATGCGTGAAGCTTGATGCGAACCGTTAAAAAGATAATCAGAGCGATTGCCAGAAATAGAATTACCAACATTCCAGTGGTACCCATCTTGTCGCCTCCATTTCTTTGTACAACATGCTGTCAACTTACCTTCTGAGAAACAGTGCCTCCTTATTGCCAAACTTTCTTCTGTGTACCATAATATAAGCAATAACGAATTATCGCAATTGACGCATTATACCAGATTATTCTTCGTTGGCTCTGTTTTTATGTGCAATATGCTGAACAATTGCAAAATCCATCTGGAATTTGTTTGGAGGATACCGTATGATCATCAGTGAAGAGCTGGCGCAACGCATTGTGGATTCAGCCATGCTGCTCGTTCATCGCAACGTCAACATCATGAACCGCGATGGAGTAATCATCGCTACCGGACATCCCCATCGCCGCCGCACCTTCCACAAAGGCGCCAAAGATGTCATCGAAACAGGTATGGTCATCGAAATATACCCCAACCAACTCGATTTATATCCCGGAGCTCTGCAGGGAATCAATCTCCCCATCGTTTTCGACGAACAGGTAGTTGGCGTCATCGGCGTCTTCGGTGTTCCTGACGAAGTTCGTGATACGGGGCGATTGGTCAAAGCCATAACGGAACTGATTCTTGAACGCGAATTGCTGCAGGAAGAAACCCGCTCACGCTATAAACTACGCGAACAGTTCCTGGAAACCGCACTCTCCAAAGAGGCGCCAGTAGCATTGCCTAAACTTAAACGACTGGCAAAGGCGATGAACTTCAACCTTTCCCTGACTCGTGCAGTATCCATAACCAATGTTGCCCCTTTCATGCAAAATGCCGTTTCAAGCTATGGCTCCTCAGAGCTTGTACTGGAACGATCCACGGAGGCTATTTTAAAGCACATTGAACAAACCGGTCTTGTAAGCGAGCAAGATATCGCCGTTATTTGGGATGAAAAGCTGATTGTGCTGAAAACATTTTCGGCAACCGGCCAACCAGAGCAAGTCAGAGATTGGGGAAGCTCTCTCCTGAACAGCCTGCACTCTCTCAACCCTGAAATCATCTGCTGCGGCATTGGCGGCAGCCTAGACTCCGTCTGTTCCTATGAGGCTTCCTATCAGCAGGCGCGTTATTGCCTTCACGCTTGTTGTTCGTCGCATCCGCTGCGGATAATTTCCGACCGAAAACTATTGCTTGGCTATACCCTGATTGAGTCGATGGGGGTACCAGTTATCGCAGCACTCGCTTCTTTAACCTGCAAGTTCCGCGATTTTCTCGATAAAAAAATTGATGGACGAAAAACGTTGGAAGCCTTATTGGTTGCCAATTTAAACCTTAGCAGCGCTTCAAACACGCTTCATATCCATCGAAATACCCTGATGTTTCGCCTGGAGCAATTTCAGTCGATTACCGGTCTTGATCCGGCTCACAATTTTGAGGATGCCGTGTTGTGCCGAATTATGCTGGAACAAACTGAACAAAGAGAAAAAGGATCCCTGTCATAATTTGCTACGACGGAACCCCTCTTTGATCGGCCTTTTTTTAGATAAATTATGAAAACTTATGCCCGGGACAGCTTGACGGGATTATATTCACATTCAAAAAAGCCAGACGAAAATTGAAGTTCATACTCTAATGGCGGCAACAACGACATAGCCATTTTTAGCGGTTACCTGCGGCATTCGTGCCTAAAGCCAGGTGCGAAAGTTAAGTTATGAAGTTCCAGCGTTAGACTAACTCAGATCTCCGTTGGCAATCGCGCAGTCGTGGCGCCGAATCGACTAATAGGCGTGTATAGGGATGAGTAGGATTTGAAAATACCACACTCGACAACCCCATTTCCACAATACGCCCGTCTTTGAGCACAATAGCCCGGTCACTTATTTTACGCGCCAGGGCAATATCATGTGTGATAAATAGCAGCGCCAGTCCCCGCATATCCTGCAGCCGCATCAGCAACCTGACAACTCTCGCCTGTACTCCGGCGTCCAGCGCCGCCGTGATCTCATCGGCAATCAGCAGTTTCGGTTCCAGGATTAGGGCCCGTGCGATTGCGACTCGCTGCGCTTCGCCGCCACTAAGCTGATGGGGGTAACGACGCAGAAAAGCATCGGTGGCAGGCAGATCCACCTCGTTCAGGGCTCGCCGAACCTTCTCCTCCCGCTCTGCGTATGATCCCCGTTCATGAATGTCTAGCGGTTCCCTTACAATTTCACCGACACTCAATCTATGACTGAAAGCATCCTGTGGATTTTGAAACACGAGTTGAATCCGTTCATAAAACTGATGCCGTTCCCAGCCGTCTTTCCCATCAATCCGAAATGCTCCACCGTCCGCCGGCCACAATCCCATCAGCGTTTTAGCCAACGTCGTCTTGCCGGAGCCGCTCTCCCCGACAAGCGCCAAGGTTTCTCCTTCATACAGAGTCAGCGAAATATCTTCCAGAATCGTCCGGCCCTCCAACTTTTTTTGCAAACCCGCGACTTCAAGCATCGGCACAATCCCGCTGCGGTGGCAAGCTATGGCGCGCCCATCCGATATGGTTTCCAGTGCCGGAACCTCCGTATCACACCTCGCAATCCGCTGGCTGCAGCGTGGATGAAATGCACAGCCGCCAACATTGCTCGCGGCATGCCCGGGAATGCACTGAAGATCTTTGAAGGTCGTCATATCGGGATATGCCCGCAGCAAAGCACGAGTATAGGGATGTTTCGGCGCATCGAACACTTCAGTGCTCGATCCCATCTCCACGATACGCCCGGAATACATGACCGCCACCGTATCCGCAACTGTCGCCGCCGTCGCCAGATCGTGAGTAATTAAGAGATTGGTCCGTCCTTTCAACGCCGTTCCCAATACTTGAAGAACCTGCGCTTTACTGAGCGGGTCCAACGAAGACGTCGGCTCATCCAAAATCAGCAATGAGGGTTCGTTCACCAGCGCCATCGCAAGTAATACCCGCTGCTGCTCACCGCCACTCAGCCGATGCGGGTGCAGTTCATGCCGCTCCACAGGCAGCCCCACTGCTATGAGCATCTCCACAGCCTTCTTCCCGGCCGTCTCCTTCGCCACCGGAAAGTGAACCGTCACGCTTTCTGCCACTTGATCGACTGCCGTGTACAGGGGATGCAGCACTTCTCCGCCATTCTGATGAACCATGGCTACACCCCGGCCTCGGATATCCCGCAGTTCTTTTTCGGTTAGGCTGAGTAAATCCTTGCCCTGCCAGTGCGCCGTCCCTGTCACCGTATCTCCGGCAAGTCGTAGCAAACTACGTCCCAGCGTCGTTTTTCCGGCGCCGGATTCGCCAATAACCGCAAGGGTCTCCCCTTGTTTGACCGTCAGGGAAATCCCGTGCAAAATCTCTTCCGTTCCATAGGCGACCTTTAAATTTTCAATCTGAAGCATGCGTTCCCTCCAGTCCTGTCCCTATCAGTGCAAACGCGAGCACCAGCGATGTCACGGCAATCCCAGGCGGAAGCAGCCACCAGCCCCATACGTCTAGATAGGTGAACGTCAACGCTTGCTGAATCATCCGACCCCAACTCTGCGCTGTCGGGTCGCTAATGCCGAGGAAAGCGAGCCCCGCCTCCAAAAAAAACGGCCCTCCGGGCGTCATGAATCATCGCCGCCGACAACACCGGGGCCAAATCCGGCAAAACATGCCGCCTGAGCAAGTACCAACGCCCCGCGCCAAAAGTGCGCGCAGCCGTCACCGGCCCGGATTCCCTGAGCAATAGCGTCTGGGACCGCAGCAATCGTCCCGTTCCCGGCCAGAAGAAAAACGCAAGGATTCCAATCAAGGTGACCGACCCCGGTTGCAGATAGGCGGCAGCAAGCATCGCGGCCAGAATCGGCGGAATGACCAGTCCGACATCCATCATTCGGACAGTCACCCGCTCCACCCATCCGCCGAGAAATGTTCCACCCGCGCCGAGCAGCGCGCCGAGAAAAGCCGAAGTCAAGGCGGCCCCCATCGCCACCCCGAGAGAGGTCTTCGCTCCTGCCATGAGTTGGGATAGCAGATCCTGTCCCACATCATTCGTCCCAAGCCAATGAGTCGCCGATGGTGGCGAAAAAGCCGTCCCCACGTACGCATCCGGGGCATACGGCGTAACAAAAAAACCGGCCAGCGCAACCGCTGCCCAAAAACAAAAGAGATATAAGCCCAATCGTCCGGGTCCCGCTCTCAGCCTTTTTCCGTATTGGATATGCATACAGTCTTTACCCTCGGATCCAGAATAGGATACAGCAGTTCCGCCAAAAAATTTACAACCAGCACTGTCACTGAACTCAACAGCAAAATCCCCTGCAGCAGGGGATAATCCCTGGCGGCGAGCGCCCGTTGCAACAAGGTTCCCATGCCGGGGTAGCCAAAAACGACCTCGATCATCAAAATGCCTGCGAACAAATGGGACAGGTGCAATCCCGTCGACGTAGCTGCCGGCAGCAGCACGCTCCGCCCCAGATGACGATAACGAATGGCGCTCTCATCACACCCCTTGCTCCGGGCTGTGCGAAGGAACGGCGCCCGCAGCAAGCTGGCGGCAGAGTTGCGGCAAAGCAGGTACATAGTCGTCATCCGTGCCAAAACCAATGAGGCCAGCGGCAACATTAAATGCCGCAGCACATCCAGCCCCCAGGCCATGCCCGATAACCCCCCGTACACTGTGACCGCTCCTCCGAGCGGAAACAGCGGCCAGATCACTGCAAAGCCCAATAACAACAGCGCACCGACAAAAAAATCCGGCACGCCGCCGATCAGCATCAATCCGACGAACAGTCCCTTATCCCAACGGCTTCCTTTGCGCGATCCACTTTCCAGTCCGAGAACAAAACCACCCACGCTGGAGAGTAGCAACGAGGCTCCTGCCAATAGGATCGTCCATGGTAAAAACCCCACCATGACTTTGACAACTGGCGCGTTGAAAAAATACGACCACCCAAGGTCCGCCTGCAGCAAAGATCCGATATAGGCGCTAAACTGCTCTGCCCAGGACTGGTCCAGCGCAAAACGCCGATAGATCTCCGCTTTCATTTCCGGCGTCATCTGCAGTAACGCTTCTTCGCCATAAATGGCCAGAAAGGGGTCACCCGGCAGCAAGCGCGGCAAAACAAACCCCAATGAGCAGAGGATGAATAACGCGATCAAATAATCCGCCAGCAGCTTGGAAACCCTCATCCCATCCTCCTGACCGAAACTACCAGCCCCGGTGGTACGGATCGGCGCAGGAAAGACAGACCTTCCGGCCCTCGACGAGGCGTATCCGCGGTTCCATCGTAACTTCGCCGCAGGCTTCACAGGCAATGGAGTCAAAAATCCTGGCCCGTTCCGGCATGGCATAAGTCGGTTTTTTGCAGTCAAACATTTCCTCATCCGCAACTGTCAGCATCTGATTCATCCGCTGGTTCTTCTGCGCTTCGAACTGTGCGTTTTCTTCCGGTGTGGCATTTCCCTGCATGACTTTTTTTCTCAGCGCGATACCCTCTGGCGTATTCGCCCCAACTTGCCCTTTATATACCAGCCGTACTGATTTTTGCGTATCCCGGCGGAAAATAGTGAACGCATGCTTACCCTGGTCGCGAAAAATCAGATTGCCTTTGCCAATCGTGCAGCCGAGCATCCACTGAATCGCATCCACGCCGCAAGCGTCGTTCTCCACAACCGCCACCAGTTCCTCGTCTTTGTCCCTGCGGATGTCCAGTTCCTTCGCAGCCAATTTCGCCGCCCGATAGCCGATGATCAAACCGGGGCAGATATGTCCGTGAAACCGGACCACCTCTTTTAATTCTTCAGGAACTTCAAATTTTTCCATAGTACTAGCCTCCTTCGATTATTTTCCTTGAATAAAAATCAGCTTGTTCTGCGGTATCGGCGCTCCGTTGCCGACGCCCTGAAAGGTGTACCACAAACGAACCTTGTCATTGAATGCCCAATAAGAACGAGGATAGTACAGCGGCAGAAATGGCAAATCACGCGCCGCCAATTCCTGCACTTGATATACCCAGTTGCGACGAAGCGTTGGGTCCATTTCTGTGCGGCTCTTACTCACTGCTTCTTTCCAGTCTTCGCCCCCTTGCCAGCGGGCGCCAAAGAATATCTCCCGCGTCAGCAGACGACTGAAGGCTTCGGGGTCGCAACCAAGTCCGCCGCTGCCGGTCAGCGCCAATTGAAATTGCCAGGACTCCTGGCGGCTGTCCACCGTTTTGGGGTCCATCACCCGCAGATCGACGGCAATTCCCTCTTTAGCCAATTGGTTCTTGATAAATTCGCCCTGTCGCTCTGACGGCGCACCGGTCATCGCCAGCCCGCCCGATCCTACGAGCAGCTCAAATTTCAGAGGCTGCCCCTCTTTAATCCATTGGCTGTTTTCTTTGCGATACCCCGCTTTGGCGAGCAGGGTTGCCGCCTGAACCGGATCATAAGAATATTTCCCCACAACTTGCGGATTGGCCCATGGGCTGACGGGTGGAGCCAGACCCGGACTCCCTGCCGCTCCATGACCACGCAGGGTAGTTTTTACCATCTCCGGTCGGTCAATCAGGAAAGCCAGCGCCTGACGAACTTCGACTTGATTCAGCGGAGCCTGTCGATGATTCATGAGCAGGACGGCGATCCAATCGCCTTCCTGAGAGATCAGGTGAAAGCCATCTTTTTTCAGCGGCTCCGCCATATCCGGCGGCACTTGCGCGGCATCCACTTCGCCGCGTTTGAGTGCAGCGACCGACATATCCCAGCTCAATTTGATGAATCGCAGCTCTTTCACTCTCGCCTCACCCAGATAGTGCCCCGGCGCGGCAGTGAAGCGGTAAGTCCCGTGTTCTTTACTATATTCCGTTAAACGGTATGGGCCGGTACCCACCACGGCCGCAGGGCCGGTAAACCTTTTGGGATCTGTCACGTCTTTCCAAATATGTTCCGGCAAAATAGGCACAGAGGAAGCGATGTAATCCAAAAATGGCGCGTATGGTTCAGTCAAGAAAATTTTTACCGTCGTGTCATCAACAGCTTCCGCCCGAATCACTTGCGGCGTCGAAATGTAGGGATAGGGGTTCTTTTTGTAGTACTCAAAGGTAAATACTACATCCTTGGCGCTAAAGGGTGCGCCATCATGCCACTTCGCACCATTTTGCAACGTCATCTTCCACGCTTTTTCGTTCGACAGCCATTCCCATGTTTTAGCAAGGCCGGGTCCGTATCCCGTTTCGTTTTTCCAAACCAATGTGTCAAACACAAGGGTCATACGGATATAGCCGGGACCCCGGAGATAATGTCCGTAAGGATTGGGCAGCCCCCAGTCACCTGTCGTATCGGCGATGGTCATGATCCAGGAATCACTCTTGGACTGTGGCACAGCAGACTTCTTATCTGTTGCTGCCCCACCGCACCCTACAGCGAGCAGCAGTATAAGAGCCGTCACCCAAAGGTATAGTACGCGAATTTTATTTCCCCTGTCGTGCATGCAAAAACCTTCCCCCCTTCAGCATAGAAAAAAGCCATAAAGAAATAGGCTCCTAGTGAACCCGATAATCCTTCATGGCTTATCACGTATTCTCTATTCCCTGCTTCAGCAAGGTCTGCGGTGCATCCCGCTTTAATTAATAATATAAGGTTGCAGCGGCGAAGTCAATCGCGAAGGCAACACTTGGGCGATTCGGGATTACAAATGAATCGAGTCTAACACGGCGCGAACTGTTTTGGCGCAATTCTTCATCTGGAGAATTTCAGTTTCCGGCAGTGGCAGGGGAAGCCTTTTTTCCACACCATTTTTACCAATAACACAAGGTATGCTCAGGGAGACCTTTTCATCAATCCCATATTCTCCATTCATCGTCACAGAAACCGGCCCTACAAAACGTTCGTCAAACAAAACGGCTTTAGCCAGTCGAACCGCCCCCATCGCGATCCCTGTATTCGTCCAGCCTTTTCCATTCAAAACATCATAAGCGACTTGAACGACTTGCTTGCCGATCGCAGCTCTGTCAATCGGGGAAGCGACTTCAAAGTAATCATCCAGTTGATCTGCAGGAACTCCACCGATATTTACCATGCTCCAGGCGGGGAAGGCGGAGTTGCCGTGCTCACCCAGCATGAAGGCTTGCACACTGCCCGGCGCAACATTATAGCGGTCTGCAAGAATTCGCTTGAGTCGGGCGGTTTCCAGCGTCGTCCCCGTACCAAACAGTTTCCCTTGCGGATAGCCAAAATAATTGGCTGCATAATATGTCGTAATGTCCAGAGGATTGGTGATAAAAATGATTACAGCGTCTTGGGTGTATTGAACGATTTGACTCATAACCTCTTTAACCGTTTCAGCATTACGGCCCGCTAAGACAAGACGATCCAAATTTTCACCGCGAAGAACGCTGGGGCCGGCGCACATAATGATTACCTTGGCGTCCGCGCAATCTTGGTAAGTTCCTTTATGAACATAAATATTCGCATTGTAGTCGAATGGCGTGGCATGATCAGCGTCCAAGGCTTCGCCCATGGCTTTTTCTTCGTCAATATCAATCAAAGCAATTTCTGAAGCGATTTGGTGAGCGATGGCGGTAGACAGAACCTGTGAACCGACATGTCCCACTCCAATGATTACCAACTTATTTGATACTTGACTCATAAACATCCCTCCATGCATTCTAGGCAGATCAGCCCTGTCATTGAGCTGTTTTCCAACAGTAACTATTACTATTAGTTCGCTTTTTAATATTATTCTTTCTCTTCCCTTAGGTCAACTGAAAACATAAATTTTTCTACCCAACTCCTGTGTCAAGCCATCACTAGGCCCTCTGACGGCAATAGTCACGGAAATTATTGACAGCAGTAAAGAACTCCCGCAACATAATCACTCCGAGATAAGGTTTCGTCGTTATGAAAACACCATCCTTCGTGCCTTTTCCAACTCCGCCACTCAGTCGAAAAAACAGCAAAAATGGACCAAAGGCTGAGTGAAGCACACCAACCATATTTCTGCCGCAAATGTTTAGAATCAACCCTCAATCCAAACAACTGCATCATAAAATCATACAACATCATTGAGAAACGGCTAAATTTTCGCCGCGCTGCGATCGGGAAATTCACCGCTTCGATCTGTTGAATATATTCAGGGATGTTGAACGTGTTCGCATAAACGCACCCGCTTAAATTATGTAACCCAATATTATTCTAATCATACTGCACTTTCAATCATAAAATGAAACTCCCGGCAAAATATGCCGGGAATTTCATTTTATGGCTACTCATGATAAATTTCGAACAGCGCATCCGGTGGTGAAGCTACGATTGCAGCAGCCATAAATTCTTTCACTTTCTGCAATCGAACCCTTTCATCTTTCGTGATTACTTCCGCATGAATTTTGCGGGATAGATCCATGAACTCCTCTGGGATGACACCTTCCTTTACTGCCAGCCCAATTTGGGACTCTCCATAGCACACTTCAAAATAATATTTTCCGATTGGTATTTTTTTCATTATTCATCAAAATCATTATCCATCATTTCGTTCTTCCAGTTCTCCTTCAATCGACAAATAGCGTTTTTTCAATTCATTCGCCACACCTTCATCCGGGCACCACATTCCACGTTTCACTGCCTCCAGCAATTTTTCCGCGATACGCTGCCTTGTCAACCATCATTACTCCGCCGCTGCTTCTCCGCCGCAAAATTATTCCACAGGCGTTCCAATAGATTGGCTGCGCCACGCAGACCCATGAAAGGCCTCCCCGTGAGAATCACTTCGTCGTAAACCGGCAAGGCAATGTTGCAACACACAGTCCCTGCTATCGATTGTTGACGCAAAAATGCTTTTTCACTGCCGCTCCCCAACAACAGGCCACCTGATAAGTTTTTCAGGCGGTTCTCGATTTCTTTACTGCTTGCCGCTCCATCCAAGATCGAATCCACATAGGATGGCATAGGACCGGCCATTGGCCCGTCATGCGCCACTACCGTCAGTGCTCCAATGTCCGCCCACTCCAACCGTAAAGCCCGCGCCAGTCCTATCGCCACGGATCCCGGCGCTGCGACAACCGCTTGCTCGAACCAAAGATCACCCCAGAACCGTTCCATATCCGCAATTGCCGTCCGAAATTCCTGTTGCCTGGAATTCGCTTCTTTCCGAAGAAAATTGCCTGCGGCGACCGGGTTGGAAGGGACATGAATTTTCAGCGTATCAATCCACGATACGGTTTGTTCGATTCCATACGGCGGCAACAGGGACACATAAGGCATATCGTATTGCTTCTGCAGTTGGCGCGCCAGTTCGCCTCCCAGTTCTTCATGCACAACGAGATTGATCGCAGCTCGTCGCATGAAAGCCATCTCGCCAACCGACGATCCCAATCCCGGCGAAACATGCAGCCGGTATCCAGCCATCAATAGTACCCGCCGCAGTTCCTCCAGATCAGTCACCGCATTGTAATAGCCAACCGAAAGCCCCAATAAATTAACGGCCCTGGGATCTATCGCCGAGCAAGAGGGTAACTCCAGCATTTCAAAATACTTTTGAGTCGCTGCGCGATAACCTTCCCAAAACCCGCCGACAAGACCGCCGCCATCCATGCATACTACCGGGCAGCCCAAATTCGCCTGACGTGCAATTCCTGCCAAATCATCACCAATAAGCCCCACCGAGCAATTATTAATAATGAGAATCACCGAAGGTGAACACTTCTCTTTCAGCGTGTCCAGCGTCTCCAGCAAACAAGCCTCTGTGCCATACACAACCGCCTCATTATCCGCCTGCGAACAAAAGAAACGTTCAGGTAACGAGGGACACTGTTTTTCCAAATATCTGCGAGCGTAAAAAGAGCACCATAGAGGCCCGTTGACCACCACCGCCGCATCGGGAATTCCCGCAAAAAAAGCTGT
This sequence comes from Negativicutes bacterium, assembly GCA_963665275.2. Taxonomy (GTDB): domain Bacteria; phylum Bacillota; class Negativicutes; order UBA1444; family UBA1444; genus UBA1444. Next base: position 55,323 of record CAXXIN010000017.1, read on the forward strand.
AGCTCCTGTTAGAGCGCAAGCGCTTACTTGCGTGCAAGCGTTATCCCATTCCGACTTAGCCATAAATGATTCCTCCCCTGTTGCCCCGCCGCTCTGCCAAGCGCACCATTAATTCCAGCAAATAAACGACTCCCCGCACCCCGACCAAGGGCTGCATTGGCAATAATAATTGGGGTTTCAACGGCTCCTCCAGCTCATGGGTTGATATGATGAAATCGGCTCCGCGCATGACATCCGACGTTTCCGTCGAACCAAGGATCGGGGCAATCGTCTGCCGAGGCAATTGCTCTCGCAAAGCCGTTTGCTGAGTAGTTGTCAGCGAATCCTCCAACAACACCACGCCACTCAGTCTAGCGCCGGACAGTTCGATCAGCTCGAATACCCACGCCGGATCGAACAGCAGCAGGGAGCGACCAATGCAAAAAACAAGTTTTTTCCCCTGTAACCGAAGCGTTACTATTTGTAGTTGCTCATTAAGTTCCAATGTTTGTTCATTGATCGCTTCTAGCGCTACTGTTTTTTGATTCAACTGTTCACCCATGGCGAATAGCCAATCTCTCGTCCGACTCCAGCCAACGGGGTAATCTTCTTTCAGCCAAGCAGTTCCGAACATAGTCTGCAAATCGCCTGCAAGTTTTTCCATCCATGGTCTGGCCTGTGGTGAACCGCCTACCGGAATATTGATCGCAGCGGCCGGAACGAGTTGCATTTCTTCGATGGATGCATTCGCCGGAAACAAACTGAATTCTTCAAACCCGAAATAGCTCGACAAACGCTTAATTTCGATAATATCCCGGGTATTGTATCCACCGCGGTCTCCTAAAATCGTAATTCGTTTTTCTTGACGTGGCCGTGGTGTCATAAAGCGCTCCGCCAATATGCGGGCAGAGTGATAAAATCCGGCGTAAAAATCGCCATCCAAAAAACTGTGACAAGGAATTGAAAGAATCGGAACTTGCCAATCTTTCTCGGCCTGCGAGGCCATCGCATCGACATCGTCGCCAATCACACCCGCCACGCAGGAATTGGCAATGACCACATAGCGAGGATGATATTTTTCCACAACCCAATCAATGCATTTGCGCAGTTGTTCACTGCCGCCAAAGATCGAATGTTCTTCCCGCAGTGCGCTGCACACCAGCGGCGCCGTGTATTGTCCCGGTGTAAAATAGTCACGCCCTATGGACCGGTACTGTATCCCCAAATCCATCTCATGGGTGACGTGGGCGCAGGATCGAGGGCTATGATAGATAACCGCGGCGCCCTCATTGCGCGAAACTGCGCGCCAAACGCCGGACATACTGCAACTGTGGCTTTTGTTGCGCAACCGGATTGCCCGTCTACTCGATACCATAGTCCAGCACCAACTTTTCCAATTCATCAAAACTTAAGGGTGCCGGTATATTCAAAACCTCATTTTCCATAATGAAGCTTGCCAATTGGCGATATATCTGCGCCTGGTTGGCTTCAGCATTCCACTGAATCACCGTTTGCTTATGAATCTCCGCCTGATGCACCACCTTGTCCCGAGGAATGAACGCAACCAACCGGGTATTCAGCCGAGATGCAAAATCGCTCAACAATTCCCGTTCATTATCGATAGCACGGCTGTTGCCGATGATTCCACCGATGCGCACTTTCCCCCGTCCCGCAAAACGGGCAATTCCTTTGGCAATATTATTGGCTGCATACAGCGACATCAATTCACCGGAAGACACGATATATATCTCTGTCGCGTACCCTTCCCGAATCGGTACGGCAAACCCGCCGCATACCACATCGCCCAATACATCGTAAAGAACCAGCTTCTCATCGGTAATGACATTTAGTGCCCGCAGTTTTTCCAGCGCCACAATAATCCCGCGACCGGCGCAGCCCACACCAGGTTCCGGCCCACCCGCCTCCACACATTGCACCCCATTGAATCCGTTATGCACGATTTGCTCGACAGTAATATCGTCGCCTTCAGCACGAACCGTATCCAGAACCGTATGCGGACACACCCTGCCAAGCAGCAGTCGGGTTGAATCGTTCTTGGGATCGCAACCGATTTGGCAGACCGGATATCCCTTCTCTGCCAGCGCTGCCGAAACATTAGCCGCTGTCGTCGATTTTCCAATCCCGCCCTTGCCATAAAACGCAATTTTCTTCATGCCAAACTTATTCCTTTCTTCCCTATCCCCTGAATTTATGGTTGAAATCAGCAGGTGCGCATTAGTCCGTATATAGGAATAACGACGAGTTAATTCCCGTCGCTGACAATCTTCCCTATTCTCTTCAATGTCGCCATCAGGTGCGCCATTTTATTTCGCCGCTGTCCAAATACGAAATTCCTTCCCCAGGGCTCATTATTTTTTCTTTAGGCTTGGGCTTGGAGGGATACGCCCTGCAGCGCTTATATCATCCCTCCGTTATTTCCCATTCACGGGAAAACTCCCAAGTTCCGCGGGGCAAATCATCGGTGAACGCGTCCACCATCCGCAATTCATCCCGCCGAATTGCACGGGTGTATTCGACTGCGCTCCTGCTGCAGTATGATTTGACATTGAAAAGGCAATGGTTCTATGCCTGACTGATAATTTGGACGCCAGCAACGCCAAACGCCTGCTTAAGCGGCGTAATGAAATTTCTCTCCAACAGAGACCGGTGGAACTCTTTATCGGTTACGATGCGCAAAAACGCACCATCTCGGCGCATTCCGACCAATGTTTCAATGTACTTGCCGAAATCCTCTTCACCAATCAGCCCTTTCAGAGCTTCCAGTTCCGGTTGCAATTCCTGTCGGGCTGCCACCAGCCGGGAAGATAACGGAGTAAATGCTTCCATGTGCAGTCCCGGTGAATTCATGACCGACAAATTTTCTTCAAACTCTTCAGGTTGCATTTCGCGATGAAGTAACATAACTCGACCTCCTTCGCACATAATTGAAGTGTTTTTATTTCACTGTATCCAGCAGAAGCAAAATATTGTTGCCGACTTCCGCATGAAATCTGATCTTGTCCTGATAGTAACTCCAGGACACATGCATCGCGTCATTCTTCGCTCCATATGTTTCTTGAAATTTAGCCGCCATTGCTTCAGACAGTTTCACTTCCAGCATCAAATTGTAGATGTCATACTTGTCATCTACTTTGACGTATTGCGAATCAATGACTGTCAGCTGGTAACGCTTTTCAATCAGTTCAATGAGCCCCGCCAACACATTTTTCTCAGTCATCGCCCACGAACCTCCACACTATTTGATTTCAAATGGAGATATCCCTTCCATGCTCTGGGACCGAACCTTGGCAAATTCGTCGATATACCGCTGCACCGCCATCGTGGCCGACAATCTTCCGCCAATCACATCGCTTTCCAATGTTTTACGGCAGGTAATGATCTCCGGCGCGCGATAAAACAGATTATGCAAATGCTCCTCGACCATGGCGTACACCCAGGAAAGGGTCTGTTGTTTGCGGCGCTCCGCCAAAACGTCATTAGCCTGCCCCTGCGCCATGAATTTCATGATCACATCGTTCCACAATTCTTTGATCCCGTCGCCAGTCATCGCCGAGCAGGCAAACGCTTTCGTTTCCCATTGATCGGTAGCCTGGCGGATAAAATATAAAATTCGTTCATATTCGGCGCGGGTGACTAGCGCTCTGCGCCGGTTGTCCCCATCGGCTTTGTTGACCACAACGGCGTCGGCAAGTTCCATCACGCCTTTTTTCATGCCTTGCAGCTCATCGCCGGCCCCGGTAATGACAACAAGCAGGAAAAAATCGACCATGGATCGCACGGTGGTTTCGCTTTGGCCGACCCCTACTGTTTCTACCAGGATTGTGTCATAACCGGCTGCTTCGCATAAAAGCAAAGTTTCCCGGCTTTTTCGCGTCAATCCGCCCAAGGTTCCCCCTGACGGGGAGGGCCGGATGAACGCATTTTTTTCGCGCGACAGTTGTTCCATACGTGTTTTGTCGCCCAGGATACTACCTTTGGTGACAGTGCTGGACGGATCAACCGCCAGCACTGCTACCCGATGGCCACTTTGACACAGATAGGTTCCCATCGCTTCAATGAATGTACTTTTACCAGCACCAGGAAAACCGGTAATACCCACCCGAGTCGATTTTCCAGTGTAAGGCAAGAGCTTTTGAATGACTTGTTGCGCCACTTCAAAATGAGCCGCTGCATTACTTTCGACCAGCGTAATCGCCCGGGAAAGGATCATGCGGTCGCCGCCGAGCACGCCCGCAACATAATCCTCCACAGTCAATTTACGCCTTTTGATTACTGGAGCCGTATTTTTTATCGGCTCAGTCCGGCTATTCGGCATTCCATCATGGCCGCCATTGACGCCGCACATTACCCGGCACGCAAATTTATCGTCGTCATTTTTCGGCGCCCATTCCGGCTTGTAAATTTCAGTCATATCATTACTCCGCGAGTCTCTTGGACAATTCTTCAAGCACTTTCTTGGCGCAAACCGGAATGATGGTGCCAGGTCCAAAAATTGCCGCTGCGCCGTGTTCTTTGAGGAACGCGTAATCCTGCGCCGGAATAACGCCGCCGATCACGACCATGATATCTTCGCGACCGCGCTTCTTCAGTTCTTCGATCAACTGCGGCATCAACGTTTTATGACCGGCAGCAAGTGAACTCATCCCGACAATGTGCACGTCGTTGTCCACAGCATCCTGTGCCGCTTCTTCCGGTGTCTGGAACAAAGGACCGATATCAACGTCGTATCCCATATCCGCGAAAGCGGTCGCGATGACCTTCGCTCCGCGATCATGTCCATCCTGGCCCCATTTTTGCGATCATGATACGAGGCCGGCGACCTTCGTGTTTTTCGAACTCATTCGCCAAGTCCCGCACTTCTTTGATGACGTCTTCATCTGCGAATTCACTGCTGTAAACGCCGGAAATAGAGCGAATGATCGCTTTATGACGACCGCAGACTTTCTCCACCGCATCGGAGATCTCGCCCTTGCTGGCGCGAGCCCGCGCTGCGTTAACAGCCAGTTCCAGCAAGTTGCCTTCGCCGGTTTCCATGGAATGAGTGATGGCATTCAACCAGTGTTCTACATCCTCTTGGTTTCGATTTGCGCGCAATTTTCGAAGTCGTTCGATTTGCGACAGCCGCACGGCGGTATTGTCGACTTCGAGAATATCCAGCGGATCTTCTTTTTCCAGCCGGTAATCATTCACGCCGACGATTTTTTCGGCGCCGGAATCGATATGAGCCTGCCGACGGGCGGAAGCTTCTTCGATTCTCATCTTCGGCAATCCGGTATCGATGGCTTTGGACATACCGCCCAGCGCTTCGACTTCCTGTATATGCGCCCCAGGCGCTTCGGATCAGCTGGTTGGTCAGGGCTTCCACATAGTAGGAACCGCCCCAGGGATCGATGACTTTGCATACCTTGGTTTCATCCTGAATGTAGAGCTGCGTATTACGCGCAATACGGGCGGAAAAGTCGGTCGGCAAAGCGATCGCTTCATCCAGCGCGTTGGTATGCAATGACTGTGTGTGACCCAGCGCCGCCGCCATGGCTTCGACGCAGGTACGGGTAATGTTGTTGAACGGATCTTGCTCGGTCAGGCTCCAGCCGGAAGTCTGCGAGTGGGTACGCAGCGACATGGATTTTGTTTTCTTCGGGCCGAACGAATTGACGATTTTTGCCCAAAATCACGCGAGCGGCACGCATTTTTGCCACTTCCATGAAATAGTTTTTTCCAATCGCCCAGAAGAATGACAGCCGGGGAGCAAATTGGTCAATCTGCAGACCGTGTTCTGTACCGGTTCGCAGATATTCGAGACCGTCGGCCAACGTGTAGCCCAGCTCGATATCCGCAGTGGCTCCGGCTTCCTGCATGTGATAGCCGGAAATACTGATGCTGTTGAATTTTGGCATATAGGCCGATGTATACTCGAAAATATCGCCGATGATACGCATGGAAGCAACGGGAGGATAAATATACGTATTTCGCACCATGAACTCTTTCAGGATATCGTTCTGAATCGTACCGGCCATGATTTTTTTATCCACGCCCTGCTCTTCGCCCGCCAAAATATAGAAGGCCAGGATAGGAAGCACTGCGCCGTTCATGGTCATTGACACCGACATTTGATCCAGTGGGATACCGGAGAACAGGATTTCCATGTCCAGGATCGAATCCACAGCCACGCCTGCCTTGCCAACATCGCCGACAACACGAGGATGATCGGAGTCATAACCCCTGTGAGTGGCAAGGTCAAAAGCGATGGACAGACCTTTTTGCCCGGCAGCCAGATTCCGGCGATAGAAAGCGTTACTTTCTTCGGCTGTGGAAAAGCCTGCATATTGACGGACCGTCCAAGGCTTCGTGACATACATCGTAGGATACGGCCCGCGCAGATACGGCGGCACACCCGCCATATACATCAAATGCTTGCAATCTTTGTAGGCTCTTTCGTCATACAACGGATCGAGGTTGATTTGCTCCATCGTCCGAAAAATATTTGCCTCGAACGATTTACCGGTTTCCCTTTCCAGATTGGCCTTCCATGCGTCATAACCTGATTGTCCGGGATTCGCCGCCTTGTGAAAGGGAATTGCGCCAAAATCAGGAAATTTAGCCATCTTAGAACATCCCCCTTTCCTGCTGCATCTTGACCAAGGTTTCATTAGCAATTGGATCTGACGCTGATATAGTCGTCCATACCTGCTGCATCGCAGATTTCTTTTAGTTCTTTGGAAGGTGCGCCAGCCAGGAACACTTTCATTTTCGGCTTCTTTTCCTTGATGAGCTGGGTTACTGCCGGAGCCAGCTCGGGATATGTCGCATCCGTCGAGCAGACAATCGTGACATCAGCTCCCGAATTCATTGCGGCATCGACAGCTTCTTCCACCGTTGGGAAACCGTCGTTCGGCATGACTTCAAAATTCGCAACCTGCATAAAGGAAGTTACGAACTCCGCTCTGGCCTTATGCTGCGGAATCGGTCCCATGTTCGCCAGGAAAATCTTCACGTTTTCTCCTGTGCGAGCCTTAAACGCTTCGGTGCGTTGGCGCATTTCCTCATAGCGTTCCGTCCAACGATGCGGCAGTATGGGTTCAATCGTCAGCGCTGTCGCGTCGGTTGTCAGGGCGGCGGCAATTTCGCCCATAGTTGCGCCTGCCGTCATGGCCCATTTTGCTACATCAACAAGCACGCCAGCTTCGCTGCCGTCGCACTCATCCAGCGCTTTCAGCAAACCCTGCACCTGTTTTCCGTCTCGTTTTTTCGCATTCTCCGCCAAGGCTGCCATCCGCTGCGCTTTGATGGCGACGAAATCAATCGCAGGCACTTCCACCGGAACTTCGGTTACATTGGGATACATGTTGTTGCCAACGGCTCGGTCTGCACGGGTAGCCAGCTTTTTAAACCGATCATCCAGTACGGTTTTTACAGCCGCCTGAACTTTTTCCGTTTTCAAGGCAAGCGATAATCCCGCCCGCTTTTTCGATTTCCTGCATTTTCGCCCAGACTTTTTCCGCGAATTCATCAGTAAGTGATTCAATGTACCAAGAGCCACCGGCAGGATCGACCGGCTGCAAGAAGTTGAATTCGCTTTGCATCATGATTTGAATATTACGCGAGATTCGACGTGAAAATTCGTCGCTGGGGCGAATCACCGAATCAAAGGGTTTGACTGTCATGCCGTCGATCCCGCCCACCACTGCCGAAAACGACTGGGAAGCCGCCCGCAGCAGGTTGACATAGGGATCATAGGTTGTCTGGGTAAAGGAAGAGGTGCTGACAAACAAGTTGATTTTTTTCGCCGCCTGATCTCCGCCAAACGCTTCGACCACTTGCGCCCAGATCATCTTGGCGGCGCGCAGTTTGGCGATTTCCATGAAGAAATTCGCGCCGACGCTAAAATGGAAGCGAACATGCTGGGCGAAGCTATTGATATCGATATTTCGAAGTTGCATTGCTTTGATGTAAGTAATTGCCTCGCTCATCGCATACGCGACTTTCCTGCACATCATTGGCGCCACCGTTATGATAGGTATCCGCGTCAATCATTACGGTTCGGAGCTGTGGCGCATTCGCCCTGGCCCAGGCAATGCCATGCGCCATTTCATCGTAATACTCGTCCAAAGACCGCGGCAATTTCCCGTCAGCAACCAGCTCGCCAATCGGGTCCATGGTCACTGCACCCTGCAAGTTTTTTGTCCCAACACCACGTTTCTCCGCCAGCGCTGCAATATTGCCCAGCATCGCGACATTGGAAGCTCCTGCGTGCAGAGCCATTTCATGCTTATCCAGTTCAATGCCGTCCAATACGGTTTCCAGATCGGACAACGTAGAGAGTGATGCGCCCTGTTTTGCAAACTCGTCATCCGGGGCGTCCTGCACGTCCAGCCCCTTCATCGTTGCTTTATCCAAACGGAAACTGACAGCGGTCGTACCTTTTAGCAATTCTCGTTTTTCGACCGCATTTGCATCCGCCGGGGTCATGGAATCGCTTTGTTGGGCGATAGTCCACGGCTTGGACATATACCCTCCCGCATGGAACGCCACGCAAGTTGCTTTCGAGGCCGGGATACGTTTTGCAGTGGGTCAATTTTTCCGTATCCCGACATGATGTAAATCGGCTTTAACGTAATCCCCTCGTATGTCTTGGTAAACATACTTTTTTCGAAATCGGCGCCCTTGAGGGCCAGAAATCGTTTCTTCCTTCCATGTATCATATGAAGTGGGTTCGAATTCGTCGAAGCTAATCTCCGGGAATTCTTTTTCGCCCAACTCTTTCTCTTGTTCCATATAGTTAGCCTCTCTCTTTTCAAAAGTTGTAGTTTTGAAAAACAACTATTCGCTTAAAAATTCTCCCAATCGCTTGGTTCAACAGAGTTTACATCCCCCCAATCTTCCTTTTCAGACTTTCTACTTGATATTTATGTGGAAAATGGCTTGGATTAACTCATCTCAGGTCTGTAACAGACCAATATCGTATAGATGTCAATTTCCACCTCAAATCTTCATCCTGAAGCAAAATAAAAGATCCCTCTCCGCCAAAAACAGAAAGGGATCCTTACTTCGCAAAACTTAAGCAACGCCGTCGCCTTACGCGAGTCCCCTCCCCCATCGCTCGCGGGTAAAAACGGTGACTCTCAAACAGGCAGTTCTCCTGACTTCGGATCATCGCTCGCCGCCCACGCCTTCCCAAGACCTTGAGTCTCAGTGGCATACTATGGGTTTGCTCCCCGTTACAGTGGCGGGACCGTGCCGGCATTTCACCGGTCTTCCCTATTAAGCCCCGAAGGGCACCTGTTCAGCATTATTCAGTTGTCAAACATCATATCCAACTACGCAACCATTTAAAGCTCAGTAATGCTCTCGCTGACGCCCGGAAGCACTCGCGACAAAGGATGGGGCGCCCATCTTTCGGCTCAAATGGCACTTCCGTTTCCGCGCCGCATTCGCTGCAAATCGCCGGATACATTTTTCGGGGGTCCGGATGCGCCGCCGTTCATCTGCTGTTTGCGCTGCGCCCGGCACGACCGGGCAACGCGCCGGTTCGTTCGCGAAGCCTTTCTCGGCGTAAAACGCCTGTTCACCCGCCGTGAAGATAAAATCCGCGCCGCATTCCTTGCATTTGAGTGTTTTGTCTTGATACTCCCATGTTCTCATCTCCTGATTTCTATTTCCTACTGTGATAGGATTAGAAGTTAATAGTAACAATTCCTATTAACTTCATCTTTATAATATTCCTTCACATCGCGTAGGTCAACCAGGGCAAACAAAATAAAAACTCTTCCCGTTGGTACAGGAAGAGTCGTAATGGAAAATTCAGCCGTGGACAAACGTGTCAAAGCCGCGTTCTTTCCAATAATCTCCTCCCCATCGCTCGTGGGTAAAACGGTGATTGTCAAACAGGCAGTTCTCCTGACTTCGGATCGTCGCGCGCCCATTCCTTCCCAAGACCTTAAGTCCCAGTGGCATACTATGGGTTTGCTCCCCGTTACAGTGGCGGGACCGTGCCGGCATTTCACCGGTCTTCCCTATTAAGCCCCGAAGGGCACCTGTTTCGGCTTCATTAGGCCTATGCAATTTACGGTCTTATTCTACCCGCTTCACGGAAGGATGTCAAATGTTTGAAGTAATGTCGATAGAGACAAGTTTAAGTGCTTAAGAATATCATTTTCAAAAAGTTGACGGAATTTAAAAACCGGATTTACAATGACGTTATAACAAGACACTACATTGTAACGCTACAATACAAGCACTAGTGGTGATGTCCAGCGCCGGCGCCCACTGATGGCAATCCCATCATTCCACCGCCCTTTGCACTCGGCGGCAACAAAACCTGCTCACCTTCCTGCAGCCCGGCTCTCAACCTCCACCCGGTCCGGCCCCACTAATCCTTTGATAATCGGCATTTCCCGGATCTGCCCGTTGTCCAGTACATTTACATAAAAATTGCCTTGGCGGGAGTTTATCGCAATGGCAGGAACCCGTCACCACATCTTTCTTTTGAGCCGTTACCACCGTAATCCGAACCGTCATACCCGGCTTGAAAAAAATCAGGTAATGATTCCAAGGATATAGTCACCGGATAATAAACCACATTTTGTTGCACCGTGGCTTTTTCAGAAATCATGGCAACCTTGCCGACAAACATCTTATTGACAACGGCATCCAGTGTAAATCCGACTTTTTGTGCAGCGCGAATCGCCCCGATATCCGACTCGTCGACCAGCACTTGCAACTCCAGCTTGGACACGTCGGCAATGGTCATCAGCACCATCGGGCTGGACAAGCCTGAAGAGACCGTTTGCCCGGCAGGAACAGGCTTGCCGATTACGGTACCGTCGATGGGTGAACGGATTACCGTATCTTCCAACTGCGCCACCGCATTGGTGAATTCGCTTTCGGCAACCAAGAGCGCCATGTCGGCCTGGTCCAATTCTTTGGCGGCAATGGCGCCGGCGCTCGCCAGTTTTTTCGCCCGGTCGAATTTTTGCCGCGCAACCGTCAATCGGGAACGGGTCTCCTCCACCAAGGCCTGATAGTGGCTGCCATCCAGCACCACCAAGACCTGTCCTGCTCTTACTACATCATTTTCCGCGACCAAAACCTCGACAATCCGCCCGGTAAGTCGGGAAGTTATATCCACCGAATGAACCGCCGCCACCGAACCGGTTGCCTGTACCAACGAACGAATCGTCCCCCGCGCTATCGTCACAGTCTTCCCGAGCGATGCGGGTTTCTTAGCTTTCTGCCAATAATAAAAAACCGCGCCTGCTGTCACTGCCACGAGCGTCGCTGCAACAATAACCTTCCAATGACAGTGCAGCATGGATACCATATTGTTTATCCGCAGTTTTTTCACCGATTCATCCCAGCCTTTATCTTCTTACCCGTTCCATCGTCCACGCACTTACGCCGATAAGCACCAGCACATACGCGGTGAGATTAATCCAGGAGGCGAGTGGCGCGTCGCCGCCCGCGCCGATGGCTCGCAGCGCATAGGTACAGTGTGTAAGCGGCAACAATTCAATGATAGTGCGAACTAGATCAGGTAATTTGCTGATGTTGAAAAAAGTTGCGCATAGGAACGACATCGGCAGCAACACATAGGTGCTGAAGTTCCCCATGTCTTCATGTGAGTTGATCAACATTGCCGCTACGAAACCCAGCCCGGAAAACGCCATACAGTTCAGCGTCAAAATCAATGCGAATTGTAAATTGACGTGAAAGCGCGCCCCAAATAGATAGGACAAAGCCACGATAATGACGGAAGAAATCAGTCCCCTAGTGGTTCCTGACAGAACTTTCCCGATTACGAAAGCTATCGGACTAATCGGCGCCACCAGATATTCTTCCAGTGTTTTATGGTACAGACGGCTCATATTTAGAGGCGACCCCACGGAATTGAAGCTGATATTCATGGAATTCAGCGCCAAGATACCGGGCACAATGAAATCCAGATAGCTGCCACCCTCCACCTGCACGTTGCGCCCAAGTCCCCACCCAAACGCCACCAGATAAAGTATCGGCGTCACCATGCGGGAGAAAATGAACGTTTTCATACGTTGCCTGAGAACGACCCAATCCCGCCAATAAACTGTCGAAATATCCTGAAGCATTAATCGATCACCTTTCTTCCCGTCATCTCCACAAAGACATCTTCCAGATTGGAGCGCCGGATGGTCGCTGTCAGCGTCAGAGTTCCGGCAAAATTGCCTGCTTCACTACGATCATGGAAGAAACGAGTCTCGCGTCCGTCTCCCTCCGTCCATTCCACCACATACTCACCGGTGCGCCGCCGTAGTTCTTCCGGGCTATCGAGAGCGATCAACTTCCCCTTTTCCAGAATCGCGACTCGCCCGCAGAGAGCTTCGGCCTCTTCGATATAGTGCGTCGTCAGCAATACAGTGAAATTTTCATTTTGCAAACGCCGAATCAAATCCCACAACTTTCTTCGTACTTGGGGGTCAAGTCCTACCGTCGGTTCGTCAAGAAAAAGAATACGGGGACGATGAAACAAAGCCCGAGCGATCATCAGCCGCCGCTTCATCCCGCCGGATAAGTTTTGCACCTTATCATGGACACGTTCCTGCAGTTCGACATATTCAAGCAATTCCGCTATTCGCAGCTTTCGGTCATTCGCTTCCATATGGTGTAGCCGCCCATGCAGATCGAGATTTTCTCCCACCGTCAGATCCGGGTCCAGGTTGAAATGCTGCGGCACAATCCCCAGTATGGCCTTGACCTTCTCTTCGTCTGCCGGCAACGTACAGTCGTTGATATGAATCTCGCCGGAGGTCGGTCGCGTCAGCATGGTCAGCATGCGGATGATCGTCGTTTTTCCTGCCCCGTTGGGGCCAAGCAGGCCGAACACTTCCCCCGAACCGATCTCCAAATCGAGATGATCCACCGCCACCCGGTCACCGAATTTTTTCACCAGTCCCTTGATCTGTATCATCGTGCAACCTCTTTTCCTGTTTTCAAGATGAAAGTGCGTTTTGGACAATATGCACCACTGCCGCCTCCGACAGTTCTTGCAGCCGATAATAGGTCGAGCCCATGGAACGTGCCACTTGACGCGCCACAGCCAGCGAGATGAAATCGTTTTCCGTGTCGATCACTACACTGGGAATTCCGGTCCGGCCAATTTTTTCAGCAGCGCTTATTGCTGCGGCGATCGGATCACCGCCGTCGTTGCTGTTGGCCCGTCCATCGGTTATCAGTACCATAATTGGCCCGTGAATTCTTATCTTTCTTCCGCAAGGTTTGCAGCAACGCTAAAGCGCTGCCCAACCCCTCCGCCAGAGGCGTCTTTCCGCCAGTCGGCAGATCCGCCAGGCATTTCTGAGCCAAATCCACGCTGCGGGTCACCGGCAACAGCACTTCCGCCGTCTTGCGCCGAAAAGCGATCAAGCCGACCTGATCCCGTTTCTGGTAAACGTCCTGCAGCATAGTGAAAACTGCCCTTTTGACCGTTTTCATCCGTTCCCGCGCCCCCATCGAACCGCTGGCATCCACCACAAATAAGAATATATTACCGATTCGCTTTTCCCGAACCTTTTGCCGCAAATCTGCTTTTCGAATCGCGATGGCGCAGCGACCTTTGGGCCGCGAGGATTGATACGGGGCCGCAGCTCGGAGCGTCGCGTCAAAAGCCAGATCCGTTAGTATTCCGGGCGGCAATATGGCGCGAACGTAGCGTCCCTGCTTCAAGTCGGTACGAGTCAGACTGCGTTTGCCGCTGCCTTGCCGCACTTGTCGATCCTGCGGCAGGTTCACCTGCAATTTCGCCCCCGAAAAACTCCGGTCAATCTCCGCCGTTCTCTCCTGCCCCTCTCCATTGTCCGGCGGCGGCGGTTCCTCCGATTCGTCCGGTTTATCCGGTGGCGAATCGGATGCTTGTTGATCGTCAGTTGGCGGTGGCTGCTCTTGCGCTGAGTCCTCATCCTGCGGCGGCTCTTGATCTTCCGGTGGTTCCGGCGGCTCTTCCGGCGGCGGGGGCGGGGGCGCATCTTCCTGACGCATCCGGTGAGGCAAAACAAAATAAGCCGCACGCTCCATATCGGCAGGCAGCAGATACTCCCGCTCCGCCAGCGCCGCAATCGTTCGGGCGACCTCCAGCAAATATAATTCAGCCCGGTGGCCTGCAGAATGGGCCTGGGCGCAATATTGAGCCGCCAACTGCATCATGGCCGGATCTATTTCAATCCGTACCAGTCGTTGATGCGCCTCCCGGCATCGTCGCACCAGCTGCTCCGTCTCATCATGGTATTGCGCAACGAAACCTACAGCATCCTGCTCGTATGCCAGAACACGGCGCAAAATATCAGCCCGCACCTTCGTATCCATTTCCCGCTGCACCGCCGCAAACATGCCGAACCGATCCAGTATGGCCGGCGTCAGCGTTCCTTCCTCGGGATTCATGGTTCCGATCAAGGTAAGCCGCACTTCGTGCCGGTGGGAAATCCCTTCCCGTTCCACAGCATTGACGCCCCGATCCGCCGCTTCCAGTATGCCTGTCAATATTTCCCGGCGGAGCAGGTTGATTTCATCGACATACAGCACTTGATCATGCGCCAGCGCCAACAAGCCTGGAGAAAACACCTTTCGCCCGCTGGTCATCGCCTGTTCCAGATCGATAGCGCCGAATACCTGATCCTCCGTTGCATTGAGCGGCAGCTCAACAATCTTCCGCAGCGGGTCGACCTGCGCCAATGCGCGTACCAGCACTGATTTGGCCGACCCTTTCTCTCCCGCGACCAACAGCCCGCCTGCCTTGGGATTCACCACCGCGATCAGTAGGGCCTCTTTCACATCGGATTGCCCAACCACTGCCGCAAACGGAAATAATAGCCGCCTACCCATGTTGCGCCTCCATCATGCCGGATCAGCGAACATCGCTTCAACAGCGGTCCAGTCCAGAACACCTTCCTCAAAAGGACGGCGACGCATCCGGTGCGGCAATGCCAGTCGAGCCGCGGTCTTCACATCTTCGGCCAGGATTTGCTCCCGGCCGGCAAACGCCGCCAGCGTCAACGCCGCCTTGATCACCGTGATATCCGCTCGATGCCCATCTACATCCAGTTGGATCGACAGATTCGCCACCAACATCAACAGTGCATCATCCACCTGAACTTTCGGCAACAGCTGCCGGGCCCGCAGAATCGACTGCCCCAGTTCCTTTTGCTCCTCTTTATAGGTCTCGGCAAAAACATCTGAATCCGCTTCATAGGCCAACCGCCGCTTGATGACTTCTACCCGTCGATCCGCTTCATGCTCCCCGGTCACCGTTACCGACAAGCCGAACCGATCCAAAAGTTGCGGCCGTATATCCCCTTCTTCCGGGTTCATGGTCCCCACCAGCACGAACCGGGCCGGGTGCGAATACGATACACCTTCGCGCTCCACCGTATTGACGCCCATTGCGGCCGCATCCAGCAGCACGTCGACCACATGGTCATCCAGCAGATTGATTTCATCCACATATAAAATATTTCGATTGGCCTGGGCCAAAATCCCCGGTTCAAACTTTTTTTCACCGAATTGAATGGCGTGTTCGATATCCAGCGTACCCACCACCCGATCTTCGGTGGCGCTGACCGGCAGTTCTATTACCTTCATCTTGACCGATTGAGTGGGCAACGTTTCTTGCGCCTGAACCCGATCCGCGCATCGCTCGCACAGATGATGCACCTCCGCCGGGTCGCAGCGAAACGTACAGTCCTTTACCGCCTCCATAGCCGGCAGCAAATCGGCAATCGCCCGCACCGCCGTCGATTTGGCAGTACCCTTTTCCCCTTTAATCAAAACCCCACCGAGGCCCGGATTGATTACATTCAGGATCAGCGCCAGTTTCATGTCTTCCTGCCCAACAATGGCGGTAAATGGATAAACTCCTGTTCGCATGTCAAACCCCCTTTACTTACTTTCTTGCGTCGTGCTTTTTTGGCGCATTTGATGCTCCCGGATAAAAGCCTGCTTCAAGGTACATTCCGGCGGATACGGCTCCGAAGCGCAACCGGCGCCATACCAACGGGCAAAACATGCGCCGCCGCACAAGGAAAACGAATCGCAGACCGGGCAAAACGCCATGCTTCCTCGGATCATTTCGCTGATGTTCCGCAACGCCTTCGGATCTATCCCCGTATCCACATGCCCCAATCGAAAGGCCGGAAATCCCGATAGAGAAGCGCAGGCGTATATTTCGCCCACTGCATTGACGAAGGCCGCTTCACCGTTCATGGCATGGCAATGGGCGAATCCGCCGCTACACTGAGTGCAGAGGGACTCCACCCGCTCACGGTGCGAAAAAATCAAAGCCCGCCCCGTCTGGCGTTCAAGTTTGGCTGCTGTCACTAATACTTGATCCAATGCCACCTGCAAATCAGCGGCTGCTGCCGCCTTCACTCCGACGCCGCGCCCCTGCGCCCGCAGCAAATCAAAGCCGATTTTGCGGACATTGCCCAGATAGTAGGCAATCTCAACGATGCCGCTAAGATGCTGCACATTGCTATCAGCAACTACGCAAGTAATTCCCGTTTCCACACCCACCGACGCCAAGGTAGCAGCTCCAGTCAAAATTAAGCGACTCGTACCGCTGCCATCGGGTAATTTCCGCAACGCGTCATTTTGATTGGGCCGTCCATCAAGGCTGATCCCGACGCCGATTTGGTGATCACGCAAAAATATCGCTTTCGCGTGATCAATCAGCGAGGCATTCGTTTGGATTTGCAGGATGGCAGGAAGTTTTTTCTCCTTGACATAAGCAGCAATCTCTACGATCACGTCAAACGCCAGTAGCGGCTCCCCGCCGCTAAGTTGCAACACAAAGGGTTTCCCGCCTGCCGCCGCCAAATCTATAGCTTGGCGCGCCGTCGCAAAACTCATGCGTGCCTGCGGATGCTCATGGGCATAGCAATACACGCAGGCAAAATTGCATTGCCCGGTTAGCCCGAGAATTATCATTCGGATTGGCGGCAACGCTCCTTGTCTTAACAAAATAAAAAATCCTTCAGCCTGCAGCTGAAAGATTCGTGATGCCCTGAAATTTTCGCATGAAAAATTCGCATGGAAAAATCCGGACAGCCTCCTCCCCATCGCTCGCAGGTAATAACGGTGACTCTAAAACAGGCAGTTCTCCTGACTTCCGGATCTTCACTCGCCCAAACCTTCCCAAGACCTTAAGTCCCAGTGGCATATCATGGGTTTGCTCCCCGTTACAGTGGCGGGACCGTGTCGGCATTTCACCGAACTTCCCTATTAAGCCCCGAAGGGCACCTGTCTCTTCTATATTCAATTATCATAGGTTATTTTACTCTTATTAGCAGCCACGAGTCAAGGCAACGCTCCTACGCCCGAGAACGGCAATAATCACGATATTTATTAACGGCAGTGAAAGAACGCACCCTTCCAATGCCCTCATATTCTTCATAGTTGACCACGTACTCATCATTTAGCAACGCGATCCATTTTAAATGAAGGCTTCCCCCCTAAAAAAGAAGCCTCCGGATAATGAATCCCACGCCCAAACCAATAGAGCGTGTAATTCAGGGAACGCATAACACTGGCGTGATCACGCCGACTTTACAATCAGAAAGTATATTTGAGAGTTGTTTCGAATTTTGTGTTTTTGCTGTCATCCAGCAAGGAATACTGGTCCTTATAGACCACTTCCAATGAAAGTGAATCACTGAACGAATGGGTCAAACCGTAGTGAAATCCACGATTATTGTTATTGAATTCGCTTTGCCCGCCCATATCACCGTTGGCTTCCACTCGAAAATCGGTAATGTAAAATGCAGTCTTATCTGTGAAGTCATATTTTGCCGTCACGGCATAGGCTGTATTTTCCGCACTGCGATCAGATTGGGCGTATTCGGCGGTCAGGCTTCCTTTGCCGAATTTTAGGGTAGTATCAATATCCCAGTGATTTGTAGTATCGGCGTTGTTGTAATGGTATTGCGCCCAAGTTGCTCCGACATTGACGTTTTTTGATAAATTGCAACCGACTCGTAAAGCGTACAGTTGATTGTTGCTTGTCCAGAGGGAATTTTCCTGCGCCAGCACCCCACTGAGTTCGACGCTTCCTATCCCGCCGTTGAAAGATAGTCCTTCAACCAAAGCATCCTTGCCGATATTGGTATCCGCACGATTGTACAACAGGGTAGTTACCCCGATGCCGTAATCCTGTCGACCCAATTTGTAGGTCCAGTTGTTTTTTTGATAAATGAGGCCGTATTGATCCAGCGCCACCACGGTTTTGGTATCCGGGCCATAGACATCCATGTTGTAATCGGAAGCTCCAAGTAGCGGTTGTGTGACATATTGAGCGGCAAAACGAGTGTATAGCGAAAGACCGGGAGCAATCTTCTTTTCCGCCCGCAATGTCAACGTAGTCATCAAACTTGATTCCAATGGCGAATCGGGGGCGTTGATCGCTTCGTATTTTGACGAGAGGGACCCGGTTACTTCCACCGGCGCTGCGAAAGCTACCGAAGAGAACGCGAAGATAATGCCGGCCAATGCACCGGCCATAACTTGTCTCATACAACGCCTCCTTCGCGTTTATTCAATCACAGGAATGACCGGTTTATCTTTGCCGCGTTCCTGATATTTATTTTCGATGGCGTCTTTCACATGTTGCACGTAAATATTCTGGATTCCAGCATTTTCTCCCAGCCCATGTAGATACGCATCAGCCTTGATGCCTGCTTGGAGCAGAATTGATTTTGCGGAATCTTTTTCATCGCCAGCCATATCATTGTTGGCGTGATCGCCGGCCACCACCATAAACGGCATCAGCGTAACTTTCTTGATTTTGTTTTGTTTTAGTTTCTCAACAACATTTTCCAGAGTCGGATATCCTTCCACTGTAAATATAAAATTGTTTTTCAGTCCGGCGTCTTCCATTTTCATTTGCAGCAACGCATATGCGGCATTAGAAGGATTGACGCCGCCATGTCCCATCCAGACGACGGCCTCATCGCTTTTGGGTTTGGGCAATTGAGTTTGCACCGCTTGAATCGCTGTCAAGTAATCATCGGGCTTTTCTTCCTGACCCATATAATACAAAATCGGTCGCCCTATTTTCAGTTTAGCAAAAACATTACTTTGGATATAGGGCTCTGCCGCGCGGCGCACCTTCTCATATTCATCACCGGGCTCAATGTGAAGAGGCTGTATGATAACTTCCGTGAACCCGTCTACTTTCAGTTTATCCAGCGCCTGCTTTTCTGTGTCAAACTTTATTCCATCACGGTCCGCCACTTTTTTAATAATAATGCGGGATGTAAAAGCGCTCCTTACGGCATACTCTGGAAACGCAGCGCGAATCTTTTCTTCCACCGCTTCAATCGTTACTTTACGGGTATCCGCGTATGTAGTACCGAAACTAACCACTAAAATAGCCTTTTTCCCTGTCTCTGCTTCAGCCGCATAGGCTTTTTCTCCGCCGGTGATTACGCCAAGAGATAACACAGCTAATAATGCCGTCATGATCAACCAGATGTTTGTTTTCAATAAAATTCACTCCTTCATTTTAATAATTTGGGCTATATAGTTAGGGCATAACATGGAGTTACGCTCGGATAAAAAAATAGCCTCCCACATCGTGAGAAGCTATTTTGGCACAGACAGCGTCTTGATAAAAAATCCCGGCAAAAAATTGCCGGGAAGAAATCTAACACAGGAGTCGCGTCAAAATCCCCTCCCCATCGCGCGTGGGTAAAAACGGTGATTGTCAGACAGGCAGTTCTCCTGGCTCTGGATCATAGCTCGCCCAAACCTTCCCAAGACTCTCGTCCCAGTGGCATTTGATGGGTTCACTCCCCAATACAGTGGCGGGACCGCGCCGGCATTACACCGGACTTCCCTATTAAGCCCTCGCGGGCACCTATCCCGATATGAAATTTTCAATTAGTTCAGGATTATATCCATGAGTATTTTGTCACGGTTTCCGTTTTTTGTCAACCTAAAGCCTGGCGGCAATAATCACGAAAATTATTTACGGCAGTGAAGAACTCCCGCATCATAATCACCCCGAAGTAAGGCTTCGTCGTTACGAAAACACCTTCCTTCGGGCCTTTATCGATTCCGCCGCTCAGGCGAAAAAACAGCAGCATCGGCCAAAGAACGATTGAAGCGCTCCAGCCATATTTCTGCCGCAAATGGTTGGCATCGATCCTCAGCCCGAACAGCTGCATCATAAAATCATACAACATCATCGACAAACGGCTAAAATTGCGCCGCGCCGTAATCGGGAACTTCCCTGCGTCGATCTGTTGTATATACTCAGGGATGTTGAACGTGTTCGCATAAACACACCCGCTTAAGTAGCCAAAAGCTCCGCTGCCAATCCCTGCATATTCCTCGTAATTGACAACATATTCATCAATAAGCGAAGCATCCCGTGAAAAGCACCAAGCCGTGCTGAGCCGGTACTCTTTCTGCAAAGTTGCCTTAATCATCTCATACAGGACTTGCCCGCGTTCGTCACAAATAATCCCCATCGTTTTTTCAATCTTGTTGCGCGTAGTTGACGCCATCATCAAAGGGTAAAACGTCACCTGATCCACTTTCAGTTTTAAGAGAACATCCAAATCCCGTTGCAACTCCGCCTCTGTTTGCCCCGGAAAATTATAAATCATATCGGCGTTAAGCGTTGTAAAGATTCCTTGCGTCTCTTGAAGTCGCCGGGCAATTTCGTCGCCGCTACCGTACTTATGGAAACGGTCTGTTGCGCGCAAAATCGCGTCGTCAAAAGACTGAATACCCACAGATAACCGGCTTACCCCCGCCGCTTTCAGCGCCAGCATTCTATCCCGATCCAAATGATTCGGGTTCGTTTCCACCGATATTTCTTGGATATCGAAGTATTTTTTGACCCATGCAATCGTCGCTATCAATTCATCCATCAACACCGTCGGAGTTCCGCCGCCGATATACAGCGACTTGAAATTATAGCCGCCCCGCTCGTGATACATCAGAATTTCTTTGCGCAGTGCGGCAAAGTAACTACGAGCCAATTCTTCTTGAAACTTGACCCGATGAAAAGAACAATATGTACAGAGTTCTTCACAAAAAGGGATGTGTATATACAGCATTAACGGAGCACGGGGTTCTGTCGGATGCGGCGGCTCACCAGAGGTATTATCATCAAACTGAATATAGCGGTTCGACATATTGCGTGCAACATAGCCAACAAAGCGTTCCAAAAACATAGGCTCCCCACATTTTCTGAAATTCATCAAACAAAATCATTTATATTATACCTCATTGGGGCAAAATCAGTCGAACACAGAAATAACCGGCTTGCCCTTGTTCCACGCGATATACATTAACCTTGAATCCTGCTTTCGTTAGACAGTTTCCGCCGAATCCTCCTCATCGCCGGCCATATCATTTTGGGCATGATCGCCGGCTACCAGCATAAACGGCATTAAGTCAATTCCAGTTCTGGTTTGCCAAGCTTTCAAAATTGCGCTCCACTACCCGTCCTCGTTTCCGTCGCTCCGCTCCTCCAGTTCCCCCTCAATCGACAGATACAATTTGCGCAGTTCATCCAATGTATTTTCTTTGGCCTCCCACATACCCCGTTGTTGCGCTTCCAGCAGTTTTTCGGCAATGCGTCGCAACGCCCATGGATTGACTTCATTCATCCATTCTTGTATCGCAGGATCGAGCGCATACTTTGCAGCCAGCGTCTCATACATCCAGTTTTCCATCACCAGACTCGTGGCATCCCAATCATAGCAATGCGCCGCTACCGCCGCCAAATCGGCCGCGCCTTTATAACCATGCTTTTTCATTCCCTCGATGTATTTTGGATTCATCGCCTCGCCGCGAAAAACCCGCGTGAACTCTTCTTCCAGGCTCCGAACCACGACTCGTCCACGATCCGAACTATCGCCGCAATATGATCGGGGAGCGCTGCCCCGCAGACTACGCACCGCCGCGACCATACCGCCATGGTAAGCGTTAAAATCATCCGAGTGCAATAAATTGACTTCCCGGTTGTCTTCATTCTTTACCGTTACTTCCATCGTCGCCAAGCGTCGACTGAACCGCTCCGGTAAAAAATCTCCCTTGGCCTTCGCCCCGTAAGCATAAGCACCCCAACGCACGTACACTTTGCCAAGATCATCAACGCTTTCCCAGTTTTTTGCTTCCAATAATGCACCGACCCCGGCTCCATAGCTGCCAGGCGGACAGCCGAAAATGCGGTAGCCTGCCTGCTCGCGTGCTTCCTTGCCACGTAATCCCGTCTGCTCCAATTCCGTCGTTTCCGCTTCAATATGCTTGCGCACATAGTTTTCTTCCGCTGATTCAACCTGCGCCGCAGCCATCGCCACCGCCCGATCCATCCACTGCACCGCAAACGGCATGGAGTCTCGGAACAAGCCACTGATACGGGCCGTCACATCGATACGGGGACGCTTGAGTTCAGCAAGTGGGATCACTTCCAGCCCCGTCACACGTCCGCTGCCTTTCTGCCACACTGGCCGAATTCCCAGGAAATATAGAAATTGGGCAATGCACTGCCCCCGGCTGCGCATATTGGCCCCGCTCCAGAGAATGACCCCGATGCTTTCCGGGTAATGTCCTTCTTCGGCAACAAACCGTTCGATGAGCAAATCGCCCAATTGTTTGCCGCATTCCCAGGCCACCGACGACGGCAATGTTCGAGGGTCGACGCCGTAAAAGTTGCGTCCGGTCGGCAAAATATCGGCCATGCCGCTTGTTGGCGCACCCGCCGGTCCCGGTTCCACAAACCGCCCGCTCAAAGCGGCAAGGGAGTTGTCCATTTCTTGCGCCGTCAAGGCCAGATTTCGTTGCAACGGCCCGCAGAGATATTCCAACACCTGTCGCAATGCCGACAACTTTTCCGTTGCCGCGTTCTGCAGCCATTCGATTTCGCATTGGAGTGCGGGCCAGGTGTTCGCCAACTGAAATTCCGTTTCCACTAGTCGCAGCACAAGGCTTCGACAGTCCTCGCGAACCTCGTCCAGCACAGCCCCGTAAGTCTTTGCTGTTTCGGTTATCCGCTCGCCCTGGCGATCCTGCAATTCTTCGTAACCATATCCTTTAAGTGCCGCGACAGAAGTGAACAGCGACGGAATCTCCCCGTTTTGCAGTCGTGTCATCGCCAGCAGATATTCCACCAGCGAGTCCCCTATTGGAGCATGTCCGAGGATATGCAATCCAACGCGGATTTGCATATTCTTCAGATCGCTGACATAGGCATGCAGCCGTTCCAGATAGCTCTCGATATTCTCGCCGCCCTCCGGCGGGTTCACTGTATCATTCAGATTGGCGGCTGTAGCTGCCGCGAGAATTTGCACTGCGGTTTGATCCAATTTTTCCGGTTGGTTCAGTTTATAGTGCCAATACTCATCCACCAACCGCTCCACATCCACCAGTTCATCATAAACTCCCGCATGGCTCATGGGCGGCGTCTGGTGACCGATGAGGCAGGCCGCGCCACGTCTTTTGGCCTGCATCCCTTCGCCGACGATGGTGATCAGATACGGATAAATATTAGGCAGATCACCGAGCGCCAATTCCGGGTAACACTCGCCGGACAACCCCGTCGCTTTCCCCGGCAGCCACTCCAGCGAGCCATGGGTACCGATATGCATCACCGCGTCAGCACCGAAATCGTCCCGCAGCCATTCATAAAAAGCCAGATAATGGTGCGTGGGCGCGCAGTCAGGCGAGTGGTATATTTTCGCCGGGTCTTCACCGAATCCGCGCGGCGGCTGTACACTCACCACGATATTCCCCAACCGCATTCCCGGTACAAGGAGGGCATCCCCGCGAACAAAAACCTTTCCCGGCGGAATTCCCCAGTCGCGGGTCAATTGCGTGGCCGGTTTGGACGGCAATCGGTCAAACCATTTCTGATAATCCGCAGCAGCCAAGTGGCCCAAAAATCCACCGGTTGCTTTTTCATCCGAGAACTCCCGATCATTCGTCCCGCACGCAATCAGGGAGTTCATCAGGGTTTGGCTATCTTCCGGCAACGTCCCGACATCATAGCCTTCTTGCTGCATCCGGCGCAACAATTCCAGTACACTCGCCGGCGAATCCAACCCTGCCGCATTACCGATCGCGGCATTGGTCGGCGGGTAATTATGAAAAATAATAGCGACTTTTTTCTCCGAATTTGGCTTATGGCGCAACCTTGCCCATTTTTCAGCCTTGCGCGCCAACAGATCCATGCGTTCGGCTATCGGTGGATGGTGGATATCACCACCTCCCCGATCTTCTTTGCTGGCAAAAGGAACACTATGAATCACGCCATCAAACTCCGGCAAGGAAACACTAAACGACAAATCCAACGGGGTCAACCCCTCAAGATTATCCCGCCACATTGTTTCGCTCTGAAGCAACGTATAGGCCTGCAAAATCGGCCGGCCCAAGTGTTGAAAGAAAGAAATGTCGATAGGACGCCCCACTGTCAAGGAAAACTTCAACGTGTTGATTACCACATCAACAATCCAGCCGGATTCATCCCGAAAATAAGTTTCGATCGCCGTATCCACACCGGTACTTTGCTGAAGGGGATCAGCCGCCCAATGGCTAAATACGGGAATCACGTTCAGCTCACGCTCCACCAGCGTTTTTACCAAAAGACTCTGATGTTTCAGATCCCCCCAGATCCACTCGTCCCGTGGAATCAAAAGACCGACTGTAAGCCTCCCTGGTTTTAACCACCCCTGCCTCTTATAGTCGTCTAATGATGCTATCCGCTGGTTATCACGCGGGTTTATAATCCCGCTCCAGGGGAGTTCCTGCGGCTCCCCGGTTTTCTCTTCATGGCCGCAAAAACGTCCGGCCAGCCAGCGCCACAAATTGCGGTAATTATGCTGCCCGCTAAACAACAGATAGCGATTCACCGTCTCAATATTGGCCACGGTAAAACCTTGCGACGTATCTTCCTGATCAACACCGGATCCCATCAACAAATAAGGTTTGCCGCTCTCGCGCAGGAGCTTCAATGATTGTTGAATCAGCTTACTGTCGGAAGAACTTCCCATCCACGAAATCAACGTAACCGTCGCATTCGATAACTGGGTTTTCCATTCATCGCTCCACGATGCACGTGGATCCGCCATAACCGCATCCCCTGCCGGAAAATCCGCCGACAGGGCCAGTTGCTTCAGAGTCTTGTCCATCATACTGGCTTGCCGGGTCAAGTTGGTAATGAATAAGATCCGCATAATCAGCGCTCCTCCACCGAATCCGTGTAGTCACTTTCATAACGAACAAAATGCTCAAAATCATCCCGCCGGGGAAAACTAATCGCGGCAGACGGGCACTTTGGCACACATCCGCTGCATAACACCACGCATTCATATGGATGGGAAACGATTGGCTTGCCTGTTGATTCATCCAAGGTATAAACCCTTTTCGGGCAGAATTCGAAACATACTTTGCAGCCGATGCACCGAGTAGCATCAAGCGTCGGGTACCATTCAATCTGATCCCGGTCTACCAACAACGTCCGTTTTCGACGCACCTGCATTTTTTCACCCGCCTTACAATCCAATCTTTTTCCATACATGAATCCGATAGGCCCCGATGATCGCACCGCTATCCAGCTGAAGCGGCGCTTCCATCCCCACCATGTGCGTAGCATTGGCGGCAACCGCAACACAGGGACCTTCTGTCGGCAAAAAATCCACGATATCCAGTTCCGGCGTCGACAACATCACCATGCCATGGATGGATGTGTCTTTGGTTCGAATGTTTCGCCCGATCGCTACCGCCAACTGATTGCCCGTGCTTTTGAATTCTTCCACCATGCCGCCCAGCTTGCGACGTTTCAGCAAACTTCCCTCATGATCAAATAGAAATACACTGTTGCTCTGGGGATGCTCCACCGGTGTCGGCAATTGCCAATTCGCCCTGTTATACGTATTCCCTGTGGAAAACGCCACATATTCGCCGACATGCTGGACATGCAGTCCGGTAGCATTCAGAAACACCCCCTGGATTTTCTGTGGGGCACTCAGCGTCCGCGTCCACAACAGTTTTCCTGTAGCAACCAGCAAAAACGCGCGCCCATCAGCCGAGACTCCGCCGAGATATTTGCCATCATCGGAAATCGTCGGCCCAAAACGCATGTTCGTGCGGTCATAGGGGGGAACTGTCGCCAGCGCTTGACTCCAACGAAACTCGCCCGTCTTGGCGTCAAAAACATATACATTATCTTTATATTTTCGTTCCGGACCCGGCGTATAGTCCGAAGTTCCAAAGGTCAGCGTCGTTCCTGCCTCATCC
This sequence comes from Negativicutes bacterium, assembly GCA_963665275.2. Taxonomy (GTDB): domain Bacteria; phylum Bacillota; class Negativicutes; order UBA1444; family UBA1444; genus UBA1444. The sequence goes on from CAXXIN010000017.1 coordinate 81,588, forward strand.
ACATCGCACCAGCTGACCCACACGTCCAGATTGTGGTCGCGAGGAAACTGCATCACAACCCCTTTGTCATCGAACTTATAGATCCGGGCAAAATACTCCGTCTTTCCGCTGGAAAAGCGGATGGAGCGCAACGCCACCGCATAGGCATTGCCGACTCCATCCACAGTGATGGACATTATGCCAGGAAACGTCTTTTGGCGAATATCCACGCCCAGCTCATCGACACTGGACTTGCGCCAGAGCTCGGAACCAGTAGTCGCGTCAATACAGATCACGGCGCCCTGTTGACTGTTTTCACCGACATAAATTAGGCGTGCGTCCTTGGAAAATTCCAATGCGCTGATTTTCCCCATGCCGATCTTACGACTCCATTGCCGGTTTCCCTGCAAGTCCAGCAGCATCACTTCGCCGCTCTCTGTACCTACAACCAGACGCGAACCCTCCGGTGAGAGCCGGATCAGTCCGGGAGTCGATCCCATCTGCTTGAACCCGCGAATTTCTACCTTGCCCAGCGGAATCTCGCTGATTTTTTCATACCGCCCCACGCGGCTGACATTTTTTTTGGCAGTCGCCACCCCTTCAATCGGTTGTAATTCAGGAAAAATATGCAGCGCCAGCCCCACCAGACTGCCAAGAAACAACAGGAATATCCCAGCTGTAATTATTTTACTTTTTATCTCACTCACAACCACACCGCCATGAAGTCATATACGCCGCGCAACTCAGGGAAATAAGCAAGTCCGTTAAACTGCAATACATATAGCATTTTCAAGGTGGTGCCTGTCGCAATTCCGGCGAATACCATCAGGCAAGCAAGCCTTTCCACAACGGGCCACGCAGTCAACCCTGCCCGCTGCCCACAGCGACCAAATCCCCGGCTTTCCACCGACAATGCCAATGTCGCAGCCCGACGCAAGGCACGCGCCAAAATTGGGAACAAAACATAAAATGCAGTCCGCACCCATCGCAACGGAGAGAGCGTCCGCATCGGTTCAAATCCGCGCAGACGTTGCGCCGTAAGCACAATCGCCGTTTCTTCAAAAATCACCGGCAGAAACCGCAAGCTGGTAATCAGCATAAAGGCAATGGGATAGGGCATCTTCCAATGCAAAAAACACTGCAACAATTGCCGGGGATCGGTGGTCCAGCAAATGAGCAACCCGCAGGCAAGCATGATTCCTGAGCGCAGGGCTTGCACCGCCCCATGTTCCAGTCCTTCACGATAAACAAAGATACCCCCTGTCGCCTCACCGATCCAGGGCACGGTCGGGGATACCAGGCAGGCAATCATCGTACGCGGTTCCTGATTATAAAAAAGAGCCTGACTGAGCATCGCACCCCAAATTCCAACGAGCAAAAAGATAATCAGGATCTTCCAACGCTCAACCGAAGAGCGGGCAACAACATGAAAGCCCAACGACAACAAAAATACCAAGAATAATGGTCGCGGCCCTTCCAGGCCCACAGCAAATAGCACAATCGCCGCCAACAATACGAGCTTTGTTCGAACGTCCAAGTTGTGAACCGGCGTATCAGCAGGCGTTGCTTCCCAGACTTGTCTGTTGTACATACTGGACCACCTCCTCCACGCAGAGGGCGCATCCGCCGTATAATTCACGGGAAACCCGCAGCGCAGCCGGAGCCCGCAGCCCTGCCAGACGCAAAACCTCTTCGCTGGAAAACACGTCTCGCGGTGGAGCGTCAGCAACAATTCGTCCAGCCGTCATGACCACCACTCTCTCGGCGTAGCGGGCCGCGACCTCCGTATCATGCGTGCAGAAGATGACAGTCCCGCCTGAGGCGGTATATTCCTGCAACAGCGCAATAATATCGTCAATGTGTCCCAAATCCTGTCCGGTCGTCGGTTCGTCCAGCAACATGATATCCGGCTTATACGCCAATAGCGCAGCAATAGCCACCCGTACCCGCTGCCCTTGGCTTAGCGCCAACGGGAATCGTTCTCCCATGCCGGCCAGACCTATTTTTGCCAGTAATAAACGCCATTCGCCATGATCGGGCGCATTTTGGCCGCCATGATGCAAGCCGAATGTGATTTCTTTCTCTACAGTAGAATTAAACAGCATTAAATCCGGATTCTGCATAACCATTCCGACCCGCCGGTCCAGCGACTTGACTACCTGTCCATCCACTATCACTTTTCCAGCCTGTGCCTGCTGCAACCCGCAAATATGATGCAACAAGGTTGACTTGCCTGCTCCATTGTTGCCCATAAGTGCGACAAATTGCCCGCAGGGGACAGTCAAATGGATGCCGTCAAGAATTTTTCGTCCCCGAGGATCGTATCGGAAGTCCAATCCTTGGATCTCTATCGCGATATTTTCCGTCGGAACCGGAATCGTTTTCACAGGCACTCGCACAGCCACCTCACACTTTGGATAAGCCTTGCGAATATCGTGAACCGCATCCTCAACCGAAGCGCTCTGCGACAAAACACCCAGTCCGTGGCAAATATGGACTGGCTGAGGAATTCTCAGGCCCATATCCAGAAATACTCCGGGGCTGCGGAACGCCTCCTGTCGCTTTCCCTGCCAAGAAATCCCTCCATTTTCCATTACCAGCACATGTTTGCAAAGAGGCATCACCTCATGCAAACGATGTTCAACAATAATCAGGGTTATTCCAAGCTCCTGATTCAGTTTCTGCAAAACCTGCAACAATTCCATTGCACCGCGTGGGTCCATCTGGCTGATTGGCTCGTCCAACGCCAACATCTTCGGCCGGACGGCGAGTACTGCCGCCAACGCCAATCGTTGCCGCTCCCCGCCGGACAAGGCGTGCACACTGCCCTGCTCTCGCCCCGACAAGCCAACCCAACCCAGTGTTTCCTCCACCCGCTCTCGAATTGCCTGCCGTTCCATGCCCATGTTTTCCAGCGCGAATCCGACTTCATCCGCAACCGTTGTCGAAAATATCTGATCGTCGGGGTTTTGGAACATCAAGCCCACCGTACGGCTCAATTCTGCTACGGAGGATTGCAACGAATCCACCCCGTCCACCAGTACGCTTCCGCGTAGCGTTCCGCTGATTTCGTGGGGAATCAGCCCATTAAATGCTTTTAACAATGTACTCTTCCCACAACCGGTCGGCCCGGTGCACAAAATAAAATCGCCTGCTTCGATTGTCAAATTAATATTGGCAATGCTGGGAATTGATCGAGTCTTATAAGTAAAAAACAGGTTTTTGCATTCCACAATCCCGGTCATTGTTCAATCACTCCCCACGTCGGCCAAGCGACTGCCGAGCAATAACCCGCACCCCGCTCCAATCATCGTATAGAAAAAACCGTTGACCGCCATCACCATGTAGATATACCAATCCGCATAATAAAGTCGATATAGTACAGCCATCCCCTGCATTGTGACATAGGTGGCTGCTGTGTCCGCCAGTGCGCAGGCCAGCGCCAGTATAACCATCCTGCGAAGTGTAAAGCGTATTGGTTCCGCCTCCTCCATCCGGGCCGATGTAAAACCGGTGGCAGCCAACGCCAATTCAAGCAGAAAAGCATTCACACCATAAGACAGCAATACAATCGGCGACATGTGTCCAAACGCGACCATGCCGAGCAGCATACGGATCGCCGCCATCAATGTAACTACGCCGTGAAGCGGGATCAGGGTAATCAACGCACCGGTCAGCATATACAGCATGACGCCGCTAAACATCCCTGTAAGCAAGAAGCCGAACGGGCCGAGAAAAATATGAAAAAAATCATTCAATAACGTTGAAGGAACGTTCACCACCGCAAAAGCGCAGGTTCCAAACAAGGCGATCGTAATCAGGCGACGCGTTTTCATGCCGGCCAGTACGAACGGCAATCGCTTGGCAATCAACACCAGAAACGCCAGAAGCATCAGCAAGGCAATTCCGAGGGTAAACAAGCCCCGCATGTTTTTCTTGACTACCACGATAGGCGTCTCTCGGGACCACACTTGAGTCTCGCCATCCTCAACCGTGACCCGCAGCAAATATTTTCCCTCGGTCAATAGCGATTCATCGGCATAAATCGGCAATAACAACCGTTGCCGCGCCTCGCCGGTCAAAGCGACAAACGCTGTCAATCGCTCCTGATTTGCCGCCATCGCGCCTGCCCCGTCGTTATCGGAATTACTACCGGGAGTGTATAAGCCGGGGACTTTTCGATGAGTGTTTTTATCGAGAAGTTCCGCTTCCACTATCACCAGTTTTTGCTGCCCTGCAGGATTGCTGAAATCCAGTCCCATATGGCTTACTGGATGGATGGCCTCTATTTCCAGATTCGAAACGCCCTTGCCGCGCAGTATGTTTTTGAAATAGTCCAGCGAACGGTCGCGCAGCACCAAAGCACTGCCATTTTGTTTCTCATCACGTTTTCCATCTTTGTCCAGCGGCAAAACAATTTGTTCAAAAACCGGAGCTTGTCGAGGTGAAACACCTGAAGCCGGAGGTGCTACCGTCAAGGCAATACTCTTTGACATTCCATCAACAACAAGCCGAATCGGCTGTGCGCCAATTACCATATTTTCATCGACAGTCAGCGTCAGAAAATCAAACCACTGACCATAGCCGCCAGCTAGTACAACAGTTTTTGTAATCGCCTGCCCACTCTGCCGAGATGCCATCTGCCAGTTTTCCTGTCGCTCCGACAAAGTAATCCCTGCAGGAAAAAGGATTTCGACTGGAACGATGCGTTCTTGCGAGGCGGTGTTCTCAATGCTGAAAACCGCATGAATGGTTTCCCCCGGCGCCGCTGTCATTTGGTTCCGCCCCAGTGAATAGGGAATCTCCAGCGTTGCGTTGATCCCTGGCGCTTCTGCGGCCAGGCAAGGCAATGTTCCCCATAAAACTAGGCCTGCCACATATAGCAGGTTGAAATGTTTCAGCCATTGGTAAATCCGCATGACTTCTCCCCTACTATCGCAAATCAAAGACCACAGGCAATGTAGCCCAGGCTGCCACCGGCGCCCCTTTTTGCAACGCCGGGCTAAAGCGCCAGGACCGAACTGTGCGTTGCGCCGCCGCATCCAGTTCCCCATAACCTGAACTACTCACTACCCGGACGTCTTCCACCCGTCCTTCCGTATTGACTAGTATCTGAAGTTTGACCGTTCCTTCCCAGCCTTTAACCCGCGCATTTTCCGGATACTCCGGTCGCCCGCCCTCAACGATTCGCGGCCCCCGTGTCGGTCCGGATCCGCTTCCTGTGCCCGGTCCCATTCCCGTTCCTTGCCCAGCGCCGGTTCCGCCACCCGTCCCGCCGCCGCTCCCCCCCGAGCCGCCTGCGCCGCCGCGGCCTCCCGCCGGTGCAGCCGGAGTGGAAGTTGCTGCCGATCGAAGATCCGTCACTCCAGCGAAGCTATTATGGGATTGTGGCGCAGTTTGATTATCCGCTGGCCTTGGCGCGCCCATTGGCGTACCGCCTCCCCCGGCAGCTCCATCCACCGGCGAAAGCAATTCGGCCATTGTCACTTCCACATAGATCGGCTGGCGTGACTGAACAGCTTCCCAACTCCAGAACGCGCCCGCCGCCGCAACCAAAATGACATGAAGAAGCAGCGAGCCGACCAGTGCCGCCCGCCACCGCTTTTGATCGTCCATCATCAACCTTTTGGGTCCACGGCAAGCGAAATTTTTCCCGCACCGGCGCGTTTCACGGCGTCAATGACTTCCACCACTTTGCCGTGATGGGAGTCTTTATCTGCCTTGATGAAAACCAGCGGGTGGCTGTGAACTTTCGCCGCCACAGTTGCCGCCAGTTCACCGACCGAAACCTGTTGATCGCCCACCGCGATTTTCCCGTCCTTGTTTACCAGAACCGTGATGTGTTCCGGCGGCTGTGGCGTACCGCTTGCTGCCTGTGGCGGCGTGATGTTGAAGCCGGGGTGGGCCGCCAAAAAGGTCGTAGACATCATGAAAAAAATCAGCAGCAGCATCATGACATCGACCATCGGTGTCATATCAACATGTACCGGCGCATGGGGTGATTCCCTTCGATAACGCATGGAAAGCTCTCCTTCCTCTAGGCGCCGGCGCGTCGGACGATCTCGCCGACGCAGCCTTCGGTCCAGTGCAGCAGCCGTTCTACCCGGTTGCGAAAATGATTGTTGGCAATGATGCACGGGATAGCGACCAATAGCCCACCCGCTGTATTGTACAGGGCTTCGGAAATCCCTTCCGCCAGCATTTGCGGATTTCCGAGGCCAGTCATTGATGCGGCCTGAAAAGTTTTGATCATGCCCAGCACTGTGCCAAGAAGTCCGAGCAACGGCGCCACCGTGGCAGCTGTGGTGAGCATATACAAGTTGCGCTCCAGCACGGGGATTTCCGCCCGAACGGCATCATCCACCGCGTTCTGGCGAGCTTCCCTTTCGGCCGGAGGAATCACGGCAGCTGCTTCCCACATTTTAGCGAACACCGCGTTCTCCGACCCACGATACAGAACTCCGGCGCTGCCTGACGCCGATTCTTTCAGCCAATCCCGGAAGGTCTTGGCGGCCGCATCGGCTGATCGGTAAAATAATCCTCGTTCGATAATGACCGCGCAGGCCACCAGAGAACAGGCCATGATAACGACAATGACGTAGCCGCCTTTGGCGATGATTTCTAACATGAGCTCCTCCTAAAAATTCTGGGTCAGTTTCAGGTAAAATGCCCGTTCCGGCGTAATATATCCGCCATCATTCGTATAATCAATGCGGTTGAAAAGATTTTCGACGCGTAGCGTCAATTGCGTATTTTTTGTAACATCATAATTGAGCATCAGGTTCGCTTGCAGGGATGGGGGTATCGCACCTGAGCTGACGGTAGCTGGAGCGATCGGAGACAACAACTGTCGCATCCCGACATAGGTCGCCGCCAGACTTCCCGACCATTTCCCCTTGCGGTAATTCAGACCGGCATTCAATTGCAAGTTTGCCTCCGACTGTTCCCATTCCGCAGCGTTCTGTGTCTTCGCTTCCGGGTTGCCATACATAGCACCCAGGGAAAACCCCCAGCCGCCTTTTAGCGACCGTGCATATTCAACTTCCATGCCCAGGTTGCGGAATTGGGCGTTTTGCGATTGGTAATTTTTCACGGTCGAGGTTCCCAAATTCACCCATTGGTGCAGGTTGGAAAAATCCAGCTTATAGACGGCCACTTTTAAAGAATCCGATTCGCGGATTTTTTTCCAGCCGATTTCATATGTCCAGCCCGTATCCGGTTCCAAACTCGGATTAGGAATTGTTAATGTTGAACTGGAAAACATCGCCGTCCAATTTGGCGCCCGGAATGATTTGCCCACATTCAGATATAACGACTGATCTCGGTTTAGTTTGTGCAGTATTTGAAACTGCGGACTGACTTGCCCATAATTATCCAAATTATTTTGTTGCGCGATGATATCCTGTCGCAATCCAAGGATGAAATTCGTCTTGGCCGACAGCGGATGATCGATTTGTCCGAAGAACGAAAACAGGTCGCGCTGTTTCAGTGGTATTGCAGTAGTACTGCCTAAAAACACATTGGTTGAATAGGTGTCTTTTTGCCAGGACAATCCGGCGGTGTAGGATCCAAACCCGGTTTTCCAGGTGCTTTGACTATCCGTGCCATACGTCTGCATATATTGCCTTGAATTCGATGCAGTCAACTTGGCTCCATTTGTGCTTAAACTGGCGATCGGGGCTGTGTTGGCTTGGTTTCGCACCAGCCCGTTGTAGTAAAGTTTATGTGTCCAGGAGCCGGAGCGGATTTGCAACGAAGTGATATCGTTGGCGTCCTGTTGCCACATGGTTCCCAGGCTATCGTCCTGTTTCCAGGCCTTGCCCGCCAATCCACCTGTGGACGCAACCAGTTTTGACAATTGAAAGGTATCGTCGATATGTCGATAATTCCACGTAATTGCATCTGTAATCGCCCATGTAAAGTCAAAGGTTTGCTTCGACTCATAATCGAAGTTCGTATAATAAGGCGCATAAGCAGTGGTCGTGGTCGTTGTCTTGCCTTTTGTTGTCGTCGTCGTAGAAGTGCTGTAGCCCGGTCGCGTCGTTTGCATCGCTCCCATGTTTCCGGTATAGTCGCGATTATAGGATACATAGAACTTCCCTGCCTGCAGTGAAAGGCTTTCCCGATTCGTGCCAAAGCTGCCGACTTCTACGGAAGCACTGCTTTGTCCAGATTTCTTCGTAATGACATTGATAACTCCGCCCATGGCCGCGCTACCATATAACGTCGATGCGGCTCCTTTGACAATCTCAATACGCTCTATGCTGTCGGTGGGTATATTCTGCAGTTCATACTTTCCATTCCAATTGATGGGGATTCCGTTAAGCAACACTAATGCACTTAGATCTTTCCCCATGCCCCGGATGGAAACACCGCCGGTCATACCGCTGTAAAGCGATCCACGCGCGCCATAGGTATCAATCGTGACCCCAGTGGAAAACTTCAGCGCTTCCAGAACATTGGTCGCGCCGGTCTCCTTTATTTTTTCGCGGGTCAGCACCTCCACGGCGGCCGGCGTCGTCAGTTCTTTTGATTCACGCCGCAAAGCAGTCACCAACACCGGATCAAAACTGTATTCCTGATTTTCCTCCGCCATCGCCAGGCCCGATGTCACGAGGCACAATACTCCCTGCCATCAACCCCGCTACAGTTCTCCGCGACCAATTCCGGGCCCACTTCTTGCTCAGCTTCATTCTCGCAACTCCTTCAAAAATCATATGCCCAAAGTCTCTATTTCTAACCATTCCAAAAGATTGGAACGTTGATTTTTTTATGGAGGCCTCCCCCTGAAAAGAGACCTCCGGCTAATGAATCCACGCCCTAGCTAAAAAGACGTGAAATTCGGGTAACGCTATAAAAAAAGAATAGCTCCCTGGTGTGGGAGCTATTCCGGACAGCTGGCTGTCTTTTGATAAAAAATCCCGGCAAAATATGCCGGGAAGAAGTTCAACACAGGAGCTGCGCCAAAATCCCCTCCCCATCGCGCGTGGGTAAAACGGTGATTGTCAGACAGGCAGTTCTCCTGGCTCTGGATCATAGCTCGCCCAAACCTTCCCAAGATTTTTCATCCCAGTGGCATTTGATGGGTTTGCTCCCCAATACAGTGGCGGGACCGCGCCGGCATTACAACGGACTTCCCTATTAAGCCCCTCAGGGCACCTATCCCGATATGAAATTGTCAAAAGAATTTATACTACGTACTGAATATTATCACAGAGGTTTTGGAGTGTCAATCGCATTTTCACCTGCGCAAAACATAGTACACACTTAGGCAGGAAAGTTAATCAATAAAGGAATAGTAATTCCTTTATTGATCATCTAATACTCCCACCGTCTTCAACCGGTCCTGTTTGAATCGTTCGCAGTAAGAATCGTAAGTATAAATTGCCGCCTAACGGATTGTGCCCCATCACCCTGTCCTTGACTGCAAACACTCGTGATCTAAGGCTTGAGAGTGTATTGATGAACATGGAGTCATGCCCAACACACAGCCCTAACAGAATGTTGAAATTCTGTATGGGCTGCGTTGAGCACTTCCGCCTGCGCAATTGGATTGCACATCGACTCCGGCTGTCCGACCTGGACCCGTTCGTTTGCCGCAATATCGATGGCGTCTTTATCTACCCCGCCAACCTTGCACATGACGGAAACAACTTCAAATCCATGGTCTTCCAAAATTTTTGCAAAACACATTGGCTTCTTTGTGCAAGCCGCCGCAAAAAGCCACTCCCAGTTTCTGATACCCCATTTTGCGGGAAAACTCGATGATTTCCTGTACTCTCGGTTTGACAGGGAATTTATAGGCAGGATTTGCGCCACGGTCAATATAACATTCCGCTTCCTGCACCGAAGCGTTGTGCGCGAATTTTCGAATGTCAGGTTTCTCATATTCCGCCGCTGCTTTTTCAATCGCTTCCGGATACAGCTTGGTGGAGCAAAATGCGGGAGCAATCCCGTCTTTACTCCGGCAATACCTTGTTTTCCCCATGCACTGGGCACATTTCCCATCTGTTTGCGTCATATCCAATATCTCCCCTCCTGTTCTTGAGTCAGTCACTTTTCTCCCCACCCAAATGTCCCATCAATCATATCTCAATCGAGTTTCTTCATCAACCAGCAATGTATCAATATAATCCGGGCAACCGGGCGGCGTCCAGCTTCCCAGCGGGGTTATGAACTTTATAGTATTTTTCCGGAATCGGATGAGTCCCTACGACCACTTCCAGCCCGAACCTTTGTTGAATAAATTCGCGAAAATATTCGATATGCGGACACGGTGGATAACCTACCACCATTCCTGTCGCCAGATGAATCACCTGCGCTCCGTTCTTTTTCATTTCTTCCGGAGAATATTCTATATTGCCGCCTGGACAGCCACCACAACTTGTAAATCCGACGACTTCGACTTTCTTTCCCTGATAACGCGTAAACGCACCTTCCCGCTCTTGAACCGCGCGGAAACACTTGCCGCCGGCGCACGTTTTGTAGCGATCGCATATTATGATCGCTACTTTAACAGCTGCTGAATCATCCATATCACAAACCTCCCCTTTCATTTCCGTACCGATTCAAAAAAAGAGGGGCGTTCGCCGCCCCTGACTGATGTCACTTGTTGACCTGTTACCCCTTTGTCGCAGGCAAACGGCCAAGCCAGCAGCACCGCCTTCAATAACTTTAACATCGGTTAAACCCTTCGCCTTCCAGGATGCATTCCGCTTCATACCCGCGCAGGCTGATCTTGCAGAAGGCAACGATTTCATCCCCTTTGCCCAGCTCCGCCATACGGTTGCGCAGCTGGCCCAGCGGAATATATTTGACATTCTTGCAGTCAGCCAAACGGACCGTCTTGCACTCGTCAGGCGTGCGTACATCCAGAAATACCGTATTCGGCGATGCGAGCTTTTCTTTGGCTTCCAGCGGGGAAATCCCTTTGAACTTGCCCTCAATTTTATTCATGAGGGTATTGGCTGCCACTGCCGCATTATCGATCGGACTGTTATATGGCGGCGCATAGGACAAGTCTGCGTCGAACAAATCGTCGATGGTTCCGCCAATGGTCATCAAAGACGCCACCACATCAACCCTTTTTGCCACTTCGCCTTCGCCGAAGGCTTGCATCCCTAAAATTTTTCGCGTTTTCACTTCGGCAATCAGCTTGATGGTGATCGGCTTGGCGCCAGGCATGTAGTGGGCCCGGTCATGCCCGGTTGTCATCGTGGTGATATATTCGTAGCCTGCTTCTTTAGCCTCCCGCTCGGTCAGACCACTTTTCCCGATATTCAGCTCCAGCAGCTTGACGACTCCTGTGCCGAGAATTCCCCGGAAACGGACATTGCTGCCACACAGATTCTCACCGATCACACGGCCATGTTTATTCGCTGTCGATCCCATAGCCGTAAACATTTTTTTGTGAGTGATCATATGCGTATTTTCAGCACAGTCTCCACCGGCATAGATATCCGGATCATTCGTTTGCATCTGCTCATTTACGGCAATAGCGCCACTTGGGCCAATGCTCAGACCGGCCATTTTGGCCAGTGCCACATTGGGACGTACGCCGACCGCCTGAATCACCACATCGGCTGCCAAGCTTCCCTTATCAGTCACGACTGAATGAACTACACCATTCCCGATGAACTGCGTCACTTTTTCATTGGTCCGGACTTCAATGCCTTTTTCCACAGCATATTTTTCCACGGCCAACGCGATTTCCAGATCCAACATGGCGGGGAAAAGTTGGGGTTGCATTTCGATGACGACCGTATGAACTCCCCGACGTTGGAACGCTTCCGCCATCTCGATTCCTACGAGTCCTGCGCCCATCACGACGGCATTTTTCACTTTGCCTGTTTCGAGCAGTTCACTTACAGCCTTTGCATCATTCGGGTGCCACATCTGAAAGATATTTCCGAGTTCAACGCCCGGCAATGAAAGTTGAATCGGCGATGCTCCGGTGGCCAGCACCAGCTGGTCATAGGGCATTTCCGATTGTTCTCCTGTACTCAGGTCTTTAACGGTGACTTTCTTTTGGTCACGGTCGATGGAGAGCGCCTCGGAACGGGTGCGAATATCGATGTTTTTCGTGTTCTTAAAAAACGCCGGCGTCCGTACCACCCCAACGGGGGTCATCAACAGGTGCTGGATTGACTCAACATCGCCGGAAACGACATAGGGCATGCCGCAAGCTCCATAGGAAATCATCTCGCCTCTTTCCAACACAGTAATTTGCGCATCTGGATCACCTCGTCGCGCTTTGGCTGCAGATTTAAGCCCCGCAGCCACAGCACCGATGACCAGGATCTTTTTAGGTTTGCTTTCAGGCACCATGCTGACAGCTCACACTCCTCTCAATTTACAAACCTTTTTTCTCAAACCAGCGAAACAAGAAGACACTCCCAATCGCAAAAGGAAGTATCACCAACCAGTGGTTTACTCCCAGAATTTGCGGCAGTGTAATTTTGCCAAAATCCCCCCATTGAAGGACCGTCGCTTTCATCAACGGATACGCCTCAGCGTAAATCGCCGCGCCCGCCAGCATGCCGGCAATTCCCCAAAGTCCGTCCAAACGTCCTTCACCAACCGCGCCTAGCGAAGTTCCGGGACAATAGCCAAACAGGCCCCAGCCCACCCCGAAAACCAGGCCACCGATAACCACGGCGCCGACAATCATTGGTTTAACAGAAAGTTTGGCGAGTCCTAGATCGAGAAGAGCATATGTCCCGATCATCCCAACAACAATAGCCGTAAGCATGAATTTTACGATGGTCATGTCCAGTAACCGCAGAGCACCAATTTGTTTGTCATAACGGATGACTCGCCCTTTTTGCAGCAGAAAGCCGAACAAAATGCCTGTCACCAGACCATACATAAGGTCTGTGGTCATTTTCGTCCACCTCCCCCATAAAGCAAACGGGTTACAACGATGCCACCGATGAAGAAACAGGTCAACGCTACAAAGCCGCTCACCGCCAACTGGATTGAACCGCTAAGGCCATGTCCGCTGGGACAACCATCAGCCAATCGCGCCCCAAACATCGCAATCGTTCCGCCAACAAACGCAACGACGCCCCGCTTGACCACGCTGCTGCCCAAACCGGTCATTCCACATGTCGGGTACCGCCTGCAGACGAAAACTGCCGGATGAAGCCGCTGCAATGAACGCCCCGATCAAGATGCCGACGACGAACATCCACTGCCAGTCGATGATTGGTTTTTCCTTGATAAAGTATTCCATCTTGGCGACCTTGGCCGGATCGAAAAATTTTTCCAGGAAGCCTGTGCCTCTGACGAAAGTAGTAGATGCGCCGAAATATTTCCCTGCCACCCACACGGACCCGATCGAAACCAAACCAGTTAGTGCCCCTGCTACATAAGGGTTCCAGGCTCCAGGGTCATTGGACTTGCGCATAAGCTCGCCTCCTTCGTACTGTTTACTGATGGCCTCCGTGGTGGCGGCAACCGCAGCCATTACCGTTGCCGTGACCGTGAACACTCCCACCGCAGGCAGATCTCGTCCCATCTTCCATTACTTTTAGCTTAGAAACACCACCGCACTTCGGACAGGGAATCTCATAACCGTGCCTCCCACCCTCAGAGCAAGGTTCGACTTGCCAAACATGACCACAGCCCTGCACATTCAAAAGTTCTTTCTCCCATTATTAAACACTCCTCATTTTATTATAGTTAGAACTATATTTCATAACCAGCTTAAAAAACCTTCCTATTTGCTTCTCACCGCCTCTTGTGCACCACAAACAGGGCAGTGCATCCGGCACCCGCGTTCTCCTGTTCCTTTGGGAACTGTCCAGATATGTCCACAAGCGCCGCAACGGAATTCTCGCTCTCCCCTCACAATACTTCACCCTGAACGTGCCGCCTTCCACCCTTAGCGATTTACCCCTGCCAGAGGGCTTGCGCAATTTTGGTATGCGCTTTGGTCAGAATGCGATGAAAAGTCGGCCGTGAAATCCCCATCCGCAACGAGGCCGGTCCCTGATCCAATTCCTCCACGTCGGCGAGACGGATTGCTTCCATTTCTTCGACTGTGATCACCATTTCATCGACTGCAAAAAGTGGAACGCCGGGCAGGCTTTAAACAGGGTCTACTGGTGGCATTTTTGTCGATGTGACGTTCTTTAATCGGACGCATTCATTCTCGACCTCATTACGAAATATTGTTCATTTTCATTATAGGAAAATTACCAACTCAAGTCAATCGCGCTATACGAACAAAAAACTGACGAATTCAGCATTTTGGTCATAAGCACCTACATTGGACAAATTAATCTTTAACAACCACTACAGGCACATGCGCCAGACTTACCAATTTTCGGGCCACACTTCCGATCAACAACGCTTCAAGTTGGCCATGCCCTTTGGCGCCTGTAACGATCATGTCAACCTGGTGCTGCTCAGGCGTATGAAAGAATTTCCCCCGCAAACATCGCCCCTCAAGAATCTCGCCCCTTACAATGACTCCTCTATTCTTTCCAACCGCAACCGCTTCGTCTATCATCCTCTGGTCATCCCGGCGAATTTCTTCAAGCGCCACCAGAACGCTGGCTCCTGGTTCAGCCGTATCATATAAACTGCTTTCTCCAAAAACCTTTACAGCCAAAACTTCCGCTCCTGAAAGAAGGCTTAAATCAATGGCCCAGTTCAGTGCTTTTTTGCTGTGGCCCGACCCATCATATGCGACCAGGATTTTCTTCAATAGCTGCATTTTTCAAGATCCTCCCCTGTGCTAATTTGGGGCTTCGCTTTCGGTATTAGCGTTTGTACAGAGGGGTCAACGCATCGATTTCTATAAAATCCATTTGCGCTGAATGTTTCTCAGACAGATGAAGAACAGCAACACAGCAAATCCGCTGAGAACCGTCACATTGACCCCCAAATCCCATTATTCCGGTGTGCGTTAACGCTCCGTTCAGCATATCCACGCCATAGGTAAGCGGCAGGCAATAAGACAACGGACGCAAATAAGCTGGCAAAATGGCAATTGGAATGAACAGGCCGCACAAAAATAGCATCGGGAAGCGAAAAAAGTTGGAAAAGGTTTGCGCTTCAAAAATTTCTTTAGCTGAAATTGCGATAAACAAACCAAGCAACGTAGATGTAATGGCAATGAACAACACGCCAATCAAAACAGTGCCCCAGTGAACGCCGGACAAATCAATAAAAAATGCGGCAAAAACCGCCGGCACAAATGCGTTGAGAATGCCAAACAGCATGGAACCCACAGTTTTGGCCAACACCATAGCATTCAGGCTTATGGGAGCAAGCAACAACCGCTCGAAAGAGCGCCCACGCCGTTCAAAAGTGATGGTTACCGCCAGCATGGAGGTCGTCCCGAACAGAACGCTCATAGCCATGAGTCCGGGAAGGATCTCGATGATTTCCACCGACTCTTTGGATCGAATCAACAACATCAGGGTCCACGCGAGTGGAAAGATGATCCCCCAGCTGATGTTAGGCGGTTTCAGGTAGTAGTTTTGAATGTCTTTCTGAATAATGCTCCAAAAGGCCACCCATGTTTTCATTTTTGGGCCCCCTCCTTTTCCTGACCCAGTTTCCCTGCTGCAATGCCCGTTATTTTGACGAACACATCCTCCAACGTCGGCCGCATTTCCGCCGCCTCATAGACTGTGACGCCCTGGCCGTCGAGATATTGCAGTACCGGTAGAAGATTTACGGGTTCAGCGGAGACAATCAGACAGGACTTCTCTCCCTGGGCTTCAACCCGGTAAGCGGGAAAAGCCCGTTGAAAAAAGAGCTCCGTCTTCTTCACACTTTCACTCAAAGTCAGTCGGACGATGTGTTTCTGTTCAGCGTTTTGCATCAGTTCATCCACTGTCCCCGTCTTGACGATCCGTCCGTCGACGATAAAGGCTATCCGGTCACAGAGCCGCTGCGCATCTTCAATGTGGTGGGTAGTCAAAAAAATCGTTGTTCCCTTTTGTTTCATCTCTAAAATCAGCGCTCTGATCTGTCTGGCGCTCTCCACATCGATGCCGGTGGTCAATTCGTCGATGAACAGAATCTTCGGATCATGAATAAGCCCCGCAGCAATAGTCAGCTTGCGGCGCATGCCTTTGGAGTAGGCTTTAAACGGCCGCTTTCCCGCACTTGTTAAGTTAAACTGCGCCAATAACTCCTGCGCCTTTTTTTCACGCTCGGCCCTTCGCATGCCATATAGCGCTGCGCAAAAGCAAAGATTGTCGAACCCGTTCATGTCATCATACAGATTGTTTTCGTCGGCAACAACGCCCATAATACCCTGGGCCTTTTTTATCTCCCGCACCGCGTCAATGCCATCAATGGTGATAGCGCCGCAAGACGGCCTGGACAGACCGATCAGCATATTGATGGTCGAAGTTTTTCCTGCGCCGTTGGGACCTAAGAAGCCAAAAATTTCCCCTGGCTCGATTTGAAAGCAAACGTCATTAACTGCTTTAACATCGCCGTAGAATTTACTGAGATTTGCAACGGTGACGATAGACATTCCAACGTCCCCTTCCTGGCATTTCAAATGAACCGATCACAGACTTGCACACATCCGTGAATGACTCCATTGAAAATATTGAATCAGCATTTACGCAAGAATATTAATTAGTAAAATTCGCGAGTGCCAAAATATCTATATTGCTAACTATATTTTACAATGTTATTATTAAGTTGTCACTTAAATAGTTTCCCGGAGGCGCATATGGAATTATTCGAAACACTCAAGCTTTTAGCCGATGAAACTCGTTTTAAGATTATCCAACTGCTATTGTCGCAGGATCTGTGTGTCGGTGCCTTGGCCAAAAGACTGGACATATCCGACGCCGCTGTATCGCAGCACCTGCAAATTTTACGCAAAGGAAGCTTATTGAAGGGGGAAAAGCGCGGTTATTGGACACATTACGCCGTCGAAAGAACAGCACTCGAACAGGTGGCAGAACAACTGAAAGCCTATGCCAATTCACCGGCAATTCGCCAATCCAATTGTCAAAAACTTTCCGTACGTCGAAGTGATATTACAGGGAGGGGTAAAACCATGTGTAAATGCAACTGTGAACAACCTGACAAACTCAAGGAAACCCCGGAAAAGTGCAGCCAGGAACAAATTAAAGAATGTCATGGCGACCAGAAACCGCATCCCTGCGAAGGCGAAAAAAACAAGGACAGCTAGGAGACGTCAACGTGGATATTTTGTTCTTTTATGGGCTGGCAATAGCCGGAGTACTTTGGTCCTATACGAAGGACCGTCAAAAAACCAAACAGTCGCTAAAAAAAGCCTGGAAATCATTTGAAACCATCTTGCCGGCCTTCGCACTGATTCTACTACTCATCGGCGCTTCCATGGCCGCTGTGTCCCCTTCATCTGTCACCCGTCTGCTCGGTTCAGGCTCCGGAGCGTATGGCATGCTGATCGCCGCCGCAATCGGTTCGATCACGCTAATACCGGGATTCATCGCTTTTCCGCTCGCCAAGGCTGTTCTGGATATGGGAGCTGGCATTATGCAGGTGGCTGTATTCATTTCAACTCTGATGATGGTCGGTGTGGTGACAGCGCCGATGGAGATTCAGTTTTTTAGCCGCAAAACCATGCTCCTGCGAAACGGGTTAAGCCTGCTGTTTTCCTTTTTGGTTGCTTTTGTCATCGGAAAGGTGGTGGGCTGAAATGGTGCAATTTATCCGATATAAATGGGTGTTGCTGGCTTTGTTGGCAGATATCGGTCTCTATCTCTGGAACCCTTCGCTCGGTCAGCAGATTGCCGTGCACACCGGACAAATCTTTTTGGAAATGCTCAGTTTTATCCCGCCAATTTTTGTGCTGCTTGGCCTTCTGGACACTTGGGTACCACGCGAGCAGGTAATGAAACATCTTGGCGCTAACTCCGGGCTGAGGGGAATCACCCTCGCCACCTTTCTGGGCGCAGCTGCCGCCGGTCCCCTGTACGGTGCTTTCCCTGTGTCGGCGGTGATGATGAAGAAGGGCGCAAGTTTTTTCAATGTCATGATCTTTCTTGGAGCCTGGGCGACCCTGAAAATCCCCATGTTCCTATTTGAAACTCAGTTCTTGGGATTATTGTTTTCAGTGACCCGCTGGATTTGCAGCTTGGTGGGTGTTGTGCTCATTGCTCTGGCTATTGACCATCTGCAGTCTGGAGCGGAAAAACTAGCAATCTCAGCCAAATATCGACAACCCTGACGCAAAAACCATCTGAAACTATGGAAGGACGCCGCAAGGCGTCCTTATTTGACTTTCAAACCAATTATCTTCATTGCCACACCTGCCCATATTCCAACGCACGTGTTTTCCTTCTTCCCACTGCACTCTTTCACACTTTCGTTACAGTTGCTTCACAGCATTGTTACAAGTTTACTCTATCATGAAAACAGGAAAGATTGAGTTGGAGATGGGTGAACATGAAGGCAATCAGAATGGTCTGTGTAATTTCAGCCACCGCGCTGCTGATCGGGTTGCCCCTAACGGGTCTAGCCGGGACAAGAACGATTGTTAACATTAAATCTATAGACGAAACGATTGTGACGAAAACAGCTGCAACCTTTCCGGCGGCAAAAGAGCCACAAAGAGCCGCCTGCTCTTTGGCAACCCAGTTCATCGGCTCGGCCGGTATCTATGCCAAGAATTTAAAAACCGGCCAGGTGGTGTCCTACAATGAAAATCAGGTGTTTGCCGCGGCCTCTACCATCAAAGTGCCCGTATCCGTCGTTGTTTACAACCACTTCTACAAGGACGCCGAAGAATCCCAACGGCACATGTATGACGTCGGAGTGGAACTGATGATGACGATCAGCGACAATGACTATTTCGCCGATTTTTTGGACGAAATCGAAGAAAAGATGGGTTCAGATGCCATCCGCCAAAACTTTGCCAAGATCGGACTCACGCAAACCACCATTCGCGACGCGCAGTCCAGGCAAACTTATGGCTACTCCAACACCACCACCGCAAAAGACATGGCGCTGTTTTTTGAACAGTTGTATGCAGGAAAGCTCTTGCCGCCCGATAAAACTAAATTCATGACAGACGCGTTGTCCCATACTATTTTCCCGGACGAACTGGCCCGTTACATGCAGGACCGCCACGTACTCCACAAAATTGGCGAACTGGACAATGTGCTGGCTGATGTCGGCATCGTTGAAGGCCCGAACGGCCCGATCCTCATTAGCATCTTTACGGAAACAGAACTGGACTCCGACTACGCCAGCGATCAGATCGCTGCCTTGTCCGCCTGCATCTACAGCCGCCTGACCGGAGAAACAACCGCCTGGCAAGGAAAGCCGACGCCCATATTGGATGGAACTATTGCGTTGGCCCGATAATCAGCAATGAATAAAAAAAATTATAGGGAGGGATAACCATGTCAAGGAAAATGAACTATTTAATGCTCTTCTTGATTGCGTTAGTATCATTATTTTCTTTCGCACCATCGGTTGTGGCCGGACCCGCCGAAGACGAGTTATTCACAGCGCCGAATTCGTATGGCATTCCCACTGACAGCTTCGACGACTTTGTCTCGTACGTGTTGCAGCTGTTGACTTCCACTCTGTCGATCGATGCACGATGCGCGCCCTCCGCCGTGTCCATATTTAACCACTGACAAACGATAAAATGGTTTCTTGTTAAGGAGAGGATTCATTATCAAGGAGGATTTAGCAGTGTCTAAGGTGAAAGTCTTCTTACTTTTAGTTGTGATTCTTTCACTGCTCATTACAGGCTGCGATCTGGGCGCTCCGCCGCAAAAGACTCCGATCACAGCTCCTGCCGACTCTCCCCCACAGATTACACCGGCGTCCTCTGCGGAATCTGCTGATGTCAATGCTGTGGTTCAATCTGTCGTCCAAGCTTTTCTGTCCAACGATTTCACCGCTGCGCAAAAAGTCATGCTGCTGCTCCCCGCCGAACAGGCAGATCCCAAAACGCAGCGCATGTTCGCGGACTTTTCGCTCCACCTGAACAAACGTCTGGCTCTTGAAGCGAAAGATGCAGGCGTGAAGACTCCCGTCACTTCCATATCTGTATCCAATCTCCGAGCCGCAGAAACAGGAGTCATGTTGGCCGATGTATCCATCCGGGCTGCAGAGGAACTGGAGGCGTTGACCTTGACGGTTAAGGCGACCCAGATGTCCGGCGTCTGGCTGGTGGATTTTGCCCCATTTATGCTGGCGCTGATGGATGCGCTGGGCGAAGAATAGGAACGAAGAAGATGAGGCAGGGATGGATATGCGTTTAGACTGGGTAAAAAACAGAAAAAAATCATGGATGATTGGAGCCTCTGTTCTGCTGCTATTGGTTGTTGGCTGGTTTCTTTATGCCAAAGGGCCACTGGGGCCGACCAGGGTCACCGTAGCAAACGTGCAAAAGCAATCCTTCAAAGCTGGAGTCTTCGGCATTGGGACCGTTGATGCCCGACTGACCTACGCCATCGGCCCCACACAGGCCGGTCGCGTTCTCAAAGTATTCGCCGATCAGGGAGACAAAGTGGCTGCCGGTAAAGTTCTGGGCGAGATGGACCCGGTGGATCTGGAGCAAAAAATATCCAGTGCCGCCGCTTCTGTGGCCAAATCGCAAAGTGCGCTCCTGGTTTCGGAAGCCTTGGTCCGGGATGCAGCCAGCCGGAACAAGCTGGCCCAGGCAAGCGCCGATCGATATAATGCGCTGTTTAAAGCCAATGCTATCAGCCAGGAAACAGTTGATGTGAAAAATAATGAAGCCAATACCACGCGGGCATCGCACGAATCTGCCCTGGCTTTGCTGGAATCGGCCCGAGGTGAAATATCGCGGGCCACTGCTGAATATGCCGCCCTCATCAGTCAGCGCAACAACCTGCAGCTCATCAGCCCCGTTGACGGCCTCGTCGTCTCCCGCGACGCCGAACCAGGCGCCACCGTGGTAGCCGGCCAGTCGGTTTTTCGTCTGGTTGATCCCAGCACTGTCTGGATACGGACTCGCGTCGATCAGGCCCGCTTCCATGGAATCTCTGTGGGACAACCTGCCGCCATCGTTCTGAGATCCCGCCCGGACAAAATATTGCCCGGCAAAGTTGCCCGGTTGGAAGTCCAGGCCGACAGCGTCACTGAAGAGCGCTTTGTTGACGTCGTGTTCAATGAAGCCCCCGGGGCTCTTCCCCTCGGCGAACTGGCGGAAGTGACCATCGACTTTCCAGTGATTCCTGACGCCATCGTAGTACCGGCGGCGGCATTGAAGAAGCAGGGAAAGCAAAATGGCGTCTGGATGGTAGATGGCGGTCGCCTGCGTTTTCAACCGGTAGATATTGGAGCACAGTCACTTGATGGAAAAATCCAGATACTCAAGGGCCTGAGTCCTGAAGACACTGTGGTAGTCTACAGCCAGCAACTGCTCAGCGAAGGTCTGAAAGTCCGAGCCGAGAAAAAGCCATGATCAACCTGGCTTTTAAGGAAATCTCCTACAGTTGGGTTCGTTATGTTCTGACCGCTGCAGGTTTGGGTCTGCTGATCGGAGTTACCCTGACAATGACCGGACTGGTACGCGGCATGATGGACGATGCTGTCGCCCTGATTCGCGGCACGCATGCTGATCTGTGGGTGGTGCAGGATGACACCATGGGGCCCTATGCGGAATCGTCCACCCTCTACGACGATGTATCCCGCAACATTGCGGGGCTGCCAGGAGTGGCGGAAGCGAGTAACGTCGCCTATCTGACAGTTCAAGTCCGCCACGCCAGCAAAGATATTCGGGCTCAGGTGGCAGGTTTTGAAATTAACAAACCCGGCGAGCCTCCCTATTTGGTTGCGGGGCGACCTATTGCCCAAGCCCGTTACGAAGCCATAGCCGATACCAAGACCGGATTTCGCATTGGCGATAAAATCGGCATTCGCCGTACCGAGCTTACCGTAGTCGGCCTGACCACAGGAATGGTATCCTCCGGCGGCGACCCCGTGGTATTCGTCACCATGAAAGATGCGCAGGATATTCAGTTTCAAAAGGACAACACCACCATCTACAACGAACGTAATCGCCTGAGCGCCAACCCCAAACTGAACAGACCGGGGTCGCCCGGCTTACTTCAGGCGGTTACCGAATCCCAGCAATCCAACCAAAAGGTCAACGCCGTCCTCGTTCGCCTCAGTCCTGGTTTTGAACCGGATACGGTGGCGGAAACGATAAGGCGTTGGAAGCATTTTGAGGTATATACCTATGAGCAAATGCGGCAAATACTTCAGGAACGGGTCATCATTAATGCACTACGGCAACTGGGGATGTTCATGGTAATCCTCGCCATCGTCAGCACCGCCATCATTGCACTCATCATCTATAACATGACAATGGGTAAAATCAGGGAAATCGCTGTACTCAAACTCATCGGCGCCAAAAACCAAACCATTATTTCCATGATATTGCAGCAAGCCTGGGG
The DNA here is from genome assembly GCA_963665275.2 of Negativicutes bacterium. GTDB lineage: Bacteria > Bacillota > Negativicutes > UBA1444 > UBA1444 > UBA1444. The sequence goes on from CAXXIN010000017.1 coordinate 103,976, forward strand.
GCTCGGTGTAATCGGTTACATTGTCGGCAATGCGACAGCTGCAACCTTGGCACCGTTATTCCCCAAGCGGGTCGAATTATTGGCTTTTGACAGCTTCATCGCCTTCCTCATCATATTGCTGATTTGCTCGTTGGCCAGCCTGGTGGCGATCCGCGCCGCATTGAAAGTCCAACCGGCGTCAGCGATAGGAGGATAACATGGAAGCCATTCGGATGACCAATCTGGTCAAAACCTATGGATCGGGCGCAACAGAAGTCCGTGCTATCAAGAACGTATCCCTCTACGTCAACCCTGGCGAAGTAGTCGGCTTGCTCGGTCCCAGCGGGTCCGGAAAGACAACCCTGTTGCAATGTCTGGGAGCTGTCATTGATCCGACGGCAGGCCGGATTGAATTGAATGGGGAAACCATCTTTGACGATGGGTGGAAAATTGACGACCTCCGAGCACTCCGGCGGGATAAGATTGGCTTTGTTTTTCAAGCAGCCTATCTGATTCCTTTTTTATCGGTTCTGGATAATGTAGCACTCCTGCCAATGCTCGCCGGAAAGTCGAACGCAGCAGCCCGCAGCCGGGCCATGGAACTGTTGACCATTCTCGAAGTCGAACACCGCTCACACGCCAAACCTTCCGAGCTATCTGGGGGCGAACAGCAACGCGTTGCGATTGCGAGGGCGATGGCCAACCAACCGCCCTTTATTCTGGCGGATGAGCCAACCGCCCCACTAGACAGCGAACGCTCTCTGATCGTCATGAAGCTGCTCGCACGATTGGCCCAGCAATATAACACCGCCATCATGGTCGTGACTCATGACGACATCATCATCCCCCGCTTCAAGCGCCTTTATCGTTTGCGGGACGGAGTAGCCCACGAAGAAAAAGGTCAAGGACTTCCATTTCCCGACTGAAAACAGTTACGATTTCACAGATTCGTTACAAATAAGACACTGTTTCTTAAAACTTACCCTCTATAATCAAAAGTAGCAGGACAAGAGTACTGCAAAAACAAAAAGCACATCATATAATAAAAGGGGGAAGTTCAATTGAAAAAGAAATCACTGTTAATCGCCGGAGTTGCTGCACTAATGCTCTCGATGGCGTCAGTCTCAATGGCAGGGCCGATGGGTGGCGGCATGGGTATGGGCGGCGGCGGAATGATGGGTCGCGGCGGCATGGGCATGGGCCCTGGCGTCGGGGGACAGACCGCGCCGCTGACCGATCAGCAAAAAGCTGATTGGAAAGTCTGGCAGGAGAAGAACCTACAACTGCGCAAGGAATACATCGGCAATCTGGTGAAGTCCGGTGCGTTGACCCAGGAGCAGGCCGATGCCCGCATCAAGGCCATGGAAGCCGGATTCGCCTTCCGCGCCAAGAACGGTTTCGTCGCCCCTGGTGCTATTGTCGGAGCTAAACTGACAGACGAACAGAAAGCCGATATGAAAACTCTGTTTGAACAACGTCTGGCGATCCGCAAGGATGCCTTAGCCGCAGCTGTCACAGCCGGCCAGATTACTCAGGTACAGGCTGACAACCAATTGAAATTCATGCAGGATCGTTTCAACTACACCATGGAAAACGGCTTCGGCGGACCGGCTGGCGGCCGTGGCATGGGTGCCGGATTCGGTAGAGGCGGCATGGGCGGAAGTTTCGGTGGTGGCGGCGGTTGCCGGTTCTAAACTACAAAGCGCATTGAAAAATAGTGGCGGAAAGTGCCCTGGAGCACTCTCCGCCGCTTTAACCTGCAAGAGGTGTGACCATGAAAAAAGCTGTTGTATTGATTGTCGATGATGATGTCCGCATCCGCGAACTCCTCCGCCTGTATCTGGAACAGGCGGGCTTTGCTGTCACGGAGGCGGATAACGGTGTGGCGGCGCTGCTGCTTTTTCAGCAGTCCCGGCCGGATATCATTGTCCTTGACATCATGATGCCAGTACTCGATGGGCTGGAAACCTGCAGACAAATCCGCAAACTGGGCTCTACCCCGATCATCCTCTTGACTGCCCGATCTGAAGACGAGGATAAACTGTTGGGATTTGAAACCGGAGCAGACGACTATGTCTCCAAACCATTTGCCCCGGGAGAAGTCGTCGCCCGGGTGCAGGCCATCCTGCGCCGCTTCTCTCCTGCAGTCGATACACCACAGCTTCCAGAATCGAAACCACCGTTATCCTGCTGTCAGCTCGAAATCGACGCCACGTCCCGCACTGTAAAAATCGCCAACTCAGAGGTCCCGCTCACCGCCAAAGAGTTTGACCTCTTGTATTCGCTCGCCTCCCACCCCGGCCGCATCCATACCCGGGAAGCTCTGCTTGCTGAAGTCTGGGGCCATGAACCTTCGGGAGACACCCGGACCGTGGACGTCCATGTCCAGCGGTTGCGAACCAAATTGCAGAACGGCCAATGCGCGAGTTGGAATATTGCGACCGTCTGGGGTGTCGGCTATCGATTCGATACAACAGGGAATCTGGAAATCAAATCATGAAGAATTTATCGTTTCAAATGCGGCTGGTAGCGGCTTTCATGCTGGTCATCGTGATTGTACTCGGTTCAGTCTTGTGGGGTGCTTCCGCGTTTATCCGCGACCGCATGATTACCGCCAAACAGCAGGAATTGACCCGCAAAGGCACGGAGATCGCGGAACGAATCCGCACCGCCCGGGACACTAAGGGCGCTGCCACTAGTCTGAGTGATATCCTCAGCGACGTGGACAGCTACCTGGAAGCCCGCGTCTGGATTCTGGACGCCTCCCGGCAACCAGTGGCGCTGTCTATCGCCCGGCATACCGGCGCTGGGCGTCAGTCAGGCATGGGCCCCGGTCGCATGAGCGGGGCGATGCGGAACATGCCTGGCAACGCTTTGCCTCAGATGGGAAATCTTCGCAGTTTGCTGGCGGATCTGGCCCCGGTATATCGGGGCGAAGTCGTCAGCAAAATCATCGATCACCCTTACTACGAAGAACGGATGGTTGTGGTCGGTGTGCCGATCCTTTTACCGAACGGCAAGGTAGATGGTGCTGTGCTGATCAATTCGCCGGTTGCCGCCGTAAATGACTTTATGGCACACATTTATGAATTTATCGGCATTGGGGCTTTGATCGGTATTATCTTCTCGTTTCTGCTCGTTCGCCTATTCACCCGCAGTTTGGTACGCCCTCTACGCGCCATGCAGTCCACTGCTGCCGCCATCGCGCAAGGCGACTACAGTGCCCGCGTAGATGTTCGCAGCAACGACGAAATCGGCAGCTTGGGGAGCACGATCAACGGGCTGGCCCAAGATCTGGGTGATTATATGCTGGAAGTAGGCAAAACGGAAAAACTTCGCCGTGATTTTATCGCGAATGTGTCCCACGAACTGCGCACTCCGCTCACCGTCATCCGCGGCTACACCGAGGCGATGGCCGATGACGTAGTGAAGGACCCGGTTCAAATCAAGCGGTACCAGTATTTGATCCGGGATGAAGCGATCCGGCTGGAACGTCTGATCAAAGACCTGTTAAACTTGAGCCGCCTGCAGTCCGCCAGCGCCGACTCTCCGCTAACACCGGTTTCCCTCTCTGAAATCGCCGCTCATGTGATGCAATTGATCTCCCCTCTGGCAGAATCGAAAAACATCTTGCTGCACTGCGATATTGGACAGAATTTACCAAAAGCACTAGGCAATCGGGACCGTCTGGTACAGCTCCTGCTCATTTTCCTGGATAATGCCGTGAAATACACGCCAGCCGGTGGGACTATCGCGTTGTCTCTTGAGCAAAAAGAAACCGGCGCCCTGAATTGTGTGATTCAAGACACCGGCATCGGAATCCCAGAGGCAGACTTGCCATATATCTGGGAGCGGTTCTATAAAGTGGACAAATCCCATCAGCAAAGCGACGAAGGCACCGGACTCGGTCTCGCCATCGCCCGGCAGATTATTGCCTTGCATGAGGCGCAGGTCCATATCACCAGTGAACCCCATGTGGGAACACGCATTGAACTTAAGTTCCGTACTGCAACGGCTGATTCATCCCGCATAGAGGCTTAAATTTTTCTTGCCTTGATGACGCCGAACACCCCGTCCCCTGTTCCAGGCCGCACTTCCTGCGGCCTGTTTTCTATAGTAAAAATCGTTTGTCGCGCGTCAACAACCGTGAACCCAGCCAACTCCAGGTACTGCTTTATCTCGAGCGAGGAGTGGAACTGGGCTTGCTGATAAAACTCACTTGTTTGTTTTTTCTGATCATAGAGCTTTCCGAGTGGCGTTTCCCTGTCAATGAATGCCACGAGAAAAAATCCACCCGCAGACAATATTCTACAAGCTTCCTTAAAGGCTTGTGCGACATCATCCAGAAAACAGTCCACGGTAATCATTAGCGCAAAATCAAAGGTTTCATCCAGAATTGGCAACTTTTCCGCCAACCCGTTACGAACATTTATGCCCCGCGCCAATGCTTTTCTGCGCATGTTTTTCGAAGGTTCGATCCCGTCTTTTATGCCAAGCGCCGCCGAAAACAGCCCAGTTCCTACGCCGATTTCAACACCTTTTCCGGATGTAGGCAGGATTTGTTTTATAGCGGTCAGCTCAGCCTCAAATAGAGCCTTGTTCTCTTGGAACCAACCTTCGTATGCTTCGACCTTTTGATCGAAAACTTGCACTCTGTCCATTTATTGTGGTCACCTTTCAGCTTACAACGATTGTAGAATTTTAACCGCCTTTGCCAACGTCGTGCACTCTTCCATGCGCAGAAAGCGGCGCAATGCCGGAATGATCTCTTTTTGGTGCCATTGACTCCGGGATTGGGTATTGAGCCATACCACTTTTTTCACCTTACTGGCGATCTTCCCCAATTCGCTAATGGCAAAATCCGGTTCCACCGTTTCTGCATCACTCACCACCAATAGACAGGTAGCCGAACTCAGGGCCCCGGAAAAATCGGTCCGTAAAGAGCGAAAAGCTTGCCCCAGGTTCGTTCCCCGCCCTACCTGGGTAGTTCGCTGCAGCAACCAGTCCCGCACTTGTTCGAAATCACTGTTCTGTCGAAACAACTCCGTCACTTCCTCCAGACCACCGGCACAGACAAATGCCCGATTGGTTTCCGCTGTCTGGGACAAGCCAAACAGGAGGGGTAAGGTAAATTGGATATGTCGAATCATCGACGCTGAAACATCACACAGAATCACAATCCGTGGTCGACGTAGCCGCAGGCGGCGAAAACCCAGCGCGAACATGGCCCCGCCAAAGCGAAAACTGCGCCGGACTGTACGTTTCACATCGATCCACTGGGAACGATGGGTTTGTTGCTGGCGCCGCGATGGACGCATTTCCAGTCGATTAATTAGTCGACGGATTCGCTCCACCAAAAAAGGAAAATCCTCAGGGCTCGTATATTCCAGCTCGCGACTATTCAGAGGTCGCCCTGCATGTCCGCCCCCTTCTCCGCCCCCGCCAAACGGTGCGTGAGGCAGTTCCATCTGAGCCAGAAAATCCTGGCATACACTGCCAAACATGGCCTTCTCTTCGGGTTTTGCCATCAAAATCGTTTTGGCTACTTTTAATGGCATCTTCAAACTAGCTCTTAGAATGGGTTGAACTTTTTTTTTACCGCCCGCTCGAGAAATGAATCTTTTTTGACGATGACTTCGTCACCCTCCCACCGTTTGTGAAGCATAGCGCAAAAACCTTCGAAGCCGATACTTTTGACAAACACGGTGAAGTCATGATGGTTTTTCAACAACAATCCCAACGTCTGCTTGATTGTAGCCGGCGTCAATTGCATGCACCCCATGTCCACCAGCATCGTAGTCCAGTCAATCGCTTCGGCAGTGGATGGTGGCTTCTCCAGGTCCATTTCCTGCCGCAGATACTGCATCGCAGTGGTGATCTCCCATACGAGACGGTCCGGGGCGCCTGGAGCTTTCAGCTGCAGAATTTCAGTTTCTTTTTCCGGTGACGGGTAATCAATATACAGATATACACAACGGCGGCGCAAACCATCGGACAGTTCGCGTTCTTGATTGCTCGTCAGCACGACCACCGGAATATGGACAGCCCGAATGGTCCCCATTTCCGGAATGGATACCTGAAAATCGGATAAAAGTTCAAACAGAAATGCCTCAAATTCTTCGTCCGTCTTATCAATTTCGTCAATTAGCAGCACCGAACGCCGGGGAGAACGGATTGCCTTGAGTAATGGGCGTTCCAGCAAATACCGGGAGGAAAACAACTCTTCCTCGACGGATTCTTCGCCACAAGAGTCCCTGATCATCTGGATTTTGAGCAACTGCGCCTGATAGTTCCATTCATAGAGCGCCTTGCTTTCATCCAGTCCTTCATAGCATTGCAACCGGATCAGCTCGGTCTCCATGGCAACGGCCAGCACTTTGGCAATCTCCGTTTTGCCAACGCCCGGAGCGCCTTCGATCAACAAAGGACGTCCCAGTTTTAGTGCCAGGGATATCGTAATGACCAGTTCGTCTTCGCATATGTAGTTTTCGGCGGCAAATGCCTGGCGGAGGAAGTTTACATCAATGTCCATACATAATATTGTTCGTCATGGCGCAACAAATTCCTACCCCTTCCAAAAGAATAACGCATCTCCACAGGAGCATCTACCTTATACATACAGCTCAATTTTAAAAAATGGAGGGTCGGCCCCGCCGCCCCTCCACTGATACATTACTTCTTCACTTGCGTTCGAATTCAGGTGTCAGGATATCAACACCTTATTCCCCACATTCATCATGGTGCTGATGTTCATGACAGACAGAACCAGTAGACTGCAGCATGCCTTTCAAATATTGCTCGGCTGCGACCTTCGCCGGTCCCATCGCTCCGACAATTACTTCAATACCCTTTTCGTTGAAAATTTCGATTGCGCCGGCGCCCATGCCGCCTGAAATAATCACATTGACCCCCATGTCGTTCAAGAAGTTGGGCAGAAATCCTGGCTTATGTCCCGGATTCGGCACGGACTCACTCTTAACAATCTGCGCGTTTTCAGCTTCATAAATATTGAAATTTACACAATGCCCAAAATGCTCTGTTACCATTTCATTTTCACTTGCTACTGCAATTTTCATTTTCTTTCCTCCATTTTTTCCTACTATTTTTTCTGTTTCCAACATTTCAGCGATCCGGTCAAACCAATTTCCTTCAAAGAATTCAATCATTCCTTTATCACAGGCTACTGCAAGTTTAGGATCGATTGGCATGCTGGCCAAAATATCGAGATTATGTGTCTGGGCGATTTTTTCAATATTGCTGTCGCCGAATATTTTGTATTCCTTATCGCAGTCCGGGCATTTGAAATACGCCATATTTTCAACCAACCCGATGATTGGTATATTCATCATCTTTGCCATTTTAACCGCTTTGGATACAATCATTGAAACCAATTCTTGCGGTGAAGTCACAATGATGATTCCATCGACTTTTATTGACTGGAATACAGTGAGCGGAACATCTCCTGTGCCCGGCGGCATATCAATAAACATAAAGTCGATATTATGCCATATTACGTCCGTCCAAAACTGTTTGACTGTATTGGCAATGATCGGTCCTCGCCACACTACAGGATCTGTATCATTTTCCAAAAGCAAATTAATTGACATAATATCAATACCCGTTTTGCTTTTAATAGGATAAAGGCCAAGTTCATTTCCAGTAGCCTTTTTGCTTATACCAAAGGCTTTAGGTATGGATGGTCCTGTCACATCCGCATCCAAAACAGCAACCTTATGGCCTCTTCTATTCATTGTTACTGCAAGCATGGAGGTTACCAACGATTTACCAACCCCGCCTTTGCCGCTTACAATACCGATTACTTTTTTAATGCTACTTAGTTCATGCGGTTTTTCGGAAAAATCGACATTGGGTTCCTTCCTCTCATCACAGTCGTCACCGCAGGAGCTGCAAGTTTGATTACAATTTTCGCTCATTCATTACTCTCCTATCATATTTTATTATCATACGCTTGGCGTATAACGTTCACTAAATAATATTTTAGCATCTGGTCAAAGACATCTATTGCCGCCTATTTATGGAATCCGGCATGAATCTCATCAAGCAGGAAGAGTTTTCCGTCAATAAAGGCATTAATATTATCCTTTATCGAATCGTTGATCGTCTTGTATATTTTGATATTGGCAGCTTTAAATACCTCTGCGGCATTCTCGCCGCATCTCGGGGTAATCAATGCGGTAACATTGCTATCTACAACTGCCTGAGCTGCTTTGATTCCGGCGCCACCCTGGCTGGCTGCTGCGCTATTATCAAGGAAAATAGGTTCCTTCGATTCCGTATCAAAAATCAAAAAATAGGGTGTGCGTCCAAACGAGATGCATACATTCGCTTCCATAGAATTCCCATCCACAGGTATTGCAATTTTCATTAGTCTTTATCCTCCTCAGCTATCTTCTATCATCTGTATCTGTCTACCGCATTGATGCCTTCGACACCCGCCACCACCACATGATTCCGCTCGCCCATCACAAAGCTTGTAATCTCCGCCCTCAATTCTCAGCACTTTCCCGTTCACGAGTGACTCAGCAATTTTCTTTCTTGCACCAATATAAATTCCTTGAACAGTCGTACGGGCGATATTCATTTGATTGGCGCATTCTTCCTGATTAAACCCTTCTAAATCAATCAGGCGTATGGTTTCATATTCATCCACAGTCATCGTTATACAATGATCGGGGCTCATCGGAGCGTTAAGCGGACCGAATCGGTTGCTCTCCGGCAAGTTACATACTTTTCGCCATTTTCTCGGTCTTGCCATTGCAAACTCACCTCATATGATCAATATAAGGAACAAGGGAGTGTTACCCCTTGCTCCATCAGTAAATGCAAAACCGGAACATACTTATCGACATATGTCGCTATTACATTTATTATACTTCGTTTTCGTCATATGTCAATAATAACAATGCGTTTGTCGGCGGGGCTTTTGCTTTATACTCACACTCTTTCGTAAATACCCCCAAAAAGCATAGCGACAAAAACGCCCCCAAAACTATTGATTTTCCTGCGGAAACAACCCGGGTTCAACCTGTGAAAGTCCTGCACAAAGCGATATGATCTTGAAGCCTTCTGCCATGAGAGGTGCTGTGGTCATCGCTGCCAATTGCCCACTCTTGCAACACAGCACTAATCTTTTTTCTTTTGGCAGATTCGGTATCCGATTTTTCAGTTCATCGAGCGGTGCGCTGATAGCGCCCCTAATATGCCCTTTTGCATAATCATCACGAGGTCTGAGGTCGACAAACGCATATTTATCCGGTGATCCCGCTAAAAGTTCTTTGACTTCCGAATTGGCCACTACAAGTGTTTTAACCGCGTGTTGTCTGGCGATCATGAGCAGATTCGCCTGGATACCGTGCAAAACCGCAACCACCTTCGGATCATGCGGCGGCTCATTTTTAACTGGATAAAAAGAATTTCCGCTTGATTCCATGGTGAATCTTGCTTTTTCCATCAGCGAGAACCCACCACTGACAAAAATCGCCTGGTAACCGAATGCTTTTAGCGGCACCATCGCCAACGCCGAACTTTGCCCCGTATAACAGTACAACAGCAAGATTTTATTGGGGGGAAGGTTGCCGAGGTTTTCCGCCAGTCCGACAAGAGTCATATTGATCGCACCCCTGATGTGTCGCTGCGCATAATGCTCCGGCGATCGTAGGTCAATGACCAAATAGGAGGTTTCGTTTCCATCAAGTTGTTCTTTTGCCATAGCTGGATCGATAGGAAACTTGCTGTCACTGACTTCTTTTAATATTTTCCCATACGCGTCCCACGTGGCCTGCCGTATTTCCGATGTAAAATTGGAGCCGGTCGTTTGCACAACCTTAGGATTCGACGCAGCAGGCATATTGGGCTGCAACCCACATCCACCGCAGGAAAAAACGAATACGATAATCAAAAACATAATCGACCAAGAAACCCAACGTGCATTTGCCACCCGTATCCCCTCCTTTGAAATTTATGGGAGAATTTCGACTGACTGCGTTTCTTCCAATATTCTTGCGACCAATACAGAATCAACCTCTCAAAATACCGTGCAGTACCCCTTGTGCCGACCTATTTTGCCAACTCGTGCGCACCATAATAATTCTCAATCGCATTTTTCAATGCCGTTGCGCCCAGTACGGAACAATGCAGTTTGTGTTCAGGCAACCCGTCCAGTGCTTTCACAATATCCTGATCGGTTATTTGGATGGCTTCGTCCAGAGTTTTCCCTTTAGCCAGTTCCGTTGCCATGCTGCTTGACGCAACCGCTGCCACGCAACCATCGACTAAAAAACTGATATCCGCAATCACATTGTCCTTGACCTTGATAAAAATAGCTAAAAAATCGCCGCAACCAGGTTCTCCACAAATACCCATCGAATCGGCGTCAGGCATATCTCCTAGATTTTGCGGACTCATGAAATGTTCGATTACTTTATCCGAGAATGCAGCACAAAACATAAAATCACTCCCTACTTTATTATTAAATTACCTATTGTTTTTTGTCTTTCTGCAGCTTATGATCATATGACCATAAAAACTCTAGGATCATTTTGAGCTTATGTCAATATTCATTAATAAGTTATTGACAGATATGCCAAAACAAAATACTATATATTCGTATCAACAACTTATTTGATACAACATATAGTGTTTTTTAATGAAATTATTTTTGAAAGGATGTTGGCAATGCTGCAGCAAATCATCAAAAGAAATCACTCACATGTTCCTTTTCGCAAAGAAAAAATCATTTTTGCCATTTTTAAAGCCGCTAACGCTGTTGGCGGAACTGATTTTTCCTTGGCAGAAAAGCTGACAGATCAAGTCGTCGCTTGTGCAGAACAAAAATACCCTGATGGGATAGCTGACGTCGAGGGCATCCAGGATCTCGTTGAAAAAGTTCTCATCGAGGCAGGCCACGCCAAAACAGCCAAGGCCTATATCCTGTACCGGGAAAAGCGGCGTTCCGCGCGTGAATCAAACGCACTGATCGGCGCAACCATCAATATGTTCAGCGAATATCTGAATGACAAGGATTGGCAGATCAATGAAAATGCCAATACCCAAAAGTCCATCAATGGATTGAACAATTATGTGCGAGAAGCGTTCACCCAAAACTACTGGTTACATGAAATTTATCCAGATGAAATCCGCAATGCCCATTTGTCGGGTGATATCCATATCCACGACTTGGGCTTCTTCGGTCCGTACTGCGCTGGGTGGGATCTCCAGCAAATTTTACGAAATGGTTTTGGCGGCGTACCGGGAAAAGTAGAATCCAAACCGCCTAAACATCTCCGTTCTTTTCTGGGACAAATTGTAAACTCCACCTTCACCACACAGGGTGAAAGCGCCGGTGCACAAGCCTGGTCCTCTTTCGACACCTATTGCGCTCCATTTATCCGCTATGACAACCTGGACTACAAAACAGTTCGGCAAGCACTTCAAGAATTCATCTTCAATCTGAATGTTCCCACCCGCGTGGGGTTTCAATGCCCATTTTCCAATCTAACCTTCGATATCGTTCCGCCACGCACGCTAAAGACTGAACACGTTATTCTTGGCGGACAATACCAGTCAGAAACATACGGAGATTTCCAGCCAGAAATGGATATGCTTAATCTGGCCTTCTGCGATGTGATGATGAGCGGTGATTCCAAGGGTCGGGTATTCACATTTCCAATCCCAACCATCAATGTGACCAAAGATTTCGACTGGAACAGCCCCGTAGTAGATAAATTCATGGAAATCACCTGCAAATATGGCATCCCGTATTTCTCCAACTACGTCAACTCCGATTTGTCTCCTGAAGACGCCTTGTCAATGTGCTGTCGTCTCCGACTGGATACCAAAGAACTGCGAAAACGGGGCGGCGGTCTATTCGGTTCCAACCCCCTGACCGGTTCCATCGGCGTCGTCACGATTAACTTACCCAGACTTGCTTATATTTCGAAAAGTGAATCGGAGTTCTTCGCACGATTGTGGCAACAGATGAACATTACCGCGAACAGCTTGGAAATCAAACGCAAAGTCATTGAAGAACAAACAGCTAAAGGGCTGTATCCATATTCGGCAAATTACCTGAAAGCAATCAAAGAAAAAACCGGTCTGTATTGGTTCAACCATTTCAACACCATTGGCCTCATTGGCATGAATGAAGCCTGCCAAAATCTGTTCGGCGTTGCTTGCGACCTTACCACTCGGCCGGGCCAGCAATTTGCGATAAAAACTCTAAACTATATGCGCAAGGAAATTAAAGAAATCCAGGACAAAACCGGACACTATTATAATCTGGAGGCAACACCGGCCGAAGGAACCAGTTATCGACTCGCAAAAAAAGATACGGAACGCTTCGCCGACATCATCACCGCTGGCGAAAAGTTTCCCTTCTACACCAACTCATCGCAACTTCCAGTTGGATTCACGGACGATATTTTCGAAACCCTGGACCTGCAGGATGAACTGCAATCTCTATATACCGGCGGCACAGTTCTGCATCTCTATCTGGGCGAAGAAATCAAAGATCGATCTATTGCCAAGCGGTTGATACAAAAAATATTTACACGTTATAAACTGCCTTATATTTCCCTAACGCCCACGTTCTCAGTCTGCAACGATCATGGTTACCTTGCGGGGGAACAGCCGACCTGCCCGGAATGCGGCGCTCCGACAGAAATTTGGAGCCGCGTTGTCGGCTATCTGCGCCCGATTCAGAATTACAACAAAGGCAAGCGGGAAGAGTACGCCCAACGAAAAAAATACGTGATTAACGAGTAATCGGCTATGTTAATTGCCGGACTGGTTAAAAGCTCACTCATCGATTATCCCGGACTGATTTCCTGTGTGCTGTTCACACCGGGCTGCAACTATAGCTGCTTTTATTGTCACAACCGATCACTGATTGATGGAAGTCATGAATTACTCAATCTGCACGAGATTCAAACTTTTCTCGCCCAACGAATCGGCTTATTGGACGGAGTTGTCATAACTGGCGGAGAACCGACTCTCCAACCCGATTTACCATCCTATATCGCATCTCTCAAACAACTGGGTTTCAAAGTCAAACTGGATACGAACGGCTCTTCGCCAGATATTATCAAGCATTTACTGGAAGCCGGTTCCTGTGACTATTATGCCGTTGACTTCAAAGCGCCGCCGCAACGGTACCATGAAATCTGCGGCGACCGCGCTAATCCTGCGAATGTTTTCAGAACTATCAGCCTGCTATTGCAATACAAAGTTGATTTTGAAGTCAGAACCACCGTACTGCCCCAATTTAGCGATATCGATCTAATCCACATGGCAGAATTGTTGCCGGTCGTTCCTCGTTATCGCTTGAATCGGTATCGAAAACCGGAGAAATATCTAATCAGTGATCAACTCCGAGTCAATGATCCGCCTTACTCACAAGATAAAATAAATTCTCTGGCTGCTACAATCCAATGCTTGCAGCCAAACATAATAGCGTAAATGAATCAACCACTCAGAAAACGGGTGGTTGATTTCAGTTACGCTTCTGTTCGGCCATGACGCCAACAGTTACGCCTACAAAATCTTCCTTGGGAAGCTTTCTCACAGGCAACTTTAAGCGAGCCGCAGGCAGGGCAAGTATATTCACCGTTTTTTATTGACTCCAGATTCTCAAAACTTTCCATCCAAATTTTACCGCAATCCATACATTTTACCGCACAAATATTACGCGTAAAATTGCCACCTTCAACATTTATAGCTTTTCCATTAATCAAACTGTCGGCAATTTTTTCTCGTGCTGAAATTAGGATACGCTGAAAAGTCGGCCGTGATACCTCCATTTTTTCGGCGCACTCGCCTTGCTCCAAACCCTCTAAATCTTTAAGACGGATAGCTTCCAATTCTTCCATTTTTAAAGTGTTTTTCGGCCCCTCTAGCTCTTTTTCGGAGGGAATAAAATTGAGAACGGAAGGAACGTTCTCAATTTTTCTCCACTTAATCGGTCTTGCCAAAACTATCAGCTCCGTTTGGTTTGTTTGTTTTTAATCTATTAATTTCTTCTTCCACCTCCCGAGCACCTTCTCCATAAAACTTTTCTTCATCTGGAGCTATTTCTTTCAACAACCTGAGAAATTCTCCCGCATGAACTCTTTCTTCGTCAGCTATATCCTGTAATACTTCAATTGCCAATTCATTGTCCGTGGATTCGGCCAACTGCATATATAACTGGATGGCTTCATATTCGGCGGAAATCATGAACCTGATGGCTCTGATCAACTCTTGTTGAGTCAACTTGCGCTCTTTAGCCAGCCCGGAAAACGGATTCCCAAAATCAGGCATCGTAGTTCCCCTCTCTAAATTTTATTGATTGAGCTTTCATTATCGAAATCAAATAAAGTCGATAGCCGAAAAATCAATATTTCCCTTATCGTCAACCAATTGTTGATCGGCATGGACGTACTCGATTTTACCGATAAACATCTCGTGGGATCCAGTTACAATCGAATCAACGATCGTGCATTCAATATTCACCGGACAATCCAGCAGAATCGGCGCATTGATCTTCTTACCGTCGGCGAGTTTCACCTTCGCATCTGCCAATTTATCCCCGTCGCGTTTACTATGACTGCCCAAATAAGCAAACGTTTCCTGATTCTTTTTATCGACCAGATTTACGACGAAGCATCCTGACTCCTTAATCATTTGATACGAATACCGAGTCGGCACAATACCGACCATCACCATGGGTGGACTATAACTGCAATTCCCACAATACGCGACGGCCAGCACATTGTTTTCGCCATTTAAACCGCGGCAAGACACCAACACTTTGGGCAGAGGTTGAAGACACGATTTCATATTAGCTGAACTTTTCTCCATTTTATTCAACTCCTAGATAATAAACTGGGTTCATCTGCATTTTTTTCCTATGCGTTCTGACCGGCTGTAACTAGCATTCGAAGTGTTTTGGCATATACGTCTTTTGCGGCGCTACCTGCCGAGCAATCCATATCAACAATGGTCCGACCTTGATTGACCGCTTCCACAACCTTGGGATCAAAGGGAATTTTACCGACGAAAGGTAAATCAAATTTTTGGCAATACGAGACGATCTCCTCGGTTTTCACAAAGTTGGTATTATACTTGTTGATACACACGGCGACTTTGGTTTGAAACCCTTTGGCAGTTTTAATAATACGCTCCATATCACTGATACCGGATACCGAAGGTTCCGCAACAATCAGGACCATATCCACACCGCTAAGAGAAGCAATGACAGGGCAACCGATGCCTGGTGAACCGTCAATGATAGCGACTTCGGCGTCTTCGCCTGCTGATTTCATCTGCTTCTTTACTTCCGTGACCAACATACCGGAGGTTCCACTGCCCATCTTGAGCTGCGCCGTGGAAAACACCGCATCATCCACATAAAGCATCAGCTCTCCAGCGACCGCAGCCTTGAGCGTTATGGCGCCAACCGGGCAAATCTTTTCACACACGCCGCAGCCTTCGCATGCGTACTCATCCACCGTATAATGGTAGTCTGCGTCAATAGCATCAAACCGGCAGTTTCGCCGACACAAATCACACTTCAAGCACAAGTCTGGATTGATTTCCGCCTTTGGCAATCCGAAATAATCAGATCGTTGCGGTGACGTGGTCTGGTTCATGACCAAATGCAAGTTAGGCGCATCCACGTCGCAATCCGCATAGGCCTTGGCTTTTGACAACTTAATAAAAGCCCCCGCAATCGTCGTTTTCCCTGTGCCGCCTTTGCCGCTAAGAATTAACAACTGTTTCACGCCGCACCTCCTTGGTCACAATTTGAAGCAGGGCAGAGAACAACTCCCGATATTTCGGATGTTCTCTTACCAAAATGCGCGCATTGGAATTCAGCGTTCCGATCTCGGTATCAAAAGGGATTCTGCCCAATATTTTGATATTCTTATCGATACAGAAAAGTTCAGCAGGATTGTCCCCTTCCAGGCACTTGTTTAGTATCGCGCCGTGCGGTTTATCAAAAAGCTTAACCAACTCATAAACCATGTTAAAATTATGAACGCCAAACAAGGTCGGCTCCCCAACCAATATGCAATAATCCGCATCTTTGATGCTTTCCATGACAATACAGGCACTCCCTGGCGGGCAATCAATAAACGTGATTTCCTTTCCACCCGAAGGGGTATCGAGGAGCTTCTTGATAATTGGAATTCCAGAAGCTTCACCGGTATTCAATATGCCTGTAATGACAGAAACGTTTTCCGATGTCCCGCTTTGAATCTCTCCAATGATTTTGTCTTTCTCCGACAGGGCTTTGACGGGGCAAAACAGTATGCAACCTCCACAGGAATGGCATATTGTTTCAAAAATCTTCAATTGTTTATTAATATAGGCTAGTGCATTGAATTTGCAAAAATCAACGCACATGCGGCAGCCATTGCAAAGGGTTTCATCGACAACCGGAATCTTGACCGAAATTTTTTCCGACGTAATATCTTTTGGCTTGAAAAAAAGGTGCCCATTTGGTTCTTCCACGTCACAATCGATATAGACAGCTTCATCAGCTGCTGCCGCCAGATTAACGGATAAAAGTGTTTTTCCTGTACCGCCCTTGCCGCTCAAAACGGCGATCTTCATTTTATTTTCCCCCCATGATTATGAAATCCAGCATGGATATCTTCGAGTAAAGACAGCTTCCCAGCATTGAAAGCAATGATATTGTCCATAATGGAATCATTCATCGTTTTATACATTTTCAGATTGGCGGTCTTGATTACGGATGCGGCATTATCGCCACATTGGGGAACCAGCAACGCAACAGCACCACTATCCACAACGGCTTGCGCCGCCTTAATCCCGGCGCCACCTTGACTGGCTGCAGCACTGTTGTCGAAAAAAGCGCTTGTTTGTGCTTCGGTGTCATAAATAAGAAAATATGGGGTGCGCCCAAACGATGAGGCAACTGTTGATTCCAGGGATTTGTTGTTGACCGGAATTGCAATTTTCATAGTATATCCCCCTTCAATTTTGTTATTCCCTTACCATAGCTGAACCGCATTGCGGACATTGAACCGAACTACAGGCCTGGGCGCGTTGATGCGGCACTTTGGCGCCACACTGCGGACATACGCAAAAGCCTACCGGACCGGCGCCAATAGATCCGCCCACCGAGGCTCCACTGCTATTCGCCTGATTACCAATACCCCGCCCCATGCCTCGTCTCCTTCCTCCGCCACCGCCCGAACCCACGGGTCCTGTTCCATCTCTTCGCGGCATATTCAGCACCTCCCCTCAATTTTAAGAAATCAATTTTTCAAATTGCCTTTCAATTTTCATTGCCGTTATGTTCTTATGCTCATAACTATAATGTTATTATGGATATATGTCAATTTGTTTAGCATTCAAATCAGGCTTTCCCGCGATCATCTTGTATGTTTTTTCGGTAGAATTTTTTTCCTTCATACCAGAACTCCAACAGTTTCCCACACGCCACGAGCGCTTCAACATCACTCGGGTCCTCTTCCTGCTTTTTCAGCATTTCATCGACAATCTCCGCCCTCAATGGATGCACAGCAGTGATGCCCAATAGATCCTCGACAACGTTTCCCGTGAAGAAGAAACCGTCTTCCCGTTCATCTCCGGTAATCCATTCCACTGGCACACCCGCCAATCGGCGAATCAAACGAGCCGCTTCAAGCAACTTTTGATTCGAAGCTCGCTCAACATTCGGTTCCGCTGGTGGACGAGTCGGAACCAGCACGTATGCCTTTTCCGGTTTTATGATCGCCAGTTGCCCGGCAAGTTTTATAAGATCTTCCGTCGCATCATTCACCCCATCCACAAGCATAGTTTCTGTCACTAGCGAACCCTTAAACAGCTTGGCGAATTCTCCTATCCCATCGAGAATTTGTTGAATATTTAAAGTGCCATGGGGACGATCAATTTCACGCCAAATCTTCTCATCCACCGCATCAATTTTCACCGATACCCAGTCAGCCCTCAACAAATCCTTTCTAACATCATCCTTCCATAACAGAGAAGCATTGGTGATCACGGCGATTTTTACATTCAACCGCTTTAACAAAGCAATTTCTGTTCCGAGATTGATATCCAGCGTAGGTTCCCCATCAGGAACAAACGACAAATAATCAACAAACTTTCCGCTTGTTTCCACTTGTTTTAGTTTCTGTTCGACCTCAAGGAAAATTTCTTCCGGTGAATAAAATTCACGTCGTACAATCTGCATTTTATCGGTTCTGCCCAGTTGACAATAGCAGCAGGAGTAGGAACAGGTCTTGGGGGGAATATGATTGATCCCCAGACTTTGCCCCAGCCTTCGTGACGGTACCGGCCCATAAATGATCATGTGGTTTCACCTGCTTTCAAGAACGCAGGGCTCTCCTTCAGGAACGATTTTATCAATAAACAGTATTCCCTCCAAATGATCAATTTCGTGACAAAAAGCGCGAGCTGTTAATCCCGTTCCGGTAATTTCAACAAATTCGCCATGTTCATTGAGCGCCTGAACAACCACTATTTCGGGTCGTTTCACCATCCCGTACCTTCCTGGAATACTTAGACAGCCTTCCGAATCCAACTGTTCGCCTACCGTTTCAACTATTACAGGATTCACCAGTTTGATTAAGCCATCTCCGACGTCAACGATAACCACCCTTTTCAGGACCCCAATCTGTGGAGCCGCCAATCCAACCCCTGACGAAAAATACATGGTGTCCACCATATCTTGCAATAACGATAGGATTTCGGCATCTACTTTTTCTACAGGTCGTGCCTTGCCACGCAATACAGTATCCTGCCAGAGATGTTTCATAATTTCGCGAAGTGCCATATACTTCTCTCCACATTCAATAATAGTCATGGAAAGACAGGTGGTTAAACCACCTGTCTTTCCAAACGTCGAAGGCTTTTACTCAGCATTTGAAGAAATACTTTCCAAACGCCGTTTCACTTGTTGCAACTGCATTTCCAAAAAATTCATTTGATTGGTCAACAACTCTTTTTCATTACCAACGGGATCATTTACACCAGCGTATGGCTGAGTCATAAATCGGTTTCGCGCCTGTAAGCCAGCTCCACGCATCATTCCACCAGTACCACGCCGGCAACCAAAGCCACCAAACATACCTGGAGTGTTCATTGCGCCCGGCACAGCAAACCCTGAACAAAAACCGGCGCCACGCCCTGTCTTTGAACCCATTCCCATCGGACCGGTTCCATCTCCTCTTGGCATATTTTTTCACTCCTTAATTATTTTTTCGGCATCATACGATTTCGATTCGGCACCGTTATTGTCATATGCCCATAATTATAGTAACTCAGTTACGGATATATGTCAACAACTATTTTTTTCTCGCTCCCCAGTACGTTTGTACAAATTTGAACTCAGCCTTTTCTTGGCGGTACCGTTTGAAAAGGTAATTGGTTTCACAGCATCGGCAGAGCCATTGAGAAATATTGCAATAGACATTTTTAAATTGCTATCTGCAATCTTAATTCTCGTGTTTTTCTTGGCAGGCTTCCCTATTTCAAGCGTATGTTTTTCGGAAATCCAGCAACATATCACCGAAAAAGACGCGGAGGGAAATGAAATCACGCTTCTGGCGAAATGTGAACCGGACAGAAATGTTCCCCAATGGAGAATTTGTCATAAATTCGCCGAGAGCCGTTTGAGCGCTCTGCAGGTGATCGATATTTTGTCCGCCCTTCAGGAAGACTGGTGTGAAAATACTGCCGGTATCTATCTGAAACGCAGCTATCAGTTGCCTCACTGCCCATACACACAGATATATAAGAACAAATTTCAACCAAAACAACACTTCTTCGCTCCTGCGCTTCCCCTTTTGGGCTGAATACCGACAACGCCGACAACTTCAAGTAGCACTTGATCACATCTTCAGCGTAACCGCAATAGGCGCTTTTTTTTGAAGCTTGATACATTTACACATAAATATTCTGCTTGATTAAATAGTATTTTATGTTATAATCCTAATATCTTAATATATTAATATTATAATTATTGTAGAGGAAGTTTCATGTTGCACATTTATCGGACAGACCCTGAATTGTTCATAGCTCTGGCAGATACTCTAAAGGCCTTGGCCCATCCCCAAAGGCTTTGCATCGTCAAGACTTTGTGCGAAAAGAAACAGTCGAATGTAACCGATATGCAAATTTGCCTTGGCGAAGCGCAATCCACTGTTTCCCAACATCTGTCCAAACTGAAATCGGCAAAAATCATTACTGGGAAGAGAGAAGGAACGACCATCTTCTATTCACTTTATGATGAAAAAACCCGAAAGCTGGTTCAATCACTCCTAAATGAATTCTTCCCGGAAACGAAACCATAAGACCGAAATCTACCAAATTATATGAGGAGGATGAAGTTAATGAAAAAAACGGATCTGTTAGTGATTGGGGGAAGCGCCGGGGGGGTTCTCTCTGCCACAACGGCAAGAAAAGCATATGGAAACATCGACATCACCCTGATTCGTGAAACTGAAAATGTCATGGTTCCCTGTGGTATACCTTACATCTATGGAACCTTGCATAACACAGACAAAAATGTAATGCCGGATACTGGTCTGATAGATTCAGGCGTTCACATAATTGTCGATCGAGTTACAAGTATTGATCGACATACAAAGACCATAACAACGGAAAAAAACGAAACCATCGAATACAAGAAATTAATCCTGGCTACTGGTTCCCTCCCCATTATCCCCACTTTCATTCCTGGACATAATTTGGAAAATGTGTTTTCTGTTTTGAAAAATCAGGACTACTTGAATTCGCTCCTCGATAAAGTGCAAACCGTTAAAAATGTTACAGTTATTGGCGGTGGTTTTATCGGAGTTGAGTTCGCAGAGCAGATTTGTTTACTAGGAAAAAATGTTACATTGATTGAATTAGCGGATGCTTGTTTATGGCAAGCTTTTGACCGGACTTTTACCGATGACATCGAAGCTTCCTTAAAGGCAAAGGGTATCCATCTCTTGACAGGAACCAAAGTCAAAAAAATTATCGGTACAAACACAGTGGAAGCTGTTGAATTAGAGAACGGCGAATTGATTCCGGCGGATTTGGTGATCCTGGGGATGGGAGTCAAACCCAATGCTGCATTGGCAAAAGCTGCAGGTCTCGAATTAAATGGCAAAGGAGCCATTGTTGTCGATCAATATACAAGAACTTCCGATCCCAATATTTTTGCCGTTGGCGACTGTGCTGAAAAAAAATGCTTCTTTACCGGAAAAGATGCCCCGGTTCTTCTGGCGTCAACTGCGGCAATGGAAGCGAAAATCGCGGGCTGCAATGCGTTCCAGTTGAGGCTCATTCGCGCAAACAAAGGAACAATCAGTGCATTTTCTACAAAAATATTTGGCAAAACATTTGCCGCTGCCGGCCTTACCGAAGCCAGAACCTCTCAGGAAGGATTCAGTGTCATGGTCGGTGATTTCACGACCATGGACCGCCACCCCGGTTGTTTGCCGGGCTCACAAAAAACTACCATCAAATTGATCTTTTCCAAGTGCTCTGGCGTCATTCTCGGCGCACAGATTTCCGGAGGAGACTCAACCGCCGAAATAATCAACATATTGAGTTTGGCTATTCAAAAGGACATGACAGCGACAGAGCTCAACACTTTCCAAGTGGCAACTCATCCATTAGTCTCGGCCTCACCGGTAGCTTATCCAATTAATGCCGCCGCTATGAATGCCATTGCTCTAAATTGCAGACACTTAAACGAAGGCTTAATAATCTAAGCGCCTGTATTGAAGCTAAACAGTAAAAAGCAGCAAAGTCTAGTGTGAGAGATCGGCTACTCATTATTTGAGTAGCCGATCTCTTACACCACCGTACGTAGCGTTCGGGATACGGCGGTCCAATAACTTGAGTGCAATACCTCGTATCTTTCGGCTATGTCGTCATAACCAATGGACGCGAGGTATTCGTTTGTTAATGACCGACTCAAGACCCAGCTCCCGGCCAATACTCCAACCGCGTGTTCGCCCATTCTCTGGCACTTTATAATGTCCCCATGGGTTGAGCAGCTCCTAAAAATCCCAATACTTTTAGTGCCTCGCGAACAGGAACCCGACTAACACCAAGCATTTGAGCCAAATCTCGCTCCGATGGTAACTAATCCCCGTCCTTCAAGTTTCCCGTCCCTATCCATTGCCAATATGCTCTACAATCTTCCGGTAGAGCCTCTGTGTCTTCTCTTGCGTTACGATCTATTGGCGTAATGTCTACGAACATTTTCCTTCCTTACAACTTTGAAAATTTTGAAGGGTATTGGTACTGCCAATACCCTTCAATAGGATAACGTGTCCTAAAGTTGCGCACATTTGAAAAAAGAGTTGTCACGGATGGGCCAACCCGTGTATGTTGAAGGTGCTAGCCACACAACATACGAAAGGAAGGGATCATCCGTGACTGACACTATTATAACTCTCAATGAACAAACCTTGAAGAACCAACTGGGAGAACTTGTTCGAACCAGCGTGGAAGAAACGCTGAACAAGATGCTCGGCGCCGAAGCCGATCAGCTCACCAATGCCGCCAGGTACGAAAGAAACGCACAGAGAAAAGATACCCGCGCTGGTCACTATAAACGCAAACTTACTACCAAGGCAGGTGAAGTTACCTTGAACGTTCCCAAACTTCGCCATCTCCCTTTTGAAACCGCCATTATCGAACGCTACAAACGGCGGGAAAGCAGCATCGAAGAAGCCCTGATCGAAATGTATCTGGCGGGCGTTTCCGTTCGCCGGATTGAAGATATTACCGAAGTCCTCTTGGGCAGTAAAGTTTCTGCCGGTACCAGCAGCGAGATGAATAAGAAAGTCTACGGTCACATTGAAGAATGGCGAAATCGCCAGCTTAAGTCAACCTATCCTTACGTCTACTTTGACGGCATCTATCTAAAACGCTGTTGGGGCGGTTCGTACGACAATGTAGCTATATTGGTGGCCTTGGCCGTAGATGAAGATGGATATCGGGAAATCATCGGTTGCGCCGAAGGCGGCCGGGAAGACAAGGAAAGCTGGTTGAACTTCTTGCGCGGTTTGAAAGAACGAGGCCTTTCCGGCATGAAACTGAGCGTTGGGGATCGATGTCCGGGATTTGCCGAAGCCCTCGGAGAAGTATTTCCAGAAGCGAAGTTTCAACCTTGCGTCGTTCATTTCTACCGAAACGTCTTCTCGGTAACCCCTCTTTCCAAAGGCAAGGAAGTAGCCGCCATGCTAAAAGCAATTCACGCGCAGGACGATCTAGAGAGTGCCCGAGAGAAGGCAAAGTTAAGCATGGAACTATGGGTTTGTATCTGAAGGTGACTAAAATGTTAGCCCAAGTCTCGCAAACGCACGTTGTGGCGTTTCCTCATTTGTTAAAATAACTTCGGTATTAGAATTAGAAAATACATAAGATGGCCCTTTGCTAGTGAAATCACTTTTGACTAAGACTGCATCAACCTTATTTTGCGTTAGAAATTCTGCTGTTAAAATCCCTTTGCCTTTTTCTATTTTGCTATAAGGATTATTAAGGATATCAACTTTACCAGCAACTTTTTCCCCTGTTCTAAATGTCACAAGCATGAAACAAGATGCTTCGCCAAAATGAGAGTTGATCGAAGCTTGATCATCTGTTAACGGAAGAACATAAACAGTTTCTGCCTTCTGTAATGGTTCATAATGAATAAGGACCTGATCAATACTCTTGATCTCGTCTTTGATATGACGCTCAATTTTATCTGTTATAAAATGAGCTTTATCTAAGTTGTGAGTTTTTATTACAATACCCACTTCTATAAATTTGAATCGTCCAGAATTGCGTCCGGTTAATTTTTTCAGTTCAATAACTTGAGGTGTATTGACAATGATCTTTTCTACTTTGCTAAGAGTCTCATAATCCAAGGAAGCATCTAGAAGGACCTTGGTTCCGTCTATCAATATTTGAAAGCCAGTCTTGGCAATAAACCCAACTATAATGAAAGCGGCTATTTTGTCAAATTGATAACCGATCAAGTTGGAGATAATGGCTAATAAAGCGACTGCATTGCTTAATACATCAGTACGGATGTGAGCCGCATCAGCTAATAAAACGGGGGAATTGTTTTTTTGCCCAATATTCTTCTCATATCTGGAAAACCAGAAAGTGATCATTATTGCAGATAATAGGCTGAATATTGCGAGTCCCGGGTTTCTCAAGTCAACTGATTTAGCGGTTATAGCCTCTACCGCAATTTCATAGCCTGTGTAAAGAATAACCACGGCAATAACAACAGATATTAGATTCTCAATTTTGTACAGTCCATAAGGGAATGACTTGGTTTTACGTTTGGCAATCTTCAATCCTACAAAAACAGTTAAAGAGGCGACCAAATCTGCAAAAGTGTGAAACGCTTCAGCTTTTAACGCAAGGCTGCCAGAAACAGCTGCGGAACCATATTTTATTCCGAATATAACGGAATTGATAGCAATCGAAAATAGCGCTGTTCGTTCACTTTCCTCCATTCCAGCCACCTCCTCGTTATTATGTCCAATGCCGAATTTAGCATTATATTTCTTCTACACAATCATTCTTTTTAATTCTACCGCCTGTAGCAACTTTACAAAATAACCCTTCACCCGGCAAAAGACTTACGCCGAATGTTCGGCTGACTATACTGAGATGATCATCTTTACCAATTTGAACGACTTCCAATATAACACTTGTTCCTAATTTAATCCTGCTCCCAACTCGTAACCGAGAAAGTTTCAAGCCATCAATTAAAATATTTTCTGCAAAGTCACCAGGGCCAGCATTTAGCTGATATTCTTTATTGGCATTTCGAACACTAGCCCAATTAAGACAAGTAACCTGACGGCCCCAATCACCGGCATGCCCATCGTTTTCTATCCCAAAATTTTCAATAAGATTAGCTTCAAGAACTTCTTTCTTAAGTTGACCTCTTTTAGGGCTTATAGAGATGGCATAAATGATTCCTTTGGGCATCAGTTTTACTTCTATCTCCTTCCGTGCAAGGCAACAATCGCATAATCTAAAATCCACATTTTGGATTTTGGCATGCCATTGGGGTTCTGGCATACCATTGGGATGAATTTTATACTTCCCTTTTTCTGTCACTTTATCTTCTTGACTCGCTGCATTCGAATGCAAGAACCTCTTTCTTAGCTGTTTCCAAATGGTCACACAATGCCTTGGCAGCACCTGCACCATCATGTTGGCGAGTTTTTCCCAGAATGAACCGATGATCTCTAAGGACATCCGCATAGCGGCTGGGTTTTTGAAACGATCGGCTACACGAAAATCTCAATAAATCCATGAACATTTCATTGATCCGCATCAACAGGGCATTATGAGAAGCCGTAATAATTGCCGTATGAAACCGAACTGAAGCTTCTTCCACATCGTCACCGAGAACTATTATCTTTTCCATTTCCATGATTTCGCTTTCAATTTGCAAAAGGTCCTGCTCTGTACAACGTTCTGCTGCCAACAAGACGGCCTGACACTCCAATCCATGCCTTGCTTCAAATAAATCCGTCAACAAATGGGCAGAATCCACCATCAAAAAATCAATATTGCTGAGAACCTGACTAATCCCAATTTTTCTTACATAAACTCCTTTACCGCGGATGTGTTGAACAGCTCCTAAAAACTCCAATACTTTTAATGCCTCGCGAACAGGAACCCGACTAACACCAAGCATTTGAGCCAAATCTCGCTCCGATGGTAACTAATCCCCGTCCTTCAAGTTTCCCGTCCCTATCCATTGCCGAATACGCTCTACAATTTGCAGGTATAGAGCAAGGGTTTCTTTTCTTTTGTCGCGATCTATTGGCGTAATATCCACGAATATTTCCCATCCTTGCAACTTTGAAATTTTTGAAGGGTATTGGTATTACCAATACCCTTCAATAGAGCTCCGCTCCCTATTATGTTGTGTAAGTATCTGCTGTTTTATTTTTCAAAAGCCATGTCAGGCTGCCATACCTTCCAAACCTTCCCTACCAGATCAGGTCCTGGTTGCAGGGTAGGTTTTCCGGGTACCCAGCCGGAAGGAGTTGCCTCCCCTGTCGCACGGACGTGTTGGAAAGCCTGAACCTGACGAATCATCTCGGCTACATTGCGCCCCACGGGCGGGGTCATCACTTCCATGGCCTGGATGATTCCATCTGGATCAATCAGAAAACGTCCACGGATATCCACCCCAGCTTCCTCATCATAAACACCGTAAATCTCACCGATTCGGCCACCGGCATCGGACAGCATGGGAAATGGCACTCCACCGGGAACCATCTTTGAAAGTTCTTCTTCCTGCCAGATTTTATGACTGAACCGACTGTCTGTGCTCATTGCCAAAACCTGAACTCCTAATGCTTGCAATTCTTGAAATTTGACGGCGACCGCCGACAATTCGGTCGGTCAGACAAATGTAAAATCACCTGGATAAAAGCAGAGAGAAATCCACTTTCCTTTATAATCGGAAAGTTTCACATTTGAAAACGTCCCATTGATGAACGCATTGGCTTCGAAATCCGGAGCCGGTTTACCCACTTTAGCCAACATTTTATATTCTCCCTTCGTTTCAGTCTGGTTTTCTTGTACAACCATTGTTTCGATAGGGTTACCTATTGTTGGTCCTTTTGCCGGGCTCACACAGGAAAGCTTTTCTTCTGCCATCTTTTTCACCTCTCTCTCTTCTTTCTTCCATGCATCATCCTTGCAGCAACCGCAAAGCAAGCTTCCGACGCAGCACGGAATACAAGGTTAATTGGGTTCTCCATTTTAAAAAAATTGTGGAAAGGGCAGTCAATCGTTTTCCTGCCCTTTCCACAGCGTGGATGCTTTTAGTCGGTATTTGTCGAAATATTTTCCAAACGTTGTTTCATTTGTTGCAACTGCTTTTCCAAAAAACTCATTTGATTGGTCAACAACTCTTTTTCATTACCAACGGGATCATTTACACCAGAGTATGGCTGAGTCATAAATCGGTTTCGCGCCTGTAAGCCAGCTCCACGCATCATTCCACCAGTACCACGCCGGCAACCAAAGCCACCAAACATACCTGGAGTGTTCATTGCGCCCGGCACAGCAAACCCTGAACAAAAACCGGCGCCGCGCCCTGTCTTTGAACCCATTCCCATCGGTCCCATTCCATCTCCTCTTGGCATCTTTTTCACCCCTTTACTATTTTCGGCATCATACGATTTCAGCTCGGTACCGTTTTTGTCATATGCCCATAATTATAATAACCCGATTACCGGCATATGTCAACAACTTAACAAAAAACATCTCCTCTTCTTGAAATAAAACCCGAAACTTCTACCTCATATCTATGCCGTTCCCCATCTTATCTTTACCTCTAAATATATTTCACCCCGTTTTACATAAGAGTTCTAAAATCACCAATCTCGCAAAACTAAATCTCTGATGATAAAAAAACAACCGGTAGCACAGCCACCGGTTTCATCAATATCAACGCTCAAAACTCAGCCTACAACTTCAGTTTTTCTCTTTGCAGGCTCAACGTATTCCCTAATGAACGTGCGCCAAGATTTTGTTTAAACATCAACATATCGGTCTAATCACTCCAACCAGCCCTGCACAACCGTTTAAATTGTTTAGTCATTGCTTCATTCTTCAGGCACGCACAATTTTCCTCTTCTAATAAGGCCGATCGTCTTATACGCCACCATCATAACCACAAGAGTAGCGATCAGTAGCATAAGTCCGCCGAAAATATTGAAAATGGCGAGTTGTGTGGCTCGAAATGCAACAAAAAGAGAGATGGTAAAAGCGCACAGGGGAAAGGTATATCCCCACCAAGATAGGAAAAACGGCAGTTTAACAAATTTTCGATACATTGTGAATAATAACAAAGTAAGAAATACAGCAACATACAACAGCACTCTAGCAGCCGGATCAAAACTACCGGTAAGCCGAAAATAGGATACAAAGGCAATGGCGGGTGGCGCGATTAGAATAAACAGCGTCGGAAAAAGTTTTTCCGGCAAATGATCGTGGAAACCCAATCGGTACACCATAATTGTAAATAAACTTAACCAAAAAACGAGTCCCACACTAAAAAAGAACCAGGAAATTTCTTTCGAAGCAAATTCCACGCCGGCAATGGGGACCAAAATATTACCCACCACAGGAATGAACCATGCCGGATTGAACTGTTGGATGCTGTAGAGGCGGTTAATCCAACGCGATACAGCTATCACTGTAAAGGCCAAGTGAGCCACCGCGCCGACCACCCACAATCCTCTCGCCAAATCTGGAGCATGCTCCATGGCTGCAATCGCCAGTAGTAACAGACTGATCGATATCGCAGGGAAAAAATTAAATCGTACGGGGTGATTGAATTCTTTCAATGCCTCCTCAGGATAATGCAGTATTTTCCAGAGATACAAAACACCAATGCCAGAAAAAAGGCTGAATGCAAAGAACAATAAACCGATTCCAACATCACCTGCTAACGAAAAAAAATGTCCCGCTCGTTGGTAAGCAATGGACAACCCGGTAATCCCCATGACGCTGACGAACAATGTTACTGGAAAATATTGCATTTTTAAAACTCCTTGCATTTTTGTCGGGTTTAATCGGTCTTGTTCATTTAACTTCATTTCTTCACCCAGCCGCACTGCGCTGGAGTCGAGCCGCCGGACGGTTTTTCATCAACAAGGCTGCCAACCCGGCCACTAATGGAAGCAGAAAAATAACGAAAATTGCCGATGCCAGGCCCCAAATATCACCGATGCGACCAATAAGGATTACAGCCAGACCGCCTACCCCACCGGCAAATCCCATGGTAAGCCCTGCCGCCAACGCTTTGTTATCAGGAATCGCCTCCTGTGCCGCAATCACAGTAACGGAAAAACTGGATAACAGAGTTGCTCCGGCCAAAGCGAGAAACAGCATACTCAATACCCCTTGCGTGTAAAAAAACGCAAAAAACAATGGCGTTGAAAGGACTAAGGACCCCACAATCAATCGTTTTCGCCCATAAAAATCAGAGAGAAACCCTCCCAATACTCCCCCCATCGCTCCTGCAAAAAGCATGATCGTAAGCAGATGACTCGCTGCAACATTGGATAGGTTTTGTGATTTAAAGTACAGGGGCAACAGTGCCAGCATCCCGGTATAAGATAGGGAACGAATGGCGATAACACTAATGATGGCTACAAGTTCTTTTTTTGAGGCTTTCAACGAGCAAAGAACCTCGGAAAAGTCCGGGACGGTGCCGGATAATACATTATCGCGCGGAGCGTAGAAAAACAATAATATCGCTACCAAAATTCCAGGAATCACTGTAATGGCGGTTGCGTGCAGGCCATAAGCTTCGAACAACGGTACCAGCAAGAGTGGCCCCAGAGCAAACCCGACATTTCCAAAGGCTACAAAGGTTGAAAGCATAACTGCCTTATGTTCGCCGCTCAAAACATTAACCATCGTGGATGCCTGGGGATGAAACGCCGCCGTACCCAAACCAGCTAAGGCCGCCAAAACAACAATGGCCCAATAATTTTCAACCAGGCCGGTCATGCTCAGCATAATCGCCATCCATAGGGTCCCCACATGCACGAGCCAACGTTTACCCTGGCGATCCAAGAAATAGCCAAACATCGGCTGAATCAATGACGAAGTAAGAGTAAACGCAGAAACCAGAATCGTAGCCCGAGTGGCGGTAAAGCCGGGACTTAACACAATCAAAAAGGGAAATAGCTGAGGTAGATAATTGCTATACAAATCATTGAGCGTGTGCGCTACTGAAAGCACTCCGATTTTAGTGTACTGGATCTCTGACTTATCATCCATGAGAAAACTCCTTCGGCTTATATTTCCCCGGATACACCGGGGGGGTATAAAGATGTATTTATCATAACCTCTTCCCACCCGCTTGTCAAGAAACGGCGTAGTTATTATCGCCACACACCTGACACTCGCATGGAAATCAACCAGGTTTAATGCTACAATATTTCGAGCAGAGTTGCCTCCTGACTTCTATAACGAATGAGGTGTGTTATGATCCACTACCAACCGATCGGCATTATCCGCACGCCGTTTTCAAAACCCAAAGGAACACCGATCCAGGCGACCGCCGCACAAGGTGTCACCGGAACTATCGAAATATATTCAGAGTTTGCAGATGGCTTAAAAGATATCGAGGGGTTCTCCCATCTAATATTGATTTACCATTTGCATTTAATTAAAAAATGCGATTTATTGGTCAAGCCTTTTTTAGGCAACGATTTACACGGAATATTTGCAACGCGCTCTCCAGGCAGGCCCAATCCCATCGGATTTTCCATTGTGCGCCTTACCCATGTTGAAGGAAACGTGCTGGCGATTGCGGATGTTGATATTGTCGACGAAACGCCTTTATTGGATCTCAAGCCCTATGTTGGCGAATTCGATGTCAGACATGCACCAAAATCAGGTTGGTTTGAGGAAAATTTGCATAAACTTCCTTTCACAAAGGACGATGGAAGATTCGTGGAATAATCTGTTACCTCCGCCAGCAATAATGAATTAATTGGAAACAAGGGACGTGCTAAAGCATTAGCTTTAGCACGTCCCTTGTTTTTTCATTCAATTTGATTACGATCTCAAGGTTTTGATCAGAAACTTATCGCCAGATGCTCGATTCATTCCTTTCACTTCTCTTTATTTTGAAATTTCACCTTGAAAAAATCGTTAATGCCAAGGGAAAACAGCAGGCTATAGGCAACGATGAACAGCAGAATCGGCCAACTGATCCCCGGCAAGTCGGAAAGGCCAAACGCGCCAATCATACTGGCGATAATGGTGTCGGCAGCAATGACTCCGCCTAGCGTAGCGCTGGGCCTTGACTGCCAGAAGTGTCCATCCTGCCGGACTACGAACAGTGAAAATATCGCAAAAAAGAATAGACTCAAGAAAGAAAAAGTGTTTAGCGTGCTCTCGCCAGGGCGCAACTTGAAATAGTGGATTCCGATGAACATCAACAGGGCAATTTCCAGCACCATGGCCGTCCCCAGAATGGTTCCCATTCTCGTCATCGGAGCGATGTTGAGGGTGGTGGGGTTGGGCGATGATTGCACCCGGTCTGTCGCCAAAGCTATTTTGGCGAAGTCGGTCATGAAAATCAGCAACAACATGGCTAAGGCCGAAACGAGAAAACTGCCGGTAAGTAAGAATGAGCCGACAACAAAAGTCGCCTTGAGGATCGTCCTGGAAATTTTGTTGAGCACCCAGATTTGAATCCGACGGTGTACGGTTCTGCCGATTTTGATCAGACTGATAATCCCGGCCAGCCCTTCCGTTGTCAGGACGACGCTGGCTGCTTCCTTGGCAACATCGGAAGCATTGCTGACAGCGATCCCCACTTCCGCCTGCTTTAACGCCGGCGCATCATTTACACCGTCGCCGGTCATTCCCACCACGTGACCCGCATCTTGCAGCGCTTTTACAATCAGGAACTTATCCTCGGGATAGACTTCGGCAAATCCACCCGAATCTCGTATGAGCTGAAGAGCCTGCTTCGGTGATGTCTTGAGCAATTCTCGGACGGCTTTGACAGACACCACCTCGCCGGGAATTCCTACCTGTCGCGCAATTTCCCTCGCAGTGCCCAGCGCATCGCCGGTGAGCATCTTAATGCTGATCCCCAGTGAATATGCCTGCGAAATTAACTCTTTTGAATCGGGCCGCGGTGCATCATTGAGTCCTAGCAGTCCGATGAAAGAATAAATCGCATTGTCATCGACTGTAGCAACGGCGATAACTTTATTACCCGCATTGGATAGTTCTGCGGCCATCTGGCGAATTGCTTTAGCGCCTTTATCAGACAAGCCGCAAAGATCAACAACCACATCCACTGCTCCTTTCATCACCCGATAGTGTGATTCTGGTTCAGTGACTGTAGCCTCCGTGCGACGGGTTTCCGGGCTGAAGGGAACGAAGTGGTCGACTTGGCTTGAACCTACGACAATACCGCGAGCAGTAGCCGCTTTGATGACCGCAATGTCGATCGGATCCTGATCGGCTTCTTGGGAAGCCAACAGGCCAGCTTTCAGAACGAAGTCTTCACTATAGGGAGGTTGGGGCAACACCTGGGTCACGGAGAGCTTGTTCATTGTGATTGTGCCGGTTTTATCGACGCAAATCACATCCACCATGGCGGCATCTTCCGAAGCGCTGAGTCGGGTAACCAGCACTCCTTGACTGACGAGTTCTTTGGCGCCAAAGGTTGTTGCCACCGTGAGCATGACCGGTAATGCTACAGGTACTGCCGATAACAAAACGACGAGAACAAGCGGCAACGTCGCTATGACGGAAAGTTGCCGATAAACCACTACCGCCAGCATAATCGACAAGAGCACTGCCACAATGACAAACAACCGCCGAACAACTTTCGTGATGATCTCTTCGATGTGGAGTTTCGGCCGGGCGGATTGCACAAGTTGCGTGGTCTTGCCAAAAAAGGTCGCTTTCCCCGTAGTGAGCACCACACCCGTAGCTTCGCCTCGCTGTACGACTGAACTACTGTATAGATTATCCGCTTTCACCTTAACCACCACGCCAGACTCGCCTGTCAAGCTGGACTGGTCTACCCGCAACTCGCCATCCGCCAACTTTATGTCAGCCGGCACAAAGTCGCCGGCTCGCAGTCTGATAATATCCCCAGGCACCACCTGCCGGGCCGGGGTAGTGGTCCATTGTCCGTCCCGCAAAACCTTGGCGTTAATCGACAATTTACTCTTTAGCGCGTCAACCGCCCGCTCAGCTTGTCCTTCTTCAATATAGCTCAACACCGCATTGACAATCAACAATCCGGCGACGATAGCCATATCCGAATATTTTTGCAGATACCAGGACAAGATCACGACCAATTCCAGCATCCAGGCAGAAATGCCCCAAAACTTCCCTGCGAAGCGCAGGATGGGATTGGCTTTGGTTTCCGCTACCTCATTGTACCCCGATTGCGCAAGACGCTTTGCAACTTCACTGCCGCTCAGGCCTTGGGCGAGCGCCACGTTCAGATCCCCAATCGCTTTATCCAGCGTGGCATCAAACAAAGTGGCTTTGACCCCACTGGACTGTGGTTCTGTCTCCATAATCATTACCGTCCTTTAAGTTTGGAAATCATTTAGTTGACCCGCTTCACATAATACAAATAACCCCACAAGATCAGCAGCGAGATCATGACGAGGCCGATCAATCTCGGCAGGTGCTGATGGAAAGCGATCACATCATGTCCTGATAAGACTTCAATTGCTACTGAAGGAATTTTTCCGATGCAGGTCGCGATAAAGAAATCTTTAAATGACACGGTACTGATTGCACCAGCGGTTGTCAGCGCCCCGGAAGGCATATAAGGAAGAGCTCGTCCCGCCAGAATAAGGCCAAACCCACTTTGGCTGCTGAACGCCTCCACTTTTTCGTTGTAGCCTCTACGCACCAGAAATGCCCGGGCCGAGTCTTGAAAGAGCCGTCTTATCATAACAAATCCCAGCGCCGCGCCAACGCATTCGCCAGCCCAAGAGATCAGAATACCAGGCAAAAGTCCAAACAAAAAACCATTCGCCACCAGTAAAAAGATATTGGGCAAGAAGCCTAATACATTGAGCATAACCAAGAGAAAAAAGCTAATCCAGGCAGCCTTCTCACCGAAGGATTGAAGGTATGCAATAGCTCCCTGCATATCTCCTCATAACGATAGGGAAAAAACCTCGGGAAAAACTCTTGATCCATAAAATAGATGCCAGGTCCCAATAAAATCATTGTTGCTGTTAGAGCGGTTTTTAGCCATAACTGTGAACCTCGCATATTGCCTCCCAGCGCCATCGACATAAAACACGTTCCCAGCAAAACATAAATCAAACACAAAATAGCCCCATCGATCAATAAAGGATCAGCTTGGGCCTAGGCAATCCAGATCCTTTCCATCTGTTATTGCTCGTACGCAAGAGTCGCCGCTTGTCCGCGGCAACCCCTTGTCTCAAAGCCTTTACAGGTAGTTCAACCTTGTAATCAAACAGAGCAATATCGTATGACTACAAAAGATTAGCCTTCATTTTCTCGAATTCTTCGTGACTTATTTCACCGCGCGCATAGCGCTGTTTCAAAATTTCAAGCGCCGTATTTTCTGTCATCCCAGCAGTTGTCTTTGAATGATTCATCAGCATACGGATCAGAAAAAAGCCACCAACGAAAAAAATCACCACAAAAATCAGCATAATAAGCCCTCCTCCGAACCAACCATCCATCATTCCATATCCACGGCCATATCCCATGATTGTTACCTCCCTTTTACAGTTAACATCCTCGTCTTTTCCGCAGGAATAGCCTCCTGACACTTCAAGTTTATGGCATATTGGTGTATAGATCATTAGAATGACGATATAAGTTTTGCAAGGAGAATTTAGCTTTCTTTTATTATGGTTGCACAAATTGACGATCACATCAAAACCACTCTAGTTCCCGAAGAAGAACTAAATATTGCTCAATATCATCCGTAAGCCCAAAAAAAGTAACGCCAGGCAAAGTAGTAGCGTAATCGACCTTGCTTTCGTTTTTGGCGCAACGTAAGCGCCGATTTGCGCTCCGATAGCAGCGCCACTGCCAACGATAAGCGCCGGGCCAATCAGGATATTGCCCAAAAAATAATGAGAAACCACGCCAAAAAAAGTGGAAACAGCTAACACAAAGTGTGACGTGGCGGTGGCAACATGAGTAGAAAAACCGAGCAAAGCAATCATGGCGGGTACATGGATAATACCGCCGCCGATACCAAAAGTGCTGGATAAAAATCCAACCATTACACTTAAAGATATTCCCAAAAATCGATTGTATTGTGCTGGGAAAACATCTGCTCGGCAAACAGTTTCGTCTTCTTCTTTCAAAAGCCAATATAGAAGACCGGCAATCGAAATCAGCAACAGGCCAAAGCTGATGTAAAATATGTGGCTGGTAAAATAGCGGGCAAGATAACTGCCGATTACAGCTCCTGGCAGTGTTGCGAGACTAAAGCGAATCGCGGCATCATAATATACTTTCTTTTGCCGCATGTATGCAATCGTTCCGGAAAAAGCATTGAAAAAAACAACTACCAGCGAGGTGCCGACAGCGAACTGGGGAGTATAGTCAAATAGCAGCAAAAAAACTGGCACCAAAATAAATCCACCGCCGACTCCTATCAATGTGCCAAAGGAACCCACTCCAAGACCAACAATAAACAATTCTATGGTTAACAGCATCACAAGTCCTCCTGAAAAAGCAGAACCGCCTCAACAATGAGGCAGTTCCTCTACGATAAGGTTTGATCTCCTACAAAAGCGCATTTATGACGTCCGTATTTTACCCACCAAAATTTCTATTTGACTTCGCCACACGCGATAGGCATTGTCATTCAAGTGTAGACCATCATAGGTATATTCGGGTGACAACCGTCCATCACTCCCAGTGAAACCTGTCGCCAAGTCGATATAGCGATAGCCATGCTTGTGAGCCATTGTTTTGAGTTCCTCATTCAACACGCGTATATTTTCGTTCTTCCAGAGGCCCCTTGACGGAAAAAGCTTGTCGTTAAAAGGCAGAATACTTTGAACATAAACGGGCGTACTTGGCAATTCCCTTTGAAACCGCTCCAGGATGCGTTGATAATTTGCCAGTATTTTTTCTGGCGGCTGTTCAAAACACAAATCATTGGTTCCGATCATGAGGAAAATTTGACGGGGTCGCAGTGCGATGACTTCATCCTGCCGATTCAAAAGCCCAAGCGTCGTATCGCCGCTTATGCCTCGATTGACTACATTAATTCCCGGGAACAGTGCTGGCCAGTCAGCGCCAAAAGTGATACTGTCACCAAAAAAGACTATAGGCTCTTTGGTTTTGAATGAAGTAATTTTAAAGTACATCCGTCGGATTCGATAATTCATCGTGAGATAGGGCGGGTCCTCGGGTTTTCTGCCCAAATTGTTGGCCCAAACGACAACCTCTTCGCCCATAAGCTTTGCCATTGGTGAGACAGAAAAGATTGTCGGTGCGACTACGATAAGCAACAAAACAACAACGGCAATCTTAGAGAACCGCTTCACTGGCCAACCCCGCCTGTCCATAGATCCACCGCTGTTGCAAAAGCTGGACCATATTGCCGGCGGCCCAATATAATCCTAAACCTGCCGGAAAAGATATCGCCATGTATCCGACAAAAATCGGCATCAATAGCAACATCATTTGATTTTGCTGCGACTTATTCATCGAAGTTTGTTTTTGTTGAAAATATGTTGTCAGCGCGCACAACAGTGGAAGGATAAAATAGGGATCACTCGGCACATTAATCGACGCGCCCCGGGCGAGGTCGGGCAACCAAAGAAAGCCAGACCCGGCCATCTCTTTGTATTCTCTTATCGCATAGAAGATTGCTGTCAAGATCGGCATTTGGATAAGCAAAGTCACAAAGTTACCCAAAGGATTGACTCCTGCAGCTTTGTAGATGCCTGCCATTTCTTTTTGCAACTTTTCCTTATTATCCTTATATTTTTCCTTAATCTCTTGCATCTGCGGCTGCAAATCCTGCATCGCTTTCATAGACCGTATCTGCTTCACCATCAACGGATACAGAAGCATTTTGATAACTACTGTAAGCATGATAATTGCAAGCCCATAGCTGGGAGCGCCCAACATCGCGGTTAGTTGATAACAAAAGGTTAAAGCCGCCGTTAATGGAGTTATGAGAAAATTTAAATTGAAATGCAATCCAACATCAATCTCCAATTCAAAATATTTGCCGGGAATCTCCTCGCCAATTCAATGAATGAACCTGCAATCCATCACACTTTGAAACGATTCAATCTGGCTATTTTACCTTACGACACAAAATCAGCCCTTCAAAGTTACTCATATTTCGATAATCCACAACATCATAGGAATTAATCAAGGCATGCAAATCGTCTTCAACCTCGATATCTTTCGGACACTCAAAGGCCTTTTTTATAGCGGATGCCAACTCGCCGACCACCACCACTTCCTGATTTTTTTCATGAGCCGCTTTACGCATTTATGAAAACGAGCGAACAATCAAGTTAATCCTTCCTCCTATCGCATCGCCATGCACAGTTTATCCTACTAGTAATATACGCCATAATTAAATATATTTAAAATATAAATTTTTGGTATTATAATAGTTATAAACTATATTAAGAGTGAGGCGTGATTCAGTTGGAACTTCGTCAGCTACAATATTTCCAGTCAGTCGGTCGACTGCTTAGCATAACCAAGACGGCAGACAAGTTTAATATTGCTCAACCCTCTGTCAGCATTGCCATACAAAGTCTGGAAAAAGAAATGGGTGTCCAACTTCTAGACCGTAGTCATCGCCGAATTGCCTTTACTGCGGAAGGTGATATTTTTTTGCAGAAAGTCGATGAAATTCTTGCGCTACTAACAGATGCCGTACGCCAAATGACTGATTATAGGGCACTTGACCCAGGATACATTAGCCTGGGAATTACGCCGACAACCAGTGGCGTTTTATTCCCCAAAATTTTTGCTGATTTTCACACCCAATTCTCGCACATTAACCTTACCAGTGTTGAAGAAGGCTCGCTGGCAATTGTTAAGCTATTGAAGCAAGGTAAAGTGGATATCGGAATCATTATAAATTCAGAATTCGCATCTGGATTAGAGATATTACCCTTAAAAACAGAGCAGATCGTACTTTGCCTACCACCCCGCCATCCGCTAGCTGCCAGCAAAAAAGCAACCTTTGATACTCTCAAAAGCTATCCCTTTCTTTTATTTAAAGAAGATACCTATTTGCGCCAAATAATCTTGCAAGAATGTGCTAAAAACCATATCACTCCCAAGGTCGCTTTTTCTTCCAGCCAAATTGAAACGATTGTAAGTCTTGTACAGGAAGGAGCCGGCATCACTTTTCTGCTTGAGTCCACGGTCCGTAAATACGCAGACATTATGGGGCTTCCGTTAGCGGAACCAATATGGGTCCAGATGGGGTTAGCCTGGAATAAGGATAGATATTTATCGAAAGCGGCCAGAACCTTTATCAACTTTGTTACAGAAAAACAATCGCCAGAATCCGAAATTGAATGCGGACCTGAATAGAACAAAGACGCCCGTTTTCGGGGCGTCTTTGTTCTATCCGCTATTCCAACACATTTCTCAAAACCAGCCGCTTAAAAAACAAAACAGTTTTCAGCTCGATTTCCCAAGCTGCCGGCTTCACTTCCTCAAGCGAGTGATGAAGATACAGGGTTATCTCGTCGGAAGCGGACACTTCATATTCTTGTCTATCTTTTTCCTCGGGCAATCCCAGTCGCACGGACGGGGTGGCTGTAAGCCGGGAGCCTCCTCAACCACCGGTCAGACAATAATAAACCCGGGCTGTGACAGAACCGCCCTTCGCCTGGATAAAGTTACGGGCTTGGAGCGTCATTTCCAGTTTCATCAGGTTCTTTTCCTCCAATTGTGTCAGCAAACGAGCTTATTTCGCATCGCGCTATTTTGTGTTTTTACTCAAAACCTCGTCAAATTGCTGCGTCACTACCGCGACTACTTTCGCCACCATTGCCGCGTGCTCTGCCGTCAAATCCCTAGTTGATAAAGCCGGTCCTTCAGCCAGTTCGTCGCCAATGATATCCGAAACAAACACCACGCTGTTAACCTTACCGCTGTACTTCTCCGTGGCCCGCTTGGCACAGGCCTTACTGCAGCCATCCACCGCGATAGTCGGATACTCCTGGGCGAACATCCGCTCTTCCTGCCCGCCGGCTATATAGAGAGGCAGGCAGATGGTCACGGTCTGATCGGGTCGCACCTCATCCAGCATTTTGCGGGTGGCCAGCCGAGAAATCGTGCCACCCAGGCAGTCTTCGCCGCTACAGGAAACCACGCCGATTTTTAATTCTTCCGCCATTTCTCTATCGTCCTTCGCTCTGAATTTGCGCCACCTCAGCGCATAGTTTGGCCGCAATTTCATCCACGATGGCCCAGCCCTCTTCCGTCAGTTCGGTAGCGGTCCCGGGCTTGGCGCCTTTATGCAGGCGCATGACATCCAGCACTTTGAACTTGGCCTTGATATCGCCGCCCATTTCTTCCGCGCTTTTTGCGGAGCACATGGCTGGACAGCCGTCAATGGTGATGCAGGGCTGGTCGACGATCTTCGCCGTAGCCTCGGCATCGCCGGTGACGATATAGGCCAGGCAGGTAGTATCGGCCTGTTCGGGGCAGAGATGCTGCACTGTCTGCAGCACCGCTTCCCGGGCCATCAACCCGTACACCTTGCCCATGCCGCTGCAGGCCATGACTTTAACTTTACTTTTTGTTGGCATGATACTCATCCGCCTTTTTCTTCAGTACTTTCAGATAGCCCTCCGCATCAAGCAGAAATTCTTGTTCTTCCGCGAAATTCGTCAATTCGATTTCAGCAATCCAGCCTTGTTCATACGGATTCTGATTGATCAGTTCCGGCGCGTTCAGCACGGGGGTATTCACCGCCGTGATTTTGCCGCTGACCGGACTCACCAGTTCAAAGACCGCTTTGCCGGATTCGAGCGTTCCGGCTTCGTCGAATTGATCGATGGTCGCGCCTACCGACGGCGGTGTGACGAACATGATGTCCGACAAGCTTTGCTGCATGAAATCCGTAATGCCGATCCGGGCCCGGTTGCCGACCGGTTGCACCCAGCAATCGTTCTCCGTGAAATAAAAGCCTGTCGGCGGAACACGGAAAATGAACTTATCTTTCTTGTGGATGATATATTCCTCGGGTACGGGATAGAGCACGCCGGAATCGACGCTGGCATCCTCCGCTTCCGCCTTGACCAGTTCGGCGGCAAGCTCCGCGCCAAGGGCGAGTTCGGCCGCACCCAGCCGCAATGGCGTAACTGCCAGCGGCGCTCCGCGCTTTTGCGCTTCTTCCGTCACCGTCATTTTGCGGAAAATCTTCAACCCTTTTTCGCCCGCCAATTTGCTGGCGCAGCGCGTCGCACAGCCGTCAATCACCAATAACGGATTCTCTTTGGCGATTTTATCGTACCGGGCATCCGACACCCGGTAAAACACCGGGCAAATCAGTTCATTCTCCGTGTTCTCGCAGACGATCTGCGCGATCTCCCGGGCTACCTGACCCGCACATTTATCCAGTCCGTTGCAAGGCAATACCGCAAATTTTTCACTCACCGCTCGCCACCCCGCTCCGTGTTTCCTTTATCTTCTTCGTCACTTCGACTTTATTGGGAAACTCCAGTGCGTCCAGTCCGCAGGTCTTACTGCAGGCCCGGCAGAACACAACGCAGTTGAGGGGATTTTCGACAATCAGCTTGATGGGGTCATCTTCCTGCTTCTTAAATACTTTGTGGGGACAAAAATCGAAGCACTCCATGCAGTAATTGCACTTTGTATAGTCAATGGTCGGTTTCCAGTCGATGGTATTGCGGGGTACCCCCATGAAAGTATCTTCGCTCACTGCTTAGCCTCCATTTCTTCCAATGCTTTGGAAACTTTTTCAAATGCCTGCTCATTGGTCATATCGCGGATATCCAGCGCCACCAAGTCTTTGGTGACATCCAGCCCGGCCGCCTTGAAGGCATCCTTGAACATTTTGATCTGCATGTTTTTGGCGCAGGCCCCGATGACCATCGGCCGGTCGGCTTTGAGCATATCCGCCAGGAAGCGGTCGCCGTCCTCTTCACACAGTTGCGGGTGTATGAACCCGTATTCCACCGGCAATTCCACCCGGACCTGATTGATGAAATCCCAGATATCCATGGCTTTAAAGCCGGGGCACTTGCCTGTGCACACGCACATAATAAAACCGGGTAGTTTTTTTTCTTCTTCGCCCATCATTGCATCTCCTCTTACGTAATTTTATATTTTCTTACCCTTTATGGATTGACCTGCCGAGCGCGTCGGCACAAGCCTCCATCACTGCTTCGCTCAGCGTGGGGTGCGGGTGGACCAGGTCGGCGAGTATGTCGGCCTTGAGCCCCAGCGAGACTGCCAGCGTCAATTCCGAAATCAGTTCCGTCGCCTGCGGACCCAGGATCTGCGCGCCCAAAATCACATGGGATTCCTTATCCGTCACGACCTTTACCATTCCTTCCCGCTCGCCCATGCACTGAGCCCGGCCATTGGCACGAAAATCAAAGCGCCCGGTCTTCACTTCGCGGCCCTGCGCGGTCGCCGTTTTTTCATCCATACCGACCGAAGCCAGTTCCGGCTGAAGGTACACACAGGAAGGAATCGCGTTATAATTCAGGAAAAGGTTCGCGCCCAAGGCATTTTCTATTGCCACCCGGCCTTCCACATAGGCTTTGTGCGCGAGCAGCTTGCCGCCCGTCACATCACCGGCCGCGTAAATGCCCGGAACTGTCGTTTCCATTTGCTCGTTCACAATCAGCGCTCCCTGCGCGCCGGTAGCTGCGCCCAGTGCAATTAATTCGCGGGGCACCGCCGGTTTGCGGCCCACTGCCAGTAGCACACGATCGGCCTCGATCAGGGTTTCCTTCCCCTGGGTCTGAAACAGGACTTTTGCTCCCGCTCCCTCAGCAACGATTGCGGAAACGGTGCTGGCAATATAAACCTTCACGCCCTGACGTTTCAAAACTTTGAGCACTTCACCGGCAATCTCAGCATCTTCCTGCGGCAAGATCTGATCCGCCATTTCGATGACGGACACCTTCGTTCCCAGTCCGTTGAACATTTGGGCAAACTCCAGCCCAATAGCGCCGCCGCCAATAATAGTCAAACGCTGGGGCACTTCCTCCAGCGACAACATCTCATCACTGGTCAGCACTACCGGCAAATCCAGACCGGGAATATTGGGCCGCACTGGCCCGGAACCTGTAGCGACCAGGATTTTTTTACAATGAATGACCACTTGGCCTTCCGTTGTTTCAACATGCATCTGTTGGGTATTAATAATAAGGCCCTGGCCTTTTATGATAGTAATGGCATCCTTGTGCAGCAAATGTTCCACACCCAGGCGCAGAC
Organism: Negativicutes bacterium; assembly: GCA_963665275.2. GTDB lineage: Bacteria > Bacillota > Negativicutes > UBA1444 > UBA1444 > UBA1444. Next base: position 145,955 of record CAXXIN010000017.1, read on the forward strand.
TTTTGACGACCCGGCCTTTGCGGCTATGCCCTGCCGGCCAGTCGATCACAGGTGGCGGCCCCACCACGCCGAACTCCTGTCCCTTGCGGGCAAGCGCCGCCAGCTCCACCGTCCGCAGCAATGCCTTGGTAGGAATACAGCCACGATTCAGGCACACCCCGCCCAACAAGTCCTGTTCGACGATCGCTGTGCGAGCGCCTAACTGAGCAGCCCGCACGGCAGCCACATATCCGGCAGGTCCGCCGCCAAGAATGGCAACTTCGACATCAACCTCTCGTTGCATATTCAATCCACCTCTATTTTTTACACTTGACGATTATGTTGATATATAATTTTATATTTATATGTTAACACAATGATAGTACAAAAATTTTTGCCTGTCAATTTTCTTTTCTTATTCTCGACTCCCCAAATTGAAGAGAAAATAATCCCTGCTGCAATCCGGAGCTGCAAAGCATAAGGAGTTGTCTGCTGTATTCCTTCTCCGTAAGCGTACCGCAATATAAAAACACCTTGCGGCAAAAGTTGTGCAAGGTGTTTTGGCTATGTGCAGCTATCGTCCGGCATTGGAGCCCTCCGGACCCAGCACACATATTCTCAAGACCGCAGGCCATGAGCATCGCATTTTAAAAACTTTCACTCATTCTTCCGAGCACTGTTTTGGAAAATATAAAAGCACCCCAGCGCGATGGTTTGAGCGACGACAATAAAGCCGAATACAAAAGTCAGGTTAAAGTCGTACAAATACCCCACCGCCGTACTGCCGAGGAACCATGCAACACCATAAATCGTGTTAAAGATCCCGTAAGCCCTTCCCCTGGCCGAGATAGCCGTCATGTCTGCAATCGCAGCCCGCATGATCGTCTCGTGAATCCCCATAACCGCACCCCACAAAACTACCGCCGTTATCGCCAGCGCATAGCTCTCGGAGAATCCGAAAAAAGGAATGGGAAGGCTGAGGAAAGGAATTGCGAGTAAAACTCTCATGCCTTTCTTATCGTACAATTTTCCCACAAACAGCGCCACCCCTGCGTCCACTCCCATAGAGAGGGCATACAGTGTCGGAATAAGAGCTTCAGGCAAGACGTCTTTCACCTGCAAATGATACGAGATCAGTTGAAAGCTGGCAAAGCCCAACACGCAGAAAAATGAAAAAACAGAGTATCGCCAAAAACTTCGCGATAACGGTTGCGGCCCCAATGCAGAGTCTTCTTTGTGCAGGGTAACGCGCTCTTCCAGCTGGGCTGGATCAGGATACTTCAAACTGGTAAAGATCACGACCGCCACCGTCAAGAGAGCAGGCACCCACATCATTTGAAATCCAAGTGCATAGCCGCCATGCAAGGCTAAGCCTGCGGTAAACAACAATGGGCCGATAAATGCGCCGATTTGGTCCATCGCTTCGTGCAAGCCGAACCCGAACCCGGTCCCCACTTGCTTCGTCGCATGGGACAACAAGGCATCCTTGGCCGGGCTGCGGATCGCCTTGCCGATTCGTTCCAGCATAATAAACACGACGGCTATCTTCCAATCGCCCGCTATCGCCAACAGCGGCACGGAAACCAGCAGACCATATCCCAGAATAGTTACCGGCCAGTAAAGCTTCGTCCGATCGACAAAATATCCCGACACCAGCCGCAGCGCATAGCCCAAAAACTCGCCGATACCGGTCACCAAACCCACCGTAGCTGCACTCGCACCCAAAAAACCGAGATAAGGCCCGTAGATACTGCGAGCGCCCTCGTAGGTAATGTCTCCGAATGCACTGACCAAGCCAAAAAGCAAGATAAACTGCATGGCTTGCTTCTTTTTGTCCGTTTTCATTATGCGGCCCCTACTTTCATGAATGGTTGCAACTATTTCTTCGCGATTGCCTTCTCCAGCCAGTCATGAACTTCCGAAGCAGCCGGGATGCGGCCGGAGGAAACCACTTCTTCATTGATGACCAGAGCTGGCGTGGTCAATACATTGTAGTTCATAATGTCGGCATAATCCATCACCTTGATGACTTGAGCTTCCAGGCCCATTTCCTCGGATACTTTGCGCGCAATGCCCTCAAGCCGCTTGCAGTTGGCGCAGCCTGAACCCAGAATTTTAATGGTGACCATTCTTCTCCCCTCCCCTCGTATTGATGGAAAAGTTTGGCGCCTATGCCACGTTTCGCTTGCTAGCTCTCCACAGTCCGATAAAAAGGGTCGCAAGAAAAACAACCAGATAAAGCATAATCACAGTAAGGCTGGCGCCATCGATCCACATGCCGTAGAGCAGTCCAGAAAGAGCGCTGAAAATTGCGACGCATACCACATAGGTCGCGGTTTTGGCACGACCGATAATGGCCGCGGTAATGAGCATGCTTTGCAGACTCAGCTCGGGATCCGCCATGAGGTAGGCAAGCAGCGGCCCCCTATGCATACCCAGATCGAGGAACATCTTGGCGATGGGGACTTCCACCAGGGTCGGAAAATACATGAATATCCCGAACAATACGCCAGCCAGGTTCCCAGTCAGAGAGTTGTCGCCAGCAATGGCTTCAATCCATTCCGGTCTGATTATCTGCCTGATGACCCCCACGACAAAAACGCCGACAATCAACAGCGGGAAAATCTGTTTGACGAATTTCCAAGACTCCCAGAGAAAGCTGCAAGTCTCATCTTCCGTAAACTTTGTTACGAGCAACCCGTAAATTGCAGCCAACGACAAGGCCACGCCTATGAACTTGCCATTGACAAGAATGTCGAGGCCGCCGGCATGCGGCGTCATGCCCACCGCCGCACACAGAAAGGTTATCGCCACTAGCGTTAAAGAAATCACCGACCAGCGGTTCAACCCGTCAAAAACATTTTCTAGACCTTTCCAGGCCGTCCAACCGATAAGCGCCAACAGGACAATCAGGATAGCACCTTGCGCAGAAACTCCCTCTTCCCCTTTTGCCGGATCAAAGGGTACCAGTCGGAGCAAGGATTCCTGCACTGTATCCATGCCGGCAACCGGCAACGTGATCGTTGCATACGTGTTGGTGAGCAGACCGATTTTCAGCGTACCTGAAAGGAGCAATGCAACCAGCAGGGCGATCAGGGCGAAAGCCGAGCGCTTCATTTCCTGATTGCCGGCAAACAGCGCATCTGCGGCTGCATCATGGGCCGTATCTTCTTTGCTGAAAACCAGCGCCATGATCATCCCGATACCGATCCCGAATACCAGGGAAAGAAAAAATCTGGCAAAAGCCAGATCAGCGCCGATCAATCCGCCGGTGTAAATTAACGCGAGAATATTGGCGGCTGGCGCAAAGAACAAAAATGTGATCGCAGGGCCGATGCCCGCGCCTTTCTTATATATTCCGGCAAACAGGGGGACAATCGTACAGGAACACACGGCAAGCAATGAGCCTGATGCAGCTGCGGCAGGATAGGAAATATATTTCGGCCGGTTCCGCCCCAGAAACCGGGTTACCGATTCTTTGGGGATGAGCGCGGTCATTGCGCCGGCAATAAAGAATGCCGGCAACAAGCACAATAGTACGTGCGCCGCAAGATAGGCCGCCAAATTTCCCAAACCGCTGTTGAGGAGGCTTACGAAGTTATATGTTGTTTCCATGCTGCACCCCCTGAAGCCCTGCGCAGATCAAACAACTCCCTGAAGTGTGGTGAAGAAAAACCAACGCCTATTATAATTTTATATCAAACTCTTTTTCCCGCCATTATCAACCCCTAATCACAAAATCCAATAATTTTACCGAAAAACTAGCTGCTTTGTATAAGACGGAGAATCAAACGCAAGTGAGACGTTGAAGCGATCCTCCCTTTTTGCAAGCAGTTTCCCGTTTTAACCATACAAAAAGATGTTCATGCCACACCAGCCCGAAGGACGGTTTCAGGCAAAAAGAAGGAACTGCCTCATTTGTTAGTGCGACAGCCCCTTATGACATCCATATAATGCTTAGATAATGTTATTTCGCAGACTTGGCTATAGCTTCCAACTCAGCCTTGTATTCAACGCCATATTTTTCAACGACACTCTTGACCGCTGCTTTCCACGGCGCAACGTCTTTTACTTCCGTTACGATTACTCCGCCCTGGATCAGTTTTGCCAAGGCATCTTTCTCAAATTTATCCCAGGCCTCTTTCTGGAACTTCACGGAATCCTGGGCTGCCTGCTGGATGATCTTCCGATCTTCATTCGACAGTTTGTCCCAGGTTACTTTGCTCACCATCAGCACTTCAGGCACACGTTGATGACCATCGAGGATATAGTTTTTTACTGCCTGATGATGGCTCGCTGTCAGATAGCTCGGGGGGTTATTTTCCGCTCCGTCGATAACGCCTGTCTGAAGAGCGCTGAACACTTCGCCGTAAGGCATGGGGGTTGCGCTGGCGTCAAAGGCTTTCATCAGTTCAATATTGATGGCGTTTTGAATAACACGGATTTTAAGACCTTTTAGGTCCTCCGGACTTTTAACCGGTTTCTTGGTGTAGAAGCTACGGGAACCGGAAGCATAATAAGCCAGTCCCATCATCCTTGATTTTTCCAGGTTGGTCAACATACCTTTGCCATAATCGCTGTCAAGGAATCGCCAAACATGATCATTGTCATTGAAGACATATGGCAGGGAAAAAACGCCGAACTGTTTGTTAAATTCAGCCAAAGTTCCGGAGCTGATCCGCGTGAACTCGATGGACCCTAGTTGAACCTGCTGAATGACCGAATTTTCGTCGCCGAGCGAACCTGAATCAAACACTTTGACCTGAATCCGGCCCTGCGTTCTTTCATTCAAAAGTTCGGCGAATTTCTTGTCGCCCAGGGTAGTGGGATAATCCGCCGGATGAGCTTCAGCCAGCCGAAAATTTAATTTGGGTTTTTGTGGTGCATTCCCAGCCGCCGGAGTCGCCTCTTTTTTGCCGCAACCAGTGATAAGAACTGTCAGTGCCAGAATTGCCGTGAAACAAACGACCAGCCACTTTTGATTTTTCATTTCATTTCCCCCTTACTCCTTTTCCGTAATCGCAGTATGAAATCGCAACCCTAATCCAATATATTTTTTCTTGTCGCCTCCCCCACTCGCAAATCCATCCACAAACTGATTTTGTTAAGGAAACATAGAGGGCAACCAAAGCACCGTTGCAGGCACGTAGGTTATCAATGCCAACACTACAAGCATGGCGTAGAAAAACGGCATCATGGCTTTTGTCCCCTGCGAAATCGAAATATTACCAATCGCGCAGCCGATAAACAGCACTGTACCAACCGGTGGGGTAAGCAGTCCCATACCGGCGTTAAAAATAAGCACCAGTCCAAAATGAATAGGGTCCATTCCAATCGCTAGGCATACTGGCAGCAAGACTGGCGTGAGAATCAGGATCATCGGCGCCATATCCATCGGCCCGCCCAGGATCAGGAGCAAGACATTGATGAGGAGCAGGATCACGTACGGATTGTTGGAAACACCCAAAAACCATTCCGTGATCATCTCCGGCACGCTCAGAAAGGCCATGACATAGCCAAATGCGGCCGAAGCCGAAATCAGGAAATATACCATCATAACCGTACGTAGCGTTCGTTTGAGCACATTCCACATTCGGGACAGAGGTACTTCCCGGTATACACCGAAGGCGAGAATAAATGAGTACACCACTGCCAGAGCCCCCGACTCGGTAGCAGTAAATGTGCCGGAAATAATGCCGCCCAAAATAATGAAGGCCGGCGAGATGGAGAGTAATCCATGGAAAATAATACCGGGGCGCTGCGAACTTGGCACCGGTTCACTGGCTGGATATCCACGTTTGATAGCCATCAGGTACGCAACTGTCATTAGGGAGCCCAGCAACAAAAAACCCGGAACAATTCCGGCCAGAAACAGGCTCTTGATGGACAGGCCGCCAGCCACAATGGAGTACAGCACCAGATTATGACTGGGCGGAACAACAACGCCCTGGATGGCTGACGAGATTGTCAGCCCCACCGCATAATCAGCGTCGTAGCCTTTTTTCACCATCGCCGGGATCATGACCGAACCGACCGATGCGGCATCCGCGCCTGCGGAACCGGAAATATTGCCGAAAAACATACAGGCAATACAATTAACCAGTGCCAGACCGCCCCTGATCCGACCCACAATGAGACTCGCTAGGTCAACCAATCGCTGTGCCAGGCCGCCTTCACCCATAATTTGTCCGGTCAGAATAAAAAATGGAATCGCCAATAGAGAAAAAGTGCGAACACCATTGATCATTTGCTGACCGATGGTCGGTAGCGGCACATCAAGATAAACCATTGTCAGCAGGGAGGATGCAAACAGAGCCTGCGCTACCGGCAGCCGCAACAACGTAAATACCAGAAAACTGATCCCTAATAACCATACCGCTATGTCATTTGCTTCCATCGCTTTTTTCCTCCAACTCCGCGCCTACTTCAATATCCGCTCCCTTATGGCGTCTCGTGTCAATCCCCATCATCTGCAGAATGGAGTATGCGCAGACCATAACCCCGCTGACCGGCATCACCAGATAGACGACACTATTGGGCAACTTGGTGGCCGGCAATGTGGATTCAAACATGAGCACTGTAAATTCCCAGCCGTAAACAACAAAATAGAGCCCATAAATCAGGCCCATGATATCAATCCATTTATTAATCCAGCCATTTACACGGGGAGAAAAATGTTCAGTCAAAGCATCCACGCCCATATGCACGCCTTCGCGGAAACCGATGGCAATACTCATGAAAGCAAACCATACCAAACAAAGCAGAATACCTTCTTCCGACCAAAAAAAGACAAAATTAAATATTTTTCGCGTCACAACTTGCAGTGTCATGACCAAAATAACACCCAGCAACGCAAATATTGCACAAGTCTCAAACAGCGTATCCACTTTTAGAGCCAGCTTCTTTAATTCGTCCAATGCATCTGCCTCCCTTTCTGCAACCGCAAATCAGAATATCAACCTTTATACCCCTGAATATGCCATGAAACCGCCATCAACCGGTACTACAATGCCGGTCACAAATCCGGCCGCCTGCTCGTCCAGCAACCACAGTAACGTCCCCAGTAGATCTTCCGGTTTGCCGAATCGGCGCATAGGCGTATGAGCAATGATTTTGTCAGCTCTGGCAGTTAGCGAACCATCTGGATTTGTCAGCAAAGCTCGGTTTTGTTCAGTGAGGAAGAAACCAGGCGCAATAGCATTGACTCTTATCCCCGCTTCTGCCATATGAACTGCCAACCACTGCGTAAAATTGTCGATTGCCGCTTTGGCTGCGCTATACGCAGGAACTTTGGTCATGGGGCAGGGCGCACTCATCGACGAAATATTGATAATTACCGCACCTGTTCGCCCCAGCATCTGGCGAGCAAAAATCTGACTCGGAATCAACGAACCAATAAAATTGAGGCGTAAAACATAGTCGAAACCGTCAGTTGTCATGTCGAAGAAGGTTCTGAGTTCGCCTGCCTTGCATTCCAGATCAGACAACTGAAAGATTTCTTTCGTAGTCGTGCCACTGGGGTCGTTGCCTCCTGCGCCGTTAATCAAAATATCACAGGGTCCCAGTTCTTGTTCGACGACAGCCGCAGCGCGACTGACGCTGTCGCGGTCAAGCACATCGCAGGCGACAGCAATAGCGCATCCACCATTTTGTACAATATCCGCGGCCACGATCTTTGCTTTCTCCTCACCCCGGTTCAAAACAGCGACCTTTGCACCCTGACGACCGAGTTCCCGCGCCATTGCCCCGCAGAGTATTCCGCCACCGCCTGTAACGACGGCAACCTTGTTTTTCAAAGGACTATTCACTTTTCCCCTCTTCTCCTTTCGATCGCGTCCCAAAGTCCGGTCAGATAAACTGCCCCTAGTGCACGGTCATACAATCCGTACCCTGGTCTGCCTTTTTCTCCCCATATCATGCGACCATGATCCGGCCGAATCGGCCCTGTAAAATCAATATCATGGAACGCTTTCATGACTTCATACATATCAATCGACGCAGAAGCATCCTTATGTGCGGTTTCGTGAAAAACACCCTGTTCGTCAATTTTAATATTACGGACATGCCCGCAATTGATTCGCCCCATTTTGCCAAAATAACGGATGATTTCCGGCATATCATTTGCCCTATTTGCGCCAAGGGAACCGGTGCAAATCGTCAACCCATTATTAGGACTGTCCACCAGACGAACAATGCGTTCCAAGTTTTCCTTGGAGGTTACGATCCGTGGCAGGCCAAACACCGGCCAGGGGGGATCATCCGGGTGAATCGCCATCTTGATTTCGCATTCCTCCGCAACAGGAATAATCGCCCGCAAAAAATAACCGAGATTTTCAAACAGATCTTCTGCATCGATATTTCTGTACAAAGCGAATACTCTCTTAAGTTCGCCCATGCGTTCTTTTTCCCAGCCCGGCAGTTCAAATCCATTAGACCCTTCATACATTGATTCCATTAGTTTTTCCGGGGTCAATGCACGTATTACATTTTCGTTATACGACATCGTATTGGAGCCGTCCACCAGGTTCTTGGCCAGCTCGGTCCGCAGCCAGTCAAAAACCGGCATAAAATTGTAGCAAATGACTTTTGCGCCGGCAGTGCCCAAATTTCGGAGTGTTTCGCAGTAGTTTTCGATGTAACGGTCGCGTGTCGGCAGTCCGAGCTTGATGTCTTCATGCACATTCACGCTTTCAATGGTATGGAACAGCATCCCCTGTTCCTCGATCATATTTTTCAGCGCCAAAATTTTATCCAGCGGCCATACTGCTCCAACCGGAACATCAAATAACGCACTCACGATACCTTTCATGCCGGGAATTTGGCGAATATACTCCAGCGAAATGGGATCATCTTTTTCCCCGAACCAACGAAACGACATGATCAATAGAGTCAACCTCCCAAAACTCAAGCACATGCAAGTTATATTATCGAACAGAAAACCTCGTCTTTTTTTGTATACTACCATACTACCATACCGTCGTCAATCAATTTTCTCACACTAATCTGATTTATTTATGAAAATAAAAAAAATATTGACACCGCTATTTGAGTATAGTAGTGTCAATAATGAGTTTGTGTTTATCAGGAATTCGGGGAGGATGTATGGACCTTCAGATGTTGAAGCGGTCACCGCACGAATCGACACGCAACTACGTTTATCAGATAATGAAACAAAACATCATGACGCTTCAATTACCGCCGGGAACTGCCCTGTCCGAGCAGGAAATCGCCACAGCGCTTTCCGTGAGCCGAACTCCGGTTCGGGAAGCTTTTATCCGTTTATCCCAGGAAAATCTTCTGGACATTATCGCGCAGCGTGGGACCTATGTATCGTTGATTGACCTGGATAGTGTCCGGGAGTGCAAGTTTTTACGTGAAACCCTGGAAAAAGCCGTCATACGTCTGGCATGCGCAAATTTTCCCAATGACAAATTATTTGATCTCCAGTCCTATCTCAGTGTTCAGGAGCTGTGCCTGCAGGAAAACAACTATCTGAAGTTTTATGAACTGGATGAAAAATTGCACCGTACGATCTTTGACGGCTGCCAAAAAGCCCGCATCTGGGAACTCATCCAACAACTGGGCAGTCACTACAACCGCGTACGCTTGCTCAATCTGGCCCGGGGGCATGAGCTGGGCCAATTGCTTGAGCATCACAAAAACATTGTTCTTGCCATTCAAACCCGCGATGCCGCTTTGGGTAGCCGTACCATCAATCAACATTTAAACAAGGTACGCGTTGACATCGTGGATTTGCTGCAGGATTATGGCTCCTATTTCAAACAATCCGATTCTGATGGGGTTAATTAATTTTTAGCGTACAATTAAACTTCGCAAAAGAATTGCGAAAATGCAGCGCCACATTCACCAGCGCGATCATCACCGGCACCTCGATCAACGGCCCGATGACTGCGGCAAAAGCCTGCCCCGAATTGATGCCAAAGATTGCAACTGCTACCGCAATCGCCAATTCAAAATTGTTGCTTGCCGCAGTAAATGACAGGGTCGTCGTCTGTTCATAGTTCACACCCATGCGCCAACTCATGAAAAAAGAAACCGCAAACATGATCGTAAAGTAGATGATCAACGGAATCGCAATCCGCACCACGTCCATCGGCAGTTTCACAATATAGCTGCCTTTCAATGAAAACATTACCATGATCGTAAACAGCAGCGAAATCAACGCCAGAGGACTGATCTTGGGAATGAACGTATTTTCGTACCATTCGCGCCCTTTGGCCGGCAACAGGAATCTGCGGGTAAGAAATCCAGCCAAAAAAGGAATCCCCAGATAGATCGCCACACTCGTGGCCACATCCTTCATTGAGACTTGGATACTCATCCCCTTGAAGCCGATCCAGCCTGGCAATACGGTAATGAAAAAATAGGCGAAAACCGAGTACAACAACAATTGAAAGATCGAATTCAAAGCCACCAAAGCCGCTGCATATTCATTGTCGCCGTCCGCAAGTGAATTCCATATGATGACCATCGCGATACAACGAGCCAGTCCGATGAGGATCAAGCCCACCATGTATTCCGGCATGTCAGCGAGAAAAATGATCGCCAGTGTGAACATCAGCACTGGGCCGATAATCCAGTTCTGCACTAGAGACAGCGTCATGACCTTGCGGTTGCTGAATACTTTTCCCAGTTCTTCATACTTCACTTTGGCCAGTGGCGGATACATCATCACGATCAGGCCAATGGCGATCGGAAGCGAAGTAGTACCTACCGAAAACTTGTCCAGCCACGCCGGTATGCCAGGAAATAAGTACCCCCCACCGACTCCAATGGCCATGGCCACAAAAATCCACAGGGTCAGAAACCGGTCAAGAAATGACAGTCCTTTTTTCGTTTGCGCCATAAAAATCACTCCCCTTCCATGCTGAATAGTAGGATTACAGTCGCCGCCCAATTCACGCTACCCTTTCGATCACGCGGCATAATAAGGATCCACTTCAGTATTCTTATATTCAATTTTACTCATGTATCAACAATTGTCAATCGATAGAATTGTTGTGTTTCTATTAATGTGGTGACAGAATGTGACAAAAAGGGAGAGGGACGAAGAAATCGTCGAGTCAACGAGCGCAATATTCGACCAGTATAAAGGGCATTGCCGTCGGCAATGTCCTTTATACTGTAACTCTATACCTGCTGGTGCTTCAGATAGATCGCCTGCTTTTCCGCCTCGGAATGCATCCGATCTGTAACATAGGCAATCGATATGATTCCTATCAAACTGCAAACCCACCGTGTGGTCGAAAAAGGAACGCCGAGGAACTGGATTTCAAACAGGAACATCGGAATTTTCAGGGTCGCCCAGGCTCCGATAAAAAGAATCACATCGAAGAGGCTGGTCCCTTTTTTCAACATTACGGCCACTACCGGAAAAGCGGCATATAACGGTCCGGCATTTGCCACACCCAACAGTACCGCCAGCGCCATTCCCTTTACTCCTGATCCCGGCCCAGATGGCTGACCACCTTTTCCCGAGGCACCCATGTGTCCAGCAATCCCAGGATGATAAAGACAAGGGGAATGAAGCTGAGCATCTGCAGAAAACTGTCCGATGTCTGGATGACAATATTCTTGCCCAGACTCTGGTCCCATATATAAAGCGCGATATCTACCAAAAACAGCAACAGCACCCACTTGTAACGGCTCCATTTTGCCACTTTACCCGGCCACCTTTCCCAGTACAAACGCTACGGCGAAAGAAAATATCAGACTCAAGCCGTTTCGCCACAACATCACTTTTCGGCTGAGAAGCGGTAACGGTTGCTGGAGAAACCATTGCCATTATCATGCCGACCAACAGCAGAATGGCAGCAAAAGCCGGCAGAATATTATCAAAAGCTTTCCAGGCTTTTTTCAGAGACTGTTTTGTTTTCTGTTTATCTTTCCTGTATGACCAAATGATTCCACCTGCAGCCAGTCCATAAAAATCACAATGTCCAAAGAACTCACTCCAAATCGCTTGCCGCTTTAGCTTCCTGCATGCGTCGCCAACTCAAAAGGGCATTCGCCACCCCGGCAACTCAGGTTCCTGCAGTCTGAGTCTTCCTCCAACACCTGAATGGTGGAGTGGCGAATCCCATAGTTTTTCTCGAGCATTGCCGAAGCGTTGGCAATCAATTGCCCGATGTTCGTCCCCTTGGCCACCACAATATGGCCACTGAATACGTCATAGCCTGAAGTTACCGTCCAAACATGCACATCATGAACATTGCAAACCCCCTCGATCGATTCCAACGCCGAAACGATGGCCTCCACGTCAGCTCCCGCCGGGGCGCCCTCCATGAGGATATGCAAGGATTGCGACAACACTCCCCACGCCCCGCGCAGGATCAGCACCGCAACGAGAACGCTAACGATGGGGTCGGCAATATACCAACCATAGAGGTACATGAGCGCGCCGGCCACGATGGCGCCGACCGAACCGAGCGCATCACCCAGCACATGCATGTAGGCGCTGCGCAAATTCAAATTATCTTTCACATCCCCTTGGTGAAGCAGAACCCAGGCGCTGGCGAGATTGGCCAGCAAGCCGACGACCGCGATCCCCATCATGGGTCCGCTAGCTACTGTCGGCGGTTCGTATAATCTGTGCCACGCTTCCCAAGCAATAGCAATCGCAATCAGAAATAGGGCAACACCGTTGGCGAGTGCGGCCAATATTTCAAGCCGGCGGTAGCCATAGCTTTTTCTTGGCGATGCAGCCTTCGCAGCAAATCGGATTGCCACCAAGCTCAGACCCAACGACGCAGCATCGCTGAGCATATGACCAGAATCGGATAAAAGTGCGAGACTGTTGGTCAGCCAACCACCCACCACTTCGGCAACCATGATTACCAAGGTGATGCCAAATGCCCAGGCGAGGGCTGAACTGTTACCTTCGCGTTTCAAACCATGCGTATGGTCGTGTCCATGTCCGTGGTCGTGATTGTGATCGCTCATCTTTCATCCATCCTTTATAACTGCACTTTGCAGGTTGGAACCTGCCTGTGTTATTTCACTATTGATAAAAGCTCCTATTATTAAAACATATAACTAACTATTAATAGATTAATCCTCTTTTGAAATTTATGCAACTCTCGCTTGACGAATTGCATAAAAATATTTTAATATATTATTGAAGATATGTGAAAGGAATGTGATTGTCATGGCTGATTGCTCCAATGGATGTAGTTCCAATGGGAAATCCCGCTTGCTGTATGCTTGTTCGGGTGCGGCAGACGTTGGTCAGATTGCGGACCTCACTGCACGGAAACTGGCAAAGGAAAAATTCGGTGCAATGAGCTGCTTGTCAGGCATTGGCGCTGGATTATCCGGTTTTCTGGATTCAGCCAAAGAAGCGGAGAACATCGTGATTGATGGATGTCCTGTCAGCTGTGGCAAAAAGATGTTCGAACAACACGAACTGCCCTGCACGGAGTTTGTGATTACTCAACAAGGCGTCGTCAAAGGTTCTGCACCCGCAACGCCAGAAGTGGTCGAACGCATGGCGAAAGCGCTAAAGTCCAGCGTAATCCTATAATGAGGTTAATCACATGACAAACAAAGCTTTGGCGAAAATCTTCAAGGCGCTGGGCGATGAAACACGTCTGGAAATTGTTCGGATGTTGGCCGGCAAAGAGCGCTGCGTGTGCGCATTTCTCAACTCCTTTGCAATGAGCCAACCAGCCATATCCAACCATCTGCGTGTGTTGCGCGAAGCCGATGTCGTTATTGACACGCGTGAAGGACGCTGGATTTTTTACCGCCTCAATCCCGAAGCTTTTCACGCCGTCGAAGCAATCTGCGAGCTTGTCCTTCCAGCCGGAGAACCCGAGCGCATCAATCCAACAACAGAACCCTGTGCTTGTCCCAAAGGAACGGAAAAATCCGCATAGAAAATATATGAAAACCCCTCCAACTTATATTGGAAGGGTTTTTTTCATGATCGCACTATTTCATTGATGTCCCGAGTCTCCCGGGAGCAAGCAATCAAGATTCCAGTTCATTCTCCAACGCCTTGCTCAACTGATCCACGCAAGAGGTCGGCTTACTTTCACAAGTAATCCCCTTCAACTTTTGAATGACCTCTTCGACCTTCATGCCCTGAATAAGAGTGCTGATCGCCTTCAGATTGCCATCGCATCCTCCTTCGAATTTTACGGCTTTGAGAACCCCGTTCTCCGTTTCAAAATTGATCTCCGTAGAGCATACGCCTTCTGTATAATATGTTTTCATGTCGCACTCCTTATATCCTTGATTATTTTTTTACAATATCAATCGTTCAACGAAGTTCACATCAGCGCTTGCTTTTCGCCGCTAAATTCGCTAATGTTCCCATCGGACAAACCGCTGCGCACCAGGTCCGTTGATTAAAAGTAATGCCCAACAAAACCCCTACAATGGTGGTCAGAAAAATAACACGCAAAAATACTCCTCCCACTGCCGCCCAGTCACCCCATGCCCAAAAAACTTGGACACTAAACAGGGTCATGATAACGGCCAAAGCGAAATAGCGAAATGTATTGGTTCGCATCCAGCCAGGAATTGGCCGTTTTAACGAAACCTTTGAAATCACCTGATCAAAAAGACTTCCTCTGGGACAAAAATTCCCACACCAATACCGGCCACGATAAAAGGCAACGGCGACAGGCGCGGTCATACACAACAAAGCCGCTAATCCTACCCAGGGATAAAATAAACCTACCAGCAAAAAGATAGCCAGGACCCAGTACAAAAACGGACGAAATCGTTTCATAAGCACCATCCTTAAAAAATTATCCCCGATACATAGGGGGGGTATCAACATGTGTTTATCATACTCTCTTCTCAATATCTTGTCAAGAAAAAAAACTGCCCCTCGGCACAAAGCGTCATGCTTCATGTCGGGGGGCGTTTGCGTTCATTATTGCCGCTTAGTATTTGCTCTTGAATTTTGCCCAAGTGTCAATAATAATCTGATAAGTGTCCGCAAATCCCTTCTTCATTTGTTCCCAGACGCTTACGGAACTGTTTTTCAAGCTTCCATACCACTCGGCCAACTCAATTCGTTGCTTGCGTAATTCCTTCAAACCGGTCTGAGCCTCTTCGCGAGCATTTTTGTCCATTTTATCCCAGCTATTATAAATGTCTGTTTCCAATGCATCAATGCGATTATCAAGTTTTTTCAGAGCCTGCTCTGTTTGTTTGGTCGCTTCATCTCGCTGATCCGCCGTGTATCCCTTTATTTTCGCAATCAACTCCTGTGCTTCCTGTTTTACATCCTGAATCGTTGTCTTGTCATCACTGGCTTGCGTATAACTCAGCGGTACGAAACAGAGCGTTACAATCATAAACAGAGTTGTTACTAATATGGTCTTCCTCATTATCCTCACCCCCTCTTCATTGGTAACCCAAATTAATTATGGCGCCCTGTGAATATGTTATGTTTACTTGATCCAAAGCCCTGTAAACCTTATCACATTATAACGGCGAAACGTATTGACTATAAGTATAAGGAAACCAAGCCAGAATTATAACATTGTTATAAAACCACCTTGGTTGCAAATTGAATATTGTCTGCGCTTGTCCCGCGTTTTCTCCTTCATTGTCTTTAGGCGCCCTCTACTATTTATGGCCGTTGATAAATCTTTCGTATTCTTCTTTGGCCTTGTCTTTGGAATAGCCGTATTTCGTTTGCAGAAGCCCCTGGAGTTTCTCGGCTTTTCCATTCACTATATCGAGGTCGTTGTCAGTTAGTTTACCCCACTTCTCTTTGACTCCACCTTTTAACTCGTGCCACTTTCCTTGTAGAATATCTTCGTTCATGATTTTCCTCCTACTCTTTTTTTGATTTGTTTCTGGCTATTTTGATTTGAAGGAGCGCGTCTAACAAGGCTCCTATGTATAGAATACGCTAATTTCGCGCTCTGCACATTAGAACAAGAAAACAAATTTACGGTTAGAAAGGCAAGGAAATTCTATAACAATATTATAAAAATTCCTTGCCTGGCAAAGCGCAGGTGAAGACGAAGCGGTGACCAAGAAAAAGCCTAATTGGGGTTTCATTGCTCTAGCGCCTTGGCTTGGACGCCACAGTTCTATCCGTCATGCGCTTCGCCTCGGACGCCGGCTCTATGTAAACTACATTTTTAGAAAACATTAAGAAGCAACAAAAAAGCTCCGAAGCGAAGTGCCTCGAAGCCATAATTTACGTTGAAGTAGTCGGGTTCTAACCGGCGACCCCTTGAATGCCATAGATATCTGGGCATTTTTCGGCAGAAAACCGCCAGCCTACTCAGATAAGCAAATACGCGCTCAGTACGAACATATTGTCTGTGGCTTCCTCATATGAGTTTAACAAAGTTACTCACCAATTCTGGATCGAATTGAGTTCCAGAACAGCGCTCCAGTTCAATGACGGCTTGTTTGCGGCTCATCGCCTTGTGATAGAGCCGGTTGTTCGTCATGGCGTCATAAGCATCGACAATCGTCAGAATTCTGCATTCTATAGGAATTTCATGTTTTTTCAAGCCCCCTGGGTACCCTTGCCCGCCCCACCATTCGTGATGATGCAAAATCCATTCTGCAATTGGCTGCAAATCGGGAATTGATAGCGCAATACGGTACCCGATTTCCGAATGTTGCTTCATGATCACAAATTCTTTGTCTGTTAAACGGGCCGGTTTAAACAAAATATGGTCGGGTATGCCTACCTTTCCAAGATCATGAAAACGCGCAAAAAGAGCCAGATCCGGGTGGATATTATGGGATATGCCCACGCTTTCAGCCAGTAATGTTACTAGCCCTTCCAACCGTTCGGCATGCCCATCCGTAATATGGTCCCGAGTTTGCAATGCTTTTATCAACGCTTCGACCATTGCGCTTTTAGAACTTTCGTGATGGTGCAATTTTTGTCGATACATCCGATTATCCGCTTCCTTGAGTAGCTCGTCGAGATTGTCTGAAGCCGTTTTATTTACCGCATACCCGATGGCTAACCCAATCGGCATGAGTTCACGTTCAACATTGTACCTAGCCACCTTCCGGTTGATCCGTTTACAGATCTTTGCACAATCAACGACGGATTGTTCCTGCAATAATACTGCAAATTCATCCCCGCCAATTCTAGCAACAATATCACTGGCACGAAAAGTGGATTTAATAATTTGAGCGACTTCTTTCAGCACCTGGTCCCCTGCTGAATGGCCCAGGGAATCATTGATCAATTTTAAGCCGTCCACATCACACATCACCAATCCCGCGCCAACCTGTCGACCCATTTGCAACCGAGTCATTTCCTGTTCAAAATACGCCCGGTTATATAAGCCCGTCAGAGCATCATGGAAACTCATATATCGCAGTTGATCTTCCATTTCCTTACGGTCGGTAATATCGCGAACAATGGCCATTACTTCATCATCTCCGCAAGCAGCCAGCCGGACTTCCAAAAAAAGTGGACGCTCCCCGTTGGAGTATTTAAACTCCAGCGTCACTAGCGTATGGGTCCGCAACACTTTTTCGATCCCGCGGGCAAGTCGCTTTGCTGTTTGCCGGGGCAGTACGTCAGAAATATTTTTCCCCGTCGTTCTTTTTCCTGTATATAAAGCGGAATCAGAATGAATCGAGTCTTGATGAATTGTCCCGTCGCGACCGATTCGGAACAGGGAATCCGGAATCGCTTTAATCAGGGCTTGCGTTTTCTTTTGGGCGTCATGCAGATGTTTCTCATATAATTTTCGTTCGGTGATGTCCCGGCCAACACTGATGATAAAGAGCTTTCCCATAATATCCGCGCTGCATGACTTCACTTCCATTTGAAAAGTACTGCCATCTTTGCGCAAGCCGTTTACTTCAAACAGGGTAGGCTGGAATTTGCTTTCGAACAAGTTTTTTTGAACGGCCGCCGAAGATTCGGATTGGCGCAGTTCATGCAATGACATGGATTGAAGCTCTTCCTTGCTGTAACCGTACGATTGAACGGCTGCCTGATTCGCACCGCTAATCCTGCCGTCAGCGTTAACAATTAATACAATGTCCCTCACACTATCAAACAGGAGCTGGTATTTTGTTAATAGTCGCTCTGCATAGAGATTGCGGGGCCTTTTCACGACAGATACAACGCTCAGGCCTTCCACCGCCATCGGAGCTACCGTAAGCAAAGCCGGGATTTCGCGTCCGTTGCAGTCAATCAAGGTTGCCTCGTGCGGCGCTGTCCCTTTTCCGCCATCGAGTCTGTGTAGCTCCGTCCATTTTTTGCAACTTTCCAGCGCGGATTTAGGGTAACCGCTCAGCTTGACGAATGCCTTATTGGCTAAAACAATCACAGCCTCCGAATTGATCACCAGCATAGCCGTACCATTTTTCTCAAATAAGGCTCGATATATTTCGTTGGAACCATTCTTCATCGAAAGCATGTGACCCTGCAACTCTCCTTCACTCGCTTCCGTCGATCATAGCCGGAATTTATTAACGGCTTCCTGAAGATCTTGCGCCAGTTTGGCAAGAGCTTGGCTCGAAGCTGCGATTTCTTCCATGGATGCCGACTGCTCTTCTGTGGCGGCAGAAACCGTTTGGGTTTCACTCGCCGCTGATTTGCTCAATGAGTCGATCTCTTTCACGGAGTTCACGATCTGCTGGGTTCCGCTGGCCATCTGTTGAACTGCCGCAGATATTTCCCGCACCTGATCTGAAACCTGCAAAATCAGCGCAGTGATTTCTTTGAATGCCTGTCCGGCTGCGGTAACCACTTCGCTGCCGACCTTCACTTCACGTGTTCCTTCGTCCATTGCCACCACCGCTTTATCCGTATCTCCCTGGATTTCGCTGATCAGGTTGGCTATTTGTTTGGCGGCTCCTTCAGATTGTTCAGCCAACTTACGCACTTCTTCAGCGACCACGGCGAAGCCGCGGCCCTGCTCGCCAGCGCGCGCTGCTTCAATGGCAGCATTCAGCGCCAATAAATTGGTTTGCCCTGCAATGCCGGAAATGGTATTCACGATTTGCCCGATTTCTTTGGACCGTTCACCGAGTTTTGCTACAACCTTGGCCGAGTTGTTGACCGTTTGTTCGATGCTGACCATTTGATCAACCGCTTTATTCACGGAAACATTTCCGTCGCGTGCTTTATCGGCAGCTTGCGCAGAGTTGGTAGCTACTTGGTTGGTATTGGCGGCAATCTGTTGAATGCCGGCAGACATTTGTTCAACAACCGCGGAAGTTTCAGTTGCCGCCGTAAGTTGCCGTGTAGCTCCTTCTGCAACATCGGTAATAGCCGCCGCCACTTGATTCACAGCCTGCGAAGATTGTTCGGCGCTTGCCGTCAACTCTTCGGAGGAAGCGGCAACTTGCTCTGCAGATTCATTGACCTGCTTTAAGGCTTTTCGCACATTGGTCCGCATATCCACCAGCGCATCCGCCAATTGCCCAATTTCATCTTTTCGCCTAACCTTACGCTCAGCTTCCGCGAAATTTCCTTGCGCGAGTTCACGGCAGATGCCGACCATAAGTTGCAAAGGCCTGGTAATGGCCCGGGTAATCGTCCATCCGGCAACAAGCAGAATCATCACTGCAATAATGAAGAATACAGCCATGACAAGAGCGGCGTTTCGCTCCGCCGCAGTAGTGTCCGCGCTCATCTTTTCCCCACGTTTAGAATAATGTGTGGACCACTCTTGAAAATTCTTTACATAAGCGCCAGCAGCAGGGATTCCTTTTGACACATACAAGGCATACGCTTCGGTATTTTTATTTTGCATGGCAAGATTGACAACATCGGTTCTAACGCTTCGATAGTTCTGTCCAGATACTTTAACTTTCTCAAATAGTTCCTTCTCTATTGGTCCCATCGGTATTTTTGCAATATCGGAAGCATTTTTGTTGATTTGGGCGTCATAATCCGCAATGGATTTATTCAATGCTTGGTTTCTTTGAGCATCGGTAGTTAACATCAATTCCAACACTCGACCGTTGCTGGCGTAGACAAAACCTTCGGTTTTAGAGATCAGATCGTTGGGGACAAAATTTTCCGCATACATCTCGTTAATGCTACGATTTGCCATTTTCGTTTCATAAAATCCGAGCGTTGCTACAGATATCAACGCGACAACGGCGATAAAGATCATCAGTGCTAATTTTTTCCCAATCTTTAGGTTGTTTAAAAAACTCATCTTTTTCCTCCTCCATTTTTGCCCACTAAAATATCACGTGATCAAAAATTGGTCTCCACTATGAAGATACTTTAAGAAATATTCGACAACTGGTAACAACACCTCACAATAAGCCACCTATTTTCAGAAAAACGACAGAATATCCTGCCTAAGAAAGCAGCAGGCATTCACTTGCGCGATGTGGTCCGCTTAGCCTCCATGGATGAAAGCTTTTTATGCATTCAGTTAGCTGAATCTATTTAATATTACATCAATTGTAATTTGTTATCACTTGCAATTTTAACCCGTTTTCTTGCATAAAAAAGTCGCTTTTCGTTCCCTAAAGGATAAAAAGCGACAAAGCGTAATGAACGGTCATTCCTTATTTTTCTGTTTTCACATTCACCTTCAGCATCTTAATAGCACACCCTACCGTTATGCGAGCATCCAAATCATCGAGATCCACTCCCAAAATCTGTTCCAATTGATTTTTCCGGAACAGTAATGTCTTGTAATGAATTGACAGCATGCCAGCTGCACTCTTTAGGTTATCGCTCAACATGATGCATTCGAGTGTAGGCAAAAGTTTCAATTTTCGATTCATATCATATAGCAGCACCGGCCCTAAGGTCCGCTCGATATATTTATCCAATTGTTTTTTGTCATTAATATAGGGAAGAAGCTGCAAGAGACCGATGTCATGATAATGAAAATATTTGCGTTGGGGCCAAATTTTTTTACCACTTTGCACCGATGCAACCGCCTGCCGATAGCACATCCCAAGCTCAGACAGACTTCTTACTCGTTCAGCAATGCCAATGGAGACATCGAAGTCTGGCTTGTGACGCATTACAGTTTGTATTATTTCCTCAGCCTGTTTAACCTGCTGCATTTTCCCCATACTTTTCGGTTCATCGCTAAAACAGAGTATCCCCAGTCCGTCTGGGCTTTCCCATGCAATCGTTTTTCCGCTTTCTAAAGCATCCACGATGGAATCCAACAGTGGTTGATATACGTCGCGTCGATTCAACCAGTATTTTCGAGGTTTTCCTTTGTAGGCGTTCATTACAATCAAATAGCAATTGAAAGGCCCCTTTGCTCGATTTCCCAACACTCGCTCACAAGCAGATAAAACTTGGGGCGAAGGGGTATCATGTTGAAGCAAGTCGTTTAGAAGATCACTCTTTCTTTTCCGTTCGTAGGATGCCATAAGTAAGCGTTCATCGCGCCGTCGTTCTGTAACATCCGTAAAGGTCACTAGAAAGCCGTCATCCACAATTGTCCCTGTGATCACAAATAGATGTAGTTCCCCATTTTTACAACAAATTTTCGCTTCCGTCGGTTCGATCCTCAAATTGCATTTTTTATTCGAAGCCATCGCATTTTTCCATAAATTCATCCGTTCGCCGCGGAGTTTTTCATTTGGATAGGCGAATTCCCACCACTTTGACATCGTTGGCACTTCGTCCAATGTGTACCCGAAGGTTTGAACAAATTGTTCATTGACATACTCGATGCTCTTTTTATTGCGGTGGCCATACATAAGTGGAACAGGGAGATAGTGGGCGAACTTGCGAAAGCGTTCTTCACTCGCACGTAGTGCCTCTTCCGAATGTTTGCGACCAATTGCCAATGCGAGCTGTGCGGCGACAATAGAAAGAAATTGGAGATCTTCAGGTTGAAAGGATCGCTCATCGGACAGCGTCAGCACGCGGATGATCCCGAAAATGCTGCCTGCGATGTCAATCAAAGGAGCTCCCAACCATTCCTTGAACGGAACCAAGCGGGAATCAACCTCGCCGGATTCTTGCAGTTGTTCATAACTCTCCGCCGTTACGTGTATAGCCCGCCGCTGCCGCATGACATATTCGGCCAAATGCCTGCCGAGCGCTCTTCGCTGGGGAACGCGTCCTGTTTCATCTACAAAATAAGGAGATGTTAGTTGGCCGGCGGCTTGATCAATAAGATATACTTGAATATTCGTCGATGGCAGAAGCCGTCCGACCTGATAATGAACCGTCCGATACAGCTCCATTAACGGAGAATGAGCAGCGGCATCGGCTATTTCCCTTAATACGTTTTGTGCTTCGGCGCACCGCCATTGTGCTTCTTCCGCTTGTTTTCGATCCGTTATATCGATAACTATGGAATACGTGGCCGCGCATTGCTTCCACTGGACCGGCACAATATGCACTTCAACGTCGCGAATTTCCCCATCAGCCACTCTGTGCTGAAACATAAAAGAACTGCGCCGATGCTTCCTAACAAGTTCAATTTTTTCCAACAACGCTTCTTCTGGCAATAAATTGAGCTGCGTAATTTTCATTTTTTGCAGTTGTTCCAAGCTCCACCCGTAGAAACGGACAGCCGCAGAATTCGCATACAGTATCTGTCCATTTTCCGGGTTCACAACTAGCATCACCAAAGGATGATTCACAATCAGGTCCTCTGAAGGTTCTGTAATGACGGGTTCAGTTTTTTGATGTGCGTTCACGGTGCTCAGCCCTTTATTTCTCTGTATGAAGCAAACCATTTCTGATCTACCCACACGACTATCCGACTGCAGGTCCTCAACAACTTCTTCGTTTACAATTGGACTAATTCATTTGCAACTATCGCATTCCATTATGAAACAGGTTCTATTTCCTCTGTCTGATAAACGACAAGGCGTGTGCCATGTCCCAGGACATGGCACACGCCTTGAATCATCCTTAGTAATAGAAACAGCAAGCTTATCGGAAATATCGAACCCCAGCTTCAAAAATCTTCTGATCTTTCTCCCCGGGAACGTTGACTGCGACATACCGCCCCATACGTTCCGAGTGCCCCATTTTGCCAAAAATCCGCCCGTCTGGGCTGGTGATTCCCTCGATGGCCCAGTCAGAGCCATTAGGATTCGCTAGGATCTCCATCGACGGATTCCCTTCGGCGTTCACATATTGGGTTGCAATCTGTCCATTGGCGGCCAAACGAGCGAGATGGTCACGGCTGGCAACCAGTCGCCCTTCACCATGAGATACGGCAATAGTGTGCACATCACCCGGCTGAACCAATCCGAGCCAAGGCGAAAGTCCTGACACAACTCTAGTTTCTGCCATCCTCGATATATGACGACCAATCCTGTTGAAAGTCAGAGTGGGACTATCCGCAGCAAGAGAGCGGATCTCGCCATATGGCAGGAGTCCTAATTTAATCAGAGCCTGAAAGCCATTACAAATGCCAAGCATCAATCCATCGCGTTCCTTCAGGAGTCGCATAATCGCAGCGGTCAGTCTCGGATTGTGAAAAAAGGCCGCGATGAATTTTCCAGATCCGTCCGGTTCATCGCCTGCACTGAAACCGCCTGGCAGCATAAGAATCTGCGAACGATCGATCGCTTTTTCCATCGCAACTACAGATTCTTCAATATCGCGAGCCGACAAATTTTTAATGACAAGAATTTCCGGTGTCCCTCCGGCCGCTTCGAAAGCCCGGGCCGAATCATATTCGCAATTTGTTCCCGGAAATACGGGGATGACAATCCTGGGCCGCGCTACCGACGTCTTCGGTTTTCCCTGGACGACCGATCCCTTGAATGGTTTGAACGCGATCGTCTCATTCCCCTGCTCCGATTTGGTTGGAAATACTTTTTCAAGGGGTGTTTCCCACGCACTGCGTGCAGTATCAAGCGAAATCGAAGTTCCCATGACGGAGATAGACGGCATCCGACTTGTACAACCAAGTAAAACGAAATCCACATCAGCCAGTGCGACTGCCGTATTCTCGCCGGGCGCCAATTCTACGACAATCGACCCATGATCGGGCCGGAATAATTGTTCCCGCGAAATATCCGGCAGAAATTCAAAGCCAATATGGTTGCCGAAAGCCATTGTACTGACGGCAGCGGCAACCCCGCCCAAGTGGACAGTCTTTGCCGAAAGAATGCGCTTGGCGGCAATCAGTTCGGCAATTCTGCCAAAAGCCTTGTTAACTGCCCCAAAGTCTGGCATGCCGCAAGAATCTCGGAGTAACGGAATCAATAACACCTGATTCCCGGAGTTTTTAAACTCCGGAGAAATTACGGTACTGGCATCAACAGGTGCAACCGCAAAAGAGACAAGTGTCGGCGGCACATTCAGATCCTTAAAGGAGCCTGACATGCTGTCTTTGCCGCCAATGGCGGCGACGCCCAACTGCAGCTGGGCCCAAAAAGCTCCGAGCAAAGCGCTGAACGGTTTTCCCCAGCGAATTTCATCATTGCCAAGCTTCTCAAAATATTCTTGTAAAGTCAGACGAACTCTAGACGGATCTCCTCCCATAGCAACAATTTTAGCAACCGACTCCGTAACTGCGTAGACCGCGCCATGGAACGGGCTCCACTCTGATAGATAGGGATTATACCCATATGTCATCAATGTGCCGGTAACAGTTTCACCAGAAAGAACTGGAATCTTCGAGGCCATTCCTTCCGGCGGAGTAGCTTGGAATCGTCCGCCGAACGGCATCAGAATAGTAGATGCGCCGATCGTGCTGTCAAAACGTTCGATCAGTCCGCGCTGACTACAGACATTGAGGTCGGAGAGATTCATCAGCCACTCGGCTTCAATATTGCCGTCAGGCGCAGGTCGCTCGAAATAATAGCCCGTTTCGTCCGGCGCTTTGACGCAAACAGTGGCATGTTGCCGCACTCCATTCGTGTCCAGAAAATCGCGGCTGATATCCACAATTGATTTTCCGCGCCAACGCAGCCTCAGCCGTCGAGTGTCTGAAACCACTGCTACAAGCGTGGCTTCAACATTTTCCTCTGCGGCAAGTTCAATAAATCGCTGCGCATCGGCTGAAGCAACCACGACCGCCATCCGTTCCTGAGACTCGGAAATCGCCAGTTCAGTTCCATCCAAGCCTTCATATTTTCTAGGAACTGCGTCCAAGTCAATGTCAAGCCCGGCCGCCAATTCGCCGATCGCCACCGACACGCCGCCCGCGCCAAAATCATTGCATTTTTTGATTAAATGGCTGACTTCCGGCTTACGAAACAAGCGCTGGATTTTTCGCTCCGTCGGCGGGTTTCCCTTTTGGACTTCTGCTCCGCAAGACGCGAGCGATTCCTCCGTATGCTCCTTCGATGACCCCGTCGCCCCGCCACATCCATCGCGACCAGTCCTGCCACCGACGAGGATCACTGCATCGCCCGACTCCAAGCTCTTGCGCACAACATTGCTCCGAGGTGCAGCGGCGATAACGGCGCCGATCTCCATGCGTTTTGCCACAAAGCCCGGATGATATACTTCCGCGACCTGCCCGGTCGCCAGTCCGATCTGATTGCCGTATGAACTGTAACCAGCCGCTGCGCCTGTGGTAATTTTCCGCTGAGGCAGTTTCCCCGGCAAGGTATCTTCAAGTTTTTGGCGTGGATCAGCGCTTCCGGTGACACGCATCGCCTGATAGACATAGGATCTGCCGGACAATGGGTCACGAATCGCTCCGCCCAGACAGGTCGCAGCGCCGCCGAAAGGCTCAATCTCGGTCGGGTGATTATGCGTCTCATTTTTGAACATCACCAGCCATTCTTCCTGGCGGCCGTCAACGATCGCATTGACCACGATACTGCAAGCGTTGTTTTCTTCCGATTCATCGAGATCGTCCAGGCGACCGGCTTTTTTCAGTTCCTTCATCCCAATGGTCGCAACATCCATCAGGCACATTTCCCGTGGTTCTGCTCCGTAAAGTTTCCGGCGCGATTCCTGATAAGCGTGGTAGGCGGCAGTGATCGGCGCGGCGAACCTTCCCCCGTCGATCTCAACCTGGTCCACAGCAGTCAAAAAGGTAGTGTGTCTGCAGTGATCAGACCAATAGGTATCAATTACCCGGATTTCAGTAACTGTAGGCTCACGCTTTTCCGTGTCGCGAAAATAAGTCTGGCAGAATTCCAGATCGGCCTCACTCATAGCCAGTCCCATCTCCGCCACCAATGCTTTCAGCCCGTCTTTGCCCAAAGAACCAAAGCCTTTGAGTACAGACACATCCGGCGGCACGGGAGCACTCATTTCGAGTGTATCCGGCTTTGTAAGCAAGGCCTCTCTTGCTTCAACAGGATTGATGCAGTAAGCTTTCACAGCTTCAAACTGACCCTCGGAGATATCTCCATAGAGTACGATCAGTTTTGCCGATGCAACCTGTGGACGTTCCTTCTGCGTGACGACCTGAATACATTGTGCGGCCCAGTCGGCTCGCTGATCGTATTGCCCCGGGAGGTACTCCATCGCAAATACTCGGGCTTCCGGTCCCAGGTCGATGGTTTCATCAAAAATTTGGTCCGCCGGAGGCTCGGCGAATACTGTCTCTCTCGCCAATGCATACTCCATATCATCCAGACCCGCCACATCATACCGATTGATAAGACGCAACCGGGCGAGTCCCTGCAACCCTACGTTTTCCTTTAGGTCCAGCAGCAAACCGTGGGCTTCTACATCAAAGCCCTGCTTTTTTTCCACATAAATTCGTCTCACCTGTGCCATGGGATACCACCTCTCAAATTACTGCTACCAACTCTCAAATTTAAGTCTGTCGGGGCGCGATAATGCATCAAAATTCTACATGAAAATATTTTTTGTGCAAAATTGGTTAATTTTAGGAAGCAACTGGATGTTCACAGTAACATTCTATCATTGTAAACCCCTCGTTTCCAGCAAGATTTCTAAATTCACAAGGATAGATTTGAATAGTGGAGACGCAAGGGGGGCTAATGAGCTAAAATCAACTTTTACTGATTGGTCGAATCCATTTCCATGCAAATTGATTAGCAGGATAATTGGGGCATTCACCGAAATTTGTTTTAATTGCCAAAAACAGAATCAGTGCGAACGAGAGCTGAACGCTTCGTAAAAATGGATTGAAATATGAAGTGGGGGGTGTTTGGAATGTGGTTTTCCCAATCAATAGAAAGCGTGTTGCAAGCCCAATCCGTCAATCCGGCAACCGGCCTGAGCGAGGAAGAAGTTCGTTTACGATTGGAACAGTATGGCAAAAACGAATTAAAAGGAAAGCCGAAAAAAAGTCTGCTGACGCTTTTTCTGGCCCAACTGCAAGACATGCTGATTTACGTACTGCTCGGTGCGGCTGCCATTACCGTGTTTATCGGCGAATATGTCGACTCGGTAATCATCCTGTGCGTGGTCGTGCTTAACGCAGTCATCGGCGTCGCGCAGGAATACAAAGCCGAAAAGGCGATGGAAGCCCTGCAGAAGATGACCTCGCCCAAATCGTTGCTGCGCCGTGGCGGCGAGGTCAAAGAAGCAAATTCCGCCGAAATCGTCCCCGGAGATATCGTGCTGCTCGAAGCGGGTCGCACCATTCCAGCAGATTTGCGCCTGATCGAAAGCGCCAATCTGCAAATTGAAGAATCAGCCTTAACCGGCGAATCGGTCCCGTCGGATAAGAATGCAAAATCCTTGTTTGATGCCCCCAAAGTGGCAATCGGCGACCAATCAAACATGGCTTTCATGTCCACATTGGTCACTTACGGCCGGGGCGAAGGCGTGGTCATCGCTACGGCGATGGATACGGAAATTGGGCGCATCGCCAAAATCTTGGATGAAGAACTTGAAGAAATGACCCCGCTGCAAAAACGTCTGGAAGAGTTGGGGAAAACGCTGGGTTTCATCGCCATAGGCATCTGCCTACTGATTTTCCTGCTGGCACTGTGGCAAAAACGCGATATGTTCGAAATGTTTCTGACCTCAATCAGTTTGGCGGTTGCGGCGATCCCCGAAGGTCTGGCAGCCATCGTGGCCATTGTACTGGCACTCGGCGTCACCAAAATGTCCCACAACAACGCGATCATCAAGAAATTGCCGGCGGTCGAAACGCTGGGGTCTGTCAACATTATCTGTTCCGATAAAACCGGCACCCTGACCCAGAATAAAATGACGGTGGTCAAAAGCTATTTGCTCGGATCACTGCGGACTATTCCGACGGAAGAAGCGCACTTGGTTGCTGCCGCTGACGAAGTGGAATTGGTCAAATCTTTCGTCCTCTGTTCAGATGCTACGTACGAAAATGGTCAAGGCACCGGCGATCCCACGGAAATCGCGCTGGTCGCCTGGGGCGACAAATACGGCCTGGTTAAGTCTAGTTTAAGCGGCGAACACCCTCGCATCGACGAAAAACCGTTTGATTCAGATCGGAAACTGATGTCTACACTAAACCAGGAAGGCTCGGCCTTCCGGGTCCATACTAAAGGCGCCCTGGACCAATTGCTAAAAATCACAACCCATGCCCTTGTTGACGGGAAAGTCACGCCGCTAACTCCGGAGATGAAAGCAACCTACCTGCAAGTCGCTGAAGAAATGTCCGATGCCGCGCTGCGGGTTCTAGGAGTTGCGTTCAAAGATGTCCTCCAGGCAATCGGACCGGCGGATATGGAACAAAAGTTGACGCTACTCGGCCTGGTGGGCATGATTGACCCGCCGCGTCTAGAAGTCCGCGATGCGATTCAGACAGCCAAAATGGCTGGCATTACCCCGATTATGATTACCGGCGACCACAAAAATACAGCCGTGGCCATCGCCAAAGAACTGGGCATTGCCGCCTCCATCGACGAAAGCTTGACTGGCGATGAAATCGATGCGTTATCCGATGAGGAATTCGCCCGCCAGATCAATCGCTACCGGGTGTTTGCCCGGGTATCGCCGGAACACAAGGTGAAAATCGTCAAAGCGTTCAAAGCGCATGGCAATATTGTGTCGATGACCGGCGACGGAGTGAATGATGCCCCTTCGCTGAAATACGCCGATATCGGCGTAGCCATGGGAATCACCGGCACCGATGTCTCCAAGGGCGCCAGCGACATGATCCTGACCGACGATAATTTCGCCACCATTGTTCACGCCATCGAAGAAGGGCGCAACATTTATAACAACATCAAAAAATCGGTCGTCTTTCTGCTCTCCTGTAACTTGGGGGAAGTTATCGCGATTTTTGCCTCGATCCTGTTCTTCTGGCCGGTGCCGCTGATCCCGACCCAAATTCTCTGGATCAACTTGGTTACGGATACCCTGCCGGCAATCGCCCTCGGCATCGACCCTGGTGACAAAGACGTGATGAAAGCCAAACCCCGCAATCCCCGGGAAAGCTTTTTCGCTGGCGGTGCAGGGCTTCAGGCTTTGATCGGAGGCTCATTGATCGGACTGCTCACCTTGGCGGCGTTTTATTTCGGTTTATACGAGCATGGCTACAGCATGGGCTCCCATGAAATTCCCGAGACGGTCCTCACTTATGCCCGCACCATGGCCTTCGTGGTACTGGCGGCCTCCCAGCTGTTCTATTCGCTGGCGATGCGCAGCCCCACCAAATCCATCATTCAGGTCGGCCTGTTTACGAACAAACCTTTGATTGGCGCGATTCTGGCCGGATTATTCCTGCAGCTCATCGTTATTTCGGTTCCATTTTTGGCCAGCGCCTTCAAAGTGCATAATCTAAGCGCCCTTGATTGGGGAATTGTCTTTGGTTTCGCACTGGTGCCGCTCATTGTGAACGAACTGATTAAAACCTGGTTACGCCAACAGAAGCCTCGCGACTAATCCAGGAATTGCTTCAACGCCAGAGGGTTTCCCGTCATCTTTGCGCCCTTTTCGTCAGCCAAGAGTTCCCGTGAACTCGATATCTGCATTTGAATCAGCATCGCGGCCATCGGCGCCAGAATGATGCAATTTTCCGAGAAACTTCAGATTTCCCCTTTTGCAAAAAGATTGCCCGAATGCATAAAAAAAGAGTTCCACGAAATCGTGAAACCCCTTGATTACTGTGGTGGAGGTAGTCGGGATCGAACCGGCGACCTCTTGAATGCCATAGATATCTGGGGGTTTTTAGGCCAAAATCCGGCAGTCCAACAGGCAAAGAAAAAACCAGAGTCGTGAGTTTGTCCCGGCGGTTTATTTCTATCTTCTACCTACTGACGCATTTTAAAAAGTGCTGATATTTGTGACGGCAGATTTTTACCTTACCAAGATTTGATGGACAACCAGAATGCTTTCTACTATCATTCACAACAATATTCTCAATCAATACAAAATACATATCAACATCAAACTCTTCTATCGCTTCAGCCACTGACAAAATGTGCATAAACTGCTTCGCTGTGCGCCAAACCCTGATTTTTCGACTGCAAAAATCGGAGTTTTCAGTAGCTTCCTAGCGGGTAAGTTTTCTGAACTTCAGTCGATGCGGCTGATCGGCTTCTTTGCCAAGACGTTTTTTGCGGTCGGCTTCGTAGTCCGAATAGTTACCCTCAAAGAAGGTTACGACGGAGTCACCCTCAAAAGCCATGATGTGACTCGCGATGCGATCAAGGAACCAGCGGTCGTGGCTGATGACCAACACGCAACCGGCAAAGTTCTCCAGTGCGTCTTCCAGGGCGCGCATGGTGTTCACGTCCAGGTCGTTGGTGGGTTCGTCAAGGAGGATTACGTTGGCCCCAGCTTTCAGCATCTTGGCCAGATGAACGCGGTTGCGTTCACCGCCGGATAGCACGTCCACTTTCTTTTGCTGGTCCTGTCCCATGATGTTGAAGCGCGCGCAGTAAGCCCGAGCATTAATCTCGCGAGTGCCCAGTTTGATAATGTCCTGGCCGTCACTGATCACTTCGTAGACGGTTTTGTCGGGCTCAAGGGAGTCGCGGTTCTGGTCCACGTAAGCCAAACTAACCGTTTCGCCGATTTTCAGGGTACCACTGTCGGGCTTTTCCTGTCCGGTGATCATCTTGAAGAGAGTGGTTTTACCGGCTCCGTTTGGGCCAATGATACCGACGATGGCTCCAGCCGGAATCATGAAGCTCATGTTTTCCACGAGCACCTTGTCGCCCATGGCTTTGCTGACATTTTCGGCTTCAATGACGATCTTACCCAAGCGCGGTCCCGGTGGAATGTATATTTCCAAATCCTTACCCAAGCGTTCAGACTCATGTGAAAGCATGGTTTCATAAGCGTTGATCCTGGCTTTGCTCTTGGCGTGGCGTCCTTTGGGAGCCATGCGGATCCACTCGAGTTCGCGGGCCAAGGTCTTCTGACGTTCGGTTTCGCTTTTTTCTTCGTTGGCCAGACGTTGTTGCTTTTGTTCCAGCCAGGAAGAGTAGTTCCCCTTCCAGGGAATGCCGCGACCGCGATCAAGTTCAAGAATCCAGCCAGCCACGTTGTCAAGGAAGTAGCGGTCGTGGGTTACGGCAATTACAGTACCGGGGAAAGTGTTTAAAAAACGTTCCAACCAGGATACCGATTCAGCGTCCAGGTGGTTGGTTGGTTCGTCCAGAAGCAGGATGTCCGGGTTTTTCAGCAGCAGGCGGCACAAGGCCACACGGCGGCGTTCACCGCCCGAAATCACCGAAACCGATGAGTCGGGCGGAGGGCAGCGCAAGGCGTCCATGGCCATTTCAAGCTTGGAGTCCAGCTCCCAGACGCCCTTACTGTCCATAAGTTCCTGCACTTCACCCTGGCGGGTGATAAGCGCGTCCATTTCGTCCGGTTCCATGGGCTCGGAAAATTTGGCGTTGATGGCTTCGTACTCATCACGAATCTGAACCAGTTCTGTTAAGCCTTCTTCCACCACCTCGCGCACGGTGCGGGTTTCATCCAGCAACGGCTCCTGAGGGAGGTAACCGATGGTGTAGCCGGGGGCGATAACGGTCTTACCGTCAAAATTCTGATCTTCTCCGGCCAGTATTTTGAGGAGCGAACTTTTGCCGGATCCGTTTAGACCTTGAACACCGATTTTTGCTCCGTAAAAGTAAGAGAGCGAAATATCCTTGAGGACTTCTTTCTGCCCGTGTTTTTTAGATACACGGATCATGGAATAAATTATTTTGTCAATTTCCTGACTCATTTACTCACCTCTTAAAAATTTTTAGTAAAAGCAATAATCAGATGCAAATATCAGCTCTAGTGAATGACATTGTATCATTTCGTTGTATTGTGCTACTATCTTTGTGACAAAATAAATTTATTTAAAACAAATATTCGTTCAAGATTAATGGCTTATAAAATTGGAGATCTTCTTCTTTGATGAAGTCATGCGTTGCCCGAACAGAGCTTTCAGAAATATTTATCAGCGTTTCATAATCATTTCTAGACGGTTGAGTATTTTTTGTACTGTCAACGCCAATGTGATTTTGTCCGCACCCCTTTTTTTTGCATTTTATCATTGGCGTTGACAGAAAAATGGATTCTGCAGCCGGTCCAGTGTACCCCAACAAAGTAAGCATCCATCCCCGTTCACTTTGGTGGGCGGGGACGATTATTTTTCTGTAAGCATATTTTCAAGCATACAACATGAAAAAAGCTCCGAAGCGAAGTGCTTCGGAGCCTTATAATTTACGTGGTGGAGGTAGTCGGGATCGAACCGGCGACCTCTTGAATGCCATCTGAGAAAAGATGAGCAGATGTTTGCTGACTTTTCAGCAACAGCAGGCACTTTCACGATTTAGGGCTAGATGCTTTCAGATGATTATTGAACTCACTTTTAGAAAGTTTTTTAGAAGGGTTTTGCGCACTTTCACATCATCACGTATCTGAAAATTTGTATCCGGTCCGGATAGCGCCGCCACTTAATCTATTTGTATGATGAAAAGAAAAATCGCAATAACTTCCTAACTTCATTATAATAAATATGAATTTTCGTCAAAAAATCACGTGCTATCGAATTTTTACGTACTTACGCCCGGATTTTGCCACACATATCCCTTCTTTGATGATGAAGGCTTCAACCCAATGCGTTCCCCTGTAAGCAGTTGCTTCCCAATTAACATTTTTGTCAGTATTTTCTCCTATCTGAAAACCTCCGCGCAGTTGATTCGCATTTTGTGCATCTTCTCCAGTATTTACAACTTGCCATCTGACATCATACGGAGGAGGAGTATCCGTTACAACACGAAACTTCAGCCATACATTTCTCGGAACTGCTCGTCGAGACAGTTGCCAAAGCAGTTTTCCATCCTTCTGTTTATATACCGAGGCCTGAATACGTGCGGAATGTTGGACTTTTTCACTCCAGATAGGGTTGACGACATGTTTGGTATCGCCGACACCTGGAACTTCGGGTGTTTCAAGCCACGAGGGAAGATTATTATAGTTTGTAATAGATTCTCCCATTTGACTTGCAACCTTTGCCAAAACACTTTCGCCAAGGATTGGCGAAAGTGTTTTGGCAATTTCGCTTAAGCCTTTCTTTTTCTCTGCGTCAAGAAAATCTATTTGAACTATGTTTAACCATTTGAGAAATGCATTTTTCCTTTCAGGGTACTCATTCCATTTGTCAGCAAAATTTTCTTCTGCTACAGGATTGGCGACCCACCATTTTTCATTTCGTTTTTCAATGAAGGAGGGCATGTTTTTTACGATGCACTGCAGCGCATCAAATATATCTGCCTGACCCTTATAAGCTCGGGCTGCGAGAGTAGTTATGATGATTGATACCGGTTTATTTTCAAGGTTGTCTTGAAAGTATATATCTCGGTGCCGTTTCAATATTTGAATTGAAATTTGCAGAGGTGTTTTTACCTGCCATTCTGGAACATCTTCTATATTTGCATTAACAGATTTTGCGAGTGCTGCTCGCTTCTCAAGAAAAATTACTTCCATTTGCTTATAAAACCAATCTGCATAAGCCTTAGGGTCGCTTTTTTGCCACAGGGTCAATTCCGTATCCGTGATCAGAATCCCTGTTGGCAAACCATCGCTGTTATTGATTGCAGGTAATATATCCATGTGAAAAGAGGGTATGGCTTGTTGCGTTTTGTATTTCAATGTCCAACAGCGACGAGATTCTGAAAGTATTTTCTTTAACTCCTCATCTTCTTGCAGTCGATCTCCAACTTTTGTCTTTAAATCTGCTTGAGATACCTGGGTTTTTTCCAAATTTAAATGGCATACAAGGTCTATATCATATTCACCTTCTCGTGAATACGGACGTACAATTGTTCCCAAACGAAAGGATCCTTGAGGATAAATCTCAGGGGAATATTTTTGTAATTGTGACCCGTCGGCAGATAACAAGATACCGACTTCTTCATACTTTATCACTGCATCTTCATATATGTGATCAGGAATATCTAGCATACCTGCCGTTCGACTAAGGAATTCATTGACTTGTTCTCGATTCATCAACGCGCATCATATCCTTTCAAATCGCATAGTAAGGGGTAAATGGAGGGGCAATATATTTCGTAAATTTTTCTTCAAACTCTGCCATGCAGTGACGACTATAGTGAGCAGCTTTAGCAATTAGATCGTCGGCTTTTTCTACTCCATCTAAAGAAAACTCTCCGGCAGGAACCTTCGGATTTAAGCGCATTATATTTTGTTTGCCAAGTAAAAAAGTTGCTTGATTATTTACACCAATGCTCTGCCCTCGCATAATTACATCTGTTGCTGTTGCTCCCAATGCCCAAGCAATGATTCCCCCATTATCAAGCCTTTTTGCTCGCTGCGTGACCTCGTCAGATGTGCCTATACTAAAAACAGATATTGCCTCAAGGGGGATATTGAGCG
This sequence comes from Negativicutes bacterium, assembly GCA_963665275.2. GTDB lineage: Bacteria > Bacillota > Negativicutes > UBA1444 > UBA1444 > UBA1444. The sequence goes on from CAXXIN010000017.1 coordinate 180,576, forward strand.
TGCCATAAGCTTCAATTATTCCAACCATCGTTGGGTTATTTGCCCAAATTCCCCCATCAATTAAGCGAACTCTGTCCACTTCACGTGTGCAGGGGAAATACGTTGGTGCGGCGCTTGTTGCGAGCGCGATTTTCCACGCAGGGACTTTATAGTCTCGTTTTAGCTTAGGATGATGCGCCGTACGGAATAAATAAACATCATCGTCGCCGATATTATACGATGGAATAACCAAGGCTCTTTTACTATGTCCGAATCGCTTGTCCTCGAAGCACTCTTTTAGGGCATTGATCAGGGGGTCAGCTGAGAATTTCCTATACATCCAATGTTGCAACGACTTAACGCCATACCGGCGAGGAAATATGGTTTTTCCATATTTTGCATAGAAATCAACGATTTCGCGTGGCTTCATCCCAAGCCCTAGCCCCAATGCAATAATGCCTCCTGTTGAAGTTCCGGTAATTAAATCAAAGTGGTCAATAATGCTAACTCCCGAATCTTCTTCAATAGCTGCCAGCATTGCAGCAGAAAATAGGCCTTTAATTCCACCGCCGTCTAGTGATAATATCTGAAACTTTTCTTTTTGGTCGGGCTTTCGACAATAGGAGTGGCATTTTGGACATTCTTTCAAAAGAATCGCCTCCGGTAATCGATACTATTTCCTTCAATTTCTTGGTAAGACACTACGAGCATGCTAATGGGAAGTATTCTTTGCCCAGCAGTGTTTGCCATGCCACCACTCCAAGACTCCAATCATCGGAAAGACTTGCAATGCTGGCAACACTGGCCCACGTTTTTATCGCATTATGGAAACGCAACCAATCATGAAAACCCCATTCAGAATGCTAAACAAAACCCTCTCGCCACAGGGAGTTTTTATTCCAGAGTGATACCATAATTGCTCTGGTGATACTTTTGCAAGAGCATCCAATACTTTGAAAATATAATCTGCAGCATTTCCTTGAAATAAGCTATCAGGCAATGAATATAGTAATGATTCGATGTGAAACGAGACAATATCCAAATTGTTTTTCGTTCGTAGATGTTTCATCACTTTAATCATCGGAATGAAGTTTGCGGCAGTTCGTGCTGGAGCATTTTTGTCTACAAGATGCTTTTGATGGAACCTTGCGTAACCATCTTCCCATTGTTTTTTCTCGGGACGATATACTCGAAACGGCTCCTGTTTATCGTCATAGTTTCCTGCCTTATAAACAACAGGTAAAATTTCGATTTTTATTCCTAGATCAACTTTTATACACATGCTACTATCCCTGAAATATATCTTTCCACGATACCTTCCATCTTGCAGTAGAGGGGCAGCAATAGTATCGAAAATTTCATCTCGCGTCCACGTTTTTGCTCCAGGGCTATTTGAGCCGGGCTGCCACAAAGTACAGAGAGCTACAATATCCACGTCATTAATTGTGTAAATTGCAGTAGCCTGTTTATAAGATCCCTGCAAAAAACATTTCGGTGAAAGCAACTTTGCTGGGCCTGATGGATCTTCAATAAGAGAGATTATTGTGGAATGTTCGCGTGAGGCTTGGGCGATATACGAAGGGCTTGGGTTAATTCTATTGAAAAAAAACGTGAAGTTTTTCGAAAAACTATTTGTTGCCACAACATCACCTCAACAATTTCAATTTTTCATTTAAGTTTTGAGATTCTATCCCCTATGTATTCCCAAGTAAAAACAAATATTCCTCTTTAATTCATCAAACATTTGTAAAGTTTGGGATTATAGGAAGATGCGTCTGCGTCACCTGAATTTTACCTCTCCAGAAACCATCGTCCCTCATCCTCAAACAGATAAACTTCTTTCCCCATAATCCTGCATGTATACCGCATCCCCAGCCCGCGCCCTTCATCGATGGGGCCATCCTCGCATCCGTTACCCGGTCGATCTCATACTGTTTGCCGTTGGTCCATACCAGGGCCAGCGGTTTTGTTTTACCGTCGATATCATGCACCGCCGTCACCTTTACGAATGTTTTACCCACTTTTGCTCGCCCCCTATCTAAAAAAACTTACCGGATGAATCACATTCTCATCTTTCGGGTTGAAACCGGTCAATCGGTCATCCTGTAGCAACGAGCAGCGCCTCACACAATAAGGGCCGAATCGCTCTCGCAGACGGTCCACGGTTCGTTCCAGTTCTTCCTGATCCGTAGAATCTGGAGTAAATAAATCCAACTGCACCGACCCGTCCTCCGTCACCAGATCCGCCCCGCGCACGCCGAGGCTGCGGATCGGCCGATCCCAAGAATAGTTTTGATGGAACAGATCCAGCGCTTTGCCGGCAATATCCCTGGACAGAAAAGAGGGGGCAGGCAGCTTGCTTTGCCGTTTAAAACTATATAGTTCGTTATTACGAATATGGATCGCCACCGTCCGGCACTTCAACCCATGGCGCCGCAGGCGAGCCGCCACACTTTCGGTCAAAACAAACACAATCATTTTTACATCTTCAATGTTCGCCAAATCACGGGGCGTGTTTGTCGAGTTGCCGACAAACTTGATGAAGCTTTCTTCGCCGGATTGCGTCACCGGTGCTGCATCGCGTCCGTTGGCGAATGTACTCAACGTTTCGCCCCAGATGCCCAGCGACAGTTTCAGCAAATGCACATCCCGCTTTGCCAAGTCGCCGATTGTAAAAATAGCCCGGTTATTTAGTTTGGCTTTCGTGGAACGGCCCACGTATAGCAATTCTTCGACCGGCAGCGGCCAAACAATGTCGCGATAATTCTGCTCGCTGATCACAGTCGTTGCATCCGGCTTTTTCATATCCGAACCGAGTTTGGCAAAAATCTTGTTCCAGGACACGCCGACCGAGCCGGTGACTCCTAGTTTTTCGCGCAGCCGCCTGCGGATTGTGCTTGCAATCTGTACGCCATCGCCAAACAGTTCCGTCGATCCGGTCACATCGAGCCAATTTTCATCGATGCCAAAGCTTTCGATCCGGTCTGTGTAGTCAGCATAAATATTGCGCGCCAGTCGGGAAAATCGTAGGTATTTGCTATAATCCGGCGGCAGGCAAACTAGGGTAGGGCACTTCTGTCTAGCCTGCCAGATCGCTTCACCCGTTTTCACGCCCGCCTGCTTGGCTAGTTGGTTCTTAGCCAGAATGATGCCATGCCGATTTTCCACATCACCACTGACCGCCACCGGTTTGCCGCGATGCTCCGGATGGTAGAGGCACTCGACAGAAGCATAAAAATTATTGAGGTCACAATGCAAAATCGTGCGAGTCAATTCGTCACCGGCTTATCTTTTTATCGAACATTTGTTCTGTATGATTAGTATAGCCGATGAAACTGGACGTGTAAAGCGAACAAATTGTGAACTTTTTGACGGTGGCGAAAATAAAAAACCGGGCTGCCTTAAGCACCCCGTACCATCCATCCCCTTGACAACAGCAGTTTAACAGGTTTTAAAAAGCATTCTGCGAAACCGTTTCCGTCTCTCTTCAACAATTTTGTCGCCGTCGCAAAATAGACTCCCTCTACCGGTACGCGGCTGAGTTTACAAATCGTTCATAAATCATTTTAGTCAGTGCCTTCATGTTTGATAATTGGCGGAGTTGGAGGAATTTGAACACTCGCGGCCCCCCTATCGGTTTAGCAAATGTGCCTACTCCTTCCAGCACCTTAGGGATTTATCGTGAAAAGTCCTGATTTTACCTGGATTATCATGATTTTTGTTTCCAGATTTTTCGAGCTAATACGAGATAAATCCAGCAAATTTAAACAAATAAACAAACAAATAATTGGAGGCCTCAGTCAGTTAAGTATATTATGTTAAGGTATTGCCAAGAGCTCCTCCTTCCGACGCAATCGTCGGAAGTCACAAATTATATGAAGCGGTCAATAAGAATCGAATTCGCGACACACATGGTGGGAATGCTAAATTTCGTATTTCCAACTGGCAGTAAGCCTATGCAAAAATCGATTTTCGCACATATACATATCCATCCATAATTCGACGCGCCGTTCTATAAACACCTAGTCTCGTGATCTTAATTAGACCGTTGACGTTTATAGATTCTGCCTCCACGGGGATTACCCCGCCTGGGTGTCCTATATTCACAGATACCCGCGCTCCTGCTTCAGTCCGCAGCACTTCCCAGGCAACGCTGCCTGCCACGCGGACGGCCGCTCCAGTAGCTACCGTACCGGTGACCGGATATGTTTTATGCATCTTCAACATAAATAGCAGCCTAGATACAATATCTACCTCTTCAGCCATCACCTCGGCGCCGCTAATCGAAGTATAGTCGGCAGGCGAACTGACAATCGCAAAAAACGGGGCATAAGGGCTTTGGGTTTTGGCCTCGTCAGCAGCGCCAACCATTCCGCATAACACAGCGGCTTGACCGCGAATTTTTTCAATCTTCTCCATCAATGCTTTATCCGTCTCAATTTCGCTTGGCGACTCAGTCCCTTTCAGATTAAGTGCGGCGGCTTTGATGAACACAACCGGGTTGCCGGCGTCGACAATTGACACCGTATATTCGGTGTCATCCACAATAAGGATATCCTTAGCGTTGCCTGTAGGTAGCAGCTTTCCTGTAACGCCACCTACTACATCAGACCAATCCAGTGATATCTTTGCTCCGCTGCCGGGGCAACCATCTATGACGCAATCACCCTCGACCACCGCTTTACCGTTCTTCACCGGCACTTTGGCAACGAGTATGTTGCCGCTATTGGTCAGATGGATTCTCACAGTAGTTACAGGTTCCACCGCCGTGACTAAGCCTTCGTCAATGGCAAAAGGTCCGACCGCTGAAGAAATATTCCCGCAGTTGCCGCCGTAATCAATAAATTCAGTTTCAAAACTCACTTGTCCAAAAGTGTAATCGACGTCCGCATCAGGTCGGCTCGCAGGCGAAATAATGGCCAACTTGCTGGTCAATACGTCCGCTCCGCCCAATCCATCAATTTGGCGGACATCGGGACTCCCATAAATTGCCCGTATTACCGCATCTCGTTCATCTGGATCTTGCGGCAATTCATTTTTCATTATAAAAACAGCTTTACTGGTTCCTCCACGTACTATGGCGCATCGCAACATTTCCATTTCAGGATGCATAAATTTCTCCATATACTATTTTATTTTTGACCCCCTGTTCAATAGGCTCCTACTCCGCCATCCGCAAGAAAAAGCCGTATTAAGTTGTTACAAACCAATTCGAAGCTTGCAATCTCCGTATATTCTGCAGGACTGTGGCTTTTGCCGCCGACACTTGGCATAAAGATCATGGCGGCATCAGTAACTTGGGCAAAAGCTTTTGCATCATGCCCAGCCCAACTGAAAAGTTCCATCGTATTGGGAATCTGAAGCGCTCGGAAACTATTAAGCAGTTGTTCCGAAAACCTCAGCACCGGCGTATAGATCTCTTGGGTAAGCCGCGCATTTACCCCGTATTTCTCATTAATAGTCAAAGCATATTCTTTAATTTGGGAGTTGATGTCTTGGGCAACCGTATCGTCTGTCGCACGAAAATCGACAACAAGAGCAGTCCTGCCCGAAATTACGTTGTGAATATTCGGATAATTAGCAATCCGTCCGACTGTGGTTACAGCCCTACCGCTATATAGCTGCCCAATCTCCCATACCTTCATAATCAAATCAGCCGCAGCCACCAAAGCATCCTTCCTGCCTTTCATGACTGTTGGGCCGGCATGGTCGGCTTCACCATGAAATTCGAAGAACAATCGTCCTATCCCGACAATGCCTTGCACGAGACCGGCATCACATTTATTTTCTTCTAGGACAGTGCCTTGTTCGACATGCACTTCGATAAACTTACTGAAATAATCCTTCGCCCAGCCAATATCGGTTCCAAAAGGATGACCGGAAAAAACACCGCTTTCCATCCTAAGCGTTTCGAGGTTTTTCCCGTCCGCATTTTTATAAGATAGAGCCTCTTCAACGTCCATATCACCGGTCATGAAGCGGCCGCCGAAATAGCCTTTCTGGCAAATCAGACCTTCTTCATCCGCAGTTGCCAAAATTTCAATCGGCCACTTGGGGCACACTCCATTTTCATACATCATCGAAACAAGTTCGAGTCCGGCTACGATTCCAGCAACACCATCATAAGCTCCGCCATCAGCCACCGTGTCTATGTGCGATCCAATGCCTATGGGTTTTGCTGTAGATTTCGCCGGATTATAAGCACCAATAAGGTTGCCGAAAGTATCCATGCGAACTTGCATATCCAGCGCTTCCATTTCAGATTGCAGATACGCCACCGCAGCAACCCAAGCATTCGAATATGTAGGGCGAGTAATCTTGCCCGCTTCTTCCGTAAAGTTAGCTATAGTCAACAGTCTTTGATGAATTCTTGAAGTATTGGCTTTGATCACCGAGGTCCTCCTTTTGGGCCGTGCAAAAATCTGCCTTGCCCTGCTTCAATAAGTATTTTGCCATTTTCATAAGCCATATGCCCTTGAACAAGTGTCCCCACAACTTTATGCCTTAACGCCAGCCCATTGTATATTATTGCGCTGTCTCGACTCTTGCTGCGCAGATTCTGACAATTGATATATTCCAGTGCTTCCAATTTTTCGACTATAACAAGGTCTGCATCCAACCCATTTGCAATCCGGCCTTTTATTTTTTCAAGCCCGAACAACCGTGCTGTATTTTCCGAAGTGTTCTGGGCAATCCTTTCATAAGTCAGTCGACCGGCTTCCACCAGCCTCAACAATAGTGGCAACGTCATTTCAAGGCCCGGCAAGCCATCTGGAGCACTCCAAATGCAGTCGCCATTCCGCAGTTTTTCTTGCCTGGTAAAGGGCGCATGATCACTGCCTGTTATTTCTATAACCCCAGCCGCATAGCCCAAAACCAGTTGATCAGTACATTCTGCGGCACGAAACGGCGGCTTCATGCGGGCAAATACGCCATAATCATCCATTGACTCACTATCAAAGGTGAGATAGTGTGCACAAGTTTCCCCATGGATATCAACCCCATTTTTCTGCGCCTCTTTGATCATTTTCATAGCGGTTGCAGAACTAACATGGGCTATGATTGTCCGGCACCCAGTAGCTCCCGCCGCTTGGACAGCCCGTTCCACTGCCCTAATTTCAGCCGACTCCGGCCGGGATGCACAAAAATCCCTAACTCTATTTCCCCCTTGAGTTCTTATCTTTGCAAAATTTTCGTCGACTATAAGTGCATCCTCACAGTGGATCGTCAAAGAGAGACCCGTTTTTGCAACACGTTCCATCACTTTTTTCAATTCTCCCGGACCATCTGCACACAACCCGTAAAACTCTGTTTCTCTACCGTGAACCGGCGGCATGAGGAAGGTCTTGAACCCAATAGCACCTGCTTCAGCGATCTTCGCAATGCAATCAAGATTATCCGCCCCTGCACCACCATAGAGAGCAACGTCCACACACGCATCACGCTCTACCTCGGTAACGCGCAACAAAAAATTTGTGACCGTCGATGCAGGCTTGGCGCAACCCGGCATTTCCAGCAAGGTCGTAACACCTGCAGCAGCTGCTGCAATCGTTGCTGATGTAAAGTCCTCCCGATAAGAAAACTCTCCGCCGCGAATATGAACGTGCGAATCAATTATTCCTGGGAAAATCAGCATTCCCTCAGCATTGATCACTTTTTCAGCCCCCGACAGGCTGCCGGAATCCTCAGCGATTTGAACGATTTTTCCGCCAACTATGCCGATACTGCCTCTCCGGCGGCCTTCCGGAATTATCAGCGTTCCCCCCAAAATATTGATATCATTTGACATGTATCTTCTCACCTTATTTTCTTATCAGCGAAATGCACTCTTTCGGGCAAACATAGGCACACAGGCCACAACCGTCACACTTGTCGGCGTCACACACTGCGGTTTTTCCCTCCATATGAATAGCCGCGTAGCCGCTATCCAAACAGGAAACTACGCATTTTCCGCAGCCGATGCATTTTTCACCATCTACATCTGCATGAATTTTATATTCCCGGCTAAGATCAATCTGTTTTGCAATGTGCGGCAGCGCCTTTCCACGGAAACTGTCAACGGTCTCAAAATTCATTTTTTCCATATAACTCAACAAGCCAGCCTTAAGGTCATCGATAATGCCATAACCGTTTTCCATGACCGCAGAACATACTTGTATCGTTTGAGCTCCCAACGAAATAAACTCGGCTGCATCACGCCAGTTATAAACACCGCCAGTTGCTGAAATAGGCAACTTCGTCGCCATAGCCAGTTGCATAACACATCCTAGAGCGATAGGCTTTATAGCCTTGCCGCTAAGTCCCTGCGGTGCGCTCCTGCCATCAACACAGTTATAGGGAACAAAACTGTCGAGATCTACTCCAGGAACGGAACGAATGGTGTTAATTGCCGTGATCGCGTCCGCACCTCCGGCCTTGGCGGCAAGCCCTTTGGCCTGTACATTCATTGTTAGCGCCGTCAACTTAGGGATAACCGGCTTATGGGTTTCTTCTCGCACCCAGGAAACCACCATTCGAATTTTTTCTTCGTCCGCCCCAAGCATCGCGCCACAACCACTTTCCGCTTGCCCATGCGAACAAGAAAGATTCAGTTCAAAACCATCGGCTCCGGCATCATCAAGGATTCGAGTCGTTTCACGCCATTCCTCTTCTTTGAGAACATCAGTATGCATAAGACTAGCCAGCACGCCATGTTCCGGAAACCTTTGTTTGAGCCAAAAGATACTTTGAGCCCATTCATCCAACGTCTTTTGGCTACCTATTTCAAAATTGGTAAAACCCATAATCTGATTTTTATTTTTTATGGCATGGATACGGGGATTGACATTTTGTTTGATCCACCGGGGTGAGTATTGTACAGTTTTGATAACTGCACCGCCCCACCCCCGTTCGAAACTGCGTGCAATTTGCTCTGCTGAAGTGCTTGGCGGTGCAGATGCAAGCATAAAAGGATTCGGCATTTGTATACCTACGAAATTAGTCTGTAATGTAGCCGTCATATTTCTTTCACTTCCGTTTTCACTCGAATTTACTGCATATCTTTTGCGGTATGCTGCACCAGCCTATTGCCAATGAAATCGCTAAACTCCTCAAGGATTTGCTCATTGGTCTTCTCGCGATCGTCCATGGCAAGCCCGTAAATAATAGGAAGTTTCAGTTGCCGTTCAGCTACTTCCGCCTGCAGTTCCTCAATAAAGATTCCCGGTTTATCCACAAGCACTCGCGGCACTTCCTTGGGACGACCACCCCAGTCTTCGCAGTAACTCGACTTGTTGATGCCGCATGTAGGCGAACCGTCGCACGTTAAAATCGCGACTACCTCATAGGCAACATTTTCATAATTTTGCAGATAGTCGGCCATTTGGCCGGCCAATTGTCGGCAGAAACGCCGGTAGCCCACATTATCATAAAGATTACGGCTGTTCCACCAACGTTGGTTTCCCATATACAAAGTTTCTGGGCATGGCATCTGCATGACTCCCAGGCCGAAATTGTCCATTATCCGGATCACTTCGGAAAACATCCCCGAATAACGGGCAAACTCCCACACTTTGTTATTTGCGTTCAGCAGACAGTTGGCCACAAAAATTATTTTTTTACCTCGGGCATCTTCGTTGTGCAATGACATTCTCCAACCCTCGCATTCTTTCAAAACCTCATCAGCATTACTTTAATGCTTTGGAAGCTTCCTCCCACGGTTGTGTGTCATAAACTTTGGCGGGGATTTTCTTAATGATCTTATATTTAAGAGCCATTTCCTCGGTAGCTTTAATATTTTTTTCGTCCATATAGAGCATCTGAGAAGCTTTTCCACCTGCCGGCGCAACAAGTTTGGCAATTTCTTTAGCAAAGTTCAGCTGATGGTCTTTGTTGTTACTGGCCTGGTCAAGGTATTTCCACACAATATCGGTTGCCGCCCCTGGATCATTGCTGGCGTCGGCCCAGCCCTTCATAGTAGCTTTCATAAATTTGGCGGCAACCTCTTTGTTCTTCGCTAGCCATTCAGTATTTACGATGAGGCAGTCTTCCAACATGCCACTGTCCTCTTTTTCCAGGTCAATCACGTTGATGTCGTTTGGACTCAGGCCAGATTTTAGCAGAACAAGATACTCATTATAGGTATGAGCCGAAGCTGCATCCAAGGAGCCGTTGAGAAGAGCATCCATTGTATTGCCCTGTTTTACAATAGTCACATCTTTATTTCTGTCTATCCCGTATTTGTCTAGCAATGCATATACAGGATATTCAGCCGACCCTAGCCATGCACCGATCTTTTTTCCCGCAAGATCTTTAGGACTATTAATCCCTTTGTCCTTTTTTGATACCAGAAGGAAAGAGCTCTTCTGGAAAATTTGTCCAACTTCTGTCACTGGATGACCCTGCTCAATAAACGGCAAAATGCTATAAAGATTGGCAATCCCGAATTCGGCCGCTCCCACCGAAACCTGATTTGTCGACACAAGATCCGGGCCACCGGCTATAAACTGGACATCAAGCCCTTCAGCCGCGTAGTATCCCTTTTCCTTTGCGTAATAAAAGCCCATAAACTGAGCTGATGGCACCCACTTAAGTTGAAGACGGACTTTGATCGGCCCTTTAGCGTTAGATGCTGTTTCCTTAGAAATCGGTTTCGAGTCACCGCACCCCGCCAAGGACCC
>CAXXIN010000018.1:0-458552 GCA_963665275.2 Negativicutes bacterium
CATTGGGCTTACGACGCAGTGACAAAATTGGCTCAGGCAGGAATCCTTGATGGTTACGGCGACGGCGCCTATCGCGGCGAGCGTCTCGCCACCCGGTACGAAATGGCGCAGGCTACTGCCAAAGCAATGGCGCGCGCTGACAAAGCCGATGCCCAAATGAAAGCCCTGATCGACAAACTGGTGGTTGAGTTCGCCGCTGAACTGAACAATCTCGGCGTTCGCGTGGCGAAGCTCGAGAAAAACGCTTCCAGCATCAAATTCTGGGGCGACAGCCGCTTGCGCATGCTGTCCAACCCGATTGGCCTGCCTTCTAACTCGGCTGTGGCAGATAAAACGTATTGGGATCAACGGCTTCGCGTTTATGCGAAAGCGGACCTGAACGAAAAGGCCGCTTTTTATGGTCGCCTCATGGCCAACTGGCGTGATGACTCCGCTGCCGGTAAGAGCTATGAATCCACTATATACTGGGATTACGGCTATTTCCAGTGGACTTTCAATCCCGCTTTTAAAGTTGCTGTGGGCCGCCAATCGATTGCTGCTGCTTACGACCTTTTCTTCACAAACGGTGGGTATGATGCGATTCAATTCATGTTTGGCGCTCCGAGCGATAAATTCACCGCCAAAGTTGGATATGGCGACGTAGGCACTTACACCAGCGCCGGTTCGCCGACTACCGACAACATGGCAAAACCGATGATTCAACTGGACGCGACTTATAAGCTTAGCAAGGACTGGTCGGTCAATGGCGCCATGTATTACTCAACGGATGCAGACTCCGACGCAATGACCCTTTCGTCCGCTGGAACCTACACAAATGGATTCCCATTCCAGGTATATGCTCTCAGTGTTAAAGGAAACCTGAGCAGCGATTTCACAACCCGCGCCAGCTACTTCTGGAATAGCGCCAAAGCCGTCAGAGATGAAGCCAAGAATCCGGACAACACCAATGCGACCGGCTGGATGGCCGATTTGTGGTACAAAGGCGCCAATAAAGCAAAAGTCGGTACGTGGGGCATTGGGATCAGCTATCGTGACATCAAACCCTGGGCCCTCGAAATTCCCAATACGTCGGGTATGCTTGGGAACAGCATGGTTGATAAAAGCGCGAACTATTGGGGATCCAAAGGCTGGGGTTTTGGGGCAAACTACACGATCAGCAAGAATGCGGTTTTAATGGCGACTTATGAAAATCTTAGCCGCAACCGCAACACGCCGGGCTCCGATGACGGTAGCCAGCAGTTGTTCCCATTTTACTACCTGCGTTTGGATGTAGGTTTCTAGAACAGGAACCGCTTCCCGAGTGAGAAATGGTTGTCCCGCAAATGAAAAAAAGAGGACAGTGCGAGATAGAATCATACTGAAGCATATAATTATTGGCGACAGTTATTTTTGTAATTACAGGAGGATGACATGAAACACAGGAAATATTCCCTGATTCTATGCGTGATGATGGTCTCGTTGGCATTCGTTTTTGCAGGCTGCGGGAAAAAACCACCGGCAACGGAAGTCCCTACGATCGTCCAGGTGGAGAAGATCCAGCCCGGACAGCAATCTGAAATGTTCACCTATGCCGGAGATGTCCGGGGACGTTTTGAGAGCCAGTTCGCGTTTCAGGCTGCTGGCCGGATACAGGCAAGACTAGTCAATAATGGGGACGCGGTTAAGGCCGGGCAGACGCTGATGCGGATCGACGTGGCCGACCTGAAGACACAGCTGGACAGCGCGAGAGCGAATCTGGTGGCAGCCCAGTCAGAATACAATTTAAGTGAACTGACATACAAACGTTACGAGATGCTGGCGAAGAATGAAGTTATCAGTAAGTCGGAATTTGATACTGTATCTGCAAGCTATCAAGTTTCGACGTCCAAACTGCGGGCGGCGGAAGCGGCTTACGTAGCTTCAAGCCAACAATTTGGGTACAGTAATCTAACCGCGGATGCGAACGGGGTTGTCGCCGGTATTCAGGTGGAAGCCGGACAGGTCGTATCGGTCGGTCAATTGGCATTGAGTCTGGTGCGTGCCGGAGAAATGGAAATCCAGATCAGTGTGCCTGAACAGCGGGTCGAAGAGATCCGGAAGGCGCGCAAGGTCGTCGTGAATTTCTGGGCGATTCCCAAAACGGAAGTGGACGGGGTTATCCGTGAAGTGGCGGCTCAGGCGGATGCATCCACTCGTACCTATATGGTGCGGGTCAGCATCCCGCAAATGCCCCAGATTCGATATGGGATGTCAGCGACAGTCAAGATTTGGCCCGGCGAAGCGGCAACCCGGATCGTTTTGCCTATGGCGGCCGTCTATCAAACAGAAGGTAAGCCACCTTCTTTATGGATCGTGGAAAATGAAGCGCTACGTCTGCAGCCTGTTGAATTGGGTGATTTTATCGCGGACGGAGTGGTGATCCGTTCCGGTGTGAAACCTGGCGATACAGTTGTCACCGCTGGAGTTCAAAGACTGCGGGATGGACAAAAAGTGAAAATCTGGGACGGTAGAAAAATATGAAAAGCGAAGAAGGGTTCAATCTTAGTGAATGGGCGCTGAATCATCGTTCCCTGATGATATTCATCATGGTGCTTGTTTTTGTTGCAGGCGCCTATTCCTATACCAGGCTTGGCAGGGAAGAGGATCCAGGATTCATAATCCGGACAATGGTAGTTACGACACAGTGGCCGGGCGCTTCCGCCAAAGAGGTGGAACAACAGGTTACTGATAAAATCGAGAAAAAGATTCAGGAAGTGCCGGGACTCTTTTATATCAAAAGTTATTCCCAACCCGGCAAGTCAAATGTATTCGTGTACCTTCGGGATGAAGTAAAAGCCAAAGATGTTTGGCCGACTTGGGTAAAAGTCCGGAACCTTGTGAATGATATGTCGACCACGTTGCCGCAGGGGGTGCAGGGACCATTCTTCAACGACACATTCGGTGACGTCTATGGTTCGATATACGCGCTCACGGGAGACGGATTCTCCATGGGGCAGATGGAACTTCAGGCTGACTCGATTCGGTTGCTCCTGCGAAATGTGCCGCAAGTCAGCAAGGTGGGCCTCATCGGGGTACAGCCGCAAAAAATCCATATCGAAGTAGAAAACAGCAAGCTGGCCACACTCGGTCTGGATCCTGGCAACGTCATCTCGACGTTGCAGAAACAAAATGCCATGAATGCATCCGGTCGTATCGAAACCAGCAACGACAATATATATCTGCGCATTACGGGCCTTTTTTCTACGGTTGAAAATATCAGCAATATTGCGATTCAACAGGGCGACCGTATTTTCCGGCTGGGCGATATCGCCACCGTGACCCGGGGATATCCGGATCCTCCCCAGCCTGAGTTTTATTACAATGGTAAACCTTCTATTGCGGTCACAGTGGCAATGGAAGGCGGCGGCAACGTCATGGAACTGGGGAAAGGGCTGGAAGCCGCGATAGAACGGATCAGTCGCGAAATGCCTGCCGGCATGGAAATCCACCAGGTTTCCGATCAGCCGAAAGTAGTAGATGAGTCTATCGGCGAGTTTTCAAAATCACTGGAAGAAGCGGTGATCATTGTTCTGGTGGTCAGTTTCCTGAGCCTGGGTCTGCGAGCCGGCTTGGTCGTGCTTGTCAGTATGCCGTTGGTTCTATGCACAGTTTTCCTGGTGATGGACGCCATGGGAATCACGCTGCAAAAGATCTCCCTGGGTGCGCTGATCATTGCGCTCGGGTTGTTAGTAGACGACGCCATGATCTGCGTGGAAATGATGGAATATAAGCTGGAACAAGGCTGGGATAAAGTCAGGGCGGCAGAGTTCGCTTATACAGCGACCGCGTTTCCGATGCTCACAGGGACCTTGGTTACAGCTGCCGGTTTCATGCCGGTGGCATTTTCTGCCGGCTCAGCTTCTGAATACTGCGGTTCCATGTTCTGGGTTATCACCATTGCGCTGATATCCTCGTGGCTGGTCGCGGTGACCGTAATCCCGCTTGTCGGCCAATGGCTGCTCAAAGCCCATGTGACGCCGGGAAGCGAGGATGCCGAACCCAAGAAGCCTGAGTCTGCGCTGGCAAGAAAAATACGTTGCTTTCAGGATGCGGCGCTGCATCAACTGAAGTTGTTCGTTATCAAAGTCATTCCAGCCGCTGAGAAGTGGTTGACAAAGGCCAAACCCCAGGCTGAAATCGGAGAGGATCAGGGCGGGCATGGTGGACATGATGGACATGGGAGGCCGGAATCCGTTAATGTCAAGAAGTTCCGAAGTCTTTTGAATCAAACGCTCCATCACCGATGGATCGTGATTGGTGTTACCGTGGGTGTATTTGTGGTTTCCGTACTTGGTCTGAATCTGGTAACCAAAGAATTTTTCCCGCCATCCACCCGTCCGGAACTTATCGTCGAAATGACATTGCCGGCAGGTGCCTCCATCCATGCGACCAACAGGGAAGTGACGCGGATTACGGAATTGTTGCAGAAGGATTCCACGGTGTTGAACGTGACTTCCTATGTGGCCCAGTCTGCGCCGCGGTTCGTATTGGTCCAGGATAGTTCGATGGCGGCAGACAATTATGCGCAGCTGGTGATTTTGACAAAGGGAGCTGAGGCACGGGATCATCTCAGAGCTGTCGTTGATGATGAATGGCCCTCGCTGTTCCCCAATGTGCAACTTCACACCAAGACCATTTCCAATGGGCCGCCGTCTCCGTACCCGGTGATGCTCCGGGTGATCGGCGAAAAACATGAAAAAGTCCTGGAACTGGCCGATCAAGTGCGGCAGACGATGCTGAAGGATCCGGCAGTGACAGGAGTAACACTGGACTGGTTCGAAAAAAGTCCGGTGGCCATTCTCGAAGTCGACCAGGACAAAGCCCGGGCTCTGGGCCTCAACAATACCACGCTGGCTACCAGTTTGCAGGCCAGCATATCGGGGTATGCCGTTTCCGAATTTCGTGAAAATGATAAAACAATTGCCATCATGGTCCGGAACGATGCCAGCCGATGGAAGGAACTTGGGAACCTGCGCAATCTTTACGTCAATGTGGGTTCAACTGACGCAAAGTATATCCCGTTGGAACAGATTGCCAAAATTCGCTACGAGCAGGAAAATGAGCTGATTTGGCGGCGGAATGTGATGCCGACCATCACGGTTCAGGCTACCATCCGACCGGGTTTTCTTGGCAATGATGTTGCAACCAGTGTGTTAACAGAACTGGATGGACTCCGACAGTCCCTGCCGCCAGGCTATAGTATAGAGGCGGATGGTGATCTGGAGGCCAGTCAAAGGTCGGCCAAATATCTCGCCTCCGTGTATCCCTTGATGGTCGGAGTAATCATGCTGCTGCTGATGTTCCAGCTACAGAGCATATCCCGAATGACTCTGGTGCTATTAACAGCGCCGCTTGGAATCATCGGAGTCACTGTTTTCTTGCTGCTGCTTCAGAAACCGATGGGTTTTGTTACCCAACTTGGTGTCATTGCTCTATCTGGAATGATCATCCGAAACTCCGTCATCCTGATTGACCAGATCGAGAAACACATTGCCGACGGGGAACAGCCCTGGGATGCCATCGTCGATTCCGCCATCGTCCGCTTCCGTCCTATCATGCTGACGGCGGTTGCCGCGATCCTTGCCATGATACCGCTGGTCAGCAGTACATTCTGGGGGCCGATGGCAGTGGCTATCATGGGGGGATTGCTTGTAGCCACGGTATTGACGCTGATTTATCTGCCGGCGGCTTATGCGGCGTGGTTCAAGGTGAAACCCGTAACTCCCGTTTCGAACAAATAACAACAGATTCATTGCCAAATGAGCAATGTGTATCGCCTGTTCATTCATATCAAAATGTGTCCCCGTAATGGAGGATGATCCCGTGAAGCGTGTTAACAGTATTTTATATAAGATCACTTCGTTTCGTTACTTTGCGCTCAAGCAACGGATTCTCGCCTTTCTGGTTCTGGGCTTGATTCTGCTGTTGCCGTTGCGTGCATCAGCAGGCGCCTTGGAGGATTACACCGAAGCCCGAAAAATGTTTTTGGCGACGGCAGCTTCCATGGCCGCCTATAGCAACAGGCCTGCCAGTCTAGTTACGGAAAGTTTCGCACAACAGGGATGGAAAATCATAAAAAGAGAGCAGGTCGGAGAGAATGCGGACGTTCAGTTCATTCTCGCCTGGGATGCGAATTCGCAGTTGGGTCGAAACCATTACCTGCTGGCGGTGGCTGGGACCGAGAGTAAGCTGGATGTCAAAGTTGATTTGCGCACAAGTAAGGTGTATTTTGCGGGCTCTACGCTGGAGGAGTTCGCTGCGAATGCTGCCAGGACCGACTTGCCGCCTGATGCGCCTCGGGTGCATAAAGGGTTCAACCAGGTAGCGCAACTACTCCTGTCTATGGAAACAATTCAGACACAGGACGAACAGAACGGAAAACCGAAACTGTTGACCTCATTCCTGCAGGAAAATCCTGATGAAAAGGTATATCTTGTGGGACATAGCCTGGGCGGCGCAGTGGTGACGCTGATTGCAGCACGGCTGGTGGATATGGGAGTGCGTCCGGAACAAATCGAAGTCATCGCTTTGGGCGCGCCAACCGTAGGGAATGAGGCCTTCGTGCAGCGATATGATGGAAAATTTCCTCTGACACGGATTGTTGTGGATGGAGATCCGGTTCCATTGGCGCTGCGAAAGGTTTTCGGCGGCTACCGCCATTTCGGCACAGTATTTGAATATCCGGCTTCGTACACCTTGAAGGGTTATTTTCAGCATGATATGACGGTTTATTTGGATGTGGCTTTGAAAAGATATTTTTCGATAAGACGCAAGGCACTGGATGAAGGGGTACTCCCAATAGCGACGCCTGTTCCTGATAAGCCGCGCATGTATGTCGCTCCGATAAAAAACAGCCTGCCTGCGGCCCTGCAGGAAGAATTCACTTTCATGAAAGAGGGTCTATTGGAGAAATACGAGGCAATCTTGCCCGGATTTGTGCTGGATCCCGGAAAAACATATGACGAGACCACGATGCAAAAAGCGGCTGCGGCCGGCTGCGAGCTGTTGGTAGTGTCGGAAATACATGCGGAAAAAGTTCGGCAAGAAGAGAACACCTATTACGTATCCCTGCTCCAATCCGTGTATCGAGTCAAAGATGGTACTCTGCTTAATTTGGGCAGTTATGGAAGTGGCACGAAAGTTCTGACGCCGCTGGAAGCGTTGCTTCATGATTCCGGTGAAATGAAGGCAGAGAGTAGTGAGTGGATAAATAACAAATAGAGATGAACTATATGCAAGGGGGCGGTACCATGAATTGGTTCATTGAGTCTTTTCGACAGTACCCGGAGTTGGCGATTTTTCTGTCACTGGCGTTGGGATACTGGGTCGGTCGCCTGAAGATCGGCAGTTTCACTGTCGGCGCTCCTCTAGGCACTCTATTGATGGGGATGTTGGTTGGTCAGATGGGGATTCCCATCACAGGGCCGCTGAAGTCGCTTTTCTTTACCATGTTTTTGTTTGTCACCGGCTATAAGATTGGGCCGCAATTTTTTCAGAGCCTCAAGAGTGATGGGCTGCCGCAGGCAGCCTTTACCGTTATTGTTCGGGTTCTGTGTTTTATTTGCCCCTTTTTCGCAGCGGTGTTGCTGGGATATGACCCAGGAACGGCAGCCGGCTTCATGGCAGGGTCACAGACCAATTCGGTCACCTTGGGCGTGGCTGGTGATGCGATTAGCAAACTCAGTCTGGAAGCAGCGGCGAAACAGCAGCTACTCAATGCCAATGCAGTTGCCTACGCCATCACCTATATCTTCGGCACGGCAGGAACCATTTGGATCCTGTCGTCGGTGGCGCCTAAGCTGCTGGGCATGAATCTGCCGGAAGCCTGCAAAGAATTGGAAGCGAAGATGGGCAGCGGCGCCATCGTGCCAGGGCTCGATGCGGGCTCCCCCTCATTTGGACTGAGGGCATACCAGATTACCTCGCCGGAATTGGACAACTTTTCTGTAGCCCAGTTTGAAACCGAGGTCGTCAAACGGAAAAACGCGCGAGGATTTATCCGTCGCTTGCGCAGAGCAGGCGAAATCCTGGAATGTTCCCCTGACACGATCCTTCACCTAGGCGATATCATTGCCGTTGACGCTTCTGTCTCGGTGCATGCTACCGCGAACCTGTCCAATATCGGACCAGAGGTTGCTGATCTTGCTCTGATTGATATTCCTACGGATATAGTTGATGTAATAATCACCAACAAAGCGGCGGCAGGTCTGACACTGAAGGAAATGGGCTCATTACCATTCAGCCGGGGCATTTTCTTGCGGAAATTGGTCCGCGATCAGACGCTGATGCCATTTTTCCCAGAAACCAAAGTGAATCGGGGTGATGTTCTCACGATCATCGGAGGCAAACCTGACGTCGAGCGCGCTGCCCAGTTCCTTGGTTACGCGGACCGACCGACCGATACGACGGATATGATCTACGTTGGGGCTGGAATCGTGATCGGGGGCCTGATCGGGTTGGTGACGATCAAAGTAGGCGGAATACCGCTAAGCCTTAGTTCTACCGCCGGCGCGTTGATCGCTGGCCTCATCATCGGCTGGCTCCGTTCCGTGCGACCGGCCTTCGGCCGCGTGCCAACGCCAGCCCTCTGGGTGATGGATGCTTTGGGCTTAAATGTGTTTCTGGCAGTTGTTGGCATCACATCAGGACCGAGTTTCATCAAAGGAATACAATCGATGGGAGTCAGTTTGCTGCTGGCGGGAGTTGCAGCCACTATTGTGCCGCTGTTCTTTGGATTGTTCATCGGCAAGTATGTTTTCAAGTTCCATCCGGCCGTACTGCTGGGGTGCCTTTGCGGCGCCAGAGGATCGGCTCCGGCGCTTCCCAGCGTCATTGCCGCCGCGCAAAGTCAGTTACCCGCCCTGTATTATCCTTTAGGATTGGCTATCAGCCAGATATTAGCTGCAGTTGCTGGGGTGCTCGTTATAACCTTGTTGGCGAATTAGCATAGTGACTAGGGTTACGCTTCTTTGTGAATGATGAAATAACAAAACATGATATTGAGGTTGAAGGCATTGCAACATATGCGGCGGTTTCTCCACTATGGAGCGTGGTCTCTGATCATTGGCTGTCTGCTGTTATTCGTTTATTGGAAAACGAACGGGCAGGAACTTACGGCAGCTTTTAACGATGCAATGTTGAACCGGGCTGGCCGTTTTCTGAGCGGGCATTTGTCTGCTGAAAGAATGGATCTTTCCCTGTCCGGATCAACTTTGATTCATAAACTGGGCGTGTATGACAAGAATAATAAGCCAGTGGCCAGTGCTAACATGATTACTGTCGATCTGAATATCCTGGACGTTCTGCGCGGCGATTTCGACCTCGCGAAAATCAAGTCCGTATCGGTTGAGGGGCTACAACTCCATTTGGAACGCGATCCAAATGGGCGATGGAACGTGGAGGACCTTCTAAGGCCTGAAACGGAGGCCCCGCGCTCTGCCTTCAGGGGTCGAGTTCTGCTCAACCAGGCAACGGCGTTCATTTTGACTTCCGATCAACAGAACCGTTTTGATAAAATTACAGGCGACTTGGATTTTGCGACATTTCCTGAGATCAAAGCCGATCTGGGTGGATTTCTGGGGGAGTCGACGCTGTCGATTAAGGGTACGTGGTCTGACTCCAAAACGCTGGATCTTCGCATACATGTCGATGAAATGGACACGGCCCAATTGCCTGCCAGTATGACTACCCTCGGAAAGGCCGATTTTCTCGGCGGAAAAATAAGCGATTTCACGATCGCTCTGGGGCGCGAAAAAGAGGACGTTAGCATCGGTGTCAGTGGCGTCCTGTCAAATTGCGCGATTAATATAGCTGGCGTAAAAGTGACGGAGGTGCAGGGGCGAGCGAAGTATGACAAACAGCTGTTGCGATTGGATGACGTCACGATGGTTTATGCCAATCAGCCGCTATCTGTGGACGGGCAGGTCGATCTGAGCGCAGCGCAGCCCCGACTGAACCTGAAAGTGTCTTCTTCGTCATTTGATTTATCCTCCGTAGCCAAAACATCCCCGGTGCATGGGAAGATCACGTTTGCTGCCGTTGTTGAGGGAACGCCTCTGGCGCTGGTTGTCCGAGGTGATTATAAAATTCCTGTAGGCACGGTCGATTCGGTCGAGTTCACGGATGCAGCCGGTAATTTTGCTTATCAAGCCGATGTATTGAATATCTATCAGACTTCTTTGTCCAGCATGGGCGGAAAGCTGGAGGTTTCGGGGAACTGGAATCGAAAAACAGGCGATTCTGTGCAAAAAATCAGCGGCGCGAATATTGACGCAGCGAAGCTTGCAAACGGTTCGATTCAGGGGACGGTTGATATTGTGGCCGAGGTTATTGGCAAAGAGGGTCAGGACCTATTGATCAGAGGATCGTTTACTTCCCCTTCGGTCACTCTGTCGGGGAGAAAATTCGAAAAAATATCGGGGGCTTTCGAGAAACAAGGCAAGAATATGGAACTGTCGAAGCTGACGTTGATAACGAGTGATCAAAATTTTAACGCAGAGGGAAAACTCATACTCGTTGCTGATGACCCCCAACTTGAATTTTCTCTGCGTTCCGGCGGGGTGGAGTTATCGGCGTTTCGCCCGGATGTCCCGATTTCTGGGCAGATTTCCTTTCAGACGGCAATAACCGGCACGTTGAAAAATTATACGATGGAGGGGACCTTTGAACTTCCGGTCGGAAAGATTGGATCTGTGCCTTTTGCTTCGGGGGCCGGTAGTTTTTCTTTGGCAAACGATGTGATTGTTCTGAAAGAAGTCAGGGCTAATATGCTCGGCGGTTTAATTTCCACGGAAGGCACTATTGCAAAAGAGGGTCACTTCAATCAACGGATTAGCGGGCAGAACATTGAGACGGCATTGTTGACAGGCGGAGAAATGAGAGGGGTCGCGAATTTCACGGCGGTTGTGGCCGGGAAAGGATCCCTGGAGGCGGCTTTGGCCGAGGGGAAAATCTACATGGAGACCGGGACAATCGGCGCCTATGAATTTTCCGCGTTGAATATAGTATTTCGCAAGCAGGGGCAGCGGCTTCAGATTCCAGCGCTCAATGTCAAGGCTCTTCGCGGGTTTGTAACAGGAACCGGCCATTCTGAAGGGGACTACCTGATTATAAAATTCGTGCCGTCAAGTGGGGCCAAAGTCAATTTATTAGGGTTCGGAAACCGTCTCCTTTTCGGAATGGATCCGTTGACTGCTGTGATTCGGCAGGAGATCTTTAAGAAACTCACCTTGGGCGAAGTGAAAATCAAACTGAAAAGTCTAGCGTATCGTGAATAATACATTGCCCGAAAGAATGAGTGAATTCAGTGGCCCTGTCTCATGAATTATGACAGCTGTAAAAGAGAAATAATAGAATTGCAAGGAGGTTTCCCATGAGACACAAAATCATCGTCAGCCTGCTCTTCTCCGCACTCTTCTGCCTGATGGCTCAGACAGTATCGGCGGCGCCGGATCAGGAAGCCACCCCCAAGCCCTTCAAGTTCTCCATACAAAGTGAGTCGGCAACCAGTCCGGAAGCGCTCGTTCATTCCATGACCACCTTCATGAAAGCCCTGCCGCAGTTTTATGTCGCCGGCCAGGTCGATTACGACAAGGTATATCAGGACAACAACAAAATCCTGTACTCCTTTGATTTCGACTATTACGTGAAACGGCCGGGCTCCTTCCAACTCAACCTCGACGGCGACGAACAGAACAAACAAATTCTGTTCAATGGGAAAACCCTCACCATCTATGATGCGGATAAAGCGATGTATGCAGTGATCGAATCCCCGTCCACCCTGAGCATCGATGAGATGCTGGACAAGGCGAAAGAACACAAACTGATGTTGGCGCTTCTGGATGTGGGCCGCAGCAACTTCGGCGACAACCTGCTCAAGGATGTGGTCAAATCCGCGTACGTAGGTCTGTCAAGCGTTGGAGACATTTCCTGCCACCATGTGGCATTCGCGAAGAAAGATCTTTCCTACCAGCTTTGGATCGAAGAAGGGGACAAACCCTTCCTGCGCAAATTCACCGTAACCCTTAAGACCAATCCGGCAATGCCCAGCTGGACTGCCGAAATCACAGACTGGAACCTGGCGCCGGTGTTGCCTGAGGGCTGGACCGAATTTGTTCCCAAAGCGGGCATGAAAAAGATTGAGTTCCTGAAACCTTCCACTCAGCCGGTTTCAGCAGCAAAGTAACAGGAAGGAGAGAGCGAATATGCTTCAATTGAAATCTCGCAATATCATGGCAGGGCTGGTCATTGCAGCTATGCTGTTGGCAACGAGTTTGCCGATCGTAGAAGCCGCCCGAGGAGGAGGCGGTGGTGGATCCCGAGGTGGTGGCGGCGGTGGTTCGCGAGGCGGCGGTGGCGGCGAAAACCGGACTCAAAGTCGGTCTGCAGACCGCCCGGCGCAACGGCCCGCAGACCGTCCGGACCGCAATACAAATCGCGACGCAAACGTCAATAGAGACGCCAACGTCAACCGCGACACAAATGTCAACCGCAATACGAATGTAAACGTCAACCGCAATACAAACGTTAATGTACATGGTGGTTACGGCGGCGCCTATGGCGGCAATTATTACGGGGGCGGGGCTGTTGCCGGCGCCTTCATCGGTGGAGTGATCATCGGCTCTATTATCAACAGCGTGCCGCAGGAGAGCGAGACGGTGATCATCCATGAAGTTGAGTACGTTTATGACGGGACAAATTATTATGAACCGGTATATGACGGCCCCGATGTCGTATACAAAGTAGTTCCGGATCCACGCTGAACCGCGAGAATGATAGTCTGTGATGGCCACGTTATGGATAAAAAGGAGTCTGACAAAGCGTCAGGCTCCTTTTTGTCGAAGAGTCGATCTGCTGATTTTCCTCGAAAAGCTGCTAAATGTCCTTTTGGTGGGAGCTAAACATTTTTTGCAGGGTATAATCTAAATGCAGATAGTTGCCTCTGAACAAAGGGTTTAGCTGCGCGCACAGGGAATAAATTCATTTAGTGAAAAATTTTGAAGAAGACCGGAGGCTGATGGACCATGAAAAAAAGTGCCCTGTTAGTTTTTGCGATGATTTTCAGTATGATGTTTACCGCCTACGCCAGTGAAATTAAAGCTACTGATTACGCTAACCCGGAATCCTGGTTGGCGTTGCCTGTTTCCACAGAAAAAGCCGTGGATGTGTTTTATCTTTACCCGACGGTGTTTCAAAAAGTTAACAAAGACGAGCCGAATGTTTGCAACATTGATAATCCCGTCATGCAGAAAAATTCAAAGCTGGCGTTTGCTTTCCAGGCTTCTGCTTTTGAACCGGTAGGAAATCTATATGCACCCTATTATCGACAGGCAGACGCTGCTTATACGCTGGCGTTGCCGCTTGCGGAGCAGCATCAAGTGGTCGGCGGGATACCCGCGACTGATGCGTTGGCCGCTTTCGATTACTATATCCAGAACTTCAACCAGGGTCGTCCGTTTATTTTAGCTGGACACTCGCAAGGCTCCAACGTGTTGCTGTATTTCCTCAGTGACTATATGAAGGCGCATCCCGAAGTGCAAAAAAGAATGATTGCCGCCTATGTGATCGGCTACTCTATTACACCGGAGTATCTGGCGAACAATCCCCATTTGAAATTTGCGCAGGGGCCGAGTGATACAGGCGTGATCATTTCCTTCAATACGGAAGCGCCGAAAGTCGAGGGAAAGAATCCGGTCGTATTGCCTGGCGCCATGGCAATAAATCCTATCAGCTGGAGCCGGGATGAAAGAACGGCAACTGTGGCCCAAAGTTTGGGTTCTGTGGACATGGATGCAACCGGAAAAATGGTAACGTTGCCACATTATGCGGATGCAACTGTCAGTAAAACGAGAGGCGTAGTGATTTGCAGTACGGTTGATGTGGACAAGTTATCGCCGGGGAATCAGGTGTTTCCAAAAGGCGTTTATCACCATTATGATTATTTGTTCTACTATTACAATCTCAGGGAAAATGCCGCTAACCGGACGGAAAAATTCTTCAGCAAGCAGTAAGAGGAGGGCTTCCCTTGTCAGTTGGCGGTCTGAAAAAAATATTGGTGATTGATCACTCCAGCCTGAACCGCCTGAAAGCCAAGTTGGTACTGGAGAAACAGGGGTTTGTTGTTCTGGAACTGGACAATGCCAACGATTATTTTCGTTCCCTCTGGAACTATACCGACGTCGGACTCATCTTGCTGGATTTCATCCATATCCCGGGACTGAGCGGAGTTGATGTCCTGAAACGGATGCAGGAATATAGTTGCAATGCTTGGCCTCCGGTAATCATCGTTTCCAGCAACCCGGACGCCGAAATGGTTGCGAGCACCATTGAATTCGGAGCCCGGGATTGCCTGATCAAACCCTTTAATGAAGACGCTCTATGCCAGCGAGTAGAACGTCATTTTGGCCGCATTAAAGAATTCTTCGCCGGCAAACAACTGTGGAGCATCAATCTAACGTCGAAGGGGTGCGCTCTTGGAAACGGCGTGGCCGTGATTGACGGAGACAATGTAGCCGGAGGCACTTCCCGGTTCTATTTTACCGGCTATTGCAACCTCCGCTCCGATCCGGTATCGGCTCGTCTGAAGGT
Source organism: Negativicutes bacterium (assembly GCA_963665275.2). Classification (GTDB taxonomy): domain Bacteria; phylum Bacillota; class Negativicutes; order UBA1444; family UBA1444; genus UBA1444. The sequence goes on from CAXXIN010000018.1 coordinate 14,605, forward strand.
CACGTTATTAGCGCCGGGACAGTCCTCGTTCGGTCCATCCTTTGACAGTTATCACGTTGTAATGCACGGTTCTCCGCATAATGATGAATTTGTTTTGTTTGGCCATATGGAGGAGCATCCAGAAAATCAACTGACTTCCGTAATGAAAAAATTAGCAGATCTATAGCCGAGGCGTCAGTCACAGATAAAAACGATTGATAAAAGGAGCGAAAATAATGAAGTTTACCCGCAGAACCTTCCTCAAAACAGGTCTATCCGGCGCCGCCGTGGTTGCCTGCGGCACAGTGCCGTCCAAATGGCTGCGTCCGGTAGCAGCGAAAGCGGCTGCCAAAAAATCCCGTACAACCGTAGCGCGTACCGTGCTACCTGTTCCAGTACCGGCTTCTTCACCGCAGCTGCTTCCAACTGAGCTGGCCAAGTATGCACAGAATGGATATGGAAAGTGGCAAATGGGAGAAGGGCTGGGCTACGAAAAAAGACTGGATCTGATGAAGCCTGGATATAATGCTGCTACGGTTACACCGGAGGCCGATCTGCTGCGATTCTTTACCATTAGCGATATCCATATCTCCGACAAGGAAACTCCCGCGCAGGCTATATTGTATGGGTATAAGGGTGGAGTTTCGTCCGCGTATTCGGGCGTTATGCTTTACACAACTCATGTCCTCGACGCAGCTATCCAGACAGTCAACGCACTGCACAAAGAAACGCCGATCGATTTTGGATTATCTCTGGGCGATACCTGCAACAATACCCAGTACAACGAGCTTCGCTGGTATGTCGATGTTTTGGACGGCAAGATCATCCAGCCGAGCTCCGGAACTCACGTCGGCGCCAACACGATCGACCATCAGATCCCCTACAAAGCGGCCGGCCTGGATAAAACGATCCCCTGGTATCAGACGATGGGAAATCATGACCATTTCTTTATCGGTTTTTTGCCGCCGAACGATTATAGCCGGCAGGCTCTCCTCGGCAGAGATATCATCAATCTGGGCAACGTGTTCGTTGATCCGCGCGGGTTGGATAGCCGGGGCTTTTATATGGGGGCAATCGATGGCGGAACTCCGTACGGAGATTTGATCGGTGTCGGACCTGAAAAAGACTTCGCAACGCCGCCCCAGGTTCGCGCTGCCGACCCGGATCGCCGATCCCTGTATAGGCGGGAATGGATGAATGAGTTTTTCAAAACCTCGAGTCGCCCTGTCGGTCATGGCTTTACACAAGAAAACATCGATAACGATTTTGCCTGCTATTGCTTTGAACCGAAATCCGATATTCCGATCAAGATGATCGTGCTCGATGATACCCAAGGCAACGACGACCCCGTCAATCTAGAATCACTCGGTTACGGACACTCTTGCCTGGATCAGAAAAGGTATGATTGGCTGATCGAGCAATTGGATATGGGTCAGGCGGAAGGAAAACTGATGGTCATCGCCGCACACATCCCGATCGGCGTCGAACCTTGGCCTTCCATGATGGGGTGGAACCCGACCATTCCAGTAACCGAAGCGCAGTTTATCGCCAAGCTTCAGGAATATCCAAATTTAATTCTGTGGGTTGCGGGTCATCGGCACATCAATACCGTCACTGCATTCAAATCACCGGACCCGGCGCGTCCCGAGCTCGGTTTCTGGCAGATAGAGACGTCCTCCTTGCGCGATTTTCCCCAACAGTTCCGCATCGTTGAAATCGTTCGCAATACCGATAATACAGTTTCCATCCTGGCAACCGACGTGGACCCGATCGTTAAAGAGGGCTCGCCGGCGGCAATCTCGCGGTCGTATGCCGTCGCGGCCCAGCAGATATTCAAGAATGAGATGCCTTACCTGCCTACAGGTTCGTACAATGCAGAGCTGGTCGCCCAATTGAGCCCGGAAATGCAGGCGAAGATTCAGAAGGTTGGTAAACCGGTTCGTGATTAAGTGCAACGAAAAATATGGAGATATTTTGATGAAACGAAGGCTTCTGTTTGTCCCATTATTGTTATGCTTCCTCTTGTCAGGCCTACAGACGGCTCAGGCCACGGAAGGGGCATCAAGCTACTACTTTCCCGGCTCCTCCACTACCTTCGGAACCGCTATTACGCCGGCGCCCGGATTCATGGTGGCCAATCAGCTGCTATATTTTAAGGGTAGTGCAGCTAAAGCCGTGCTGCGCGGTCATGTAAATCTGGAACTTGATTCAAACGCCATTTACAATTACATGGCAGGTTTCTATACTTTCAAACAGCCCGTATTCGGTGGACGCCTGCAAATCGGCGCGGCGATCCCCCTGGCCAATGTCAATCTCAACGCCAGCGCCGACTCCACGATCGGATCACGCAATCTTTCTGACAACAGCCATGGGCTCGGTGATACAGTTGCTTCGGCCGCTCTATTTTGGAAAAAAAGTGATATCTTCTATAAGCTCACTCAATCGGTCTATGTCCCAACCGGGACCTACACCGCCGGCGATATTGCAAATGTAGGACGGAACTACTGGGCGTTTGACACCTCTCTCGCAATGACCTGGATGAATAAAAAAGGCACAGAAATAACCCTCACCCCAGGCATCATGTTTAATGCCAAGAACCCTGGAACTGATTATCAGTCAGGCAACGAGTTTCATGTTGACGTCGCAGTGAATCAATTTTTGCAACCCAATTTTGCGGTGGGGTTGCACGGATATTATTACAGTCAGGTGTCGGATGACAGCGGCAGCGGGGCTGTGCTGGGAGGCTTCAGGGGCAGTTCGCTCGGATTCGGGCCTGCCATTCTCTGGATGCCCAAGGCCGGCAAAGGGAATCTCTCTATCGTCGCCAAGTGGCTCCATGATCTGGATGACACGAACCGCATGCACGGCGATTACGGGCAGTTTGTCATTGGATACAAATTCTAAGTGAAGTGAATGAAATAATGGTAATTTAAAAGTGGTCATATAACAACTGATGTACTGAGGGGGACGACCATGAAAAAAATACTGCTGAAGAGCCTACTCGTTCTGTTACTGCTCGTAAATACGGCTTTCGCCGCAGAACCATTACCCTCCTGGAACGATACCGGAGCAAAACAGGCTATTGTTACTTTTGTCGAACAGGTGACGATGGACGGTTCCCCGAACTTCGTGCCACTCTCTGAGCGCATAGCCACTTTCGACAATGACGGCACGCTTTGGTCCGAGCAGCCAATGTATTTTCAGGATTATTTCACCTTCGACCGTATTAGGGCACTCGCGCCGCAGCACCCTGAATGGAAGCTGAAGCAACCGTTCAAGGCTGTTCTGGAAAATGATGTGAAGGCACTTGCGGCAATTAGCTGGCCCGCGTTGGAGGAGCTGATCATGGCTTCTCAAGCCGGAGAAACCACCGAGGAATTCGCCCAAGCCGTCAAGGACTGGACGGCTACCGCGAGGCATCCGCAGACCGGTCGCCTCTATACGGAAATGGTCTTTCAACCGATGCTGGAACTGCTCGACTACCTGCGCGCCAATGGTTTCAAGACCTATATGGTGACCGGCGCCAGCCAGGAATTCGTTCGCCCCTGGGTGGAGCAAGTTTACGGCTTTCCTCCTGAGCAGGTCATCGGCTCAAATTTCAAGACGAAATTTGTCATGCGCGAGGATGGGCCCGTGATTCTGCAATTGCCGGAATTTGTTCTCATGGTCGACAATGCGGGAAAACCGGTGGCGATCAATCAATACATCGGCCGTCGTCCCATCGCTTCGTTTGGCAACTCCGACGGAGATTTACAAATGCTCCAGTGGACAACCGGAGGCAGCGGCTTGCGACTGGGACTCCTCGTTCATCATACCGATGCCGTGCGTGAGTGGGCCTATGATCGTCAATCCGCCGTTGGACAGCTGGATAAGGCGCTCGATGCGGCGAAGGCAAAAGGCTGGACCGTTGTAGACATGAAGAAGGACTGGAAAATCATTCACCCCTTCGAGAAGCAATAATAATTGGCTTGGGTCGGAGATGCAAATGGAGGGAACGAGAAAATGAAGGCAACAAGAATCCTGATGACTGTCTTGGCTCTGCTCTTCAGTGTGACGCTTTTCGCAGTCGGGCAGAATCGTTTGCATGCCGCGCCCATAGCCTCAGATTATTCGAATCCGTCGCATTGGATCTCTGTGCCGGTTGTGGTCGATAAAAAAGTCGATGTTTTTTATCTTGCGCCGACGGCATGGGTGAAGTTTGACGCGAATGTGCCAAACATTTGCGAAATTGATAATCCGACTCTGCTCGTCGGGGCGAAAGCAGCGTTTGGACGACAGGCAACGGCGTTTACACCGGTAGGGAATCTGTACGCACCTTACTACAGGCAAGCGGATTTGTCGCCGGTCGAACGCGAAAAAGTGATCGGCGGCATTCCCACGCTGGACGCGGTGGCTGCGTTTGATTACTATCTTCAGCATTTCAACAACGGCCGTCCGTTTATTTTAGCCGGGCATTCGCAGGGTTCCAACGTGCTCAGCAATCTCTTGGGTGGGTATATGAAGGAACATCCCGAGGTGCAGGCCAGAATGGTAGCTGCCTATGTGATCGGATATTCGGTGACGAGTGAGTATTTGGCGAAAAATCCTCATTTGAAATTCGCCGAGGGACCTGATGACACGGGCGTGATCGTTTCATACAACACGGAGTCGCCAAATGTCGTGCCGGGGACGAATGTGGTCACCACACCCGGTGGTATTGCCATTAATCCGATTACCTGGACTCGCGCTGAAACGCTGGCGCCAGCTTCGAAAAACATGGGGTCCATCATGCCGGCAGGTGGGGTGTTTGTGCCGGTAGAACATTATGCCGATGCTAGGGTCGACCAGGCTAAAGGCGTGGTGATTTGCAGTACGGCGGATGCCGATAAACTGTACCGACCCGGCTCCTTCGTCAAAGGCGTTTATCATAGCTATGATTACCTTTTTTATTACTACAACCTGCGGCAGAATGCTGCCAACCGCGTTGAAAAGTATTTCGATAAGGGGAAAGGAGAATAGATGGCGAAACTATCTCGGCGTACTTTTATCAAAACCGGACTGGCAGGTGGCGCGGCATTGGCAGGTATCGGTGCGCTCCCTGTCAAATGGCTGAATGCGGCAGAAGCTTCGGTAGATGCGCAAACGACTTTGGGACAAACCGTAATGCCGGTTCCCGTACCTGTCACTTCGCCGAAACTCCGCCCTACCGCGGCGCCAAAATTTGCCCAGTTTGGTTATGGCGTCTGGAAGTCAGGCGATGGGATTGGCTACGAAAAACGTCTGGACCTGATGCCGGGAAACTATACCGATGCGGCAGTAACCCAATCGGCGAGACTAGTGCGGTTTTTTACAATCAGCGACATCCACATCACGGACAAGGAATCGCCCGCGCAGGCGATTTATCTCGGACTGAAAGATGGAATAAATTCGGCTTATTCGCCGGTTATGCCTTTTACCACCCATGTTCTCAATGCGGCTGTCCAGACCATCAACGCTTTGCACAAAAAATCTCCGATTGATTTCGGTATTGCGCTCGGTGATGCCTGCAACAGTTCCCAGTATAACGAACTGCGCTGGTATGTCGATGTTCTGGACGGCAAGGCTATCATCCCCAGCTCCGGAGCGCATGTGGGCGCTGACACCATCGACTACCAAAAACCGTATAGGGCAGCAGGGCTCGACAAGGCAATCCCCTGGTATCAGACCTTGGGTAATCATGATCATTTCTGGATGGGAACCGCCCCCTTGACCGATTACCTCCGAGCAGCCTACATCGGCGAGGAAATTCTTAACTTGGGAGATGTGTTCGCCGATCCTCGCGGCCTTGATAGTCGTGGTTTCTATATGGGATCCATTGATGGGCGGACGCCGTACGGTGATGTCATCGGCCTCGGACCCGTCACTGCTTACGCGGCTCCTCCCAAAGTCGCCGCCGATCCGGACCGGCGTTCTCTGTCCCGCCAAGAATGGATTGGCGAATTTTTTAAAACGTCATCCCATCCTGTCGGTCACGGTTTCAACCGGGCCAATGTTGAGGCGGATTTTGCCTGCTATAGCTTCGCACCGAAGTCGAACCTGCCGATCAAGGTAATCGTTCTTGACGATACCCAACGGGAAGACGACGCCAATACGGAAGGCTATAAATGGCATGGCGCGGTTGATCAAAAACGATATGAGTGGCTGGTCGATGAACTTGATCAGGGTCAGGCCCAGGGCCAACTAATGATTATTGCCGCCCATATTCCGATCGGCGTCGAAAAACCGGGAGCTTTCATGAGTTGGTGGGACCATGCCTATATATCTGAGAAGGCGCTGTTCGCCAAGCTGCATGAATACCCAAATCTGTTGATGTGGATTGCGGGACACCGTCATTTCAACACCGTTACCGCTTTCAAGTCGCCGGATGCGGATCGGCCGGAACTCGGATTTTGGCAGGTCGAAACCGCGTCATTGCGAGATTTTCCTCAACAGTTCCGCACGTTTGAAATTGTTCGCAACAGCGATAATACCATTTCAATCTTTACGACGAATGTGGATTATTCTGCTAAAGAAGGATCGCCGGCTGCGAAATCCCGTTCGTATGCTATCGCGGCAAATCAATTGGTTTCAAATCCTGCGATCTCTTCAAACCCGGGGCTTATGCTGCCAACCGGTGCATATAATGCTGAGCTGGTCAAGCCGTTGAGCCCTGAAATGCAGGCAAAAATGCAGAACTATGGAGATATGATCCGCTAGAGAAATTATTGGGAGGCGCTAACGATGATGCATGGGAAAAAATCGCTATCGATACTCATTCTGGTGCTCTATCTGAGTAGCATCGCTCTACCGGTCTATGCCTGCACCACGACGATCGTAGGCAAAGATGCCTCGGTCGATGGGTCGGTCATGGTCTCTCACTCCGATGACGGTTTGAACGATGGCAGCATGATTTATATTCCGGCGCAGGATCACAAGCCCGGCTCGCTCCGGGCGGTGTATTATTCCCATGCGTCGCTGGACTTCAAACCGCAGTGGGGAGCTACGATCAGTCACCGTATCGTGACCAAGGATCGCGGACCCAATTACGACATCAAGGATGTACCGCCCAGTGTGCCGCTCGGGTTTATCCCGCAGGTGGAACACACGTATGCTTATTTTGACGCCAATTACGGCATCATGAACGAGCATCAGCTTTCTATCGGCGAGTGTACCGACAAAGCGAAAGTGCACCCGGAACCGGAACCCGGCAAACGAATTTTTTATTCGTCCGAGCTATCCCGTGTCGCATTGGAGCGAACCAAAACCGCCCGCGAGGCGATCAAACTCATGGGCGAACTGATTGAAAAATACGGCTACTACGGCACAGGGGAAACTCTGCTGGTGGCAGATCCGAACGAAGGCTGGGTCATGGAAATGGCCGGCTATGACATGAACGGCACCGGCGGCGTCTGGATCGCCCAACGTGTGCCTGATGATGGATTCTTCGTCGCAGCCAATCAGTTTCGCATTCGCGATGTACGCCCCAATGCCGATGATATGATGTTTTCGGCCAACATCTTTGAAATTGCGCAGGCCAAAGGCTGGTGGAAACCCGAAAGCGGACCGCTCGATTTCGCCAGTGTCTACGGCGATGGTGAGTTCCACCATCCGTACTATTCTTTGCGCCGCGTCTGGCGCGCCCAGTCGCTGGTCGCCCCGTCCCTCGAGCTATCTCCCTGGGCGGAAGGTCCCTTTACCCGGGCCTATCCCTTCGCCGTCACCCCCGACAAGAAACTGTCTGTCGGCGATGTCTTCGCTATTCATCGGGACAATTACGAAGGTACGGAATTTGACCTGACCAAGGGATTGGCGGCCGGACCGTTTGGTGATCCCAACCGCTTTGAAGGCAATGCGGAAGGAATGGCGGATAAGGAAGGCAGGCTTACGCCGGTGATCGGAGAGTTCGAACGTCCCCTGAATGTTTATCGCTGCGTCTATGCGCATGTAAACCAGTCCCGCAAATGGCTGCCGGATGCCATCGGCGGCGTAGTGTGGTTTGGCCCGGACCGCCCGGCGACAGCGGTGCTGATGCCCTTCTATGCCGGAGCTACAGATTTGCCGACGCCTATCCAGAAAGCGGATATTCTCAAGTTCGACCGCAACAGCCTGTGGATGGCGTTTAACTATGTGGCGAACTATTCCATGCTCAAATATTCGTACATGATCAAAGATATTCACGCCGTACGCGACCAATTCGAAAATAACGCATTCGAGCGGCAACCCAAGTTGGAAGCGGAAGCTCTCGCACTCTGGAACAAGGGCGATCAGAAGGGCGTCCGCGAGATGTTGACCCGCTACAGTGACAAAAACGCCAACGCCGTGCGGGCTGACTGGTGGAAATTGGCGGCCAATCTCTATCTCAAGTACAACGATGGCTACCTCAACACACAGAAAACCATTGCCGATCCAGTGTTTTATCCGGCCTGGTGGCTCAAACAAGTAGGCTATGAAAACGGCCCTACCAGCTACGAGAAGAAACCTGCCGGCAAATAAAACAAAGCATACAAAGCCCTCCGGTGTGATAGTCAGACCGGGGGGCTTTTTTGCCGCCAACGGGAGAAAACTGCAGTGGGGCAGGAAAATACGACGCCGCTATAGAATAGTTGCAAGAGTATTTTCTCTCACGAAGAAAGTTCAATAATAAGGATAGGAGACGTGGCATATGAACGTAATTCGGGTCATGGTGGTGGATGATTCGCCTTTTTCCCGCACCTTGCTGGCGGATGTCCTGATACAGGGGGGCTGTGAAGTAGTCGGGGAAGCCGAGTCGATTGAAACGCTGATTCAGGTATACGATGAATGCAAGCCGGACCTTGTAACGATGGATATTGCCATGCCGGGCGCTGATGGATTTGAATGCACCAAAACCTTGCGTTTGCACGATCCGGCGGCGAAGGTGATTCTGGTCAGCTCCATGAAAGATGAAGAGACGGAAGCGGACGCACGCCACGCAGGGGCAGTAGGATATGTCCAAAAACCTGTGGACGAGGATGTGCTGCTCCGGGTGCTTCGGAACGTCATGTCGCCTGATGAAATGTATGCCAATCTGCAGACCTGGAGTCGTGAAATTTTTGCTGAAGTGCTGTCGCAAAATATCACCCGCATGACGAAAAGTACAGCGACTATCAACGAACAAGCGGATCTGAAAAAAAGCATTTCGCAGGGAATCACAGTAGTGATCGGAATTATCGGTCGTTACCCGGGCTCCATCGTTTTTGATCTCACCATGGAAGCTGCGGAAAAAATGGCTGAGATCATGTTGCGCCGACCGGCGAAAAGCCAGGCGGAAGTGGTGTCGGTTGCGGCGGAATTCGCCAATGTGGTGGGCGGCGTAGCCTGCTCCATGTTGAATCGCAAGGAAAAATCCTTTGGCCTGCGGGTGGCGCCGCCGAGTGTATTTCAGGGCGCAACGAACGAAATTAGCAGCCCCATGCTCCAGATGCATGGCGTGGAAGCCGACACCGATTTTGGGCGACTGAGCCTGAGCTTCGGGTTTAAGAAGGGGACGGTATTGTGGATGTAAACAAGATAAATCCGATTCTCGAGGCGGTTGCCGGCACGCTGCCGCTGATCGGGTTCCAATCGGTGGAACGCAAAGCAGTTGTGTTAGGCGGACCGGTCATCAGTTGGAAAGGCGTGATCATCAACATTGGCATGCTCGGAAGCGTGAAAGGCTCTGTCGCCATTGGCATGGAAAAAGAGGCGGCATGCCGCTTTGCGTCGACGATGATGATGGGGATGGAAGTAAAGGAACTGGACGAACTGTCACAAAGCGCGATCTCCGAAATGACGAACATGGTTTGCGCCAATGCCTGTACCCTCTTTATCCGGGATGGGCTGGAGGGCGTTGACATTTCCCCGCCGGTTCTGTTCGTGGGGGAGGGCGGCAAGATCACTCTCCCGGTGCCGAAAGTGATTTCCGTGGCTTTTATGGTGGATGACATTCCGATGAACGTTCATGTGGGACTGCATACATAAGGATATAAGGTTGTTGCCTATTCGGGGTAAACGCATTATTTTCCTCCTGTCAAAAAAAAGAGTAAACCTGAGGGATAACGAAAGTTCCTCAGGTTTTTTTATACGGTTATTATAAAAACATCGTGCATATCTCATCAAAAGTTAGACGCGCAAGTGAAAGATTTAAAAGGGATCGTGGGTTATTATTAAAGTGGGATCTGTTTAGTCTGAACGATTGGGCACTTGGTCTGTTGCAGATGAAATCAGTGAAAGTTTTCTAAATCGATAAAACACAAGAAGAGGGAGGCGCGTTTTTATGTCGAACCCGCAAAAAATTCTCGTGGCGTATGATGGATCACCTCACAGTAAAGTGGCGCTGGATTGGGCCATGCGACTTGGCGGCAATAATAATGCCGAGTTAGAGGTGATCAAAGTATTTGAGCCGATCATTCGGCGATATAATAGGGGTGACTATGATATTAGCGAGCAAATAACCGAACGGTATGCCGAAATGGAGAAGGCTGATCGCCAGATCATGCAAGATGTAAAAACTTTCTGTGACGCGGGGTGCAAACTGAAAGTTAATGTAGATTTACTCAAGGGTCCTGTGGCTTCAACGCTTCTTGAATATGCCCGCCAGAACGGGTTTGGCTTGATCGCGGTCGGGACCAAGGGCCATGGTATACTCGAAGAGATGCTCGTGGGAAGCGTAACAAGCAGTTTGGTGAGCCTGTCCAAAGTGCCGGTATTGGTCGTGAAGGAGCAAGCGGCGCCCGATAAGTTGCAAAAAATCCTTGTGGCCTATGACGGGTCGGAATTTGCCAAGGCCGCGTTGGATCTTGCCATCGAAATTGGCAAGAGTGCTGGCGCCCAGATTATGGCCGTGAAAGTGTATGACACTCTGACGCTCACGATGATTTACAGCATGGCCGAATCCGGATCAGGGTTGAGACTGGCCGAGAAGCTGGCCGAGCTGGATGAGTCAGAGAAGAAAATCCTTGATGATGCAAAGAGTACTGCGGCACTCAAGGGAATGGAAATTGGCACGGAACTACTGTCAGGCGGCAATATTGCAGATACAATCATTAAGTACGCAAAAGAAAACAACGCAGACATGATTGTCGCCGGTACGCTTGGTCACGGGTTGCTTGGAGAGCTTTTGATGGGAAGTGTCACCAGAAATCTGATTAGTCTGTCGCAAATCCCTGTATTGGTTGTTAAAAAGTAAAAAACTTCACCTCGGGATACGACTCAACAACCCCGGTCGCTGTTTTTACAGTCGATCGGGGTTGTCATTTGAACCTAAGGATGTATGAGCGATTAGGGAATATTCCAGAGGCAGGTGTCTTCCTCGTTCTTATCTGTAACCTTTATGCAGGGGAAATAGTTTTTGATATTATTGTTGAAATGCAATCCTTTTGCCGGGGCCATCATCAGAGCCAAGTGAGCGATTTTGGGAACATTTTGAAACTGATAGACGCTTGAATCCAGAAACTCAATTTCCAGAAGACGGGAATCTTCTTCATAGCCAATGGATCTTATATCTGTCGACATCACGTACGTTCGTTTCATGTTCGAGTTTCCTCCCGAAATCAAAATTATAAAGGCTTCTAAACATCATGGGCCAAATTGTCATCACAAGGAAGAGTATCCAGAACATTTGGCTGAAATCGAAAATCACAGAAAAGTCCTTTTTTTATTCTGGATTTTACGAAACAGCCATAGATTAATATTTCACCCAACTTGACGAATTTCCTTTACTTCTGTATTTTTAGGCAAACATATTATTCGAATAACCTAGAGCGTAAAGGGCTACGGGATGCAGGAAAAAGAGAAAGCATGCAGAATTCTATATGAATTGAATTTTGCGCGAACGATAAGATCGGATGGAATGGCGATGAAAAAAGGCAGGTGGGAAAAGCGTTGTTAAAAGAACAAGGCAGGAACGCAAAATCTGTGGTTCTTCGGAACGGCTGGATCATTGATCCTGCTCAGGGAATCAACCGAACTGCGGACGTTTTATTAACAGATGGGATCGTGAAGGAGATTGGACCGGATCTTTCCGCGGTGGATGCCGAAGTGATCGACTGCGCCGGAAACTGGGTGATCCCCGGCCTGGTTGATGCGCACTGTCATTTGCGTGAACCGGGCTTTGAGCGCAAGGAAACGATTGAAACCGGAACGATGGCAGCCGCGCGCGGCGGCTTTACTACAGTGGTTGCCATGGCCAACCTTAATCCGGTTCCGGATAATGCCAATGTATATCGTCGTATCCAGGAAATCATCGGACAGAAAGCGGTCGTGCGGGTAGTACAGGCAGCGGGTGTAACACAGGATTTGAAGGGACGCGACCTCAGCGACATGGCTTCGCTGGCAGCTGAGGGAGTACGGATATTTTCAGATGATGGCTATCCTATAGAGCGCGCTTCCATTCTTTATCAGGCACTGCAGATGAGTCGCAAACTGAACCTGATCATTTCGGTCCATGAAGAAGATGCGGCGTTGAAAGGGTATTGGCCGACAGCATACGAACCAATGAATGAGTATATCCTGCTGAACCGTGATTTGGAAGTTTTGCGGGCCGCTGGCGGACATTTGCATGTGCAGCATTTGAGTGCAGCGCGCAGCGTGGAGCTGGTCCGGGCTGCTAAAAAAGAAGGCCTCAAGGTTACCGCTGAAGTTTGTCCCCATCACCTGACGCTGACTCGCGACGATGTAGCAATCCGGGGGGCGAATGCCAAGATGGCGCCGCCGCTCAGAGACAAGGAAGATATTGAAGCGTTGCTGCAGGGGCTCAACGATGGTACAATCGATTTCATCGCTACGGATCATGCGCCGCACACTACTGATGACAAGGGGGGGCCTTTTGATCAGGCGGCCAACGGAATTGTCGGATTTGAAACAGCATTCTCGGTGCTATTGACAAAGCTTGTGCATGAAAGAGGGATGTCCCCTTCCTGGCTTATAGAAAAAATGACGATAAAACCTGCCAATGCCCTGGGGTTGCCAGGAGGGACGCTAGCCATCGGATCCCCGGCTGATGTCTGCGTGGTCGATCCCCATCGGGAGTGGATTGTGGATAGCGCCAAATTTGCTTCCATGGGTCGTAATACTCCTTATCAGGGTATGAAAATGAAAGGCTGCGTATTGTTGACCTTTGTCGGCGGCAATAAGGTTTTTGACGGAAGAAAGGAGGCGATCTGAGTTCACGCACGCAGGTCAGGCTTGAATGAGAAACAAAATGGAAAGGAGATATTTTATGACTGAGTTGCCGGTAAAACAAGAATTGTATGTGGGGGATGATCCGGTAACCTGGGGTCGCCGCTGGAAGATGCTGTTCGCGTCAGTGTCCGGTTATGCGATGGATGGTCTCGACATGCTCATCCTGTCCTTCGTGATGACGGCTATTCTAAAAGAGTTCAACCTCTCATTCGCCCAAGGCGGTCTTATTGCAACTTATACTTTGATCGGAGCCGTAATCGGCGGTTATATTTTTGGTATCATGGCAGACTATTATGGCCGCGTGAAGATATTTTCGGCCACGATTATTCTCTTTTCGATTTTCACAGGCTTGTGCGCATTTGCCACCTCGGTCAATGAACTGAATATTTACCGTTTTCTCGCAGGACTGGGACTCGGCGGTGAATTCGGCATCGGCATGACGCTAGTGGCGGAAACCTGGCCGGCTGAAAAACGGGCCCGCGCCACTGCCGGAGTGGCAATGGGCTGGCAGTTCGGCGTTGTGCTGGCTGCCTTGGTCGCGGCATTTGTGTTGCCCCTGTGGGGCTGGCGCGGCGCCTTCCTGGTCGGCGTTTTGCCGGCGCTGTTCGCTGTATGGTCACGTGTCGGCATCGCCGAATCGGACATCTGGGTCAACCGTAACGCATTCAAAAAATGCATGAAAGCGAAAATTGACGCCTGTGAAGTGCTGACACCCGAAGAACGCGCTGATTATGAAGAATCGGCCAAGTTTCCGCTGTCACATCTTTTTACGGATAAGCGCAAAATTGTAACGACTATCGGACTGACGATCATGACCAGCGTCCAGAATTTTGGCTATTATGGCATTATGATTTGGCTGCCGACGATTTTGATGCAAAAACACAATCTTACGCTGAATAAAACAACCGGCTGGATGGTGGCGACGGTTATCGGTATGATTATCGGCATATATGTGTTCGGCTATTTTGCTGACCGCATGGGCCGCCGTCCTGCCTATATCACTTTTTACATCTGCTCGGCTGCGATGGTATGGTTCTACTCCACTCTTAACGGCGAGATCGCATTGTTGATCGGCGGCGCGGTGCTTGGTTTCTTCTGCAACGGCATGATGGCCGGCTATGGAGCGCTGCTTTCGGAGCATTACACTACGGATGCCCGTTCCACTGCACAAAACTTCATCTTCAATTCCGGACGTGCAGTAGGCGGTTTTGCGCCTGTGATTATCGGGATGCTGGCCACCCAGTATACGCTGAATGGGGCCCTGGCTATGTTGGCCTTTGTTTATCTGGCAGCTGCGGTGAATGTGTTCCTGTTGATCCCGGAAACAAAGGGATCGAAATTAACCTGATTGTTGATTGCAACAGATTGGGACAGTTTATGGATTGACAAGTTTGATACAGGTTGTTATTATAAGAGAAAATATCCTTTAAACTGGTCCCGTGAGGCTGGTAAGGGGCGGCTTGAGTTCTATAGTTGGTTTGCGCCTTTTCTGCGTGCCTCACACGCGGGAAAGGCGTTTTTTGTTGTCGATATGAGAAATAGGAGAAGAAAGGAGCAACGCTTGAAAATATGGTAAAGATCATTGAACAGGCGGCGGTTGTCGAAAATACCTTGCTCGCACCCGGCGTATTCCGATTGGTGGTGAAGGCGCCAAAAATTGCAGAGCAGTGCGCTCCTGGACAATTCGTGATGCTGAGGGTGACCCCTCTCGCAGATCCTTTGCTCAGGCGGCCCATCAGTATCGCAGGCGCCGATGCGCAGGAAGGAACTCTCACGTTGATTTGCCGGATCGTCGGGCACGGCACCGACCTCCTGTCTACGGTCAAAGTGGGTGAAATGCTGGATATCATGGGGCCCTTGGGACGGGGGTTCGACCTGAACTGCAAGCGACCACTGCTGGTAGGCGGAGGCATCGGCCTGGCGCCTTTGCTGTACGTGGCTGAGGCCTGTTGCCCCAATCCAGTTGAAGTATTGGCAGGCGGGCGCACTGACAGTGAGTTGTTTTGGACGAAGCTTTTTCAGGAGAGTTGTCAGGCGGTCCATGTGACAACTGATGATGGAAGTTTGGGAGTTTGCGGCACCTGTGTCGATGCGTTGCCGGAAGTGTTGAAGGCGGGCAACTTTGACAGGGTTATGACCTGCGGGCCGCGCCCCATGATGCAGAGGGTGGCTGCGGAGGCAGCAAAATTCGGCATTCAGACGCAGGTTTCCCTCGAAGAACACATGGCTTGCGGGTTGGGCGCCTGTCTTTCCTGCACCTGCGCCGCATCAGACGGCGGAGCACGTCAGGTGTGCAAAGATGGTCCCGTTTTCTGGTCGGAGGAGGTGGCGTGGGCATGAGTGATGCGTTAGGAATCAATCTGGCTGGCATCAAAATGCGGACGCCGCTGCTGTCCGCTTCAGGAACTTTTGGTTTTGGCGAAGATTTTGCGGACTTCCTTGATTTTGAACAAGTCGGCGCCTTTGTGGTAAAGGGGTTGACGCGAGAACCTCGCCGCGGAAATGCAGGTCGGCGTATCGCTGAAACTCCGGCCGGAATGTTGAATTGCATCGGACTGCAGAACCCTGGAATTGAGAAGTTCCTGCAGGAAATTTTACCCCGGATCAAGCAATATGATGTTCCGGTCATTGCGAATATCAATGGTAATGTGGTTGAGGACTACGCTTATCTGGCGGAAGCTCTAGACCAAAGCGGTGTTGCCGGTATCGAAGTGAATATCTCCTGCCCCAATACCAAGCACGGCTGCATGGCTTTCGGCGTTGTGCCGGAAACCGCAGCGGCCGTGACTGAGGCGGTTAAAGCCAAAACCAGTCTACCTGTGATCGTTAAACTCTCGCCCAATGTCACGGATATTACTGTGATTGCCAAAGCAGTAGAAGCGGCAGGCGCCGATGCGGTTTCCCTCATCAATACACTCGTCGGCATGGCAATTGATACCAAAACCTGGCGTCCGGTGCTGGGGAACGTGGTGGGCGGATTATCCGGTCCGGCTGTAAAACCGGTTGCTCTGCGCATGGTGTGGCAAACAGCGCAGGCGGTCCAAATTCCCGTTATCGGCATGGGCGGCATTGCCAGCGCGCTGGATGCCGTAGAGTTTTTCCTCGCAGGAGCCCAGGCGGTGGCAATTGGAACGACTAATTTTGTCAATCCGAGCGCGATGAACGACATCGCAACAGACTTGGCAGCCTATCTGGAGTCCAGGGGACTGAACCATGTTAGCCAACTCATCGGTCAAATCAGGAAGGAAGGGTGATATCTCATGAACAATGCGGAACGATTGATTGTAGCACTGGACATGCCCACAACGGAACAGGTGATGAAAGCGGTCGACACATTGGGGGATGCCGTCAGCTATTACAAAATCGGCATGGAGTCGTTCTATGGAATGGGGCATACAGTGCTGGCCCAAATGGCTAGCCGCAACAAACGGATTTTTCTCGATCTGAAACTGCACGACATCCCTAATACAGTAGCGCGCAGTGTCAAAGCCCTGTGTCAGTTTTCACCGGCTATGACGACTCTGCATGCCGCCGGTGGGCCGGCGATGTTGAAAGCGGCCGTTGAAGCAGCGAATGAGTGGTCTGCGCAGGCCAACCGCCCCCGTCCCAAACTGGTCGCGATCACGGTGCTTACCAGTCTGGGTGAACAGGATTGGGCCTCTATGGGGCATCAGAAAAATATCCGGGAGTCTGTGTTGCGATTGTCGATGATGTGTCGTGAGGCCGGAATCGACGGCGTTGTGGCTTCGCCGCAGGAGGCCGCATCCATTAGGGCTTTATGTGGCAGCGATTTTCTCATTGTGACACCGGGCATCCGACCACTGAACCAAGAGCATGGTGATCAGACCCGCACCGCGACGCCGGCTGAGGCGCTGAAGGCTGGATCTGATTATTTGGTTGTGGGTCGTCCGATTCTGGCCGCCGCCAATCCCAAGGCCGCCGTCCAGGCGATATTGCAAGAGATGGGAAGTTGACACCCTGACAACCGTTAGTGACATGACAAGAGCCTCCTGGGTAGAAGTTTGCTTTCTACATAAGAGGCTCTTGCGCTTTTTAAAGAGTTGTTAAAGGATTACCATTTGCCCTTTTTCATGTGGTTCTCCAACTCGGCTTTTGAATTTTGTTTCATAGCATAGGCTTCACCGATCGCTTTTGTGAATCCCAAAACACAGTTAGGGTCGAGATTCAGCACGTTGCCTTCTTTGGCCAGTTTGACAATCTGCTCTGCCAACTCAATGATTTCCATATGGATGTCATTGGTTCTTTCAGATTTGTAAACCAAAGCCGCAGCTTCCGCACTCAATTCAACGAAATTTTCCTGCGCCTGTCCGCATTTGGGACATTTTTCCGGAGCCTGTTCCCCTTCGTAAACTAGGTTACAAACACTGCATTTAAATAGTTTTTTCATTGTTCACCCATCTCCTTTAAACAACTATATTTCTCTATTAATAAATTCGCGCTGAAATATAAAAATCCTTTTGAATTATGAAAAATATGTTACCGATCACGAATTGTCTGCAACAAAGCGCGGGTAGCGCATTATGTCCCGGATCACGGGTGTTTGGCCAAGAATTTCATATCCGGACGGTAATTTGCTTTCCCGTCGATCGGTGATGGCGACGACTCCGGTTCCGGCAGCAATCTGCCTGTAAATATTGGGATGGTGGCGGCATGCATGCAGCTGGACATCGCGATAGGTTCGGCTCGGGGAACATATCCAGCAGTCGGGATTGGCGACGGCCCAGATTGCTGAGAACATGATGAAATATGCGTACGAAGAGTTCGCTGACCAAGAGTTCTTCTGGCGTTTCGCACACACGGTCCTTTAATCGAATAATGACCTTGTGATCAACAATTTTGCTCGAAATTATATTCATTCTAGTTGCACCTCTCTTTTAATGGTGATGCTATCCGACAAGAATGATAATTAGACACAATATTATGGATACCTGTCTGGTTGATATGTATATTTTTGAAAATTATTGCTAGACAACAAACAGCACTCCCAATTAAAACGGGAGTGCTGTTTGTTGTCTAGCAATTCTGATGTCTGCTTTACCTTTTAGATGACACCTTCGAACTTGAGCAAAAACTGTGCAACAATCGCGGCGCAGATGAAAGTGCCTGTGTAAACCGAAAGGGCTACGACGACGATGCGCCACGACATCATTTTGAATTTATCGAGGTCTTTGCCGAAAGACAGACCGGCGAAGGCCAAAATCGGAGTCGCCAGAGCCAAAAAGTCAACTTTTCCTGTATAATAGCCGATTTCTTTGGCCCAGGGAGAAACTTGCGGCACGGTTGACAGGGTGGCCAAAATGGAGACCCAGAATACCATGGGAAATTTGCCTGGGATATATTTGGAGCAAGCGATGCCGAGCAGCGCGATGGCGAACATGATCCCGTATCCAGTTGCGGCTTCCGCGATGAACTGACCATAGCTCATGTTTTTTCCCAGGGCTTCTTTGTAACCGACCGTATTGCCAATCACTGCGATTACGCCCATGACGAGGAGTATGGCAATTGCTTCAGACCATTTCATGCTTACTTACCCCCTTCAAGACGTTTGCGCTGGGCAACGCCGATAATTGGCGATAACTTGTTATAGAGGAATACGGTGACCGGCAGCGAGATAAACAAGGCGAAATAGACGCCAATGATGGAAGTCAGCAGGTTGCTGGCGCCCGCATACATCAGAATGTCTTTGGCCATGCTTGGCACGGCGGCGGCGATAGCGCCTGAAGAAGCGGCCATCATGCTGCCGGAGCCTACCCCGGCGCCCATGGCTAGGGCGTAGGGATGGATAATGTTCAGCGAAGCGACGAATCCGGCGACAAAGCCGAGCCAGATTGCGCCGAAGAGGGTACCGCAGATATAGACCGCCATGACGCCGCGGCCCTCGGGCGAATCGAGGCCATATTTTTCAGCAATGATCGCAATGTTGGGCTCGCGGTCGATGGAATAAGTTGCGCCGATGGTTTCACGGCCCAGTCCCAGCATTAGAGCGATCGGCAATCCGAAGAGTATGGTACCAATAAAGTGACCGAGTTCTTGAAAGCAAAGGGCCAACCCGGACTGCATCAATTTGACCAGGTTGGGGCCCATGAGAACACCCAGCTTGGCGATCAGCATCAACGTGGCGAGACCAAGGCATTTGGCCGAGATGTTCATTTCCGGAATGGTCAATGCTTTTAGTTTAGGCAAGCTGATAACAGCGCCGATGATCATGGCGTAAAGCATCGGCAGGAACAAGAGAACGCCAGGACCGAGTGTCAATTTTTTCGTACCGATCATTTCACAGACGACAACAATGATGAGAGCAAGTGTGTGAACTTTCCAGGACTTCAGAATTTCCAAGAATAATTGCCTCCTTTTTTATGGGATTATATGCACTAATTTGGGAGCAAGATGATCAACTGAAGTATTTGTCGAGCAGGGCCAGATACTCGGTCTTGGACAGGATCGGTTTGAAGTTTGCTTTGATTTCTTTGGCTTTGGCTGCCTGGTCTGCAAGCAAATCAATGACAGTCATGGCTAGCAATTTGGCGGGGACGACACAGGCTGCAACATAGTCGGAGGCTTTGAACTCCTTGGTGTGGTGATTGCCGCAGGTGCCGCCGGTAAAGGGGTGCAGAGAGGGGATGATGTGCGAAATATCGCCCATGTCTGTTGAACCGCCAAAATGTCCCGATTTGATAATCTTATCAGCCGGCATTAATTGAGCGGCGTTGGCGCCGAACAGCTCACTTAAATCTTGACAGGCGGTAATTGGCAGATATCCGGGGATCGTATGAATGATTGTTTCGGCGCCTACAGCATCGCCGCCCGCCCGAATCGCCCGTGTCACCTTGGCATAGGTGGCGTCGATGGCAGCCATTGTTTTGGCTCTCACGTATGTCTCCATCCGAACATCCGCCGGAACGATGTTGACCAGATCGCCCCCTTTGGTGATAATCGGGTGGACGCGAACAATGTCCTGTTCACGGAAAGTTTCTCGCAAGGCATGTACGCCCATCATTCCCAGCATGGCTGCATTCAGTGCGTTGATCCCCTGATCCGGCGCACCCGCGGCATGCGCTTCCTTGCCGACGTACTGAATCGTCATACCCACGAAACCATTACTGGATTCTGATAAGTTAACCGAGGGTTCGGGCGAATCTTTGTCGGCGTGAACCATCATGGCTATGTCCACATCGTCGAATTCGCCGCGATAGACAAGTTCCTGTTTACCGCCGAGATAACGGATTTTTCCCTGATCGCGCAGTTGCTGACGGAACGCGATTTCTACGTATTCTTCCGCCGGAACTGCCATGAAACTGACATTACCGCCCAGCTCGTCGGCGACTCCGGCGAGTTTCAGCCCCAGCGCTGCACCGAGCATCGCGCCGATTTGCAGATTATGACCACAGGCATGAGCTGCTCCTGTCTGCGGATCGGCATTCGGACTATCGGGGCAGGTAACGGCGTCAAGTTCACCGAGGATTGCCACATTTGGCCCCACGGCGCCGTGTTTGAGTGAAGTTTTGATGCCGGTGACGGCTAGCCCTTCACGACAGGAATACCCTAAGTCCGACAGGAACTTTGCTACGGCAGCCGCAGTTTTAAATTCCTTGTAGCCTAATTCCGGGTATTTTTCGGCTTCGCGGACGAAATCCACGATTTGCGCCGAGTGTTCGTCAATACTTTGACAAACGCGATTTTTAATTTCTTGCACGTCCAACAGGCATCGACCTCCTTCTTTGTCTTCCAAAGTGACTAAATTCGTGCAAACGTTGGCGAAATCCTCTTTGACAGGTAAAAAAATAGAGCGTAACATAGTATTAGATGCAAATTAATCATTACCTGTCCAAAAGCTTAAGATAGACCGCTTCGATACAATCTAAAGTCGGGAGGGGGATACTATGCTTTGGTTTTTGATGATCGGTATTATTGCAGGTTGGTTGGCCGGGAAAATTACCGGGGGCGGCGGATTTGGCCTGATCGGTGATCTGGTTGTAGGGGTTATAGGTTCTTTTATAGGAGGTACCTTGTTCGGATACTTTGGGCTGAGCAATACCTACGGAACTGTTGGCGAAATTGGTGTGGCAACTGTCGGCGCGATTTTATTGCTTTGGATTGTGAGGCTTATCAGGTAGCTTGGGGGGGATGACGTATGAGAGTTAAAATAATTTCTAAGGTGCTGTGTTTTGTGTTGGCACTGACGATTTTGTGCATTCCGAGCGTCAGCGCGGCGACTTTTATGGAAAAACGCCAGCATATTCGGGATATTTCCGAGACTACCCTGTTGAAACTATATAGTTTGCAGCCCAAAGCGAGAAGCTATGTGGAAAATGCGGCGGGATACGCCGTTTTCGGCAACTGGGGCGTGAAGATTATTTTACTGGGTGGCGGTACAGGCAAAGGCATGGCTGTGAACAATCGCAACAACCATGAAACCTTCATGGATATGATCGAAGGCACAGTAGGGTTCGGCCTCGGCGCCAAAACTTATAACGTTGTGTTTATCTTCGAAAATGAAAAAGCGCTGAATGATTTTACGGAAAATGGTTGGCAGATTGGTGGTCAGGTGACTGCGGCGGCCACGGACAGTGTCTCTGGCAGTTCTTATCAAGGAGCTTTTTCTGTTTCTCCGGGGGTATGGATGTATGAGATGACTGATAAGGGGCTCGCGCTTGAAATTACTCTTAAGGGAACCAAGTTTTCCAAGAATGACTTGAATTAAAAACTTCATGGCATATTAACACTGCCCGCAATATCACTGGACTTGCAATATCTGCAGGAACAGTGATGTTTTTTGTTTGGCGCAGTCACATTCTCAAGGCTATTTCTGCAGGAACTATTATGCGTTACGGCGAATTTGACAGAATATATTATCAATGTTTTGGAGTAGGGTCATCGCAAGAGGAATGGAGATGATTTCTGCATGAAGGCTCGAGACAAGATCGTTCATGACACCGCCAGGAAGGCCCGCCCGCTGAAACTGGCGGACATCATTGATGTTCAAACGGTTCAGAGCCTGATGGATGCTTTTTTTGAGCTGACCCATATCGGAATCGGCATCATTGATATGGAAGGAAAAGTGTTGGTGGCGACTGGGTGGCAGGAGATCTGTATGCAGTTTCATCGGTGCAACCAGGAAACACGCCGGCATTGCATTGAAAGCGACACCTTGTTATCGGTTGGTGTTGAACCCGGTACCTTTAAACCCTATCGATGCAAAAATGGCATGTGGGATATTTCGACGCCCATCGTAATCAGGGGCATACATCTGGGGAATATCTTTTTGGGGCAATTTTTATTTGAGGATGAACAGCCAAACTACGCTACTTTTCGCGAGCAGGCCCAACGATATGGTTTTAATGAAACGCAATATATTGAAGCCCTCGAACGGGTGCCACGATGGGAGCGAGCTACCGTGAGAAATGTGCTGGAATTTTACACCCAACTTGCGAATCTGATCGCGGTGCAAGGAGTAAGGAATGCTGAACTTGCCGAGTCGGTGGATGTGCGCCAACGGGCGGAAGCGGCACTGATAGAGGCAAACAATTGGCTGGAGGCCGAGGTGGCCGTTAGAACCCGGGCCTTGACCGTTTCCAATGAAGAACTGACATTAATGAATGAAGAAGTAAAAGCGATCAATGACGAGGTTACTTCGCTAAACCTGGAGCTGCAAAATATTAAAGGTACACTGGAGCAGCGTATTGCGGAACGAACTGCGGAGCTGACGGCAACACATAATGCGCTTGCTGCGCAATATCTGGAATTTCGACAGACACAGGAAAAATTGCATGAACAGGAAACTAGCTATTTTGCCGTAGTTCAAAATCTGGCAGACGGAGTTGCCTTGCGTGATCAATCGGACCGCATTCTGTATGCAAATCAGGCTTTTGCCGAGATGGTCCAGGCGGATGATCCTGACAGCTTACGCGGAAAATATTATTCGGAGTTCGTTCCAATGGAGGAGCGTGAAGAAACTTATCGTCGTACGGACAGTATTTTCAAAGGCGCCAAAATTCCGTGGAGGGAACATCGCCTGATCGGTTTGCGTCGCCAGACTACCTTTGTCGTTTCCATAGGACTTTTGGTTGAGCAGGGTGGGGATCCTTGTATCATGTCAGTATTCCATGACGTCACCGACGTGAAAAGCAAGGAGGCTATGTTGCAACGCAATGCTGCAGTACAGACGGTGCTGCGGGGCATTGCCGATGCTGCGTTGTTGAACGATTCACTGGATAATGTTTATGTGACGATGCATTGTCTTATAAAAAGAATTCTGCCTGCGCAGAATTTTTATATTACCTTGCTTGATGAAACGACCGGAGAGATCAAGGTTCCTTACTGCGTGGATGAGACACGGACCGTTCCGGCGAGCAGGCCAATCAGCAAAGGCTTGACAGAATATATCATAAGTGAGGGGAAGACTGTCCTGCTGAGTGCTGCAGACCTTTCCCGCTTGCAGTCAGCTGGCGAAATAGTGTATTTTTTCCCCCAAGAGCAGGATTGGTTGGGAGCGCCCTTGGTGGACGTGCACGGAAAAATTTTTGGGGTTCTTGCTATTTTTGCTAATAATAGCACAGAAAGTTTTCAAAATGACGCAGTCGAGGTCATGTCGATTATAGCTGCACAGATTTCTTTGCTAATCCAACGTAAACACGTGGAACACGAATTGATGCAGAATGAGGCGCGCTATCGGGCGGTTATGGAACAGGGAGCCGACGCGGTGATACTCTGTGATCCCGTTAGTGGAAAACTTCTTGAAGCCAACACCCGCTTCACGCAGATGTCCGGATACGATTTATTGCGCGATGGGCCTTTGACGCTATCTGATCTCCTTGCCGATACACGTGACAATATTCAGGCGTATCAGGATGAGTTGAAACGGACCGGTTTTCTGCCACCCGAACGACGCTCTGGCTACCATAAGAGTGGGAGGATAGTGACGGTCGAGCGGACCTGCACCTTTATCCGCTACCGGGATCGCAGTTTGATCGCAGTGAATATGAGAGATGTGAGCGAAGAGGTTCGTCGCGAGCAGGAAATCAACCGGGATGCCAAAATGGCCAATAAAGTCCAGCATGCATTGCTATCCAAACTAAATCCCTCCCCGTATCTTGAGGTTTCCACAATTTATGCGCCCCTCAGCTACGTGGGCGGGGATCTTTATTTCATGGATTGGCGTTATGATGCTCAAGTACTGCGGGGGTTTCTCATCGATACAACGGGACATGGACTGGCCACTGCTCTACATACGTCGGCCATGCATGTATTATTGCGCGAAATCAACGAAATGGATCTACCACTCCTTGAACAGATACAGACCCTCAATGAGCGGCTGTTGCAGTATTTCGATGCAGGCACTTTCGCTGGAGCGCTAGCTTTCGAGCTGGACCTACAGACCCGCGAGCTGCGCTGGGTGAGCGCCGGGATCCCCAAAATATGGGCAGCGACCCAACAGATACAGGGAACCATCATAACGCCGGGGATGTTTCTAGGGGTACAGTCCGATGAATCGTTTGAAATGAAAAATTTGTCAGTGAATATTGGAGACTGCTTCTACTTCATGACGGATGGCATTACCGATCAGTTAAGTGATGATACGATTCTGCCCCTGGGGCGCTACCATGAGATGGTCGACTATTTGCACGCGTCCGTTCATTCAGAAAATTGCCGGGACGATTCGACCGCCATCTGTATCAGAGTGGCCGCATTGCCGCAAACGTCGGCGACCCGCGTGGGATGGCCCCGAATTATCCGCTTCAATGGCTATGGTGATTATCAACGACTCAAGGGGGAAGTGGCCGGTGTATTGACAGAGATTATTGGCTGGCCGCATTCTCTGGTGGAAGTGGCCGTGAATGAAGCCATCGCCAATGCCATGGAGTGTAGAGACGGGGTGCCGCGACCCCATCAGGCCAGGCTACGGTTCAATCATTTTGGCAGCAGGCTTGTTGTACGGGTCAGGAGTTCCCGCATGGGATTTGCCGGGAACGCGATGTTGCGACGGTTACGGGCCAATCCTCAGGATATATTTGCGTTTGGTGAAGATGCCGGAATGGGCCGCGGAATTCCCATCATGTTGACCGTCGCAGATCAGATGCTTTACAATAGTGAAGGCAATGAAGTGCTGCTGGCATGGAAACTTGGTTCGAATCGTCTCAGAGTGATGTGATATAATATACTCAGAACATTAAAAATTTCGGGAGGTGCATCACCGTGACACGAATACGGAAAATATTGGTGGCGTATGATGGGTCTGCCCAAAGCAAAGAGGCGCTTGATTGGGCCATCGACCTAAGTTTGATGACCAAAGCACAGGTTATGGTGGTAAAGGTTATTGAAATGATGTCTCTGCGCGAGATGACCGATTTGTATGAAGGCGGAGCACACGCTGATCTCTTGGTTGCTAAAATTGAGGAAATCCAAAAAGCTGATCAGAAATTGCTGGAAGACGCGATCAACGCAGTGGGTCAAAGAAAGGGAGTCGCTATAACAACAGCACTGCTTCATGGCAATGTGGCGGCGGCAATCATTGAGTTCTCCAAAGAAAATGACGTAGATTTAATTGTCGTCGGGACCAAAGGACATGGTGTTCTGGAAGAGTTGCTGATGGGCAGCGTGACCCGTAATTTGGTCAGCTTGTCGCGCATCCCGGTTCTGGTGGTTAAAGATTAACTCCAATGGGATCAGTTCCGCTCCGGGTAATCGGCGAAAAGCTCCAGACCACTAAAATGGTCGGGGGCTTTTGTTTGAATCAGTGAAAGCAGAGGGAGGAAAGCGATTCATGAGAAATATTGAAATGACTACCGAAGGCAACATTCTGACAATCAAGGTGGACCTGAGCCAACGTTTTGGCAAGTCCAGCAGTGGCAAGTCTACTATTATCGCCAGTACAGAAGGCAATGTATCGGTTCCGGGAAATGAAGAAATCAAAATTGGCTTGAACATATATACGAAGTAAAGGAACGGGATAGGATGCATTTTTATTGTTCAGATTGCGGCAAGGTTTATCCAATTGAGGGGTTGGCATATCAGTGCGAGTGCGGCGGCCTGTTCAAACTTTATAAGGACAAGGACGCGCACGTTTCTGCAGCCGTGTCCCTGGGCGAAATGACTACACCTATGGTGAAGCGGACCCTGCAGGGACGGCAAGTTTGGCTAAAAGTTGATTATATGCAACCAACGGGGTCGTTCAAGGACCGTGGCGCATTGGTTATGATGAATAAGCTGAAAGAATTGGGCATAACGGAAGTGGTGGAAGATTCCTCCGGCAATGCCGGGGCCGCGATTGCCGGTTATTGCGCAGCGGCAGGCATCAAATGCAGCATCTATCTGCCGGAAGATACTTCGTCAGGAAAAATAAAGCAGATCAATGCATATAAGGCCACTGTGGTAAAGATTCCAGGCGCGCGCGATGATGTAGCGAAAGCAATACAAATAGCGGCTGAAACTACTTATTATGCGTCGCATGTTTATAATCCGCTGTTTTTTGAAGGGACCAAGTCGTTGGCTTACGAGATTAATGAGCAGGTAGGGATTCCCGACTATGTGGTAGTACCTGTCGGAAATGGAACCATGCTGCTCGGCGTGTTCCAAGGCTTCAAAGAAATAGGCAGGATTCCTCGTATTATTGCAGTACAGAGTGAAAACTGCGCCCCGGTTTACTGCAAGTTCCAGCATTGTCCGGCGAGCGAGATTAAAAAAACAGTCGCTGAAGGGATCGCGGTCGGAACACCGAAAAGAATTGATGAGTTGATCGCGGCGGTGGAAGAAAGCCGGGGCGATTTTATCACAGTGGATGATGCGAGTGTAACGAGTGCGCAACAACTGCTGGGCTCAATGGGGTTTTATATTGAAGCGACTTCGGGCGCGGCTGTCGCCGGAATGCTGCAATACTTTGAAACAGCGGCAACAGAACGGTTCAAAATAGTAGTCCCGTTAACCGGGATGGGGCTAAAAAAGTAAGTCTGCCAATGAAATCGGTATGAGCGAAAATTAAGAGAAAAGCCGTCTAACCTAACCGAAGGTCCGACGGCTTTTCTCTTACAAGTTCGATATTAGATGGTATAAGTTTCACTGCGTGGCAATCTTTTGATCCACAATTCCGATGAGTTGTTCAATTTCCGGTTTGGTAATCTGAGCAAAAGCGCCGAGAGTTTGCCCTTTTAGTCGCATTTCCTCATTGATCAGGGAAGAGAAGATCACGACCGGCAAATCCTTTAATCTTGGGTGGCTTTTGATGCGTTTTGTCAGGTGATGACCATCCATTTGAGGCATTTCGATATCAGTGATGATGAGCTGAATCTGGTCGGTAACGGGCTTTTCCGAATCAGCGATAGCTTCGAGCTTGGTCCAAGCTTCCAAACCATTTTCATTGCTGATGGTGTTATATCCGGCAGTATGAAGGGTGCCGAGCAACAAGTCGCGCAACATACGGGAATCTTCCGCGATCAGAATCGTTTTCTTCTGACGGAGTTGGACGAGTTCCGGAGTAGAAAGAGGGACCGCTGTCATTTTTTTATTCATTTCGGGGTTCACATCTGCCAGGATTTTTTCGAAGTCAAGCAAGATGATCATCCGATCCTGCATCTTCACAATTCCGACGACCAGATCCGAACCGGCGAGTTGCGGTGCTGGTTCCATCTGGGTCCATGAGATGCGGTGAATTCGATACACGGCATCGACTTTGAATCCAACATGATAGTTGTTGATTTCGCATACGATAATTTTAAAGTCGTCGGATGTCGCCGGTGCGTTTAAACTGCGGGCGAGATTGACCAAAGGCATAACCCGGGAGCGTAACGTAAAGACTCCATCCAGATTCGGATGGGACCTGGCGATGAACGTGACAGGAACGGCGTTGATAACTTCCCGGACTTTCGCCACATTCAGACCATAGTAGACATCGCCGACTGAAAACTCGATGATTTCAAATTCATTGGTGCCTGATTCCAGCAAAATTCCTTTATTATCGGCCATGGAAACCTCCAACACTTTTGCAAGTTCTCTTTAGTTATTAATTATTCGCGTTGGGTGTTAAAAACCCTTTTATTTCTGAGCGGATGTTACAGGAGTATCCGGGTGAATCTTGAACCAGGCAGCGTACATTACCGGCAAAACAAGAAGGGTTAAGACCGTAGCTCCGAATAACCCCCCAGCGATGGCAATGGCCATTGGTCCCCAGAAGGTGCTCGGCATTAGAGGCATCATGCCCAGTATTGCTGCTGCGGCCGTGAGCATGATTGGTCGGAAACGCAACACCGCTGAATTGATGATGGCGTCCCAGGGCGCCTGCCCGTCGGCAATGTGTTTTTCAATCTGATCCAGCAATATAACTGAGTTTCGGATAATCATGCCGCTCAACGCTAAAATGCCAAGCTCGGCAACAAACCCAATAGGTTTGAATGTAACGAGCATTAATATGGAAACACCAATGATCCCAAGTGGAGCGGTTAATAACGCAAGCAGCATCAGAGAGACTTTTTGCAACTGCAACATGAGCAGAAATACGATGATCAGAACCATGACAGGGACTGGTTGCAAGAGGTAGCCGATGGAGTTTTTGCTGTTCTCCAAGGAACCGCCGACATTGATGCTGTAGCCTGGCGGTAAGGATTGCCGCAGGGAAGCAAGCTCTGCGTATATTTTTTTAGTAGCGTCGTTTCCGGTGATGCTGTTTTGCAGTTCGGCCTGTACGGTGATGGTCGGTTTTAGGTTGCGACGCCAGATCAGGCCATCCTCACTGTCGTAGCTGATTTTAGCGATCTGACTGAGAGGAACGAATTTTCCGCTGCCAATATGGATGGGCAGATCCTTGATGCGCGACAGATCTTTACGGTCCTGGGGATTCATTCGAAAAACGATGGCGACGGTTTTATCCTCTTGCCGAAATTCTGCGATAGCCGCGCCGGAGAGTTGCATTTGCAGGCTGGTAGCCAGGGATTGGTTATCGATGCCGAGCATTCTGGCCTTGTCTTGATCTATGGCGAGATGCATGATTTTATTTTTTTCGTTCCAATCGAAGTTGACATCTTTCAGATAAGGTTTGGCGTTCATTACAGCTCCGACTTTTTGTGCGATTTCCTTCGTTTTGTCATGATCGATGCCGCTGACTCGCAGCATTACTGGATAAGCGGAGGGGGGACCGGTTTGCAACAGTTTGACATGACTGCGAACCTCTGAAAACTTTTCCGCCAAAATCCCATTTGCCTTTTCGTTTATCCTGTTTCTCGCCGCCAGATCTTTTGCAACAAAAATGAACTGTGCATAGGTATTGTTTGGAAGAGTAGGTTCGCTGGTCAATACAAAACGTGGGGCGCCTTCGCCGACATGGTAGCTATAACCAACTAAGTCGGGGTCGTTCTCAAATTCTTTGGCGAAACGAGCGGCCTCGGCCTCTGTCGCCCGGATGGCCGAACCTTCCGGCATGTTCATTTCCACAATGATTTCTTTGCGCAGTGAGGGCGGGAAAAATTCCTGCCGAATTAATTGGAAGAGGAAAATGGAACCAACAAAGCAGGCGAGAGTGAGGACAAGAACAAGTTTGCGTCGCTCCAAACACCAAGTCAAGGTACTACGAAATTTGCGGTAAAATCTCGAATCATAAACATTTATAGACGGATCATGATGTTCCTGGGGTTTGATTAATTTATAGCCCAACAGGGGAGTGACGATGACAGATACAAACCAGGACAGCACTAGTGCAATGGTGATGACCGTGAATAGGCTGCTGGAAAATTCTGCGGCGTTTCCTTTGGCAAAACCGATGGGGATGAACCCGGCGCAGGTAATTAGTGTACCTGTCAACATGGGGAGGGCAGTTGCGGTATACGCATAGCAGGCGGCATCGTACCGACTCCAGCCTTGTTCGAGCTTTACCGACATCATTTCAATCGCGATGATAGCGTCATCGACCAATAATCCGAGTGAGATGATCAGTGCGCCCAGAGAAACTTTGTGGAGGTCGATACCTGCAACTTTCATGCAGGCAAAGACCCCGGCCAGCACCAACGGGATGCATAAAGCAACTACGATGCCTGAGCGTAGTCCCAGGCTGATGAAACTAACAATCAGCACGATGACTACGGCTTCAAGTAACGATTTGATAAATTCACCAATTGAATCATCCACGATATCAGGTTGATTGGATACTTGTCCAATTTCCAGACCGAGAGGCAGATCAATTTTGATCTGCTCAATAGCCTTATCCAGATCATCGCCGAGTTTGAGGATGTTACCACCTTTATCCATGGACAAGGCAATACCGACGGCGGGTTTTCCGTTGTAGAACATTTTGGGGTCTGGTGGATCAACGAAACCGCTTGTCACGGTGGCAATATCGCCAAGCCGAAAAGTGCGGCCGCCAGCTCTTACAGGGATTTTTCGGACGTTTTCAATATCTTCGAACATGCCGCTGACCCGAAGGTACACATTATCTGAAGAGGTTTCGACCATGCCGGAGGCCGTCATGGAATTTTGTGTTTTGATTGCCGCAATCAGCAGATTGGGATCAATCCCCATTTGGGAAAGTTTACTGCTCTCCATCTCAATGAAGATTTTCTCAGCCTGGACGCCGACCAATTGGACTTTTTTTACATTGGGTACGCCAAGCAAGATGCGTCGAATCGTTTCGGCCTGTGAGCGTAGTTCCTCGTAATTAAACCCGTCTCCAGTCAAGGCGTATATGGACCCGAATACATCGTCGAAACGATCGTTGAAGAAGGGCCCGACGACTCCGCTGGGAAAGCTTGTCTTCACGTCGTTAACCATGTTACGGACTTCCAGCCAAGTCGGACGAATATCTTTTTCTGGCGTTGTTTCCTTTAGAACTACATAAATGATAGCTTGACCTGGTCGTGAGAAACTTTTAAGGTAATCGATCCCAGGAGTATCCTGGAGCTTTTTTTCGATTTTGTCGGTAACCTGTTCTTCAACTTCCCTGGCACTGGCGCCTGGCCATGCAACAGAAACGACCATTTGGCGGATGACAAAATCCGGGTCTTCCATGCGGCCTAATTGTCGATAGGAGAAAATTCCGGCGATGAAGATCATGGCAATGGTAAAATACACAAACTCCTTGTGGCGAAACGCCAATTCGGTCAGGTTGAAATTTTTCACTTTTCGTCACCGTCCAACCGAACTTTTTGACCTTCTTTTAATTTATGCACGCCTGCGGTGATGACAATCTCATCATTTTTTAGGCCGTCGAGTATTTGGACGCTTCCATCGCCAAACGCTCCGATCTTTACAGGCCGGAGCGAGGCCTCTCCACTAGTGACAACCCATACGGATGGATTGGCGCCAGTCTGATAAATGGCGGAGATCGGTACATAAGCAGCTTTATGATTGGCTGCAACGGACGTACTGACACTAGCGGTCATGCCAAGTTTCATTTCTGGCGGTGGGTTGTTGAGATGAATACGCACTTTGTAGGTACGAGAAGTTTTATCGGCGATGGGGGAAATTTCACGTACCGTACCATCAACGATTCGATCCGGCAAGGCCCAGAAAGTAACTTTGATTTCCCGTGCGTTACGAATATCTTCGTATCGATTTTCCGGCACTTCCATTTCGATTTCGCGTTCGCCATCTTGCACCACTGTCAGTACAGCTTGACCGGCAGCGACTACTTGGCCAGCCTCCACATTAATGCTGGAAATGACACCGGCGTTAGTGGCTCGAAGCGCAGTGTACCCAAGTTGGTTCGAACCTTGCGCATACTGGGCTGAAGCCTGACGGGCAGAGGCCGCGGCGGCGGCATAAGCGTTTTCATACTGATCGTAGATTGCGCGACTGACAGCGCCTTGTTCGTATAGAGTTTGATATCGTTTTAGGTTGGTTTCAGCCCAAGTCAACTGGGATTGGGCTGCAGCTACCTGAGCTGAAGTAATGTTCACAGTCTGCTGGACATCTTTGGGGTCGATTTCCATCAATACATCACCAACCGACACCTTGCTGCCCAGTTCCACGTTGCGTTGAATTATTTTGCCACCGACTTGAAATGCCAGCGAGCTTTCATAACGACCGCGAACCTCACCGGAGTAGATGGCATTCTGATCGCCGCCGTTTACCTTTACCCGGATTGACCGGACTAAGGGTGGTAATTCTGCTTTGGTTTTTTTAACGGATAAATTGGCGACGAGTGAAGCGGATAATACAATCAATATGACCACAAGTGCTGTAATTATGCTTTTCTTATGCGAGTGTAGAAGTTCTTTTGTTATCATTATGAATCGTTCCCTTCACTATTTGTTGACGAGTGCGTTATAGAAAAAATCTACTAATGCCTCAGTGTAGAAACCTTGTTGCTCTTTTTTCATATCAAACTGAATCGTTCGCATATAGCTGAAGGCCTGAAACAGTCTGAGCCCGATATAGGCAGTAACCTGATCGTCAACGTCTGCCCGGATTCGTCCGTGCTCTTTTCCTTCAGCAATGATTCCGGCAATGATTTTGATTAGTTGTTCAGTGATCAAAAGGTGCGATTGACATTTCATCATGGTGGAGAATAAAGCCTCGTCATTATTTAACAAGCGAGTCAAAAAGATATCTTCACTAAAGTAGGCGATAGCGGTACGTAATAATTGCATCAAACGATCCAGAGGGTCAGGTACTTCTCCCATGCGGGAAAAAATGATTTCCAGATCTTTAAGCCCTTCACGTTCTATCAAACAGTCAAAAAGGTTCTGTTTGTCCTTAAAGTTCTCATACAGGGTTCGTTTGGACATTTTGCAGTCCCGGCTGATTTCATCCATCGTTGTTTTTTGGTAACCAAAGCGGTCGAAACGACTCTGAGCTCGGTCCAAAATGAAGTTTTTC
This sequence comes from Negativicutes bacterium, assembly GCA_963665275.2. Classification (GTDB taxonomy): domain Bacteria; phylum Bacillota; class Negativicutes; order UBA1444; family UBA1444; genus UBA1444. The sequence goes on from CAXXIN010000018.1 coordinate 47,575, forward strand.
ACATTGTCCATGACCTGCTCCTTCCAAATTGTAATTACATGATTACACTCAAAAACTATTATAGTGTTTTGGTTTTCATTAGGCAATAGAATATGGAAAGTGATGGAGCGGTATAAAAAAGAACCTTGCTTCGGCCTACGGAAGCAAAGTTCTTTCAACGTTAGTGACAAAAATTAGTGTGGCCTTGGGTGTTGTCTATCGGTACGAAAAATAGATCCGGGCAATCGCGTGCGCCGTGTCATTGACTTGGTCATACCTAACAGTTTGCGGAGCTTGAATGTACTCGCTGACTCGTTCCAGAAAGCCGCCGACCTTGAGATAGTGTGTGCATTTCATAATAAAAAGCCTCCTTATTGTTTGTATCGATATAATTTGCATACAAACTATTTGCATAGTTGAATTATAATTGATATAATACAGTTGTCAAGAGGTACTAAAAACATCACTCTCGAAAAATTATTTCAGACGTAGCCTTTGCAGTTGCAATCTATGTAGATAATTAGATAGAATAGCTACGATAGAGAATATAAGTTGGATAAGTAGTAATTTGTGAAAGCAGGACGAATTATGTTGGAGATTTTCGATAGCGTATGTATTTTGCTGGCAAAGGCAGAACAGAAACATTTTCAGTTTACCAAGAGGATGCTTGATGAAAAAGGTCTGGGGATCACGCCGGGCCAACTGATCGTATTGTACACTTTATATAAAAAGGATGGGGTGTCCATCACAGATTTGGGCAAACGGAGCTTTTTGGATAATTCAACTCTAACTGGATTAATCGACCGCCTCGAGCGCCTCCAATTGCTTTCCCGTGTTGATGTACCAGGGGATCGCAGGTCGTTTTCCATCTATCTGACGCCAGCGGCGCTGCTGATTCGTGATGACGTCACAGAAATTATGAATGCAGTCGCGAAAACCATGTTGTCCGGGTGTAGCGCGGCAGAAGTGAAAACTTTTCAGAAAGTACTCCATAATATCTTCAACAAATTATGACGCTGTGACAAGAGTTCCTCGTCACTTTTTTTACAGATAAACTTTGTATGCAAAAAGACTCAATACAAAAATACAACATGCGGTATTTATGTTATCGGACCATATTCTTGGGCGAATCAATTTTGAGTTTTGCACTTGCTGCGTCCCTGAATTCTTGAAAGGGGATAAAACAGGTGGTTAACGAAATAAAAAAATGGAGGGAAAATCATGGATTTTGTAATGACGACTGAACAGGAAAGTATTCGCAAGGTGGTCCGGGACTTTGCCGAAAAATCAGTGGCGCCAACTGCTGCGGAAAGAGACGAGAAGGAATTGTTTCCTCGCGACATTTTCGATGCTATGGGTGAATTGGGATTCCTGGGGTTGCCCTATCCGGAGGAATACGGCGGAGCCGGCAGTGATTTCGTCAGTTACGCGATCGCAGTGGAAGAAATTTCGCGCGTCTGTGGTTCAACCGGCATTGGACTGTCAGTGCACACGTCCCTCTGTTCCTGGCCAATTTTCAAATATGGCACTGAAGAACAAAAACAAAAATTTCTCCGACCACTGGCCGAAGGGACAAAACTAGGTGCGTTCGGTCTCACTGAACCCAATGCAGGAACTGATGTCGCCAATGCTGCCACGTCAGCGGTACGAGATGGAAATGAATATGTTTTGAATGGAACCAAAGTATTCAATACTAATGGCGGCGAAGCGGAAATCGAAGTGATATTTGCTGCTACAGACAAATCCGCCGGCATGAAAGGCATGAGCGCTTTCATTGTTGAAAAGGGAACGCCGGGACTGACATTTGGCAAGAAAGAAATCAAAATGGGCATCCGTTCTTCGGTTCAACGTGAAGTGATCATGGAAAACTGTCGGATTCCGGCGGAAAATCTGTTGGGAAAAGAAGGCGAAGGATTCAAAATCGCCATGACCACGCTAGATGGTGGACGTATCGGAGTGGCGGCTCAATCGGTTGGAATTGCACAAGGGGCACTGGATGAGGCAATCAAATATGCGAAGGCACGGGTTCAATTTGGCAAGCCGATTGCTGCCAATCAAGCCATCAGTTTCATGCTGGCAGAAATGGCGACCAAGATTGAAGCCGCAAGATTGCTGACTTATAAGGCAGCGTTTCACAAATCGCATCATCTTCCGTATTCTAAGGAAGCGGCTATGGCCAAAATGTTTGCGTCCGATACTGCCATGCAGGTTACCACAGACGCGGTTCAAATCTTTGGCGGTTATGGCTTCAGCCGTGAATATCCGGTGGAGCGAATGATGCGGGATGCTAAAATCACCCAGATTTACGAAGGTACGAACCAGGCCCAAAGAATGGTCATTGCCGGGAATATTCTGCGGTAGGCAAATAGTTGAAGCGACCTATAGACCTGAATGCGAGGTTTTGGTAATATAAATATACTTACCAACAGCGCCTAGTGCGTGGCAATGGAGCCGGTGGGATTAAATTCCTGCCGGCTTCGTTACGCGAGTGAACCTAATTGATTGGGTAATGGGGAAAGGACTGAACCGATGAGCAAGTATCTGGGACCGATATATCTGACGCTGGCTGCGAGTATATGGGGCGGGGTTTATGTGGTCAGCAAGGTTGTGCTGGAAGTTCTGCCAGCCTTGGAACTGGTCTGGATTCGATACTTGATTGCGCTGGTTGCATTGGCTGGGTTTGGCTGGTGGAAGGGCGAATCGTGGGACATACCGCGCAAATCACTTCCTGTGGTTGCCTTGATTGGTTTTGTCGGATATTACATTTCGATTTGGGCACAATTTGCCGGCACACATTTGTCGTCAGCCCAGATGGGATCGGTTATTACTGCGGCAACTCCAGCCTTTATGGTTATTTTCGCCCGCATTTTGCTGAACGAGCCCGTGACCTTAAAAAAAGCCATTTCACTTTGTTTGGCTACAGCTGGAGTCCTCTGTATTGTCGGAACTGCAGATTTTGGGGATGCTTCTAGGCTAGGTGGGATCATTTTGGCTGGAGCAGCCGTTTCCTGGGCTCTGATGTCAGTGCTCGTAAAGAAAATCCCACCCGGTACATCTTTGGTTGCAGTTACAACGTATGCGATCCTGTTGGCAACCATTGTGATAACACCCATGGCAGTTTCAGAGATGCGGACTGCACAACTTTCTATCTTCACTCAACCTATTATTCTTGGCGGCATCTTTTATATGGGGACGATATCAACGGCTGGCGCGTTCTATTTTTGGAACAAGGGGCTACAATTGATGGATGCGGGGAACGGGGGGCTGTATTTTTTCTTTCAGCCGCTGGTTGGGAGTTTGTTGGGCTGGTTGCTACTAGGTGAACAGGTCGGCTTTCCTTTTTGGATTGGGAGCGCCTTAATTTTCAGCGGAGTGTTGCTTGTGATTCGTGAATAATTGCAATGAGTACAGTTGAAGGTTGTTATCAATAGTGAATGGATGTGTAGAATTTGCAAAAAGAACCCGCGCCGTTAAAGGTGCGGGTTCTTTTTGCAAATTCGAGTGAATGAATATACTTGAATTAAAAACCGGTATGCCTTTGAGCGAAATATTAATGTAAATGAGAAATAGTTTCAAAATACATTGACATAACAACTAATTTAGCTTACCATGGTTACAAATGAATAATATTATCAATAACGGAAAGGGACGGAGGGTATAAAATGAAGAAAACGCTGGACGCTCTGCTTGCTGGTGATACGGGGGTAATCAACCGGGTGATTGGAACCGGGCCTGTGAAAAGGCGGATTGTGGATATGGGATTGGTGGCTGGAACTGTTGTGACGGTTCAGAAGTTCGCGCCGCTGGGTGATCCAATGGAAATTAAGGCGAAACATTTCAATCTGTCGTTACGGAAATCGGAAGCGGCAATGATCGAAGTAGAATGGACAGGGGGGACCCAATCATGACGGCAGGATGCGTAACCGTTGCGTTGGCAGGAAATCCAAACTCCGGCAAGACGACGATTTTTAATAATATAACAGGTGCGAGACAACATGTAGGAAATTATGCGGGAGTTACGGTGGAACGCAGGGAAGGATATCGGCGGTTTCAAGGCAAAGACCTGATGGTGATTGATCTGCCGGGGACCTACAGTTTGACTGCCAATTCTCTGGATGAAGTCGTAGCGCGTAATGTGATTATCGATGAAAAACCAGATTTAATTGTCAATGTTTTGGATGCCTCCAACCTAGAACGAAATTTATATCTGGCGGTACAACTGCTGGAATTGGAGCGTCCCGTTGTGTTGGCGCTTAACATGAAGGATGTTGCGGAGCAGGCCGGCGTCAAGTTGGACGAAGCGGCATTGCAAAAGAAGTTCGGCATCCCAGTGGTAGGGTTGGTCGGAAATCGGAACCAGGGCACAGATGAACTGTTGCAGGCAGTCATTGATTTAGTGCCGAATCTATCACATAAGCCCTTCTCAATTGACTACGGACCGAAGATTGAATCGGCCCTTACGAAGGTGATAGAAGCGCTGGAAACACTTACTGATATCAAGTACCCGAGGCGCTGGCTGGCAATCAAACTGATGGAAAAGGACAGCGATGTTCAGGACGCTTTGGCCCAAATCAAAGGTGGGTCTGCAGTCTTGGCGATCGTCGAGGCGGCGCGCACCATCTTGATGACTGATGTTGGTGAAGAACTAGAAATTGCAATGGCTGAGAGACGATATCAATTCGTAGATGAAATTTATCGCGAATTCGTTGACTCAAAGGCACAAAGCGAACAAAGCCCTTCGGACCGAATTGACCGTATTTTGACGCACCGAATTTTTGGAATACCCTTGTTTTTTGGCATCATGTGGGTTTTATTCAATGTTGTGTTCACGGTTGGTGAGATTCCCAAAGGCTGGCTTGAAGAAGGGGTAAAATGGTTCAGTAGCACTTTGTCTGCTAATATGGCTGATGGCGAATTGCGGTCTCTATTGGTTGATGGAGTAGTCGGAGGGGTAGGAAGCGTAATAACGTTCCTGCCTAGCATTTTGCTACTGTTCTTGGGAATTTCTTTGTTGGAAGATACCGGTTATATGGCTCGCGCTGCCTTCGTAATGGATCGAGTGATGCGGGCGGTAGGGTTGCATGGAAAGTCATTCATCCCTTTACTTCTTGGCTTTGGTTGCAGCGTACCGGCGATTATGGGTACCCGGACGCTGGAAAATCGGGGCGACAGGATGGTGACGATTCTGGTGTCTCCTCTGATGAGCTGCAGCGCTCGCTTGCCTGTCTATACATTGCTGATTGCAGCCTTCTTTCCCGAAAGTATGGCCGGAAGCGTACTGTTTTCGATTTATTTTCTGGGGATTGCCTTGGCCATTGGAATGGCGCTAGTATTTCGCAAGTGGCTGTTCCCTGGAACAACGGAAGCTTTCATCATGGAGATGCCTCCCTATCATATGCCGACAATGCGCAGCATCATGATTCACATGTGGGAACGAAGTGTTCTATATTTGAAAAAAGCCGGTACTTTGATATTGACGGCTTCCATCTTGATCTGGTTTATGACGAACTATCCTGTCAATGTGGAATACAGTAAAGACTTTGATGCGGCCAAGGAAGCAGTAACTGCGGAGTTTGATGTAATTGCTGCGGCTCCAATGCTTGCTCAATTGGATCAGGAACAAGCTTCGGAAAAACTCGCGCTTAGCTATGCCGGCCAATTTGGGCATTTTGTCGAACCGGCGATTAAGCCACTCGGATTCGATTGGAAAATGGGAGTGGGCTTGGTTTCCGCAGTAGCCGCAAAGGAGGTTTTGGTCAGTACGTTGGCGACTATTTACAGTGTGGCTGATACAGAGGGCGATTCCCAATCACTGCAAGAGGCGCTTGCGGCGGATCCAACATTCAATCCCTTGGTGGCGGTGAGCCTGATGGTGTTTACACTTCTTTACTCACCGTGTCTGGCTGTACTGGCAGTGATTCGCAGGGAAACGAATTCGTGGAAATGGCCGGCATTCAGTTTTGCCTATTCGACGGGGTTGGCTTGGATTATGGCGTTTCTGGTTTACCAGGGAGGAACGGCACTAGGATTCTAGATATAAAAATTGCGGGCATGGTTACGTATAATATTATTGCACAAAAGGGTTTATTGGGCATTTGTCGACGACCTGTCCATAGCGGCGATCAGGTGGAGGATTTTGGCGAAATGATTGTAATGATTATTATGAAGACAGTGCTTAGCGGCAGGTGTTTTTGATCCGAAAATAAGGTATAATAAGCCAACAAGGCAATGAAGATTGCCATAGGTACAGAGAAGTATCAATTGACCGTGTAAATGCGGTAATTGGTACTTTTTTGTACATAAAGCGAGGAGTGGAGCAATGATGATGGCTATCACGCGCAATGAGACTTATTTGGAACTGTATCGCAACGATTACCAGTCGGCACAGGGATACCATCGTCGAGCAGAAAAGTTTGCACAGACAGGACATCCGGCCAATTTGGTGTTCCATATCGCCACCATGGCTCTCGAACGGTATTTGGTCGCGCTGTGCGATCTATACGGCGTATCGCCGCAAAACCATAATTATGCCTGCTTGATGGAGGCTGCTGAAACAGTGGTCGACTTCCCCGACGAATTGAATCAGGAAATTCGATCATTGGATGAAATCTTTGGCATTTGTTCGCTTGAAATCAATCCTCACGGCGACCCGGAAGCTTCGGATGCGGGCAGGGTGCTGGTCCTATGCGGGGAAGTGCGGAAAATTTTGGACACGACGGGGCAATCGGTTCCAGTGGTCAAACGCCCGGCATAATGAGTCGAAGGTAACACTTTTGAACGCTTGCACCGCGAACAACACGGGTGGGAAAACGGGAGGACGTTATAGTGAATAGTAAATCTTTGCGTACCAAGATTCTGTTGGCATTTCTGTTAGTATGCTTGGTATTCGTTTCTGGTTCGGTGGTGATATATTACCAGGTTGGTATTGCGCGGGATGCGATGGAGGACTCTTCAGTACGGGCTGCGGATATGGAAACAGTTATGACTCTGAAGTCCCTGATCGGGGTTATGTATGGCTATCAGGCGGATTTGATTATTAATGGCAGTATGGATTCGATTAAAGAGTATAAGGAGAAAATCGCACTTTTTAGCGGCCTCGTTGCGAAGGTGACCAAGTCGGCTGACACGGAGGAAGAGAAAAATGTCGCAGCCAAGATGGGCAAGGCGGCAACCGAGTTTTTGGCAAGTTTCGAAAAAATTTCGGGCGTATTCAATCGCCGCGGCGTGATGACGTCGGAACAATTGACGTTGGAAATGAAGCAAGTCGACGCAGAGACCGACATCCCCAAAGAAATACTCTACAAATCACTTGATTTTATGGAGGCATCTTTGGCGAAGGAAGCCGGACACTCGGCTATTGAGGGAAAAACCGCATTGAACAAGGTCGTTGCCGCATCCGTGACGATTCCACTTGTTGCCGCCGTATTGGCGATCGGTATCGCTTTCGTTATGGCTCGGCGCATTACGAAGCCCATCCAGGCAATGGCCGGCGTAACACGGGTTGTGGCCAATGGTGATTTAAGCGTAAGGCTGGAGGTAACTTCCCAAGACGAGATTGGTATCTTGCAAACCAATTTTGTTACGATGATCAATAATTTACGCGGCCTTGTACAAGGGTCGGCGAAAATCAGCCAACAACTTGCCGCCTCCTCCGAAGAACTGACAGCTGGCGCGCATCAGTCAGCTGATGCTTCCGGCAATATCGCCGAATCCATCGCGACGGTGGCTCGCGGCAGTCAGCAGCAGGTGGCTGCGGTTAACGAAGCTGCGGCTATCGTGCAGGAAATTGCCGCAACGATGGAGGAAGTGTCAGCTACAGCCGGCGAGATGGCCGTGATGTCCGAACAGACAGCCAAAGCGGCGATTGCCGGAAAGGCATCCGTGGACAGGGCTGTTTCGCAGATGGGCGAAGTCAGTGTGGGGGCGAAACAGGCGCAGGTGGCTGCGGAAGAGCTCAAGGCGAGTTCGACGCAGATCGGTGAAATCGTGGGTCTGATCTCGAGCATCGCCGGACAGACGAATTTACTGGCTCTGAATGCAGCGATCGAAGCGGCGCGGGCCGGTGAACAGGGCCGCGGGTTCGCGGTCGTGGCCGAAGAGGTGCGCAAACTGGCCGAGCAGTCGGAAGCGGCGGCGCATGAAATCAAAACTCTTGTCGGCGGCAACCACACCAGTATTGGCAATGTAGTCGGCGCCATCGATGTCGCCATCGGCAAAATATCACAGGGCGTGGAGCTGGTCAATGTGGCGGGGACAAACTTCGGGGAGATCAACGGACAAATTGGTCAAATGACGGATCAAGTCCACATTATCGCGAAGGCGGTCAACGAAGCGGCTGCCGACAGTCAGCGCATCGTCAGCTCCATCAGGGGTGTCGGGAACCTGAGCCGTGATGCGGCGGCTGAATCACAGAACGTGTCGGCGGCCACCGAAGAACAATCCGCATCCATGGAAGAAATCGCCGCTTCCAGCCAGGCGCTGGCCAAATTGGCCCAGGAACTGCAGGATGCCGTAGCCAAATTCCATATATAAGAGATATTGCAGAACGGCAGATATTCATAAGGGGTTTGCGGAAACGCAGATCCCTTGCTTTTGCCCAAACAACTAACTCAACATGGTTGGCAGCAATCTAGGATTTTCGTCACAGCCTTCCCGGTAGTCTCATAGGTCTTTTGGTTCATCTTCAACACATTCCGGGAGCGGCAGGGAAAACGGGGCGAAACTGTGCTATAATCAAAAATGATTATGGGGAAAGGGGCAATCCATGTTGCGGTTTCGAGTTTGGGCAGCAATGCTGCTGTTGTTGGGGCTGAGTTTTTTTGCAGTGGCAGTTTCAGCGGCGCCTGCCGATACTGATGTCAAAATCAGCGGCATTCGATGGAGCCGCACGACGGATGCGATAACCGGGTTGATCAATGTCCGTCTGATACTCGAGACCAGTGGACCGGTGGAAGTGGACCAGTTCCTTACCAAAGTTCCGAATTGGCGGCTTGTTCTTACGTTAGCCGGCGTGAAGGCTGGCAACCTTGCGGTTCCTCCTTCACCGGACGTCGCCGTTGTAACGAAAATGAGCGTGGTCAGTTCAGTAAAGAATTTTACGCATGTTATCATTGATTTCCCCGGGGAATTGAAAAATGACCAGTATAAGATCAGCACGGTTCCGGCTGATTCGAAAAATAAAAAGCCATTCCAGATTGTCATTGACATGCAGAAAACCGTGAAACCCGGTGAACTGAATTTTCTCCCCGGCCTGAAGGGCAAGGTAGTCGTAGTTGATCCGGGACATGGCGGTTCGGACCCCGGGGCTATTGGCCCGATGGGGACTCGTGAAAAATTGTTGAATTTGAATTTGGCGATGCAGGTCAAAACGGATCTGGAAAAAGCGGGCGCCAAAGTCTTGATGACGCGCGAAACCGATATTGATGTATTCGGTCCCAGGGCAACTGACCGCGAGGAGCTGTGGGCCAGGGTGAAGGTCGCCAATTTTTGTCAGGCTGATATTTTCATCAGCATCCACCATAATGCGTCCGCCAATCGAGAGGCCAGAGGAACTTCGACATATTATTACCAGAAGACAACCCACGACGTGATATTGGCCCAGGATATCCAACGGGAGATGCTGCAGGCGGGTGGGTTGCCCAATGTCGGGGTGAAGCAGGCCAATTTCTTCGTGGTAAAAAATGCCACGATGCCGGCGGCTCTGCTGGAAGTCGGTTTCATTTCCAACCCGCAGGAAGAACAGCTTCTGGGGGATGTTTCTTTTCGGCGAAAAATGTCGCAGGCGATCGTAGTCGGGATCAATCAGTTTTTTGACCAAGTGGGAAAACTGGGGGAATAATCGTCCACAATCCAATATCCTTAGTCAAGCAAAATCTTCGTGCGAATGCACGGAGGTTTTTTTGACACAATTTTTACGTTGCGACAACAATCTTTGACGATTTTTTTACTATTGCAGGTGCTAGTATCATGATGGATCAGGAATCGATTTGAATATGCGGAGGCGAAGCACTTGTCATCAACCATTGTCCACCCCGCACCGGAAAGTTTGTGGGGTAAGTTATCCCGGCTGCTGTTGGGCAGGGCCCTGCGGAATGATCAACTGGCGGAAGAGAAATTCACCACATTCTGGGGATTGCCTATCCTGTCCAGTGACCCGATTTCTTCGGTCGCTTACGCCAGCGAAGAAATTTTGTATGTGTTGATTCCTGTAATCGGACTTTTGGCATACACGCAGATGTTCCATATCGCATTGGCAATCGTTGCGCTATTGTTCATACTCGTATTTTCTTACCGACAGACCATTGATGCGTATCCGTGCGGCGGCGGTTCCTATATAGTGGCCCATGACAATCTCGGCGAGATCCCAGGGCTTACCGCTGCGGCAACCTTATCCATCGACTATATTCTGACCGTTGCCGTCAGTGTGGCTGCCGGAACTGCAGCCATTACTTCCGCCATTCCCGAATTGCTTGTCCATCGTGTGCCTATTGCGCTGTTCTTCATATTGATCCTGACTATGGGCAATCTGCGGGGAATCAAGGACTCATCCCGCATGTTCGGCTTACCGACGTATGCGTTCATTGTTTCCATGCTGATCATGATCGTTTATGGGATTTACAAGGTTCATGTCGGCGGGTTCATTCCGCAAGCAGTGCCACAGATGCCGGTTGTGGCGGGTGAGATTACGCTTTTCCTAATTTTACGGGCCTTTGCTGCCGGTTGTACCGCGCTGACAGGTGTGGAAGCGGTTAGCAATGCGATTCCCAATTTCAAACAACCGTGCCAGGCTAAAGCGAAAAGTGTACTGGCTTGGTTATCATTGATCGTTCTGATAATTTTTGGCGGTACTTCATATCTGGCGACACTCTACCATGCGTTGCCCAATCCAGACTCCACTGTGGTTGCACAGATTGCCGGGCAAGTCTTCGGCGACAGTCCCATGTACTACATCGTTCAGTTCACGACGGCCCTCATCCTGGTCATGGCTGCCAACACGGCTTATACCGACTTTCCCCTGCTGATGTCGCTACTGGCGAAAGACAGCTATGTGCCGCGCCAGTTCGCACATCGCGGCGGCCGGCTGAATTTTTCCAACGGCATTGATTTTCTCGGATTAGCCGCTGCGGTTCTGGTCATTGTTTTTGACGGGGAAACCCACCTTTTGCTGCCTTTGTATGCTGTGGGAGTGTTTGCCTCTTTCACATTATCCCAGTCCGGCATGTGGTGGCGATGGGTGAAAAACAAAACCCCGGGATGGAAACATAAGGCTGCGATCAACGGTTTCGGCGCCGTGGTCACCTTTGTTACGGTACTGATTATCGGCGCAACGAAATTTATGTCAGGTGCCTGGATCGTATGTCTGCTGGTACCCATATTCATTTATGGCATGCTGAAGGTGAAATCTCATTATGCCATGGTTGCCGAACAACTCAGCCTGCCTCTCAGCGAAAAGGCTGCCGAGCTCGCCGGCAACGAGAAGCAAGAAAAACACATTATTATTCCCTTGGCCTCCCTCAATCGGGCCTCGTTCAAAGCATTGTGGTATGCCAAGCGGCTGGCGGGTTATAGTAGCATTCGCGCGTTCCATGTGGCCGTGGACGAGGAAGCAGCCGTAAAATTGCGTCAAAAATGGACGGATTTCAATCTGGAGATCCCGCTGATTATCAGAGTGTCACCTTATCGGGACACGATCGCGCCGCTACTTGACTATGTTCGCGATGAAGAGCGGACATTTGGGCAAGGCGACTTGATTGCCGTTGTAATTCCGCAATTTGTCGTGCAGAAATGGTGGCATAACTTGCTGCACAACCAGACCAGTTATTTCATACGCAGCCGATTGATGAAGGATCCCCGGATTGCGATCGTCACCGTGCCGTACCCCTTACGCGAGAATAAATCAACCCAATAATCATTGCCCCAAAAGGCCGCCTTCGGGTGGCTTTTTTGCTTCTTCCAAGAATCTTTACAATTTATTGACGTCTATGGGAAATACTTTTACGCTATATTGACGCGCAAGCATGTTACCATCAATTTGTAAGAAAACCTTTCAAGGAAGTAGGTGGGAATCATGACAAACTCGGATATTGTTAATTTGGCGGTAGTGATGTTGTTCATTGGCCTTTGCGCCGGATTGTTTTTTTGGCCGTACCTGATGCGGTTCAAGTAGAAATAAATTATGCTGATTTGCCTAAATAATGAGGGGGTAGTAACCGTGATTGACTTTTGGGTGGCCGGAATTGTTTTTGGGTTGCTGTTGATCTATCTTGTGTACGCATTACTGAAACCGGAGGAGTTTTAAGATGATAATGGACATAACGGTATTTGCCTTATTTCTGGCGATACTGATTTTATTGGCCTTGCCATTGGGCAGATACATGGCCAAAGTTTTCACTTTCGAAAAAACGCTGTTCGACCCCGTGTTTTGCCCTATCGAAAAGTTGATTTATCGGTTGTCTGGGATAAACCCGGACCAAGAAATGAACTGGAAGCAGTATGCAGGCGCCTTGTTACTGTTTAACGCAATCGGAGCCGTTGTGGTATATACCATTCAGCTGCAGCAGGGTTGGCTGCCGTTCAATCCCGAAGGGTTGTCCGGCGTGCCTACCTGGCACTCGGCGCTCAATACCGCGGTCAGCTTCATGACCAATACCAATTGGCAGTCCTATTCACCCGAATCAACCATGAGCTATTTTACCCAAATGACCGCGTTGACGGTGCAAAATTTCAAATCGGCGGCCACCGGGATTGTAGTGGCAATTGCGCTGGTTCGCGGACTTACCCGCAAGACGGCCAGTACCATCGGCAACTTTTGGGCTGATTTGGTCCGGTGCGTCGTTTGGATCTTGATCCCGCTATCCATCGTATTTTCCCTCGTTCTGGTTCAGCAGGGCGTCATTCAAAATCTGTCTTCTTATCTGAGCATCAATACACTGGAAGGGGTGGAGCAAAAGCTGGCCATGGGTCCTGTCGCCTCGCAGGAAGCGATCAAGATGATTGGCACCAACGGCGGCGGTTTCTTCAACGCCAACTCATCCCATCCCTTTGAAAACCCAACGCCGTTAACCAATTTTCTGCAAGTTTTGAGCATTTTTCTGATTCCCGGCGCGCTGGTGTTCGCTTTCGGCCATATGTCCCGCGACAAGCGTCAGGGGTATGCTATCTTTGCAACCATGGCCATCCTGTTTATTATGATGCTGGCGGGAACTTATTTCAGTGAAATGTATGGCAACCCGATATTGGCTGGCATGGGCGTCAATAGCCCTACGGCCATGGAAGGCAAGGAGGTTCGTTTCGGCATCGGCGGCTCGGCCCTCTTTGCCACGGTAACGACAGCCGCTTCTTGCGGCGCGGTCAATTCCATGCATGACAGCTTCACTCCGTTCGGCGGTTTCTTTCCGCTACTGCAGATGAAACTGGGTGAAATCATTTTTGGCGGCGTCGGCGCCGGGTTTTACGGCATGATGATGTTCGTCGTTCTTACGGTGTTCATCGTCGGATTGATGGTAGGCAGAACGCCGGAATACCTGGGCAAGAAGGTGGAGGCCTGGGAAACGAAAATGGCGACTTTGGCCATTTTGGCCCCATCGGTTGTCATGCTTACCGGTAGTGCCATAGCCGCCGTGATTGAGCCGGGCACTTCAGCCCTGGCAAACGCAGGTCCGCATGGCCTGACAGAAATCGTTTACGCCTTTGACTCCGCCGCCGCCAATAATGGCAGCGCTTTTGCCGGACTCGGCGCCAACACTCTTTTCTATAATGTTGCCTTGGCTATCAATATGGTCGTTGGCAGGTTCGGCGTGATCATTCCGGTACTGGCCATTGCCGGCAGTATGGCGGAAAAGAAAACTTCTCCTCCCGGCCTCGGAACTTTTCCGACCACCGGCGGGCTGTTTGTAGTGATTCTTGCGGGTGTGGTAATCATCGTTGGCGCGCTGACCTTCCTGCCGATACTTACATTGGGACCTGTGGTGGAGCACTTGCTTATGCTGCAGGGACAAATGTTTTAAAAAGGAGCGAGTGATTATAATGAATGCCCGAAGCAGTTTTAACAAGGAGATTCTCATGGGGGCAATCCTCGACTCCTGCAAAAAATTACATCCCCGTACCCAGTGGCGTAACCCGGTGATGTTCATCGTGTATATCGGCGCCATGCTGACAACCTGGTTTATGATTCGGGATATCGCGGTAGGTGATACCCACTCCGTATTCTTTTCGCTACAGATTGCATTGTGGCTCTGGTTCACGGTTCTTTTCGCCAACTTTGCCGAGGCTGTGGCCGAAGGCAGGGGCAAAGCCCAGGCCAACTCCCTGCGTAACGCGCGCAGCCAGACCAAGGCGAAAAAGATTGTCGGCGACGGGACCAAGCTGGTTGATGCCGCCGAACTGCGCAAAGGCGATGTAGTGTTGGTGGCGGCGGGCGACTTTATCCCCAGCGATGGGGAAATCATAGAGGGCATGGCATCGGTGGATGAAAGCGCCGTAACGGGTGAGTCGGCCCCGGTTATCCGCGAATCCGGCGGCGACAGGTCCTCGGTTACCGGCGGCACCAGGGTGCTGTCCGACTGGATCAAAATCCGCATCATGTCCAATCCGGGCGAGACTTTTCTGGATCGGATGATCTCCTTGGTTGAGGGCGCCAAACGGCAGAAAACGCCGAACGAAATCGCGTTGACCATTTTGTTGGTCGGGTTGACTATTATCTTTATGTTCGCGGTGGCAACGATCGAACCTTTCGCCATCTATTCGGGGATGGAAGTGTCCATAACGGTTCTGGTTGCATTATTGGTTTGCCTGATTCCAACTACGATCGGCGGGTTGCTCAGCGCCATTGGAATCGCCGGTATGGATCGGCTCCTGAAGCGCAATGTGCTGGCTATGTCGGGGCGGGCAGTGGAAGCCGCCGGCGATGTCGACGTTCTTTTGCTCGACAAAACAGGAACAATCACCCTTGGCAATAGGATGGCGACGGATTTTATTCCGGCGCCGGGCGTCAGCGAAGAGCAATTGGCAGACTTGGCCCAGCTTTCTTCCTTTGCCGACGAGACGCCGGAAGGGCGAAGCATTGTTATCCTTGCGAAGGCTAAGTTTAACCTGCGCGAAAGAGAGCTGGAGACGCTGGAAGCCGAGTTCGTCCCCTTTACCGCCAAAACCCGCATGAGCGGAGTGAACTTCAAAGGACGGGAGATCCGCAAAGGCTCGATTGATGCGATTAAAAAATATATCCACGAGCAGAGCGGTGAGTTTCCCGATTTTATAAACAAAGCCTGCGAAACCATCGCCAAGAGCGGCGGCACTCCGCTGGTAGTGGCCGAGGGAAACCGCGTCATCGGCGCAATCCATCTGAAAGATATTGTCAAAGGCGGAATCAAGGAACGGTTCCGGGATCTGCGGCAGATGGGAATCAGAACGGTGATGATCACCGGCGACAATCCTCTTACCGCGGCATCCATCGCCGCAGAGGCGGGAGTCGATGATTTCCTGGCCGAAGCGACGCCGGAGCAAAAACTGCATTTAATCAAGGAATATCAGGAAAGCGGAATGTTGGTGGCCATGACCGGTGACGGCACCAACGACGCGCCGGCGCTCGCCCAGGCCGATGTCGGCGTGGCGATGAACAGCGGCACTCAGGCGGCGAAAGAGGCCGGCAATATGGTCGACCTTGACAGCAATCCAACCAAGCTGCTTGAAATAGTGGAAATCGGCAAACAACTTTTGATTACCCGGGGATCGTTGACGACTTTCAGTGTGGCGAATGACGTGGCCAAATATTTTGCCATCATTCCGGCCATGTTTGCAGGGACTTTCCCGGTATTGAACGCCTTCAATATTATGAAGCTGGCTACGCCGGAGAGCGCCATCCTAAGCGCGGTGATCTTCAACGCGCTGATCATTATCGCTCTTGTCCCACTGGCGCTGCGGGGAGTGCAGTACCGGCCGGTAGGAGCGGAGACTCTCCTGCGACGCAACATACTGATCTATGGCCTCGGCGGAATCATCGCCCCCTTCATCGGCATCAAAATTATTGACCTTGCTTTGGTGGCGTTGAAGCTGGTCTGAACCCCATAGGACAAACAGGATAGAACGAAAGGAAGTCGATTACTAATGTTGCGGCAGATAATGAATACAGTGCGAATATTCGTCGTTCTGACGGTTATTTGCGGATTAATATACCCTTTGTTGATGACCGGACTGGCTCAGACGGTGTTTCCGTTCCAGGCCAACGGGTCAATCGTAATTCGTAATAATGAGCCGGTAGGTTCTAGGCTCATTGGACAAAGCTTTTCCAGCGCCGGTTATTTCCATGGACGACCGTCGGCGGCGGGAGAAAAAGGCTATGATGCAACCAGTTCGAGCGGTTCGAACCTTGGGCCGACCAGCAAGAAACTGATGGATACGGTAGCAGGCAATTTGAAACAGGTTCGCGAAGACAATAATCTTAACGAAACTGCTCAAATACCATCCGATCTGGTTTTGGCCTCCGCGAGTGGCCTTGACCCGGATATAACCCCAGCCGCGGCTTACATTCAGGCAGAGCGGGTCGCCAGGGAGCGCAAGATCGAAGCCGGGGAAGTCCGCCGCCTGGTGGCCGTGCATATCCAAGAGCGACAATGGGGATTGTTTGGTGAGCCACGGGTAAATGTACTGGCACTCAATCTGGCGCTTGATGACCTCCAGACGAAACCGTAATGCAAGTGGGTGAATAGCAAAAATGCCAAAAGAAAGACAAGATAGACGTCCCAATCCAGAGGAACTGTTGCAGAAAATCAATAAGGAAGCCAGCGGTAAACTGACGGTGTTTTTGGGCGCAGCGGCGGGCGTCGGAAAGACCTTTACCATGCTGGAGGCTGCGCATGACCGCCTGGCTGAAGGTGTAAACGTCGTTGTTGGCTGGGTTGAAACCCATGGTCGGGCCGAAACGGAAAATTTGGCGGCCGGCCTGCCGCGTATCGCTCCCAAAACAATAATTTACCGGAACAAGCCGTTGCAGGAAATGGATATCGACGCCATTCTGGAAAATAAACCGGCGATAGTGCTGGTCGACGAACTGGCTCATACCAATGTTCCGGGTTCCCGGCATGTGCGGCGTTTCCAGGACGTTGAGGAGCTGCTCGACAATGGCATTGATGTCTATACAACCGTCAACATTCAGCATATCGAGAGCTTGAACGACATTGTGACGCAAATTACGGGAGTAATTGTCCGAGAAACCGTGCCGGATCATATTCTGGAGCGGGCCAATAGCATACAGTTGATCGATATTCCGCCTGAAGAACTTATCAAGCGCTTGAAAGAAGGAAAAGTATATATTCCCGGCCAGGTGGAACAGGCTTTGAAGAAGTTTTTTCGGCCTGGAAACATCAACGCATTGCGGGAACTTTCCTTGCGGTTTACAGCGAAACGTGTTGATCAGGACTTGGCGGAATATATGAAACAGGAAAACATTGAAGGACCGTGGCCTGCTTCCGGCAAGGTCATGGTCTGCGTCAGCGCCAGTCCGTTCTCGGCGCAGCTTGTCCGGGCCGCCCGACGCCTTTCGGGCGGGTTGCACGCCGAATTGCTGGCCGTGCATGTTGAAACGCCCCAGCGCCGCTTCCCGCTGAGCGATAAGGAACGAAACCGGGTGACCCATAACTTGCGTTTGGCGGAAGAACTTGGCGGCAAGACGATTACTGTAACAGGCGAGAACTTGGCGGCGGAAATACTGGAAGTGGCCCGTTCCCACAATGTAACGGCCATTGTTGTCGGAAAGCCGCTTCACAGCCGGATGTGGGAACTTTTTCATGGGTCGGTTGTGGACACATTGATACGGGACAGTAGCGGCATTCACGTATATGTCATCCAGGTCGCCAAAGACAAAGATGCCGAAGCAGGAATTGTTACAGGTATTAAGACGGCCCTGCCCTCGCCGCCGCCGGTTCCATGGACGCAATACGCCGGCGGCCTGAGCATGGTGGCGGTTATCACGGCTATAAGCTGGATGTTTAAAAGTCAGCTGGAGATTGTCAATATTGCCCTGCTATATTTGTTGCCTGTTTTTTTTACCGCTCTTTGGTGGGGGCGTTGGCCGTCATATATATCGGCACTGTCCGGCGTATTAGCGTACGACTTTTTATTCGTTCCGCCTATTTTCACCTTTTCTGTCTATGATATACACTATATCTGGAGTTTTGTTATTTTCCTGGTATTTTCTTATTTCATTGGCGGACGGACGGAACTGCTACGATCGGAAGCGAGGGGCGCCAGGCAGCGTGAGAAAAACATCCGCACTCTGTATGATTTTAGCCGGGAAATAGCGGCGGTTGTGAATTTGGATCGAATTGTCCAGGAATTGGCCACTCAGATGGGTGAAAACCTGGGCCGGTCCACCCGGGTGCTATTGCCGGATAGTGGAGATGTATTGGTTGTCTGCGGGCATTATGACGCCCCGGGCAAAATCGAAAGCCCGGATGCGCAGGCATTGTCAGAGGCTGAGTATGCCGTGGCGGTCTGGGCCTATCAGCACGGCCAAGTGGTTGGACGATCCACCGAAACTCTGCCTGGAGGGCAATACCTGTATGTTCCGCTGATAACCGGAAACAAAGTGGTCGGTGTCTTTGGCATAAAATTGGACAGGAATAACATGACTCCGGAAGAAAGGCAGTTGATTAATGCCTGGGTAGGGTTTGCGGCAATAGCGGTGGAACGGGTGAAATTGACCGAACAGGCTAATCAGGCATCTTTGTTGGTGGAAACGGACAAACTTCGTTCCGCTTTGTTAAACTCTATTTCGCATGAATTGCGCACTCCACTGTCGGCGATAGTGGGTGCGACTTCAATGCTTCTGGAGACAGGAGTCGCTTATAGCGAAGCGAATCGCCGTGAACTGCTGGAAAGCATTCAGGATGGATCGAGCCGGATGGAACGGGTGGTTGTCAACCTGCTTGACACCGCCAGGATGGAAAACGGCATGCTGCACTTGAAAAACGACTGGTGCGATATTGAAGATACCGTGGGTGTCGCCTTGCGGCGAATCGGCGAAACACTTCGAAAATACGTCGTCAAAACCGAGTTGCCCGCAAAAATGTCCCTGATTCGAGCGGATGGTGTTCTTTTGGAGCAAGTGCTGGTGAATCTGATTGACAATGCCATGAAGTATTCTTCTCTTGGTAGTACCATCATCGTCACGGCGGCGCAGGAGGAGGATAATATGCGAATAACAGTCATGGACAGTGGGCCTGGGATACCTCAGGAGGACTTGCCGTTTATTTTTGATAAGTTTTATCGGGCCAAGCATCCGCAGAAAATCGCGGGGACCGGGCTGGGTTTATCCATTTGTAAAAGCATTGTTGAGGCTCATAACGGGAAAATATGGGCGAAAAATCGACCCGGCGGGGGCGCGGAGGTAGGGTTTAGCGTTCCAATCCGAGGCGATGGAGTGGCGATCCCGGACGAGGTAGGCGACTGATATGGAAACAAAGGCGAGAATCCTGATCATCGATGATGAACCGCAAATTCGCAAATTGCTGAATGTTTCATTGAAAGCCCAGGGGTTTCTGGCGGAGGAGGCGGCTTCCGGACAGGATGGCATCAATCAGGCGGCCATTTTTAAACCGGATTTGATGATTGTTGATCTGGGATTGCCGGATATCGATGGAAAGGAAGTTGTCCGGCAAATCAGGGAGTGGTCCAATGCGCCAATTATCATATTGACGGCCCGCGATCAGGAGCAGGAGAAAATAGACGCTTTGGATGCCGGTGCGGATGACTATGTCGCGAAGCCTTTCGGGATGGGAGAACTCATGGCCAGGGTGCGGGTCTGCCTGCGGCGGATGGCGACAGGTGACAACGATCCTTTGCTGATCTGCGGTGGATTGACTGTGGATCTTTCACAACGGCGTGTGACCGTGGACGGGCAAGAGATAAAATTGACTCCGACTGAATATGAAATCATTAAACTGCTGGCCCAAAACGCCGGACGGGTATTGACCCACAAGCAATTGTTGAAAGCGGTCTGGGGGAATTCAAATTACAGCGATACTCACTATGTTCGCGTTTATGTCGGAATGTTGCGGCGAAAGATAGAGAGCGATCCTGCTCAACCCAAATATATAATTACGGAATCCGGGATCGGTTATCGCCTTATGGGACGCTAATCGCTATTGTGGGTTCTGAATAAATAGTAAAAACGCAACCAGGCGCCGACTTTGTGCGGTGCGGGTTGCGTTTTTATGATATCTTGACCCTTTTAGCCTAAGTCTTGTCAGCTTTTTTACGTTTACTGGAGATACAATTGGCGGTGGGTATGCTTCTAGTGGATTTGTGAACGCCGGGATGTAGGCGCATTGAACTTTGGCATCGCATACAACTTTACTCCAGCAGCCGCTATGCTTGGATATCTACAATAATAAAAACTTCAAGAATACTATCACTGTCCAACTAGATATCAATTTTTGATCCTGCGATCAGTGAGTTGTATGAGAATAAATAGTGGGAGGCATCTGCAGTATGTGGCGGAAGAGCAGCCTGCGGCAGAAGATATTGATTGGGTATTTCATCCTCGTGGCGGTCATTGCCACTGTTGGAGCATGGTCGATTTACAACGTTCAACAACTTAACAAAGTGCTTACCGATATCACCAAAGAAAACTATATCAGTGTGCTGGCCGCCGAAAATATGATTGGAGCCTTGGAGAGACAGGACAGCGGAGCACTCTTTTTGCTGCTGGGTGAAAAGCAACAGGGATTGGAGATTTATCAGGCTGGCCGCGAGGAGTTTCAATACTGGTTTGACCAGGAGGAACGAAATATCACCTTGCCCAATGAAGGAGAACTTGTCGTCCGTATCAAGGATAACTACAGTAAATACAGTCAATTGCTCGATGCCCTTACTCGCCTGAATGCATCCGGCGATGGCGGGGGCGTGCGCAGGATGTATCTGGTCGAGATCTATCCGTTGTTCAATACCATTCGGGCTGATCTGCAGAATGTACTGGCAATAAATCATCAGGAATTTATTGCTGGAAATGCACGGTCAGGCGACACTGCCAGGCAGGCGGCGGTATCGGTGGCTGCGGTCGGCGGCAGTGCGGTGATTTTTGGGATTATCTTCGCACTTGCCCTTTCAACGGCCGTTGTTCAGCCTGTTATTCGCTTGACGGAGACGATTAAACGCATTCGGGAAGGCAACCTGAGCGAGACGGTGGCAGTATCCGCTTTGGACGAAATGGGCAACCTTGCCTCGGAATTTAACAGCATGCTCCAGCGTTTACGCGCTTATGAGAACGTTATCTATGGAAAGCTGGCGGTTGAGCAGCAAAAGGCTCTGGCTATTATTCAGGCCATGGCGGATGGGATTGTACTACTTGGGCAAAATCAGCAGGTCGTGATGCTGAACCCGGCGGCGGAGCAAATTCTCGGAATAAAATCCGCTGATGCGGCAGGGAAATATGCAGGGCAGGTTTTTCTCCAACCCGATATAGTCCGTTGGTTGGAGCAGACGGGTAATTCCGATCAAATGCTTGTTGAGAGAGCCGTGGCGATTAAGGCTGGAAGGCAGGAACATTTCTATGAAATAGAGGTTACACCCTTTAAGACGTGGGAAGAGACTGGAAATGTAATAATTCTTAAGGATGTTACCAACTTCAAGCTGCTGGACAAGAAAAAAGCGGAGTTTTTGTCCGGCATTGCACATGAGATTCGAACCCCGCTCACATCTATCACCATGGGGCTTGGAATTTTAAACGAGAGCAGTATATTGAAAGAAAATCGAAGTGCAATCGAAATATTGGCCGTAATACAGGAAGAAACAGCCAGACTGACGACGTTGATGGATGAATTCCTCGAATTATCACGATTTGAGTCAGGCGGTGCCGAACTAAAAACTCAGCAGTTGGAAGTTGCAGCTCTATTGGAACGAACCATCGCAGCGTTTCGAATGCAAGCGGAAAAAGTGCATATTCGGCTTGAACTAAGTATGTCGGAACCGATCCCCCCCGTAGTATGGGATGCAGGCAAAATTCAGTCGGTTATTTCCAATTTGATTACCAATGCGTTGCGCTATACCCCGACTGGGGGAAGGATAGTCGTTACGGCAGGAAATGCGGCGGATGCCGTTTTGATTTCGGTTACCGATACAGGGCCCGGGATACCGGGGAAGCTGCAAAAAAAAATATTCGATAAATTTTTTCAAATGGACGCAAGGCCTACCGGCAAAGTGGGTCTTGGGCTGGCAATTTGCAAGGCGATTGTCAAGAAGCACGGCGGGAAGATCTGGGTGGAGAGCAGGGAAGGTCAAGGAGCGACGTTTTTCGTTGAACTGCCTATTCAAGCAACCTGAAGCAATAATTGGGGGTGTGGAAAATGAACCATAATAACAAAATTTTAGTAGTCGACGATGAAAAAAACATCCAGTTTGTAATCACCAAATGCTTGGAAGAAGCGAAGTATTCAGTTGTAAACGCGTCTGACGGGGAGAGCGCATTGGAAGCCATAGGCACGGAATCTTTTGCGCTCGTTATACTCGATATCAAGCTTCCCGATATGGATGGGCTGCAGGTGCTGCAAAAAATAAGAGAACTGCTTCCTGAGCAGAGGGTCATGATGATTACGGCGCATGGAACCATCGAAACAGCGGTGGAAGCCATGAAGCGCGGAGCGGTTGATTATCTGCAGAAACCATCTACACCGGAGGACCTCCGGGCCACAGTCGGCCATAATATAAGCAAGTTAGTGACAGTTCAGATGGAACCGAACGAAACCTTTGACAGCTATATTTCCCAGGGAAGACGCCTCTTGGAGCAAAAGCAACTTGATAAAGCAATGTTGGTTATTCGTAAGGCACTCCAACTTGAATCCGAACGTCCGGAACCCTTCAATTTGCTCGGCGTCTTGGGTGAGTTACGCGGTGATTTTAAGGCCGCTAGCAGAATGTACCGTGTGGCTTTGGCGCTCGATAGCGCTTACAAACCGGCAATTTTAAATTTACAGCGAATTAGCCAATGGAAACATGACTCGGAGCATATTAATTTTGGCGATGTTCCTGAAGAAAAAGTTCCTTTCCCGTTGTAGTGTGGGGCTTGAAAACAGGCATGGAGGGCGGATATGTGCCCTGAGGGGATTAATAGGGAAGTCCGGTGTAATGCCGGCGTGGGCCCGCCATTGTATAGAGGCCGGCTACTCAAATAGTGGGTAGTCGACCTCTCGATTTTAATGATTGATTACAGGTAAATTTTCGCTCCGGGACCGAGTGGCCAATTGAACAGCATGAAGGTAACCAGCCAACCGCCCCAGGTAATAGCGAACCAGAATGCAAACGGGAGTTGGGCGGCAATGATCGTTCCATAGCCAATCTTCTTTTCATCAGATTTGACATAGTGGTTGATAATGCCGAGCATAACCGGGATATAGTAATTGAGAGGGCTGATGGGGTTGGTGATGCTTTCCCCTACTCGATACGCAGCCTGCACGAGGGCGGGTTCATATCCGAGCAGACCAAACATGGGGACGAAAATCGGGGCGAAGAAAACCCATTTGGCCGAACCGCTGATCAAAAGGAAGTCGGCCAGACCAGACAACATCATAAAACCGATGACCAAAGGGATGCCGGTGAAATGGATAGATTGCAGGAAGTGAGCGCCCTGAACGGCGATAACGGTTGCCAGGTTGCTTTTGGTGAACCAGGCAATAAATTGGGAGGCGGCCATGGCGAGGACGATGAAGCTGACTGAACCGCTAACGCCATTGGCCATCAGTTTGGGAATATCCGCTTCACTCTTTATGACGCCTTTGCCAATGCCAAACGCCATTCCGACGGCAACAAAGAAGATGAAAATCAGTGGAATAATTCCGGATAACAGCGGGGACTTGGGAACCAACTCATGAGTTTTTGGATCGCGGAGCCAGCCAAATTCCGGCACCGTCATTGCGAGAAGAAGAAGTATATAAATGACAGTTGTCCACCCTGCGTACTTCAGTCCTCGTTTTTCTTCCGGGGTCAACTCATGTGATTGCGTTACGGCATCCAGCTGCATATAAGGCATAAATTTGTCGAGACGCGGCGCCACCACTTTTTCGGCGACGATGGTGCCGACAACGGTCAGAATAATAACTGAGGAAGACATGAAATAATAATTGATCAGAACGTGCACCGGAGAATGCATGGTTTGAGGTAATATCTGGGTGGCGGTGGCTGTGATACCGGCTATGAGAGCATCCGTTCCTGCCGGAAGAAAATTGGCGCTGAATCCAGCTTGTGTTCCGGCGAAGGCAACAGACATGCCAACCAGAGGGTTTCGTCCCATGCCGGCGAAGACGGCTGCGGCGACAGCCGGCATAAATACGGTGGCTGCATCGGAAGCCAGATTACCGTTGATGCCAAGACACATAATGGCCGCAGTGACTCCCCAGGACGGAACATTCAGCAAAACTCGGCGTACCAAGGCGGTAACCAAGCCGGTGCTTTCGGCAATTCCCATGGCCATCATCATGACCACTACCAGGCCAAGCGGAGGAAAGGCCACGAAATTCTTCACCATGTCCGCCAAAAATGACTGGAAGGAAGGGACGTTGATCAAGTTAAGGACCTTGACAGTGATCATTTTGTTGCCTGCACCCATGTAGGTGGCTGAGGCCCCTTCGAAAACGAATGATAGCGCGAGAACTGCTGCGGCGAGAGCGATAAACAGGGTAAATGGGGATGGGAATTTGTTTCCGACATACTCTAAAATGTCAAGAAAACGCTGCAGGGCACTTGAAGTTCCATCACCTGCGACCGGGACACTGGATTTTGGACTGGTCAATTAAATTCCTCCTTCATTCTTGGTTTTTCTTTCCAGGAATGTTAACGCCGCAAGGGCGGTTTCCTCCATTACCTGAGCTCCGATAAACAGCGCACGCTCATCAAAGTCGAAGCCGCCGCTGTGGAGTGGGCGAACCGGGAGACCGGGAGTTCCACAGCCAACGAAAAAATATGCGGATGGAACTTTTTCTGCGAAAAAGGCGAAGTCTTCGGCGCCCAAAACGGGTTTGTGATCCGAATGAACGTGCTCGGCGCCGAGAAATCGACTGGCAGTCAATACGACGAAGCTTGTTTCATCCGGCGCATTCTGCAGGCTGGGATAGCCGAATTGGTAGTCCAGCTCATAGTGACCGCCATACCCATCACAAATGCCCTGGATCATTCGCTTCATCCTCTCGGGAATATCTTTGCGGACGAATTCATTCAATGTACGGACTGTGCCTTCAAGTGTGACTTCTTTGGCAACCACGTTATAACGCTCACCACCATGGATTGTGCCGATATTAATGGTCGCAGTTTCTCGAGGGTCAGTTTGTCGATGAATGATGCGGCTCAATGCTGTCAAAACATCGGAAGTCATCATGATGGAATCGATTCCCTGATGCGGAGCTCCAGCATGCGCACCAGCTCCGAACAACTTGAGCTGGAAACGGTCTGAAGATGCCATCATCGTGCCCTTGCAAACCCCGATATCACCATAAGGTAAGTCCGGCCACAGATGCATTCCGAACATCATGTCGACTTTTGGGTTTTCCAGAATTCCATCGGCGATCATCAAGGGAGAACCGCCTTTGGGCGCTGCTTCTTCTGAGGGTTGGAACACCAGTTTGACGGTACCGCGCCAGGAGTTGCGATTTTCTTTCAGAGCGGTCGCTGCACCCAGCAACATCGAAGTATGGCCATCGTGTCCGCAGGCGTGCATGATGCCTGTATTGCGCGAGCAATAGGGAACCTGGTTGATTTCCATGATCGGTAAGGCGTCCATGTCAGCTCGCAAGCCGATGACTCCCCCGGGGCCCTTTCCTTCAATCGTTGCCAATACACCGGCGTGGCTGTCAAAGGTTCGCGTCGGGATATCCAGCGCGTGAAGTTGCTGGAGTATGAACTCCCGGGTTTTAAATTCGGCGCCGCTCAGTTCGGGGTTCGCATGCAAAGCTCTGCGCCATTCAATCATCTGCCCGAGTTCTTTGGGTAAAATTGTTGCCGCCGTCATCGGGTGTCTCCTCCACTTCTTATATACAGTTTGTCCCAAAACCGGTTGTTGTTTTGTGTCTGTAATGCTATGATTTACTTGAAAAAATACTATCACACATAACGGACAAATAAAAGACATTTCCGTATAATTCATGAATATGCACAGAACCAGGGATAATTATAAATTGTCGGTGATGGATGCCGCTTTTGTCATGATTCTGGGGTGTTGAAAAAATGCTATATTTGAAAAACGAGCAGGTGAAAAAATGCGAAAAATTAAAATTGGCGTTGTAGGACCGGGAGATTCTGTGGCATTAATTGAAGAGGTTGCTACTGAATACAATGATAAAATGAGCGTGAAAGGGTATATATATGAAGACGCTTCGGAGGTGCCGTATATAATTGAACGGTTCGATCCGGACGTTGATATGTGGATGTTTTCCGGCAAGGTTCCGTATCGATATGCTATGGCGGTGAAAAGCAGCATAAAGCCCAAAATGTTTATGCCCCATACGGGAACCAGCATATATCGTGTGCTGTTATACCTAGCCAGAGAGAGGATTCCTGTCGGAAGTATGAGTTTTGATACATTCAGTCGGCAGGAGATTATTGAAACCTTTGAAGATGCTGAAACGTTTCTGCCTAAAATTTATGTTAATGACTATGACGGAGTTGTTTCTGCCAGTGAGCTCACTAAGTTTCACCTGGATTTATGGAATTCTGGCAAGACCAAGGTTGCTGTGACGTGTTTTTTTGCAACATACCAGGAGCTAATAAAGCAAGGGGTTACTGCTTTTCGGATTTGGCCGACCAAAAGCAATATCCGGTCGATGCTTGATTTGGCTTTAAGCCGGGCGGATGCACTGAACTCCAAAGCGGGCCAGATTGCGATTCTACATGTTGCAATAGATGGATATGACGATTTCAGTCGTGAGGCTGTTTCAGGTTACGCTGTTCTGAAGGTTGAACTGCAATTGCATGAAGTTTTGCTGGGGTTCGCGGAACGAGTCAAAGGTGCGATTGTCATGCAAGGAAACGGACGCTTCACGCTCTACTCGACTCGCGGCGCCATGGCAGAGATTACCGATGGATTCAATCATATGCCTATCATGGAAGAAATCGGCAGACGCTTGTCGATCAGCGTTAGCGGTGGGATTGGATTTGGTGATACTGCATACAATGCCAATGAAAATGCGATGATCGCGCTCGGATTGGCGCGACGCAAAGGCAAACGCAAATGGATGGTAGTGCTGGATGATAAGAGTGTTATTGGACCGCTGGATTCTGAACTGCAGATAAAATACTCTATTCGGAGCCAAACTGCCGATATGCTGGCACTGGCGAAACAATTGAATGTCAGCGGGACAACTTTGAATCGTCTGCTTTCGGTTTATGCCAAAATTGACGGTGAAATCCTGGGGGCTGAAACCCTGGCCAGTTACCTTTCCATGACAGAACGCAATGCCAGACGTTTACTCGCTAGGTTGGCTGAACATGGAATGGCAGTGGAAGCCGGGGAAGAAAGCCATGGCGCTGGGCGGCCCCGAAAAATGTTCCGTATCGATGTGCAAAAAATTTTGCAGCAATAGCCGAAAAACGATGCGTAAAAGGAAAAATTCCAGCGTTGTCGAACATTATACGAATCAACTATTTATGGAGGTACGCCAGTGAATATTCGCAAAGCTGTGTTGACAGATATCGAAGGAATTTATGAATTGGTCGACTATTACGCCGACCGGGGCCTGATCCTCCCACGGTCCCGTCACTCCATATTCGAAACTCTACGTGATTTTACGGTTGCCGAGCAGGACGAATATATTGTTGGAACCGGTGCTTTGACGCTGGCTTGGGATGGATTGGCAGAGGTCAGGGCGTTAACGGTATCGCCCCAACATCTCCGGAGTGGTCTGGGGCTGAAAATCATTGAGGCGATCACTGGCGAAGCGCGGCAGCTGGGAATTAACAAATTGTTTGTGCTGACCTATCATCCGGAGTTCTTTGTGACGGCAGGGTTTGCGGAGATCGGTAAAGAAGCGCTACCCCATAAAGTCTGGCGTGACTGCATCAATTGCAGCAAGTTCCCTAATTGTGACGAAACTGCAATGACGCTGGAACTGTGAGGAGGGAAATCATTGCTGATCGATAAAAAGACCGATTTTTCGCAATCGGAGCTGTCGTTTGATGAGATTGACGCGGGGTTGACCACAAAGGAAGCGATTTCCGAAGCCAAGCGTTGCTTAAATTGCAAAACACCGCTTTGTCGTAAAGGCTGTCCGATTGGAAACGATATTCCAGGATTTATTCACGCCCTCGCCAACGGCAATATCGGCGAAGCCAGCGCGATCATTGCGCAACGCAGTAATCTGCCGGCTGTGTGTGGCCGAGTGTGTCCACATGAGCGGCAGTGCGAAGGTTCGTGCGTGCTCAATCGCAAAGAGTGCGGCATTCAGATCGGAAAACTGGAACGATTTATCGCCGATTTTGATGCGGAGATGGGGGATTCATATTCACAAGAATGAATTGCCGGTGCAGGGGAAAGTGGCTGTGATCGGATCGGGTCCAGCGGGTCTGACTGTGGCAGGCGATTTGGCCAAACTCGGATTTGTAGTGACGATTTTTGAGTCGCAGGCTGAGCCTGGCGGGGTTCTGATGTATGGTATTCCGGAATTTCGATTGGGCAAGGATATTGTGCGTCGCGAAATCCGGCGAATTCAGGAACTCGGCGTAGAAATTCGGACGAATGTACTAGTGGGTCCGGATATCACTGTGGATACCTTGTTTGAAGAAGGTTTCGACGCAATTTTTATCGGTACGGGAACGGCGCTACCCAAGACTTTGAATCTGCCGGGTGAAGAACTGCCGGGCGTGGTGCAGGCGGCATATTTTTTGGGGATGGTGGCGCTTACCCGAGCGGGTAGTTTGGATATCAAGGAAGTACCAGTGGCGGCAAGAGACAGGGTCGTTATCGTCGGCGCCGGCAATGTGGCGATGGATGCGGCACGCACCGCGCTGCGTCTGGGTGCGGCTAAAGTTACGGTCGTTTATCGGCGTACAGAAAAAGAAATTACGGCGGAAAGAGCCGAATTTGAAGCGGCTCGGAACGAGGGAGTCGAGTTTCATTGGCTTGCCAGTCCTGTTGCCATCAGCGGCAAGAAAAAAGTAACCGGGCTTGAGTGCGAAATTCAAACCCTATCTCCTGACAACCAATTGCAGTCCACCGGTCAACGGGAAACTCTGCCTGCCGATGTTGTTTTATTGGCGATTGGGCAGCGCCCGGCGGCTCGCATTGTGTCAACGACTCAGGGCATCGAGGTTGATGGAAACGG
Organism: Negativicutes bacterium; assembly: GCA_963665275.2. GTDB lineage: Bacteria > Bacillota > Negativicutes > UBA1444 > UBA1444 > UBA1444. The sequence continues at coordinate 76,848 of CAXXIN010000018.1, forward strand.
ATATGTGGTTACAAGGGATCGTCCTTATGGAATGACGACGCGTCGGGGAGTTTTTGCCGGCGGCGACGTAGTGCATGAACCGGCGACGGTGGTGCTGGCAATGAAGGAAGCGAAGAAAGTTGCCGCTGGGATCGCTCAATATGCTGAGGCAAAGAAAATTATGGAAAGTTGTTGAGGTTCCTTCTGAATTTTCCAACTTTTAGACAAAAGCTTGCGCGCGAAAAACATCTATGCTATATTGTTTACAAATATCATACGGCGGGTAAAAGCAAAGAAGCTTGCGAAACGGAAACGTTCGCAAGCTTTGATTTGTTTTAGCCGGGATTTGAGCAAAGAAGCTCGTGGACAATCTTGATTGTTCCGGGCTTTTTCGTTTTGATCGGCAACGTCTATGATCTGATAGGAAGGAGGTGCGAAGTTAAACTGATAAGGAGAAAAACGAAGGCTGAATGAGTAGTGCAAGTACTCATTCAGCAGGGGTAGCCAAAAAACCCGGGCGGGCTTATTGATCATACCCATTTGTCATTGTAACAGAAAGTGATGGACAATTTCAAGGGTCAGCGAGCAAGAGGAAAAAGGAGTGGGATACATGCGACAGATAGCGATTTATGGCAAAGGTGGCATCGGAAAATCGACCACCACGCAAAATACAGTGGCGGCCCTGGCAGAAGCGGGAAAAAAAGTTATGGTGGTCGGTTGCGACCCCAAAGCGGATTCGACAAGGTTACTGCTCAACGGTCTGTGCCAAAAAACCGTCCTTGATACCTTGCGGGATGAAGGCGATGATATCGATCTGGATGACATTCTGAAACCTGGTTTCCGCGGAACAAAGTGCGTGGAGTCAGGCGGTCCGGAGCCTGGCGTTGGCTGTGCCGGTCGCGGCATCATTACTTCGATCAATATGCTTGAGTCCCTTGGAGCGTATACCTCTGAACTGGACTATGTATTCTATGACGTACTTGGTGACGTTGTGTGCGGCGGATTTGCGATGCCGATTCGTGAAGGGAAAGCACAGGAAATTTACATCGTGGCGTCCGGTGAGTTGATGGCTCTGTATGCTGCCAACAACATCGCTAAAGGCGTAGCAAAGTATGCGGCCACTGGAACCGTACGCCTCGGTGGAATTATATGCAACAGCCGTAAAGTGGATAACGAACTGGAATTGTTGAAAGCTTTCGCCGAAGAAATAAATTCCCATTTGATTCATTTTGTTCCGCGCGACAATCTCGTGCAGAGAGCTGAAATCAATAAGAAAACCGTAATTGATTTTGACCCCAAATCGGGACAGGCTGATGAATACAGAAATTTGGCCATGGCTATTCATCAGAATAAAAACTTTACCATTCCAAAACCGATGAATCAGGACCGCTTGGAAGAATTGATGATGGCCCACGGAATTCTCGGCTGATAAGTGAGACCAGCTATGAAAAGTCAACAGGTGCGACTGAATTTAGCGTGCCAACATCGGATCATAGGCTTGACCAGATTTGAGAAGAGCAAAAATGGTATAAAGCAACTTGCGAGAAACCGCGCCCAGAGCAACACGATGGGCTTTGCCCTCTTCGCGTTTCTTATGATAAAACGCAGCAAAGACCGGATTGAATTTAGAAGCGGGGAACGCTGCTAACCAAACGGCTCTGCGCAGATACGGCGAGCCCCGTTTGGACATATGGCTTTGGCTGCCGGTGAATTCGCCGGACTGCTTTATTGAAGGATCCATCCCAGCAAAGGCAACCAATTTCTCAGGAGCGGAAAAACGATGAACATCGCCAATCTCACTGAGGATGGCTGCTGCCAAGACTTTGCCGATACCGGGAACCGTATGCAACGTGCAAGAAAAGCGGTCATAGTAGGCACTGATTTGTTCGCCAAGCTCAGCCAATTGCTCTTCCAGAAACACAATCTGAGCCACCAGCTGGCGCAATTGAAAGGCCAGGGCGTCTATCCCCAATTTGACTCCAAACGAATGCTTTGCGGCATTCTGAATCCGTTGAGCTTGATCTAGGCCGAAGCGGCCACGGCTGGTTCGTTCAAGCAAGCCAGCTAACTTCCCAGAATCCACCGCTAAAAACTCCTCCGGAGTGGAAAACTCCGCCAGCATCTGGCGGGAAGAGGCTCCGAACAGATCAGAAAATAGGGACTCATATTCCGGAAACACTTGATCCAAGAGGGCGATTACCTTGCGTTTGAGATCGGATATATTATCTACCAGTGAGAAACGATAGCGGCAAAGTTGACGCAACGCAATTAAATCGGGTTCGGCCAGGGTGGTTTGCGTAAACCGACCGAAGCGAATGACCTCAGCGATGAGAAAGGAATCGACTGCATCCGTTTTAGTCTGGCGAATGTACAGATTGCGAAGGCTGTCGGACTGAATGGGATTGATCACATGGACGACATGGCCATCCTGTATCAGCCGGGAATAAAGGGGCAGCCAGTAATGACCGGTTGCTTCCATGCCGAACACAACAGGCAGCAAAGTGGGATTGAGTTTTTGAACCTGCTTGAACAAAAGCTCAACTCCGGCGAGAGAATTGGGGAACGAAAATGGTTTTCCCAGCAAACCGCCTGATTCATTCATCAGACAGGCCTCATGACTGCGCTTGGCGATGTCGATGCCGACGATGATCATGTGCGCACCTCCCTTTGGGACAGATAACCTCCAGCAGCTGCGGCACACAACCTCGTGAGACATGCGAAGTACCAGTCGTACCGGCCAACATCCAGCTCATTCGTGATGGACCGCAGGGCCAGAGGGATCACTCTCAATTTCGAGGTTCAACCTCAAGGAGGAAGACGATCTCCTCTGTCCTCTGCTATTAGTATCTCCGATTGTTCCTCGGGAGACAAGCGGAGAGGTTCAACAGGTTTCCCTGTTTATCCCGAACATAATTATACGAGGAGGATGAATAGTATGTACCTGATCAAAGCAGTGGTTCGACCTGAAAAAAGAGACGAAGTTCTATATGAACTAACCTCCGCTGGCTTTAATGCAGCAACGGTAGTGGATGTAGTCGGCCGCGGCAAACAAAAAGGTATTAAAATCGGCAATATCGTTTACGACGAAATTCCCAAGGTCATGATTATCATGGCGGTTCAGGAAGCAGACAAGGATGATATCATCAGCGTGATCATGCGCGCGGCCAAGACCAGTGAAAAAGGAGCCTTCGGTGACGGAAAAATCTTTGTCAGTCCCCTGGAAGAAGCCTATACGGTGTCCTCTGGCGCCAAAGAACTGTAGGAGGTTGCCATGAAAGAGATAATTGCCGTTGTGAGAATGAATAAAACCAACGCAACCAAAAAGGCTCTTATTGACTCGGGCGCTGCAGGTTTCACGGCATTGAAGGTGATGGGCCGGGGGAAATTAGTGGAAGACAAAAGTCTCATCGCGACCCGCAAAGCAAACATGATGGAGATGGCTCTCGGTGAAGACTCCCGCGAAGCGGAAGCTCTCATCGACGGATTCCTCGATGGACAACGGCTAATTCCCCGCCGGATGTTTCATATCATTGCCAAGGACACTGAGGTTCAACCAATCATCGCAGCCATCATGGGCGCCAACAGAACCGATTATAAAGTCGGTGACGGCAAGATATTTGTGTTGCCGATAGCGGACGTGGTTCGTGTCCGTACTGCCGAGCGAGGCGAAACCGCACTATAAAAGGAGGGAATTCCCATGGCAATGACCGAGAGTGAATTGAATGAAATATTGGGGAAACTCCCCAGCAAGGTGCAAAAAAATCGGAGCAAACATATCTTGGTTAAGGATTGTTCGCAACCGGACCAGGAGATTGAAGCCAACACCCGAACGATTCCGGGGATCATCACGAACCGTGGCTGCGCATATGCCGGGTGCAAGGGTGTGGTGCTGGGCCCTCTGAAGGATATGATCCACATCGTGCATGGTCCAATCGGCTGCAGTTACTACGCTTGGGGAACTCGGCGAAACAAAGGGAAAACAGAAGATCCCAGCGATAATTACCTCAATTACTGCTTTTCAACCGATATGCAAGAAAAAGACATCGTGTTCGGCGGAGAAAAAAAATTGGCGGCGACCATCGACGAAGTGGTGAAGATCTTCAATCCCAAAGCAATTACTGTTTCCGCTACATGCCCCGTCGGTCTCATTGGCGATGATATTCAGCAGGTTGCTAAAGCGGCGGAAGCACGGCATGGCATTCAGGTTTTGGCGTTTAACTGCGAGGGGTATAAAGGCGTAAGTCAATCCGCTGGCCATCACATTGCCAACAACATTCTGATGGATAAGGTCATTGGAAACTCGACGGAAGAGAAAGCGCCGAAACCCTTCGCCATCAATATTCTCGGCGAATACAACATTGGCGGGGACAGTTGGGAAATCGAACGGGTACTCAAAGAAATCGGTTACCATATAGTGTCGGTGATGACTGGTGATGGTTCCTATGAGGAATTGCGTTTGGCGCATACCTCGGAATTGAATCTGGTGCAGTGTCATCGGTCCATCAATTATATTGCTGAAATGTTGGAAACCAAATATGGGACACCTTGGTTGAAGGTCAATTTCATCGGAATCAATTCCACCGCCGAGTCACTGCGGAATATGGCGCAGTATTTTGGCGATGAAACACTGATCCGCAAGACGGAAGAAGTGATTCTGCGAGAACTGGCAAACATACAACCTCGCATCGACCAATACAGGAAGATCTGCGATGGGAAACGGGCCTTCTGCTTCGTTGGCGGTTCCAGGGGTCATCATTACCAGGGCTTGTTTGCGGAACTTGGTATTGAAACAGTGTTGGCCGGTTACGAGTTTGCGCACCGCGACGACTACGAAGGTCGCAAAGTGCTCCCCACGATCAAAACGGACTCGGACAGCAAGAACATTCCTGAACTGCATGTGGAACGAGACACAGAACGCTATTGCGTAAAGCTTTCGCCAGAAATTGCGGAAGAATTGCGGGCAAGAATTCCGTTGAGCAATTACACCGGCCTCAATCTTGACATGAAAGATGGCAGTATTGTTGTGGATGACCTGAACCACTATGAGACCGAAGAATTCATTCGCCTCTTGAAGCCGGATATCTTTGCTTCTGGGATCAAGGACAAATATGTAGTGCAGAAAATGGGAATTCCGGCAAAACAGATTCATTCATACGATTACAGCGGTCCGTATGCTGGCTTCAACGGAGCCGTGAACTTCGCGCGAGACGTCAGCATGGCTTTTGCTTCTCCCACATGGAACTACATCACTCCACCGTGGTACAAACTGCCTCTGCTCGAGGGGAAAATCAATGAAGGAGGCGCCGCCTGATGTTGGATGCAACACCAAAAAAAATTGCCGAACGAACCAGTGGCGGCATGATCAATCCAGCCAAGACTTGCCAACCGATTGGCGCCATGTATGCGGCTTTGGGAATTCACGCTTGCCTGCCTCATAGCCATGGTTCCCAGGGCTGCTGCTCCTATCACCGCATGCACTTGACTCGCCATTTTCGTGATCCGGTCATGGCTTCGACCAGTAGTTTTACGGAAGGCGCTTCGGTTTTTGGCGGTGGAGCCAATTTGAAAACAGCCATCAAAAATGTTTTTGAGATATATAATCCGGACGTAATGGCTGTGCATACCACTTGCTTGTCAGAAACCATTGGCGATGATATTCCGACCATCATCAAACAGTCGGAAGTCCCCGAAGGAAAAGTAGTATTTCATGCCAACACTCCTAGTTATCAGGGCTCTCACATTACCGGGTTTTCCAATATGACCAAAGCAATGGTCACCTATTTTGCCGAAACCACCTTAGCAGAGAAAGATGACACGGTCAATCTGATTCCGGGATTTGTGAATCCAGGCGATATGCGAGAAATCAAGCGGATAACCAATACCATGGGAATACCGTACATTATGTTTCCTGACACTTCAGGTGTGCTGGATTCGCCCATGACCGGCTCGTTTGAGATGTATCCCCGTGGTGGCGTAACCTTGGCCGAACTCAAAAAGATCGGTGATTCCAAATTGAGTGTGGCATTGGGAAGATTCGCTTCTTCGGACGCGGCGGAAACGCTGGAAAAGAAATGCAAAGTGCCGGCCATTACGCTGAAGACTCCTATTGGAATTAAAGCGACGGATGCCTTTGTCATGACGTTGCGTGGCGCGTTCGCAGTGGAAGTCCCCCGAGAATTGGAAGACGAAAGAGGTCAACTGGTGGATATCATGACCGACACTCACTTCCATTTCCATGGGAAAACAGTTGCGGTATTCGGTGATCCGGACATCGTATCTCCGATGGTGGAGTTCCTGCTTAGCCTCGGCATGAAACCCATCCATGTTCTCACAGGAACCCCGGGTGGCGCTCTGGGCTCAGGGATGGCCGGCTTCGAAGGCGAAATGAAAGAAATGCTCGAAGCTGCCGGTGTTAACGGCAATGTAAAGTCGGCCGGCGATTTATTCACTTTGCATCAGTGGATCAAAAATGAGCCGGTTGATCTACTTATTGGCAACACCTATGGAAAATTCATTGCCAAAGCGGAGGATATTCCTTTCGTGCGGCTGGGCTTCCCGATTCTGGATCGGAGTGTGCATTCCTACTTGCCGGTAGTGGGTTATCGTGGGGCAATGCGCCTGATCGAGATGATTAGCGGGGCCTTGTTGGATCGACAGGACCGCGATGCGGCAGACGAGGATTTTGAATTAGTAATGTAAGGAAAACTGCAATAGGAAAAGGAACAGGGAGGTGAAAGCCATGGGCGCAGCCCCAATTCTTGATCATCGGCAACAGTCCATAATTCAAAAAGGTCGGAAGAAACAAACCATCCGCTGCGAAGCCGACAGTGAAGCCGGCTGTGTGAGCCAACGCGCCTGCGTCTATTGTGGCGCACGGGTGGTGCTGAACCCGGTGGCTGACGCCCTGCATCTTGTGCATGGGCCCATAGGTTGCGCCAGCTATACCTGGGATATTCGCGGCAGCCTGAATAGTGGCGCCGATTTGTATCGGAACAGCTTTTGCACAGATCTGAAAGAGCACGATATCATTTTCGGCGGCGAAAAAAAGCTGACTGCCGCGCTGGATGAGCTGATTCCCCAGTTTCAACCGCCACTGGTTTTCGTCTACTCCACTTGTGTGGTCGGCGTTATCGGTGATGATCTGGAAGCTGTTTGCAAAGCGGCTGCCGCCAAATTTGGAATTCCAGTGATGCCAGTCCAGTCCAGCGGTTTCATCGGCAGCAAGTCTGCAGGGTATCGGGCAGCCTGTGATGTATTATTTCGCATTATTGAAGCACCTGTAGCAGGGCAGGGAATAAATTCCCGTCCCCGCCTGAATTATCTGGGCGATTTCAATTTGGCCGGAGAAGCATGGATTATCCGCAGCTATCTGAAGCGAATCGGAGTCGATGTGAATGTGGTGTTTACTGGCGACTCCCGCTATGAAGAAATTCGAGGAGCCGCCAATGCCAGCCTGAACATCATTCAGTGCGCCGGATCCATGCATTATTTGGCGGGCAAGCTGGACGAAGCCTATGGGATTCCCTGTCTGTCAGTATCGTTTTTGGGCCTTGATGATACCGCCGAGTCCCTGCGGGCGATTGCCTTGCATTTCAATAACGCAGAGGTTATTCGTCGCGTGGAGGAACTGATTGCCGAAGAACGCACACGGGTGATGCCAAAGATTCAACGATACCGAGAACTTTTGCAGGGCCGAAAAGCGGCTGTCTATGTTGGCGGCGGGTTCAAGGCGATCTCTCTCATCAAACAGTTCCGTGAGATCGGGATGGAAGTCGTGATGATCGGCACCCAGACCGGACGGAAGGAAGAGTATGAAAAGATGGATACGTTGGTGGAAGAAGGCGCGGTCATCATGGATGACGCCAATCCGGCGGAGCTGGAGAGGTTTTTGCTGGAGCAGGGGGCGGATCTCCTCGTCGGCGGCGTCAAGGAGAGGCCGCTCGCATATAAATTGGGAGTCGCTTTTGTTGACCATAATCATGATCGCAAACATCCGCTCAGCGGGTATGCGGGCGCAGTAAATTTCGCCGCCGAGGTTTATTCAACGTTGGGTTCGCCAGTTTGGAACGCAGTGAAAGGGGGCGCTATTCATGCTTCTACATAGTCGGGATTTATCCCAAAACCCTTGTCACATGTGTATGCCGATGGGCGGAATTCTGGCGTTGAAAGGTGTGGAAGGTTCCATGTCACTGCTCCACGGATCACAAGGTTGCAGTACTTATATGCGTCGCCATATTGCTGAACATTTTAATGAACCGGTAGATGTAGCTTCCTCGTCACTGAATGAAAAAGGGACAGTATATGGGGGGCAGGAAAATCTAAAAAAAGCGATGGACAATGTGAGGCGGGTTTATAAACCGGCACTCATAGGAATCCTCACAACTTGTCTGGCAGAGACCATCGGTGAAGATATTCGGAGAATTGCCCTTGAATATCAACGGGAAACTGAGTGCGAATGCCGGATCGTTACGGCTTCCACACCGGGTTATGGCGGTACACACACGGAAGGGTACTGGAGTACGCTGCGCGAGTTATTGTCGCAGATGACTGTTCCAACTGAATCGCACGCCAAGATCAACATCATTGTGCCTGCCGCCCTTAGCCCGGCGGATTTGCGTGAAATAAAACGCTGGCTTGACCTGTTCGATGCGAGCTATACGCTGTTGCCGGATATCAGCGAAACGATGGATCGGCCTTATGGGCCTGCATATGGGAAAATTTCCGAGGGTGGGACTTCGCTTACCGACATAGAGCAGATGGGCGGAGCTCGTATAACACTGGAACTGGGTGGACCTGTCGATGATAAAATGTCTCCGGGCGCATGGCTGGAAGTCAACCATAATGTGCCACTGGTGAAACTGCCGGTTCCGATTGGATTAGCTAACACAGATCTTTTTTTTCAAGCTTTGACTTCTGTGACAGGAAAAAACGTTCCCGCAATATTGCAACGGGAACGAGGACTGCTGATGGATGCCATGATCGATGCCCACAAGTTTTCGTTCCAGATAAGGCCGGCATTATTCGGCGATCCGGAAATGGTGTATGCCCTTACCGGTTTCTGCGCTGAAAACGGCATGTTTCCCCGCGTGGTGGCTACAGGTGGCGGGAGTGTAGGCTGGCGGGAAAAAGTTCGGCTGTTGGTGTCCGGCAGTTTGGATCCGGCTTGGGTCATGGAGGAAACCGATATGGCCAAGGTGCTGGATCAGAGTAAAATTGCCGAGGTTAATCTGGCAATAGGTCCCTCCGTCGGTCGTTATCTTGAAGAGAATGCCGATATTCCCCTCGTCCGAATTGGCTTTCCCATTCAGGATCGACTCGGAGCGCAGCGAATTTTGTCGGTGGGGTATACCGGAACGGCCTTGTTGTTGGATAAAGCAGTTAACACCATTTTAGAGCGGAAACATAAAACTTATCGTCAGGATCTATTTGAAGCATACTATGAGAACAAGGAGGCGGCGTGCCATGTCCTGTAATGAAAAGGAACTTCTTGCATCCAGACACCCCTGTTATTCGGCCCAGTCCCAGCACAAATTCGCCCGGATGCATCTGCCGGTGGCGCCCGCGTGCAATATCCAGTGCAATTACTGTAACCGATTGTATGACTGTGTCAATGAAAGCCGCCCTGGTGTTACCAGTGAAATTTTGACGCCGGAGCAGGCGCTGACGAAGATCGGAGTTGTGCAATCCCGACTGGATAATCTGGCGGTGATTGGCATCGCTGGGCCTGGTGATGCTCTTGCCAACTGGGAAAAGACCCGGGCCACCCTAGTTGGAATCAGGGAGAATTACCCTGAGCTGATTCCCTGTTTGTCGACAAACGGGTTACTGTTACCGCAATATGCGGAAGAGTTGGTTAAACTTGGGGTAGGGCATGTGACGGTTACCGTTAATTCGATTGATCCAGTCCTCAGTGAAAAAATTTATTCGTATATCGAGTGGGAAGGCCTCCGTCTAAAAGGACCGGCCGCCATGCAAAAACTATTGGACAATCAAATGGCCGGGATTATGATTTTAGCCAAACACGACATTATGATCAAAGTGAACATTGTCATGATTCCGGGCATCAATGAATCACATATTCCGGAAGTGGTTGCAGCTGTCAAGGAGGCCGGAGCTTCACTGACCAATATCATGCCCTTGATACCGGCCTCCGGTAGCGGTTTTGCCCATTTGCCGCAGACTAGTAACCGTGACGTAGCCGCCATGCGTGATGCATGTCAGACGATGTTGCCGCAGATGCGACATTGCCGGCAGTGCCGTGCCGATGCGATCGGGCTACTGGCGCAAGATCGGTCGGCGGAATTCCGCGAAATACCGGCCTGTCCAAGTGGCGGATGCGGTGGTAAAAAAACTGCAGAAGAGGTTAATGCCGGAAGCTATAAGTACCGTGTGGCAGTAACGTCGAAGTATGAAAAAATGGTTGATCAGCATTTCGGACATGCGGAACGTTTCCTCATTTATGAGACGGATGGAATCCGAAGCTCCTTACTTGAGCGACGTGATGCCTTGAAATATTGTAGCGGAAATGATTACTGCGAAAGCGAAGAGGATTCCAAACAAGAGACGGTGCGAAAATTGGCCGATTGCGCGGCCGTTGTCACGATGCGAATTGGAAATCAGGCCAAGGAAAGATTGTTGACTCAAGGAATCCTGGCGGTGGAAGCTTGCAATGAAATATCGGCGGGCTTGGCCATGGCAGTAAAGCAATTAATTCTCAAGAAAGCCGGTTGAAAAATGGAAAGGGGGATATGTTGTGAATAAACCGACACGCCATATTTTTGTCTGCACCAGTTCGCGCGCAAATGGTCAACAAAAGGGCTTTTGTCATACCAAAGAGGGGGTTGCCGTAGTTGGCAAATTCATCGAAGAATTGGAAGAACGAGGATTATCCGGTGAAGTCATGGTTTCGAACACCGGTTGTTTCGGACTATGCGAAAAAGGACCGATTGTGGTTGTTTATCCCGATAACGTGTGGTACGGCAGTGTGACTCTTGACGACGTTGAAACCATTATGGAAGAGCATATCGAAGGCGGGAAAATTGCAGAAAAATTGCAGATTGGGTAGCTAAGCGCAAGGGAGGTGACACACATGGCGAAGGAAATCGCGGCTTTTGTGGACAAAAATGGGATCGCGACTCTTTTGTCTACGGCTTGCTGTCTGCAAGTCTATCGAAAGCAGGAAGGCAGTTGGCGTAAAGAGCGAAATTCGGCAGTAGCCTTGGGCGAAGCTCGGGGGCTGGGGGAACTGCGGAACCAAATGGCTGAAATCGTCGAATTTCTGGGTTCTTGTGATACGGTTGTGGCGGAAGGTTTCCAGGGCGCCGCTTTGCACGCCTTGGAAAAAGCCAACGTGGGGATGTGGGAAATAACCGGCCGGCCTGAAGCTTCCTTCGACAGCCTTTTAGCGGAAGAGGAAGCTATTACTCATACGAATGATGAACCGGCGAGGATGCCGTTTCCTGTTTTGGAAAACAAGGGTGATGGGCGGGCGTATATCTCCATTGTCGATGTTCAGCGCAGCGGCGGTGGTCTCACCTCCAAACAAGTACTGCTGCCCATTTTGCATCAGGGAGCGTTTAAGGAACTTGAGATTTTATGTGCGCATCTTCCTCCCTGGTTGGAGGCTGAGGCAGCCAGTCGCCAATGGCGATGCACAACCCACAAGACGACGGACCAACAGGTTATGATTACGATAACGGTTGCGGATCTGAAGTCGTGAGCTGCTGTGTGGGTGCGATTTGCTAATTTTTCCAAAAACCTAAAAGCGTTGTCTCAAAACAGGTTTGCCCTGATTGAAACAACGCTTTTAGGTTTTTATGGATTCGGAATTTGAAAGGCGATCTCAATCCTTGTCGCGCGACTGCGTCAGGGATTGACAGATACGTTCTATGCCGATTCGGATATCTTCTTCACTGGCAGCCAGACTGACACGAACATATTGTTTCATACTTGAGCCAAATGCCGTTCCAGGTGCGGTCGCAACGTGCGTGTCATTTAACAATTGTATGGCAATTTTGCTGGCATCTGTTCCTAAACGTTCCACATTAACCATCAAGTAGAAAGCTCCGCTGGGAGTATATTCATACAGCCCGTATCGGCGTAATATATCTACGGCAATATCACGTCGTTTCTGATAGGCCTGTTTCATGGTTTCGACGGCATCATAGGGGTTTCGGAGAGCAGCGATAGCTGCCTTTTGAGTAATAGAGCTTGCACAGGAAACCAGGGATTCCTGCAATTTTGTTATGACCTCTGAAATGTGGACGGGAGCGATAACATAACCAAATCGCCAACCAGTCATTGCATGACTTTTTGACAACCCATAAATGGCCAGGACACGATCATCAACATCGATACTTTTGAGGCTGAAATGACTGCCCTCAAAAACGAATTCCTCGTAAATCTCATCGCTGATGATATATAAGTCGTACTTGCTGGACAGCGAGTAGATGCTTTCGAGTAAACTGCGAGGAAATACAGCGCCGGTTGGATTAGCAGGACTATTAATAACGATGAGCTTGGTGCGGTTGGTAATCAAACTTTCTATTTCTGACAAGTCTGGTAAAAAATTATTTTCCGGCTTTAGGTGGTAAGGAACGGTTGTTGCCCCAAGAAAATTAACCATGGATTTCGGATTATGCCAACTCGGGTCCGGCAAGAGTACTTCATCGCCTGCCTCCACTATAGCCATGACGGCTGAGTCCATTGCGGTTACTGCTCCAGGACACACAGTAAGCTGGTTGCTGGTCGCACGAAATCCATTGCGTTGCCAAAGCTTATCAAAAATTGCGTCTTGCAAATCGGGAATGCCCCGTGCTGAAGTGTAGGCGGTAAATCCATCTTTAATTGCTTGAATTCCCGCGTTGCCGACATATTCAGGTGTCGAAAAATTCGGTTGCCCTACTTCTAGATGGATACAATTTGGAATTTTCCATGCCAGATCCATGATTTCACGAATTTCGAAAGGAGGCATTGCAGCCGCCCGTGTGGAAATTGGTTTCATAATGTTCCTCCCTTATGATGCAAGTCGCCTTGACTGATAATCAATAAAGGCGCTATGGAATCGTTCCCAAAGCGCCTTTGCTAGTAACTACTTTAGCATACTGCTTGTAGAATATCAATGTTCGAAGGATTAGATTTAGAACTATATAGCAGAGAACGAAATGAGATTGCGAAAATATAAATGTATCTCGTACGTACTGTTCCTTAACCATTATTCACCCAAAGATAAAACAGCGAAAAGCTAATGCTGCACTGGGTTACGATGCGACCTATTTAACGGCTGATGCCATCAAACGTGCTGGTTCTGCTGAGCCTGAGAAAATTCACGAGGTACTAGTCGCTACCAAATTGAGCTCAAAGGCGGAAAATAGGTGTTCCGCGAAACAGTGATACCCTAATATTTTTATTATAAGTTGCCGCGATAAAGGATCTGTCTGTTATGCTACTTCCACCCGATCCCGTCCATTGTTCTTCGCTCGATAAAGGGTTTCATCAGACCGTGCCAGAACCTCATCGAAGTTTGCATCGCCTGAGCGAACCTGAGTGACCCCAATGCTGACAGTGATGCGGTGTGATTTCGAGTCGGAAAAAGAAATGCTATGACATGCCCGGCGTAACCGTACGGCAATGTCAGTTGCCCCAGACAGACTGGTTTCGGGAAGCAACAGCGCGAATTCTTCCCCCCCGAGGCGACCAAAGATATCGGTATCCCTTTTTCCCTGATTGATAGTGTTAGCGAGCTCTTTGAGAACTTTGTCACCAACCGGATGTCCGAATTGGTCGTTAACCCGTTTGAAGTGATCAAGGTCAAGCATCAACACCGAGAAAGGTCGCTTGTATCGAGCAAACCTCTCAAATTCGGCTTCGGCAGCCTGGTAAAAGTGCCGTCGGTTCGAGACGCCAGTCAATTGATCTACTAATGCGTTTTGGATGAGGTCTTTGCGCAATTCTGCTGCACGAACCTGGGCTTCATATTGTTGACGACGGTGCGAGTAAAACCGGGTCGATGCCCAAATGCCAAGAACGTTGGACATGACCAACGAAACGGTGATAATGGTGAGAATGGGGCCGGAGAGAGGTTCCGGCTGTGAAAAATGTTCGATGACATTGGCAATGCTGAAGATCGCAGAGGGAATAACCCGAAAGAGCAACTGATTTGGTACCAACATGTACACACTGAATAAAATCAGATAATCCATGCCGGCAGTATGGGCATGGATTTCAGGGTGTAAATGATTGATCCAAAAGACGCTTGCCAGCACCAGGGAGGATGTGATAAGGATCAAATAATCATAAGTTTCTGGACGTTTAACCCAACGCAGTAACGCGAATATGCCGGAAAGTGTGGCGAATAGAAAAAGCCTGATTGCGAACAGTGTTTGAAATAACGGTAGATTGGCGTACAAGAGGTAATCCGTATAAATGAACAGAAGGTTCGGTATTAGCCACAGGCTGCCGACAATAATTCCTTGTCGGATATCCTGGGGCAGATAATGCCTGCGGTATGAATTTTCAAGTTCCCCAAGTGGGTATTCCGCAGCCAAAAATTTTGCAATCATTAAAGGCTCCTCATTGGAGTAAAATTGGAAAATATATTGAAAGTATTATAACATAAATTACCCCAATGTTCTGGAATGGGGACAGGTAGTTGTAATTTTATGCACAATTATCCTGCTATGATATAATGAAAACCAAATCACCTTAACGAGAGTTGGAAAAAATTAATAATTGAAAGGCAGGAAAAAAGGCCATGGACTATCGAAAGTTGGGAAGCACTGGACTGAATGTTTCAGAACTCGGGTTCGGCGGGATTCCGATCTTGCGCCTTGAATCAACAGAAGCCGAACATATCGTACGACACGCCTTTGATAAAGGCATTAATTTTTTTTGATACCGCTAACGCCTACCGTGACAGCGAAGGAAAAATGGGACGCACTTTTGAAGGATTGCGGCAAAACGTTGTTATCGCGACCAAAACCATGCGGCGGGATGCACAAGGCGCATCTGAGCACTTGGAGCAAAGTCTGCGTATGCTGCGAACCGATTACATTGACATTTATCAGCTGCATCAGGTAGCGCAGGAAAATGTTTGGGATATTATCTCTGCCCCCGGAGGCGCACTCGAAGTGCTGCAAAAAGCTAAAGAAGCTGGGAAAATCCGTTTTTTGGGTATTACATCCCACAGTCGTCCAATGGCGATCAAACTTATTCAAACCGGATTATTCAGTACCATTCAGTTTCCCTTCAATTTTATTGAAGAAGCCGCCAAGGATGACTTGCATCCGGAAGCACGCCGTCTGGGTATGGGGATCTTGGCAATGAAGCCCTTCGCAGGGGGGGTTATCGATAATGCGACCGTGGCGTTCAAATATTTGCGACAGTTTTCAGATGTACTTGCGTTGCCCGGCTTTGACTCAGTGGCGGCAGTCGATGAAGTGGTGTCTTTTTATGATGCGGCCAACGAGGTCAACGCTGACGATGAGGCAAAAATGGAGATCTATCGGCGCGAGTTGGGACAGCAGTTCTGTCGGCGCTGCGAATACTGTCAGCCCTGTCCGCAGGGAGTGATGATTACGCCGGCAATGGGATATCAAGTGGCTGCACGCCGCATGTCGCCCCAAGTTGCAGTGGAATTTTCCCGCACACCCATGGAAACGGTGCCTCAATGCATTGAATGTGGTCTTTGTCTCCAACGTTGCCCTTACAATCTACCCATTCCAACGATGCTGAAAAAACACTATGCAATGTGGGAGGCGCACTGCAAGCAAATATATGACAAGTAATGTTATGCGTTTTCCATTCCCAGATTGAGCTGAATGAGGTGTCCATCAGCCAGCATCTCAATCACCAGGAACTTCTCATGTAGTAGTCGCGTTCGGAAATCAGCGCCAACGATCAGAGAAGGTGGAGAAATATCAACCTTAATTCCCATTTGTTCGAAGCGAATGGCCGCATTGGCCGTGACCATGTTAACCAGTTCTGAAATAGCGCTTTGCGGCAGCTCGTCAAACTGGCTAATTGGCATGCCACCCATCATTGTACTAGCAATGCCTATGGCAGTTTGTTCACTCATGTTGTAAGCGACATTGCCACGGATTTCTTTTGTCAGACCAATGATCACTGTGACTCCGAGACTTTCGACCGCATTAGTGCCTACACTGAGTTTTTCCCTTCTGAATATCGGTGAGGCCAAGCTGCGGGAGAATTTCGCGAAACGCATCGATGACAGGATTAATAAAACGGGCGTCCATTTGGTTACTCCTCCGTTATTTCCATACTCATCAGAAAGGTCCCAATCGGGGTATCGGCCTTGACTGCGAGCATATAATGATTGGGCAGGTTGGAAATCATAAGTTTCTTTCCTTCCAGTAAACTGGCTGGCGTAATTCGCAGATCCAGTCCTTTCGAAATCCTATTGGCACGGGAGATGCCCCTGCCGCATACAATGTTGGCCATTTCTGCCAAACAGCCCAGCGCCTCTTCTGGGGTTGAAGGACGTCCCAATAATACCGTCGCAAAGGCAGCGGCTGTTTCATGCGAAGTGTCCAGAATGACTCGCCCCGTATGCGCGCCGGTAATGCCGATGATGGCGCAGATCCCGCGAGAATCAAGAGAAGCCGGGGGATTTTCCAAGGCTGTGAAAGTACAGATTTCAGGTTCGAGTGATTTGTTGAGAAATTCTTCAAAAGACAAATGCAGTTGTTCCAGATAGGGGGGCCACCAGTCCGGTGCAATACGGCTGACCGCCATTTTGATCATCGTGACCAGATCCTCCCGCGTTGCTGGTTTTTGCAGGAACCATCGAATTCCTAGCAATCGGGCCCGCGTAGTCAACGCTTCATCCTTCATCGAACTGAGGATGACAATGCGAGCGGCGGGATCACGCAGCAAGATCCGGCGACTGCATTCCAAACCATCCATGTCGGGCATTGTAATATCCATGATGACAACTTCCGGTTTGAGCACGAAATATTTGCCGATTCCCTCCTGACCATTGGAAGCCAGTCCGCAAATTTCAAATGCGCTATCGGGCAGTGTCTTTTGTAAGACGGCTTGACTAAATGGCGAATCATCGACTATGAGGACCCGTGTTTTGCGCATGCTTTTACCTCATTTCAGCTTAAGATTGGTATATTATATTACCTAATTCGTTAGTTTATGCTTTTTTCCTGCAAGGGCAATTTTTGCGAGGGCGAGGCCGGCGTAGCAGGGAAAAGAAAAATCCTGTCGAAGGTATTCAAAATGTGGTAATTAACCTTATGGGTTTGAATAGGAGAAGGCCTTATGATAACCGACAAGCCGGAAATGTTGACCGGTCATGAGTTGATGGATGCTTCCCAACTGCAGTTCCAGGACTTGTTTGATCTGGAAGAAATTCAGCGCCTTCAGGATGCCTTTTCATCTGCAACAGGCGTATCTTCCTTGATTACAGATCCTTGTGGTAATCCGATCACACGGCCGAGCAATTTTGTCGAAGTTTGCTCCATGATTCGTGCTAAACCTGCGGGATTGGCCCGCTGTATGCATTCGGACGCAGTCCTCGGTTTGCTGAATTCGGCTGGTCCGGTTTTTGGCAAATGTCTCAGCGGCGGACTTTATGATGGAGGAACAGGAATCACCGTTGGTGGCCGTCAACTAGCGAATTGGCTGATTGGACAAGTAATCGATGATGGCGTCGATGATGAATATCTGCGAAACTATGCCCGGGAGCTGGGTATTGACGAGATTCAAATGATTCAGGCCTTTCAGAACGTTCCACGGATGTCACAGGAAAAATTCAGAAAAATATGCGAGGCACTGCACATCTTAGGAGAACAGCTATCGGGACAGGCTTTTCGCCTCATTCAACAGCGACGATACATCGACGATCTCCAACGAACCCAGGCGGAGTTGATGGAGAGTGAGGAACGTTACCGCGCTTTGGTTCAGAGATCCTCCGAAGCCATTTTATTGATTGATCCGGATTCCCGCAAAGTGATTGAGACGAACCGGCATTTTCAGGAATTATTGGGCTATTCGGAAGAAGAGATCACTGGAATGAGCGTTTACGATCTGGTGAATGACAACAAAAAGTCTGTAGACCGATACTACGATGAGCTTTTACCGACTCAGAACGAGTTGCCGGTTGAATCCCGTTCTTTCCGCCATAAAAGCGGGCGAAGTGTTGCTGTGGAACGGACGGGTGTCATCGTTCATCTGAATGGGAAGAAAGTCTACATGGTTACTGCCCGGGATGTGACGGAGCGGAAATATATTGAAGAAAAAATGTTATATCTGAGTTTCCACGATATATTGACAGACCTATACAACCGGACTTATTTTGAAGAAGAACTGGCCCGAATGGACCGCAGAAGGGCAGGTTCGGTCGGATTAATTATTTTTGATTTGGATGGATTGAAACTGGTAAATGACTCTTTTGGTCATGAACAGGGCGATAATTTGTTGGTCAGGATGGCAGGCTTGATTCAGGGGTGTTTCAACGAACCGGATGTTGTGGCAAGAATTGGCGGGGACGAGATTGCTGTTCTGCTCAGGGAGACGAGCATCAAACAGTTGGAGCAGGTTGTTGCAAAAGTTTATGATGAGGTGGACCGCATTCAACAGACGGCTCACCGGATTCCTCTGAGTCTGTCAGCTGGATATGCCTTCAGTGCGGACAAAAACATGTCCATGCGTGATCTGTTCAGGGAAGCGGATAACAATATGTATCGTGAAAAGCTCCATCGAAGCAGGAGCGCTCGCAGCGCCATCGTTCAGACAGTTATGAGTTTGCTGGAAGCGCGTGATTTCATTACTGAGGGTCATGCCGACAGGCTTCAGGAAATGCTGACGCAACTGGCTCGCGCTGCTGACTTGCCGGAAAGTCGGATGACTGATTTGCGCCTGCTGGCTCAGTTCCATGATATTGGGAAAGTGGGAATACCGGATCGGATTTTGTTGAAACCGGGGCCTCTGTCACCCGAAGAAATGATCGAAATGCAGCGACATTGCGAAATTGGGCATCGGATCGCCCAGTCTTCGCCCGATTTGCTCCCGGTGGCAGATTGGGTGCTTAAGCATCAGGAATGGTGGAATGGCCAAGGGTATCCGCTGGGTCTGGCTGGTGAGAAAATCCCGGTGGAATGCCGAATTCTTGCCATCGCTGATGCTTATGACGCGATGACCAATGATCGGCCCTATCGCAAGGCAATGAGTCATGAGACCGCAATTGCAGAAATTTGTCGCTGTTCAGGCATTCAGTTTGATCCGCACTTGGTGAGGTTGTTTATTCAATCTTGGGAGAAAGGCTAATTAATAAAGAACTGCAATCACGTTTGTGACCGCAGTTCTTTTTAATTAGCCTTTAATTGTTATGTTTTATGCAAGCAAATCGACAACCGATTTTGCATTGGGTGTGTGTAAATTTAAAGTGGTTGCGGGAGATTGTTGGGCAGCTGCTTTAATCAGGTCCAACTGCTTTTGGGCATCAGTTGGATTGTTAGTGGCGGGAGTTTTGGAACCCATTAAGGCTTGCGCGGTTTCTGAAAGACTTAATTCGTAAGATGCCGACGGAGTCTTTTTTTGGGTTGTCGACTGAGTAGAACTTGAATTCGCAGCAGTTTCATTTCGCAGAAGCGCGTCGGCTGCGTTTTGTCCATTCAGGGCTGTTGATTGCGATGAAATTGTGTTACCCATATGAATCACGCTCCTGAATACTTACTCTCCTTCATATAATACCAGAAAAAGGCTGATTGTGGAACAACAGAAATAAAGAAAATGCGATTGAATGTATCGGTCAAGTTTCCTGGACAAGAGAGTCAATCAAAGAATCAGCAGCGAGATGGGGTAATGTGATGAAAGACCGGCCGTTCTGTGATTGGTTGAATTCGTTGACGGTAGTGATGGAGTGGGGATTGCGGGCCCAACTGCGGCGGGCGACTCCACCCATGACATCCCATAACATTGCAGACCGTATGATGTCATCCACACGAGAGCTTCCATCCAGCACAAGACCAAAACCGCCGTTGATGGCTTTCCCAATACCGACCCCGCCGCCGTTATGCAAAGCGACCAGGCTCATACCGCGAGCCGCATTGCCGGCAAAGCACTGGATCGCCATATCGGCCATGACATTGCTGCCATCTTTAATATTGGCGGTCTCGCGAAAGGGCGAGTCCGTCCCGCTGACATCATGATGATCCCGGCCAAGCATGACCGGACCGATTTCACCGTTGCGCACCATTTCGTTGAAACGCAGGGCAATTCGTATGCGCCCGTCCGCATCCTGATAAAGGATGCGGGCCTGTGTGCCGACAACTAATTTGTTTTGCTGCGCATCACGAATCCAGACGTAATTGTCACGGTCCTGGCCACGGCGCTCAGGATCAATGCAACCCATGGCGGCCTGGTCGGTTTTTTCCAGATCTGAGGGGTTGCCGCTAAGACATACCCAGCGGAAGGGGCCGTATCCATAATCAAACAACTCAGGGCCCATGATGTCTTCAACATAAGATGGAAAAATGAACCCGTCTTTTTCATCGACACCATTGCGGGATACCTCGCTGACGCCTGCATCAAACACCGCTTTGAGAAAGGAGTTCCCATAGTCGAAGAAGTATGTTCCCCGAGCAGTCAAAGTGCGGATGAGTTCAAACTGTTTTCGCAGGCTGGCGTTAACCAAGGTATGAAATTTTTGTCGATCTTCCGCCAACAGGCGGGTTCGTTCGTCAAAAGAGATTCCCTGCGGACAATAACCTCCATCATAGGGGACGTGGCAGGAAGTCTGGTCCGATAGCAGGGGTAGAGGGATATTGTGCTCAACAACATATTCAATCAAATCGACGATGTTGCCGTGATAAGCAATGGCGAGAGGTTCACGATTTACTCGTGCGGTATTAGCCAGACGAAAGACTTCCGGCAGTTGATCGGACATGCAGCTGATCCAACCCTGACTCAGACGGGTCTGGATACGGGAAAGATCAACCTCGGCTATGATGCCGACACCTCCGGCGATTTCAATGGCCTTCCCCTGCGCACCGCTCATGCCGCCGAGACCGGAGGTGATGAAGAGGCTGCCGCGCAAATCTTCGTTATGGCTTAGGCCAAGCTTGAGCCGTCCTGCATTGAGTAGAGTATTGAAGGTTCCATGCACAATGCCCTGGGGCCCGATATACATCCAACCGCCTGCGGTCATTTGACCATAGTTGGCAACGCCCATCTGCTCAGCGATTTCCCAGTCGTTTTGGTTGTCGAACATGCCGACCATCAATGCATTGGTGATGATGACCCGAGGGGCGTCAGGTTTGGACGGGAACAAGCCCAACGGGTGACCCGATTCGATTACGAGGGTCTGATCCTGGGTCAATACCTCAAGGTATTGCTTGATGAGTTTGTATTGCAGCCAGTTTTGACAGACACTGCCGGTTTCGCCGTAAGTAACCAGCTCGTAGGGATATAAGGCGACATCCGGATCCAGATTGTTGTCAATCATGACCTGGAACGCCTTGCCTTCAATGCAGGCGCCTTTGTATTCATCGATCGGTTTGCCCCGCAAGCGTTGAGGAGGCATGTAACGGTAAGCATAAATCCGGCCGCGCGTTTTCAGTTCATGCAAAAATTCCGGTGCGAGAGTCGCGTGCAGGGATGCAGGTACATAGCGCAAGGCGTTGCGCAAGGCGGTTTTCGTCTGGGCGGGCGTCAGCTTGAAACCACGGTCAGGCGCCCTTCGCAGTGCCGGGTCAAAAGAGATCGACGGTGGAAGTTCACTCCCAAGGCCGATGGAAAAATAACTGGATTTTGCAATTTCACTCATGACAATCCCTCCAAACTAAAGCGTTTCGTTCAGACTGCCCATACGATAACCGGACAGGTCCAGGGTAACAAAGGGGAACCCAATGGATTGAAGCTCTTTGCTGATTTTTTTGGCAGTCTCAGCATCGATCAGGTACTGCATTTGCGAAGGTTCAACTTCGATTCGGGCGATGGCTCCATGATGACGGACTCTCACTTGTCCGGCAGCAAACCGGCGGACGACACGCTCAGCTTGTTCGATTTGCGACAGATTGGCGGCACTGATCGGCAGTCCGTAAGCGATCCGGGATGCCAGGCAAGCAGCGCTGGGTTTGTCCCAGGTTGGTAGGCCCCACTCTTTTGAAAGGGCTCTAATTTCAGCTTTTGTCAAGCCTGCCTCAAGCAGGGGGCTTCGTACATTTGACATGGCCTCGATCGCTTTCATACCGGGACGATAGTCGCCCACGTCATCCGCATTGGACCCTTCAATGATCCAATGGATCCCATTCTGTGCCGCCCACTCGGCAAGGATGCCGAAACGAAGTTTCTTGCAGTGGAAGCAACGGTCCGGACCGTTCTGACGAAACCCTGCGTCGTCCATTTCATCTGCTGGTAGCATCAAATGTCGGATCCCGATGCCGGCAGCGATTTTGATTGCGTCTGACTGTTCTTCCATGGCCAAGGTCGACGAATAAGCAGTGAGGGCAACGGCCTTATCCTGCAAACGACGGAAAGCTGCAGCTGCCAATAAAGCGCTGTCAGTTCCGCCCGAAAAAGCGATGGCCGCCGATTGGAGTGAGTCGAGTATTTCATTGAGGCGGGCCGTTTTTATTTGTAACAGGGTTGCATGGTCTGACACTAAGGGCACCTCCGCGGAATTAAATATTCCTGGGCATTATTCGATGACGCCGCCGCCGATTACGCAGTTGCCGTCATAAATTACTACAGATTGGCCTGGAGTAATCGCCCGTTGTTTTTTCGCAAACAGCACTTCCATCCGCTGATTCGGCAACGGCGTAATCTGTGCCGGATTTTCCGCGGCATTGTAGCGGATTTTGGCGGATGCCTGAAAGAGAGTGGTAGGGATATCGCCAGAAACCCAGCAAACATCACGGGCGATCAGGCGATCGGTGAAAATGTCGGACTCGGGGCCCAGTGTGACCGAATTTGTAGTCGGGTTAACGGCCGAAACAAACACCGGTTGACCCAAAGCTATTCCAAGACCTTTGCGCTGCCCGACGGTATAGCACGCGAAGCCTTTGTGGATTCCCAGAACTCGACCGTCCGGCGACATAAATGGTCCGGGAACAATCGCCCCCGGTACCCGCTCCGCCAGAAAACGGCGATAGTCATTGTCTGGAATAAAGCAGATTTCCTGGCTTTCCGGCTTGTTGGCCACCAGGAATCCGAATTCAGTCGCCCGGGCGCGGGTTTCCGGTTTTGTCAGCCCCCCGAGTGGCAGCAGAAAATGCGCCAGAAGTTCCTGGTTCAGATGATACAGGACATAGGACTGATCTTTTTTTTCATCTAGTCCTTTGAGTAAACGGTATTTTTGCGTTTCAGGATTGAAATCGATTTGGGCGTAGTGGCCGGTGGCGACATAATCGACTCCCAACTCTTTGGCCCGCTGCAGCAACGCTCCGAATTTGATATGGCGGTTGCAGGCGATACAAGGATTGGGGGTGCGCCCGGCCAGATATTCCGCTGTAAAGTAATTGATTACTTCCCGTTCGAAGTCAGCCTGAAAATTAAAGACATAATGTGGAATATCTAGCATCTGGGCGACACGGCGAGCGTCTTCCACGGCAGAAAGGGTGCAGCAGCTTCGTTCCGGGCCTTCAGCTTCTGCTGAAGGTCCGGTCTGGGGCTCATTCCAAAGTTTCATCGTAGCGCCGATAACTTCATATCCTTGACGTTTGAGGAGTGCGGCGGCGACTGAACTGTCAACGCCGCCACTCATGGCAATAAGAACTCGTTTTGATTTATTCATGCCCAAATTATATCATATTTTGCGTGTAAGTCTTTCGATTTGCGGACGGACATTTTTGACAGACACAGGCGCATCTGCTATGATTTACGGCATACGGGCATGAGTGTCCGTTCATTTGAATTTGTCGGTTTTTGCAGAGTTTTACGCATGTGATGCTGAGGGTTCGCGCTAAAGGCAAAGCGAGGAAGGGTGTGGAACTGGTTCTTGAAAATTTTGTTTTCCCCGCTCGGTGCGTTGTTGTCCAGTCAATTTCTTTCCGCTTTCGTCGATAATACGCTCCTGTTCATCGCTCAGGCGATTATCCGGCGGGATGGATTTCCCGATTATTATCTGCCGCTGGTGCAGGGCCTGTACCTTGCTTCTTATATAGTTGCATCCCCCTGGGTTGGCGTATTTTCGGATTATGTTCCGAAGGCGCGCGTGTTGCTTTATGGCAACATTATTAAAGCGCTTTGTCTGGTAGGCTTCCTTTTGGGAGTGAACCCGGCTTTGAGTTACGGTATTTTCGGACTGGGGTCGGTGATCTACAGCCCGGCAAAGTATGGCATCCTACCTTTTCTCACACGCAATGAGCATAAATTGATGCGGGCCAACTCCTGGATGGAAGGGACCACGATTGTGGCCATTCTCAGCGGTTCGGTCCTGGGCGCAACATTGTCGGACTATTCCATTCCGCTGGCTTGTGTTGTTGGAATGTTCTTGTACGCCGGCTCCATTGCCTTTACCTGGTTGATTCCCCTGAACCCCTGCAGCGGTCACAGGCCTCGTCTGAATCAGATCGGCGAGTTTTTTTCTGACATAAAACTGTTTATGACGCACGTTGATGCCCGATTTTCAGTCATTGGTTCCGCTTTTTTCTGGACGGTATCCAATATTCTGCGGCTGGGGATGTTCGTCTGGGTACCGGAAGCACTTGGATTGGCCGGTAATAAACCAGTGAGCCTGTTGATGGCAGTTATTGGCGTTGGTATCGGCATCGGCGCATTCATGGCGCCTAAGTTCGTATCGGTCCGGACTTATCGTCGGGCAATACTGTTCGGTATTATCATGGGGATTACGGTGATGGTGCTGAGTTATGTGCACACTTTGAACATTGCTGTCGGGCTGATTTTCATCGTAGGTTTGTTGGGTGGGTTATATATTGTTCCGGTCAACACCCTGAATGAATATTTGGGAGACGGGACCATCGGAACCGGCCGTGCGACAACGGTGCAAAATTTCGCCGAAAACACGTTCATGCTGATGGGAACCGGTGCTTATACTTTTGCGGAACAAATCAACATACCGATCGATCACACCATCCGTTGGTGCGGATTGCTCTTGCTTGGCTTTATGGCATTTTTAGCTTTCTACCGCAAAGGTTGTCCGATTGCGGTACGTGGCGATATTAAATGATAGGTTTTGAAATTTCAAGGAGGTGTCTTTAATGGAATGGTCTGAAGTCAAGGTGAACGCAAAAGAACGCTTTCATGGGGCGTGCAGGGTTTGCCCGGTTTGCAACGGAATTGCCTGCGCCGGCGAAGTTCCCGGAATGGGTGGGGTCGGAACAGGGATGGGCTTTCGCAACAACGTCAGCGCGCTGGCGGCAATTAAAATGAATCTGCGGACGGTGCATCGGGTCAGCTCACCTTTCCTGGCAGCGACGCTGTTCGGGCAAGAACTGAGTATGCCTGTTCTGGCCGCTGCAATCGGCGGAACGGCTATGAATATGAAGGCTGAACTGAGCGAAGCCGAGTATTCGGCGGCAGTGGTATCGGGATCGGTGCAGGCTGGCGTCCTTGCGATGACCGGCGATGGACCCAAGCCGGAAGTCTTCGAAGGCGGCCTGACTGCCATCAGAGCGGAACAGGGACACGGAATTCCCATCATCAAGCCACGCGAACCGGAACGCATCGTGAAACTGGCCAACGAAGCCGCCCAAGCCGGCGCCGTGGCCTTTGGCATTGATATTGACGCTGCAGCACTGATCAACATGACTCGTATGGGGCAGCCTGTGGGACCCAAAAGCTTCGCTGAACTTGAATATATCAAAAGAAATACGAGGATCCCTTTCATCGTGAAAGGGATCATGACGGTCGACGATGCTCTGGCGTGCGTGGAAGCGGGCGTGGATGCCATTGTGGTATCCAATCATGGGGGGCGCTCTATGGACCATACGCCGGGTACCGTTGAAGTTTTGCCTGCGATTGCCAAGGCTGTTCAGGGCCGTCTGGTCGTTATGGCTGACGGCGGCGTGCGCACGGGGATCGATGTGTTGAAGATGCTGGCACTGGGAGCTGAGTTCGTTTTGGTAGGCCGACCGGTCATTGTGGGCGCGGTTGGCGGTGCGGCCGAAGGGGTCAGGATGGTTATGGACCGTATTGCTGCTGAACTGCGTACCGCCATGGTTCTGACTGGAACCAGCGACGTCCGTTCCGTATCTTCAAGGGTAATATATCCCCCCGCTTGGTAACATAAATTATTCGCTGCGAATGTCCGAAAACAGAATGGCAGGGGAATCTATGGGAAATACATGGGGCGGAAGTCGACGCAATTCTTCGATCAGCCAGCCTTCTTCCTTTGCTTCCAGGAGCTCAAGAGCCTGTTCTGCTGATTCCGCGATAGCGATTGCGATTGCGTCGGTATAAAGGGACTGGTGGACACAAGGTTCACCGAACATGCTCCAGCTGTGAAATTTTCGATTATGTCGCCAGAGGTACAAATTCATACGATTTTACTCCTTGTGGCAGGGTACAGGTAGCAACATTCGTGTTCTACTGTAAGCTGCCATCTTTTTATGGGATATGAGAAACCACCTGACCGGTTTGATCGAGCAGGTGGTTGGTGGCAAGGACCGTTTTAACTTAAGTTAGTCTTTCTTTGATTCGTTATGATTCTCGTGAGGGCGGTGGAGTCCAAGCTTGATGATTTCTTCGCTTTTCGGATTCGTTACGGCAGATTTTTCCGGTGAAGAACCAGCGAAATTCTCCACCAACCGGGTCGTGACTCGTGAATCCGTCAGAACGCCGGGACCGCCGACGCAACCACCGGTGCAAGCCATACCTTCGAAGAAATTGGCCGTTCGTTTGCCTGCTTCAATTTCCTGCAGGCTTTTCTTGCAATTGCCCAGTCCTTCGCAGCGTTCCGCTTGAACCGACACTTCTGGAGCCAGCTGGCTTAGGACGTTTTCGACTGCTTGCAAGACGCCGCCGGCCCGAGCAAAAATGTTTCCGTCCTTTGACCCGGCGGATTCAAAAGCTCCTGGATCAGCCTCTGTCACGTTGACACCCGCGCCGACGATCATGGTTGCCAGCTCTTCAAATGTCAGGACATAGTCGACGATACCAGGATAACGCTCCGCTTCGCTTTTTTTCGCAATGCATGGGCCGACAAATACGACGATCCCTTCGGGATCGTTTTTCTTTACGTCCATCGCAGCGGCCACCATGGGAGAAACGAGAGAAGAGATATGAGCCTTCATTGTTGGCAGATGTTTTTCCACCATGCCGACAAACGCGGGGCAGCAGGAAGTGGTCATAAACGATCCCGGCGTTTGACTGCGTTCGATAAATTCATGGGCTTCTTCGACCGCGACGGCGTCGGCGCCAACAGAGACCTCAAGCGCATCTTTAAAACCGATCTTACGCAGGCTTGACAGCACCTGACCAGGACGGACTTGAACACCGAATTGCCCGATAAAGGCTGGCGCCAGCAGGGCATAAACGTTTCGCCGAGCTTTGATTTGTTGGATGACTTGGACAATCATGGAACGGTCGGAGATCGCGCCAAAGGGGCAGGCCATTTTGCAGGCGCCGCAATGGACACATTTATCATAGTCGATGACAGCTTTTCTGGCCTTGTCAGCAGCGATGGCGCCGAGTTCGCAGGCGCGTTCGCAGGGACGAGAGATTTCGATGATGGCTCCGTATGGGCAGGAACGCTTGCAGAGGCCGCATTCCACACATTTCGTTTTATCGATGAATGACCGATTGGCTACGACCGATATCGCTTTTTTAGGGCAGCTCGCAATACAGCTGTGAGCGAGGCAATTTCGGCAGGCATCCGTAACGATGAAGCGATCCAGCGGGCACTGGTCGCAGGCAACCGGCAGAACCTGAATAATGGGTGAGGCTGAAATAACACCATCCAAAGCGGCAATCGCCGCTTCCGTCATGGTGGAGCTCATGGGTTGGCTGAGGGCGGACTTGATACGGTCCTGCAGCACGGCTCTTTCCTTGTGAACGCAGCAACGATACCGTGGTCCTTCGTCGGTCACGACGGAAGTCAGGATGTTTTCCACGTCTGTGTCCAAGCGTCCGTCAAAAGTCATTTGTGAAATTTCTGTTAGCACTTTTCGTCGAATTTTGGTTATTTCATTGATTTCTGGCACTGTTGATTATTCCCTCCATTATTGTAATATGGTTAGCAAAACTTCCCGTAATCGTTCCGGCGTGGCGTTATCCAGCATCTCTCCATTGATTCGGATGTTGGGGCCTTTGCCGCATTTTTTGAAGCAGGTGACTCCTTTGATTTCGATTTGCCGCCGCTGGTCAAAAGGTAAGGCTTCCAATACGTCCATCAGTTCTTGAGCCCCCATCAGATGGCAGGAAGTTCCCATACAGATTTCAACAGTTAACATGAGATAACACTCACTCCTTATATGGTATCACTTGGTTATACCCAGTCAATTTGCACGACTTTACCGAGCGCTTCCAACTGGGTTCGCAGGCGTCCAAGCACCTGGACCTTGATATTCATGGCCGAAGGTAGCAAGGGGTTTTGATGCGCCGGATTCACTGCTCCGCCGGCCCAGATGTGAACATGATCGACATCCATCAGCAAACGGGCGATGAGCGTAGCGCCATCTTTTCGGCTAGATCGCTTCAAGTCTGGGAGGGACCGCAATTTGTCCGCTGCGGCATTAAGAGTCAGGACTCCTTCCGTTACCAGATCGATTCCGTCAAGAAAGGCGATAGGTGGGATGCTGGGGTCGTGATATTCCAGAGATACTTTAAGCGGTTTTCCCATGACACGACTGACAAGGGTGGCGGTCGTGCCACCGGAGACGACTTTTTGACCGGGCGCCGCCAAGAATCGTCGGACTACATCTTCATCCTGTTCTGCCGAAGCCGGCGGTCCCATCATCAAATTAAGCCAACGCGGGCGGCGTATTTTAACAGCGACAATCGTTGTGTCATCGCCAGGCTTCCCCAGATAGTAACCTTCGCAGCAGTTAAGCAGAGAGGCGCAGATGTCTGTGGTGTCGGTTGCCTTGACAACGTCCTCCGCGAGGCGGGCGGATAGACCTTCCCAACCGAGTCCCAGCGGCAACAGTCCTCCGATTCCGGCATGAATGACTCCGTCACTGACCATGACGACCCAGTCATCTTCTTTTAGCTCAAATTGCCCGGCAAGAACGCTTTTTCCTCCCACCATTTTGGTCTGGGCTGGAAATGGCATCACGTGCCCGGCACGCGATAGTAAGGTTCGCGGGCTGTCAAACTCTACGAGGGTTGCATTCCCGGTTTGGTCAATTCGCAAAATCTGGAGGGTAGAATAGGCGATTTTTCGTTCCCTGCAAACTGGCAGGGTCTGGGCGATGGTTTCCACAACGTCGTCGAGACTGGCGCCTCTAGCTAACATTGACGATGCGATCTTCGTTGTCAAAGTGGCGAGAATATTGGCTTTTACTCCGCTGCCGAGCCCGTCGGAAACCACGACGATCAAGGAATCGCCGGTTCGAGTGATCTGAACATTATCGCCGCATAGTTCTTCACCATTTTTGCACATCTGTGAGACCGTTACTTCAGCATGCAATGTCATGAGTGAACGTCCCGTTCCTTCAAAAGTCCAACCAAGTCCAGAAGCGCCGCCTTGGTTTCACCGGTTGTTTCGCCGAGTAATCCGGCGATTTCCTGCGCTACATGCATTTGCCTGTTGATGATCTCAGCGGCCTTGTCGATGGTTTCCAGTTTGACTTTTTGCAGGTCACGATCTTTCTTTTCTCGTTCGCTGACGTCCGTTACGATCAGGATGACCATGTTATGGTCACGGATCGGCAGAATCATTTGCTCCGTTACGAGCGATCGTTCCGGATATTCGACTCGGCGGGCCACCAATTTTTCCTGAGTTCGGACGGAGCAGAGCAAATCTGAACAATCGATGATACGGGCCAGATTCGTTCCCTTTACTAGGTCCACACTATGACCGAACATTTTTTCGGCCGCTGGATTGAATTCCTGGATGACCATGCTTTCATCCACAACAATGATGGCGTTCAGGGAGTTATCGATTACCATGTTGGAGAAAGATTCGGCCTTGGACTTCATATAAGGAATACACATATCGACTTCAGCCAGACCTTGCCAGACGGCAATGGCTTTTTCCCGGCAGGTGTTGTAGCCGCAGGCGCCACAATTTTTCTCATCGGCCTTGCTGAATTTGGCGGTTTTGGCAAGGATCTCGCGAATCTCAATTTCACTGGGTTGTTGCAATATTACAGGGGTTGCTGCGTGCTGGCGTGAAAGCCTATCGGAGGTGATCGTGAAATCAAGGCTTTCATCTACGGAATGACGGGCAAATTCAACGACCTTAGCCCGACGTACCGGGGTGCCATTTTGTCGTGGAAATCCAGGCCCGCCGATGCAACCGCCGTCGCAGGCCAAGGCTTCGATGAACCGGGGCGAAATTTCCCGTTGGCTAAGACAATCAAAGACTTCCATGCAGTTGTGGATTCCGTGGACAGTAATGATATCGGTGTCTGTTTCATCGTGTTCTGTAAAACTCTTTAATATCCCGCCTGTGATAGGAAAGAAGCGAGAGGAACCTGGCGTATCCAAAGAGTCGGTGTCTTCGGTCACTTCTGAGTTGAAAGCGTTTGAGTCGGTAAGCCAAGTTTGTAGATGGTCGAAGGTTAGCACCGCATCAATGGAACCGGCAACGTCGTTGTCGCGACCTTCGGCGATTTTCGCTATACAGGGGCCGATGAAAACAACAAATACATCTTCACCTAATTTTTTCTTCAGAATACGGCCATGGGCGATCATAGGAGAGACAACAGGAGCCAGGTTACTTGTCAGATCAGGGTAATACTTTTCAACCAGACGGGTGACTACCGGGCAGCAACAAGAAATGACCGGTTTGTCGGTATTTTCAACCAGAGCGGCATAAACTTCTGAAACAGCGGCGGCGCCAACGGCGGTTTCTTCGACAGCGCAGGCTCCGAAGCCTTTTAACAGAGAGCGAAGCTGACCAAGGGATAAATTCGAAAAGGCAGCTACGAAAGAAGGCGCAATGCTAAAAGCGACCCGTGTACCATTCGCGAGAGCCTGCAGGACGATCTCCAGCTGGTTTTCAACCTGTTTGGCATGTTGCGGACACTCCACCACGCATTCGCCGCATAATATACATTTATCCAGAACAACGCTCGCATGACCGCCTTCGATACCAATCGCCTTGACCGGACACGAGCGCACACAACGATGGCAGTCTTGACAGTTGACCTTTTGTGTCGTTATTGCTTGCTTCATGCCTTTTCCCCGTTCAACACATATTTCAGAAATATTTCATGGACCTGATCTTTTGACACATGGGTCAGAATTAGATCGTCAATTTGTACAACGACGCCTTCTGTACAACGACCCTGGCAAAAGTTGCCGGCCATTTGAACTTTTGCTTGAACCTGGTGCCTCTCGACGAGAGCGAGAAAAGCATCCAATACTCCATTGGCGCCTTTCAGGTGGCAAGCGCTTCCGAGGCAGACTGAAACAGTGATCATGTCGTTACCTCCGCAATACTGTGAAAACTTTCACTATCAGATGGATTCTATTTTACTAAAGGAACAAAGTTTTCGCAACAGCCCTCTTATGCGGCAGGATTTTTCGTGACAGTATCAAATATATATACAAGTTAATCTGCAAAACAATGTTCGATTTTTTCAATGGAGGTACCTATTTCTTGCCATATTTTTTGTGTTTTGTAATCCTCACACCGAATCTGATGTCGTTGGTTTTCTTATTGAATAAAAACAGTTTGCTTCATCGGGCCGCCGCTTTTTTTATGTCTGTTGTATTGTTATCGTGTACCGGCTGGGCAATCCGGCAGGGAACAGGTGTATACCTGCCGGCTGGTTTGCTGGCTGTGGTTTTCGACAAGTTTTTTGTCGTTGGCATTGCGGGGATGGTTCTTGGGACGGCTTATTGGAGCTGGCGCAGTCAAGATCGACTGCTTGGCAGTCTGACACTGGCGCAGGGAATTCTGCTCGGCGGGGTTCTTTGGAAGTCCAGTGCCCTCGACGGCCACGGTTCCTTTGCGCTTGATCATCTGTCAGGCCTCATGCTGTTACTGATAGACGGGGTTGGATTGATGGTGCTTCTGTTTGTCATGCGATACATGGAAACGCATGGGCGACGTCGATCCCTGAAACATTCACGACAACCTCATTTTTTTGCTGTGTTTTCGATCTTGCTCGCAGCAATGAACGGGTTCGTTTTGGCGAACCACTTACTCTGGACGCTGTTTTTTGCCCAAGTGGTCGTGGTATGTTCGGTGTTGTTGATTGCGCACGATAGAACTCAGCTTGCGTATAAGAATGCCAGACAGTTTGCCCGGATGCTCTCGGTCGGCGCGCTCGCCTTTTTGTGCGGTATTTATTTGATTTTATCAGCGGCGGGAACTTTGTTGATTTCGGACTTGCTGTTGTTCAAGGATGCGAATTTGCTGTTGCCGTCGTTTTCCTGCATCGTGGTGGCGGGTCTGGTATTTGCAGGTCAATTCCCTTTTCAGAGCGCGTTGATTCGGGCCACGACGGCTTCGGCGCCTGTATCGGCAATGCTGCAGTCGTCCGCAATTGTGACTGCCGGGGTTTATCTCATCCTGCGGTTATCTCCAGTGCTGATGAACACCTTTGCGGCAAAAATGCTGGCAGTGATCGGCGCCTTTACCTTTGCGGCGGCTGCGCTACTAGCAGCGATTCAGCATGATACCAAGCGCGTGCTGACACTGACGACCATCTCCAACGGCGGATTGGTGATTGTCCTGGCGAGCTTTCCCGAACTACAGGCAATTTACGCAGCGCCGCTGCTTCTTGTTCTTCATGGAATATTCAAAGCGATGCTATTTCTTTGTATAGGAAGTCGTTCGCCTTCGTCGATTCCCGGACTTCTGGTGGTGCTCGGCGGGGTTTCTATGTTTATGCCACCTTTTGCCGTACCGCTGGCGCAATGGACGGCGCTGGAATCCTCGGTTCGTAATCCTGTCGTTTTGGGGCTGATTATTGCAGGGAGCGTTTTTTCCATGATTGTATGGTGTCGCTTTATCGGTAAACGTCTGCCTGCCAGTTTTTCCCGTGATGTTGGGGCAAAGTGGAACCCTATTGCCTATTGGCCGCAACTGGCATTGGCTTTATTTGCGACCGCTCTGTCTGTATTTATCGTTCCTTTTGCCAATTCATGCGTGACACCGATTCTTAAGGAAAATTATGGGCGGTTTGGCGATATCTCGCAAGGAGCTGCATCTGCTTTTCAAGTTCGTGATTTTTCCGGCGTGAATCCGTCTTTGCTTTTTGGGGCAATTTTGGCGCTTGCTTCTTTGGGGTGGGGCGTGAAGCGGTTGTTGATGTGTGCAGTTGTCGATGAACCCACTGCATCCAAAGTTCTAGAAATTCAAGAAAGCGTGAGCAATGAGGTTGGTGAGGTTCAGGAAAAAGCAGAGGATGCTGGGGCGCAAGAAGATGTTAAGGCGCAAGAAGAGGCTGAGATGCAGGAGGAGCAAGAAAATAAAAATATGCCGGAGTTACTCGCAGCACCTTCGGAGCTTAGCGAAGAGGAGACGGAAGCGCTCGAAATCCAAAGGTTGCTTGAAATGAGCTCCGGAGATGAAGACATAACAAACCGACATACAACCGCACCGAGGTGTTCGGTTTTTGCCGTATTTCCGGATGAAAAGAAAACTTATTTCTATGCAACCACAGTTGCGGGAGCCCTTATAATCCTAATGTTGGAGGTGGTGTTCCGTTGAATGCGACGTTGCTCGAACTTCTTCCGTCAATCGGAATATTCGCCGCTTGCCTGCTGTTGCCGCCGCTGATTGGCGGATTGACTGAAGGCGTTCTCTATCGTTTTCACGCAAAAGGAGCGGGGAGAACCGTTCCGTCTCTCCTCGCTCCTTTTCAGGAGGTTGCTGTAAATTTGCGACTGCCCCTGACAGCGGTTCCTAATGAACAAATCCTCTGTATCCTGATGGCAATGGTGTTTCACTTATTGGCGATAGTAATGATGGGGTTGCAGCGAGAGTTGCCCTCGATCCTTTTATTGCAGGCTTTTGGAGTGTTAGCACTAATCATGGCAGGAATGTCCCGGACTGTGCCGTATTCTCACTTGACTATCAATCACGCGTTGAGGGCGTTTTTAACTGCTCAGCCGCTTTTGATGCTGGTTGCCGCTGGGATTTACTTTGCCACAGGCAACTTTAACCTTGGTGGCGTCAAGGATTATCCGCGACTGTTGGTCGTCGATCTCCCTTTTTTGTTTATGGTACTGATTCTTGTTGAACTGGCGGCCCCCAGCGCTGTGAACGAGGTCTCTGCGAGTGATCCGATGCTGGCGTTCGTGAAACTGGCGAATTGCTATCGTAGTGGGACCATGTTACTGTTGGCCGGCTGCTTTTTTGCCCATAGTCTCTTAATGGCTGCCTTGGCAGCGATTATATTGCATGCCCTTCTGCGAGTTACTCCGCATGCCTTGCCGCGCGCAGCAGGATGGGTGAAGGCCGAGTGGAGCTGGGGTTTCCTTTACTTTGCCTGTGGAGTGAACTTGCTGTGGATTTATATTAAATATTGGATGTGAAACGACCGCGATTAGTAGCGGGGACCGGGAAACTGGCGCGGGAAGATTTTGTCCAGACGGTTCAGCATTTCTTCCAGAGCATCCAGCGCCAAGGGCAGGGGACCGCTGAAGACACCCACAATTTCCGTGGCAGAGCGAGCTGCCTTGAATTGGCCGTATTGAGAGGTCTTTTTGTCGAAATAAGTGAGAGAAAGGTTGAGATCGGTTACCTCAACCATTTCATCCCCCAGGAGACTCTGTTGCAAGAAGTTCCGCAGGAAATTGATTTCCACGATGACCGTGCCCTCTGCCCCCGCATCGTTGGTGATTTTCTCCAGTGTCAGACGATCTGGCGCTACAGCTTTAGAGTCGGTCAAGATAATTTCATACTTCGGGAACCGGAACTGACTGCGTAACTTGCCGAGCAAGGCGGAATTCAGCTCGGGGCTGTTATACCCGGATTTGTCGCTGATCGCAGGCAGAAGGATCTTCGTTGAGTCGAACGCATAGGCGGACGGTAGGTTTGCAAAGATCATTATTAGTGTGACCATCACCAGAAACAGGGAATTCAGACGATGTGGCGCATATTTCATTGCAGCTCACTCCTTCGATTCAAGATTGTTAATATAATTATAGTTTTTTTTCGGCAGAAGCGTGATTCACACCTGCAGAAAAATTGACACATAATTGTCCGTCTGCTAGGATGGAAAATGTAGAATGGTAGGTTTCCCGGTTAAACCTTGGGTCGAGCATGGCAGGATGGTGAAGAAACAAAACACTCCCTGGCCGGAGTGTTTCTTTTTGCCTGAATGTATATCCAAGATGGCCGATAAAGGATATATACTAACGGTGTAGAAAGGTAGGAATGGTAAAAATGTCACTTCAACTTGGTATTATTTTACTGTACATCGCGTTATTGTTCGGAATTAGTTTGTATGCCAAGCGTTTGGCTGCCAACGGTAGCACCAATTTTTTGTTTGCCGGGCGCAAAATGGGCACGGGGCTCGTGGCGGTGAATGTTGCAGGGCTCGCTATCGGAGCAGCCTCAACGATCGGTGTTGCTGAACACGCTTTTACAGCGGGAATCGCTGCCGGGTGGTACAATGCCGCTTGGTCGGCGGGCGCGTTGGTCATGGGAGTCTTCGCGGCGGCGAAATACCGTGACATGGATTGCACGACTGTGCCGGAACTTTTTGAACGGTATTATGACAAAAATAGCCGCGTCATAGCTGTAGTCGGGCTGGTCATCATCCAGATGGTCATTACTGCCCTGCAATATTTGGCCGGCGGAGCGATTCTATCGTCATTGCTGCCTGAATATTTCACGTTTCAGCTGGGCATGATCGTCAGCGCGGCTGTCTTTATCGGCATTACGCTAATCGGCGGACTCTGGTCTTCCGGACTTTCGAATATCGTCAGCATGATTTTAATCTACATTGGTGTCCTGGCTGGTACTTACATGACGGTTTCCAACCAGGGCGGCATCGGCGCCATCGCGGCAAAACTGCCTGCGGGGACTGACTGGTTCGGTCCGATTGGAGGGCTGGGGCTCGCCACGATCATTGGCTGGTTCGCGGTTATGATGACGCAGTCGATTACCGCACAGGGACCCGTGCAGATTGCCTGCGGCGCCCGCGACGGCAAGGCGGCGAGAAATGGATATCTATTGGGTGCGCTTATCATTTTTCCCATCGGCTTTTTATGTGCGTTGATGGGGCTGGCGGCTAAAGTAGCTTATCCCAATATTAAGGCGACCATGGCTCTGCCACAGATCATTATGAGTCTCGATCCACTTCTTTCAGGGATGACTCTGGCAGCCCTCTGGGCGGCGGATGTTTCCACGGCCTGCACTTTGTTGCTGGGGGCGGGAACACTGTTTTCCCAGGATATTTTCAAGCGCTTTATCGCTCCGGGAATTACCGATAAAAAATATGTGATTGTGAATCGGATTGCGATTTTGGCCATCGGACTTGTTACTTTGTGGTTTGCTTTTAACGCAGTGGGGATTTTGCGGACGCTGTTGATCGGCCTCAGTTTGACCACTGCATTTACGGTGGTGTTTTTGTTTACTATTTTTACTCCCGGGCTTTGCCGAAAAAGTTCCGCCTTTTATACCACACTGGTGGGGATGCTTGGCTTGGCTGCTTGGCAGGTGTTCCCGGCTGTCCGGGTATTTGCGCATCCCATCTATATGGAGTGGACAGTTTGTCTGGTGACTTTTTTTCTGGTATCTGTAATCGACAAACGAAAAATATCCAAAACACCCAGTTTTTCAAAGTAAGCAAGCAAATATTGCAGGGGTAGAGGAGGGGATGAAATGGTTCCCACGACATTGACCAGTTTGGATATCGGCCGAGCAGCCCTTAAAATGGCTGTGACTGAAAACCGTGAGGAAGAGCAGAGTTTGCGCCAGGCTTTGTTGGAAAAACAGGGAATACACTCGTTGGCCATTGATTTTGGCGGCGATTTTGTGCCATCCGTTAAAAAGATCATCGAACGGGCGGTTGTGGCAGCTCAGCGTCAGGGTCTGGTGCCTTCCAATCATGTCGGGGAGGGGGCGGTTGCCGGGGCGGTGCGCGCCGCGCTGGGACAGATATCTTCACAGGCTGTGGGCTTGTCTGTCGGTGGGAAAATCGGTGTTGCGCGTTACGGAGAACACCTTTGCGTCGCAATATACCTGGGAATAGGAGTACTGAACCTTAATGAAGTAGCGGTGGGCTTGGCCCACCGCTCACTTCCCGAACAATACAATTCGACTAATTCATGAAACGCTAGGCCTTTCGCTTCGAGCGCGAGGTACCCGGCTTTTCCGGAACAGGCTGAGGCGTCCGTTGCCGGCCAAACCACCAAATAGCAACCAGGCCGCCTGCAATGACGGCTAAACTGGTCAATTGGGCTGATTTGAGACCTAGAGCCAAGGCGCCGTAATCTCCCCGCATATATTCGAGAAAAAAACGTGAAATAGAGTATAATATTGCATAGAGGGCGAAGATTTGACCTTTCGCGTGCGGCACATACCTGGCGAGCAACAGCAGAATAAAGATGATAATATCGATCTGGCCCTCCCAGACTTCGGTAGGCCATAAAGGTTGCGTTCCGTACGTTGAATGGGCTAAGGTTCCCGGTGGGTAGAGCAGGCCAAAAGCGCCGCCGGTGGGACTGCCAAATGCGTCACCGTTGAGAAGGTTGGCCATCCGGCCGATCGACTGTCCGAGAATGACGGCAGGTGCAGCGATGATGTCGGCGAATTCCCAGGTATCAATGCCGTGCCGCCGGGTATAGAGATAGCCGGCGATCGTTCCTGCGACCACACCACCCTGAATAGCCATGCCGCCCTGCCACACAAAAGGAATTTCAAGCAAGTGATCCTGATAATAGGCCCAGTCAAAGAAGAACACATCCCATAGCCTGGCCCCAACGATGCCGGCCAATCCGCAATAAAGCCCCATATCGGCCACATACGCATGCCAGCGTCCATCCTGGCGAGCCAGAAACCAAGCCATACCGGTGGCCATAAAAATACTCAGGCACAGGATCAGGCCATACATTCGTATCGGAAAATCGCCGATGTGAAAAAGATATTGATGCATACGGGCCTCCTATTTCTTCATAAAAGTGAGCAACTGCTTTACAACCTGCTCGACCTTTTGCCGGTCGGCGCCGAGATTCGGCGCGTCTTCGCACAGACAGTTGACGGCGTTATTTTCCAGCAGAAAAAAACCGACCTTGTCAATCGAGGAACGTACGGCGGCAATTTGCACCAATAGATTCGAGCAGGGTTGATCTTCCTCCAGCATGCGTTCGATGCCGGCGATATGGCCCCGAATGTTTTTGAGTCGGGCCAACACTTCAGTTTTGAGGGTCGGGTCTGTCATTTGACTTCACCTCTTTCATGATCCCCCTGCGGGGGGTGGGGGGATGCTTCTTATTGTATTATAATAGTTTCTGAGGAATTATTGCAAATGGAGGGACGAATTGTGGGAGACAAAATTTACAAGTTCGGATACGGTAACACTACGGTAGAGTTGGCGTTGCCGGCAGAGCAAGTTATTCATGAGGTTGAAGGGCGTCCGGTTGCAGCGATTGAAGATGTGCCGGCTGCGGTGAGGCAAGCGCTTCGCAATCCTATCGGAACTCCGCCGTTGAAAGAGATCGTGAAAGCAGGGGAAACAGTAGCGATTGTTGTTAGCGACATCACCCGAGCCTGGATTAAAGCAAATCAGTTTTTGCCGACATTACTGGATGAGCTGAACGCAGCCGGAATCCCCGACCAGGATATTTTCATCATGATAGCGCTCGGGGCCCATCGCCCGCATACGGATGAGGAGGATGTGGTTGTCTGCGGCGCATCGGTGTGCCATCGAGTACGGATTTATCAACACAATGCCCGGGATAAAGCGGGACTGGCATACAACGGGAAAACTTCGCGAGGCGTGGAGGCATGGACGAATAAAAGAGTCATGGAAGCCGACAGGATCATTCTGACAGGCGGTATCGTTTATCACCTCATGGCTGGGTTTGGCGCCGGGCGCAAGGCGGTTATGCCGGGCATCAGCGGTTACGAGACAATACAGGCTAACCATCGATTTTGTCTGCATCCGGAAGTCGGACACGGTTTGAATCCCCACTGCATGTCAGGTCGGACCGAAGGCAATGATATGCATGAGGACCAAATGGAAATCGCAACGCTTGTAAATCCCGACTTCTTGCTCAATGTAGTAAATACGCCGGAAGGAAAATTCGCCGGCATTTTTGCCGGACATTGGCAAAAAGCCTGGGAAGAGGGATGCAAGCTGGTAGAGAAAATCTACGGCATCCCCATTACAGCCAAGGCTGATTTGGTAGTGGCTTCAGCCGGAGGCTTCCCCAAAGACATCAACCTTTATCAGGGTTCGAAATCACTCGATAATGCCTATATGGCCACCAAATCCGGCGGCGTTGCGATTTGTTTTCTCGAATGTCGCGATATCATGGAACCGGCGGAGTTCAGCAACTGGTTCAAGTATCCTGATGCGCTGGCGTTTGAGACTGCATTGCGGGCTGCTTTTACGGTGCCTGGCTTCATTGCATTCAAGTGCATTTCCATCGCTCAGGATATTTCGATGATTGTGGTGACGAAGCCGGAAAATGCCGAATTCATCCGTAAAACAGGCATGATTCCCGCGAGTTCCGCCGA
This sequence comes from Negativicutes bacterium, assembly GCA_963665275.2. Lineage (GTDB taxonomy): Bacteria > Bacillota > Negativicutes > UBA1444 > UBA1444 > UBA1444. The sequence continues at coordinate 116,566 of CAXXIN010000018.1, forward strand.
AGAAGCGATGCAAATGGCCCGGGAAAAAATCGGCCGCGACGACTTCACCATTACGGTGATGAGCCATGCGGCCAATACGGTTCCTTTATTGAAACAAGGTTAAGTTACGAGTCAGACAATTTTTTTCGGCTGAAAGTTCAGGGCGTCGCAGGCTACTAGGTGGCAAGCGGCGCCTTTGATCTGTCCGCTTGGCGCCATGTGGGCTCCATCGCCGTGGATATGGCCGAAGATGCAATATTCGACAGAGAATTCCTCCAACAATGCGGTGAAGCCATTAGTGGCTTCTTCAAAGGCGACAGGGGGGAAGTGCATCATCACCATCAGGTGTTCGAAACCGGCGGTGCGGGCGCTCTCTAGCGAAATGCGGAGTCGGGATACCTCACGCAGGTAAATGGGCTCATCTTCCGGGCGGAAAAACGGATCGGCGGGGGTGACCCAGCCCCGGCTGCCGCAAATGGCCCAGCCTTCCGCCGCAAAGAAATTATTGTGCAGGAAAAAAAGTTCGTCCGGCCTATCCTGGTTCATTTTGCCCACGGTTCCCCACCAATAATCATGATTTCCGCGTACAAGGATTTTGCGGCCCGGCAAAGTGGCGATAGCCTCAAGGTCAACGAGGGCTTCTTTCCACTTCATAGCCCAGGAGGTATCGCCTGCAATCAGGATTGTGTCATCTGGTTTTATGACTGCACGCCAGGCAGTCTGAATCTTGTCCCAGTGATTTTCCCAAGACGGACTGAATCGATCCATCGGTTTGGATGGAGGGTTGCCGGATAAGTGCAGATCGGCGAGTGCGAAAATAGACATAAAAATACTCCTTGCTGGGGGGATCGTTACGAATGTTTACTTTTCCAAGGGATAGCAAATATCCTGCAATAGCAATGAAAATCGGCAGGGAAAAAGACGGAAATCATGAATACATAATATATTACTTGATCGATTATTCGAAATTGACGGAGGGGAGGGGAAACGAAATGCGGAAAATACTGCATCATGTACATGCGACACTTTTTGCGGTATTGCTTGTCAGTGGATTTTTGTTGCATTTTTCGATTTTACGGGGTCCTCTGTCGTCCTACCGGTTATTGCTGATGAAAACACATGCCTTTGCCGGAGAATTTTTTACTGCGGTGATCGTTGTGTATGGGCTGTATTTACTGGCACGGCGTTCCTTGGTGTGGAAAAGGAAAACTTACCGCCAATTTGTCAGAATCGCTTTTCTGATACTGACTGCCTGGGTGGCCAGCGGATGGGTTTTGCTGCAAAAGACTAATTGGGGACCGATTCCGACCGCTTATTCTTTTGAACTGCACCGCTGGTTGGCTTATGCTTCTGTGCCAATTCTGTTATGGCATGTCTGGGCTACTTGGCGCAAACCGTTGCCCGACTCTCTGGCCGGAACTCGCCGCCACTTTTTCGGCTGGCTGGCGGCCGCAGCAGGGGGGGCTTGGGGCGCGTCGCTGGTTTGGCGTTTTCAGGAACGCAACCGTCCCCAGGACGTAAAGGGAAATGAAAACTGCGATGTGTTTTTGCCGGTGCCTGAGCCTGCCAAAGATTCGTTGCCTCCGATTGGCGGTGGAATGCAGGGGAAATTCGGCGAATACAGCGTCATGAATTTCTTGCCTTGCCTGCATCATGATACCTGGCGATTTAACATCGATGGACTGGTAAACCGCAACGTATCCTTCCGCTGGGAAGACTTCGTTCGCCTTCCGCGAAAGGTTCAGGTCAGCGATTTTCATTGCGTTGAAGGTTGGTCCGTATTCAACATCACTTATGAAGGCCTGAAAGTATCGGATTTGCTGGGGATGGCCGGAGTCAGACCAGAGGCGAGGTATGTGAAATTTTACTCGGCTGACGGTCAGTATGCGGACGTATTGACGCTGGAACAGGCGCACATGGAAGATGTGATGATCGTCATGTTGATGGACGGACGCCCGATTCCGAGAGTTCTCGGGGGGCCGGCGAGGCTTATCGTACCCAAAATGTATGCGTACAAGGCAGTTAAGTGGGTGACGCGTATCGAACTCATCGACGAACCATATCTGGGATACTGGGAGCACTATGGTTTTGAGACAAATGCCTGGGTGGGAGTATACTAAAAATGGGTTAGACAGGCCGTCCAATACAATGGAAAAGGCAGAAACCCGGCTATAAAGACGAATTTCTACCCTTTATTTCCTTGCCATATATTATGCACGAGGGAGGCTTGGGATTAAAAACCGTTCGTAAAACTATTGAATTTCAAACACCTTGGTCAGTCGAGTCAATTCAAACAAATCTTTGACCAGTCCTTTGATCCCTTTGATGATAACACTACCGCCATTTTGCAGGGCACGTTTCTGAATAGCCACCAAAGTTCCTAACCCCGAGCTATCGATATAGTCAACATTCCCCAAGTCCACGATGAAGGTTTTGTGTCCGCTATCAATGTACCCAATGAGGCTTTCCCTGATTTGTGCAGCTTCCGCCACGTAGATACTGCCGGATAAAACTACTAAAACATGGTTTTCTAAAACAGTAATTTCCTGAATCATGGGTCGTCCACCTCCCAATAGTTCGCAGCTTATCGTTGGTTTACTAATATTGAAATAGTTATTTAAAATATTTATTCGCTATCTGATCACATTTTCCTTTTAATTTTTCAAAGAAATGAAGGGAAAAATTATGTGTGTTATGAACGTATAATTATGTAAAGAACTCGGGGCAAAATATCGGATAAGGTGGTGGAAGCTGCAATATGGAAATTAAAAGACGCTTTCTTATTGGGGGACTAATTTTGGCACTGATCAGTTTGATCCTGGCAGCAGGCTGTGGCGCCAGCAAATCAGAACCTGTGTCTCAGACAAAGTCTTCGGCTGCGCCCGCGCCAGCTGCCCCGTCTGTTGAAAAGAAACCGTTGTTGGCGGAAAAAATGGGTGAATGGAAACCAGATGGCATCATTGCTGACGGTGAATACAGCAAGATGCAGTCCTTTGGTGAAATTGAAGTCTACAGCCGGATCGACGGCAATAAGGCAAGATTGGCGCTGAAAGCGAAAACCAATGGATATGTAGCGATTGGTTTTGATCCATCCGACAAAATGAAAGACGCTGATATTATCTTGGGCTTTGTGAAGGATGGCAAAGCAGTTGTTTTTGACATGTACAGTATCGGGCCGACAGGTCCCCATCCAGCGGATGACCAACAGGGTGGAAAAAATGATGTAAACGTATTTGGCGGCGCCAACAAAGAAGGTATGACAGTCATCGAATTTGAACGCATGCTGCTGACCGGAGATCCCAAGGATAAGGAGATTAAAATTGGCGATAATAAAATCATTTGGTCCGTAGGTGATGAGAGCAATCCAACCACCAAACACGTGAAACGGGGCGGCGGAATTCTCAAACTGTAAATGCGAAAAGTGATAAAGTCAGAAGCCGGAAAGGGTCAGGGACCCTGACTTCGTTGACTTTGAAAAGTTCGTACACTATAATTAATGGCAACAGCGGAACCTTACGCATGGCCCCGCACTCAGCGGGGCTTTTTATTTTGAGGAGGATGTCGATGAACGAGAAGTACGTCGCGGGAGAAATTGAACCGAAGTGGCAAAAAATTTGGGCGGATTCGGGCGCGTTTCACTCGGAAGTAGATCGGACAAAACCTGAGTATTATGTACTTGAGATGTTCCCGTACCCTTCAGGCGCTCTGCATATGGGTCATGTTCGCAATTACTCCATTGGTGACGTCATCGCCAGATTTCAGAAGATGCGGGGCTATAATGTGCTGCACCCGATGGGCTGGGATGCTTTCGGTATGCCGGCGGAAAATGCCGCCATCAAAAATAAAGTACATCCCTCTGACTGGACGTGGAGCAACATCCGCAACATGCGCCGGCAGCAGCAGGAACTCGGATTGTCCTACGACTGGGATCGGGAAGTGGCGACGTGTCATCCGGAATATTACCGCTGGACTCAGTGGCTATTTTTACTGTTTTTTGAACGTGGACTGGCCTATAAGAAAAAAGCCGCAGTCAACTGGTGCGAAGAATGCAACACGGTACTGGCTAACGAGCAGGTTATCGATGGCAACTGCTGGCGTTGCAACTCGGTCGTCGTCAAAAAGGAACTGGAGCAGTGGTTCCTGAAAATCACTGATTATGCAGACCGCCTATTGAAAGACATGGATCTTTTGGGAGGTTGGCCCGAGCGCGTGAGGACTATGCAGGAAAACTGGATTGGCCGTAGCGAAGGGGCCGAATTCAGCTTTGCGGTCCCCGAACTGGAAGAGAAAATACCGGTTTATACGACACGGCAGGATACTTCATTTGGCGTGACCTACGTCGTGCTGGCGCCAGAACATCCGCTGGTGGAAAAACTGATCGCCGGCAAACCGGAAGCCGCTGCGGTGAGCGCTTTTGTCGAAAAAGTCCGCAAGCTTAGTGAGATCAACCGGACAGCTACCGATGTGGAAAAAGAAGGCATGTTTACCGGTGCATACGCTGTAAATCCTTTCAATGGTGAAGCGGTGCCCATCTGGGTCGCCAACTATGTTTTGTACGAATACGGTACAGGCGCGGTGATGGGCGTTCCCGCCCACGATGAACGTGACTGGGCTTTTGCAACCAAATATAACCTGGAGAAGCGCCTGGTGGTGCAGACCCCGGCGACGCCGCTGACGATCTTGACGATGGACGGCGCCTATGGCGGATCTGGCGTGATGGTCAACTCCGGCCGGTTTAACGGATTGGAAAATGAAATCGCCAAAGCCCAGATGGCGGATTGGCTGGAAGAACAAAAAGTTGGTCGACGCCGTGTGACTTACCGTCTGCGGGACTGGCTTGTTTCGCGCCAACGTTATTGGGGAGCCCCCATTCCGATTATTTATTGTGAAGATTGCGGTGCGGTGGCGGTGCCCAAAGAAGATCTGCCAATCAAATTACCGGAAAATGTGCGTTTCGATGCGGGGGCTGTTTCCCCCTTGGCTACTGTTGAAGAATTCGTCAACTGCAAGTGCCCGAAATGCGGCAAGCCTGCCCGACGGGAAACCGACACCATGGATACTTTTATCTGTTCTTCCTGGTATTATTTCCGTTATACGGATCCCCGCAACACCAAAGCACCGTGGGATATCAACACTTGCAATTATTGGACTCCAGTCGACCAATATATCGGTGGAATCGAACACGCGATTTTACACCTCTTGTATTCGCGCTTTTTCACCAAAGTGCTCAAGGATGCAGGCCTGATCGATGCCGATGAGCCTTTCAAAAACCTGTTGACGCAGGGTATGGTCATCAAGGACGGCTCGAAAATGTCCAAATCCAAAGGAAATATTGTTTCACCGGAAGAAATCGTAAAAAAATATGGTGCGGATACAGCGCGCCTCTTTATCCTTTTTGCATCGCCGCCTGAGCGCGATCTCGAATGGAGCGATCAAGGCGTGGAAGGCGCCGCGAGATTTTTCAACCGCCTATGGCGCATTGTCAGTCACTTCGCGGAAATCGCCCAGGGCGCCGAACCAAACTATGACGCGGCGACACTGGATGATCAGGCCAAGGAACTAAGGCGTGCCCTTCATGCTACAATCCGTAAGGTTACAGAAGATGTTTCCGATCGCTTTAATTTCAATACGGCCATCAGCTCGGTGATGGAACTGGTCAACGCAATGCATGTATATCGTGATGCGGCGACCGAACCCCAACCGGCACTGATCCGCGAGACGGTTGATGCGTTGCTTCGTCTGCTGGCGCCCTTTGCTCCCCACATCACTGAAGAACTGTGGAGTTTGACGGGCCATTCAGACAGTATTCACAGTCAGCCCTGGCCTAAATGGGATGCCGCCGCACTGAAAACGGATTCGGTGGAAATCGTGCTCCAGATTAACGGCAAGGTTCGCGAAAAGCTGATTGTGCCGTCGGAAATTACTGCGGACGCATTGGGCAAACTGGCACTAGCTCAGGAACGGATCCAGGCCCTGATGGAGGGGAAAACCATGGTTAAAGTAATCGCGGTGCCTGGGAAATTGGTCAATATCGTCGTCAAATAGCCTGTGAGTTTCTAAAAAAATCGGTTGAATGCCGATATGAAATGTGGTGCACTGCGCCGGTCTGTAAGCACAGACCGGTTTTTTTATTGCAGAAATCAAGATGGGAGGGTAAACATGTGAGAGAAATTAATGAGGCGGAAGAAGAGGCGGACAAGCAACGGAAGGATAGAAGGAAAATCCTGGCGGCCGTTGCGGTGGTGGTTATCAGCATTAGTTTTTATGGTTGGTGGAGCAAGACTCAGAAAACGGATCCCGGAATCGCAGTTTCGCGGGAGACAGTTGTTGAAGCTGCCAATAAAGAACAGGGGGAAGTTGTCGTATATGTGAGCGGTCGAGTGGAACATCCCGGCGTCATCAGGGTAAGCGCCGGAGCGCGTGCGATCGATGTCGTCAATGCCGCCGGCGGCCTGTTGTCAGGGGCGGATGTCTCGAAGGTTAATTTGGCGCAGTCGGTTAAGGATGGCATGCAGATCAACGTACCAGGGCAACCGATAATGGCGGGAGATCCCAACGCAGGCAAATATTCCGGGCCTGGGAACGTTTCTGGCAAGACTGGCTCATCATCTTCAGGGGCTAACTCGGTGGAGGGGAAAATCAATATCAATACCGCCGATGCGTCTGAACTCGATAAACTTCCGGGAGTGGGGCCTGCCATGGCGGAAAAAATTGTTGAATGGCGCAAGAACAATGGTCCGTTCCAAGCCGGTGAAGAACTGAAAAAAGTCAAAGGAATCGGCGAAGAAAAATATCGAAAACTGAAGGACAAGATTTCTTGGTAGGATATGTGACTGCTTTTGCCGCCGGTATTTGGGCGATGGGCGATGCCGATCCGTCTTGGGCATATATGCTGGGGTTGGCGGGGTGCCTTCTACTGGCTTTAACCTACGGATTTGACCGACAACACAGCAGACCGCACTGTCTTTGGTTATCAGCCGCGCTGGTTTTTTTGTGGTTTTTGGCAGGGATGATGAGAATGGGAGCGGTTGGAGCGCCTACTCCTGGTGGTGTACGTGATTATGAAGGTCAAGAAATTACGATTCATGGAACGATAAGTGGGGTTCCGAAGGTGTCAGCCGGTGCAGCTGGGGAATGGCATGTCCGTTATGAAATCGTTCTTGACAGCGTAACGGAAGTAGGAAATAAGCGGTTGCCGAGCAGGCTTGCCGGCGGCGTCCTGTTGAGTGTGCGGCAGTATGGCCCCCAGCCTGAAGGAGAAGAAGGCGATTCCATCAGCGCATCTGGAACCGTTCGATTGTTTCATTCCTATCATAATCCGGGGCAACCGGACTGGGCTGCTGCCTTGGCAACACGGGGCATCGACGCCCGAATTTCCGCAGTACCGGGAACGGTTCGCATTGTTCGGCGCGAGGGACAAGAAACCTTCTTGAGTACATTGGCACGTTGGCGCAGTCAGGTTCGGGCGGCTTTGATGCAGGCAATGCCTGATAAGGATGCCGCTTTGATCATGGGAATGTTGTTTGGTGGCTATGATGGCATCGACCGTGAGACGGTTCGTGATTTTGCGACGACAGGTATTGTGCATATCTTGTCAGTTTCAGGCGCCCATATCGCGCTGGTGGCAGGAGCAATTTTCTGGCTGAGCCGGCGGTTGGCAGTTCCGGACAACTGGGCGGCTGGACTGGCGGCAACTGCAATGGTAGGATACGGGTTTATTAGTGGATTTTCGGCGCCGGTGGTCCGCTCCGTTATCATGGGACTGATCGGCATGGCAGCAATCGGTTCAGGACGCCTGGCCTCAGCACCCAGAGCATTATTGCTGGCAACTCTCGGAATGCTGATCTATGAGCCGCGAAACTTATTTGACATCAGCTTTCAACTGTCCATTGGCTGTACTGCTGGTCTATTGTTCCTACACCCACGGCTGTCAACATGGCTGCGCAGCTGTTTACCGAGCGGGGCCGGGCGGTGGGTTGTGGAGGGCGTTGCAGCCACGTTGGCGGCACAGTTGGCTGTGATTCCCTTCCTGTCCTGGTATTTCGGCTCTTTTCCCATCATTTCGCTGTGCGCCAACCTATTGGTGGTGCCGATCCTTGAGGCTGTAATCCTATTCGGGCTGTTGGGCATATTAATGGCAGGAGCTTTTGCTCCGATGGCTCACGCGGTTTTCATCGTGATAAGCCTGCTTACGGGGCTAGCGGTCGAGATCAATCGGCTTTTGGCGCGGATTCCAGGGGGTTCAATGACTCTGCCGGCCATGGGAATTGGTGCAGGTTGCCTTTACTATGGATTGCTCCTTGGATGTGCATGTTATGATAAACAATGGCTGTATAGGCGGTTACGGCAGGTTGCGGTGATTTTGGTGTTTGCAGCTGGAATAGCTGTTTGGGGAGTGACTCGTCCCAGCCCGCTTCAGGTTCATTTCATCGATGTTGGGCAGGGAGATGCGACGCTCGTTATCACTCCACATGGCCAGACGATCCTTGTCGATACGGGTGGCGCAATGGGACCGCAAAACGGATTTGATATTGGAGAGAGGGTAGTAGTGCCCTATCTTCGACATTATGGCGTGAAATCAATCGATTGGCTGATTTTGACTCATAATCATCAAGATCATGCGGGCGGGGCTGCTGCCATAGCAGAAATTCTGGGTGTGCGTCAGGTTCTGCTGCGGTTGGGGGAATCGCCCCCTCCCTCAGCTATTCTGCGCCTGCAACAGGTGATGCATGGCAGAGGGATGCGGGAAGCCGCTGAAGTCAGCGAAATCAAAGTGGATGGGGTAAAAATAAATTTGTTTCAAGTGGACTCTGACGATCCTGATAGGGATGCGAAAGGAAAGAAAGGAAGCAGTTCGACGGAAAATGGACGGTCCAATGTGCCTCGTATCGAATATGGCCGTCACAGCTTTTTACTGACAGGAGATTTGGAGGGCGAGAGCGAAAAGAAACTATGTGAAAAAACTATGCCTCCCTCAACAGTATTGAAGGTGGGCCATCATGGCGCACGCAAATCCACCCAGTCGGAATTTCTGGCCCGGATTACGCCCGAGTACGCTGTAATTTCCGTGGGCGCCGATAATCATTTTGGGCATCCCACGGCAGAGACCTTGCATCGCTTGCAAGAGTGGCCGGTTACCCTTTATCGAACTGACCGTGATGGAGCTGTGGTGTTTCACAGCGACGGAGAAAACGCTGACGGTGGAGAAAACCGTTCATTAATAAGGCGGGGAGAAATGGAACTGCATAAAAAAATGCCACGAGGACGCTTTGCACCGAGTCCCTCGGGTCGGATGCATTTGGGCAATGCATGGACGGCCCTCTTGGCATGGCTGGATATACGCCAAAAAGGTGGTACGATGGTGCTGCGAATCGAAGATCTTGATCCTGGCCGGAGCCGTCAGGAATATTCGGACGGATTACTGGACGATTTGCGCTGGTTGGGACTTGACTGGGATGAGGGGCCGGATGTTGGGGGAGATTGCGCACCATATAACCAAAGTGAGCGTACTGCTTTGTATCAGGACGCTTTTGATAAATTAACACAGGCGGGTCTGGTGTACCCCTGCTCCTGCTCGCGTTCGGAGCTCCGATCCGTGGCGTTGGCGCCGCATGCTGGCGATACAGAGGTTCCTTATTCCGGCCGTTGTCGAAACCTGAACCGGACGGCCTTGTCGGAATTACAGATGTCAGGACGTCGCCCGGCATTTCGACTGAAAGTTAATGAGGAAAAAATTGGATTTGTCGATGAGGTATACGGGCCTCAATATCAGGAACTGTCCCAAACCTGCGGCGATTTTGCCATTCGGCGTTCGGATGGGGTTTTCGCCTATCAGCTTGCAGTTATTGTTGATGATGCGACGATGGGTATAAGTCGGGTCTTACGGGGAGCAGATTTGCTCGAGTCCACGCCTCGTCAGATATATCTCGGGCGTTTGCTGGGATATCCGGTTCCATCCTTTCTGCATGTACCTCTGCTGGTCGGGAGTGGAGGCGAAAGGTTGTCAAAACGACATGGGGCGTTGTCCATTGCAGCTCTTCGAAGTGCTGGCGTCCGTCCGGAGAGGATCGTCGGGCAACTGGCGTCGTGGGCCGGGTTGGTGAAAAAAGTAGAATCGATGAAGGCTAAAGAATTAATCGACGGATTCGAACGCTCTCGTTTGCCTCGGGATCCGGTAACGGTTCCGGATACAATGCAGTTTATATGAGATGGCTTTTGAAAATGACAGGAATGAGGGTAGGAATGAATGGCAAAAGCGACCAATAAAGAAGTGAGGGTGTATCTGTTTTATGGCGAGGAAGGACTTTTGGTCCGTCAACTTGCAGAAAAAGTAATTGCCGCAGCGCTAACGCCGGCAGATCGGGAATTCAATCTGGTTGCCATGGAGGCCGACCCTTCAATTCCGGAGTTGCTGCATTTGGTTGAAAGTGCACCATTTTTCGGTGATCATAAAGTTGTCATCATCAGAAACTCCAAGTTGTTTCAGACCTCACGACGCAAGCTGGTTGCCGCAGAGGACACGGATGATGAAGAGAGCGGGGAGGGTGGCGATTCGGAAAAAGAAGCTGCGGATTCGGCCGATCCACGCCTATTGAAGCTTTTGGCGAATATGCCACCTTATACAACGTTGGTTTTTACGGCTGCCAAGGCGGATAAGCGGCGCAAAATTTTGAAAGTAGTGGCCGAAAACGGACAAGTTCGGGAATTGAATCCGTTTCGTCCGATGGAAGAACGGGAAATTCGAAACTGGGTGGAAGACCGCCTCGCGGAACTGGGCAAGCGGATCAGCCGAGATGCGATGGATTACCTCATGTCAGTTGTTCTCACTATGAATCAGATTTCCAGAGGCTTCCTATCGTCTGAAATTGAAAAAGCCGCATTGTTTGCCGGGGATGATCCTGTTATCAGTAAAAAAGCGTTGGAAGAAGTGATGGCGTCGGTGCCTGAGGTATCTGCTTTCGCCATGACGGATGCTCTGGCTCGCCGCAATGTTGCGCAGGCCTTGACGAGGTTGGAAGAGCTGTTCGTCAGTAAGGAGCCGCCGCTGAAAATCATTGGACTGCTTGCCTATAACGTCCGTCGGTGGTGGCAGGTGCGCCAGGTAATCGACCGCCGGGGAACCGAAGCGGAAATGGCAGCAGCACTCGGGACGAAAGGAGGCAGCCCCGGAATGGTTAGCCGCGTGATCAGTCAAAGCCGTGCCTTTAGAGATGCAGCGCTGAAACAGGCATTGCTGACGTTGGCTGACGCTAACGTAGCCAGTCGGTCGGGTGGTGATGCGAAACCCTATTTGGAGCGGGTGCTCATTGAACTATGCCAATAGTTATTTGCGATGAATAGTAAGGGGCACTTTGCTGGCGGACAACAAGAAGCCCCCTGTCCGATCGGACAGGGGGCTTCGACATGATCAAATAAACGACGCTTATTTCGCAGCGGCGTTAACTTTTTTTGCCAGACGCGATTTTTTGCGCGCTGCTGCATTTTTATGGAGTATGCCTTTGGACGCTGCCTTATCGATCGTGCTTGCCGCTTTGGCAAGCAAAGTTGTGGCATCTTCGACTTTGCCGGCCGCCGCAGTTTCCACTGTCTTACGGACAGCAGTTTTCACGGAAGACTTAACAGCAAAATTCTTAGCGCGTAGTTCAGCATCAGTTTTTACGCTTCGGATGGAAGATTTGATTTGTGGCAAGGGATTCACCTCCTTGTGCAAAGGTTACACAGGCTACGGTGAAAATTTTAGCACGCTGGCGTGGAAAATGCAAGAGCTTCCGGGCTTTCTTTCCTTGAAAATTAGAAAATGCCCATTAATCAAGCGACGGAGGCGGGTATGGACGTTGGCTTGTTTGCCCAGGGCTTGACCGGCGGGCCAAAGTCAATATAATTAATAAGGAATAGAGTGCAAAAAAAAAGGAGCCACGATTTGAAGACTTCGCATATACGCAATTTCTCCATTATCGCTCATATAGATCATGGGAAATCGACACTGGCTGACCGCCTGATCGAACTGACCGGTACGGTGACCGCCCGCCAGATGGAAAACCAACTGCTGGACCAGATGGATCTGGAACGGGAGCGCGGCATTACCATCAAGGCTCAGGCCGTGCGGCTTGATTATGTGGCGCAAGATGGCGAAACATACATGCTGAACCTCATCGATACCCCGGGGCATGTCGACTTTTCCTATGAAGTTTCCCGTAGCCTCGCCGCCTGTGAGGGGGCGTTGCTGGTCGTGGACGCAGCGCAGGGAATCGAGGCTCAGACGCTGGCCAATGTTTATCTGGCATTGGATCATAATATTGAGATTGTGCCTGTCATCAACAAGATAGATTTGCCAAGTGCCGATGTTGAAAAGGTCATTCGTGAAATTGAAGAAGTAATCGGTATCGATGCACATAATGCGATTCTGGTCAGTGCAAAATCTGGCTTGGGCGTTCCGGACGTTCTGGAAGCGATTGTGAAGCGCATACCTGCGCCGACTACCGATGAAAGCGCTCCGACGAGAGCACTCATCTTTGATTCCCATTTTGATTCCTATCGTGGCGTCATTTCTTATGTTCGTGTAATGGACGGAACGATTGCCAGTGGCATGAAAGCACAGATGATGCATAGCGGACGCAGTTTCGAGGTATCAGAAGTCGGCGTTTTTCGACCGTCTCTCACTCCCATGCCTGAATTGGGACCCGGTCAGGTCGGTTATGTGATTGCCGGAATCAAGAATCTGAAGGAAGTTCGGGTGGGGGATACCATCACGGATGCAGCGCGGCCTGCCAAAGAGCCTTTGCCGGGGTATCGCAAAGTGACGCCGATGGTTTATTGCGGCATGTATCCGGTTGAAACCAGTGAGTTCGATAATTTGCGCGAAGCGCTCGAAAAACTACAAATGAACGATGCGTCCCTGACCTTTGAAGCCGAGACGTCAGCTGCGCTGGGTTTCGGGTTCCGCTGCGGATTTTTGGGACTGCTGCATATGGATGTTGTGCAGGAACGCTTGGAGCGCGAGTACCAGATGTCCCTCGTTATTACAGCGCCCAACGTTATCTATCAGGTCCGCAAGACGGACGGAGAGGTCCTGTTGATCGCCAATCCTTCCAAAATGCCGGTTCCACAGGTCATTGAAGCGATCGGCGAGCCCTATGTGAAGGCGACCGTCATTGTGCCCAATGATTTTGTTGGCGCCATTATGGAACTTTCCCAGGAGAAACGCGGTGAATTCAAGGACATGAAATATATGGACACGACACGGGTCATGCTGACCTATCATTTGCCATTGTCGGAAATCATTTATGATTATTTTGACAAACTGAAATCCGTCAGCCGTGGCTATGCATCCCTGGACTATGAGTTGGAAGGCTATCAGGAGTCTGACTTGGTCAAGATGGATATTTTGCTGAACGAGGAGCCGGTCGATGCGTTGTCGATCATCGTGCATCGGGATAAATCAGTATTCAGGGGACGGCAGTTGGTGGAAAAACTGCGGAGCCTCATACCTCGTCAAATGTTTGCGATTCCGATTCAGGCTGCTATCGGCAACAAAGTCATTGCACGGGAGACAATCAGCGCCATGCGCAAGGATGTGCTGGCCAAATGCTATGGGGGTGACATAACCCGCAAACGCAAACTTCTGGAAAAACAAAAAGCAGGTAAAAAACGCATGAAACAGGTTGGCAGCGTTGAATTGCCCCAGGAAGCATTCATGGCTGTTTTGAAGCGAGATTGACAAAGGTGCTTGCAAACTCTCTTGGAATTTATGTCCATATTCCATTCTGCCTTGCAAAATGCAGCTATTGTGCATTTGTATCTGCAGTGTGCGACAGGTCTTTGCAGCAGTCCTACGTCGCCGCTCTCTGTGGGGAAATTACCGCAGCGGGCGGCGATTTCTCTGTGCCAGTCGATACGGTTTTCTTTGGCGGCGGCACGCCGACAGTTTTGGAGACCACGGCGTTAAGCGCGATTCTGCAAGTCCTGCGTGCTGCTTTTCCGGTGGCTGCGAATGCAGAAATCAGCTTGGAGGCTAATCCAGGCACAGTAGATCGGAACTCGCTGCAGCTTTTACGGCAGTCAGGATTCAATCGACTGAGTTTGGGCATGCAGAGTTTTGACGATGCGGTGCTGGCTGGCATTGGGCGGATTCACCGGGCGGAAGACGCAGAAAAGGCTTTTACCGACGCGCGTGCCGCTGGGTTTGAAAATATCAGTCTGGACCTGATGTATGGGTTGCCGCTGCAAAGTGTTTCGGGATGGAAGAAAACACTGGACCGGGCTGTGGCGCTTGGGCCAGACCACATATCGGCATACGGGCTGAAACTGGAAGAAGGAACTCCGTTGGAATCTGCTGTGACAAGTGGGCAAGTTGCATTGCCGTCTGAAGAGGACGAAGAGTCTATGTACGATTTGCTCAATGATTTTTTACCTTCCCAGGGCTATGCCCGCTATGAGATTTCCAACTATGCCACTCCCGGCAGGGAATGCCGGCACAATTTGAAATACTGGAATTACGAGATCTATCGAGGTTTTGGTGTCGCGGCGCATTCGTTTGACGGCGTGGATCGATTTGCGAATACGGATGATTTATCCAAGTATGTCGAAAGCCTGACAGGCGGCATGTCTTGCGAGGGCTTTCGCGAATCGCTTGATTTGCCTACTGCAATGGCAGAGTACGTCTTTTTATCACTTCGAACTTCCAGGGGCTTGAGCGGTACCAACTTTTCGCGGCGGTTTGGGCGAGAATTTGTCGAATACTATGAGGAACCCATTGCCCGATTGGTGAGACTTGGATTGCTGATGCAGGAAACAGATTCCTGGCGTTTGACCGAACGGGGGATGAAATTGGGTAATCAGGCGTTCGCGGAATTTTTGCCGTAAAGGCGGAAAACGTAGCGTGGAGCAGGGGCGAAGGCTTGACAGGGAAGTCTTTGCATGGTATGTTTGTGTATATGTTAGCACTCTTCTTCATAGAGTGCTAACAAGAGGTGAAAGTTATGTTGGATGAACGAAAACGACAAGTTCTACAGGCTATAATCGATGATTATATTTCCACTGCGGAACCGATTGGATCGCGAACGATCGCGCGAAAATGCGGCCTCGGCGTCAGTCCGGCCACGATCCGCAATGAGATGTCCGATTTGGAGGCCCTCGGTTTTTTGGAGCAGCCCCATGCCTCGGCTGGGCGCATACCGTCCGCAAAGGGGTATCGTTTTTATGTCGATTGCCTGATGGGACCGCAGCAGGTTTCCGACCGTGACACGGTGCTGATCAACCAATGGTTCGAACAGAAAGTGCGGCGGCTGGACGAAGCGTTTCAGGAAACAGTCAGGGTTCTTTCGCGGGTGACACGAAATGTTTCGTTGCTGTTGGCGCCGCAGGCATCGGCCTGTAAATTTAAATACCTGCAATTTTTGCCCTTTGATGCCACGCGGGTAGTGGTTGTTGTCGTTACCGATACTGGCGTGATGGAAAATCGGCTGATGGAAATTCCAGAAGGAACTTCCGCCGAGGAACTGCAGCGGATCGCCGGAGCTATGAACCATCGGCTTGGTGGGCTTTCGTTACAGGAAATCCAGTCATCTCTGCTGGAAAAGATCAAGGATGATGTGCTGCCCCGGCCGGAATTGCTGGAAAGTGCGATGTCTTTGATCCGGGAAGCAACAAGTGGAACTCCCGGCGGGGAAAAAGTATATCTGGGCGGAGCGACGCAGCTGCTCAACCAACCGGAGTTCCGTGATGTTGAAAAAGTGCGGCACTTGCTGTCCATGTTGGAAGAAGACCGATTACTTTATGATATTCTTCATACGCAGGACGGCAATGGCACCATCGTGACAATAGGCAAAGAAAACAAATACTCCGGCATTCAGGATTGCAGCGTCATTCAGGCCTCGTTCCGTATTGACGGGCAAACAGTGGGAACACTGGCAGTTCTCGGGCCTACCCGAATGGAGTACGCCCGTACGATGGCAGCTATCGAATTCATGCAAAAACACATGGAGCAAATCCTGAAAAAATATCAACGATAAGTACGGAGGAGTCAAGATGAATTTCAAGCAAGGCGGCGGCAGCGAAGTAGATGAGAGTCTGGCCGCGTTGATGACAAATGCGCAAGCGGTGCGGGCAATCGCGGCGGCGGTGCAGGGCACGATAGGACCCAAAGGCCTAGACACCATGCTGGTCGATCGCTTCGGTGAAGTAATCATCACCAATGATGGAGTGACGATTCTGGACAAAATGGATGTCAATCATCCAGCTGCCAAAATGGTGATCAATATTGCAAAAGCCCAACAACACGAAGTAGGCGACGGAACCACGACCGCCACCATCATGGCGGGAGCGTTGGTAAATGAGGGCGTGGCGCAGGTACTAAAAGGGGTTCCGGTGGCACGCGTTATCGAGGGAATCCGGCTTGGAATTTCACTGGCGCAGACGGAACTAGGGAAAAGAGCCCGCCATTTTAAAGATCTGAAAGACTCCAAACTTACCAATATCGCCATGGTGGCGGGCCGTGACAATGCAGATATCGCAGACCTGGTGGTGCAGGCGGCCCGGCTGATAGGCCGGGAGAAACTGTTGGAAACGAACTATAAACTTTCTGATATCATCGTTGCCGAGGAGAATGCCCAGAATGAAGTGTTCATGGGCGTTATCGTCGATAAAGAGCGGATGACGAAAGAGATGCCCGAGCTCGTGGAGCAAGTCTTGGTGATGATCATCGATGATGCACTGGAACCTGAAGAACTTGGGAGCGAGGCGCTGGGAACCGAAGCCGGCTTCCGGCGTTTCCGGGAATTGCAGGACGAATTCGAAGCAAATGTGCGCAAGATCGTTGAACTCGGCGTAAAGGCAGTGTTGACCGACCGGGGTGTGCATGCCAGAGCGGAGGAGATTCTGACCGACGCGCAGATTCTGGTGGTGCAGCGCGTGCCGACCAATGAACTACGCCGCGTGGCGGAACACGTCGGCGCTCGTATGATCAAGCGAACCGGGCTGAAGAAAGACCTCGACGAACTTCGGAAGCTCCTTGGATATGCAGAAAAAGTGTACGAGGATGAAAAACTGGAACATGTCAGGATTATGGGAGGCCGGGGCAAGCCAGCCGCTACGATCCTGGTGGGCGCTGCGACGCAGGAAGTCGTCGGTGAACGACAGCGAATAGCGCGAGACGCAGCTTCCAGCGTGCAGGCTGCCGTGCGCGGCGGCTATGTGGCCGGCGGCGGGTCAGTCGAAGTGGCGATTGCCCGTGCTATTGAAAAGTCCAGAGGCAGTCTCAAAGGGATGTCCGCTTATGGACTCGACTGCGTGGTGAACGCATTGAAGCGGCCTTTGGCCCAAATCGTGGAAAATGCCGGCTACAATCCGCTGGAAAAGGTCGAAAACATTGTAGCTGCGCAGAACGAGAAAAAATCGGACTCACTCGGGATTGATTGTGAGACAGGAGAGATCTGCGACATGGTGAAACTGGGTGTGATTGACCCGGCTCCGGTCAAACTGCATGCGTTGAAAGCAGCAGGCGAAGTGGCGACCGCCATTTTACGGATCGATACGATTATCAGGAAAAAAGACGAAGGCGAACAGGCTGGGCACCCGGTAGGAGGGGACTCCCCTTCAAGTTCACCAGATTTTTGAATAAACGATTATGGGAGGAGACAACATGACACACAAGCATAAAACTGACCGTAATGAAGACTTGAAGGAGAATCAGCAGTCCGACGCAGAAGCCAAGACGGACTCCACGACAGCACCTGAATCAGAAGTGATGGCGGAAGTGGTTGTTACCGCCGAATCGGTCAAAACGGAGATGATGGACCGGATTTTGCGGCTGCAGGCGGATTTTGACAATTTTCGGCGTCGAACACGCCAGGAACAGTCTGAACTTGGGGTATTTGTCACGCAGAATCTGATCAAGGAGTTGCTGCCGGTAGTGGATAATTTCGAAAGAGCGATGACCAGTCGCCCTGCGGAAGATACATCCGGATTCGGCGCGGGGATCGAGATGATTCTGCGGCAGCTGAACAGCGTGCTGGAAAAGCAGGGGGTCAGTGTTGTGGAAACTGTTGGCTCCATGTTCGATCCGGCAAAGCATGAAGCGATTCTGACGGTAGAAGGCACTGGTCAACCGGAAGGAACGGTTGTGGAAGAACTGCAGAAAGGGTATGCAGTGTCTGGTAAAGTGATCCGACCCGCACTGGTCAAAGTCGCAGGGAAATAGGGTCGAAAAACCGACAAAATAACAGGGCAAATCAAACAAGAAAATTAAACAAGAAAAGCTGTGCGGCATGGCCGCACAGCCAGTGAAGGAGGAACTATATTATGGCAAAAGTAATCGGTATCGACCTCGGTACAACAAACTCGGTAGTGGCAGTCATGGAGGGTGGCGAACCCGTTGTTATCGCCAATGCGGAAGGCAGTCGCCTGACCCCCTCGGTTGTTGGGTTTTCCAAATCAGGTGAACGTTTGGTGGGGCAAGTGGCCAAACGCCAGGCGATTTCAAATTCAGACCGTACCATCAGCTCGATTAAACGAGAAATGGGCAGCAATTATACCGTTGCCATTGATGACAAAAAATATTCACCGCAGGAAATTTCTGCGATGATTCTGCAAAAATTAAAGACGGACGCTGAAGCTTATCTGGGAGAAAAAATAACGCAGGCTGTCATTACTGTTCCTGCGTATTTCAGTGATAGTCAAAGACAAGCAACCAAAGATGCCGGAACCATCGCCGGGCTGGAAGTTCTCCGTATCATCAACGAGCCAACGGCTGCTTCGCTGGCTTATGGAATCGACAAAGGCGACGACCACACCATTCTGGTATTCGACCTTGGCGGCGGCACCTTCGACGTCTCGATCCTTGAACTGGGCGACGGCGTCTTTGAAGTCAAATCGACCAGCGGCAACGGGCGACTGGGCGGCGATGATTTTGACGATAGGGTTATGAAATGGTTGGCTGCCGAGTTCAAAAAGGACTCCGGCATTGATCTTTCTGGTGACCGCATGGCGATGCAACGGTTGAAGGAAGCGGCCGAAAAAGCGAAAATCGAACTGTCGTCACTAATGTCAACCAACGTTAATCTACCCTTTATCACTGCAGATGCTAATGGCCCCAAACATCTCGATATCAGTGTCACCCGGGCAAAATTCGACGAACTGACAGCCGACCTTGTCGAGTCAACGATGGGTCCCACTCGTCAGGCAATGTCGGACGCCGGTCTGAGCCCGAAAGACATAGATAAAATTATACTGGTCGGCGGTTCAACCCGTATTCCGGCGGTACAGGACGCCATCAAAAAATACTTCGGCAAAGAAGCTCACAAGGGAGTCAACCCCGACGAGTGCGTGGCTGTTGGCGCAGCAATCCAGGCCGGTGTATTGGCTGGCGAAGTCAAGGATGTACTGCTGCTTGACGTGACGCCGTTGTCTCTGGGTATCGAAACCTTGGGTGGAGTTTTCACCAAAATTATCGAACGCAATACGACCATTCCGACGGCGAAGAGCCAGACGTTCTCAACTGCGGCGGACAATCAGCCGTCCGTCGATGTGCACGTTTTGCAGGGCGAGCGCGAAATGGCCGCTTACAATAAGACTCTCGGCCGATTTGAGTTGTCCGGCATCGCTCCCGCGCCACGTGGAGTACCGAAAATCGAGGTTACTTTTGATATTGACGCCAATGGCATCGTACATGTCAGCGCCAAAGATCTAGGTACTGGTAAAGAACAAAAGATCACCATCACTTCCGCCTCACAGGGCGGCGGCTTGACGAAGGAAGAAGTCGAGCGCATGGTGAAAGAGTCGGAAGCAAATGCCGCTGAAGACAAAAAACGCCGAGAAGAAGTTGAAACCCGTAACGGCGCCGACTCCCTCGTCTATCAGGCGGAGAAGACGCTGAAAGAATTCGAAGGCAAAGCCGACAAGGCGCTTGCGGACAAAGTTCAGGCAGCTATCGAGGTACTGAAGGAAACCCTGAAAGGCACCGATACTGAAAAAATCAAGGCGGATACTGAAGCCCTCTCCAAACCTCTTTATGAACTGACCTCCGCTGTTTATCAGCAGGCCGGTCCTCAGGAAGGCGCTCCCGGACAGGAGGGACCGACTGGATCTGCTGGCGGCTCCAAGCATGATGAAAAAGTTGTTGATGCTGAATATAAAGTGGTAGACGACGAAAAGAAATAATTCAATAATCCGGCTTTCGGAGGGATCGTTTTTCGCATCTTTCCGGAAGCCGATATAAGTTGGTGAGATAGTGGCGGATAAAAAAGACTATTATGAACTCCTCGGCGTTCCCCGTACAGCTACGGAAGAGGAAATTAAAAAAGCGTTCCGCAAAATGGCGCGCAAATATCACCCGGATGTTAACCGGGACGATCAGAAAACAGCCGAGGCTAAATTCAAAGAAATCAATGAGGCGTACGAGGTTCTTTCCAATCAGGAAAATCGGGCCAAGTACGACCAGTTCGGCCACGCCGCTTTCGATGGCGCGGCCGGGGCCTCTGGGTTCGGCGGCGGCGGCGGTGGGATCAATGACATCTTTGACATGTTCTTCGGCGGTGGATTCGGTGGCGGTGGGGCGCGCAGACAAGGCCCGGAACGTGGATCAGACCTTCGCTATGACATGGATATCACGTTGGAACAGGCGGCAACCGGCCATGCACAGGAGATCGAAATCCCGCGAACAGAGGACTGCCAGGTCTGTCATGGGACGGGAGCTGCCGCAGGAACGCATCCCGAGACCTGCCCCCAATGCGGCGGCAGCGGACAGGCCCAAGTAGTTCAGAATACTCCATTCGGACGCATGGTCAATGTTACTACCTGCAGCCGTTGCCGGGGTGAAGGCAAGATCGTGCACACACCCTGCACAGAATGTAAGGGCAGGGGTAAGGTGCGCAAGACGCGCCGCATCCAGGTGACCATTCCTCCGGGGGCTGACAATGGCTTGCGACTCAGGATTTCACAGGGCGGCGAAGCGGGAACCCGCGGTGGCCCGCCAGGAGATCTGTACGTTTACATTTCCGTCAAGCGGCATAAAACTTTCGGACGCGATGGAGACAACCTGGTCTTTGATCTGCAAGTCAGTTTTCCGCAGGCGGCACTCGGCGATGAGGTAGAAGTACCGACCCTGGACGGAATGGCCAAACTTGAGATCCCTGCCGGCACACAGACAGGAACCGTCCTTACTTTGAAAGAGAAGGGAATTCCGCATTTGCGTGGTCACGGCAAGGGTGATCTGAAGATCCGGCTGACCATTGTAACACCGAAAAAACTCTCGGATAAGCAACGCCAGCTATTGCTGGAATTCGCCAAGTTAGGCGGCGAGAATATCAAGCCACCTAGCCAGAGCTTCGTAAAAAAAGTCAAAGACGTGCTGGGCGGGGTTTGAGAAGCACAAAGGTCGGCAATCGGAAGGAGGCGACGATATGAACGATAAATGGGCAGAGATCAGTATTTATACAACACAAGAGGCCACAGAGGCGGTAGCCGCAGTCTTTCATGAACTGGGCGCAGGCGGGGTGGTCATCGAGGACCCTGATCTGATCCAGTCGTATCGTCGTTCAGGGAACTGGACCGATTGCATTTTTCCTGACGAACCCGCCGTTGATTTTGTGACGATTGTAGCCTATCTTCCTTCCGATGAAGAACTTCCTGGCAAGCTACGCATTCTGTCAACACGAATCGATGAATTGGCCGGCCATTCTCTAGATAAGGGGAAGGGGACCATTCATTGGCGTGAAGTTCGGGAGGCAGAGTGGGCTGATGCTTGGAAGCAGTATTTTCATACTTCGCGCATCGGTGAACGGTTCGTGGTCAAACCGTCTTGGGAGGACTATACAGCCCAGCCGGGCGATATTCTACTGGATTTGGATCCAGGCATGGCTTTTGGTACGGGAACTCATGGAACCACTATTCTCTGCATGGAAAGCCTTGAGAATCTCGTAACACCAGGGATGACGGTATTCGATATCGGCGCCGGATCGGGAATCCTGTCCATCGCAGCTGCCAAACTCGGTGCTGTGGCAGTAAAGGCGGTTGAATATGATGTGATGGCGGCGGAAACAGCTCGCCACAATGTTGAAGCCAATGGTGTCAGCTCAATAGTCGATGTTTCTCAGGGAAATTTGTTGGACGGTATTGAAGGGCAGGCTGATGTCATTGTGGCGAATCTGATAGCCGACCTGATTTTGAAAATGGCTCCGGCCATACCGTCTCATCTGAAACCCGAAGGCTGCTTCCTGGGCAGCGGCATTATCAAGGAGCGTCTGCCGGATGTCACCAGTGCATTGGCTCTGCAGGGCCTGACTTTGACAAAAGTGACGGAAGCTGGTGAATGGGCTGCAGTGGTTGCTTGCAGGAGTCAAGACTGAGATGCGCCGAATTTTCATTCAGGGTCCGCTTACCGATTTCATGGATGTTAAAGGGGAAACAGCCAGGCATATCGGATTGTCGCTGCGCATGGCTGTAGGGAGTACGCTCGGCGTAGCCGGACAGGACGGGCGCTGCGGCGAGGCCGAAATTGTCAGGATTACGCCCGAAACTGTAACGTTGGCGCTAAAAAACATTAGCGCCTCGACGGAGCCGCCTGTGGATGTGTGGCTGGCGCAAGCTCTGCCCAAAGGTGACAAGATGGACTTTATTGTCCAAAAAGCTGTAGAGTTGGGAGTAAAGGGAATCATTCCTTTACTGACACAACATTGTATTGTTCGCTACGATGAGGCAAAGCAAACGGAAAAGTTGCGCCGATGGCAGAAAATATCGCAAGAGGCCGCGCAGCAGAGCGGACGCGGGGTCATTCCGGCAGTCGGACCTTTCGTCACGATGCAGGCATTGTTTGAACACGTTTCGCCGGAGACACGGGTGCTGACTCTTTATGAGGGCACTGGGCGTCAGGGGTTACGCTCACTGCTGACGCAGGATCTTTGTGACTCCTGGATATTAATTGTGGGCCCGGAAGGTGGTTTTTCCGAGGCGGAAGCCGAGTATTGCCAGAGCAAAGGTGCGTGCCTGACCGGACTGGGTTCGCGGATTTTGCGGACAGAAACGGCAGGATTGGCGGCCTTGTCGGCTATAATGTATGAATGCGGCGACCTGGGAGGTATTTGATGGCCAAGGTGGCTTTTATCACCCTCGGATGCAAAGTAAATCAAACAGAAACAGAGGCTATGGCCGGAATCTTTCAGCAACGGGGCTATATTTTGACCGATCCTGACACTCGGGCTGATGTCTATGTGGTCAATACCTGTTCCGTCACACACCTGGGGGAACGAAAATCGCGACAGATGGTCCGGCGTGCCATTCGACTGAACCCTGATGCTGTCGTTGCGGTGACAGGCTGTTTCGCACAGGTTTCACCGGCGGATGCTGCGGCGATCGAAGGTGTCGATGTCGTTATTGGAACCCGCGACCGTGACCGTATCGTGGATTTTGTCGAAGAATCCTTGCGGGAAAAGCATCAGGTATTGGCTGTCAGTAATATTATGGATGAGGTTGAATTCGAAGATATCCCTCTACAGGCAGTACCGGGACGTACTAGGGCTTTCCTGAAAATTCAGGACGGTTGTGAAAACTATTGCTCGTATTGCATTATTCCTTACGCACGGGGGCATCTGCGTTCCCGTTCTCTCGACAGTATTGCCCGAGAAACTCGCGTGCTTGCGGCGGATGGTTTTCAAGAAATCGTGTTGACAGGGATCAATCTTGGCGCCTATGGCAGAGAGGGAGGTCGTTACACATTAGCTGACGCCGTTCGCACCGTGCTGGAAGAATCCCGCATTGTCAGGCTTCGCCTCAGCTCGGCAGAGTCTCTTGAAATATCGGAGAGCTTGATCGGGGTGATGGAATCTGATTCCCGGATGTGCCCCCATCTTCATTTGCCCTTGCAATCCGGCGAGGATTCGATCCTGGCCGCTATGCGCCGTCCATATACTACGGCTGACTATGCCGAACTACTGGCACGGTTGCGCGAAAAAATGCCGGATCTCGCCGTGACCACGGATATTATTGTCGGCTTTCCGGGCGAAACCCCGGAACTTTTTGCGAAGAGCCTCGAATTCGCGACGGCTATGGAATTTGCAAAAATTCATGTGTTTCCCTATTCACGCCGTGCAGGAACCCCGGCCGCTAACTTTCGCCAACAGGTTGGAGATGCGGAAAAAAAGCGCAGAGTGACCGAGTTGCTGGCGGTGGGAGAGCGCAGCGGATTCAAGTTCCGGCAAGGCTTTCTCGGTCGCACGATGTCGGTGCTCGTTGAGAAGTCGGAAATTGGTATGGCGGAAGGCTTGACGCCGAACTATCAGCGAGTATTCATTGAGACTAAGACATGCGAGATCCAGGAGCGGGAGCTGGTTCCGATAGAACTGCTCAGAGTGATTCCTGAAGGCTTTGTTGGACGGTTGAAGAAATAACTTCAACCGTTTTTATGTTTTTGCAGGAAATTTAGCAACTCTGGCAGAACTTTCATAGAAGCGGATGTTGTCCAATGAAATGGCGCTGGATGAGTGTATGAAGAAGGAAAGAAGGGATTGTCCTTGTCACAGGATTGTATTTTTTGCAAGATAGCAGCGGGAACCATTCCGGTAAAATTCCTTTATGAAGACGAGCTGTTGGTAGCGTTTCCAGACATTAATCCTGTCGCGCCGGTTCATGTGCTGGTGATTCCACGCAAGCATCTCGGCAGTGTACTTGAGACGACTCCTGATGATGCCGAGCTACTTACGCATGCCCTGCTGACGTTGCCGAAAATCGCTGCCAAACTGGGCGTGGCGGAGACCGGATTTCGCGTCGTAATGAACACCGGTCAAGAGGGCGGGCAGTCTGTCATGCATCTTCATTGGCATATTCTTGGCGGACGCTTCATGGAATGGCCACCGGGCTGAAAAACCTAAATAAGGCAAACGAAAACTTAGAAACCAGGAGATGAAAGGGGAATATAATTTTGGCGCAAGATGTTCAGTTGGTAATTTTTAAGCTTGCTAATGAAGACTATGGTCTGCCGATTCAGAAGGTTCAGGAAATCAACCGCATGGTGCCTGTTACTCGGCTGCCGCAGACGCCTGAGTTCATGGAAGGGATCATCAACCTGCGCGGACGCGTCATACCGGTCGTAGATCTGCGTAAACGCTTTGGCCTTGCAGCCAAAGCCCATGAAGAAGATACCCGGATTATGATTATTGATGTTAGCGGACAGACGGTTGGCATCATTGTGGATGCAGTCAACGAAGTTGTACAGATGCCTGGAACTTCGATTGAACCGCCACCGCCGGCTTTTATTCTTGATGCACAGTATATTGAGGGCATCGGTAAAATGGAAGACCGCCTCGTGATCTTGCTGAATATCGATCAGATTCTGACCAGCCAAGAGGTCATCCAGCTGAAGCAAGCAGCAAATTAAAAGCCGGACGGCATGCCACCTGTAATTGGAAAAAATTAAAGAGACCGGCGATCAATTGGGAGAATCGATCGCCGGTCTCTTTAATTTTTATTAGAAAAGCCTCCGGCAAAGGCCAGAGGCGAAGCAGGGGGAGGGAAAATCATGGGCTATCTATTGGAAGCGAGGGCTACCGCCCATTCCATGTCCCGGACCACCATTGCCAGGTCCACCACCACGACCGGAGAAACCTTTTTCCGACATCTCGTTGAAGTGTTGCTGCATCCGCTCAATGCGGGCATCCGCCTGTGCCTGGGTAATTTGTCCTGCTGAAACCATGCGCGACAGGTTTTCTTTCTGGATTGCCAGACGCTGTTCCCCCATTTTCTTCAGGTCAGCTTTCTGATCATCCGTCAGTGGAGTACTGAGGCGTGCGCCTGGGCTGACGAGGCTGTTCTTCATGCGGAACGAATTTGAACTATCCATCATTTTGATCTTGGCATCTGCCTGTTCTTGCGTCAGATAGCCGGTTTTTACCATGAGCTGCACTTTTTCTTTTTTTAGTTGGAAATTCTTTTCCTGCCAGGCTTTCCATTCAGCTTGCTGCGAATCGGTGAGCTTGAGAGGCTCAATTCCCATTGAACCGCCGCCCCTTCCGAACCCGCCGCCCATCATGCCCCGTCCCATGGGAGAGGCCATTGTGACTCCGGCTACCATCAAGGCCAGCGCCGCTACGCCGGCGATTACCATTGCTTTCTTTTTCATCTTGCATTCCCCTTTCGTCTTATCGCGGATGTTTCCGCCCTCACTTATGAGTATAGGGGATATATTTAACGAAACAATGTCAAAATTGTGACGTGTTTGTGAAATCGCACGGACGGATAGGACGCGCGAGAATGCTGAAGCAGGAATCGGCTTGTTTTGCGGGAATAATAGTGAAGGAGAGGCATTTGATTTTCAAAATGGAGGGTGGATGTTATGGCAGCATCGATCCAACGAATCGACACTCGAAATTTGCGTCCAGGCATGAAGCTGGCGAACGCCCTCATGTCTGAGGCGCACTCTCTGTTGGTGGCGGAAAAAACGATTTTGACGCAACTGATCATCGAGCGTATCCGACACAGCGATATGCGTTATGTCGATATACTGGTCGATATGGAGTCAGCAGCTTTGGCTGCGCGGCAGCCGCAACCTCCCAAACTTGTCGAAAATCAATTGAAGATGGTGCGCTCTGTCAAAGCAAGCTTCGATCGGATGCGTTTAACCCGTGCGTTGCCGCATGAGGAATTTCTGACAATCGCCAATGAAATTTCGACTACTATGATTGATACACCAGGTGTTATTACAGCGCTCCAGATGGTCAAGTCTGTAGATAATTACACGTACACCCATTCCGTCAATGTCGGAGTTTTGTGTGGACTTATTGGAAAATGGACAGGTCATCAAAATTTGCAGGGATTGATTTTGGCGGGGTTGTTGCACGATGTGGGAAAAACGCAGATCCCTCTGGAGATTCTCAATAAACCGTCAGCGCTCACATCTCCGGAAATGAAGGTGATGCGGCGCCATTCCGAGTTGGGGTATGAGCTAGCCATGGGGAATGGGAGTATTAATGAAGAGGCAATGTCTGGTATTTTGTTTCATCATGAACGACTTGACGGTTCGGGATATCCGTCAGGACTTAAGGGCGCCCAGGTTCCTCAGGTTTCCCGAGTGCTTGCGGTAGCGGACCTTTTTGATTCGATGACTTCGAATCGGGTATATCGGAGCGCGGTGACGCCATTTGCTGTTTTGGAAGAAATTTATGATGAAATGTTTTCCGCACTCGATCCAGCGGTCTGCTTCGTTTTTCGTCAGCGAATCAAAGAATTGCTCGTTGGCAGCAAGGTGTTGCTCAGCGATGGACGCAGCGCCCGCATCATTTTCATTGATGGCAACGACCACTTCAAACCGGTATTGCAGGACGAAATGGGACAGTCTTTCCAGCTGGAGGGCAACACCCCTGATATTGCCCGGTTTGTAAGCGATTAATGATATTTTCATGAGCGCAGACAAAACATGAATGAAGGAGATCTATATGAAAACGAAAATTACCGAGCTTCTGGGGATAAAATATCCAATACTACAGGGTGCGATGGCCTGGGTGTCTGAGGCCAATCTGGCAGCTGCAGTATCAAATGCAGGGGGAGCGGGGATTATCGCAACCGGTGGTCGCACGACCGAATGGACCCGTGATCAGATTCGAAAAGCCAAAACATTGACAGATAAACCGTTCGGCGTGAATGTCATGCTGATGGCTCCTAACTGCGACGAACTGGTATCCGTGATTTGTGAGGAAAAAGTTGCTTTTGTGACAATGGGAGCTGGTAACCCTGTGGTTTATTTCGAACAATTGCATGCGGCCGGGGTCAAAGTCATTCCTGTCGTTCCCAGTGTAAAACTGGCGAAACGCGTTGAAACCGCCGGTGCTGATGCCGTTGTCATCGAAGGAATGGAAGCGGGAGGTCATATCGGAACGCTGACTACGATGGCGTTGTTGACCAACGTCATACCTGAAGTATCCCTGCCGATAGTGGCCGCCGGCGGGATCGCCGATGGACGCGGGATAGGGGCTGCGTTGCTCATGGGCGCCGATGGCGTTCAGATGGGTTCGCGATTCCTGCTGACTACGGAATGTGCACTTCATCCAAATGCCAAGCAACGAATTATTGAAGCCGTTGACACAGATTCCATTGCGACGGGAATATCACGAGGGCATGGTGTACGGGGACTGAAAAACGATTTCACAGCCAAATTTACGCAACTAGAAGTTAGCGGCGCCCCACAGGATGAACTGGATAAGTTGGCGACCGGCACTGCCCGACTGGCTGCCGTCGAAGGAGATGTCCAAAATGGATTGGTTCAGGTGGGACAAAGTCTATTGCCATTGAGAGAGAGTAAGCCTGTCCACGAAGTGGTGGAGTCTCTAATATCCGAAACGGTTCAAGTTCTAAACCGTGCGCCGGAACTGTTGAAATAGGTGAATAAACAAAAAACACGGCCAACGTAAAGAAGCGAGCTAACGGTAACCGAGCACCATGTGTTGAACCGAAATCTGAATGGTTTTTCAGTATTGAGCGGAGGAATTTTTCTTGGTCAATCATCTTGCGCAACTGCAAAAAAATGCCGGCAACCTGATCGGCCATATTGAACCGGAAAAAGTACTGAATGCCATTTTACAACAGGCGGTCGATGCCATTGGCGCAGCTGGAGGGTCATTGTCGCTTGTTGATGACGAGGACTCCACGTTGCTTTGCTTTCGATTCGCTGTGGGAATCGATAAGGGCAGGGGCGGAATCCGAGTACGCGCTACAGAGGGATTGATCGGCGAAGTGTGGCGAACTGGAGAAACTCACATACAGCACGACTACCATTCCTGTGAGAATCGGATATCGAATCCTCGTTTGGATAGGATCACGACCGTGATTTCAGCCCCTGTCAAAATTGGGGAAGAAATCATCGGAGTGATGCAGCTGTCGTGGCAAGATCAACAGGCGGACATTACCGAGGCAAAATTATTTGCATTTAAACAATTTTCGCACCTAATCTCTGCCGCCTTGGAAAATGCGATGCTGCTCCTACATCTGCGAGATGAAAAGTCCATCATTGATCACTTGTTTGATGGAATGCCAGGCCTTATGTACATGCTTGACTCAGAGGGCCGGTTGGTTCGCTGGAGTAAAAAGCTGGAAGAAGTCAGCGGGTATTCCCAGACTGATTTAACAGGTATGCAATTTCTGGATTTTTTTCATGGTGATGACGTGGAACGAGTTTTCCATTCTATTGCGATGTCAGTTCAGAATGGTTTGACAGAATTGGAGTCCGATCTACATACACGAAGTGGTTCCCGCTTGACTTATTATCTTACAACCATGCCTCTGCACATCAACAATGAGCTGTTTATTGCCGGAATCGGCGTGGATGTCACACTGCGTAAGGAATTGGAACAAGAGCTGCGATTACACCGTGACCGGCTAGAGGCTGTTGTCGAGCAGAGGACGGCCGAACTGTCCTCCGCCAATCAGGAATTGATCGCTATGAACGAAGAGATGACCGCCATGAATGAGGAATTGCAGGCGGCGAACTGTCTGTTGGAGCAGGAAGTCCAGCTTCGCCAGGAGAAAGAGAAGCAGTTGCTGCTTCGGGGGCATCAATATCGGGCGGCTACCCGTCTATTGACGCGTCCGGCCGATGCCGAGTCAGAACGGTTCTCTTTAATTTTGAACGACGCCCTGCAATTGATCGGGGCTCCGACCGGCTATATTGGGATTTTGGATGCGGAAGACAATCTTGTTATTAGACGTTTCTGCACTGGATCAATTGATTTTGATCGCATGGAGCCGCAGTCCGCGAATTCCGGTATGATGGCCAGTGTATTTCAGCAGGGCGAGACAGTCCATGTAGTGGATTATCGTACTTATCCCGGTCGCATCGGGGCGCAGGAGCTCGAACGGATCACGACCATTGTAATGGTTCCGTTGAAACAGGGGAGTCGGATTAAAGGTCTCCTGGCAGCCCATTGGTTGGATGAAGTTCATTCCATTCCGATAGAAGATATTGAAGTGCTGCAGCATTATAGTGATCTTGCGTCAGCATTCCTGGAACGGATGGAAACTCATGCGGAAATCCGCAATCTTGCGTATAATGATCCTCTGACCGGGATGTCGAACCGTGTGAGTCTCAATCTATGGCTTGATGAAGAGCTGTCCAAAGTCCGTCAGGGTGTAATAAAAGGGGTTCTGTTTTTCATTGATCTGGATGAATTGAAAATCGTCAACGACACATTTGGACACTCCATTGGCGATGATATGATTTTAACTGCAGCGAATCATATCCGGGATGCATTCGGGCAAGAAGCCTTTTGTGCCAGGATCGGCGGTGATGAATTCATCGTTGCACTTACTGGCGTGCAAAGTAGAGAGTCTGTTGCGGCGTTGGCAGATCGGTTGCTTCAAGTGTTATGCCGTGAATATGACGTGTTTGATGAACAGGTGCTCATGTCGGCCAGTGTTGGGGTGGTTTTATATCCCGAACATGGAGAAACTCCGGATGAGATAATGAAAAACGCAGATATTGCCATGTATGCCGCGAAGGCGAGTGGACGCAATTGCTGGCGGCTGTATGAAGCCTCTCTGCAAAAAGACGCCTATGAAACTATGATGCTGACCAACAGTTTGCGACGCGCTTTGGATCGAGGGGAACTTTCCTTGCACTACCAACCGCAGATCTGCCTGGCGGATCAGTCAATTGTAGGATTTGAAGCACTGCTGCGCTGGAACAGCCCCGAACACGGTTCTGTGCCTCCGAGCCGGTTCATTCCTCTGGCAGAAAAAAGCGGCGTGATCGTTTCGATTGGCGAATGGGTTATCCGGGAAGCGTGCGTTTTTGCCCGCCGTATCAGTAATATTGAACGGAAATCGATGCATGTTTCCGTCAATATTTCACCCCGCCAGCTGGCTGGCGCAGATTTTATCGACCGGGTACGGACGATTCTGCACGAAACGGGCATAGAGGCCGGTCAGCTCGAAATGGAAGTGACCGAAAGCATTCTCATCGAATCGATGGAAGAAAGCATCGGGAAATTGGAACAATTGAGGTCTCTCGGCGTAAATATCGCCCTCGATGATTTTGGCACCGGGTACTCATCGCTGACCTATTTGAGACGGTTGCCTGTAAGCACTCTGAAAGTCGATAAATCCTTCATTGACGGGATCATCGATGATGTGACGCAGGCGGAGTATGTTCGGTTCATTATCAACCTTGCCCATGCGCTGAAGTTGCAGGTGGTGGCAGAAGGCGTGGAGTTCCCGGCGCAGTTGGATAAATTGCGCCAGTATGATTGCGACTGCATTCAGGGCTTTGTGTTCAGTCGACCGCTGCCGCCGGAAGAAGCAGTACGTTTGCTTGATAACTAAAGGCTTCTTTCTCTACTACCCACTGGAAAATCGATAGAAATCTCGTGGAACTGGCAGGTGCCAGTTCATTTTATGTTTTCAGTTCCGACTTTTGGATTGGACGGGAAGCTCAGGCGGCGTTACAATAGAAAAATACGAGGAGGGTAACCAATGCAAATGTGGCAAAAAAATTTATGGACGCTGGTTGTGGCTGTAATTTTGTCTGGCGCCAGCTACACGATGGTTATCCCATTCCTGCCGCTATATTTGTTGGAATTGGGAGTTGGTCATGAGAATGTGAAGATCTGGTCAGGCGTAGTCTTCGCGGCCGCTTTTTTGGTGGCTGCATTCATGGCGCCTTACTGGGGAAAGCGCGCAGATCGCTCAGGTAAACGCCAAATGATTATGCGCGCAGGAGTTATGCTGGCGATTGCATATTTTGCCGGCGCCTGGGTGCGTAATCCGACTGAATTGCTTTTTGTCCGGATCTTCCAAGGTTTCGCCAATGGTTTTGTACCCGCATCGATGGCGCTGGTTGCCTCATCGGCGCCACCGGAAAAAATGAGCTTCTGTATGGGAGTCATGCAGGCCGCGCTGGTGACTGGGGGAATACTGGGACCGATGATAGGTGGGGTGTTGTCCCATCTGTTCGGCATGCGCATGTCTTTCGTGGTTTCGGCTGCAGTTATTCTGGCTGCAACCGCTGCTGTGAAGTGGCTGGTGTTTGAGCCAAAGAAAATCATCAAGTCTGCTGAAACAAGTTTGGTCGAAGACTTGAAAAGGGCGTTTCGTAACCAAGTTCTCGTCAAAATGTTAGGCTTGCTGTTTGTAGTTCAAATCGTCAGCATGACATTACAACCATTGATGTCCCTGTATGTCGCTGAATTGCAGGGGTCGATGGAGGGAGTGGGACTCACGACTGGATTCATTTTCAGTCTGTCGGGCGTGGCCAGTGCCCTGGCGGCTCCACTCTGGGGAAGGGCGGGGGCGCGTCGTGAAATGCGCGGCCTTTTAGTCGTAGCGTTTGTCGGGGCTGGTTTATTCAATATGGGGCAGTTTTTTGCCTCAACGATTATTCAATTTGGTGCGCTACAATTCTTCATGGGCCTTTTTTTCATCGGTGTGTTTCCGGCGATCAACATGATGGCGCTTAATTCCAGCGATGTAGGGTTCCATGGAAGGGTATTCGGTTTGACGAATGCAGCTACCCAGCTCGGATCGATGGTCGGTCCGCTGGCCGGAGGTTTCGTTAGCTCCTGGACTGGAATTCGGCCGATCTTTGTTTTGACTGGCGCGACATTGGTCCTCCTAGGAGTTTATGTCTTCCAGCTTAGGCTGAGAGGTTCATCAGTTAGTCGTTGATTTCATATAGGGGTGGAGTGTGAAGGGATGAGAACTCAGGGTGTGCTTTTTGACTTATACGGAACGCTAGTTGTATATGGTGAGATGGAAAAAGCGTGGGATGCTTGGTACCAAGTAATTTATGACACTTTCCGAATGAATGGTCTGTCGCTTGATACGGCTGGATTTCGTCCCTTTTGCATCGGATTCTTTGAACGGCCGGAACCGACTCATGCAGGGGGTGATCTGACAGTGGTCGAGCGACGCCTGCATCGCCTGGCACAGGAAATGGATGTTGTCATTCCGCGGGAGCAGGCTCTGCGGGCTGTCGAGCAATCCCTCGACGTTTGGCACGATTACGTACACCTTGATCCGGAAGCGCCGGCAGTATTGGAAAAGATCGGCCGCAACAGATCCTTGGCATTAGTGTCGAATTTTGATTATGCGCCGTATGTTGAGGACCTGATGTCGCGTTGGAATCTGGAACCTCTTTTTGATGCAATCTTGGTATCGGATTCGGTCGGCGTCAAAAAACCGCATCCGGGTATCTTTGAACAAGCGTTGCGGGAATTGGATATTCCTGCGACAAGCGCGATCCATGTCGGAGATAGCCAGGAAGATATTGACGGCGCCGCTGGAGCCGGTATACGGCCGGTTTGGATCGACAGACAACGCAAGGATCGTTGGAGAGCGAAGCCGGAATCCGATGTGATGAGGATTTCTTCTCTGGCCGAATTATTGGATCTGTTGGACTAAAGCCCTGATGAATGCAACACAATGGCTATTTTGCGTCACAATTACACTATATTGGTTTTCCTTGTATACTTATGTTCCCATACTGCCTGTATACGCCTCAGCCATCGGGGCCTCATACAAGATGGTGGGTTTGGTAGTCGGAGCATATGGCGTTACCCAACTGCTATTGCGCATTCCTCAGGGAGTGCTTTCCGATCGCTGGCAGAAGCGCAAAGTTTTTGTGGTATTAGCGATGTTGATTTCAGCGGTCAGCGCATTGGGAATGTTCTTATTTCCAAATGTGACGGCTCTGCTGTTTTTTCGAGGATTGTCAGGGCTGGCGGCTACGGCCTGGGTAATTATTGTGGTGCTGTTTGCCAGTTATTTCAGCCCGACGGAAGCGCCCAAAGCCTATGGAATAATGAATTCGATCGGTTTCGCCGGACAGATGGCCGGAATGTTCGCCGGGGGGGTCATCGCAGAAGTTTGGGGATGGTCATCCACATTTCTGTTGGCTGTTGCAGCTGCGGCACTGGGCTTGTTGTTGTCCCTGTTCGTGAAAGAGAATGTTCCGCAGGTCGCGGCTCCCATGCGGTTGGCCCAGGTTCCCGAAATTGTCCGTAACTTTCATGTGCTTATGGCGGCGACGATGGCCATACTGGTCCAGTTGGTGGTATATGGCACTGTTTTTGGGTTTGTGCCGGTCGCAGCCCGTAGCCTGGGCGCCACCAACTTTGAACTGGGCCTGTTAACGACGCTTTCTACACTGCCGAGCATCATTGCTTCCATGATGGCCGGGACCTTGTTCGTCCGGAAGCTGGGGCTTCAGAAGACTCTTTACGCTGGCTTTTTGATGTTGGCGGTATCAGCGGCAGCTGTTCCTTTTTTGGACAATATGACTCAATTGTACGGATTTCAATTTCTGGGAGGGTTCGGACGCGGACTGGTTTTCCCGTTGCTGATGACTCTTAGCGTGAAAAGCATGCAGGAGGAGACCAAGGCGACTGCGATGGGTGTTTTTCAATCGCTGTATGCGCTGGGCATGTTTGTCGGTCCGGTCATGGTGGGCTTGGTTGCTGATATGGCAGGACTAAATGTGGGCTTCTGGTTGTGCGGACTCGGTGGTCTCGCAGGAATCGGAATTGCCTTTTTATATGCAGGGGATCAGCCTTGCAGCTGATAGGTTTTAATAAACCTCCTTCCTACTTTGCGAATCTGCAAATTCAGAGTATACTATAGGATATGTTCTAAACGTGGAGGATATGCATGCAAGATTCAGAGTTTGAGGCGCAAATTAAAAAAAGACGGACGTTTGCCATTATTTCGCATCCGGACGCCGGTAAAACAACATTAACGGAAAAACTGTTGCTATATGGAGGCGCGATTCGCCTGGCCGGCACTGTCAA
This sequence comes from Negativicutes bacterium, assembly GCA_963665275.2. Lineage (GTDB taxonomy): Bacteria > Bacillota > Negativicutes > UBA1444 > UBA1444 > UBA1444. The sequence continues at coordinate 151,299 of CAXXIN010000018.1, forward strand.
AGGGCGCAAGGCCCAAAAATTCGCCGTGTCGGACTGGATGGAAATCGAGAAGCAACGTGGGATTTCGGTGACCTCCAGTGTCATGCAGTTTGAATATGACGGTTGCTGTATCAATATCCTCGATACTCCCGGTCACCAAGACTTCAGTGAGGATACTTACCGAACCTTGATGGCGGCGGACAGCGCAGTGATGCTGATTGACGCGGCCAAAGGTGTCGAGGAACAGACCCGGAAATTGTTCCAGGTTTGCAGGCAGCGGCATATTCCTGTCTTTACCTTTATTAATAAAATCGATCGTTACGGCAAGGATCCGTTCGAACTGATGGACGAATTGGAAAAAGTCCTCGGTATCCGGTCCTACCCCATGAACTGGCCAGTCGGACTCAATGGCAGCTACCAGGGCGTTTACAACCGGCAGAAACAACAAATTGAACTTTTCGAAGCCGATGGCTCTCATGGCAGCGACATCATCAAGTCGAAAGTCGGCGACCTTAAAGACGAAGTGTTCGCGCAGCTATTGCCGCCGGACGTTCACACGCAGCTTTGTCACGATATTGAATTGTTGGATATGGCGGGCGATCCTTTTAGCATTCAAACCGTTTTGCAGGGAGAACTCAGCCCTGTATACTTCGGCAGCGCGCTCACCAATTTCGGTGTGCGGGCATTTTTGGAGGACTTCTTGACGTTGGCGCCGTCCCCGGCGCCGCGCATGGCGAAAGAGGGCGTTATTATGCCCGAATCCGAAGGCTTCAGCGCGTTCGTCTTTAAGATTCAGGCCAATATGAACCCCGCTCATCGCGACCGACTCGCATTCGTGCGCATCTGTTCCGGCAAATTTACACGGGGAATGACGGTGCGGCACAAGCAATCCGGTAAAACGCTCGCGTTGACGCAGCCGCAGCAGTTCGTCGCACAGGAACGGACGATTGTGGAAGAAGCTTATCCGGGGGATGTCATCGGATTGTTCGATCCCGGTATTTTTGCCATCGGTGACTCCATTTGCGAACCAGGGATCGATGTTACCTTCGAGGATTTTCCCGTTTTCCCGCCGGAACGATTCGCGAAGGTTCAGGCGAAGGCAACGTTGAAGCGCAAGCATTTTATCAAGGGAATTACTCAACTGGGACAAGAAGGGGCCATCCAGATTTTCCAGATGCCTTATGCTGCTGATCAGGGGTATGTCATCGGTGTGGTGGGGCAACTTCAGTTCGAAATTCTTGCATATCGACTGCAATATGAATATGGCGTCGAAATTGATGTTCAATATTTGCCTCACACGGCCTGCCGCTGGCTCATCACGGATCCATCCAACAATCAGCCGCTAAAGTATATGGATGAAAATCTGGTGATCAAAGACCGATTCGACCGGACCGTAGTGCTGTTTCTGGGCAACTGGCAGATGAACTGGACCATCGAACAAAATCCTCATGTTCAATTTCTGGTGGCGCCGCCGCGGTGATAGGTCCGTATGCCGTAAAGGTTGGCATTGCACTTGACAAACACTTTGTTTTTTCACTATAATTTTAAAGGCGGATAACAGCGGTCTATAATTGAATAAGATTAGTCCAAACGAAGTTTGCGGAACACTTGCCGGTCATTCCGGCTGCGAACCGTAAATGAATGGAACTCTGGAGAGCCCCTGTCAGCAGGGCGCCGAAGGTGCAAATCGGTCATATATGACCGGTGAAACTCTCAGGCAAAAGGACAGAGCAGATGGTACAACTTTTTTGGTTGTGCTGTTGCTTTTTTTGTGCATGTCCAGAGTCAAATCATCGTGATTTGACTCTGTTTTTTTGAGAGCCTTCTGCGGTTGATGGGGCGGGTCCGTTTTTAAAGAATCGTAAATTACCGTCTGGTCCAGCCAATTAGGGGAGAGAGGGGATTTCAAATGAACAGCAAAAATCATGTCCTATTCGTGTTGCTTATCGTAGCTTTAATGGTGGGAAGCCTGGTGGCCGGTTGCGGTAAAAGTACCGATGCCAACAAGATTAAAATCGGACTGCTCAACGAAATGACCGGCGGTAATGCGACTTTCGGGACTTCTTCAGCTAACGGCGCGAAAATGGCGTTCAAGGAAATCAATGCCAAGGGCGGCGTACTGGGGAAACAAATCGAAGCCGTGATTGCGGACAACAAGAGCGAACCCTCCGAGTCGGCCAATGCGATGACCAAACTGGCGACACAGGATGGAGTCGTGGCTGTTACTGGTGTTTTTGCCAGTTCGAATGCGATTGCAGCCTCTAGCGTTGCAGAGGCTACCAAGACACCGTTTTTGGCAGTCGGTGCCACCAATCCCAAAGTAACGGTGGATGAAAAATCCCAAAAAGTAAAAGAGTACACCTTCCGCGTCTGCTTCATCGATCCTTTTCAAGGGACTGTGGGCGCTAATTTCGTATTCAACACCCTGAAACTCAAAAAAGCTGCAATCATGGTCGACAACAGCAGCGATTACAGCAAGGGACTGGCCGCATTCTTCAAAGAAGCCTTTGTCAAGGGCGGGGGCAGTATTCTGCTTGAAGAGGCGTATCTGCAAAAAGATCAGGACTTCAAAGCGGTGCTCACAAAATTGAAGGCATTGAACGCAGAAGTTATCTATGTGCCTGGGTACTATGAAGAAGTAGGCAAGATTGTCAAGCAGGCTCGTGAGCTCGGCATCACTGCTCCCATTATCGGCGGAGATGGTTGGGATTCACCCAAATTAGTCGAAATTGGCACTGCGGCAGCTCTCAATAACACGTACTTCACCAACCACTATTCGGTGGATGATAATAGTCCAGCTTCAAAGGCTTTTGTGGATGCGTATAAGAAAGAATACGGACAAAACCCGGATGCGTTGGCCGTTCTTGGGTACGATGCTGCAAAACTGCTTATCGATGCCATTGGGCGCGCGAATAGCACGGATAAGACAAAAATACTGGCAGCCATTGCTGCCACCAAAGACTATCCGGCAATCACTGGCGCAACTACTTTGAATGCAACGCATGATGCCGTCAAGAGCGCGGTTATAATCGAAATGAAAGATGGAAAACAAGTTTTCAAGGCAACAGTCAAACCATAAGCGACAGTTATTGGACAGACAGGAATTTTCTCTGGGAATGGCGAAAAAAGAGATGTAGAAAATAGCTACATCTCTTTTTTTAGGCCACAATAAAAATTCGTACAGAAGGCGAAGCATTATCAATTTTGCAAGTAACCTTCAATGCTAAATCCTGGATTAATAACACTGATCAATGCGGCAGAGAATGGGAGGATATTAATGAATCAATTTATGAAAATCGCCACCGACGAGGCCGCGATAGGATCCCAAAATAATGAAGGGGGGCCTTTCGGTGCAGTGATCAGCAAGAATGGCGTAATCATAGCCCAAGGCCACAATGAAGTTCTGAAAACCAATGATCCGACTGCGCATGCTGAGATCGTTGTGATCCGCAGGGCGGCAGCGGCGTTGGGGCAATTTAATCTTTCCGGCTGCGAAATCCACACTTCCTGTGAACCCTGTCCGATGTGCTTATCGGCCATTTACTGGTCGCGAATTTCCAAAGTGTATTATGGTTGCACGAAGGAGGACGCGGCAGATATCGGATTCGACGATAACGCGATCTATGAATACATCAGACATCCAAAGCAGCATCAGGAGGAACTTCGGTTGATTCCACTCGACCGTGAGGAATGTCTGCAACGGTTCAAGGCTTGGCAGGACAAACAGGATAAAACGATGTATTGATCTAGTAAAGCAAAGAGGGTGTTCCTATGAACGTTCGAGTCAAGTTTTCGCTGCGGGTATGGGGAATTGCACTGATAGTGAGCAGCTTTTTGGGGATGGGTATACAATTGGCTTCCGCGGCAACTCCGACCGCGGAAGTGGCCCCAACAACTCAAATATTGGAATATCTGCTAGCTGAGGCGCCGGAAATTCAGGCAATAGCTCGCAAAAATCCTGCCAATCGTCTGGTGCTGTCTGTCGAGTCGGCGCCCAATACGCAAGCGGCGGAAAGAGTTGATCGTGAATTTTATCGGGTATATGTGGGCTTCAATATTCAGGATGGGGGTCCCGGGCATCAGTCTCGCTGGGCGACGTTTCTGGTGCATCAGGAGCGAACGGAAATCTTATGGGCAAACTATCTCAATCCTAATTCCTATGTACCCCTGTCGGATTGGCGAAAATATATCAATGAGTCTCCTGTGGCTGGGGTTAACGATTGGATGTGTATCCCATTCCTGAGAGTAGGGCCGATTGAGCCACACAGTTCGATCGATGATTTGATTCGGATATTCGGCAGTGATAATGTGCTGAAAAAGACAGTATATGGCGCAGAGGGAACGGAAAAATTCGAGGCTAGTTTGATTTTTCCGGGAACTCCCAATGAGTTGATCGTTTTCTGGCAGGACAACAAATATGGTACCGTGCCATCAGCGGTTTCAATCAGGCGGCAGGGCTCAGAGTGGAAAACCGTTCAGGGCATTCAAATTGGAACATCGCTAGCCGAATTGAATACGATCAATGGACGTCCGTTTTCATTTTACGGCTTTGGCTGGGATTATGGTGGCAGCATTCCGATGCAGTGGAACGGTGGAAGGATGGCGGCTGTTAAAGGATTGTTTCTTGTTTTGCGGGAAATCCGTGATTTGCCGCGGCAATATTATGGTGACAAAATATTGAATTCGGATATGGAGGAGCTACTGCCGGATGCGGCGCGGGTGAGACGGATCGATATACAACTGAGGTAGCGGAAGAAGGGCTAGGGGCGACCAATGGTCGTTCTGATGCGCTTCGAGTCGAAGGTGTATACGTTTTAGTTCCGATCATTCAGATAAGAACCATGCGTTGGGGAGACGTGTTTCTTATCTTTTTTTGTAGTGTATGAAAAGCGACTTTGGAATTATGTAATGCTTTGATTAAAAAATGCCTTCGACGCAAACTTAGTGCTCATATTTCGAAAAAATTGCGAAATCTTACTAATGGGTATAAGATTAATTGATCAGTAGCATCAAATAGTATTAAAAATCGAATAGAGGGTTGGGTTTTTCGAGAAAATACTGATAGGCAGTTGGCCTATCAAGTTAAACGTGTGGAGGCATTTTGTGACTACAAGTAAATTTGAGACTCGACTTAAAACGAATGACAATACCTTTAAAGAATTGTTTCAAAGGCAGCCTGGAAATCCGATTCTGACTGCTGCAAATTGGCCCTACCCTGTGAATACGGTGTTCAATCCAGGAGTGACCTCCTTTCATGACAAAGTCCTATTGCTTGTCAGGGTCGAAGATCGGCGAGGCCTCTCTCACCTTACAAAGGCGGTCAGTGATGATGGGGTGGCAAACTGGTGTATTGATGGATGTCCTACTATGGAGGCGGACCCAGTCAATCATCCAGAAGAACTTTGGGGAATTGAGGATCCGAGAATTGTCTGGCTTGCAGAATTAGGCAAGTGGGCAATTACGTATACCGCATATTCACGTGGCGGGCCGCTGGTGGCGCTGGCACTGACGGATGATTTTGTAAACTTTGACCGCCAGGGGCCTATTATGCCGCCGGAAGATAAAGATGCTGCGCTGTTTCCGCGCCGAATCAACGGGAAGTGGATGCTGATTCATCGACCGATTGCTGCAAACTATGTACCGGGGGCTCACATCTGGGTGTCCTATTCCGATGATCTTTCACATTGGGGTGACCGTCAGGTATTAATGCACGCCCGACGCGGCGGGTGGTGGGACAGTGGTAAGATTGGCCTAGCAGCTCCGCCACTGGAAACCGCTGAAGGGTGGTTGCTTTTTTATCATGGTGTCCGTCAAACTGCATCAGGCTCTATTTACCGGATGGGGTTGGCGCTACTTGATCTTGATGACCCTCTGAAAGTCAGACGTCGAAGCGACGAATGGGTCTTTGGCCCGACTGCACGGTACGAGAGGGAAGGAGACGTTGATGATGTCGTATTCCCCAGTGGGTGGGTACTGGACGAAAAAGCCAACGCTCTGAAATTGTACTATGGGGCAGCGGACTCAAGCGTGGCGATGGCCACGGCCTCGGTCAGCGATTTACTGGACTATATACGGCAATGCCCGGAGCCACGTGATGAGGCGCTTTATTAATACTGATGAAGTTTGAAGCTGCTTCTAGGGCGCACCGTCAGAGTTTGCCGAAATGTATGAAAAATCGATCCGCCAGGTTCGGCGCTATTCTGAAATCGGTCTAATTATATCGATCAACAAGCAACCAGGGTAGTTTTATAACATTGTTATAAAACTACCCTGGTTGCTTGTTGAAACTTCGTTCTGTCGTTCTAATGTACTCGGCGTGAAATTAACATAAGCTATAGAGAGACAGGTTCAGGTGAACTTGTGCGGCTGTATGCATAATGAGGATGCCCACCCAGTTTCGTGAGGGGCTGGTTGATCGCATCGCTTAGGAACACAAAATGGATAGGGGCAGGGATTATCATGCAGTGATTCCCCTTCGAAGTTGTAAGTGGAAAAATAGGAGCGTGTAAAATGAACAAAAACAAAGTGTATTTGGAAAAAATTGAAGCCAATCTCGCCCAGTATGATGCCAAATTGGCAGGGTTGAAGGCGAAAGCCGCCGAGGTGCGCGCCGATATGAAATTGGAGTACATTTCTCAAACGGAGAGCCTTGAGAAATCTAGAGCGGGTTTCATGGTGAAATACAGCGAGCTTAAAAAAACAAATGGTCAGGCATGGGATGATGTAAAAACTGGAACTGAAAAAGCATGGAACGATATGGAATCTTCCATTGAGAGGGCGATCTCCCGATTTAAATAATCAGGAAATTTCAGCGATGGGGGGAGGAAGAAAATATGCTTTGGTTTTTACTCATTGGTATTATTGCCGGCTGGTTGGCCGGCAATATTGTGAAAGGCGGCGGGTTCGGCCTTATCGGGGATTTGGTCGTGGGTGTAGTAGGCTCTTTCATCGGCGGCTATTTGTTCGGATACCTGGGTTTGGGTAATGCGTATGGAACCCTCGGTGAAATCGGTATGGCTACGGTAGGCGCCATCGTATTACTGGGAATTTTGCGGCTTATCAGATAACCGGCAACTGTGAGTCACTAAAAATAATTTGAAATGAACTACCTATAGAAAAATGAAGGAGTGAAACAACATGTCTAAACAGAAATTAGTCGTATTATCACTGGTGGCTCTAATGCTCGCGCTGTCAGCTACCGCCTTTGCAGCAAGCCCCTGGATTTCGGTGATCGATCCGAATCCACAGACGATTTGGCAAAAAAGTACTGAATCCATGGTGAATAATACCGAGCCACTGACGATTTGGCAAAGTGGCCAGGAGTATATGATCGTATGGGACTCTGCTGGACTTGCGGGGAATGTTAAAGTCGATCTGATGAAAAACGGCGAAGTTGCGACAACTCTTTCACCAACAGGCGGAACAGCGATTGGCGAGAATGGAAAAGGATTCCTGAAAACTATAATCATCGCTCCGGTTGGCGCAGCTGATTATCAGATCCGAGTTTCGAGTCTGGCAATGCCCGGGATTTCAAGTATTAGCGAACCCGTTTCAATCATTGTTAAACAATAATAGGCGGAATGCGTTGCTAGGCGGACACAAATCGGCTCTTCACGGTATGCGTATAAGACGGCTTCTATTAGCACTATCCCAAAAATGAATTCGAAGAAAGAGAGCTGATTTATTATGATGAATTTTGGCAAAAAGACCGCGTCGTACTTATTGATTGGAGTCTTGCAATGCGGTATGAGCATATCGACGATAGAAGCTGCACCAAAAAAAGATGATCGGCAACAAAATCAACAACAGCAACGACAAGACCAGCAACGTCAGGAATCACAACGCGAAGAACAACAGCGCCGGGATCAACAGGAGGCTCAACGTCAGGAACGGGAACATGGGGACAATCGGGACTGGAATCAACAACCTGGAAATTCGGAATGGGGACATCAACAGGGAAGCGCAGCCTGGAAGCAACAACGAAATGATCGGGAGTGGCAGGAACGTTATGATCGCCAACGTTTTGAAAATGATCGCCATGAACGCGAAATGGTTCGCCTCTATTGGGAAAATGACCAGCAGTGGAATGACCGGCAATGGCTGGAAAATGAACGCCACAGCCGGGAACTGAGCGGTATTGATGCTGCGATCCTCATCGTTTTGATATCCGTGTTTGGAAGTTGATGCGAATCGATAGACAGGCTAAACCAAGAGGAAAAAAGGATAAGGGTGAAGGACAATGAAAAATAAATTTCTACCGATTTTGGTGACAATATTTTTCTTGATGACGATGGTTTCGCCAGCGATGGCCGCGAGAGATTATCAGGGGAAACCAAGCAAACATGAAGCGGAAAATACAATGGGCTATTATATCTGGCAGGAAGGCGCCCGATGGAATGTACGGACAGTCAACGCCGGAACGCAGCACCTATTTACCGGGACGGTTGAGACGGACGGCGCCTTCACCGATGTGACAACACTGCAGTCGGAAAAAGTCGAACGGGTAGCAATGAACGTTCAAAATGACAAGATTGAATTTCACTTCAATTCGGCGGCAAGAACCGACGGTTTCTCATTTACGACGAGCAACGGTCAGACCGTGACCTTCACGCTATATGCTGATGGAATGCCTGTCGATCCGTCCAACATTTACTTTGGTAGCGGCAATCGACATCCTAACACGAGTTCGTTTTCCGTCAGATTAAACGACAACAGTTCTGGTAATACCGATAATTCGTCGTTGTCAGAAGGTCAACCTTCGGCCTTGAATTCTGGCAATGCACTCGGTTATTTCCTCTGGCAGGAAGGTAATCGCTGGTACATGCAAACTACAACCAGGGGCGCAGAACGGCAGTTCACCGGGACAATTCGGACGAACGGAGCACTTGCCGATTTGAAACGAAATAATCTGGAAGGCACGGATCGTGCCTCAATCAATAATGCGGGCAACGAGATCAACTTCGATATGAAGACGAGTGGCAACAAGGATGCGTTATCGTTTCGACTTGATAACAGTTCGGCGCTAACCTTTGTGCTTTACATTGACGGACAACCCGTCAACCCATCGAATGTTTATATTGGTATCGGCAATCGACATCCTGACACGAATTCATTCACTGTCAGCCGCAATGAGATCACCAATAATTCCACGAATTACAACGATAACAGCAACTATAATCAAAACGATTCGTCGCGCTTCCAGGGTCAGCCTTCGGCCTTGAATCCTGGTAATGCTTTCGGGTATTTCCTCTGGCAGGATCAAAACCGTTGGTACTTGCAAACGACTACCACTGGCGCGGAACGGCAATTCAGGGGTGTCATCGAAACGGATGGGACGTTCTCTGAAGTCGAAAAAATGCGTTCAATGCGCTCAGAGGGAGCCGTGGTCGACGTCTCTGGCAACAAGATCGAGTTTGCGTTCAAAACCGGCGGGTCAGCAAGCGGGATAACACTTTCTTTTCCTGACGGCCTCAAAATGAACCAAGCCGACAAACTCAGCGGCCTATCCTTTAGAACCGCGGATGGAGCGAGACTGAACTTTACACTGTATGTGGACGGGGGAGCCATCGACCCTTCGAATATCTATATAGGGAGTGCCAACATGCATCCGTCAAGTAATGTGATACAGACCAATTTCAGATATTAATCACGGTTCCACCGAGTAGAGAGTCCACGCTGATTTTGGGCGGGGGCTCTCTACTATTGAAATGAACAGCCTGTAAATAACGCAGAAGTTGTTAGCAGGGAAAGGTTACGCTATGGAAAAGACACAGCAAAAAAAGAAAGTAGGCTTTTTGAGCACATATTCACCTCGTGAATGCGGGTTAGCTACATTCACGGAGGATCTTGTGAACGAAGTCACCCGGATCGCCTTAGTTGAACCTCTTGTTATTGCAGTTTCCGCGGGGGCGGAGACTTATGACGATGTGCGGGTGGTCCACAAATTGAATCAATATGAACATGAAAGTTATCTAGAGAGTGCTCGGTGGATCAATCGGCACGTAGACATGCTGGTCATTGAGCACGAATATGGTATATTCGGCGGAGATTGCGGCGAGTATATCCTTGATATGGTCAAAAATCTAACAATTCCATTCGTTATAACCACACACACTGTTTTGGAAGCCCCATCGACCAAGCAACTGGAGATTCTGCGAGAACTTGGCAAACTCTGCACTGGTCTGGTTACGATGGCTGAAAGTTCGATTCCAATATTAGCAGGGACTTATGGTGTTGCAGCCAATAAAATAGCCGTGATTCCTCATGGCGTTCCCAGCATGCTGGTTGGCGCGCGGGAAAAACTAAAGGTGGCTCAGGGGTTCAAAGATAAGGAAATCATCAGCAGTTTTGGGCTTATCAGCCCGGCCAAAGGAATAGAGTATGGAATCCAGGCAATCGCGAAAGTGGCGGCGGAGTTTAGCGACGTATTGTACCTTGTTCTTGGTAAAACACATCCCGTTGTCAAAGAAAAATCGGGTGAAAGTTATCGGCAAAGCCTCGTGGATTTGGCTGAAGGACTCGGGGTGCGGGAGAATGTGAAGTTTATCGACAAGTACCTGACCAAAGAAGAAGTAATCAAGTATTTGCATATGTCCGACATCTATTTGACGCCATATCTGTCCAAAGAGCAGGCTGTCAGCGGGACGTTGGCATACGCGGTAGGCTGCGGACGGGTCGTGGTGTCAACGCCATACCGGTATGCTAGGGAAATGCTGGGGGAAGGACGGGGCATGCTCGCCGAGTTCAGGGATTCCGATTCACTGGCGTCATGTATGAGTCATATTCTGCGAAATCCGCTGCAGAAAAAAGAGATGGAATTAAAAACCTTAGCTATTGGACGGCTGATGACATGGGATAAAGTTGCCAATCAGTATTCCAAGATGTTTCTTGGCGTCATAAATGAATTCCAGATAGAAAAAGCAGGACACAATAGGGTAAATACATGGACCGGTGCAGGTATAGAAAAACGATGTCAGTCGTTATCTCCAATTTTATATAGGCAACTGGAAAGAATCGCGATTGGAAGTAGTAGTGGGATCAATGAATAAATTTATAGACACTTTTGATGATGCACATATTTTTCGCATGACCGACGACACGGGCATGTTCCAACACTCATTGTTTAGCGTTCCTAATCGCTTGGAGGGGTATACGACGGATGATAATGCCAGGGCGCTGATAATGGCTGTGATGCTGTATGAACAAGAGCAGAAGCCTGCTTACCTCGCGTTAGTAACCCGTTACCTTGGGTTCGTCCTGCATGCGCAGAATGAAGTCGGACGCTTCCGGAATTTTATGACCTACGGCCGAGACTTCAAAGAAATAGAAGGGTCGGAGGATTGTTTCGGTCGATGTTTATGGGCCCTGGGGTATACATACGCGTCGCTTTCCATGCCCTCCGGTATCAAAGACGCCAGTTTCGGTGCTGTTAATCGTGCTTTGCCCAATGTTCAGTCGCTTGCCTGGGTTCGTGGTCAGGCGTATGCTCTGATCGGTCTTGGCTTTATCAGCAGCCCGGTCATTGATACTCTGATCTGTGAATTGGCAGACTCGTTGGTCGGTCGATTTGAACATGAGTCTGAAGATAAGGAGTGGCAATGGTTTGAAGACAATATTACCTATGATAATGCAGTGTTACCTTGGGCATTGTTTTCAGCCTACAAAAGAAGTGGGCAAGAGCAGTACCTGCGCGTGGCTCGCGAAGGTCTGGCGTTCATTGACAGCGTTACGTTCCGTGACGAATATTTTCATCCGATAGGTTGCAACGGCTGGTGGATGCACGATGCGGAAATTTCCCAGTATGACGAACAGCCTCTTGAAGCCTGTACTACAGCTTTGGCTCATATCGCTGCGTATGAAGCTACTGGAGACGATAGTATGTTGGCGTTGGCCCGTCAGTGTTTCGCCTGGTATGCGGGGGAAAATTCACGCCATGAAGGATTGATCGATCCCGTGACAGGCGGATGCAGAGATGGCATTATGGTCAATGGATTGAACCAAAATCAGGGAGCCGAAAGCATAGTCGGATACGTGATCGCCGGCTTGGCCCTGACGAAGCCAACGTCAACGGTCGTTGAAGGGTTGAAAAATAGTGGCATTGTGACCGATATCCTGGAAAATGGACAACAAAAAACGGACGAAAACACGCCGGTTTATCGTCCGTGGGGATCATATACCGTGATGGGATCAGAACCAGGGTTCAAAATGAAAAAGATAGTCGTCAATCCTGGCGAAGTGCTTAGTTTGCAGCTGCATTATCATCGCAGCGAACATTGGCTGGTTATCGGGGGCGCCGCGAAAGTAACGATTGGTGAAATAGAATCTATGGTGAACGAAAATGAACATGTCTTCATACCACAGGCAGTCAAGCACCGGATCGAAAATCCAGGACAACTGCCGCTTAAAATCATCGAGGTGCAAAATGGCCGTTATTTGGGTGAAGACGACATCGTAAGGTTTGCGGATAAATACGGCCGTGCCTGAGATTCCACAAATAGCGCATTGTAGCGATGTTAGCGCGAAGAAAGAAGTGTAAATTATGTTGAGTGAAGAAAAGGGATTGAGTGTCTTTCGTTTACAGCCAGAAGAGGTTGAAAGGCTGTTAACGATTCAGTTTGGAAACAAACTGGTTGCTGTAAATGTGGATAGAATGGAAAAACAAAATCAAAAACGCATAAAATCTGCCGTGTATTTTCAAAAGCGATCCGATAAAATAAATTCTGATGCGTGATCTGATTACTTTTCCGTGACGCCGATATGCTTGAAGCGGTCACGGACTTCCGCCCGTTTGGCATTGTTGAAACGGTCGAGTGTGCCGACCAAGTAACCGGTAATCCGGCGGATTCGCTCGAAAGCAGGCCCTTCGGTTTCGGTGCGGCCGCATTTAGGGCAACTGTCGTTGATGATGCCATGGTAGCCGCAGACCGGATCGCGGTCTACCGGATGATTGATCGAACCATAACCCACACCGCATTCTTTCATACAACGGATGATCGCTTCCAGCGAAGACGGGTTTTTCGCCGGGTCGCCGTCGAGTTCGACATAAGTGATGTGGCCGGCATTGGTCAGCGCATGATAGGGAGCTTCCAAGCGAATTTTCTCATAGGCGCTGATTGGGAAATAGACCGGGATGTGAAATGAATTGGTATAATACTCGCGATCAGTGATCTGCGGGATGGAACCGAAACGTTTCCTATCGATTTCAACAAAGCGTCCAGCCAAGCCTTCTGCCGGTGTTGCAAGCAGGGAGAAATTGAGTTTGTATTTTTGCGCCGCTTCGTCCAGCTTTCTTCGCATAAGCCCAATAATTTCAAGTCCAAGGGCCTGTGCGGCTGCCGACTCGCCTTGGTGTACACCAAGCAAAGCTTTCAGGCATTCAGCCAGACCGATGAACCCGACGGACAGCGTTCCATGCTTCAGTACTTCGCGAATTTCATCATCCGGTCCCAGCTTTTCAGAGTCCAGCCAAATCCCGTCACCCATCAGGAACGGAAAGTTGCGGACTTTTTTGCGGCACTGAATTTCGAATCGGTCCAATAGCTGATCAATAGAAAGTGCAATCAAGGCATCCAACTGCTCGTAGAACTTCGGAATACTGTGATCGCTGAGCAAGCCGAGTCGGGGGAGGTTGATGGAGGTGAAGCTCAGATTGCCACGGCTATAAACAATTTCTCGCGACGGGTCGTTGACATTGCCAATAACCCGAGTTCGACAACCCATATAGGCGATCTCGGTTTCCGGCTGCCCCGGTTTATAGTATTGAAGGTTGAAAGGAGCATCGATGAAAGAAAAGTTGGGAAAGAGGCGTTTGGCGCTAACACGGCATGCAAGCTGAAACAGGTCATAGTTCGGGTCGCCGGGGTTGAAATTAACACCGTCCTTGAGTTTGAAAATCTGAATGGGAAAAATTGGTGTTTCACCATAGCCCAAGCCAGCCTCTGTTGCCAGCATGATGTTTTTCATGACCATGCGCCCCTCGGTGGAAATGTCCGTTCCATAGTTAATCGAACTGAAAGGAACCTGCGCGCCCGCTCGACTATGCATGGTGTTCAGATTGTGGATTAGAGCTTCCATAGCCTGGAAGGTGAGGCGGTCGACTTCTTTCAGGGCCTGTTCTCGGGCGAAGGCTTGCGCTTTTTTGAGTAGCTTCGGTTCAAAATCAGCAGATAGCAGTCGAGTTTCTTCCTCCACGTATCCGTTGGCGTTGGCGATTTCTGGACGAAGCTGAAGTCGCGCAGCAATATCCTTTACTACAACATGCACTTTGAGGGCGATGCCCTCCGTGACCTCGGCGGAGAATTCGAGCGCTTTGCTCAAATTCTCACGGTATTTCTTCGCATAAGTTTTGCGGACGCCATCAGCCAGTGCGTAATCAAAACAGGGAATGCTCTGACCGCCATGTTGATCGTTTTGGTTGGATTGGATGGCAATGCAGGCTAGCGCCGAATAACTGGCGATATCATTGGGTTCGCGCAAAAAACCGTGTCCGGTCGAGAATCCATCCTTAAATAATTTCTGTAGGTCAATCTGGCAACAAGTGGTCGTCAGCGTGTAAAAATCAAAATCATGAATGTGGATATCGCCCGAGTTGTGCGCCTTGGCATGCTCAGGTTTAAGAATGTACATCTCGTTGTAAATTTTGGCGCCTTCCGAGCCGTATTTCAGCATGGAGCCCATGGCGGTATCTCCGTCAATGTTGGCATTGTCCCGTTTCAGGTTGCTTTGCCGGGAATCGCTGGTAGCAATTTCATCATAGGTTTTCATGAGCCGAGTATTCATTTCCCGCGCGCGGGTTCGTTCAGCCCGATAGAGAATATAAGCTTTGGCCGCATCTGTCAGGTTGGCGCTCATAAGCGCCTTTTCTACGAGATCCTGAATTTGCTCGACGGTGGGAGGCGCGCTTTGCGTCGCGATGATGCGATCAGTCTGCTCGACGACATTGGCAGCAAGTGACAAGGCGGATTGTTCATCGGCGTTTCCAACAGCTTGCAACGCTTTATAAATCGCGTTGGTTATTTTTTCAAGATTGAAGGGGACTTCGCGGCCGTCTCTTTTTACGATGGTCGTAATCATGCTTTATCGGCTCCCTTATCAATAACTACTTTCCGTGTGCATAATGATACCACTATATATAGCGATTGTAAATGATTATTGATCAATATGTGGTGAATTGTGTTATAAAAAAAGACCAGTAGTCCGAGACTGACTGGCCGTGATATAAAACTGGATTGCGACTCGAGTTATTCTGAGTTCGATTTCGCTCAGACGGACTCCAACGATTCGATGACGGGAGGGAGGAAGGGAGCCGGAGCTTCCAGAATTTCGGTGGGGAGTCCCATTTTGTTGAGCAATTCAATGAAGGGTGTTGGATCCAATTCTTCCACATTTACCATTCGCTTGACATTCCAATCACCACGGGCGACCAAGATCGCAGCCGCTGTCGCCGGAACGCCAGCGGTATAACTGATGGCCTGAGATTCGACTTCCTTGTAGCATTCCGCATGGTCGCAAATATTAAAGATGAAAATATCGCGGGGTTTTCCATCTTTGGTTCCCTGAATGTAATTGCCGATGCAGGTTTTTCCGGTGTAACCTTTAGCCAGGGAGGACGGATCAGGCAAAAGAGCTTTCAAGACTTTAAGGGGAACGACCTCCACACCGGTGTCAAGTTTGACCGGGACTTCCGAAGTCAGGCCGATGTTTGACAGCACTTTGAATACATTTAGGTAATGATCTCCGAAACCCATCCAGAAACGGACGGAGTTGGCGTCCATGTTTTTTGAGAGGGAATGCAGTTCATCATGTCCGGTCAGGTACACAGGCTGGCTGCCGACAATCGGAAAATCATAATCCATTCGGATCGAATGGACTTTTTGCAGCACCCATTTACGGTCAATCCAGGTCCAGACTTTTTTGAACTCGCGGAAATTGATCTCCGTATCGAAGTTGGTGGCGAAATACTTACCATGGCTGCCTGCGTTGACATCCAATATGTCAATAGTGTCGATGGTATCGAAATAGTCTTTTTTAGCGAGAGCGCACCAGGCATTTACGACACCGGGGTCAAATCCGATTCCCAAAATGGCGGTTTGTGCATTTGCCTTGAACCGGTCTTTGCGTTTCCACTCATAGTTGGCGTACCAGGGCGGATTTTCGCAGACCTTGTCCGGCTCCTCGTGAATGGCGGTATCCATATACACGGCGCCAGTTTCAAGGCAGGCTTCCATAACGGCCATATTAATGAAGGCCTGGCCCACATTAATTACGATTCTCGACTTGGTGTCCCGGATCAGGTCAATCAAAGCAGGGACATCCAATGCATTTACTTGCCGCGAATAGAGTTTGCGCGCGGGATCTTTCATATGCTTCTTGCGCAGAACACTTTCAATGATGGCTTCACACTTTTTTCGTGTGCGCGAAGCGATACAGATATCCCCTAAAATATCGTTGTACATTGCACATTTGTGGGCTACCACATGCGCCACCCCACCCGCACCGACAATCAATACATTTTTACGCATTATATTCCTCCTCGCATTTTATGAACTGATCAGGACAAATTGTTCTTGAAGTCATCGTACGTGAATTCGCGTAGAATTTCGAGACGGTCATCCAATCTGCGAACAACGATAGCTGGCATCTGCAGGCCATTGAACCAGTTTTTCTTTACCATCGTGTAGCCGGCCGCATCGGCGAATCGTATTTCGTCGCCGATTTTGAGCTGTTCCTTGAAATTGAAAGTGCCAAAAACATCGCCGGCCAGACAGGAACGTCCGGCAACCATATATTTGTGTTGGGCGTCGGGAACGGACTCTATTTTTGCCGACAGACGATAAATCAGCAGATCAAGCATGTGTGGCTCCACCGATGCGTCAACAATCGCAACGTCCATTTCATTGTGCACAACATCTACCACACTCGTTATGAGCTCTGCGCAACCAGTGATGGCGCTTTCGCCTGGTTCGAGATAAACTTGCACATCGAACTCCGCCGCGAATTCAGCTAATTTTCGACTGAATTTTTCGACGGGATAGTTTGGCTTGGTAAAGTACAGACCGCCGCCCAGGCTGACCCATTCAAGCTGGCGCAGCGCATCGCCATAGCGGTCGCCAATATCGTCAAGCTGTTGCGCGAAAGCTGAAAACTCGTCATTTTCGCAATTGAAATGAAACATGAGTCCGCTGATGCGAGGAAGCTGGCGGGTGAGTTCTTCCGGATCCGATACGCCCAGCCTTGAATGTTTGCGCGCCGGATCTGCCAGGTCAAAATGTGAATAACTGATGCCTGGATTGACCCGTAGGCCCAAGGCGATTGATTTTGTCTGGTCGTAATATTCATCAAGCTGGGACGCGGAATTGAAGATGATTTTGTCAGCAAATTGGGCAATGGATTCAATATCTGAGGGGGAATAGCCGACACAATAGGCGTGAGTTTCCTTGCCGAATTTTTCGAATCCCAGCCGCGCTTCGTAGAGGGAGCTGGAAGTCGTTCCATCCATGTATTTCCGCATGAGATCAAAGACGCCCCACGTAGAAAAACATTTCAACGCAAGCAGTGACCGCGCGCCTGAAAGCTGGCGAACTCTTTGTATAATTTCCATATTGCGTTGTAGTTTTTTTTCATCTATAAGATAGTAAGGGGTGGCAATGTGCATTCTTTAGTACTCCTGTTATTTCCTGGCGAATTTGAAAAAAATCATCAAAACTTATCATATCAATAATTGATGGATTTGTCGAATAGGTATTCCCCTATTCACGAAATCATAGCACAGGAGTTGCTGTTAAATGGCGGAAACAAAAAAAACAGCAGAATACTTGCAAATCTCACTCCGTTACTTATATACTTATCTGGAGTATATTAGGAAAGTCGGTAGAGCGCTGAAAAGTAGAGAATCCTCAAAACCATGTGTTTGGATTATTGCTCCGCAAAACTGTAGTGTGATGGTGAAAAGCGGGGTGCGTATAAATGTGGATGCCAAATCCGAGGATGGTTGTTTTGAAAGTATTAATTGTTGAAGATTCGGCCTTTGCCCGCGTGGTTGCACTTAAGGTTATTGGTACGTTGCTGCCGAGCGCTGAACTTTTTGAAGCTGTTGACGGAGAAGCCGGTTTAGCCAGCTTCCATTCTGTCTGTCCGGATTTGATTATTACAGACTTGCTGATGCCAAAAATGACGGGCGATGAAATGATTCGGGAGATTCGCCTCACGGATACACGGATACCAATCATCGTTATGACTGCAAATGTTCAAAAACCAGTTCGCGAAAAGCTCGAAGCCATGGACGTCGCTGGTGTTGTGGCGAAACCTCTGATCGGCGACGGCGTGAAAAAATTGCAGGAACTGGTAGCGGAGTGCATGCATGTTGAATGAGGTTCAAAAAGATATTCTCTGTGAAATCATAAATATTTATATTGGACAAGCGGCCAGTTTGCTTTCCGACATGACGGGTCAGGAAATCCGTTTGAATGTACCACAGGTGATTCTTCTAACCGGCGCTTCTATTGAAGATCAATCCCCTGTTGCTGACGACATTTGGACTCAGGGACATATTGTTTCTTCTTCGATTCTATTTTCACAGGGACTTCATGGAAAAACTTTTTTGATGTTCCCTGCCTCACAGGCGAAGACGTTGGTCAATGCGTGTCTGGGTGAGGCGAATTTGGTTCATAGCGGAGAGGATTCCCGCGACTTGCTCGACACTGATTTTGACGTATTGAAAGAAGTGGCCAATGTCATTCTTAATTCCATTATGGGTGGATTTGGAGACTTACTGGATACTTGCCTTGAATATTCTGTGCCGGAAATCGAGATGCTTTTTGCGCTGGATAATGAACAACGGCAATTTTTATCGCAACAGACAAGTGTCTTACTTCTGAGAACCGAGCTGTTTCTCAAAGAGGAGTCAGTTCAGGGAATGATCCTCATCGCATTTGGGATGGAATCCATTACTCTGCTGCTCGAAAAAATTAATGCAATGGCAGAAGGTGCTTCTGATTATGCTGGATGAACTTGTTCTCGACCGGATTGAAGTTGGACTGTTGTTGTTGGACTCTTCCTTGAAAATTATTAAGTGTAATCACTATCTGGAGAACTTGGCGAAAAAAACGCAACAAGAAATTCTGAATCAACCGATTGATCAGGTATTTACACGTTTTGGCGTTCCGAGATATAAACAAATTTTGCTTGATTGTCTGACGCGGGGGCAGATTCGTTTTTGTTCGGGTATGATGCATTCGGTTTTTGTAACTTCTGTCAATGTTCCTCAGTTGCATCAAAGCCGCCAAAATCTGCAGGTCCGACGGTTGGAAAGCAACGGCGATTTTTTTGTCTTATTACAAATTACTGATATCAGCGATCATTTTCAACGGGTGTTTCATCTCAAGCATCTGATTAAAGATTTGGGCGCTGATTATGAGCAGGCGAAAGCAACCGGCGAAAGTATGCGAAAACAGGCTTATTATGATCACCTGACCGGGGTATATAATCGTAATTTTTTTATGCATCAATTGCGTTATGAGATCAAACAGACGGAACGAAACCAACGCCAAGTGGCAGTCCTGTTTTTAGATCTTGATGGATTCAAATCCGTTAATGACTCTTTTGGCCATTCTTCGGGCGATTTACTGCTGCAACAGACCGCGGCGCGTTTGCGGGAATGTGTCAGGGGCACTGACATCATCAGCCGTTTTGGCGGTGATGAGTTCGCATTGATTTTGACTAATATCGAGATGAAGGAAAATGTCATCAAGGTGGCGGAGAAAATTCGTAAATCTTTGTTCGTTCCGTATGACCTAGCGGGGATTCAGGTCTCCGTCTCCGCCAGCATCGGTTGCAGTATGTATCCGTATGATTCGGTAGATCCGCAGGCATTGATTGATTTAGCGGATCGGGCCATGTACCAGGTTAAATTCGGCGGCAAAAATAGTGTGGCTTTTTATCAATGTTGATCTTGAGCGTTTGATATAGAAGGGTTGCCCATGTCGGATGAGCGCAGGAACTTTACCCGGGTGCTTTTTCGCGTTTTCGCTGAAAGATACTATTAGGCGTGGTCGTCACCGGACAGGTAACTGATTTAAGCTTAAAAGGACTGTTTTTAAATACAGACAGGGTCATGGCGGTCGGTGAGAGGGTGGAAATGAAGCTGTGGTTGGCGGCGACCAATCCTCCGCTGGAATTTCATCTTCGGGCCGAAGATTTCTGAAGCAGATGCGCAGTCATTCACGCACTTGCGCAATATTGTTGCCATGCAGGCCGATGACCCAGACCATGTTTTGGATGAACTGTTGCCCAAACATTGACAGATTGCCTCGAAGAATGACGGAATGTTACACCCAAAAGCTCGAAAGTCTTCGGGCTTTTTTGTTTTTACAGAATTAATTGTTTATTGCAGGGAAAATATGAATCGGTGTAGAAAAAACTAGTATCAGTTAAATCGCGGGATAGCGCCGGAGGGGAGAGGGTTGCCGCAAACGATCAAAAAGCTGGAGATGCGAGACTTTTTTTGCGTGCTCAGGACGAGTTGGAAGCTGAGCAACAACTTTTTAATGATTTGTTTGAATATGCTCCGGTCGGTTACATCGTTCTGAATTCAGAGGGACAGATTTGCCAAATTAATCCGTCGGGAGCTGCCTTGCTTGGAGAAGAGCAGGCGGATATGGGAGGGCAGTTTTTTGGTGGATTTGTGGCTGACGCGGATCATGGGACCTTTATTGACTTTTTGCAGAGGATTTTTCAAAGTGAGGCTAGGGAATCATGTGAGCTGGGCATCAACAACAGACGGGAGAGGCTGCTGTTCGTCCACATGGAAGGAATGGCAGCGGCGAACAAGGAAGAATGCCGTGTTATTTTGAGAGATGTCACAGAAGCCAGGATCGTGAAGGAGTCAATGTCGTTCAATGAGGCCAAGTATAGGGCCCTATTTGAAAACCTCAGTGTTGCCTTCAGCTATCAGCAAATATTGAAGGATTCCGATGGGAAGGTTTGCGATTCGATTATCTTGGAAGCAAACTCCTTGTATTGTGCAATGCTTGGCAAGACCTTGCCCGAATTTATCGGCAGGAAAAAAAGTGAAGTCGGCCTTTTCAGCCTGAGTTCGGATTTTGACTGGAAAACACTCTATCATCGAGGGCTAGAGACAGGCCATCCGGTAACTTTTGAATATTATGTCGATGCTTTGAAACGCTGGTTTCTGATCATTGCCTTTGTTCCCTCCCCTCAGCATATTGCCTTCATTTATCTGGATACTACAGAGACAAAAGAAAAAGAACAGCTCCTGATCGAAAGCGAAAAACGTTACCGTTCACTGGTGCGAGAAGCAAACGCCATTATTATGATTTTAACCAACGACGGCGAAATTTCATTTATGAATGAGTTCGGTCTGGTTTTCTTTGGTTATCGTAGTGAAGAGCTAATCGGAAAATGCGTTTTTGGGACTATTGTTTGTCCAGAGAACCTAAAAGATAGGGACCCAAAGCAGCTTTTCAAGAAATTCAAAGCCAAAATCCAACGGCATCATCGGGGTCTGATTGAAAGTGTCACAGTTTCGGGTCAACGTGTGCTGGTGGACTGGACTGTGCAGGAGTGCCAAAATTTTATCGGCGAAGAGGCTAGCTATGTCGCGGTAGGGATCGACGCTATCGACGCGAAAAGATCCCAGCGGGAGCTGGGAAAACAGAATGATCGAAACAGACGCAAGAGTTTATTTAATGACGGAATTAATCGAAGGATTTCTCAGTCGGAGCTCGTAGGGGCAGCCAAGCAGTTGGGGATACTATTGGTTCCGCCTTTTTCGTTCGTGCTGATGGATCTCGGAAAACTGAATAAGTCTGAGCATCAGGGGAAAATGGAAAACTTCATAGAATTGCTGCATCCATGGGATACGGGGGCTGCATGGCTGACCAGCGAAGGCGTCGCTGTCGTAAAATCATTGCCGGAGTCCTCGGCCAAAGACGTGTTGAAAGTGGTTCGTGCTACTGCGGATGAAATATTGAATAAGGCGTCACAGTACGGATTTTCAAACAAAGATATTCATATCGGCTGCGCCCACTCAACGCACCCGATGCAGTCCATTGCCGAGTTGTACGATCAGGCCTATGCAGCTCTCTCCTACGGGCCGGTAATCCATGCCGAACGTCTGCTGCATCATTGGGACGACTTGGGGTTCTATCAGTTTATTGTCAAAGATCTGCAGACCGGAATGGCGCATCAGTTTGTGCAGGACCAACTGGGACCGCTAATGCAGATGAACCGGACTGGCGCCAGAGACGAGCTGTTGGAGACGTTGCGTGAGATCGTTTCAGGAACGTCTGCCCAACTGATTTCGGAGCGGCTTCATATACACCGGCAAACCTTAGTTTTCCGTAAAAAAGGGTTGGAAAAAATTCTAGGTGTCGATCTGGATTCGGCAGAAGTTATTCTAAACATAGCAATCGCGATTAAAATGATGTCGATGTCGGAGCAAGAAAAGACCCCGACAGCATCTCGTTATTCATAAAGGATAAAAACGCCTTGCTTTTTGAAGAGAATTTTATCACAGCGCACGAAGGGGATATATCGTCCATTGAGGAAAATAGTTCACATCGGGATGGAAGGGGTCTTTGGTTGGCAGTTTTTTGATAGGGGAGGGGCTATGGATGATTGATGTCACGGCGTCGCGGGATGGGGAAATACGGGAAATTGCGATCCGAGTCGGAGATGTTGTGCGGAAGAATCAAGAACTTATGCTGATTGGCTCGCCTGAATTGAGCACTTTAATTCTGGCAGTTGCAACAGGGAAAATTGAAAATATTCTTGTTAGAGTAGGGGATAAGGTCAAGTCAGGTCAGGTATTGGTCAAAATTGATCCCCAACCGTGATGCGTGAGTTGCCCCAGCATTTGAATGAAAGCCTTTTCGCGATCTGATGGAATAGTGAGGAGGGCGTCCTGATGAACGGAGACGCAAGTGTTCCCGATTCAGGTGTTTTTTTATCTCAAGAAAAAATGCACTTGTCCCGAGTGGAGTTAGTTGAAGGCTTGGAAAAATATTCCGAAGTTTTTGGCTGTTATCTGATTCTCAACCGCGCTGGAGTTATACAATACATAAACCTGAAAGGCATCGATATTCTTGAGTCGGAAAGTTTACGCCAGCATGGATGGCGGTTAGATTGCTTCCTTTCGAAAAACGACCGCGTGGTTTTCAACGAATTTTTGATGCGGGTTTTCAAGAATCAGACTCAGGAACATTGTGAAGTTCTGTTGTTATCTTCTGGTGGCAGCACACTTTGGGTTCGTATGGAAGGCAAGGCCTCTAAGGAGGGGAAAGCCTGCCATGTGGTATTGATTGATATTACTGATCACAAGCAGATGGAGGTGTCATTGTCTGCTAGTGAATTCAAATATCGGGCTCTTTTTGCCAATATGAGTACAGCCTTTAGTTATCATAAATTCATCCGCGATAAACACGGTAATACTTACGAGCCCATACTAATCCAGGCAAATGACGCGTACGGAACTATGCTGGGAAGGCCGGTTTGTGAAATTATCGGTAAAAAATGCAGTGAACTCAATGAAGCAGGGACGGCGCCGCTATTGGACTGGGAGCGGCTTTGCACAGACGTGGTGATCAAAAGCCAGCCAGCTTGTTTCGATTATTATGATACATCTCTCAAACGCTGGCTTTCAGTCATTGCCTACAGTCCAGCACCTGAACATATGGCGCTTGTATATGTCGATATCACCAAGACCAAAATTGCCGAAAAGCAGGTTGCGGAGAGTGAAAAGCGATACCGTAATCTCGTCCAGGGAACGGATGTTTTGATCATGATCATCAACGAGCGCTCTGAAATCAATTTCATCAATGAATATGGGCTCGCTTTTTTGGGTTTCAGTGGGGAAGAGCTGCTTGGGAAATCGGTGTTTGACACAATAGTCCCAATATATGATACACCGGGAAGTTCTATACAGGATGTTTTCAATAGATTCAAATCCCGGCCCGGACAAAAGCACCGGCATACTCTGGAAAACATTACCGGCTCAGGCGGCCGGGTTTGGATTGACTGGACAAGTCATTCCTTGAACGATCCCAAAACAGGAGAACATATCCTTATCTGTGTTGGAGTCGACGTAACTGAAAATAAGCGATCAGAGCAGGAGTCCCTGCGCCGGATGGCGCAACAGCGGCAAAGAGATTTCTTTAAACGACTCCATCAAACGGGGGATAGGTGTTGGAGAATGGTTGTCCGCTGCGAAGCTTATGGGTATTGAAATCCAACCTCCCTTTATCCTGTCTTTGGTTGAAATTCCTCCGCAACTTGTTGCACCTGGCGTTTCGGAACAGGTCCGTATTGAATGTCAGCATGCGATCGACAGCCTGATCGAGACACTGCAATATGTAGGAACGGGCGTGACTTGGCATGCTGCTGATGGGATTGCTATTTTGCGTCCAGTTCCCGGTCAAATTGAGTGTAGCCCTTCGGAACGATCACGGACTATTGCTGCAGACATAGTGAAAATAGCATCACGATATTGGAATGGCCTGCCTTTGCGAATGGGGATTTCCCGCTTTTCCCAGGATCAGAGCATCGCGGAAATGTATGCGCAGGCGCAGGCAGCAATAACTTACGGGCCAATCCTTCATCCGGACCAATCAATTCATTGCTGGCATGATCTGGGTTGTTATCAGTTCATCCTAAACGATCTGGAATCGGAACAATCGCGGCGCTTCGTTAAGGATGCATTGGGGCCCCTGATGATTGAAAATTTCACGGAAGATCCCGGTGAGCTCCTCCTTACGCTGGGCGCGTTATTGACAGGAGATTCAGCACAGGTAGTTGCAAAAAAACTGCATATTCATCCCCAAACCGTAGCTTTCCGCAAGAAAAAAATTGAAAAATGTCTAAACGTTGATTTAAATTGTATGGAAACCCGTCTCAAGCTTATGATTGCGACGAGATTGTTGTCTTTTATGGAAAAAAATGTTCGAATGGCCCATCTTGTAGGTTGATAGAAAAAGCAAGACCTGTTTTATCGTATTACGATAAAACAGGTCTTGCTTTTTTGCCAAATACTATCATGATTATCGAAGAAAAGTGCGATGAGATATGGGAAAATGATAATAAAGCTATGTGTTACGAGCCAGCTCCAATAGACCAGATACGAAGGAAGTGAAACTAAATGTGCGTGGTTCAGGATTATAACCAACTTGCAGAAGCGATACGTCAGGAAAGCGCGGGAAGTATTGGCCATTAGAGAGTTGGCGAAAGATCTTATAGTCGCTCTGACGGAGGCGAATGGAAACTCTTGCAAGAATGGACGTATGCAAGAATTTTTGAAACAAATTCAAAATTATTATACGAGCAATTACCGACAGACTTCGTGTCTTGTTCCACTCATGCTGCATCAGAACGTCAGAGGTTACGCAAAAACGGAAAAGGGTGAAGGCTGTGGTTGCTAATATAACGAAGCGCTTGCCGCGGAATGGTAATAATGCCAAGAAAGCGCCTGTGAAAGCGCGTTCAAACCATGAGCATTGTCAAAGCATACTTGAGCACCTCAATGCCTATATTTACAGCGTTGAATACTACAAAGGATTGATTAGGTCAATATATCACAGTCCCCAATGTCTGCAAATTACTGGATATAGCGCGGAGGAGTATTATCGTAATGATGAGCTCTGGCTTCGCATGATTCATAAGGAAGATTGCCCAATGATCCTGGAGTTCCTTCGCGATGTATGGGGTGACAAAAAAAGACTCCCGATTGAACACCGGATCATCCACAAGGATGGCACGGAGCGTTGGGGTGCTGAACAATTGCGCGGCGCAGCGCGACAGGAAAGGCAAGGTGCTACGCCTGGACGGGTCAATTCTCGATATCACCGACCTGAAGAATACGGAGGAAAAGACTGCGTTTCTTACCCATTATGATCCCCTTACCAAACTTCCCAACCGGAATATGCTCAATAACCGGCTGGATAAAGCAATTAATGTGGCCCGACGCGAAAAGAAGGGATTGGCATTGTTGTTTCTGGATTTGGATAATTTTAAATTCGTCAATGACTCGTTGGGACACGACATCGGCGATAAAATGCTGATTGAGATCAGCAAAAAACTAAATGCCCTTGTTAGAGGCGGCGATACGGTAGCTCGCCTGGGGGGCGACGAGTTTGTCATTGTGCTATGGGACTGTGGAGTGGACGGAGCGGCCCTCGTTGCTGAAAAGTTGACATCCTCCCATATAACAATAGATGGTGCGGATTTTGCCGTCAGCATCAGTATCGGGATCAGTATTTTTCCAGAAGATGGACAAGACCGGCAGTTGCTGATCAAGCATGC
This sequence comes from Negativicutes bacterium, assembly GCA_963665275.2. Taxonomy (GTDB): domain Bacteria; phylum Bacillota; class Negativicutes; order UBA1444; family UBA1444; genus UBA1444. Next base: position 177,588 of record CAXXIN010000018.1, read on the forward strand.
CGACATGGCAATGTATCACGCTAAGAGAGCTAGCCGCGGCAGCTATCAGTTTTTCACGCCGGAAATGAACCGGCGGGTCAAGGAACGATTTCAGCTTGGGATGGAAATTCAGCGCGGACTAGAGCAGAATGAGTTTGTATTATTTTATCAACCCGTTGTCAGAATGCGTACAGGCAGAATCTGTGGGATGAAAGCTCTGGTTCGATGGATTCATCCTCTGCGGGGTGTTATCCTGCCGGGGGAATTCATTTCTGTTGCCGAGGAAAGCGGACTGATCGCGCGACTCAGTGAATGGGCTGTAATCAAGGCCTGTGAACAAATCAAGATGTGGCAGCCACATGGCGGTAAAATCTCAGTCGCTGTGAAATTGTTTGATGACTGTTTTCAGGGCATCGGATTTGCCGAGGTTGTACGGACTGTTTTGGAAAGAACCAAGATTTTACCTTCTTGCCTCGAATTGGAATTTACAGAAAACGCTATTATGCAAGACCCGCAAAAAGCCTATGACAACTTGACGAAAATGAAGGCAATGGGATTGAGGTTATCGATTGATGATTTTGGAACCGGCTATTCAAGCCTAATCTTTCTAAAGAAATTACCGGTGGATAAGCTGCGGATTGACAGTTCCTTTGTGCGCGAGATGGCGGAAGGTTTGGACGAGATGGCCTTGGTGCGGGCGATTTTGGGAATAGGGCATAGCATGAACGCTGTAGTGGTGGCTGAAGGAGTCGAAACCGCTTCCCAGTTCCATTTTCTTCGTGCTGAAGGCTGTGACGAGGGGATGGGATATTATTTCTGCCGCCCGATGCCTGCCAATGATGTTACGCCAATTTTGGAAAATGGGGTTGTGTTTTCGTAATCTGGCATCCATCGATTTAATTGACACCCTCCTTGAATGTGTACTAAAATAAATATCAGTTATGAATGCGTTAATAGAAGCGGAACGCTAGCTTATAGTTAGCGTTCACAGCTTTTTTTATTTGTGGCGTTGTGTCCATTGAAAGGGGAAAAATATGAAATTGCACGGAACAATGCGGGTGAATAAAGCAGGACACCTGGAGATAGGTGGTTGTGATACTACAGAATTAGTGAAGGAATACGGCTCACCCCTGTATGTAATGGATGAGTCCCTGATTCGCCAAAATTGCCGCAGGTATGTTGGTTCATTCCGATCCGCTTATCCTGATTCGGAAGTGATTTATGCCAGCAAGGTCTTTTCCACGCGTGCCATTTGCCGCCTGATGCAGGAAGAAGGCATGGGGTTGGATGTCGTATCGGCCGGCGAACTTTATACGGCTCTCAGTGTCAATTTTCCCGCGACCCGAATCTATTTCCACGGGAACAACAAGTCGTCGCAAGAACTGCAAATGGCGATAGAATCTGGAGTACACAGGATCGTTGCTGACAGTTTTTATGAGCTTGAACTTTTGAACTCTATTGCCGCCGAACTGGGAAAAAAAGCCGATATTCTGCTCCGACTGTCTCCCGGCATTGATGCGCATACCCACCACTACATCAAAACAGGCACGATTGATTCGAAGTTCGGTTTTTGTATTGCAAACGGACAGGCAATGGAAGCCGTATTGGCAGCTGAGGCGTATCCTTCGTTGGAATTGTGGGGAGTTCACTGTCACATAGGATCGCAGATATTTGACCTGGAATCTTATGCTGAGGCCGCTCGGACAATGATGGCATTTGTTCGCGACATGTCGGTCACGACCGGCAAGCCTGTTCGGGAACTCGATCTGGGAGGCGGCCTGGGCATCTATTACTCGGCAGGTGATTCTCCGCAACAGGTGGAATTATATGCGGCCTGTGTTGCTGACACTGTGAAGGAATGTTGTTTGGATTTCGGACTCGCACAGCCGAAGATCATCGTGGAACCGGGTCGGTCGATCGTTGGCGAGGCTGGGGTGACTCTTTATACGATCGGTGCGATCAAGGACATTTCCGGCGTACGAAAATATGTGGCTGTTGATGGCGGTATGACTGATAACCCGCGTCCGGCGCTGTATCAGGCAAAATATGAGGCGGCGCTGGCGAATCGCATGAATGAAACTGCCGTGGAAAAAGTATCCATAGCGGGAAAGTGCTGTGAGTCCGGTGATATGTTGATCTGGGACATTGAGCTACCTGCCGCGTGCTCCGGCGATATTCTCGCCGTCAATTCCACCGGCGCTTATAACTACAGCATGTCCAGCAACTACAATCGCAACCTCAAACCGGCTGTAGTATTCGTTAATGAAGGCAGGGCAAAACTGGTTGTCAAAAGGGAAACCTTCGAAGATCTTCTGCGTAATGATGTGCTGCCCGAGTAACGCAGCATGGCTAAGACCTGCCGCGACAGGTCTTTTCTTTTGCGTTCGGCATAGTTTCCGGGTATAATTAACGATGAGTATTGCCGTTATGGCGGCACAGCAAAGGAGGAACCCAGTGTTCGGTTTTGACATAGACATGGTATATCGGATACCCGCGTTAATAGCGGCAATGACTATTCACGAATATTCACATGCCCGGGCTGCTGTGGCGATGGGCGACCCCACACCACGATTCATGGGACGCCTGACATTGAACCCTATCCCCCATATTGATCCTATCGGTCTGTTGTTGCTATTTGTTGCTGGGTTTGGCTGGGCCAAGCCGGTACAAATCAATCCCAGAAATTTTCGGGACGGTCGCAAAGGAACCTTCATCGTTTCTCTGGCTGGCGCCGGCTCCAATATCGCGTTGGGTTTCTTGGCGTGGTTTTTTTTGATGTTGCTCAGCCAGTTGAATTTGGTCGGCGAAGTCTGGCAAAAAACTCTCTGGCAACTGTATCGCTACAACCTGATGTTTGCGGTATTCAACTTGATACCTATTCCGCCGCTGGACGGTTCAAAGGTTCTAATGAGCCTGTTGCCGGGTCATTTGGCGTATCAGTATCAAAAAATCGAACCCTATGGGAATTATATTCTGATTGCGCTGGTGTTGATTCCAGGTCTCCTCAGCGTGATCGTGACGCCGTTTTTCCGTATCGTTGAATTGTTGATCAGGGGAACCACCAGCCTTATATTGGGAATCGTACTGTAAGAGGAGCGGGTAAAATGGTTAAAGGTCGTATTTTCAGCGGGATGCAGCCATCGGGTAATTTTCATCTTGGAAATTATCTTGGCGCACTGTCTAACTGGGTCAAATTGCAGCATGAGTATGAATGCTTCTTCTGTATCGTGGATTGGCACGCACTCACGTCGTCTTTCGAGGACCCGTCCCGGTTGCCGGAGTACACTCATAATATGGCTTTGGATTGGTTGAGTGCGGGTCTGGATCCAGAGAAAAACCGGATATTTATTCAGTCTCATGTTAAAGAGCATGCAGAACTGCACTTGCTGTTATCAATGATGACACCACTGTCCTGGTTGGAGAGGGTGCCGACATATAAAGACAAGCTTCAGCAATTGGGCGACCAGGGAAAAGATATCAATACTTATGGATTCCTCGGCTATCCGGTCTTGATGACGGCTGACATCATCCTTTACAAAGCGGACACCGTGCCGGTCGGTGAAGACCAGCTGCCGCACCTGGAGTTGGCGCGCGAAATGGTCCGCCGTTTCAACTTCATCTATAAGCAGGATGTGTTTCCGGAGCCGAAGGGATACATCGGCGCCGCGCCGGTAGTCCCGGGTATCGATGGACGCAAAATGAGCAAATCCTATGGAAATGAGATCGCGTTTGCTGCGAGCCCGGATGAACTGCGGTCACGAGTACGCATGATGATTACCGATCCACTGAGGATCAAACGGACTGATCCGGGTCGCCCGGAGGTCTGCCCCGTATTCACTTTTCATAAACTCTACAGTGCGGATGAACTGGGCGGAATTGAGACCCAATGCCGTTCGGCAGGCATTGGTTGCGTTGATTGCAAAAAAAGACTGGCCGAGCATATGGTGGAGGCTCTTGCTGATATTCACCACCGCCGACAGGACTGGGCAGGGCGCCCCAATGACGTGAAAGATATCCTGAAAGACGGTGCTGACAGGGCTCGCGAAACCGCCCGGGCGACGATGGACCAGGTTCGTTCCGTCCTGCATATGGGATGAGCACCGAAGATTACAATATCAAGTTGGAAGCGTTTGAAGGGCCGATGGCCCTTCTGCTCCATCTGATCGAAAAGAACCGCATTGATATTTATGATATTCCAGTTGCGGCGGTTGCTGAACAGTATCTCGCTTATTTGCGGGCCTGGACGGAATTCAATATTGAAGTGGCGACAGAATTTCTCACTATGGCTTCGACGCTGCTGCTGATCAAATCTCGGATGTTGTTGCCGAAACCGGTGAAACTGGAAGAGACGGATGCCGCTGAAGAAGAAGACCCCCGCGCCGCACTGGTCGAAAAATTGATCGAGTACCGACGGTATCGGGAAGCGGGGGATTCCCTGCAACAACTGCTGCGGCTTCGCCGTCAATACATTCATCGGATGCCACAGGTGTTCACCTTGGAAAGGGCGTTGCCCCAAGGGCTGACGATTGAGGATTTGCTGGCGGCATTTTCGGCCCTGTGGGAAACTGTAGCAGAAGAATTCCGTACAATCGCACGCGAAGAGGTTACTGTTCAAGACAAGATGACAGATATTCTGGGCATTCTGGAGTCCTTCCAGGGACAGATGGAGTTTCGCCAAGCTCTGAAGCGAGCGGGATCAAAAACTGAAATGGTCAGCACGTTTTTGGCTATTTTGGAACTGATTCGCCTGCGCCGTATCCGGGTCCGGCAGGCAGAAACCTTTGGCCCGATATTCCTGACATGGAGGGAATGAAAAAATATGTTTTATCAGCACCTGAAAGGACCAATGGAAGCGATGCTCTTTGCCGCCGGCGATCCGATGAAACCGGAGCGCCTGTCAGAGTTGCTGGATATACCGCTGGATCATGTCGCAGAGATGCTGCAGGAGCTACAGGCGGATATGGACCGGCCTGAACGCGGGTTGTGCCTGTTGCAGGTAGCCGGCGGGTTTCAGATGTGCGCCAAGCCGGAGCTGGCATCCGTGGTCGAAAAACTGGCTATGCATCAGGATGCACGCCTATCGCCGGCTGCCATGGAAACCTTGTCTATCATTGCTTTCAAACAACCGGTAACTCGGCAGGAAGTCGAGTATATCCGGGGCGTGCAGTCAGATGGTGTCATCAATACCTTGGTGGAACGTCGGCTAGTTAAAGAGGTCGGACGCAAGGACACCATCGGACGGCCGCTTCTTTTCGGGACGACCGAGGAGTTTTTATGCTGCTTTGGACTCAACAGTCTGGAAGAACTGCCGACCTTGCCGGAGGCGGAAATCCTGCCGGAGACCTCGGGGCTCGACGAAGTATGAGTACAGAACGACTGCAGAAAATCATCAGCGCGGCAGGACTCACGTCTCGTCGTCAGGCGGAAGAGTGGATCGTTGCCGGCCGGGTATCGGTCAATGGGCAAGTGGTCCATGAGCTGGGCGTGAAAGCAGACTGGGAAAATGACCGGATCGAAGTGGACGGACAGCCTGTGACTCGTGTGGCGGCAAAGTATATTTTGTTGAATAAACCCTACGGAGTTATTACTTCGCTGCATGACCCGGAGGGACGAAAAACGGTTGCTGATATTGTTGCCGCCGAAGGAATCGCCGACCGTGTTTATCCGGTAGGTCGTCTTGACTACGATACCGAAGGCCTTTTGCTACTGACGAATGATGGTAAGTTGACCCAGAGACTGTCACACCCCAGCTTTGAGGTTGACAAGGAATATGCGGCCGACGTGGAAGAATGTCCGACGCCACAAATGTTGAAGTCGCTGGCCCAGGGAATCCTGTTAGCTGATGGCATGACCGCTCCGGCGCAGGTTTCACCGCCTGTAATTGCGGAAAATGGTTTCTGGCGTTTGCGTATTGCCATCCATGAAGGCCGGAACCGTCAGGTTAGGCGAATGTTGGAAGCTGTCGGGCTGCGTGTCAGGCGACTTGGGCGCGTACGGTATGCTTTTTTGACGTTGGATGACTTGGCTACAGGTGCTTGTCGGCAACTGTCGGACAAAGAGATCACCGAACTGAAGCTGCTGGCGCTCGGTGGAGCGCAATCCGCGAAAATCCAGAGCGAAAGGATGGGGTCAGCATGACAGGAAGCAAGAAAGTCGAATCTGCTTTTGCCATAGCCGGTAGTGTTGAGGTTCCTGGCGACAAGTCACTATCACATCGCAGCCTAATGCTAGCCGGACTGGCTGATACACCGGTTCTTGTCAAACATTTTCTTCCCTCGGAAGACTGCCTCTCGACCAAATCTTGCATGCAGGCGCTGGGCGTAAAAGTGGAAACCGGTCCGGATGGAGAAATGCTGGTGCAAGGCAAGGGCCTCTTTGGGTTGAAAGAACCGGACAATGTTCTGGATGCTGGAAATTCAGGAACTACAATCAGATTGCTGTGCGGCATTCTTGCCGGTCAACCCTTCTTTTCGGTGCTTAACAGGCGATCAGTCTTTGTGCCGCCCGACCTATGGCCAGGATCATTGCCCCACTGACACAAATGGGAGGCCGGATCATCGGGCGTGGAAAACAATCGCTGTGCGCCCATCGCTATCGAAGCTGCCGCCAGCCTGCATGGAATCGAATACACAATGCCGGTTGCAAGCGCCCAGGTCAAATCAGCACTGATGTTTGCCGCTCTTTACGCAGATTCACCTACCACCATTTCCGAACCGTATGCTTCCCGTGATCACACGGAGCGGATGTTCGCCCAGTTTGGCGTTGATATCGTCGCGCGATGGGCTGATCGGTGACCGTCAGGCCGGCAAGTGCACTGCAAGGCGCCGCAATCGATTGACATACCCGGTGATTTTAGCTCGGCGGCATTTTTGCTGGTCGCCGCTACCATCATGCCCGGAAGTGACGTTCTTCTGACCAATGTGGGTATCAATCCCACCCGTACAGGGACTGCTTGGACGCGTTGCTTGCAAATGGGAGCGAACATTGAAGTTCGTCAATCGACGCCTCAGCGGTGAAGAACCGGTTGCAGATCTGCGTGTGCGTTCCGCCGCTCTGAAGGGAATCGAGATCAATTCGGAAATGATTCCCCGTCTGATTGATGAAATTCCGATTCTGGCGGTTGCCGCTTTATTTGCGGAAGGACAAACGCTCATCCAGGGCGCGGAGGAACTTCGTGTCAAGGAAACGGACAGGTTAAGGGCTATGGCTTGTGAACTGGTGCGCATGGGGGGAAAAGTGACGGAACGACCGGATGGATTGCTGATAGATGGGTAGCGGATGTTTGCATGCTGCTGATTGTCTGACTTACGCAGATCATCGGGTGGCCATGTCACTTGCGGTCGCAGGGATGGCCTGCTCAAAGGCGTAACCCTGGACGATCCGCTCTGCGTGAATATTTCTTTTCCGGGATTTTTTGAAACGATGGAAAGGATTCGCCGATGAAGCAGAATGTGATCGCAATCGATGGACCGGCAGGAGCCGGCAAAGAGCACTGTGGCAAAAAAAGTAGCTGCAGCGTTGAACTTTGTCTACATTGATACCGGGCGCTATGTACAGGGCCGTGACGAGCCGTGTTCTCGCCATGGGACTGGATGAGACCGATACAGTTGAAATCGTCAAACTGGCTGGCAAAGTCAACATTCGTTTAAAGCAAGAAGCGGGTGGAGTGAGAGTCTTGGCGGATGGAACTGATGTAACGGAAGAGATCCGAAATCCTGCTGTGACAGCAGCCGTTGCGGCGATATCGCAAGTGCCGGCCGTTAGGCAAGCCCTGGTGAGAACGTCCAGCAGGAAATGGCTGAGGCGGGCAAAGCTGTACTGGATGGGCGTGATATAGGGACTGTTGTGATTCCGGAGGCTTGCGCGAAAATTTTTCTCACGGCATCACCGGTGGAACGAGCCCAGCGTCGGTGGATGGAACTAAGGAAAAAGGGTTACGAACCTGATTTGCAGGTGCTGCAGGCAGAAATGGAAGACCGGGACCGAAAAGACATCGAACGCGAGCTTGCACCCCTGCAACAGGCGGAAGATGCCGTTCTCGTGGACACGACAGGTCTTTCCATTGACTCTGTAGTGGAGAGAATTATCGAAATCTATCGTGCACGGTGTAACAATGTATAAATTCATTTTTGGCACTGTCGGAGTGGTTCTTTTATTTTTATTTCGCTTCGTTTTTCGCTGGCGCATCTCGGGTTTGGAGACACATTCCTCCCGGCGGAGCGGTTCTGGCCGCCAATCATCAGAGTTTTTGGGACATTCCCCTGATCGCCCTGTCAGTGCACCGGCGCGTTCATTTCATGGCCAAGGAAGAACTTTTTCAAGGTTTCCTGTATTTGGTTCGACTATTCGCTCTGTGTTGGCATTTCCAGTCAAAAGAGGCGCTCCTGACCGTGCGGCTATCCGTCACGCGATTGAAAAATTGCAGGAAGGTGACCTGGTAGTGATTTTTCCTGAAGGGACGCGGAGTAAGACCGGTAAGATGGGAAAATTCGAACCTGGCGCGGCACTGATTGCGATGAAGGCAGGAGTGCCGATGGTTCCGAGCGGAATTATCGGCACCGACCGGATTCTGCGTAAGGGCAGTTTTTTTTCCGCGTATAGAAATACATTTTGGACAACCGATTCCCACGATTCCGGCAGTCAATGGCGAGGGCAAGAAAACGCTGGAGGAAATTGGGCTGGCGGTACGATCATCACTCGAAAAAATTCTGAATAGAATATCATAAAAAAAATTTCAGAATATAACAGGACTTTGCTATGAGCTGACGAATATACAAAGTATGCAAGTCATTTGTTCTTGTGGAGAATACTTCACAAGCCGAGTGAAGGAAGAATATTTAGAAGAGGGGGGAAGAATAAGAACACAGTTCCAGGGCGACGGGGGGTCGCCAAATCTATGAAACAGGGGTGAAATAATGAATTCAGTCTATCTATTGATCACAGCAACCTGTGCCTTTGTTCTAGCCTATCGGTATTATTCAGCTTTCATTGCCGCCAAAGTTCTAATGCTCAGCGACCTGAATGAAACTCCTGCTTACCGTTGCAACGACGGTCGTGAGTTTATCCCCATGAACAAGTGGGTATTGTTCGGTCACCATTTTGCCGCGATTGCCGGCGCCGGCCCTCTGGTCGGCCCCGTTTTGGCAGCACAATGGGGTTGGGGCCCTGGTTTCATGTGGATTATGCTCGGTTCCATCTTTGCTGGCGCCGTACATGACTTCATCATCCTGTTTGCCTCCGTCCGTCACAACGGACAAGGCCTGGCGATCATCGCCCGCCGGGAAGTGGGACCTGTCACAGGTGTAACTACTTCATTGGCGATCCTCTTCATTATCGTTATCGCCATGGCTGGTTTGGCCATCGTCGTTGTCAACGCGATGTTCCAAAATCCATGGGGAACCTTTACTTTGTCAATGACCATTCCTGTGGCGATTGTTATCGGTCTATGGATGTTTAAAATCTCCCCGGGCGCCATCCGATCCGGTTCCATCGCAGGTTTCCTGATGGTTCTCGGTTGCGTGGCAACAGGCGCCTGGCTGATGCCTGGCGGAATTTGGGAAGGCTTGGCTCCGATTTTCACCCTTTCCAAACAGCAACTTGCCATCGCCTTGCCGACTTACGGCTTCTGCGCAGCAGTACTGCCGGTCTGGCTCTTACTGGCCCCGCGTGATTACCTGAGTTCCTACATGAAGATCGGCACGATTGGACTGTTGGCTTTCGGCATTCTCGTGGTCATGCCGTCGATTCAATTCCCGATGATGCCAGCCGCTATGTTGGCTGGCGGCGGCCCGATCATTCCCGGACCCGTGTGGCCGTATATGTTCATTACGATCGCCTGCGGCGCGATTTCCGGCTTCCACTCTCTGATCAGTTCTGGGACGACACCGAAAATGCCTGCAAAAAGAATCTGAAGCTACCATGATTGGCTACGGCAGCATGTTGGTCGAAGGATTTGTCGCGGTCATGGCCCTGATTTCAGCCGTTGTACTCGCACCTGGCGATTATTTCATCATCAACACACCTGCAGCGGTATGGGCGAAAGTCGCACCTTTCTTCCCGACTGTTGAAGTTCCAACAACTTTCTCAACTGGTACAGATGGACGTTCGTCATCGTCCGGGCGGCGCGGTATCCCTCGCCGTTGGCATGGCGCACATTTTCTCCAGTATCGGCGGCATGAAGCACATGATGGCGTACTGGTATCAGTTCGCGATTATGTTCGAAGCCCTGTTCATCCTGACCACGATCGATGCCGGTACCCGTGTCGGTCGTTACATTCTGCAGGACGTAGTCGGAACCTACTTCTGGCCCAAGTTTAAGGAAACCAGCTGGGTTCCCGGCTCGTTGCTCGCAGCTTTCATCGTCAGCTTCTCTTGGGGCTATCTGCTCTATAGCGGCGACGTCGCTACCATTTGGCCGCTGTTCGGCGCTGCCAATCAATTGTTGGCTGTTATTGCGCTGGCTCTCAGTGTGACTGTCGTTCTGAAGATTGCCAAACCGGAAAAACGCATCGCTTATGCGATGGTTCCCGGAGCACCATTGGCGTTCCTGACAGTTACCGTTATTGCAGCGGCTTCAATGAACGTTAAATTGTTCTTTGGACTGGGTACCACGTTAGGCATGATTAATGCCGTGGTCAGTATCATTCTGCTAGCACTGGTAGTCATCACTTTGTTTGATTGTATCCGTGGCTGGATGAGCATCTGCTCCAACCCGAAGATCGAAGGCATGAATACGGAAATCAAGCATGTCTGTCTCTATGGCGAGACTGAAAAAAATGCCGGATGTTACTCCGTAATCAGCCCAGAGTAAGCAATAAAGAAATACAAGAAGGCGCATGCGCCTTCTTGTATTTTTTTAGCTGGACTTTTCAGGTATAATGGAAAGCATAGAAAATGTTTGGAAAGGACAAACTTCCATGCTGACAGTGACTGAAAAAGCGTTGGAGCATATCCAGTCGCGCGGACAAGCAGTTTTTCTTGAGATGCCCATTGTTATTCAGGGAGATATCACAATCTGTGAAAGTCCCGCTGTACGATGGGGTCTACCGAAAAATCCGCAACATTACCAATCAATTGAGTGATCGATGGAATAGAAGTCTACATTCCGCATGATTTGCCGAAGATTCCCCTGCGAATCACCGTAAGTCGTTTTCTGTGGATCAAATGGCTGGCTGTTGAAGGCTGGGCGTTGGCATGACAATTATAAAAACTGGTTGGTGGTAAAAATGAAGCAGTTTCACTATGACTTCGCAATGACAGAGACGGAAAAAATCGTGCATAAGGCATTGGTCAATATGCATGATAATGATTTGATCGCCAACGGGGCGATGTATCTGACGAATGAACGGCTGGTTTTTGTCGGCTACGTGCCGAATGAAAGGACCCGAGTGTTCTGTGAAGTTTCCCTGTACCATATCAAGGAAGTCAAACCGGAAAAGACCTTCTTAGTATTTAACAACATTATCCGGATCATTGATATTCGCGATGAACAGTATAAGTTTATTGTGGACGATCAAAAGGTGTGGCTGGAGCAGATCGACCTTCAGATCAAGGCGCTTGTGTAGCAAAGGATGCGCGTGTTTTTTTCGACCACAGGCAAAAGAGCACGGCGCCATGAGTCAAGATGATAAAAGCGCCGTCAGCATTACTGATGGCCAAAAATGTCAAGATACCGAGCAAGCTTCCGATGCAGCAAAGGGCTATTCCGAGTAGACGGGCCCACCGTTTCATCCGCAATAAGCCGACAGCTGGAATGATGTAAAGTAAAAATGCAAAGATGCGAAGGGGTACGGCTTGCATATCTGCTTCAACCAGAGCAAAGTAAGCGGAAAATAAATTCGTCAAGGCCACGAGAAAAAGAAAAATACTGCTGGCGATCAGTCCGACTGACAGACGGGGATTTAATTTGCTAAACAGGCGAGTAAACAATGAGGGTCTGGTCTCTGACATACTTATCAATTTCCTTCCTTTTAATGTTTCGTTATCATTATAATCATTTATTGCGCTAATGACTATCCGTATTTTTGGATGAAGGGGACATGGGGGAGAATAATTGCAAGTCAGCGGTCGGCGACCTGCTGCTTGAAATGGTTTCTGCATGCCCTGTTTTGAGTATGGTTGTGATATAATATGAAATACTATCAATGTTTGGAGGCTATCGGGTGGGTGACATAACCGCGTTATTGTTGGAATGGGGATTATATGGCCTGATCGTAGCGACGTTTACAGAGGCCTTTATTTCTCCCATTTTACCAGATATTATTTTGATTCCGTTGATGTTGGCCGCACCCAAGGATGCACTTTATCTGGGCGCAGTGGCAACGGTTGTTTCGGTGCTTGGCGGCTTTGTTGGGTATGGCATAGGGCATAAGCTGGGAGCGCCTGCCGCCCGCAAACTGATTCCTGCCAAATATCTGGATAAAATTGAAGGCTATTTGCAGGATAATGCAAAGTGGGCTATTTTTTTGGCGGCTGTGGCGCCCATACCTTATAAATTCGTCAGCATTAGCGCTGGCGCCTTTCGAGTTAATCTGACTATTTTTGTGTTGATATCCATAGTCGCCCGTGGCAAACGATTTTTGTTGCCGGCGATGTTCATTTATTTTTTGGGGCCAAGTGCGCAAGAATTTTTGTCCCGGTATTCTGACAAAGCGATGTGGGGAAGTGTGGCTGCTTTGGCTATTATCGGGGTGGGTTATTATTTATATCGCCGGCAAAAAAGGAACACCCTCTCCAATCTAAGTTGAAATTAGGAAACTGGTAATTATATTCCAGAACTTACCAAGGGGGCCAGAATGGAAGTCTTTCTAGCTGAACATATGGGTTTTTGCTATGGTGTGCGCCGGGCGGTGGAGATGGCAAGGGCGGAGGCCGACAAAGCCGGATCCACAGTTTTTACCCTAGGCCCGTTAATTCATAATCCCCAGATGATTGAAAAATTGAGGTCGCAGGGAGTCGAGGTGGCAGAATCTCTCGAGTCGACTGTCGGCTCAACGGTATTGATTCGCTCTCACGGTGTCGGACCTGACGTTTATCAACAGGCATCTCGCTTGGAGATTTCCCTGGTGGATGCGACCTGTCCGCATGTGAAAAAAGCGCAGATTGCTGCCAGGGCTTTTGCCGACAGAGGACTTCAAGTCGTGGTAGCGGGGGAACGCAATCATCCGGAAGTAAAGAGCATACTGGAATGGGCCGGACCTAGGGCAATCGCGGCTGAAACGGCGGCGGATATTGCGCAGGCTGCTCTTGCGGAGAAAGTTGGAATTGTATCGCAGACGACTCTGGAGCGAGGGATTTTTGAAGAAATCCTGATGGCAATTCGACGCCGTAATATTGACCCGGAAGTTAATCCCACGATCTGCTGCGCTACAGAAGAGAGACAAAAGGCGGCGATGCGTCTGTCGGAAAAAGTTGAGGCCATGGTTGTCGTGGGGGGACGAAACAGCGCCAATACCCGGCATCTGGCTGAAATTTGCCGCAAGACGGGCGTACAGACCTATCCTGTGGAAACGGCGGCAGAATTGAAGCCGGAATGGTTTCTTGGTATCAAAAAAGCAGGCATTACGGCTGGAGCTTCGACTCCGGACTGGATTATTGAGGAGGTAAAACAAAGGATGGAAACTATGGAACAGGTGAATTTGAACACAGGGGACCGTTTGGAGCAGGGCTCTATTTTGGCGGGAAAAGTAGTCGGGGTCAATGCTGATCTCGTATTCGTTGATATCGGCCAAAAGGCCGAAGGCACTATTGCCTTATCTGAGTTGGCGTGGCCCGCTCCGATGGATGCCCATGAGGTCGTTTCTATCGGCCAATTGTTAAATGTGTTGGTACTGGAACCGGAGACCGTTGAAGGTACCGTAAAGTTGTCGAAATTGCAGGCTGATCGTCTGTTGGCGTGGGACCGGATGGAAGAGGCAATGAAAGACGGAGAGCCGGTTGAAGTGGCTGTCACTGCCTCGGTCAAGGGCGGTCTTTCCGTTGCCTTCTTCGGAATACGTTGCTTTATGCCGGCTTCCCAGGTGGACTCCTCTTTCGTGGAAGATTTATCACCGTACGTCGGAAAGACGATGGAGGCACTCCCGATCGAAGTGGATCGTGAAAAGCAGCGGGCCGTTTTTTCGCGGCGAGCACTGCTTGACATTCAGCGACGCGCAGCTGAAACCGTTGCGCTGGAAAAACTGGAGATTGGACAGGCACTATCCGGCGAAGTTCGACGCCTGGCATCTTTCGGCGCTTTCGTTGACGTCGGTGGTATCGAGGGTCTGGTGCATGTTTCTGAAATGGCCTGGCACCGGGTTAAAGACGCGGCGGACCTTGTCAAGGTGGGAGACGAAGTCAAAGTACAGGTATTAAAGGTTGACAAGGAGCTGCACAAGGTATCTCTTGGCATGAAACAGTTGCAGCAGGACCCCTGGCTCACGGCGGTGGCTGAATTCGCCGAAGGGACGACTGTTCCCGGCAAAGTGACACGGACGATTAAGTTCGGTGCTTTTGTTGAATTGGCTCCCGGAGTGGAGGGATTGGTCCATATTTCCGAACTGTCGGACCGGCGGGTGGCGTCAGCGGAGGAAGTCGTTCAAGTCGGCCAAAAAGTCGCAGTAAAAGTTCTGAGCGTCGATCCTGCTGTAAAGAGAATCAGCCTGAGCATTATCAAAGCGCAGGAAGATGCAGAACGCAAGGAATTCGCTCCGTTTTTGGGTTCGCAGTCCAGTTTGGGCGTAACGATTGGCGACAAACTCGGCCATCTATTCAAAAACAGGGAGTAGAAGGCTTTGACCCGAAAGTCGCGTAAACTCGATCATTTACGGCAAGCGATGGAATTATCTGACGGGCCTGAGCGCACCGGCTTCGAAGATTTTTTACTCGTGCATAACTGCCTGCCGGAGATGAAAAACGCCGAAGTTTCCCTCGGCACGGCCTGCGCCGGCCTTCAGCTGCAGCATCCCGTCATCATCAATGCGATGACGGGGGGCGCAGAGGCTTTGACGCAAGTAAATCGACGGCTCGCGCAAGTGGCATCGCTGACGGGATCGGCGATGGCGGTCGGATCGCAGTTCGCCGGCCTGGAGTTTCCTGAGGTTGCCGAATCTTTTCGCGTGGTGCGTAGCGTCAATCCCCAGGGAATCATTTGGGCCAATATTGGCGCATACGCGACGGTTGAAGAGGCGCTTCGGGTCGTCGACATGATCGGGGCGGACGCGTTGCAGGTGCATCTGAACGCGGCGCAGGAAATCACTATGTCGGAAGGCGATGGGGATTTCAGCGGTTGGTTGAGACGTATTGAGCAAATGGCCAGGCAGATTCCGGTTCCGGTTATTGTCAAAGAGACGGGCTGTGGTATGGCAGGGGAGCAGATTCTAGCACTATCCACCGTTGGCGTTAAAGCCATCGATGTCGGAGGGGTCGGCGGGACCAATTTCATCGCGATTGAATCAGTCCGCACGGCTCAGGTGTTGAGCGCCGATTTGCTGGGATGGGGAATTCCTACAGCGGTCAGTGCTCTGGAGGCTGCAGAGGTTTTACCCGCAGGGGTGGATTTGATCGTTTCCGGGGGAGTGCGAACGCCGGTTGATGCGCTGAAAGCTTTTTCCATGGGTGCTGCGGCGGTTGGAATAGCGGCGCCGCTACTTCGCCGGACCGAACGTGAAGGGGTTGAAGCGGCAGTAACCTGGCTGCAGGAGTACCTGGCGATTTTGCAGAAGTGCATGCTGTTGCTTGGCAGAAATTCCATCAGAGATATGTCGGCCCACCCAGTGGTAATTACCGGTCGGGTGGCTCAGTGGGCGGAGGCAAGAGGAATTTCCGTTAGAAAATACGCCTGTCGTTCAACATAAGAGGGGGATGCAAATATGGCCGCAGGAGCGGTGATTTCGGCGGTCCAGCCGAACAGCAAGGCAGCACGTGCAGGGCTGGTTGCCGGTGACCGTATTGTACGTGTCAACGGTCAAACTGTGCGAGATTTGATTGATTTGAGTTTTGCCCTGACCGAAGAACTGATCAAACTGGAAGTGATCAGATCCACTGGGGAAACGGTCCGTCTTCGCATCAAAAAAGCTCTGGACGAATCAATGGGGTTTGAATTTGAGAGCGCCGTGTTCGATCAGGTGAGAACCTGTGCGAACAAGTGCCTTTTTTGTTTTGTGGACCAAATGCCAGAAGGACTACGGGAAACTCTTTATGTAAAAGATGATGATTATCGTCTTTCCTTTTTATATGGGAATTTCGTGACGTTGACGAACCTGACGTCTGCCGATTTCGACCGGATACGACAATATCACCTTTCGCCTCTCTATATTTCAGTTCATACGACTGACGGTGAGTTGCGGGAGAAAATGGTCGGGATTCCGCGCGCTGCAAAAATTATGCACCAATTGCGGGATTTTGCTGATGTCGGGATCGAAATGCACACGCAGGTCGTTCTTTGCCCAGGTTATAATGATGGGGAAGTTTTAACACGAACCATTCGTGACCTGGCGACATTGAGGCCGGAAGTCCTATCGATGGCGATCGTTCCTGTCGGCTTAACGCGCTTCCGGGAGGCCTGTCAACCTCTGCGCACTTTCACATCAGAGGAAGCAGCCGCAATCGTTGATGAAGTTACTGCTTTTCAGTTGGGATTTCGCGAGGAAACTGGCTGTTCCTTCGTTTATTTGTCAGATGAATTCTATCTCCGTGCCGGACGGGAAGTCCCGCCGGAAGAGATCTACGACGGGTATCCCCAACTGGAGAATGGCATCGGACTCATCCGTAGTTTCTTAACGGACTGGGAAGATGCGGGGGGGGGGGCCACCAAACGCCGTTGCCTTGACGGAAAGTGCGAATGCTACCGTTGTGATCAGCGGGACGGCGTTTGCGCCGATACTGTCAGAATTGCTGAAACCTTTGTCGCCGACTGTCCGGGTGGAAGCAGTCATCAATGAATTCTTTGGCTCGGCCATAAATGTTAGCGGTTTGTTGACTGGCCAGGATATCGCAGCGTATGTGAAATCTCTTGGACTTAGCCCGCAGCAGGTCATCATTCCATCCACTACTCTCAGAAAAAACGAACAGGTGTTTCTGGACGGGATGACGCTCGATGAGCTGCAACAGGAACTTTCGACACCGGTGCATGTTGTCTCAGGCGCGGCAGCGTTGCAGGAATTGCTGGGAAGTGGAGGAAAGGACCAATGAAAGGGTTGGGGCTGCTTCAGGTATACACCGGCGATGGAAAAGGCAAGACCACGGCGAGTCTCGGGGTGGCGCTCAGGGCCATCGGTCACGGCATGAAGGTCTGCATGATTCAGTTCATGAAAAACAGCGACATTTACGGTGAAGTCAGGCTGGCTGACAAAATGCCGGGATTGACCATTATTCCGGTAGGACGGCATGATTTTGTCGATCTGAAAAATCCGGCTGAAATCGATGTCAGTCTCGCCCTGTCCGGCTGGGAGCAGGCTAAGGAGATTATACGGTCACAAAAATATGATATTGTTATATTAGATGAGATCAATGTTGTGCTTGCCTGCGGTATGCTGGAAGAAAAATCAGTCATCGAGTTTCTCAGTACCCACAGAGGTACTACCGAAGTGATAACAACAGGCTGCTGGGCGCCCCAGGCGCTGATTGAGGCGGCCGATCTGGTCACGGAAATGAAGAACGTCCGGCACCCATATTCTAAGGGAATCGAAAGCCGGGAAGGGATTGATCATTAAATGCCAAAACCAATAGTAGCCATAGTCGGTAGACCCAACGTCGGCAAATCGACGCTGTTCAACCGCATTGCCGAAAAGAAAGTTTCCATCGTGGACGATACGCCGGGGGTGACACGTGACCGAATCTATGCCGACGCTGAATGGACGGGGCATGAATTCGCGCTGGTCGATACCGGTGGTATTGATTTTAACGATACGGATGAACTGCTGCCTGCGGTCCGCAACCAGGCCAAATTGGCAATGGAGGAAGCAGATGTCATTCTATTTGTCGTCGATGGCAAAGTGGGCATTACCGATCTGGACCAGCACATCGTCAGCATGCTGCGAACTGCGAAAAAACCGGTCGTGCTGGCAGTAAACAAAGTAGATAATGCAAAGTCGATTCCCAACAGCTATGAATTTTACTCGCTGGGTCTCGGCGATCCGATTGCGGTTTCATCTGTCAATGCGTTGAATCTCGGTGATTTACTTGACGCCATCGTAGAAAAACTACCGGTGGAAGCTGTCATAGAGGATGAACCGGATACGATCCGCGTGGCTGTGGTCGGCCGACCGAACGTCGGGAAATCATCACTGGTCAATGCGCTGCTCGGCGAAGAACGTTTGGTGGTCAGCAACATACCGGGCACGACTCGTGATGCCGTTGACACTTATTTCAAGCAAGACGGAGTCACCTTTATTTTCGTTGACACCGCCGGCATGAGGCGCCGTGGCAAAATCGACGCGGCACTGGAGCGTTATAGCGTGATTCGGAGCCTGCGAGCCATCGATCGGGCTGATGTTGTGCTGATGTTAATTGATGCTACAGAAGGTGTATCCGAGCAGGACAAGAAAATCGCCGGTTATGTTCATGAATCCGGCAGGGCATCCGTGCTGGTGGTCAACAAGTGGGATCTGGTGAAAAAAGATGGCAAGACCTCGCTGCGTTTCACAGAAGATTTGCGGAAAGAGTTAGGTTTCATGCAGTATTCACCGGTTGTTTTCTTGTCCGCCTTAACCAAACAGCGTATCAACCGCATCCCGGAAGTAGTGAAATATGTAGCGGAACAACATGCGATGCGCGTGTCGACCAGTCTGCTCAACCAGGTCGTTCGCGATGCGGTTGGCATCAATCCCCCGCCATCCGACCGAGGCAGAAAGTTGAAGATATTTTATGCGACGCAGGCAGCCGTTCGCCCGCCGACCATCGTATTTTTCGTCAACGATGCGGAATTGATGCATTTTTCGTATCTGCGCTTTTTGGAGAACAGACTTCGGGAGTCTTTCGGGTTCGAAGGGACTCCACTAAAAATGGTCGTCAGGCCTCGGCAGACGGAGGATTAAGTTATGTTGCTGGCAGGCGTCGTCCTGGGCAGTTACCTGATCGGATCGCTGCCGTTTGGTCTGTGGATTGGGCAGTGGTTTTACAATATTGATTTGCGGGAGCACGGCAGCAAAAACACCGGCGCAACCAATGCCTTTCGTGTGTTGGGGCGTTGGCCGGCTTTGTTGGTGTTTGTTTGCGACACGGCCAAAGGAATGGCGGGTGTTTATCTCGGAAGTCTACTGGTGGGCGGTTCGATGGCCGAAGTTCTGGGCGGTATTGCCGCGATCAGTGGGCATAACTGGTCTATCTTTATGGGCTTCAAGGGCGGGCGCGGCGTAGCTACCGGCTTGGGTGTGATTGCACTATTGGCGCCCAAGGTGACGGTCATCGTTTTTGCCGTATGGTGCATTGTCGTATTTCTGACGCGTTATGTTTCACTCGCTTCTATTTTGGCTGCTGCATTGGTTCCACCTCTTATGTGGTGGTTCGAAGCCGGGCGTGAAACCTTGTTGTTCGGATTCGCAGCAGCGGCTTTTGTGATTATCCGTCACCGGCCGAATATTGGACGACTGCTGCGTGGTGAAGAACTGAAAATCAAGGCGGCGAAAAAGGCATAAATCGTAGGAGGACTGAAGTGAAGGTTGTACTATTTGGCGCTGGTGGCTGGGGAACAGCGTTGGCGTCAATTTTATCGGAAAAACATACGAACGTGTCGCTGTATGTCCGCAATTCAGAGCTGGCGGCCAGCATGCGCAGCACGAGAATGAATTCAAAGTATCTTCCCGGCGTTGTTTTGCCGGAAAACCTGCAGATCACGGATAGTCTTGAAAAGGGCCTGTCAGGGACAGACCTGCTCGTGTTGGTGACGCCATCGCACGGAGTTCGGGCGGCTGCCCGCGCACTTGCCGGGTTGTTGCCGCGAGACTGTGTTGTGGTATCGGCAGCTAAAGGCCTGGAGAGTGAAACCTGCCTGCGGATGACGCAAGTGCTGGCGCAGGAGCTTCCAGAATCAGCTGGTCGCCTAGCGGCGTTGTCGGGACCTAATCATGCCGAAGAAGTAGGACGGAAAATGCCCAGCGCATCCGTAGTGGGCTGCAGCGACCCCGAGGTGGCTCAATTCATCCAGGATGCATTCATGACTCCTACCTTTAGAATTTATACGAACCATGACGTCGCCGGTGTGGAAATGGGCGGCGCACTGAAAAATATCATCGCGTTAGCCGCCGGAATCACTGAGGGGCTGGGTTTTGGTGACAACTCCAAAGCTGCCCTGATGACCAGGGGCCTGGCGGAAATCGCCCGATTGGGGGCAACCTGCGGCGCCGATGTCGGTACTTTTTCCGGCCTGTCTGGAGTGGGGGACCTGATCGCCACCTGTACCAGCCTGCATAGTCGCAATCGCCGAGCTGGCATTGAGCTCGCCAAAGGGCGTCCGATCGCTGAAGTCCAGGCCGATTCCGGCATGGTGATCGAAGGGGTGCTCGCCACGGCTGCCGCTCGCAAACTGGCGCGAAGCAAAGGCGTGGAGATGCCCATCACCGAGGCCTTGTACCAGGTGCTGTTCGCTGGAATGTCTCCGCACTCGGCAGTGCTGGAGCTAATGACCCGAACCAAAAAACATGAAACGGAAGAAGTGGCTTTTCCTTCTTCAGTCGTTAACCGGGGGTAGACATGCGAATCGGCGTTTTTACAATGATTGTGATTTCTTTGGTATTCCTGTTGTCCATCGTCAATAGCTTTTGGATCGGCCGTTTGTTTCGCCAACCCCTACGTCGTCGGATATGGTTCGCTTACGGCGTGTTGACGCTGTTGGGCGCCGCCGCTTACCTGGGCCTCCGATCGGCTGGAGCTCTCGAAGGTTGGGCTGTGTTGAACTTTATCTATTATTTTGGGCCGTTTTGGACAGTCTTGCAGTTGTTGTTGCTGTTGGCCTGGCCTTTTTCATTTATGGCAGCGTGGTTGCAGCGTCGCTGGAGTGTGCCGGAAGAAGAATCAGAATCTGATATACTGAAAAAATCCTCGTTGAACCCCGCCATGACCCGACGGACTTTTTTGTCCACGGCTGCAGTTCTGCCGCCTGTGGCTATGACTGGAATCAATACCGTCGGAGTTCTCGACGCGGAATTTCGGGCGGTTTTGCGGCGAATTGACTTTGCATACCCTGACTTGCCGCCAGCTCTCGACGGTCTGAAGATTGCACATATGACGGATGTTCACATTGGACCTTATGTTTCGGCGCGTGATGTCAATAAACTGGTCAATCTTCTTCGCTCTGCCTCGCCGGATCTGTTGGCCATCACTGGTGATTTCGTTGATGATGTGTCGATGCTTCCTGGCGTCATGGATACCATGAAGCCGTTTTTAGCCGATTTACAGTTGGGCGCATGGTTTTGCATGGGTAATCACGAACACCTGCGTGGTGCGGCGCCCATCCGATCCATATTGCAGCAGTCCGGCATTCATATTCTCGATAACCAGCATCAACGGTTGCCTTTTGGCGGTAGCTATTTTGCTATCGCTGGTGTTGATTACCCGATAGGAAGTTCCACCGCAGTTCGGCCTGAAACTGCCAAGAAATATGTGGAAGAAGCATGTCTCGATATCCCTAGGCAGGACTTCACGTTGCTGATGGCGCATCATCCTGATTTTTTACCACCTGCTTTTGAACGCCGGATTTCGTTGACTCTGGCAGGGCACACGCATGGAGGACAAGTCGGTTGGGGAGATCGGTCTGCATTGCAGTTCCTGTATCCTTATATGCGCGGAGTATATCGTGATGAACAGAGCTTCGGATTCGTCAGCAGCGGGGCGGGGCATTGGTTGCCGTTTCGCTTGAACTGTCCGCCGGAAGTCAGTCTGATTACATTGAAACGGGCTACCTGACAAGGAATAATTGATCGCAAAGCCTTGCCAGGATTCTTTGAACAGTGATATAATGTCTTTTATCGGTGGATATATATCTATTTATATTACACAAACAAAGAACAGTTGACAGGAGTGAGAAAATGGCAGATTCAAAATCCAATTATTATCTTGTGCGTGAAGAAATTTTGCCGGAAGCCATCAAAAAAACTATCAAGGTCAAAGAGCTATTGAAAAAAGGCGAAGTTAAAACGATCAATGAAGCGGTAGAAGCTTTGAATCTAAGTCGTAGCGCCTATTATAAGTATAAAGACTATGTATTTCCATTTTATGAGGCGAGCAAGGAAAAAATCGTCACGGTAGCGCTGCTGTTGGAGCATCGTTCGGGCGTATTGTCCAAAGTACTGAACGTATTGGCAACTGAACATGGCAGTGTCTTGACTATCAATCAAGGAATCCCGCTGCAGGGAGTAGCCAATGCGACCTTGTCAATCGAAACGGTCGAATTGGCAATTGACCTTGAAGCTTTGCTGGATAAAATTCGGGTGATCGAAGGCGTGAAAAGGCTGGAAGTCCTTGGACAGGCTTAACGGAAAGAAGGGTTGAAGATGGATAAAATTATAAAAATTGGATTACTAGGTTTCGGAACCGTCGGAACCGGCGTGGTTCGTATTTTGCATGACAATGCATCCTTGATCAAGCAGCGGTCCGGTACTTCTATTCAAATTAAAAAAATTCTTGTGCGCGACCTCCATAAGGCGCGTCAATTTTCTGTAGATGCGGAAATTACTACGGATCCCCAAGCCGTGATTCGTGATCCTGAAATCAGTATCGTCGTCGAACTCATGGGCGGCGAAGAGCCTGCCAGAACCTTGATGCTGGAAGCCCTGACGAATGGAAAACATGTCGTAACCGCCAACAAGGATGTCATGGCGAAATTTGGCCGTGAACTGTTCGCGGCAGCTGAGAAGAATGGTGTAAATTTGCTGTTTGAGGCCAGTGTTGGCGGCGGGATTCCGATCATACGACCACTGAAGCGCTGCTTGGCGGCTAACCGTATCTTTGAAGTGATGGGTATCGTCAACGGAACCACCAACTATATGCTGGACAAAATGACAACCGAAGGAGTCGATTTCTCATCGGTTCTGGCTGAAGCGCAAGAAAAAGGATATGCAGAAGCCGATCCAACTGCCGACGTTGGTGGGTGGGATGCAGCGAGAAAAATCGCGATTCTGGCTTCCATTGCTTTTGGCACCCGTGTCGCGTTACATGATGTTTCGGTTGAAGGGATCACCCAGATCGAACCGGAAGATATCGACTACGGGCGTGAACTGGGGTATGTGGTTAAATTGCTTGCTATCGCCCAAGATACGGAGAAAGGCGTTAATGCGCGGGTACATCCGGCCTTTATCCCCTTGACGCATCCACTGGCTTCGGTGCGTGATGTGTTCAATGCGATCTTTATTCGGGGCGACGCTGTAGGCGAGACGATGTTCTATGGTCGGGGTGCGGGCTCCTTGCCTACTGCCAGCGCAGTCTGCGCCGATATCATGGAGGCGGCGAGGGATATTTACTATGATTCATCCAGTCGCATTTTGTGTACCTGTTTTGAGGAGAAACGGATTTCACCCATTTCAGAAACCGAGTCTCCCTATTACATCCGTTTGCTGGCTGAAGACCAACCCGGTGTAATGGCCGCCATCACTGGCGCTTTTGGCGCACAGATGGTCAGCCTGAACTCTGTCATTCAAAAACGCCGTGTTGGGTCGAGGGCAGAGATTGTTCTCATTACTCACAAAGTGAATGATGCTGATTTACAGTTAGCGGTTCAGGCGTTGAATGGTCTGCCGGTGGTCCACAAAGTTTCAACGGTCATCCGGGTGGTGGGTAATGAAGCGGAATGATCTTTGCGCCAAGGTGCGGATTCCGGCGACGACAGCCAACTGCGGACCTGGTTTCGATACGTTGGGGATTGCCTGCACCTTATACAACGAAGTTTCCCTGGAACTGAACGGACTCGGTAATGCAGTTCAAATTGTCGTAACTGGCGATGGCGCCGATACATTGCCTGTCAATGAAAAAAACCTGGTGCTTCGTTCGGTCCGAACGGTATTGGATCGAGCCAAGCATCCAGCAACCAACTTGCGATTGACGTTGCATAACAATATTCCTCTATCCAGAGGACTGGGCAGCAGTTCGGCAGCCATCGTCGGCGGCCTGGTTGCCGCGAACGCAGTTGTGGGGAACCTCTTTTCCCGGCAGGAGCTACTGTCCATGGCCACCAAATTGGAAGGCCATCCTGATAATGTGGCACCGGCATTGCTGGGAGGATTCGCAGTTTCCGTGATGCAGGGAGAGCGGGTCACGAGTCTGAGTTTGCCTGTGCCGCCAGCATTAAAACTTGTTGTATGTATTCCGGCATTTCGTCTCTCGACCAATAAGGCGCGTCAGGCGATTCCCGACATCGTGCCGCATCGCGACGCTGTTTTCAATGTAAGCCGTACGGCTTTGCTCGTTGGAGCTATGGCAAGTGGGCGTCTCGAATATCTGAGTGAGGCGTTGGATGATAAATTGCACCAACCCTATCGTGCTGCGCTGATTCCAGGTATGGCGGCTGTGTTTGCAGCAGGAAAAGCGGCGGGGGCGCTAGGTGTGGCAATGAGTGGGGCAGGGCCTTCTTTGATGGCATATACCGTAGAAAATGCTGATGCGGTTGGAACTGCTATGGTGCAGGCATTCCGCACTCATGATGTCCAATCTCGCTATTTGTGCCTCGGCGTCGATTATGAAGGGGCTTGCATTGTCGATTTAGCTTGACTTTGATGCCGAAAATGGGTAGAATAATATCTGTTAGTCGGGGCGTAGCTCAGTTTGGCTAGAGCGCTACCTTGGGGTGGTAGAGGCCGCAAGTTCAAGTCTTGTCGCTCCGACCAGTATAAAATAAGGATTCCGGGAACTTCGGTTCTCGGTTTTTTTATGCCCTGTACCAATTCTGCTCCAATTAATAAACAAAATTAATTAAGCTTTCTGAGGCGAAAGCAAAGGAGAAGTCGGCTACATTGCCTGGGCGCGTGCGAAAATTGACTGGCTGAACCCGCTGGTGGGGAGAAAGGATGAATGGCTGGGCTATCGGAAAGCAGGCGGTTGATTGCTGATTTCAACTGACAGCGATAAAACTAACATTTAATCTTTTTACATTGTGCGCTGCGAATTATTTAACCTACATATTGTAGGTTAAGGGGCGAGGTGCGATATGCCAGTCATTCACGATGCGCTACGCGAAGAAATGGAATGGTTGCTGGAAAAAGAACAGGCATATAAAAAGCAGCTGTCGTTGCTGCCCAAAGGACGGATTCATGATAAATCGATTGGCGGCAAAAAATACCCGTATCTTACCTATCGAGAAGACGGCAATGTGAAGTCCAGGTATGTGAAGCCGGAGGAATTGGAACAAGTGATGGCTCAGGTGGAGCAGGGCCAGCAGCATGAAACGGCACTGAAAAGTATTCGCGCGGATCTGCGTGTGATCCGAAAGGTTGTTAAAGTTGGAAAGTAGTCAGAAGCAAACATTTTGGCAAACGATTGCACTTTTTCATGATGTCGGTGTAAGAAAGTGGTAACTAAATATTGGCTGATTTATCAGGAAAGGCATTTGTGAATGCGTTCTGACTTTCTATCATATCTACAAATCGGAAAGCGAGATCGGGGTCAAACTGACTTCCGGCACAACGCTTGAGTTCTTCCAACGCGGCGTCAGAAGGCATCCCTTTTCGATAGGGTCTATCGCTGATCATTGCATCGTAGCTATCGATGATTGCCAGAACTCTACATTCAAAGGGAATATCAGTTCCCGCAAGGCCTAGAGGATAGCCCTTGCCATTCCACCATTCATGATGCTTTAAAATCCAGCTTGCTATTGGAAGCAGAGTTGAAGATGCATGAGCAAGTCTGCAGCCGATCTCGCTGTGCTTTTGCATCGTCAGTCGTTCATCTTTGGTCAATGCCCCGGGTTTGAGCAGAATATGGTCAGGGACACCAATTTTTCCAATATCGTGGAACCTGGCAAAAAGGTTTAAGTCGGCCATAGTCGATGGAACAATTTCGATTAATTGAGCAAAGTTTGAGAGGAGAGCTTCCATCCTTTCGCTATGGGCATCGGTGTCGTTATCACGGGCTGCCTGCATTTGCTGCACAAGCTGAATAGCTGTGCTGTTGTAGCCGATGCTATGAGAAATCTTTTCTCGGTACATTTTGCCGTCAGCTTCCTTGCATAAATTGCGTATGTCGCAATTGGGGCCAAAAGCGTAACCGAAGGAAAGATGCAGTGGGAGTTCTTCATTGTTGTTTTGCAAACTCAATTCCTGCAAACAAAGGTGAATCTTTGAATATAGCTGCTCCAGCGCCTGTTCATCTGTGTGTTGAAGCAGTATAACAAACTCATCGCCACCGATTCTGAAGATGGCGCTATTATCGTGAAAGGTAGCTTTGAGAAAATCCGCTGTGCGTCGCAGTAACTTGTCACCGAATTCATGACCTAAGGTGTCATTGACAAACTTGAGTCCGTCAACATCAAAAAAGAATACGCCGATTTGCTGATTGATTCCATTTTCCAACTGCAGCAGATCCGCTTCAAAGCAAGCTCGGTTGTGTGTACCGGTTAATATGTCGTTGTAACTCAAGAAACGCAAATCTTGCTGAACTTGTAAACTCTGTGTCAGATAAACTCTCGCCCGGCGATATTCTTGCTGATAGTAGCCGGTAATTATGCTAAAGACGGTGGCGCTGATAATGATAGATATCGTCAATGTTACAGCTAAGTCCATATAGCGTTCGACAGAATTTAAGGGAATGAGTAGTGTTTGTGGGTGAAGGAATTCCCAGTAGATTAAGCTGTCAGGAATAATAATCAGCATAATAATTGCGGCAATCCTTTTTGTTCCTTCTAAAAGTACCGCTACCATCGGAACAAAAAGGGTAATGTATATTGGAGTACGACCTAGACTGCCTCCGGTCTGAAGCCAACATATTGGAACTGCAATGATAACTAGAAGTAGCCCCAATAAAGTCGGTAAATTATAGTGGCGTTTAACACGAGATAAATAGTAGAGGGCTGACAGAAAGATTCCTGTCACGATAGGCGTGGTTACTGCACGGGAAGGCATTTGGATGATGTAATTAATACAAGCGCCCCAAAACGAAAGAATAGGCCTAGAAGTAAAATGAGATTCAGTAACCTGTGCCTGGCGGAAAAATGCGATTCCTCACCAATAAATTGCTCAACGCTCACGTTAGCCGTCCCTTCGAATTTTGATTACACACTAAAGGCGTTTCTGGATATGGTTTTGCAAGCTCGAGTGGTTTTTGTTGTCAATTATATTTAACGTTCGACCCAATCAATAATAGTCCTGCCTTTTATGGAGTAAATTGCCAGTAAACCGAATTCCAATATCGAATAAGTACTATAGTAATGCGCCAATAATGTATTGAAAAAGAAACCCTTTCGGGTTTCTTTTTTCGAGATAGCTCCGTCTCTAAAAGCGGCGGGCTGGTAATGTGCCGGACACTATCCGCGAGAACTGCCAGGTTTATAGTGAGAAATTACAAGCTAATCTTGGCACCCAATAGTTCAACAAAACTCCGCAGCCATTCGGGATGATTCGGCCACGCTTGAGCAGTAACCAGATTGCCGCTGACTACTACTGGTTCATTGATCCATTCCGCACCGGCGATACGGCATTCAGCAGCGCAAGCAGGGTACGAAGTGGTTTGTTTCCCTTTCATAACGCCTGCCGCAGCTAAAAGCTGTGTCCCGTGACAGATGGCAGCTACAGGTTTTCCGGCGGAAAAAAACTCTTTTACAAGGGAGACAACGTCTTCGTGCATTCGGATATATTCCGGCGCCCGTCCTCCGGGAATTACCAAGCCAACGTAGTTTTCCGTTTTAACATCTTGAACCGAAATGTCGACAGGAATACGATGACCTGTCATTTCTACATAAGTATCGAGACCAATAAAATCGTGTACCACCAGTTGCAGCATGTCGCCCTTATTCTTCAACGGCGCAGCGATGTCAACCGAATAGCCAAGCATCATCAATGCTTGTTGTGGAACTTTAACCTCATAGTCTTCCGCACAATCTCCGGTCAGGATTAGAATTCTCTTTGTCATTCAAAGCCCTCCTCTTTTAATATCTGGATTTCATTAGGTTGTCCACGATAATATTTTACCACTATACCGGATACCAAATGAACAAATAGTCAAAACATAAAGAAAATTTAACATTTGCATCTCGGGCGTTCGGGTAAATTATTAAAAATGGATGGGCAGCCGACTGGCTTCAACCCGAAGGATGACCATGTGTCACGGATGTGACGAGCTGAAATGCCTGAGATAAGAGGCGATCCGGATGGATTCACATGGCTAAGATAACTGGGATTGATCCTGGCAAAGAATGTTTGCCGGCAACAGAACCCCGTCACGATTCAGAAGCGCGATCAGGGATGCGGTTTGAACGTCGGATTGCCACAGCTTTTTTACGGTTTCCCGGCAGGCTGCATTATCCGGCACGATCTTGTAATAACTAAGTTGATAGAGTTTTCCTGACCCTTCAAGATGATCCAAGGCCAGGGCTTCGGCAAGAACAAAAGGGAATTGCGTGGATTGCAGTGCATTGGGCAAGTCTTCGGGGCAGGAGAGAAATTCGTCGGCATCGGCAAAAGAAAAACAGAAGAAATTCGGCGCCCCGGTCTTTTCGTCAACCGCGAAGAGAAATGGCCCTTCTTCTTCGTAAAATTGTAGATCAGCGACTTGGGAACAGTTTTCCCGGCTGAGGCGGATCATCAGGTCAATCATTTCAGATTTTGTCATGAAAAATTCCAACCTTTGAAGCGTATGAATTGGGAAAAAAACAGGAAAGTACTTCGTCGGGTGAGATGTCGCGGATCGGATGAACTGTGAGCCAGTCTTCGATAATCTTGGCGATAGAATCACGTTGGTAAGGTGCGCCGAGGAGACTGTCTGCCAATTCCTCCATTTCGCCGGTAGCGAAAAAATCTCCGCATATTTTGCACTGATTGAGGGTGTTGTTTTGTACATTGAGCAATACCTGCACGCTGCCGCCGACAAAGGTTTTTTTTGTGTTGTGACTATAGAGCGGGAGTTTGCCGTAAGTCCACGTCGGGTCGCGGTAGCGCTTTTCAGCGAGGGTTTCGATAGCCTGCCGGTCGGTGGTGGAAAGTTCATAACACCGATAAGATTCATCCGCACTGGCAAAGATTGCTTTGAGCAGGGTGGTTTCAAATTCGGCCAGCATTATGGCCGGTGGCAGATGCTGACGAATGGTCGTTACCTTGCTGCGCACCGACGCAACGGCGGGTTTGCTATGTTTGGCGTCTGAGCCGGACAAAGCTTGGGCCAATACGCTCATATCGGTATCAAATAGCAACGTTCCGTGGTGCAGTAGCCGGTCACGGTGGATGTACTGGGCGTTACCGGAGAATTTTTGTCCGTCGATGGTCAGGTCGTTGCGACCGGTGAATTCAGATTTTACGCCGAGCTCAGCCAGAGCGGCGATAATGGGCAAGGTGAAGTGGGAGAAATTGTTGTGACCGATACCAGCTAAATTCGTGATGAAGGTAAAGTTCAGATTTCCTAAATCGTGATATACAGCGCCACCTCCAGAGAGGCGCCGGACCACCTGGATGTTTCGCCCGGCAATGAAGGGTGCGTTGATTTCAACGTCTGCGTTTTGATTGCGGCCGATGACCACTGTCGGGCGGTTTTGCCAGAGAATGACGAGATCGTCGGGTACCGGCGGCTGCTTGAGAAAATATTCCTCCAGGGCTAGATTGAAACAAGGGTCGGTGTTGGAATTGACGATATGCAGCATAACGCTACCTCCTCGTTATATGGCGTTAAACTAGTCATTACGTGCGATCCAGTCGCTCTGCCTTCAGATTGGATTCAACGGACTGGATGAAACTATTCACGACTCGGCTATAACGGACTCGATCGTTATAGAAGGAACTCACGTGACCCGCCTGCGGAAATGTGTAAATTTCGCGGGGGCCCTGAGCGGCATTATAGAGATCCTGCGCCATAATGACTGGAACCAATTTGTCAGATTCACCGTGAATAAATAGAATGGGGGTGGTCGCATGACTCACGGCACGAATCGGCGAGGCCTCATAGAATGTGAACCGTGACTTGATATACGCGACGGCATTGGCGTAGGGCCAGACATAACGAAACGGAATATTACCCGCCAAGTGGAGACGCGCTTCGGCGTGAGGAGCCAACATGGCGCCAAAATCAGAATAAGCACTGTCAGCAATGTAAAAGGCAACACGCCGATTGACCTCGTTTTGCTCAGAATGCAACAGGGCAGTGGCTGCACCCAGAGATACTCCGTGAACTCCGATCATCCCGACAGGAAATCGCTGCCTGACCCAGTCCACCCATTGATCTAGATCTTGTTTCTCATAAACGCCCCAGGTGACTGATTCACCACCGCTTTCGCCATGATCCCGTGAATCAACAAGCAGCAGGTTAAATCCGGCATTCAAATAGAGATTTCGATAATTCAGGCCGACTAATCGATTCTCTGTAAATCCGTGCAAAAAAATCAAGGTTTTTTCGGTGGGGGTTGCATTGGGGAGATAGGTTCCCTTCAAGGCATAGCCAAAACGGGAGCTGATAGTTACGTCCGTCCACTGTTGATCCTTTTTGCCGATCTCCATAATTTGCTGCAATCGTGCATTGTTGTGAGCGTTTTCCCGGGTATGGCGAACGCTCATCTCGTTGTAAATGATGTTTCCGATATATAGGCCGGCCCCGTTGATGACAAGGCCAATCACCAACACGGCGATTAATAGTAATCGTCGCCACTTGAAATTATTCACCACGCTAATCCTCTCTCGGTTCAAAATTATGAAATTGAGATTTCTGTAATATATTGATTATAGCAAGTAAAATTTATTTTCAAAACATAATTTTGATTGTGATAGGGTAGCATACTCGAATGAGTAGAAAATTCCGCTAGAAGGGAGGAGGGCTGGGAGTTGTGGCGAAATAATCTCAAACTGCTACAAAATAGAGTTCGCAGGTGTGGGCGGGATTGACAAGCGGAATGTAGATTGTTACAATAATATATAAAAATATCCTTTAAACTGGTCCGGTGAGGCTGGTAAGGGGCGATGTCCAATGCGACTGTTCATGCCTTTTTTGCGTGCTTCACACGCGGAAGAGGCGTTTTTTGATTGCGATATGATATACTAATATGATGTGGAGGGCTGAAAAATGCAAGAAGCGGAAGTCAAGGATTTGTTGGTAAAACATGGTGCCATTCTGGAGGGTCATTTCCTTCTGACCTCTGGCCTTCACAGTGGAATGTATGTAGAAAAGTTTCAGGTATTGCAATATCCGAAAGCAACCGAAAAGCTGTGTGAAGGGTTCGCTGAGTTGTTCAAGGATGAAAAAATCGATGTCGTCATAGGCCCGGTAACCGGTGGGATCATTTTGGCGCATGAAACAGCCAAACATTTTGGTACCCGGGCGATTTTCTCCGAGAGAGATAATGGCCGCATGACCCTTAAGCGCGGTTTCGAGATCAAACCGGGTGAACGGGTTCTCATCGTGGAAGACATCGTGACAACAGGAGGCTCGGTGATGGAAGTCATCGAGGTTGTCAAAGAATGGGGCGGCGTTGTTGCAGGAGTAGCGATGCTGGTTGACCGCAGCGGCGGCAAGGTCGATTTCGGGGTTCCGGCCAAAGCTCTGTTGACGTTGAATATAAAGACCTATGCACCTGATGAATGTCCATTATGCAAACAAGGAGTGCCGCTGACAAAACGGGGCAGCCGCATAGTTCCTGCATAAATTGCACCAGTCCGTAAATAGTATGATGAAGAAGGTATGAAGGTACAATGAAACGAACTGACTTAAGAAATGTGGCGATTATCGCCCACGTTGACCACGGCAAGACAACTTTGGTCGACGCGATGTTAAAACAGAGCGGCGTTTTTCGTGCGAATGAAAACGTGCCCAAGTGTGTAATGGATTCCAATGATCTGGAACGCGAACGGGGTATCACGATTCTGGCGAAAAATACTGCGGTTTTTTATCATGATATCAAAATCAATATCGTGGATACGCCGGGCCACGCCGACTTCGGCGGCGAGGTCGAACGCGTCCTCAATATGGTGGACGGAGTGCTGCTGCTAGTCGATGCGTTCGAAGGTCCGATGCCGCAGACGAAGTATGTTCTGCGCAAGGCTCTCGAACAGAAATTGAAGCCGATCGTAGTTATCAATAAAATCGACCGTCAGGATGAGCGGGCCGAAGAAGTCGTGGACGAAGTCCTCGATTTGTTTATCGAACTGGGTGCGACGGAAGAACAACTCGATTTTCCAGTAGTCTTCGCTACCGCGCGCGCTGGTATTGCCAAACTCAATATGGCGGATGAAAGCGATAGCCTGGAGCCTTTGTTTGCAACGCTGGTACAGGAAATTCCCATGCCAGAGGGTGAAGAGAACGCTCCTCTGCAAATCATGGTGACAACAATCGACCATGATGAGTATGTCGGACGAATCGGCATCGGACGAGTGGTGCGTGGCACGGTGAAGGCGGGGCAGGTTGTTTCCGTATTGCATCGCGACGCTGAAAGCAAACAGAAGATCAATCTTCTTTACGTCTATGACGGCCTGAAACGAACGGAAGTTCCGACGGCGAAGATTGGCGATATCATTGCCATTACGGGACTCGACGAATTTACGATTGGCGATACGTTGGCCGACCCGGAAAACCCAGAAACGTTGCCGACCATCAATATTGATGAACCGACCCTGTCGATGATGTTCATGGTAAATAACAGCCCCTTTGCCGGCAAGGAAGGACAATATGTTACTTCGCGGCACTTGCGGGAACGACTGATGAAAGAGAAGGAAACCAATGTCAGCTTGCGAATCAGGGAGACTGACAGTCCGGATACCTTCGAGGTCTGCGGACGCGGCGAACTTCATCTGGCTGTTTTGATCGAGACGATGCGACGCGAAGGATATGAATTCGCTGTTGGCAAACCGCAAGTTATTTATAAAGACATCAAGGGGAAAAAGTGCGAACCGCTGGAGTTCCTGACGGTTGATGTGCCTCAGGAATTCATGGGCGCGGTCATGGATCAGCTGGGAACGCAGCGGGCAGAAATGGTCAATATGGTTGAGTTGGCGGGCTATCTGCGATTGGAGTTTGTCGTGCCGGCACGCGGACTCATCGGATTCCGTTCGCAATTCCTGACCAATACCAAAGGAAATGGGATCATGCATCATGTGTTCCATGGCTATGCTCCTTATAAAGGCGATATTCCCGGACGTACCCGCGGAGCACTGGTGGCTTTTGAAACAGGTGAGACCTGTGCGTACGGAATTTTCAACATTCAGGATCGTGGCGTAATGTTCATCGTGCCGGGCCAAAAAGTCTATGCCGGTATGATTGTGGGCGAAAATACTCGCGAACTGGACATGGATATCAATCCTTGCAAACGAAAACAGATGACCAACACACGGTCGAGTTCTGCTGATGAGGCTTTGCGGTTGATTACTCCCCGGATCATGAGTCTGGAACAGTGTCTGGAACACATCAACGACGACGAACTGGTTGAAGTAACACCGAAAAACCTCCGCCTACGCAAGGCTGTGCTGGATCGGGCGCAGCGGGGACGTGACCGGAAACGCGCAATCTATGCTTCGAATGAAGAATAATTAAGGCAGTGCAATGAGGCGCCGGCAACCGAAAGGTTCCGGCGCTTTTTAATTGCTGGATAAGTATGCAGCAATTAAGAATAAGTTGTTGCCGATAAAATGGCAAGTCTGTTATAATAAGCGAGTTAATGAATCCAAGCCACGGACGTTACGGATGGGGAGGCACAGTGTCCATGTTTCAGGAAATTGTTCAGCAGATTGTAAATGGGCTGGTTCTAGGGAGCACTTATGCTTTGATTGCTTTGGGTCTGACCATGATTTATGGAATTTTGGGAATCGTCAACTGGGCTCACAGCGAGCTGTATATGTTGGGAGCTTTTGTAGGCGTTTTCATGGTCGTAACGTTGCACTTGCCTTTTCTAGTCGGGCTTGTTCTCGCGATGGCGGTGATGGCTGTATTTGGCATGGCCATGGATTTGCTGGTTTTTCGACCGCTGCGGTCGGCCCCGGAGATGAATATGATTATTGGGACACTGGGGATTTCCATCTTCTTGGTTCAGGCGGCGGTGATCGTCTTCAGTCCTAACCCAGTTCGGTTTCCCACTGAGTTTTCCGACTCGTATCTTTCTTTCATGGGGATATCGATCACGTTGCAGCGTCTGATGGTGTTTTGCGTGACATTGGTTCTGATTGGCATCCTCAACTATATCATCAAATATACGACAGTTGGCAAAGCAATGCGCGCCTGTGAGCAGAATTCGGATGCCGCCAAACTCATGGGGATCGATATCAATCAGATTTCGCTCATCACTTGCGCAATTGGAGCGGCGTTGGCCGCTGCGGCCGGCACGCTGGTCGGTCCGATATTTCTGGTTTCTCCGCAGATGGGATTGGCTGCTATCTCCAAGGTTTTTGCAGTCGTAATTCTCGGTGGCATGGGAAATGTTCCCGGCGCTATCTGGGCGGCATTTATACTGGGGCTGGCCGAGAGTCTGACGGCAGGATTCCTTTCCTCCTACTACAAGGATATCGTTACTTTTTGCATCCTGATTGCGGTTTTGATTGTCAAACCGGCCGGCCTGTTCGGGCGCAGCCAGATTGAAAAGGTGTAAGGAATGAAAAATATTCTGACTGCGCAAAAAATCGGCATTGTTATAGCGGTTGCACTCGCACTCGTTTTTCCACTGATGGGATTCAAATCCTATTATCTTCATATTGCAGTATTAAGTTTACTGCATATTTTATTGGCGCTTGGTTTGAATTTGATTGCCGGTTATACCGGACAGCTATCCCTGGCCCAAGCAGCATTCTTTGGGATCGGCGCCTATGTTTCCGCATTGCTGATGCTGAACCTGCACTGGTCTTTCTGGTTGGCGGCGCCTACTGGAGCATTGATTTCTGGTTTGGTCGCAGTGGCGATTGGATTGCCGACGCTGCGTCTGAAGGGACCGTATTTCGTTATCTCCACTATGGGATTTGGTGAAATCGTTCGGCTGGTATTTTTGAACTGGGAGTCGGTGACGCGCGGGCCAAATGGTCTGAACGGAATTCCGGCGCCTGATCCGATCTCACTTGGATTTATGACCCTGTCGTTCGAGACTCGTACAGAGAGCTATTATCTGATTTTGTTCGTATTGTTCGGGGTATTGATCTTATACTATAATCTGGTTCACTCCCGCATTGGCCGGGCCTTGCGGGCTATCCGCAACGATTATATCGCGGCGCAGGTCATGGGAATCCATATCGCTTTCTATCGCATTCTGGCTTTTGGAACCTGTGCGATGATCGCTGGTCTGGCCGGTGCGCTATATGCCTCGTATATCCGTTTCATCAGTCCGGATACCTTTACTTCCGGGGAATCAATCAATATTTTGATCATGATGGTAATCGGGGGCATGGGCACGATCATCGGCCCGATTATCGGCGCTGTTTTTCTCACCTATCTACTGGAAACGATGCGGGTTTTCGCCGAATATCGTCTGGTGATTTATGGCTTGCTTATGTTCGTTGTTATTCTCTATATGCCCCAGGGGGTCGCAGGAATGCTGGGCGATCTTTGGCGGCGAATCACCGCTCATCAGAAGAAGGGGGTGTGACCAATGCTTTCATGTAATGCGCTCACGATCCGCTTCGGCGGGCTGGCGGCTATTGATAGTCTTGATTTTCAGATATCCCCTGGTGAAATTCGCGGCCTCATTGGCCCGAATGGCTCCGGGAAAACTACATTGTTCAACTTGATCTCAGGGATCTACACACCAACATCTGGGTCCATTCTTTTTGAGGGAAAGCCTATTGCAGGTCATCGGACGGATGAAGTGACTCGTTCCGGTATCGCCCGCACTTTTCAAAACATACGTCTGTTTGGTGATATGACGGTCTGGGAGAATTTGCTGGTAGGTCGGCATTGCCGCCTGAAGCAGACGGTATTCGATGATCTGTTTTCCACGGCCACCAAACGGCGTGAGGAAGCTGCTGCTCGCGAAATATTGGAGAGTCTGTTGCAACAGTTTAAAATGGAACGATTGCGTGACGAATTAGCGAAAAATTTGCCGTATGGCTTACAACGCGAACTTGAAATAATGCGCGCCATGGCTTCAGAGCCGCGGTTGTTACTGCTGGATGAACCGGCTGCCGGGATGAATCCGCAAGAAACCGCTCAATTGATGGTGCAAATCCAACGTCTGCGGGAACGAGGCTACACGGTTCTGGTCGTGGAGCATGATATGCGATTGGTCATGAATATCTGTGATCGCATCACTGTGCTGAATTATGGCAAAAAAATTGCCGAAGGGGCTCCGCGGGAGATTCAGAATCATCCTGAAGTAATCCGCGCTTATCTCGGAAAGCAGGTGAAGGACAGTGCTTAAAGTTAGGAACTTGTCCGTCCATTATGGCAAAATTCGTGCCGTGCGGGACATTGACATGGATATTGAGCAGGGCGAGATTGTTTCCTTGATTGGAGCAAACGGGGCAGGAAAATCGACTACCTTGCGCGCCTTGTCAGGGTTAACCAAACCGGCGGGCGGGACGATTGAATTCGAAGGAAAGCAAATTGCCGGCTGGAGCGCCAAGGCAATTGTGCAAGCCGGGCTCAGTCATTGTCCGGAAGGGCGGCAAATTTTCCCACGGATGACTGTCATGGAAAACTTGGAACTCGGCGCCTATATACGGAAAGATAAACACAATCTGCAGAGCGAGTACGACCGAATATTCGAGTATTTTCCGGTATTGGCGGAACGACGCTCGCAGCTAGGCGGGACGCTATCCGGTGGGGAACAGCAGATGCTGGCGATTGGGCGCGCCTTGATGTCCAAACCCAAACTACTGCTGCTGGACGAGCCGTCACTGGGATTGGCGCCACTGCTGGTGGAACGAATTTTTGAAATTATACAGAGTATCAACAGGGAAGGTATGACGGTTCTGTTGATCGAACAAAACGCTTGGCAGGCCCTGAATATAGCTCACCGGGGTTATGTGCTGGAAACGGGATGCGTCTCGGTATCCGGTGCGGCAGCGGACTTGCTGCACAACGACCATGTTCGAAAAGCCTATCTGGGAGAATAAAGTCTATTCATAAAACGAAAGGAATGATTTGTACATGCTAAAGAAGACCAAATCCCTATGTGCCCTTGCCTTGGCCGGCGTTATGCTGGCGACACTGGTTGCCGGTTGCGGGGGTTCGAAAGAACCTGCTAAACCTGCAGCCAAAGAACCGATCAAAATCGGGATCATCGGCCCCTACACCGGCCCGAATGCCAAACCGGGACAAAGCATGAAACAGGGAGTCAACCTGGCGGTTGAGGAAATCAACAAAGCGGGTGGTATCAAAGGTCGCCAGCTCGTTGCTATGTTTGAAGACGACGCTTCGGTTCCAGCCCAGTCGGTTTCTGCTACAGAGAAGCTCATCAATAAGGATGAGGTTTCGTTCCTGATCGGTACCTTCAACAGTGCTACGACGCTAGCCGACATGAAGATCATTGAAAGAGACAAGACACCGATGATGGTTCCTATCGCTGTTGCGATCGAAATTACCGAGTCGGGCAACAAATGGGTGTTCCGAAACTCAGCTACCAATCCTATGCAGGCGGAACAGTTGATGTCCTATATTTACAAAGAGACCAAACAACGCAAATTCGCTGTGATTCATGAAAATACTGATTACGGCAAGGGTCTGATGATCGCCGCCCAGAGCTATATCCAGAAAAATGGCGGCTCGATGATCGCCGAATCCTATTCGATCGGTGACACCGACTTTTATGCACAGCTGACCAAAATAAAGAATAACGCACCGGAAGGGCTAATTATCTGTGGTAATTTGTCCGAAGGATCACAGATTACACGTCAGTTTAAAGAACTGGGCATCAAAGCCCAGCTTTATGGCTTCGGCGGATTGTCCTCCTTTGACTTCAACAATGTCGCTTCCGGCTCCAATGAAGGCTTGATTGCAACCAGTTATTTTGAAAATGCCTCCCCGAATCCTCTGGCGCAAAGCTTTATCAAAGCGTACAAAGCCAAGTTCAATGTAGATCCCGATATGTTCGCCGCAGCGATTTACGAATCCGTATATATCGCCAAAGATGCGATCGAAAAAATGGGAGATACCAAGGATGTTGCCGGATTCCGGGTTGCATTGCGCGATCAGCTGGCAAAAACCAAAGATCTGGCCGGCGTTCAGGGTCCGACAACTTTCGATGCAAAAGGTCAGGCTGATAAACAAGTTATGATCATTCAATGGAATAAAGGACAAAAAACCATCCTGTTCCCTAAAGCGAAATAATACTGTCGTGTTGGGGGTTTGCAATAAAAAATTAAGTTTTTTATGCAAATCCCCAATTTTGTGTTGACAGGCTGTTTTTTGTCAGGTAAAATAAACTCAATTCAAGACAACGATGAATCATGGCAATGAAGCCAGATTTGATGCAGGAGGTATCTCCTTTTCAAATTTGGCTTTTTTTTACACCAACTACAAAAAGTATTAAGAAAGAGGAGTGTTGAACATGGCAAAAGAATTGCTCTATGTCATTCCAGCCAACAAATGCGACAAAAAAGAAATCATCCACATTCTGAAAATCCATCCGGAAATCAAGTTTGTTTCCATGGTGGGTATTGATTTGGCAGGCAATGATACGGATGAAAAAATTCCCGTCCGAATTTTTCTCAAGGACATCGAAGATTTCTACAACGGTCATGCGGTGCAGACCGATGGTTCTTCCGTGGTGCTTACCGGCATTGCAACTCTGAATAACGCGAAAGTCGACATGTATGTGGACGCGAGCGTCAATTGGTATATCGATTACAACTTTGAGTCCGAAGATGAAGAAACCGGCTTGCCTGTAGGTACGCTGCGGATTCCTTCCTTCCTCGTGCACAATGGTCTGCGCGTTGATTCCCGTTCGCTGTTGACACAGACCCTTGAATACGTTGGAGCCGAAATTAAAGCCCTGCTGAAAAAATCAGGTAAAGTCGCCGGGCTGGAACATTTGAAACCATCCGAGATCGATGAAGTTCTGTTCACGATTGGGACGGAACTCGAATTCTGGGTGAAATCACCGGCTGAAGATGCCCATGTGGACGAGCTTTCCTCCACGCAGGTCATGCAGGAAAACTATTGGCAGCGTACTCGCGGCCAAGCCCGGACAGCTTTGGAAGACGCCATGCTGATGCTTGAAGCCTACGGCCTGCAACCCGAAATGGGACACAAAGAAGTGGGCGGCGTCAAAGCGAAAATCGGCGAAGCTGGCAGCCTGGACCATGTCATGGAACAGATGGAAATCGACTGGCGTTTTGCCCCGGCGGTTCAGGCCGTTGATAATGAACTGTTGGCTCGTATTCTGGTTAAAGAAGCTTTCCGCCTCAATGGGCTTGAAGTTTCGTTCCAAGCCAAACCTATTATTGGAGTTGCCGGCAACGGCGAGCATACCCATACAGGGATTGCAGTCAAACTGAAATCAGGCAAAATCGTTAACCTGTATGCCCCCAAAGATATGAAGAAAGATTTCATGAGCTCCGTCGGTTATGGCGCGATCATGGGTCTGCTCAAAAACTACGAAGTCGTTAATCCTTTCGTATCGTCCACCAATGATGCATTTAACCGCCTGAAACCAGGCTTTGAAGCTCCGGTCTGCATCGTGACTTCGCTCGGACATACTCCGGAAATTCCTTCCCGTAACCGTACAATTCTGGCTGGTTTGGTACGCGATATTGAAAATCCGTTGGCAACCCGTTTCGAAATCCGTGCCTTCAATCCACTCAGCAATTCCTATGCCGGCGTTTCAGCTGCTTACTTGGCCATGTTGGACGGTATCAAAGCGGCAGTAACTTCTGGAAAAACCACAACGGAGTTGCTTGCTGAATTGTCCAAAGAGCCCGAAGCCGCAGGCTTCTATCTGGAAAAAGGCCGCGCCTATCGGAGCGAACATGACGTCTTCGACGACTATACTCCGGAACAACGCGACAAGATGTTCGGTAAACCGCCTGCGACTGTGTGGGAAAACATGGAAGCTCTCAAAAAATATCCGGAAAAACTTAAAGTTCTCAAAGCTGGCAATGTCATGCGTCAAGATTTGATCGATGCATTCGTTAATGGCG
The DNA here is from genome assembly GCA_963665275.2 of Negativicutes bacterium. GTDB lineage: Bacteria > Bacillota > Negativicutes > UBA1444 > UBA1444 > UBA1444. The sequence continues at coordinate 217,706 of CAXXIN010000018.1, forward strand.
CTTTGCTGCGATGGAAAGTCGAGCTTATCGAACGCATTATTCCCCAGTATCTCGAGACCGTACGGAGCGTAGCTTGTCTGCATTGCGAAGAAGACCCCATCGATGATGCGGCTTGGGCAAAAATCGACGCGTTGCGGCTCTATCTGGCGAAGGATGGCATGGAAAAATCGCTGTTCTCCAAAGTGCGGGAAGCACTGGGCGCTGGCAAGTATAAAGAAGCTTCTGCACTCCAACAGGAGATGACTGCCAAAATGGGCGAGCTGGAAAGCTCGTATGAAGAGTACAAGAGAAACCTGTTGGATATCTGATCCGTTTCTCTCGCGTATTCCCCTTCACAAAGCACAAAAGCGGCCGATTTCGGTCGCTTTTGTGCTTTGTGGGCAAAAAGGAAACAGCAGGATATTCGGGCATGTTAAAGGAATAGATATAAACTATGGTATTATGGGAATTTTTCAGGCGATATTGGCCGATCTATTTGTTGGGAATTGCGTTGCTGATTGTGACAGATCTTTTGTCACTGCTGATTCCACGTGCGGTGGGGCAGGCTGTAGACAGCATCGGAACCGGCGATGGCATGTTGACGACTGCGCTATGGATCCTCGCGGGGGTTTCTATTTCTATGGCGGTACTGCGTTTTTTGTACCGGGAATGCATCATGGGCACGACGCGGCGTCTTGAATATTTCCTGAGGAACAAGATCTTTCACCATGCGTTGCATTTGCCGATGAGTGTGTATGATGAAGCCGGGCCGGGAAAAATCATGGCACTATCGGGCAATGATGTTACTTCGATTCGGGTGGCGGTAGGGCTTGGAATCATGTTGTTGGTGGATGCAGGTGTCATGGGCTTGGTTTCGTTCCTGGTAATGTTTCGCAGCATTGATCCGACACTGACTCTTTGGTCGGTCGCGCCGCTTCCCCTTGTTTTTATCGCGACTGCCGTTTTGGGTCGCATGGTTCACAACCGGTTCCGCATGGTTCAGGAGAAGTTCAGCGCACTTACGGAGTTTTCACAGGAACTTTTCGGCGGGGTAAAAGTCGTCAAGGCATTCGGCGCAGAAAAAACGATGACGGAACGCTTCGGGACTGTCAATCAGGAAAATATGGCAGCCAATATTTCACTTGCCCGTATTCAGGCCATTTACATACCTGCCACCCACGTTGCGCCGTTAATGTGCTATGCTGTGGCGCTGTGGCTGGGAGGAAACCTTATCATCGAAGGAAAGCTAAGCGTTGGTGGGTTGGCGGCCTTCACAGGATATTTGGGATTGATCATCTGGCCAGTTATGGGACTGGGTTATCTGATCAATACGGTGCAGCGGGGATCGGCTTCCCTGATTCGCATTAATGAGTTCCTATCGATTCAGCCTTATGAAATCACCACGGACATGAAGGTTGAAGAGCCACTTGCAGGTCCGTTGGGGGATATCGAGTTCCGTAACCTAACTTTTCAATATCCCTTATCGGCGGGTCCAAGCCTGAAAGATGTGTCGTTGCTGATTCCAGAAGGCTCGACGGTTGGCATCGTTGGCCGCACCGGATCAGGCAAGACCACACTTTTGAGGATTTTGTTACGCCTCTACCCGTTTGAGGACGGGAAGATCTTTATCGGTGGTGTGGATATCAACAGCATAGAGTTCGTGCACCTGCGATCGTTCATCGGCTATGTGCCCCAAGATGCGGCGCTGTTTTCTGCAACGATCGCTGAAAATATTGCTTTTGGGCAGCCCTACAATCGGAGTCAGGTGCAACAAGCAGCCCAGTCGGCAGTTGTGCGGGAAGACATCGACGCTAAAACTGAAGGGTTTGGTGCGATGCTGGGTGAAAAGGGCGCCAAGCTTTCGGGCGGCCAGCGGCAAAGGGTCGCCGTCGCTCGGGCATTGATCCGGCAACCGTCCCTTTTGTTGCTTGATGATGTTTTTTCTGCTCTTGATTACAGAACGCAGGCAGAACTGGTCGAAAACCTTCGCGCGGTCGAAACGGGCCGGACGACATTGATTGTATCCCAACGCGTGGCTGCGGTAAAACATGCGAACTTCATTATTGTTATGGATGGCGGACGAATCGCAGAGCAGGGAACTCATGATGAATTAATCGCTGCCCGGCATCTTTATTATCGTTTATATGAGCAACAGCTGGCGGCGGGTGATCTCTCATGAGCTTGTATTATCGAGGGCGGGCGTATGAAGATCAGCAGAGCGCCAGGAACCTGCATGCTGACCGTAAATTGCTGCAAGCGCTGTGGAAATTGGCGTTGCCAGTGCGGCCATGGCTGGGTTGGGCCTTTGTTCTGATGTTGGCGGATACAGCGGCTGATCTCGCTCGTCCGTACATGATGAAACTAGCCATCGACCGTTACATTGCGGACAAAGATATACCCGGTCTTGAGAATCTGTTTTATGTTTATGTGGCAACCATTATCGCGAGCCTGGTGTTTGCCTACGCTGAAAATCTGTTTTTACAGCGTGCAGGGCAGCAGGTGATTCTAGCCGTGCGGGAAAAAGTGTTTCGACATATCCTCAATCAAGATGTGGAAAAACTGGAGTCGCAGCCGGTGGGCCGTTTGGTCACGCGCGTAACCAATGACACGGATGCTGTCAAAGACTTATATACTGAAGTGCTGGTGGCGTTCGCCAGTGATGCCGTTATGCTGATTGGAATTGTCGTAGCCATGTTGGCCATACAGTGGAAGCTGGCCTTGGTTTCGTTTGCCGTTCTGCCACTGATGATTTTGCTTGCAGGCGGCTACCAAAAGTTCGCGCGGCGTGCTTACCGGATCGTACGTGAAAAGACAGCCTTGCTGAATTCATTCATCCAGGAACGCCTGAACGGCATCGGAATCATCAAAGCCTTTGGCGCATTTGCCGGTACGGACCGGGATTTCCGTCAGGTGAATGATGGGTATTTACAGGCTGGGCTTTCTGAGCTGCGGACGTTTGCCGCGTTTCGACCATTGGTAGACCTCATTTACATCGTCGCCGTGATCTTGGTGCTTCATTTCGGCGGGATCCAATCGAGGGCGGGTGGGATCGAGATCGGAGTTATCATCGCGTTTCTTCGCTATATGGAGAAGTTTTTCTGGCCGATCAAGGATATGGCGGAAAAGTATAACCTCCTGCAGTCGGCGTTGGCAGCTGCGGAACGTATTCAACCGATGTTGACTGAACCGGAACGAATTGCTGGAGTGGTGGCGCCTGATCACCCTTGCCCCGCTGCCCGTATTGATTTTGATGATGTTTGGTTCGCGTACGATCAGGACGAATGGGTACTGTCAGGCGTAAGTTGCACAGTGCCGGCTGGCAATTTTTTTGGCATTGTCGGTATGTCCGGATCCGGAAAAACCACCTTGCTCAATTTGTTGCTGCGTTTTTATGAACCCAACAGAGGCAGAATTTTATTGGATGGGGTGGACATTCGAGAAATCCCGGTCGAACTGCTGCGGCACCGCATCAGCATCGTTTTTCAAGATGTTCACGTATTCAAAGGGACCGTGGCTGAGAATGTTTCTTTGTATAACCCTGCCATATCACCTGCACGTGTCCGGGAAGCGGCCAAGTTGGCCAACTTGGAGCAATTCATCAATAAATTGCCGCTGGGCTATGATACACAGGCCGGATATCTGGGTTCGACTCTCTCTGCCGGACAGCGACAGTTGCTGTCATTTGCCCGCGCTTTGGCCACACCGGCCGATGTGTTGGTGCTTGATGAAGCGACATCCAGTATCGACAGTTACACGGAGTCTCTCGTCCAGACCGCGCTGGAAAAAGCCGCCGCGCAACGCACCATGCTGGTGGTTGCCCATCGTTTGTCGACGGTAGTTAAGGCTGATTGCATTCTGTTGATGCATCGGGGACGAGTGGTTGAACAGGGAACTCATGCTGAACTCATGATCAAGGATGGCCATTATGCCAGACTTTATAAAAGCCAGTGAGATTTAGCAGGCGGGCAGGATGTTGATGGGGTCATCTAGAAGTAATAATACTTATATATGAATGATATTCTTCCCGCGAATTCCTATGTATGAGGAGGCTGAATAATGAGCACAATCTCCAGAAGTAAAGGGAAACGTTTGCACAACAGGGATGAAATCAACAATCTCAACCGAAAAGCGCTTTATTTGGGAGTTGTGGCAGCTGGAGGAATCCTGCTACTGATGGCTATTTCGTTTTTTATGCCATAAAATATAGGGCAGCCGGGCGGCTGCGGAAGGAGTTTTTTCATGGATCGGGACTGGGTAGTGAATGTGTTGGGAAAAATATCGGGATTCAGCCGAGGTGACAACGGGATCACCAGGCTGGCTTTGTCGGAGGAGGACCTGCAAGCTAGAGGGTATGTGACCGGTTTGATGCAGGAACTTGGAATGAAAATCCGAGTGGATGCCATCGGCAATATCATTGGTCGGTTTGAGGGGACGGACCCGGAGGCGGCTCCGGTCATCGTCGGATCCCATCTGGACTCGGTTCCCGAAGGCGGTCGTTACGATGGTGTGTTGGGCGTAGTAGGAGGTTTGGCTGCGATCCGGCGGATCAAAGAAGTGGGAAAAACCAGACGCCCGCTGGAACTCATCATTTTCACAGCAGAGGAATCCAGTCGCTTTGGATTTGCTACGATGGGGAGCAAGGCGATGGCTGGAGTTGCGGATGTGAGATCTTGGGCCAAAGCCAAAGATCCTCAAGGCGTCAGCTTTTTGGAGGCTCTGAGTTTGGCCGGACTGTCGTCTGATAATATCGAAGCGGCATCTCGCGTGGGCGAGCCGATCCATGCCTTCGTGGAACTGCACATCGAACAAGGACCGATTCTTGAAGATGAGGAGCTGGCGATCGGCGTGGTAGAAGCAATTGCCGCACCGACCCGCCTGAAGATCAAGGTGGAAGGAACGCCTGGACACTCCGGCACTACCCCAATGGATTGTCGGGAAGATGCACTGGTCACGGCGGCGCAGATTGTTCTGGCTGTGCGGGAGGTGGCTCTATCCCGCTATGGCGATGGCACAGTAGGGACCGTTGGCAACCTCAAGGTACATCCAGGCGTGATGAACGTGATTCCCGGAATCGCTGAGATGTGGGTCGATATTCGCGGTGTGGACCATGAAAGTATTGTGGAGACGTTGCAGGAACTGAAAGACGAGATCAGTATCATCGCTGAAGCTGAGGGCACCACGGTCTCGATTGAAGTTATGACTTCGGATAAGCCCGTGCGTCTGAATCCGATGGTCATTAATATGGTGGAAACCGCATGCAAGGACTTGAAAGTATCCTATAAGAGGATGAACAGCGGCGCAGGACATGACACCATGTACATGGCAGCGCTCGCACCCGCGGGGATGATCTTCATTCCCTGCGCCAACGGCATCAGCCATAATCCCGAGGAATCAGCTTCGCCGGCAGATATCATGACGGGAATTGACGTACTGACAAGAACTCTGAGGGCACTGGCTGAATGACCGAGAAGAATTATGAGGGATTAAAAAAGTATTTTAACGAAGTTTATCACAGTAATCCTTTCGTCAATTTACTGGAAATCCAGCTTTCACATATTGAACCTGGATTCGCTGAGCTGCAAATGCCTGTGCATTCATCGAAGCACACCAATCTTTACCACGTTGCACATGGCGGAGCGATGGCTTCTGTTGCGGATACCGCGATGGGTGTGGCCTGCGCGTCGCTCGGACGGCGCGTCGTGACACTGGAACTGAACATGAACTTCATCAAGTCCGCTGAACCCGGTACACAGGTTCGTGCACTGGGACGCGTCATCCACAATGGACGCAGTACGCTGGTTGTTGAATGTGATGTGTTGGGAGAAGCCGATAGCGTGCTGCTCAAAGCACGTGGCACATTTTATGTTGTGGGGCAGTTCGATATTGCTTGAAATAAGATAAATAATTTTGCATTAATGACCAGAATGCGTACACGGACTGAACAAGTTGACATGGATGAGCAATTGGATTTTTACCAAACATTCTGCGTGACCGTAAAAAACAATAGGGTTCAAAAAGAGGACAACCAATACCGCATAACGAATAATCTTGCTATGGTGAATAATCTGATTATAGTAAGGGGGATTTTGCGTGAAACAAAAATGTTGGTTGATTCTTTTGGTTTCTTTGTTAGCTGTATCCATTGTGCTATCTGGATGTGGCGGCAGCGGGAGTGGCGACAAAAAAGCTGCAGCTCCAGAGGGAAAACCCATAAACGTCAATATTGCGACAGCCACGACCGGTGGTGTTTACTACCCCCTTGGTAATGCAATGGCCCAACTTTTTAATCATAAAATCCCTGGAATTAAGGCATCAGCCGGAGCAACTGCCGGAACACCACAAAATATTCTCCTGATGGGCAAAAAAGAAGCTGAAGTGGCTTTTGCACAAAATGGCGTGGCCTACTATGCTTACAATGGAATAGAAATGTTTAAAGATAAGCCCGCAAAATTTTTGCGAGGCATCACCAATTTGTATCCCAACGTCATGCACATCGTGGTTGCGGCGAACTCCGATATCAAATCTATCAAAGATTTTGAAGGGAAAAAGTTTGTGCCGGGAGCTATTGGAAGTGCCACTGAAATCAATTCCAGAGAAATTTTAGGTTTGTATGGTCTTGATTATAAAAATAAGAAGAATGTGAAGGGTGAATATCTTGGTTACTCTGAGGCCGCAGAAGCACTAAAAGATGGACGCGTGGACGGGATCCTTATTGCTGGAGGGTTGCCGACATCTGCGGTGTTAGACGCAGCCTCTTCTCTGAAGATACGGATTCTTTCCTTGGAGCCGGATATGATCGCCAAGTTGAAGGAAACTATGCCTTGGTACTATGAAATCACTATTCCAAAGGGATCTTACATCGGCCAGACAGAAGATGTGCACACAGTTGCTGTTGCCAATTTGCTGATTTGTCGTGACGACCTAAGCACTGATTTGGTCTATAACATGACCAAAGCTTTGTATGAAAACCAAAAAGAGCTGGTCGCTGCTCACTCCGCTGCAAAATCTATGTTACTGGAAATTGCTCTTAAAGGGATGACCGTACCGTTGCATCCTGGCGCTGAAAAATATTATAAAGAAAAAGGAATAATGAAATAATCCTAACGGTTTGTTTTGGTCGCAGACATGCATTTTGCATGTCTGCGATATTTGTATGATGTCGCCTAGTAACAATAAGGAGCGATGTTGTTTTGGTTAATGAAGAAAAAACCACTATTGATAAGTCCGCAATTGATGCATTTATTAACGAGGAGTCCGTTGAGAATGTCGATGCGGTAGTTCGCAAATATGAAGCTGAATCCCGGTTTCGTAAGTTTACTGGGAATATGGGCAAACTTGTTGCTGGAATCTGCATCGCTTTGTCAATCTTTCATCTTTATACCGCAGGATTCGGTGTATTGGAAGCCATCAAGCAACGAAATATCCATCTGACATTTGTTCTTGTTCTATCTTTTTTGTTGTATCCATCAGGAGCAAAAGGGAGTGCGAATAGGATCACTTGGTGGGACTGGATATTAGTCGCTTTGTCGGTTAGCGTTGGAACGTACCTGATGGTTATTTATGATGACTTGGCGAATCGCGGTGGCGTAACCGTGCCGATGGACATTTATATGGGGGGGATACTTTGCCTATTGGTTCTGGAAGCCGCCCGGCGTGCGACAGGCAAAGAATTGCCTATAATGGCCCTGTGTTTTGTTGTGTATGCTCTCTATGGAGATCTTATTCCGGGTGAGTTCGGACATAGGGGATATAGTTTGGATCGATTAATCGATCATATGTTTTTGACTACAGAAGGAATTTATGGCGTAGCTCTCGGTGTTTCAGCCACATATATTTATCTGTTCATTCTGTTTGGCGCATTCTTGACCGAAACCGGAATGGCGAAGTTTTTTAACTCTTTGGCTATGGCGATGGCGGGAGGATCACCCGGCGGTCCGGCTAAAGTTGCGGTGTTTGCCAGTGGCTTGCTTGGCATGATTAATGGCAGCGCAGTGGCAAACGTGGCAACGATTGGCGCATTTACGATTCCGTTGATGAAGAGCATTGGATACCGGCCACACTTCGCTGGCGCTGTGGAAGCGGTAGCTTCAACAGGTGGACAGATCATGCCGCCGGTTATGGGCGCGGCGGCTTTTGTTATGGCGGAATTCCTTGGAGTGTCGTATTCTACAATCATGATTGCTGCCGTGGTGCCAGCTGTGTTATATTATCTGGCGTGCTGGACCATGATCCATTTGGAGGCACGAAAACTTGGGTTGGAAGGTCTGCCTAAAGATCAACTGCCTGTTGTCAGTGTGATTCTGAAAAGTCATGGACATTTGTCAATTCCTATTATTGGAATAATAGCCTTGTTGTTATACGGACTTACTCCATTATATGCTGCTTTTTTCACAATCCTTATGACCATAGTGGTCAGCCATTTTCGCAAAGAAACAGCGATCAGTTTTGCAGGGATCATCCGGGCTCTGATTGCTGGAGCCAAGGGCTCGGTCGGCGTTGCCATGGCTTGCGCCGTTGTTGGTTTTGTTGTAGGTGTCAGTTCACTGACCAGCTTGGGGTTAACCTTTGGATCCAACATCTTGGCATTCTCACATAATAACATGATGCTCACTCTGGTTTTGACAATGATTACAATGTTAATTCTCGGCATGGGATTGCCAACTACCGCCTGTTATATTGTTGGAGCGACAATAGCAGCTCCAGCCCTGGTCAAAATTGGAGTCCTCCCTTTGGTTGCTCATTTTTTCGTATTCTATTTTGCCTGTTTGTCCAATCTAACCCCACCGGTTTGTCTGGCAGCTTTTACCGCCGCTGGAATAGCCGGAGCCAGTCCATATAAAGTTGGGTGGACATCTACACGTTTAGGCGTGGCTGGCTTTCTCGTTCCTTTCTTAGCTGTATATTCACCGATGCTTATGTTTGCGGGAGAATATTCTTCGCTCGCCCTGGTGGAAGCCATCATCACAGCGGTTGTCGGCGTGATCGCATTGAGCGCTGCGCTTGAAAACTGGTTTTTACGGGAATGTCGTCTCTGGGAACGCGCCTTGTTACTGGTAGGTTCCTTGATGTTGATGGTCCCTGGACAATTGACCGATATAGCGGGGGGGATATCCGTTGCCATCGTATATTTTGTTCAAAAAAGGAGCTTATAAGGTTTTCTCTGTAAAATACTTTTCTTGAGAAAGTTTGTTTCAGGTCTTAACAAAAATTCTCATATAAGGTATACTTAAGCCTAAGGGTTTTTTCCCTATCTGACTACATCTAGGAGGACATAAATGGACTTCAATTTTACACCAGACCAGCTTGCTCTAAAAAAGATGACACAAGATTTGGTCGCGAAAGAAATCACGCCTTATGTTCATGAAATGGATGAAAAGAACGAGATGCGGCCTGGTCTGCTCCAGAAGTTTAATGAGGCTGGAATTTTGAATCTGGTCGTTCCAGAGGAGTATGACGGACCGGGTCTGGATGCGTTGTCTATGGCTTTGATTTATGAAGAACTGGGTAAGGGGTGCGCTGGAGTAGCTACATCGGCAGCAGCCAATGCGTTGGCATCATATCCTGTTGTGGTCGCTGGATCGGAAATCCAAAAACGTAAAATGTTTGATGCATTGAATGAAGGAAAACTCGCTGCGTTTGCATTGACAGAACCAAACGCTGGATCCGATGCGGGCGGCGTGTCCACTTCGGCTGTCCGGGATGGAGAATACTACGTTTTAAATGGCACGAAGTGCTTTATTACGAATGGCGGAATTTCCGATATTTACACCGTTTTTGCGAATGCGCGCAAATCGGCTGGGATTCGGGGACTGACTGCGTTCATCGTGGATCGCAACACTCCAGGTTTTTCTGTGGGCAAGAAGGAAGACAAGATGGGGATCCGTCCTTCCAATACCACAGAGCTGATTTTGGACAATGTGCGGATTCATGAGAGTATGCGGATCGGTCGGGAAGGCGAAGGTTTCAAGATCGCTATGAAAACTCTTGATGCGGCTCGTCCTTTGGTCGGCGCCGTTTCAGTGGGATTAGCTTCGGCTGCGTTTGAAGCAGCCTGTAAATATGCCAAAGAACGGCAGCAGTTCGGTAAACCGATCGCTTCCTTTCAACTGGTTCAGGCCATGATTGCGGATATGGCTATGGCGGTTGAAACTGCTCGTCTGATGGTATATAAGGCTTGCTGGCTCAAGGATCAGGGACAGAATTATCAATTGGAATCGGCTATGGCTAAGTGTCTGGCTGCTGATGTTGCTATGAAAGTAACTACTGATGCGGTTCAGGTCATGGGTGGTTACGGGTATATGAAAGAATACCCGGTGGAAAAAATGATGCGCGATGCGAAAATCATGCAGATTTACGAAGGGACCAACCAAATTCAACGGCTGGTTATCGCCAACAATATTCTTTATTGATTTAACCCTTGGGGTCGCATTTTAACCCTCTCTGTCAAAACCTGATGGAGGGGGCTTTTTTATGGGAAAAGCAGTAAAAAGGTAAGAGAATCCCGGAACAACGCCATATTATCTTTACCCAGAAGAGATTTATGTTAACAGGACTGAATGAAAATTGAAGAATACAGAGGGGGTCTAAAATCTGTGAGCATTAGAAAATCGGTTAATTTTTTTGTGGTAATTAATGTCCTCGTGATATTTTTTATCGTCGCTGACCCGACAGTTGTCTTTGCAAAAGACAATAACTCAATCGCAATCGAAAAATTGCTTTCTCAGACGGGCTACACATATGTTGATAGATCGGATGCGACGGATGCGATCTGGACTATAGATTTTATCGGTAAATCTTTGCCGAGATATATGGTGATAATTACTAAGGCAGACGATTTGGTAATTGCTTTTGTCACAGTAGCCGAAAAGAATAATATGAAGCTTACTACAGAGGCAATGCAGAAATTATTGCAGGCCAACTTCAGTTACGACAAGGTGAAAATTGGTCTAGGCCGGAATGGCGACCTATCCATTCGCATAGACCAAAGTATACGGATTACTGACCTACAGGAAATGAAAGAAAATATTAACCAAGTTGCAGTGGCGGCGGACGAATTATATGCGCTTTTAACGCCTTACTTAATAAAAAACTAGAAGGAGTATAGCGGTAACAGGGAGGAAATAGATGATGTTCAAAGTTGTCAGAACTCTTATGGTTGCATTGATTATATCGTCGGGGTTTATTCCGACTAGTGAGGCGTTACCGCGAGTCATACCAGAAAGAACTCGAGACGAAATCATTCAAAAGTACCTTTCAAATCGCTCATTAGATCCTGTGGAAGGCGCATGGGCGTTTTGTCTTGAAATGAAATGTGGCGAAGTTGCGATAGTGAAAAATGACACTGGAAAATTTTCGGATCTTGACTATGTTGGAATCCTGACAGTTGCAAAAGGAATAGGCGAAATTGGAGAGGCAAAGTTGTTTCTCAATAAGGGTGAGAGTCCCAAATTATTTCCGGGCAAGTACATTGTTCAAACAGGGTTCGGAATCGAAAGTCGATTTGGAACTAACTTTATACTGTCGAATGCGGATAATACGTTAACGACTGTTAATCCAATTCAAGAAGATAACAAACCCCGCACCAAAATTGAATTTTCTCGTTCGTATCCCCTAAAATAGTATTGATCATTTGAGAAGAGGGCTGTATTACTCGCAATAAAAGCGGGCCTGCATGGTTTAGGCATAGTTAAAAAGGTGCATTATCTTTACAGCTCTTTTCGGGTAGTTTGTGTATGGATGTAGCAGGGGAAAACATGATGTGCGACACGAAAATCATGAGATTTACGCAGGGTCCAATCAAATTTAACGACTGGTCATAGCCAACAACATTTTTTATTGATTTTCGATGATATGTGGCTAATCGCTTGACAAAGAGGGAGCCTGCATACTATAATAAACCTCGTCACATTACAGTAACTTTGGGGTTATAGCTCAGTTGGTTAGAGCGCTTCGTTGACATCGAAGAGGTCTGCGGTTCGAGTCCGCCTAACCCCACCAAAACAAAATCAAGGTTTCCGAGATTTTTTTCGGAAGCCTTTTTTAATGCTTGGGGACAGTTTTGGGGACAGTAGCCTGCAAACTGTCCCCAATGAGTAACAGTTTGCATTTCAGTGATATAATAAATTCCAAGGAACTTTCAGATGAAAGCAGATTATCCTGCAGGGCGATATTAAACGGCTGAAATGCTATTAATAATTAAAATTTGAAAGGGGGCGAAAACATGAAAGCCGATCTCGTTAAAGTCAGCGATATTATGGACGGACTTTTAAATGATTTTGTTACTCTTATAACTGATGCAAATGGTAATATTCTCTATCTTCATGAGAATTACGCTGCAATACTGGACGTTGACCCGGAAGAGGCCAAAGGCAAGTATTGCTGTGATATCATTCCCAATAGCCGTATGCATATTGTCGCAAAGACGGGGAAGAGCGATCTTGGAGCTACTTTTCTAATGAAGAATGGTGAATATGCAGTAGTCAATCGTCTGCCCATTAAGCGCGATGGCAAAGTAGTCGGGGTTATATGCTTTGTTTTGTTTTCGACCATGATCATGACTACGGCGCAAGCCGCAAAGGTAATAAATTGTTTAAAAGATGAGTTTTCACAATGTGAGCATAAATTTGCCGGATTTTTCAAGGCTAAATATTCGATTGATCAAATCGTAGGCACTGTACCGGTTATGCAGACAATTAAAGAGTCAATTTATAAAATTGGACAAACGAAATCGACTGTATTGATAAGCGGTGAAACGGGAACCGGCAAAGAGCTTTTTGCGCATGCCATCCACCAGATAAGTCCACGCAGCCAGCACCCATTGGTCATGGTAAACTGCGCGGCCATTCCAACGGAATTGTTTGAAGCCGAGCTTTTTGGTTATGAGGAAGGTGCATTTACAGGAGCAAAGAAAAGCGGTAAAGTCGGCAAATTTGAGCTTGCTAACAACGGCACCCTGGTTCTGGATGAAATTCATCAGATGCCTCTGACAATGCAGCCGAAATTGCTGAGGGTTTTACAAGAAAAAGAAGTAGAGCGTGTAGGTAGCAATAAACCGTTTAATGTTGATGTGCGGTTAATCTTTATTACGAACAAAAACCTGTTTGACTTGGTGGGTAAGGGTGAATTTAGGGAAGATTTATTTTACCGAATTAATATTGTGCCATTAGAGATACCTCCTCTCAGAGAACGACTGGATGACTTGCCGGAGCTAGTGGAAAAATTGATAAGAAAAATAAATAGTAACCTTGGTTTGAATATTTCCTGTATTGATCGGAACGTGCTCAATCTCTTCTGTCAGCACAACTGGCCTGGCAATGTTCGCGAACTTGAACACACATTAGAACGAGCAGCAAATACCGTCCTGTCTGGTCCGTTGACCCTGGATTGCTTCGACAGCCTGAAAGCGAGAGTGCAAATGGCTGCTTTCCATGAAGACACGGATCATACCCTGGGTTCGGCAAAAAGAAATGCCGAGTATGAGAAAATTGTGGAAGCTCTTCGGGAATCGCAAGGCAACGTGTCGCAATCATGTAAAATCTTAAATGTTTCTCGCAGTGTACTGTATGAGAAGATAAGGCGATATGACATAAAAATTAACCGCATATCCCGAGTTTAGCCTTAAAAGCCTTTAGTTGACGGAAAGTAAGATTTGTCAGCTAAGGGCTTTTTTTTGTTGCGACTTACTCATTTCAGACGTTCATTATGGGGTATGTCTGGAAAGTAGGAATATTAGCGGGATTATTCCGGAAATTCGGACAATTAAATCGCATAGGCAGACGAAATTTTTGGTTCTTCATCTAACGAGATTCATAATAGCCCCTGAGCCACATGGCATTATTATCTGGTCTGGCACACATTATGCATAATTTCATACTAGCAAATAAATTTATGAGGTGAGCGCAATGAAAAAAACAATCATTACCGTGGCTACAACAGGCGCATTTCCAACGAAGGAACACAATCCCAATGTTCCGCTGACGCCGAAGGAAATTGCAGCTCAAGTACATGAGTGCTGGCAGGCCGGAGCGGCTGTCGCGCATCTGCATATGAGGGACGACGAAGGCAAAGGGACGATGGACAAGGAAAAGTTCAAGGAAACGGTCGGGCTGATTCGAAGTCAGTGCGATATTATCCTGAATCTAACGACGTCAGGTGACTTGAAGGCGACCGATGAAACCCGGATGGCGCATCTGATCGAATTAAAACCCGAGATGGCTTCTTATGATGCGGGTTCGATGAACTGGATGCATAGCGGTCTGTTTTTGAATCCGCCGCAGTTTTTGGAGAAGTTGGGACACACGATGCAGGAAAACCAAGTGAAGCCAGAAATCGAAATTTTTGATGCAGGTATGGTCTATAATGCACTCTACTATCTCAAAAAAGGGGTGCTGACTGCGCCGCTTCATTTTCAATTTGTCCTGGGAGCCGCAGGCGGAACGGCGGCCACGGTGGAAAACCTGGTGTATCTGAAAAGCCTGATCCCGCAGGATGCAACCTGGTCGGCTCTTGGCATCGGCGCCGGTCACTTGCCTATCCTATATGCGACGCTAGCCTTGGGCGGACATGTCCGGGTTGGAATGGAAGATAATGTTTTGTATGCCAAAGATCGACCGGCCCGGTCAAACGCTGAATTTGTGGCTCGGGCAGCTCGACTGATACGAGAAGCCAATCAAGAGGTGGCATCGCCGGCAGAGGCTGCAGCAATTCTTAACCTGAAGCAGCGGGGGAGTTTGACATGATTCGCAAGGTAGCTGTTCTTGGTGCAGGAACCATGGGGCATGGCATTGCGGAAAGCTTTGCACTGCATGCTTACGATGTCGTATTGTACGACACGGATATCGCGCGGCTGAATGCAGCGAAACTGGAAATCAAGGCGGAATTGGAACTATTGGCGGAAGAGGACTTCATCAGCCCTCAGGAAGTCCAACCGACACTGGATCGGATCCAGCTCCACGTTGAATTGCTGGGTGCAGTGCAAGACAGAGATTATGTGATTGAAGCCGTTCCTGAAATCATAGGACTCAAACAGCAGTTGTTTCGTCAGTTGGACGAATATTGTCCACAGCATACCGTACTGGCAAGCAACACATCAAGTCTGAAATTGAACGACATGATGGCACTTGTCAGTGCAGAGCGCAAACAAAGAATGATCGTAAATCATTGGTATAATCCCGCCCATTTGATGCCGATTATTGAAATGTCGTTCTTTGGCAATATGCCTGCAGCAATCTATGACGAGGTGGACGCGTTATATCGTTCACTCGACAAACAGATTGTCAAGGTTCTCAAGGATGTACCGGGACTTGTCGCAAATCGAATCCAGCAGGGGGTTGCCCGCGAAGCCTTCTCGCTCATTGAGCAGGGGATTGCTTCGCCGGAAGATGTAGACAAGGCGCTCAAGTTCGGGCCGGCGTTTCGCTATGCCACAACCGGCCAATTGGAAGTAGCTGATTTCGGCGGCTTGGATATTTGGTGCACAGTGGGTGATAATCTATTGCCGGCAATGGACAATTCACAGCAGGCGAATCCGGTGCTGCGGCAGCTGGTAGCGCAGGGACGGCTGGGCATTAAATCCGGAGAAGGGTTCTTCAAGTACGAGGCAGCAGAAATACCGTCTATCAAGAACAAATTCATGCGAAAATTAATCCGGCAGTTGAAGACGTCTGCGTTCTACGTCTGACGTGGAACGTCCCAGCAGTGCTCAAATTAATAATTAATAACGGGAGGAAAAAGAATATGCGAATAGCGGTTATGGGTGTAGGGTCATTGGGGACCATCATCGGTGGACTGATTGCAAAAAGCGGCAGGGATGTTGAACTTATCGATGCAGATGAACGGAATGTCGCCGCTTTGAACAGTCGGGGCGCCACCATTAAAGGGGCTGTCGAGACCACGGTCCCGGTAAAGGCGATTACACCTCAGCAAATGACAGGCCAATATGACTACGTGTTTTTGCTTACCAAACAGACCTATAATGATAATGCCCTGAAGCAGCTTCTGCCGCATCTGCATGCGAAAAGTGTCGTTTGTACGCTGCAGAACGGTATACCGGAGGAATCGGTCGCTTCTTACGTGGGGAAAGAGCGAACCGTCGGTGGTACGGTGGGTTTTGGCGCGACGTGGCTGGAACCCGGGGTGTCCATGCTGACTTCGAGCCTTGAAGCGTTGCAAAAGTTCGGGTTTGATATTGGGGAAATTGATGGACAAACGACTTCTAAGATAAAAGCAATACAGGAGATTCTGTCCGCAGTGGGCGGGTGCGCCGTTCTTCCCAATCTGTTGGCCGTCCGGTGGTCAAAACTGCTGATGAATGCTACCTTTAGCGGCATGTCAGCCGCGATGGGCTGCACGTTCGGGGAGGTTCTCGAAAACCCCGATGCAATGAAGGTTCTGTCCCATATTGCTGATGAAACGATAAAAACAGCCCGTGCCTGCGGTCATCGCCTGGCGGAAATGCAGGGAGAGGATCTGGAACTGTTGGAACTTAAACCGGGCGAAAGCGTGAATGATAAAATGGAATTGTATCATCGGGTCTGGGATCGCCATGCCAAGCTAAAGGCCAGTATGTTGCAAGATCTGGAGAAAGGCAGGAAGACCGAAATACAATATATCAATGGTTATGTGTGCCGCAAGGGCGTGGAAAACAACGTGCCAACACCCTACAACGATTTTGTGGTTCGGCTGGTGACTGAAGCTGAAAATAGCAAGAAAGTACCGGGATTTAAGACGGCGCTTGTGCTTGTACGCAGCTTTATCGAAGAGATGGCCCGGAAGTAAAAATGGCTGGAAGAAAGTAAGCCGACACCAGCATTGATTCGGCGCCAAAAAATCAGCGGGATATTAATTTGGCCCGGACCAGATATCTTGCTGGATCCGGGTATTTCTTTCTTCTGAATGAAAAGCAATATATACATTACATTGACAAACGAAAGAGAAAAATTGCTGATGTCATTAATTTGAGCAAAGCTGATAGTTAATGTGCATTTATTTGGCACAAATAATTGGATTGATATTTTAAAATGAAAGTAAAGTTATACAATTAGGTGCAATTTTCAAAAAAAACAAAACAATAATTGTTTGGCATAGTTATTGCATAAATAGTTGAAAAGAATCTGTTAATTAGTTAATGCCACCATAACTAAGAACGGGAGGAGCTATCTGCGGCTAATGAGCAAGGTGTTATGATGGGTTCAATAAGTGCAGTGGCAATGAGAAAGGAGGTATTTTAATAGCCGGGTACGGAAGAAACTTCGACTTCAATCGTGTGAGATAATGAGTTTGGTGGTAACGGGCAGTTTTAAAACTGTTAACTGAGTTGAGTGACGATGCACAAGGATTAACAATTAAGTGGCTTTTTAAATAAGATATCTTGTGGCTTTCGAGCGGAATAATTAATACGGAGGTATCGTGATGAAAATATCAGGCGTTGAAATTTCCGGTAATCAATGGAAGAGTCTGATGGGAGCCAGTTTTGGCTGGACACTGGATGCTATGGATTGGATGATGTTGGCTCTTGCCCTTCCCTTGATTCGTGCTACTTTCGATGTCAGCTTGGCGCAGGTTGGCTTGTTGGCGACTGCAACGCTGGGCGGCGCAGCCTTGGGTGGGATTTTCGTCGGGATGCTGGCCGACTATATGGGGCGCGTCAAGGTCCTCATGATTACCATGCTCTGGTACGGTATTATGACTGCAGCTTGCGGTTTCGCCCAAAGCTACGAACAGCTGCTCATCCTCCGTTTCATCTGTGGAATCGGACTTGGCGGCGAATGGGGAGTCGGCGCAGCGTTGGTAACGGAGTACTGGCCGGAAAATCTTCGGTCGAGAGCGACTTCTTTCGTTCACAGCGGTTGGCCTGTCGGTTATGGATTGGCTTCGTTGGCTTACATGTACGTTGTTCCCATTTATGGTTGGAGATCCTTGTTCTTCATCGGCATTATACCGGCGTTCCTGGCCATTTGGGTTCGTTACTCGGTTCCTGAACCGGAAGCCTATGTTGAGGCCCAGAAGAAACGTGCTGATGCTGAAAAGGCTGGAAATGCGGAAGCAACGAAAGCACCCTTGCGTGTACTTTTTTCAGCCGAACATCGTCGGCGCACGTTCGTGGCCTGCCTTCTGACTACGGGCGCCCTGATGGCATATTGGGGATCAGCCAGCTGGCTGCCTTCCTACTTGGCCACGACCAGGGGCTTGGATGTCGTTAAGACCGGCGGTTTCTTGATCATTTTGAACATCGGCGCTTTTTTCGGTTATCAGTTCTTTGGCTGGGTGGCAGATACCTACGGTCGCAGGGCATCCTTTATGCTAGGGATTACTGGTTCGATTGTCGTTACATTGGTTTATGTTTCTATCAGCGATAATGCGGCGTTAATGTGGTTCGGTCCGTTATTTGCCTTTGTCACTTATGGATTCTTCGGGCCTTTCGGATCATTCCTGGCAGAGTTGTTCCCGCCCGAGATTCGGGCTACAGCGGCAAGTCTGTGCTTCAATGTCGGACGCGGCATGTCCATGCTCTCGCCTTTGCTTATTGGAGCTTTCGCGTCAAATTATGGACTCGCGTATGGCCTCGGGCTCACCGCTGTGTTCAACCTGTTAGGTTTAGTTGCGGTTTTCCTGTTGCCTGAAACAAGAAACCTCGGGGCTGCTATTGCAAAAAAAGTAGCTGCGTCGAATAAAGCCTGACCCATAAGCCAAGAAGGGCTGTGTTGAAACTTTGGTTTCTGCACAGCCTTTCGTTTTAATGACAGCAAATTAGTCTGCAGGCGAGCATAGCCAGTAGTGGCACGCAAGATTTGACATATTCGATCGGAAATTTTGAGCAAGTGTTTTTAATATCTTTGGATTGCGAATCATATTGGTAAGTTATTCTGGCGTTGACCTGATCGTGGCGATGAAAAAAGTGCAATTGCCAGAATAATTAACAATTTGTAAATCATGTGTTCAATTATTTAACAGTCAAGCTGGAACTGCTGCAGATTATCAAATCTCAGCCATTCTTCGGAAAAATTTGTAAGTGGGGGGCATGAATTGTGATTTTAAGAGACAAAGTGGCGGTAGTCACGGGCGCAGGGCAGGGAATCGGTGAAGCGATCGCAATGGCATTCGCGATTGCAGGGGCTTCGATTGTTGTAGCAGACATTAATTTTGACAATGCAAAAAAAGTTGCTTCCCAGTTGGCTACAGTGCATAAAATAGCAGCTGAAGCGGTGAAGGTAGATGTCAGCGACAATGAAAGTGTTGTTAAAATGATTGCTTTCGTCCAAGAAAAATTTGGCCATATCGATATTTTGGTCAACAATGCCGGGATCGTCCAGGCAGCAACAACGTTTGAAGACATAAGCGACAAAGATTGGGATCGAGTGCTTGGTGTAAATCTTCGAGGAACGATCAATTGCTGCAAGGCCGTTATCCCCTCGTTCAAGGAAAGAAAATATGGCAAAATTATCAACCTGGCTTCTCTTGCCGGAGAAGTCGGCGGCATCGCTGTTGCACCGACCTATGCAGTCAGCAAAGCGGCAATCATCTGCCTGACGAAATCGTTGGCCAAGTATCTGGGGCCCTACCAGGTGAATGTGAATGCAGTTGCTCCGGGATTCATCAAAACCACGATGACTGCAGATCTTAATTACAATCCAGACACAGTGCCGATGAAACGGCTGGGTGAAGCTGCGGAAGTTGCCGATCTGATCCTTTATTTGGCGTCGGACCGCTCAAGCTATATTACCGGGGCAACTATGGATGTGAATGGCGGCGTGTACATGAAATAGTCCAAACTCATTCGAAAGGGGGTGTAGGTATGGAACTGGGTTTAACGAACCGGGTAGTGGCTGTCACCGGTGGCGCCGCAGGCATAGGCAAGGGGTGTGTACAGGCTTTCCTGCAAGAGGGGTGCCGGGTGGCTATCTGCGGGCGTAGCCTGGAAAAACTGGCAGCAGCGAAGGCGGAGTTCCGTCAGATGGGTTATGAAGTTTTGACCTGCGTAGCAGATGTCACGCAAAGTCAGGAGCTTGTGGATTTTGCCGCTAAAGTGGAAGCCGAATACGGTGGGATTGACGTTTGGATCAACAATGCAGGCAAATTTATGATTAAAAATCTGCTGGATATGAGCGAAGATGAATGGGACGAAATTTTCAAGCAAAATGTTAAGTCTGTTTTCATCGGCGCAAAAGTTGCAGCCCCCCATTTGATTAAGCGGGGTGGCGGAGTCATCTTCAACGCATCCTCTTATGCCTCCATCATTCCATCGGCAAGCGTGGGCGCGTATGCCGCGACCAAGGCGGCGGTATCCAGCATTAACCGCGTTTTGGCTGCTGAGCTTGCACCGTTTGGAATTCGCGTGATCGCATACGCTCCTGGCGTCGTAGTGACAGATATGAGTGCCGCAATGATTTCGGCCAATGGCCCCAAAATAGCTGAGCAAAGTGCTTTAAACCGTCTTGGCGTGCCTGGCGATGTTGCCAACTATCTTGTATTTCTTGCTTCTGACGCCGCCAGCTATATCACAGGGACTACTGTGGAGATAAGCGGTGGCAAGTTATGTGTTCAAAACCCAGCTCAACCCTGGAACCAAAGAAAGGGGTAGATAAGGGTGAAATGTGCAGTTTTGACCGGAAACGAAAAATTTGAGCTCAAAGAGACGGAATTAAGAGTTAAGCGAAATCCAATCATTAAAGTGACTCATGTTGGAGTATGCGGTACGGATCTTTCTTATTGGAAAGACGGTGAAAACTATAAAGGCATGGTCATTGGGCATGAGTATGCAGGGATTATTGAAGACCCCGGGACGACGGGCTTGTTCAAACAAGGGGACCGAGTTGCAGGCTATACGCAGAACGTTTACGATGAACCATGCGGTCATTGCGAGAATTGCCTGCAAGAAAATTTCGATCAATGCACCAATCGAAAAATCCTGACCTGGAAGGGCGGGGAACTCAGTCACCCTGGGGCGTATTGCCAATTCACCACTTGGTTTCCCCGGAGCCTGTTTAAGTTGCCTGATCAAGTATCCACTGCTGAAGCGGCGCTCATTGAACCGATTACAGTAGCGCTGCATGCGGTGATGCTTACTGAGGTTAAACCCGGTGATAAAGTGCTGATTTTAGGCGGGGGAATTATCGGCCTGGGTGTTGCGGAGTGGGTGAGGAGCTTCGGCGCAGCAGAAATCACAATTTCTGAAATCAACCAACAGAAGATTGAAGTAATCACGAACTATCAGATTGCCGAGCATGTAATTCAAGCTGATGCCCCTGACTTGGACGATCAATTTTGGGCAGCCTCCGATGGAGGTTATGATATTATCTTTGACTGCGCCGGGATAGCATCAGCCGTTAATGCAGGCATTAGAGCCTTAAAGAAAGAAAAGAAAAAGCAAATCACGGCGATTGCTCTACCACGCAGTGAGTTGGCAATAAATTATCGGGAACTGGTGTTAAGAGAGATTGTCCTGCGTGGAAGCAAAGGCCACACAGCGGATGAATTTAAGGCTGTTCTTCGTGCTGTTGGCGACAACCGGATCAATTTGGAAAAATATATTTCCAAACGCATTAAGTTTGAAAATGTTCAACAGGGATTCGAGGAATTAAAGAAGAGCGGCGGGTTGGAAACCAAGGCGATCCTCGAAATGGAATGACCGGGAGCTAAATTGAGAGGAAAGGGTGATTTTCACAATGAAAAAACTAAAAGATTTTGGGATTGAACATGTGGGCTTTATCGTTAAAGATTTAGATGCTGCAGTTGATCACTTTAAAAACCTTTATGGCATAGAGGAATTTCAAATTTATAATTTTTCGCCAGGCAGGGCGTGGTCTTATGGCAAAGAGGTTGAAAATTACGCCCTGAAGATTGCAATGTGCGGTGTAAATGATGTAAGCAGCGGGATTGAAATTATTCAGCCTGTTTCAGGCGAGGGCGTGCACAAGGACTTTATCGCAGAGGGAAACACCGGACTGCATCACATTGCCTTTAAGGTTGATGACTACGATTACTGGCGGGAGTATTTTGTTGCCAAAGGTTCACGGTTTGTTTTCGAATCAGAAACAGAGGATGCGGTCAATGGCTACCGACGTTGTTTTTATGCAGAAGATAAGGAAAACAATATGGTGTATGAAATCAAAGAGACGGCGCATTTTAGATAATCGGAGCGTGCAGTTTCGGCAGGTTGACTGAGTAAAGCGGGCCCTGGAGCACTTGGCGTGTTTCGGGCTCACTTTTTTTTGCATGTTCGATGACACGCTCATTGCCAGGAGGTGATAGTGTTAACAAATTCTGCAATAACGCAATCAAGTGCTCAATTTTAGGACAGCGATCCTTTGGCGGAAATCATTTAACGCTGAAAAAGGCTTATACTAGCTGAAATGTATCAGTTGGCATGATTTTTGCAACAGTGAAGATTATAAACTAATATGAATGGAGATGTTCACATGTATAACTTTAAATTGGCAACGGAAATCAAAATGTTCGATTCCATCGATGAATTTGTAACAGCCATGGATTTCACCGAACGCGATCTGGTCGTCACCAATGCTCCGGTATATGAGCCCCAATTAAACGGGTATAATCTGAAATGTCGGGTAGTCTTCCAGGAAAAATACGGCAATGGTGAACCGAACGATCGTATGATCAATGCTATCCTTCAGGATTTGCGCGGATACGAATTCGACCGCGTATTTGCCATCGGTGGAGGGACCGTTATTGACGTCGCCAAGATTATTTCTTTATCTGGCGTTGAAGATGTACTGGATGCCCTATATGGACGGATTTCCATAACACGGACACGCAAATTGATGGTTATTCCCACTACCTGCGGCACAGGCAGCGAAGTGACCAATATTGCAATCCTTGAGGATACTCAGGCCCATGTCAAGAAAGGCATCGTCGGTCCGGCGATCTTCCCGGACGCGGCAATTCTGGTGCCGGATTTGGTCAAAGGTCTGCCATACAAATTCTTTGCATTCAGTTCCATCGATGCTTTGATCCATGCCATAGAATCCTATTTGGCGCCAGCTTCGAACAGCATTACGGAAATGTTTGCGGTCAGTGCAATGCAAAGTATCATTGCCGCCTATCGCGACATCGCCCAGAATGGACCGGCCGCTCAAGCGAAAAATATCGGTAAAGTGTTACTTGCCAGTACCAGTGCCGGCATCGCTTTCGGCAATACCGGCGTCGGCGCCGTTCACGCCATGTCTTACCCTCTGGGCGGGAAATATCACGTTCCTCATGGTGAAGCTAATTATGCTTTCCTGGATATTGTGCTGAGAAAATATGAGCAACTGAATCCCAATGGAAAAATCCAGAGTCTAAAACATATATTGGGGGATTGTCTGGGAGTTGTCGGCGACGATCAAGTCATTGCGGCCTTGGCCGAACTTCTGAACCGGATTATTCCCCTCAAGAGCTTACAGGAGTATGGCGTTCAGGAGAATGAACTGGGAAACTTTGCCGAGGCGGCTATGGCGCAGGAACGGCTGATGAAAAATAATTACAAACCGTTAAGCCTGCAAGACGTGACCAAAATGTATCAATCCCGCTACTGATTCGAAATAAATGACAAGGCGATGTGCGTTGATCAAGTCAGGACAACTGACTTATGAAGAAGGGTTGCGATTACAACAGAAAGCTTGGGATTCTGTGGCGGCAGGGGAATGGGACGGCGCTCTTATATTACTGGAGCATTCCCCGGTAGTTACCCTGGGGAGAAATCATGCCACCCCGGAGTTACTGCTGTCGTCGGAAGAATATCGAGAGCGGGGCATTGAGGTAGTGCATTGCAAGCGCGGCGGTAAAGCAACCTGCCATAATCCAGGCCAATTGGTTGGTTATCCCATCCTGAATTTAACGAACTGGCAACAAGATAGTCATTGGTATTTGCGTCTACTTGAACAAGCCGTCATAAACACGGTGGGAAAATTCGGCATAGTCGCTGGACGCAAGGAGGTCTATACAGGGGTATGGGCCAACGACCGAAAAATTGCCGCCATCGGGGTTGCTATTCGCCGCTGGATTACCAGTCATGGATTTGCCTTGAATGTGCATAACGACCTAGACCTTTTTTCGGCTATTGTGCCTTGTGGCATCAGCGAATTCGGCGTGACCAGTATGCTGGCGGAGGGTGTTGCCGGATTATCTGTGGGAGAGGTTGCGGATGTTCTTATCCGTGAAATGGAAGTAGCGCTGCAATGTTCTTTTGTCACCACGGAAATAGAATAGAATGAGTCAGCGCACTTAGAACGGAGATGGTTCAACAGATGGCAACAATGGACAAGAAAAAACAAGAACGCCCACAGTGGCTGAAACAGCGGGTAACTGCCGCGGGGGTGACTGCCGTCAGTGCCCTGATGCGTGATTTCGAACTCCATACAGTATGTCAGAGTGCTGATTGCCCCAATCTGGGGGAGTGCTTTGGCGCCCGGACGGCTACCTTTCTGATATTGGGTGGTGTTTGTACCAGAAATTGCCGCTTCTGTTCGATAGCCAAAGGAGTACCGCAGCAACTGGATATGAATGAACCTGAACGGGTTGCGCAGGCGGTAAAGACCCTGGGACTGAAGCATGCGGTCGTAACTTCCGTAACACGGGATGACCTTCCAGACGGCGGGGCGGGACAATTCGTCGCTTGTATCCAAAAGATACGGCAAGTGAACCCAGGCACAACCGTGGAGGTACTGGTTCCGGATTTTGGAGGGGATGAGGTCGCCTTGATGGCAGTGTTGGAAGCAAATCCTGATGTATTCAACCACAACGTCGAAACTGTTCCCAGATTGTATCCCACGGTGCGACCGGAAGCGGAGTACCAACGTTCTCTCGGTGTTCTGCAGCAAGCAGCCCAATACGATTCCATCATCACTAAAAGTGGCATTATGCTGGGTTTGGGTGAAACGGAAGCAGAAGTTATCCAGCTCCTAAAGGACTGGGCGGCCAACGGCGTGCAGGCGATAACCATCGGCCAGTACATGCAGCCATCGCCGGCGCACCTGGAGATCGTGGAATATATTCATCCGGATCAGTTCAAGAATTATGAAAAAATCGGTTACGACATGGGTTTTCGACAGGTTGTATCGGGCCCCCTGGTACGTAGCTCATACCATGCAGCAGCATTGTTGAAGGAGGTTTAATCGAGAACTGTAAATTGCATGGTTGGGCTACTCTAGATGATTTGTATCTACAAGGCGAATCCGTTATAATAAATACGTCCTAAATATCGCAATTGAATGACAATTGCGATTGTTCACCTGCGGTGACCTAGCAGCTAACGGGGAGGTTTGGTAGATGCCGGATAAGAAATACAGGGAAATATCCTATGATATTTGGGAACGGTTCACTAACGGCGGAGAGCTGGCCGCAGATATAAACCCAGTAATTGCAGCGTCATGGAAACGTTCCAGAGACTATGGGGTCGACCCTTTTGGCACTTCTTTGCCGGTTGAGGAACGGTTGCTCGTGAGCTTGCGTAGGGAAAACCGGATATTGCTCGACGTTGTGAAACCCTTCATTGGGTTAATTGAAAAGTTTATTCAAAATACGGGCTTCATGTTAACTTTGGTGGATAAAGATGGTTTCCTGCTCGAAATTAAAGGGGATAGTGAAGCTCTCAAACGCGCTCATATAAGCCAGCTGGTGGAAGGCGCAAACCGCAGTGAAACGAAAGCGGGCACCAATGCCATCGGATTGGCCCTGACCGAGGATCGCCCCTTGCAGCTCGCCGGCCCGGAGCATTTCAAACAATGCTATCATGACTGGACGTGCTCCGCTGCCCCCATCCATGATACAAGGGGCAAGATTCTAGGTGTATTGAATTTATCCGGCCACCGATCCCTGATTCATAAGCATACCTTGGGAATGGTAACATCCCTTGCCCAAGATATTGAGAGGGAGTTGCGCATACAGGAACAGAATGCTGCTTTGCGGCTGGCCAATGAACAGCTCCAAGCGGTAATCGACTCGATAGCTGAAGGGGTCATAGCCGTTGATCAAAATGGCCGGATCATAGAAGCCAACGTGAAATTCCAAAAACTGTTTCAGGTGTCCAAAACTGAATTGCTGGGCAGGCAAATTGCGAACGTATTCTCTACACCCAGTTCTCTAACGGAGATCCTGCACACAGGCAAGGAATATTTCGACCGGGAGGAAATGATTACCCGCGCTGATTTCCACGTTTCCGCCATGACGACAGGTAGAAAAATCTTGAACGACAAAGCTGAAATCGTTGGTGCTGTGGAGATTATCAAAGAGAAGAAAGATGTATACCGCCTGGTTAATAAATTAACCGGCGCCAAGGCAGTGTTTAACTTTGATAATATCGTGCATGAAGATCTGCAGATGGCCAATATTATCGACATGGCCAAATCGGTGGCTGAAACTGACACACGGGTATTGCTGGAAGCCGAAAGCGGAACCGGCAAGGAGTTGTTTGCCCAGGCTATCCATAACGCCAGCCCGCGCCATAAGGGACCCTTTGTGGCAGTAAACTGCAGCGCCATTCCCCGGGAGCTGATTGAGAGCGAACTGTTCGGTTATTCTGAAGGAGCATTTACGGGGGCAAAAAAAGGCGGCAAACCTGGGAAGTTTGAACTGGCTGAGGGTGGAACGCTTTTTTTGGACGAGGTTAACAGCATGCCCTTGGACATGCAGGTGAAATTACTGCGTGTCCTGCAACAAAACGAAGTGACCCGCTTGGGTGGGGAGCAGCCAGTTCCTTTAAATGTGCGCATTGTCGCCGCCTCCAACAGATCGCTGGAGGAATTAGTGAGGGAGGGCCATTTTAGGCTGGATCTCTTTTATCGATTAGGCGTGGTGGTTTTGAAAATACCTCCTCTCAGGGAAAGGGTCAAAGACATTCCTGTTCTCTTCAAGCATTTGCTGCGAAAAATCAGTCACTCCATCGGTAAATCAGTGACCTGCAGCGAGGATGATATACTCCCCGCCTTATGCGCCTATGACTGGCCGGGAAATGTCCGTGAGATGGAAAATTATATCGAACGGGCCGTCGTTCTGGCCAGGGATGGCGTATTGACGGTCGGGCATTTCCCAGAGAAACTTTGCCCTAAAGCTACTAAAGTGGGTGAAGTGAATCTGCATTACTTGGCTCTGAAAGAGAGAGAGTCTATCATCAAAATGATTGAAATGTATCATGGCAATATTTCGAAGGCTGCTAAAAACTTAGGCATTAGCAGGAATACGCTTTACGCCAAGCTTAAGTCTTATGGCATTGCCGCTGATTAATACTCACTGTCAAATTAATTGAATCTGGCATACGCAAAAACGTCCTGTGATACAGGACGTTTTTTTGTGCTCAAACAACGGCGAAGGATTGATCAATTTTTGAACAATAAACTGTTTAATGCGAAAAATATGAACAAGTCAGACGGATTTAAAAGATGTTGAGGGAAGCGTTCCAACGAAATAATGGCTATTCAGCCGGATTCTACAAGAAAAAACATTAACCCGGTTTTGGCACGATTATTGCATAAGTGTTACAACAATGAATAAAAAATGAGCAGAAGGGGGCTGGCATCAGATCGGTCCGGGTAAGAAGCTGTTTTAATCGTACGCTTTGAAAGGATGGGGTAACATGGCAGTAAAAAAGTATGAAAAAAAATTCCTCGGGGACTTGTATTCAACGATGGTTCGGATCAGATTATTTGAGGAGCAGGTATTGGAATTCTACAAATACGGCAAGATGCCGGGCCTGGCACATCTGTATATCGGTGAAGAGGCAGTGGCGGCGGGTGCTTGTGCTGCACTCGACTCCGGCGATTATGCCGGCAGCACTCATCGCGGTCATGGACACGTAATTGCCCAGGGGGCTGACGTGAACCGTATGATGGCTGAAATATTGGGCAAGAAAGATGGTCAATGCGGCGGCAAGGGTGGTTCCATGCACATCATGGACATGAGCAAGGGAATTCTCGGGGCCAACGGGATTGTTGGCGGCGGCATACCCATTGCAACCGGCGCTGCTTATAAAGCTAAAGTAATGGGTACCAACCAAGTCGTCATCTCTTTCTTCGGGGACTCCGCGAGCAACGAGGGTACTTTCCACGAAAGTCTAAATATGGCTTCAGCTTGGAAGTTGCCGGTCGTTTATATTATCGAAAATAATCTCTATGGCATCTCCGTAGGGATTGAACGCGTTACTAACGTGAAAAATCTGTCCGACCGTGCTCATGGATATGGCATCAAGGGTATTTCGATCGATGGCAACGACGTATTGAAAGTCTATGAGACGGTTAAGGAAGCGGTGGACTTTGCAAGAGCCGGCAATGGGCCGACTTTGATCGAGTGCAAAACCTATCGCTGGAAAGGGCATCATTCCGGGGACCCTGCCACGGCCTATCGAACCCGGGAGGAAGAAGATGCCTGGAAAGAAAAATGTCCCTGGAAATGCTTCCGTGGCTATCTGGAGACAAAAGGAAACTACAAGGGAGCGGAACTCGACCAGATGGAAGCTGATATTGCTGCGGAAATAAAGGCAGCGGCGGAATTTGCGGAAAAGAGCCCATACCCGGACCCTGCGGAAGCCTATACGGATATTTTTGCAGAATAGAGAACGGAGGTCATAATAATGGCGCAAGAAGTAAAAATGAAAGAAATTACCTATGCTCAAGCGGTTTGCGAGGCATTAGACGAAGAAATGGCCAGGGATTCCAGTGTCGCATTGCTCGGTGAAGATGTGGGGATCATTGGTGGAAATTTCAAAACTTCGGTGGGATTACGTGATAAATACGGCGACTGGCGTGTGAAAGACACGCCCATATCAGAGGCAGGCTTCGTGGGCATGGGGGTGGGGATGGCACTCACCGGTATGCGTCCGGTAATTGAATTAATGTTCTGCGACTTTTTGGGGGTCTGCATGGATCAAATCTTCAATCAGGCAGCCAAAATCCGTTATATGTCAGGCGGCCAGGCCCAAGTTCCCTTGACCGTCAGAATGCCGATGGGAGGCGGGCGCTCCTCGGCCGCCCAGCATTCCCAGAGTTTGCAGGCATGGGTGGCGCATATCCCGGGGCTCAAAGTCGTCCTGCCATCTTCCGCGGCGGAAGTGAAAGGTCTGCTAAAAACCGCGATCCGCGACAACAATCCGGTTATATTCTTCGAACATAAAATGCAATATAACAAAACATTTTCTGTTCCGGTAGGAGAATATACCATTCCTTTCGGCAAGGCGAATATTGTCCATGTCGGTGACCAACTGACCATTGTCGCCACTTCGGATTTGGTGCTGAAGGCCAATGAAGCTGCGGTGGAATTGGCCAAAGATGGAGTTTTTGTTGAAGTGATCGACCTTCGTACCCTGGTGCCTCTTGATCGCCAGACCATCATCGATTCGGTCAAGAAAACCGGCAAGTTGCTGATCCTGGACGAAGGCCATATCCAGTATGGCGTTCACGGAGAAATTGGCATGGGCATCATGGACGATATATTCTACGATCTGGATATGCCAATCATGCGGATGGGCACGGGACAGACTCCCATTCCGTTCAGCCCGGCGCTGGAATTCCCGATTCTGGTGGATGTAAAAAAAATCTATGACAAAGCAAAAGAAATGACAAAATAGGCGACGCAGGGATGTACGGTCGCAGAGGAGGGAATATCGTTGGCTGAGTTTATCATCATGCCCAAACTTGGATTCAATATGGATGTTGGCGAGCTGGTTAAATGGCGTAAGGCCGAAGGCGATACGGTCAAAAAAGAGGATGTCGTGTTCGAGATCCAGACGGACAAGACAACGATGGAAATTGAATCGACAATCAGCGGGGTACTCTTGAAAATCCTGGTGGAAGAGGGACAAACCGTGCCGGTTATCATGCCGGTTTGTATTGTCGGCGAAGCTGGCGAGGATATCAGCGCCATGATTGCCGAAGCCGGGAGGCAACTCGGGATTGAGTCCACTGTGGCTGCGGAGCCGGCAGTAGAAGTTTCTGCCATTGCCGCACCAGAGGCAACCGTGGCAGCGGTCGTGCCGGGGGATTTGAAAATATCGCCCCGGGCGCAGAAGTATGCGACCGAGCACGGCTTGGACCTGAGCAGCGCGGCCATTGTGGGAACGGGTTTCCAAGGCGGCATTATGCAACGGGATTTGGAACAGGCGGCGAAAGTTGGCAAAATCACACCACTGGCGAAAAAAATTGCTGCCGCAGCACAAGTTGACGTGACTGCCGTGAGTGGAACAGGCATCGGCGGCAAGATTGTGAAAGCGGATATTGAAGCTGTAACCAAAGTGCCCAAGGCAGCGGTCAATATTCCTGGCAGCGAAATCGAAGTTCTGCGTACACTTTCATACAGCGGGATGCGGAAAATAATCGGTGATCGCTTGTCCCAAAGCAAGTTCACGGCGCCGCATTTGTATTTCACTGCTGCAGTTGATGTTACGGAGCTGATCAAGTTCCGGGAAATGGTGAACAAATCCCAGCAGCAAAAAGTATCGTACAATGATTTTGTGATCGCGGCTGTATCTCAGGCACTGCAAAAACATCCGGAAATTAACTGCTCTCTCCAAGGTGAAAAAATTGTGCAGTACAAGGATGTCAACATTGGTATGGCAGTGGGAATGGAAAGCGGACTCATTGTTCCGGTCATCAAAAAAAGTCAAAGCAAGAAATTGACCGCCATTGCAGCCGAGACGCAGGCCTTGGCCGAAAAAGCGCGCACCGGCAAGCTACTTCCACAGGATTATCAAGGCGGAACTTTTACGGTCAGCAATTTGGGCATGTTCGGCATTGAAAACTTCACGGCAATCATTAACCCGCCAGAGGCGGCTATTCTGGGTGTCGGCGCACTCAGGAAAACTCCAGTGGTCATCAGCAAAGATGGCGAAGATCAAATTGAGGTGCGCACGATCATGAACATCACCCTTTCGATCGATCACCGCCTGATTGACGGGATGAACGCTGTGAAGTTCATTAAAGACGTGCAGGGGCTGCTGGAAAATCCCTTGATCATTTTGATCTAATTGATCTAACAGGAGTGAAAATATGAAACAGTTTGATATTGTAGTGGTCGGTGGCGGGCCTGGCGGATATGTTGCCGCCATTAAGGCAGCTCAGGCAGGCAAGAAGGTCTGTCTGGTCGAGAAGAATAAACTTGGCGGTGTTTGCCTGAACTGGGGATGCATCCCCACTAAAACCTTACTTAAAAGTGTTGAGGTGTTGGATTCTATTCGGCATAGTGCCGACTTCGCTGTCACAGGTCTTGACACTTCTGCCGCTGCCATCGATATGGTGAAATTGCAGAAACGCAAAAACAGTATCGTTCAGAAGCTTACCGGTGGCGTAGGCATGTTGTTGAAGGCCAATGGCGTAACTGTAGTCAATGGGCAAGGGACCTTCGTTGATGCCAATACTCTGGCCGTCGGGCCAGAGCAGATCAATGCCGATAAATTTATTATTGCCACCGGCTCCGTGCCTGTCAAACCGCCCATTCCCGTCAGCGGAACAGCGCCTGTTATCGGCAGCGATGAAGCCCTGGATTTGACAGAGGTACCCGCAAGCATGGTGATTATCGGCGGTGGGGTTATCGGTATTGAGTTTGCTTATCTGTATGCCAGTCTGGGCGCTAAAGTGACGGTAATCGAGTTAATGGACCGCATCTTGCCGATGGTGGATAAGGAAATTACCGTTGAAGTGACAAAAATGCTGAGCGGCATGGGGATCAAGATCCTCACACAAGCCAAGGTAACCAAAATCGACGGCAACACGGTTCATTACGAGCTGGCGGGCGCCGAGGCCAGCGCAAGCGGCGACAAAATCCTGATGTCCGTCGGGCGGGCGCCAAATACGGAAAGCCTGAATCTGGAAGGCATCGGGATCGCAATGAACCGCCGTGCTATTAAAGTTAACCGGGCTATGCAAACCAATGTACCCGGCATTTATGCCATTGGGGATGTGAATGGTACGTCCATGCTGGCCCATACCGCGTCAATGGAGGGGATAGTGGCCGTAGAAAGCATTCTCGGTCACGAGGCATCGCTGGATTATGATAAGATTCCTTCTTGTATCTATATTCAGCCGGAGATCGCGGCAGTCGGCCTGACGGAAGAGCAGGCGCGGGAAAAATATGGCAACGTGCTGGTCGGGAAGTTCCCGATTGCCGCTAACGGCAAAGCCATGGTGCAAGGCGAAACCCGCGGCCTGATCAAGGTAATACTGGAACCGAAATTTCAAGAAATCCTGGGTGTCCATATTTACGGACCCCATGCTACTGATCTAATCGCCGAAGTGGCATTAGCAATGAATCTGGAAGCAACAGCAGAAGAGGTTGCCCTGTCGATTCATCCCCATCCGACGATTTCGGAAATTGTTCCTGAAGCATTTCATGCTGCTTTGGGTAAAGCCATTCACAACATTTAGCGAAAATAAAGGAGCGTGGCATTCTTATGATTACTGCACAACAATATGAAGATAGTCTCCGCAAGCTGAACCTCAAAGTCTATCTGCAAGGGGAACGGGTGGAAAACCCGGTGGATCACCCGATCATCCGCCCCTCTTTAAATTCAGTCAAAATGACCTATGAACTGGCGCAGGAACCCCAGTATGAAGATCTGATGACAGCTACATCCCACTTGACCGGGAAGAAGATCAATCGATTCTGCCACCTACACCAATCGACTGAAGATCTGGTGAAAAAAGTCAAAATGCAGCGTCTGCTGGGCCAAAAGACCGCCGCCTGCTTCCAGCGTTGCGTGGGCATGGATGCAATCAATGCCGTGGACAGTGTAACATTTGAAATGGATAAAAAGCTTGGAACGCCTTATCATAGTCGCTTTGAAAAATTCCTGCTGAAGATGCAGGAAGAAGACATGACCGTCGACGGCGCCATGACCGATCCAAAAGGCGACCGCGGTTTGTCCCCCAGCCAGCAGGCCGATCCCGACCTGTTCGTCCATGTCGTGGAACGACGCGAAGACGGCATCGTGGTCAGCGGCGCCAAAGCGCATCAGACCGGCGCGATCAACTCGCACTGGATACTGGTCATGCCAACAATCGCCATGGGAAAAGAAGACGCCGATTACGCAGTCAGTTTCGTCGCGCCTGCCGATGCCGAAGGCGTTTTCTACATCTATGGACGCCAATCCTGCGACACCCGAAAACTGGAAGGCGGAACCATTGACGTAGGAAACAAACAGTTTGGCGGACACGAAGCGCTGATGGTCTTCGATAATCTGTTCATTCCCTGGGAGAACGTTCTCATGTGCGGCGAATATGAATTCAGCGGCGCTCTGGTCGAGCGGTTCGCCGGCTATCACCGCCAAAGCTACGGCGGCTGCAAAGTCGGTGTAGGCGATGTCCTCATCGGGGCGGCGGCTCTGGCGGCCGACTATAATGGCGCACACAAAGCTTCGCATCTCAAGGACAAACTCATTGAGATGGTGCATCTGAACGAAACTTTATACGCCTGCGGCATTGCATGCTCGGCAGAAGGTACGAAAACCGCTTCCGGCAACTACATCATTGATCTTATGCTGGCTAATGTCTGCAAACAGAACGTAACCAGATTTCCTTACGAGATTGCCCGCCTGGCCCAGGATATCGCCGGTGGACTGATGGTCACGATGCCTTCGGAAAAAGACCTCCGTCATCCGGAAATCGGCAAGGTGGTAGAGAAATATTTCAAAGGCATCGCTTCGGTTCCGACGGAGAACCGCATGCGCATCCTGCGTCTGGTCGAAAACCTGACCCTCGGAACGGCCGCAGTCGGGTATCTGACCGAATCAATGCACGGCGCAGGTTCACCGCAGGCGCAGCGCATCATGATCGCCCGGCAGGGTAATATGGAGCATAAAAAGGAACTGGCCAAGGCGATTGCCGGAATCCCCGCCAAATAAGCATCTCTTGGAAATAAGAAGCTGTTATTGGAAGGGGTATCGATGGATAAAGTCACCCAGGTCATCGAACAAAAAATCCGCCCATTATTGCAGGAGCACCAGGGTGACCTTGAATTGGTGGAGATCACCGCTGACGGTTATGTGAAAGTACGGCTGACCGGGGCATGCGCTGCATGCCCCGGAGCCCAGCAAACGCTGTCCGAGATCGTCGAAGCCAAGTTGACGGAAGCCTGTCCGGAAATCAGAGGAGTAATCGCTGTCCACCAAGTCAATGAGGATTTAATACAAGAGGCTTTGAAGATTTTGCGCAAGGACCGCAAATAGGATCGATCATAGTTAATATGCAAAAAGCAGGTCAGTATTAAGTTTTGTGGTAGATGTGACCGGAGAATTGACCTTGCTGATATAGCTCCAAATTAATAAAAAATGGGGGATTATCTTGAGAAATTGGAGAGACCTCAGTAAAGGGAAAATAGTGTCGGCGACCGAAGCCGTGAAAGCCATAAAATCAGGTGACAGAGTCGTAATCGGGCATGCCTGCGGCGAACCGCAGACTTTGGTCGCAGCGATGATGGACCGGGCGTCGGAACTGAAAAATGTAGAAATCGTGCACATGGTGGCGATGGGACCGGCCAACTATGCCCAGCCTGGCATGGAAGAAAGTTTTCACCATAATGCTCTGTTTGTTGGCGGATCAACGCGCAAAGCAGTGGCGGAAAAACGTGCGGATTATACCCCTTGCTTTTTTTCAGAGATCCCACGTTTGTTTCGTGAAGGGTATTTGTCTGTTGATGTGGCATTGGTTCAAGTGACACCGCCAGATGATACGGGTCATTGTAGTTTGGGAGTTTCAGTCGACTATACCTATGAGGCGATAAAACAAGCGCGAATCGTAATTGCACAGGTGAATCGAAATCTGCCCCGCACTTGCGGACAAAAAGTCCATTTGGATGAGCTTGATCTTTTAGTCGAACAAGAGGAGCCGTTAATCGAACTTCAACCACCGAAGATTGGCAACATAGAAAAAGCAATTGGTGAAAATATCGCGACTTTGGTAGAAGACGGAGCTACCTTGCAACTCGGGTATAGGGGCAATTCCTGACGCGGCGTTATTGTTCCTTGGCGGCAAAAAGGACCTGGGAATTCATTCGGAAATGTTTTCTGATGGCGTGGTGGCATTGGCAGAGAGCGGCGTCATAAACAACCGTAAAAAAAGTATGCATCCAGATCGGTTTGTAGCCACTTTCCTGATGGGAACGCGACGCCTCTATGATTTCGTTGATAATAATCAAGCAGTGGAGTTGCATCCGGTAGATTTCGTAAATGATCCCTGTATAATCAAGATGCAGCATAAAATGGTATCGATCAACTCGGCGCTGCAAGTGGATCTTGCAGGCCAAGTGAACGCCGAATCGATTGGCTACCGTCAATTCAGCGGTACAGGCGGACAGGTCGATTTTATTCGCGGCGCCAGCATGTGCGAAGGGGGAAAGTCGATCATAGCCTTCTCATCTACGGCAGCCGGCGGCTCCATCTCAAGAATCACGACTGCATTAGAATGCGGGGTCTGCTGTTACTACGACGAGAAAATGATGTGCATTATGTGGTGACCGAATACGGTATCGCAGATCTGCGGGGGAAAACGCTGCGCAGCCGCGCAAAGGCCTTAATTGAGATAAGTCATCCGAATTTTCGGGTAACGTTGATGAAAGAAGCAACTGAAAAAAGGAATATTATAAAAAAATAACCGCACAAATAGTGTTGAGTATTGCGGAAATTACTAATTGGCAGCGTTTCGGACGGAATTTCCCCAATGATTTTTAAAAGCATAAGTCGACGAATTCGTGCGTTTTGTTTGCCTGGACTTCGGTTCAGGCTGATTTTTTATTTTCATGGGGCGCATATTCAATTCGAATTGACCTTACAAAAATTGTCCGGAAAAAGTGTTGGTAAGTCCAATAACGTTATCCGCGCTGCTGGTTGGATTGGGTGCCAGCATGCGAGAAAATTTTCCCTGCGGGTTGCCGCCTTTGCCGGCTGGGTCAGGTAGGCATCTGAATTGCGTCGCTGTGCGCGGGCTCCAGCCCGGCTGCGCCGATCTTCCCGCTCCGTGCTCGCGCCACCGTTGCAACAGTTTCCGATAATTGACAAACGTTTTCCAACTCGATATACTGAAACAAAGTTATTATCGGACCGGAGGGAATGCCATGTTTCCAGCGTATTTGCCGAAAATAGAATTTTACCAGCCTTCGCCATAAATGGCGGAATGGATCGGGTCCAGTATCAGTGTTGATTTTTTGGAGCCGTGCGCTAGGTGCATGGCTCTATTTTTTTGCGGAGGTTTCTCATGGAGCGTGATAAGACATTTTGGGGCCTGATTGGGGCGGTGTTTTTGATGATGATTGGAGTGGGCATGATTGTGGCGCTATTGCCGCAGCGAGTGATTGAACTGGACGGGGCATAGCCGGTTTGTCGGGTATTTGGCCTCCGCAGTCGCGTTACCCTATATTGCGCTGCAGGTACCGATCGGATCGCTGGCCGACCGATTTGGCTTCAAACCGTTTCTGGTTGGGAGCTACGGGGTTTGTTTCGCAGCCGGATTGTTATTTTATTTCTCAGATCGTTCTTTCATGCTGTTCTGGGGTCGCTTGCTCCAAGGCGTAGGGGAAGCGCCGGTATGGGCTTTGGCTCCGGCTTTGCTGACGTTGCGTTTTCCAAGCCGCAAGGGAAAAGTGATGGGGATTTACAACGCAACCATTCATTTGGGGTTGATGACAGGGTCGGCGGGCGGGATTGTAGTTGCAAAGATTTGGCAAAAAGGTGAGCCATTTCTGCTCTACGCGACCCTTTGCCTACTGGGGGCTGTGGTTCTGGGCATCGCATTGCCTGGGACAAAACCGGCGGCAGTGTCTGAAAGAGAGACTTGGACCTTGGCAAGACTGGGCGCATTGCTGCGGCAGGGAGGTGTCGCGGGAACTTTGGCAGGCATTGCATTATATGGAGCAGGGTATGGGATTTTTCTTACGAATATTCCGGCTTATCTGTTGGAGGTAAAAACCGCATCGGCTACCATGGTCGGCATCTTTTTCGCCTTGTTTTATTTGGCGGTCAGTGTTGCCCAGGTTGTAACGGGGCCTTTGACAGACAGGCTGGGTAGCCGGATTTTCATGGCCGGAGGGTTGGGGTTGGCAGCTCTGGGAATGAGTGCATCGCCGTTTTGCGATTTGGAAGGGTTACTTCTCGTATTGTCGATAGGAAGTTTGGGCTTGGGCGTATTTTGTATAGCTTCGATGACATTTTTGCAGGGTGCAGTACCGGATGCATTGAAAGGAACGACAGGCGGGGCTTATTATCTGTTCTGGGGGCTGGGTATGTTTGTCGGGCCGCCTCTGTTCACGATGATGGCTCAAGGTCAGGGATATTTCTGGGCAATGCAAGCTTATGCCGGTTTGTTGGGCCTCGGCGCATTGGGGATTGTTGCCATGATTAAACGGAAAGGCTAGCCATATTTCGAAGACGGTAATATGATTCAGCAGAAAAAAGACCGGCGAAAAAAGAAGATGAAAATTCACGAAAATAAACTGCTGCGACACAGGAGCGAGGGCCCTGATCCACAGCAGTTTGTTTTTTTGTCCTCTCATTTTAGGCGCTTTTGCTATTTTGGCAAGGGGAGAGCTGCTGCGCAGCCGGCCGCAATCAAAAGGATGGGAGGCTGCACAACATGGAAAAAGCGTTAAGCGTCTTTGAGAACCGGCGGAAGAGTGTCGAGGATATGCGGGAGTTGCTGAATGATCTGTGCTATAATCAGGCACCATCTCCAAGGGTTATTGGGATGTAAGGAGAAAATGATATGACCACTTTGTTAAGGTACTGTTTAAAGTTTGCTTTATATGTTGCTGGAATCGGTGCTGCTTTGGGTTATGTATTTCTAGTTTGCATTTTTGTAGAAAGCTTTACCAAGGATTCAGTGGTATTCATACTGAGCTTGGGGGCGATTTTGAGCGGTACTGCGTTTGGAATCAATAAATATTGGTTTTCAAAACAGGGATAAGACAGGAGCCTTTCTTGCGTTTTCCGATAATTTGCCGACAAGAGACAAATGAACCACATATGATACGTTTTAGCAGGTAATTAATTTGCTGGGGCTGATATCGTGTCGCCGCGGAAATAATAAAACCATAAAATATTTTATGGTATAAAAAAGGATACTATGGCACAAAAAAGTGCATACTTGTATTAAATATGCTTGATAGGTATTATTAAAACATGGATGCAAATAAATGGGGAGGGAGTAATGGATGGCAAAACATATACTTGTGCTAACAGGCAGTCCCAGAAAAGGCGGCAATAGTGACAAGCTGGCGGATGCTTTTATTGCCGGGGCTCAACAGGCAGGACACACGACTGTTAAATTTTCAACTGCAGAAAAAAACATCAAGGGTTGTATAGACTGTCAGACTTGTTTCACCAGAGGAAGCGCCTGCTCCATACCGGACGATTTCGCTAGCCTGGCGCCACTGTTGGAACAGGCTGATATGATTGTGTTCGCGACGCCGTTGTACTGGTTCACTTTTCCGATGCAATTGAAAGCGACCATAGACAAATTCTATTCTTTCATAATCGGCAAAAGACTGCTCGCGGTGAAAGAATGCGCATTGCTGGTTTGCGGTGGGGGGACGGAGGTGGCAGTTTTTGACGGCATTGTTAAATCCTATCAACTGATTGCCGAATTCTTGGGCTGGAAAGACAGCGGCGTGATCCTCGTGCCCGGGCTTCATGGCAAAGACGAAATTCTGGAGACCGATGGATTGCAGCGGGCCGAACTGCTGGGAAAAAACTTGGTTTGATCGGTTGCGAAAAAATGTAAGAAAACTGCCGCGGGACTAGAGCGATGGCTCGTGCCGCAGGCAGTTTTTTTTGCCCATTTATTTTAGCCGCTTGCTATTGTGACGAGGGGAGAGCGGGGAGAAAAGGGACGAATTTTGCGGCAAGGTGGCGAAAAAACGGGCTCATAGAAGGCGCTCTACGGCCCGAAAAATCTTTGCGAAGGGTATTCTGCCGGGCTGTTTTACTCGCCTTTCGGCCATTTTTCGTCACCGAAAAAAGTTCACAATTTGTTCACTTTACACGTCCAGTTTCATCGGCCATATTAATCATACAGAACAAACGCTCTGTAAAAAGATAAGCCGGTGAAGACGTAATGCGCACGATTTTGCACTGTGATCTCAATAGTTTTTATGCCAGTGTCGAGTGTCTGTATTACCTGGAACTGCGGGGAAAGCCGACGGGATTTAATCCGAAGGATGATCACGTGATTCATCCCGTATCTTATTTTGGGTGAGGTGAAAGCTTTGCCGGGATCAAAACAGATACGTGGCTTTCAGCCGAAACGCCCAAGAGTCCCAGCGAACTTCATTCAACCGAATTT
Source organism: Negativicutes bacterium (assembly GCA_963665275.2). GTDB lineage: Bacteria > Bacillota > Negativicutes > UBA1444 > UBA1444 > UBA1444. The sequence continues at coordinate 256,930 of CAXXIN010000018.1, forward strand.
GAACATTCGTGCCGTTCGCAAAATTCACCTGATCGGTTCCCGGGAAAGTGGTGTAGTTGGTATAGTCGACGGCAGCACCCAAAATCCAGCGAGGCCCGGTTACATAGTCGATCCCGAGCGAGGCGACGATTCCTTGGGCGCTGGCCCAGTGGTTATTCGTAACAGGCTGAGCGAGATCGGGTCGCGAACGCCAGTAGCATTCCCCGTCATAATCCGGCAGATGGTATTCCAGGCGCGTTGTCAGATGAAGGCGTTTGTTCAGGTTCTGCTCATGCACGACGCCTGCCCAGGGACCCCGCCAAAGTGCCTTATAGGAGGCGGAGACGCCGGGAAACGGACCGAGTTGGGGGATGGTTTGAAGATAGTTGGTCACGTTCAGGTACTGACGGTTGAGCGCATAGCCAGCCTGCAAACTGGTTTTCGCCTTTTTTGAATCCTGTAGCTTCCAGCCTAGTGACAGGGATGCGTCAAACATGTCTCCGCCGCTGCCGTTGCTGTTGGACCGGGAATATTCCTGCGTGCGGTTGTCTCCGTCCGTAATCGGAATCCTGAGTGGTTCCGGAGTAGGTGTACCCATAGCTGCCTGTAGCTTCTAGAAAATATCGCGGTCCTAGGTCGTGCTTCAGTACCGCCTTGATGCCCTGCGTCCGCAAGTTTTCCCACTTCAGCTCGGATAGGACATTAGGGAAATTGTCTAGTCCGGCTTTGTTCCAGATCAGGTTATCCTGGCGATAGAAGGGGAAAATGTCCAGTTGTGTTGCGGCGGCGGCTGTTTGGAGGTTGGAAGTTCCGCTAAAAAGCAGCAGAAAAAATAGGACCATGCGAAAGGAACGGATCGGTTTCAATGATTCAACCACCTTTGTATAAGCTCTGTTACAGCATTATATTGCAAAATGAGGAGATCGACTAGGAATCAAAATCTTTTATGATTTGGGTGAGGTGAAAGAGGATGGGAAAAACTTTCGTGAAGGTGACGGCGGAACATGATGTGGACGGGAAGACGAAGCCGCTGGCGATGGTATGGACGGACGGAAAGAAATATGAGATCGACCGGGTGGCGGACGTGAGGCAGGCACCGTCGTTACGTGGGGACGGGCTGGGGATAAGGTATACGGTGAAGATACGGGGGAAAGAAGTGTATTTGTTTGAGGACGAGGGCCGGTGGTTCTTGGAGGGATAGTGTATATTTAAGGCTTGTTACACTATTCGATGGTGCTAAATCTTTCAGATTGCAGGTCTCGAGGCATAAAATGATGTTTGGGGCCTTTTTTGATTTATGGCAGGTATTTACATATCGATAGAGAACAAAACCTATAAGAAGAATCTTGTGAGGTAATACTGCAGTCGTGGGGGTTATTAAACTGATGGGGCAAATATCGCATTTAAGTGTGCATATAACAATGGTGGTAAGGGGATTTACGTTGGATTTGATGGCGCATGCTCTGACGAGATAATCTAGTGGAATATTGAAAATGGTCTTACATGGAGTCGTAATCTAGGTTGTGAGTGTATGCAATACTATGAAAAAGGATTTCCCATTACATCTAACAAAGTAAAATCATTTTTAATTGCATGGGCTATTCCCAAGGCTGTGGAGAAATTATGCGACCAGTATATGATTGCTCCCAAGGCAATTAAGTTTTGATATTTTGTTCTGACTTGAAGTATTGTGTGAGCTTCGTGGTTTTTTTGTTGGCTTTCTTAGTTTGTAAATTTTGCGTTTATCTTCATGGGCAAATGATTGAGTGTAGGCGGCGATGAAGCTTCGTATAGTTGTCTATCGGGCATGGAAACGCTTTAATTAATATTATGGCGGGTGGGTTGTCCGGATATTTAATTGCGGGACGTGAGAACGCATTATTATAGTAAAACCCATTTGGGCAAGAAGTTATTGGCCGGGCGAGAATAAATGAATTAAGGACATATAAAGCACCCGGGGAAGTGAATTGTATATGCTGGCAATGAACATTCAAAGTGAAGAAGACGTAAAAATTAAAATAGTAATACCCTATCTTTTAGATCTTGGATTTATCAGCGAAGAGCTTGAGCTTGAAACTAATTTTCATCTCAAATTTGGAAAAAGCGTTATTCCAATTGGGGCTAAGAAACCTAAAACAGAGGCGAATGCACGATTGGATATTTTAGTAAAATATCAAGGAACAAATATTTGTGTTTTTGAGGTTAAGCGGGATTCTGTCGTAATATCTGCTGATGATATTGCACAGGCGGTATCTTATGGTAGCTTAGTGAAACCGACAGTGCCTTTTTGTATTGTAACTAACGGGGAAAACAGTGTTATTGTAGATACGATTAGTGGGATACCATTTGATGGCAAAGACATCGAAAAATACAAAGTAAATGGGTATAAGGTGGTTCTGCCGGAAGAAGTATACTATGAACGCATAAAACACTTTCTTGGTTATTCCAAGGAAAACTTACTGAAGTTTTGCGAAATGCAAGTGTCTCAATATATTAAGCCGCTAAAAGGCTCTAAAGAGAAGAAAAACAATAAATACATTCCCGAAATATATGAACCCTCAGAAATCATAACAGACGCGGTGAACGATTTTTTGGGAAACGATTCTTCTTCATCTTTTGTATTAGTTGCTAAGTCAGGAATGGGCAAAACTTGCTGGGCATGTAGCACTGCGGAGAAGCTTTTGGATATGGGGATCCCGATCCTGTTTTACCCCTCAAAAGATGTGAAGGACGGAATATTTGAAGCAATTATTGAGGATTTAAACTGGGAACTATCGCCACAACTGGACGTAGTACAGGGAATGAGACGTTTTTTTGACATTTTTAACGACGCTACTGTTTGCATCGTTCTTGATGGGTTGGACGAGCTTGGAGTAGATTTGGCTTATGAATTAACAGAAAAATTTTTACGACGTATTGAGAATCGGAATGTAAAATTGCTTACTACATGTAAAACTGAAATTTGGCCAGATTTGCAAATGATTGATGGTACTCCTTCTAGATTGGCGGAGGTGGCATTTAAAAGAGGAATTTCGATTGATGTAATAGATGACGTCCAGTTTTTTAAGCTAATAGAAAAATATAGACAATTCTATCATTTCAACGGAATTTTTCAGCAAGAAGTGATAGAAGATTGTAAAAGGAATTTGTTTTTATTACGGATAATGTTTGAAGTTGCCGAAGAGGAGAACTTTCAACACTTATCATATTCATCGGCTGTTTTTTTTCAAAAATATTACAAGCGAGTTATTTCAAAGAATTTTGAGAAAGCGCAACAAGAAAGCACACAAAACATTCTTTGCCAGTTGGCTAAATTGCTGTTCGAAAAAAACTGCGATTATGTTGATATGCAAGATGTGCGGAAATATCTCGGATTAAATGCGTTAGAGTCATTGCCGGAAAAGCTTTTCCTCATAAATGTTTTGGACCGACGAAGCGGTGCTCATTTTGATGAAGTCGGATTCTATTTCCAGAGATTTCGTGATTATATTACAGCGTTTTATGTATGTAAGTGGCAAAACGTATCGCCTGAACAATTCAAGGAACAAGTTTTTAAGAGTTTTTTGTTTACAGGCGTGCGCTTAAACGTATTGGAATTATATTACACACTTGCTGACGAGTGCCATAAGAGGGTTCTGGATAATATGTTATATGACAAGGCACTTGGATACGTAGAATTCTATGAAAACCTTCTTAACACTTTTCTTTTACCACTTAAGGAAGAATTTAAACCGTACACATGTGACGAAATTGGGATAGTTGGATACTTCGATATTATCGGAAAGAATATGCTGATGCATGGATTCCGTAGCATTTCGAAGTCAGATCCCAAAGTGATCTTAATTCCAGCAAGTGGTCGAGATTGGCAGAACCATGATGACAGAGCTAGTGAGTTAGGAGCTAACGCTGGGCTTCACATGGCATTTCCATCATGCTTTACACAGAACATGAACATCGCAAAGTGTGTGATTAAAGATGAAATTATTGACCAAATTAAGATGATCATCGCACGCGGCAATTTGGACGAAACACAGTCAATCACTTTATTGAGCGAGAAGCTGTTTGCAATTGGCTGCATAGATTATCCTAATTTTGTTGGTGCTGATCCAAAGTTTAATGGAGTGACAATTAAAGGCTTTGCATTGGGAAAATTAAAGGAAGGGGTATTGGTTAAGCGTGCTCATCGTTTTCTTAAACATGAGCTTGTTGAAAGGAAAATCAATACGGGCGAAATTCCCGTTCATTATAGCAAAGGCACTGCGACCTATTCGGAAACATTATCGAGTTTAGAGAAAGATGAATTATGCCGACAAGCAATTCAAATCGGAAAGGCAGGAAAGTTTTATTCTTCGTCGATAATCTTCGCAGCAGAAGAAAAATTTGAACAACAAGTATTGGATGAGATTAAAATATTCGAGCAGGCAGGAATTGCGGAAATACTGGATCCGCTGGTAACACGCAGGGAAGACCCAATGAAGTTTCATGAGATGTATTGGGGACATAAATCTGATGAGGAATATGCAAAGAAATTCTTGTGTGAGTTGTTAGAGATAGCTTACAAGGAATATAAAGGGTTGATTGACAGGAACTTTCCGTTGATGCGCAATAGTTTCAAGCTTATTGACGAAAAACCGGTCAAAATGTTTGTTTCTTTTATTCCGCGGGATAGAGGCTTAATATATAAATTGTTGGTTGCACATCCTATAATAGAGGAAGCAAATTGTGATTTTTCAGTAGAAGCCAGGGAAGAAATTTTAAAACAAAATTGGGATAGTCGTGACGAATTTGTAGAAATCGCAGAGAAAAAATATAAAATTTTGTATTGTAAATCTGGATTGCTCTCCAATTTTTTGATGACGTCAACAAACTTTCATACATTTAAGAGTACGGAATATTTAACTGTAATTAGAAATTTAGTATATAAGCTGATTTCGGAAAATATTGATTCACTCATTGGCGGTTTAGCAGAACAATTCGGTGTAACCTTGAATAAAACAGAAGGGTTGTGAGATTTGCTGCACCTTAAGTCAAATCAGCGCTTTTCGGCATGGTGTTTAACTTTGTGAATATTGCCCCCAAACCCCTTGAAGAAACTCAAAATCTGCCGACATTAATTGACATGCCTATAATGAATTCCCGAAGGAAATTACAAAAAATGCCGGGATGAATTTGCCCAAGGTCGCGACGATTCCGAAAAACCTTCCTAGGCCATATCCATCCCGACAACTTTTGACTACCGGCTTGACTACTTTTTTGTGACAGACGATTTTTAGCGGTAGTCAGATAATACAGTTAAACTTGTCAGAAAGCTTGATAAATGAGGGTGTTGACCAACTGTTGGAGGAACTACGCAGGCTGCCGGTTTTCTGCCGGGAAAAGACCCAGATATCTTTGGCATCGAAGAGGTCTGCGGTTCGAGTCCGCCTAATCCCACCAATTAAATTCAAACCCTCCGGCGTTTTGTTCGGAGAATTTTTTGTATAGGTAGGAGTGGTCGCAATGAGAACATTGTTGTTTTTGCTAAAGGGATTCGAAACGATGGAATTTAGTGTTTTTGTTGATGTCATGGGTTGGGCGAGAAATGATTTTGGGTATGATGTGCCAGTTGTCACATGTGGTTTTCAAAAAATAGTTATCAGTACCTTTGGCATTCCAGTCTTGGTTGAAAAAATAATTGATGAAATTATTGTCGATGATTATGATGCTTTAACGATCCCCGGCGGATTTGAGGAATATGGATTCTACGACGAAGCCTATGATGAAAAATTTTTAAATTTAATTCGCGAGTTCGATAATAAGGGTAAAATCATCGCTTCGATTTGCGTTGGTGCGTTACCGGTTGGAAAAAGTGGAGTGCTAAAAGGAAGGAAAGCCACGACATATCATTTGAACGAAGCACATCGACAGAAGCAGTTGAAAGAATTTGATGTAGATGTGGTAAATGAACCTATCGTAGTGGATAAGAATATTATTACCTCATATTGTCCTGAAACATCTCCAGGTGTTGCGTTTAAATTATTGGAAATGCTAACATCAACAAACCAAATGGAACTTGTAAAACATTCAATGGGTTTTAAATAAACTTGTTCCTTCACACTTGACGATATTGAAGTTAAATAATATGGAATAGTATTAGAAAATAATGCTAAGAGGCACCTCGGACGAAAATCTGAGGTGCCTTAGTTAAAGATGAAAGCGGCAAAGCAAAAGCTGCTATTTTCGTTCCGAAAGTTCGGATAGCAGTTCCAAGGAAGAGGCTAGTAGACCGGACGGCTCCATGAAAAATACACGGGATGTCATCTCGGGGCAGTTTTGGTAAATCTCTTTCGCATGCTGTTGACAGGCGGATGTGCGAGGAACGAGCTTGCGGAATTGGAATGCGGGCTTTTCTGGCGGATTTTCGTCGTTGTCGAGACCGAGAGCTGTTAAAGCCATGACGAGAAAGTCGTCATCATCAAAAGCCTCTGGGAATTTTTGCGGGTTTGCCAAACAGGTTTCTATGTCTAGAACCTCGTACAAGTAAATGGTTGGATGAGAGCTTTTTATGTCCATAGTGAAAAGGTAGGGGCCTTCCTCACGGTAGTATAAAGGCTGGGTAATTCGATCATAGTTCTTGGAGTTTGTCTGAATAAACCAGGACGCCATTTCGGATGTTGTCAAATATAACAGCCCTTTCATAAATTGATATTAGATTATTTTTCATTATACTCCTATGAAATCTGTTTAGTCGGATGAGGTGACAAGATTTATAGTCGAAAAGTGTATAACATATTGAAGCCTACGGATTTCGACTGGACGCGATCAGGGCTGCCAGTAAACGACGCCGTCGTTTTCCATGTAGCAGCGGTCAAGGGAGATCTTGCGCCGATTGGTGCCGGCCGGACACGTTTCTCCTTCATAGCTGTTTGCGCATGAAATTATTGTATCGTTGTTGAATGCCTAATTTGATCGCATGATTGAGCGATTCTATTTCCAGGGTGCATCCAGTGTAGTACTTTCTCCATTGTTGTAGTCGCCTCCTACTTGTTGGCGCATAAGATCTTCACGATCTCACAGTTATAACTATACATTTAAAGCATACCGACAGGAGAGCCCTCAAAAAAGTAGCCTTTTGGCAGTAACGTCACTTTAATTAGGCAAGACCAAGGGCCTGCATTGCTGCAAACCCTTGGTCTTTTTAGAGCAATAGAAGCGTTTTTGTCACCGCCAGGCTATAATTGACCGCAGCGCCGGGCAGAAATTGACCCACACCAAAACCATAAGCTACCATTCGGATTGCAAGATCGCCAAGGAGGTAGCAGATGATAAGGAGTGGGCTGATACTCATGATAAGACAAAAAGTACAAGCCGGTCAATCCTCGTATTCAATCGGCAAGGAATTAGGGATATCCAAGAACACTGCAAAGAAATATTCCACCAACCCTGTAAAGGAGCCAAAACAGCCGGGATGAATCGGCCCAGAGTTGCGGTGATTCCAAAGAATCTCCCCTGGGTAATTTCTATCCCGGCTGTTTTGGCTATCTTCATCCAGTCCTTGGTTATTCAAACCGAAGGGTACAACCCAAGGGGTAAGAAAAAGGAAATCGGCGATTCAGGTAGAAGGAAAGTTAAGTACGTATCGTTTGAAAGAAAGAGGATGCTAGATGGAAGACCGCGACTGGTTGATCATTAAAGAGCTTCATGAATACAAGAATATTACCAAAACTGCCCAGGCGCTATTTATTTCACAGCCGTATCTGACCACCCGCATTCGGCAAATCGAGGACGAGCTCGGCGTGAAGATGATCTACCGCGGCAGCCGTGGCATTCATTTCACGACGGAGGGGGATTATCTGGCCCAGTGTGCGCAGGAAATGCTGCTGAACATTCGCCGGATCAAGGAGCAGGTCGTCAGCATGGGGACCGAGGTCAAGGGCACGATCCGGGTCGGCGCGTCGAATTATCTGTCCAAATACAAGATTCCGCGTCTGCTCGGTCTGTTCAAGGAGCGTTACCCGCAAGTGGAGTTCAATGTCTCCACGTCGCTGAGCAAGGATGTGTGCGGGCGATTGTACAATCAAGATGTGCATATGGGGTTCGTGCGCTCGGATTTTGGCTGGCGCGGCGAGAAGCACGTTTTGTACGAGGAGCCGGTATGCATCGCGTCGACGAAAAAGGTGACATTGGCTGATCTGCCGGGGTTGCCGCGCATTGATTATCATACGGATGACACCTTCAAGAGCGAAATGGATGAATGGTGGCTTGAGACTTTTACCAAACCGCCGACGATCGGCATGACGGTAGGGTATATCGATGTTTGCCGCTCCATGGTGGCCAACGGCCTAGGCTATGCCATCGTTCCGGCATCCTTGATCGACGGCCTGGCGCCGATGCATAGGATTCCCATTGCCCACCGCGACGGCCAGCCGATCCTGCGCAAAACCTGGATGCTGTATCACAAGGAGATGCTGGAGCTAAAAATTGTGCGGCTGTTTTTGGACTTTGCCAAAACTGTGGATTATGCGGAATTGACGTAAGCGACGAAAGAATGGTCCTTGCCGTAATGAGGATTTGCGGCGGGGACTTTTTTTGTCGGCATAGCTATTTGCAATGCCCCCCATTCCACATACATATTTCTAATTTTTCTGAATCATGTATATGATTAAACAGGAAAAAGAGTGAAAGCAAAAGGGGGATTTTCATGTTAGTACGTTGGTTGAGTTTAGCAATTGTTCCAATCATTATTTTGCTGACGCCGGTTCCTGCCGGATTAACGCCGGAGGCGTGGAAGATTTTCGCCGTTTACTGCGCGGCAATTTTGGGGTTGATCCTCAGACCGGCGAGTGAATCGGTCGTTATGATAACGGTGATTGCATTCGGTTCGCTGATTGTTCCGGTAGGGAAAATGCTCAGCGGCTATGCATCGACTACCGTTTGGCTGGTATTCTCGGCTTTTTTGATCAGTCAGGCTTTTGCCGATACGGGTCTCGGGAAACGGGTCGCGTATCTTCTGATCGGCCGTTTCGGCAAGTCCGCCATGGGGCTGGTGTATAGCGAAACAATCACCGATTTTTTGCTCAGCCCGGCGACTCCGTCCAATACCGCCCGCTCCGGCGGCATTGTCTATCCTATTTTCCGCAACGTTGCCAGCGCTCTCGGCTCTGAGCCCGGTCCGACCGGACGCAAGATCGGCTCGTTTTTGACGTTGTCCACCTACGGCATCAGCATGTCGACTTCGGCGCTGTTCATTACCGCTTGCGCCCCGAATGTCTTAACGGTCGCTTTTGCCAAAAACATTATGAAAGTGGATATTTCCTGGATGCAATGGATGGTGGCGTTCATTGTGCCCGGCCTGCTTGTCCTGATTGCAGTTCCGTACATTATCTATAAAATGTACCCGCCGGAAATGACCCGGATCAGCAATGCGGGCGAACTTTCGCGCCAAGGGCTGGCGGAGCTGGGGCCGATTACATCGAAAGAAAAGCTGCTGATCGTAGTATTCATTTTGGCGATCATCGGTTGGGCGACCGGCAATATTACCAAGATCGATGCAACCGTCATCGCGCTCTTATTCTTTAGCATCTGTGCGATTTTCAAACTGATTTCCTGGGATAACGTGCTGAAAAACACGGGAGCCTGGAGCACGTTGATCTGGTATGGTGCGATCATCGGGTTGTCCGGGATTCTGGCGCAAGCCAAGTTCTTCACCTGGTTGGCCAAGCTGACGGCGGACAATGTCCATTTGGCCGGGTTCAATGTTTATCTGGTGTTGTTCACTCTCGTAGTGATCAGCTTATTGGTGCGTTACATTTTTGCCTCCATGGGCGCTTATGTGGGCGCGTTTATTCCGGTGCTGTTCACGATCGGGCTGGCGGCGCAGGCTCCGGCGATGCCGTTGGCTTTGCTGATTGCTTCTTCGGCTGCGTATGGCTGCCTATTGACTCATTACGGCGGCGCGGTCGGCCCGGTGCTGTTCGGTACGGGGTATGTCGATCAAAAAACGTGGTGGAAGGTCGGCGCCGTATTGGCTGCGTTCAATGTAGCGGTTTATATGATCATTGGGCTTCCCTATTGGAAAATCATCGGATTGTGGTAGGAGGCGATACACGTGAAAGTGGATATTGCGATTCGTAATGGCAAGGTAGTGGACCCGGCGGCCCACCGTGAGGGGTTAGGCGATATTTACATCCAGAATGGGAAAATCGTCGCCGGCGGTGCGGACGTACAGGCGGACCACGAAATCGACGCGGCGGGGCAGCTCGTATTGCCGGGCTTGATTGACTATCATCTGCATGTGTTTCCCCAAGGCACGGATATCGGCATTGACGCCGATTCCTCGCTGTTGCCGCAAGGGGTTACGACCGCTGTAGATGCCGGCAGCGCCGGGACCTCTAATTTCGCGGCATTTCGGGAGTTGGTGGCGGAGCGGAGCACCACGCGCATCAAGGCGTTCATCAACGTGTGCCCCGCAGGGCTGGCCACGAGCCAATATCATGAAAATGTCGACCCGAAGTATTGGAACCGAGCGGGGATCCGCAAGATCCTCGAACAGTATCCCGAATTCGTTCAGGGGATCAAGATCCGAATCAGTCGGGCCATCGTGCAGGAACTGGGCATGAAACCGCTGGAAGAAGCGGTCAAGCTAGCCGCAGAAGCCGGAACCCGCCTGGCGGTGCACTCGACGGACCCGACAGGAACCATGGCGGATATCGCCAGTTGCCTGCGCGCCGGGGATATTCTGGTGCATTGCTTCCATGGAACCGGCCATACCCTCGTGGATGGGGAGGGGAAAATTCACGAACCGATCTGGCAGGCGCGGCGTCGCGGCGTGGTGATGGATGCGGCGAACGGGCGGAACCACTGGGCGTTTGCCGTGGCTGAGGCAGCGCTGGCGCAGGGGTTTGCACCGGATATCATCTCGACGGACCTGACGGGGCGGACCTTGTTTCGCGACCCCGTATTCGGGTTGCCCTATCTGATGTCTAAATACCTCATGCTGGGGATGTCGCTGCCTGACGTCGTCACCGCCTGCACGGTGAAACCGGCGGAATTGCTGGGAATGACCGGAGTGATCGGGACACTGGCGCCGGGAGCGTTGGCGGATGTCAGCGTATTTAGCTTAGCAGACAAGACGGTGGATTTCGCTGATACCCAAAGGGTCGTGAAACAAGGAAAAGTGCTCCTTAGCCCACGGCTCACCCTCAGCGGCGGCAAAATCGTATTTCGCAGTTTATAACCCAACTTAATTTTCTTCACATGGGAGGCGAAAGTGCTTTGGATTATTCAACGACTTTATCAACAGTAGTGCCCAATTCCAGCGGAACAGCGGTTCCCCGCACGGCTACTCCGCTTCACGCGTGCGACTCGCACATTCACATCGTGGATGAGCGCTTTGCTTCGAATATGGTTGCCATGCCCGGCTCAACCGTTGCCGATTACCGCTGGCTGCAACGCAGGTTGGGAACCTCGCGAGCGGTTATTGTGCAGCCGAAAAACTATGGAACAGATAATAGTTGCACGCTGGATGCGATCGCTCAACTCGGGATTGAAAATGCCCGAGGCATTGGCGTGGTTTACCCGGATGTCACGGATGGGCAGTTGCAGCGAATGGATCAAGGCGGGATTCGCGGCTTGCGTTTCAGTCTCTGGAACGCCTCGAACAATGTCACGACGATTGATATGGTTCTTCCCTTGGCTCAGCGGATCGACAGCCTGGGCTGGCATGTGCAACTGCATATGTCCGGTGACCAGCTGCTCGCCAATACCCAGCTGCTGGATAGCATTCCCTGTCCCATCGTGATCGATCACATGGGCAGGATGCCGGTGGCTGCCGGGGCCGATCATCCGTCGTTTAAAATCATCACAGGTTTGATTGACCGGGGGCGCACCTGGGTGAAGCTGTCCGGCGCGTATTTGAATACTGAATCCGGCCCTCCCGATTATGCGGACGCGACAGCGATTGCCAAAGCGTTTGCGGTTTATGCGCCGGAACGCATGGTCTGGGGCAGCGACTGGCCGCATGTGACGGAGAAGCAGGAACACAAGCCGGATGATGCGCAGCTGTTTGATTTGTTGGCGGAATGGATTCCTGATGAGAGCGCTCGCAAACGGGTACTGGTGGACAATCCCGCCGCTCTCTATGGGTTCACACTGTAAGATCATACCGGTAAGTTTCATGAAAGCCAAAAAAATGGAGGGGGAACGAAAATGGGGTTAAGTATCTGGTCGTTGATTGCGTATATCGCCGCTATTATTTTCTGGAATTCGAAAATGAAGCGCAACATCGGTGAGGCTATGGTCGTGGGCTGGGTTGTAGTGCTGCTGTTCGGCGGCAGCAAAATATTGGATCTTTTGCTGAAAAGCTTGGAATTCGCCGCTACGCAGGAAACAGTTTACGCAGCGTTGGCGTTTGTCTTCATGGCGTTTGTCATGACCAAAACCGGCTTGGTGAACCGCATGGTAGATATTCTTAACTCGACTCTAGGCCGCATCCCCGGTGGGGCCGGATATATTTCCACCTTGGCGAGTGCGTTGATGGGCCTGATTTCCGGCTCCGGGTCCGGGAACGCGGCGGCGGTCGGCTCCGTCACGATTCCTTGGATGGTTAAATCCAACTGGTCGCCGCAACTGAGCGCGACGATGGTGTCGGGGAACGCCGGTCTGGGGATCGCCTTGCCGCCTTGTTCTTCGATGTTTCTACTGCTCGGGCTGGGCGTCGTGGCCGAAAAATTGACGACTGGCTCGCTCTATGTTGCCCTGCTTAGCGCCGGACTATGGACACTGCTGTATCGGCTCATTTTGGTCCGTTGGTTCGTCTATCGTTACAATATCGAGCCGTTGCCGAGAGATATGATCAAGCCGTTCGGCCAGACCTTCCGGGATGGTTGGACCTCGCTACTGATCTTCGCAGGCATCATCATTCCTGTGGGCCTGACCATCGGACCGGTGGCTGAGGCACTGGAAGCGGTCAAGTCCTTTGGCCCCAAAGGAATGAAAAGCATTTCAATCATCGTCTGGATACCGGTTCTGATCAGTTGGATCGCTATTTTCGAAGGGCGCAAATATCTGCCCAAAACGGCATCGGGAATGTATAATCTCATTCAATCTTCGGCGAAACGTTATGTTGTTGTGGGCGCGACACTGTTCTTTGCGTTTGCGGCCGGGGAAGTAATGACCCGGTTGGGCTTGGCCAAGGATATGATGGTTATTTTGCAATCCCTGCAACTCTCGCCGCTGCTCATGATCGTGCTCGTAGGAATCTTGGTAACCGTGATCGGCGGACCGCTTACATCCACCGCCACGGTTGTGGCGATTGGCTCGGTTTCTTTCTCCGCGCTGATTTACGCCGGAGTGCATCCGGCAACGGCTGCGGCGGTCATCCTGATTTTTTCTTCCACCGAAGGAGCGACACCACCTGGCGCTGCACCGATATTCATTGCCTGCGGCATTGCCAATGTCGACCCGGTGAAAACCTTCATACCCCTTATCTTGTACTATGTTTTGCCGATCCTGGTGATCGGTGTCCTGATTGCACTGGGCTTATTGCCGACATTGGTCATGTAGGAGGGAAGCAGCATGGATATTTTGCGAAAAGGACTGAACGTCCTGTTTGTTTGCGGCGTTGTGGTTTTCATGACTCTGGGAACGGTCATTGTTCTGGTGCAGGCGTACAGCATCGTTACCGCCAACGGGGCGTTGGCCGTGAAGGCAATGAAAACGATCGGGAAGCCGGCGTTTATTGTTGCGTCGCTAACCGGAGTCATTGGTTTTGTTCAAGGTTACATCAACGGTTGGGAAATGGGAGACTAGAAAGTGGAAGGGAGATCGGTCAAATTGTTGAATTACACGCAGGAGGTGGTTCGTCGGTCCCGCTTGATCGTACCGGCGAATTCGCCCAAGTTTTTGGATAAGGCTTATGCCCGCAATGCCGACGCCATCGTTTTGGATTTGGAAGACAGTGTCCCACAAGCGGAAAAGGTGCCTACCCGTCAAACGATCAGAGCGTCAATCCCGTTAGTAGGCAAAGGCGCCAGCGATGTTATGGTGCGCGTCAATCACACGAGTGAATTGCTGCGGGGAGACGTGGAGGCGGCGATATGGCCGGGCGTATACGGGATCGTATTTCCGAAGGTGGAGAGTGCCGCCGAAATTCATGAAATCGAAAAACTGATTGCCGAGCTGGAACAACAGCGGAATATCCCGGTGGGGACGATTAAGATTTCGGTTTTGATTGAATCGGGTACCGGCTATCTGAACATGAACGAGATTGCCAAGGCGAGTGAGCGGGTCGATTCGCTGACGATCGGCAATGAGGATTTCCTCAGTGATCTCGGGATCGTAGCCAACGAACACACGTATCATGCGCTGTTGGTGCCGCGAATCCAGTTGGTCATCACGGCCCGGGCGAACCAAAAGATCCCGATGGGCTTGATCGGCTCGCTGGCCAATTACAATGATGCCAATGCTTTCGAGCAAAGCGCCATTTTGGCGTATCAACACGGTTATCTGGGCGCCAGCTGCATCAACCCGCGCAATGTGGACACCCTGAATCAATGCTTCTCACCCAGTTCTGCGGAGCTGTTGCGGGCGGAACGCCTTATCGTCGCTTTTGATGCCGCGCTGGCAGAGGGCAAGGGCGCCACGACGTTTGAAGGCAAGATGATCGATTATGTCCACTATGAAAAAGCGAAGAAGATTATAACCCGTCAGGAACTGATCAATAAGGTCGAACGCAAAAAACAACAGGCCCGTGAAGCTCAGCAAAGGTAGGTGTAAGTGAAATGAAAAATGCTGCAGGGCGTGAAATTCCTGCCGAGGTCGCAGGGAAAAAAATAACCCCGTATGGCGGGGCGCTGGCGTGCATCCCAAGTAGCGAAAAAGTTCTGCAATCCATTGAAGACGCTATCGATGCGGTAGGATTGCGCGATGGGATGACGATCTCTTTTCATCATCATATGCGCAACGGCGATTATGTGATGAAACTGGTCGTGGATGCGATTGCCCGCAAGGGAATCAAGGGACTGAAACTATCCGCCAGTTCGCTGAGCGCGGTTCAGGACAGCTTGTTGCCGCACTTGGAGTCAGGAGTCATTACGGCTCTGGACACCAGCGGCATCCGCGGCGAGCTCGGCAAATTCGTGTCGGCAGGCAAACTGCCGAATCCGGTCATGATCCGAACGCACGGCGGGCGGGCGAGGGCGATCGAGTCCGGCGAACTGCCCATCGACGTGGCGTTTATCAGCGCCCCGACTTGTGACACGTTTGGCAATATCAACGGGGTGGAAGGCCCGGCGGCCTGCGGGTCCATGGGGTATGCGATGGTCGATGCCGCCCACGCCGCCAAAGTCGTGGCCATCACCGACAATCTGGCGCCGCATCCGCTGCACCGCATCAGCATTCCCCAGACCCAGGTAAACTATATTGTCAAAGTGGATTCGATCGGCGATCCGAAGGGGATCAGCACCGGCTCCTTGCGCATCAGCACCGATCCCAAGGAATTGCTGATATCGGAATATGCCGCCACGGTGATCGAGCACTCCGGTTATTTTAAACAAGGCTTTTCGTTCCAACTGGGGAGCGGTGGCGCTTCGTTGTCCGCCGCCAAATTTATCCGGGAAAAAATGCTGGCCTCGGGAATTACCGCAGCTTTTGGCGTAGGCGGCATCACCGGACTGTTCGTCGAGATGATGGAGGAAGGGCTGGTGGAACTGCTGTTTGACGCCCAGAGCTTTGACAGCAAATCGATCGAGTCCCTGCGCAAAAACCCCCGGCATCTGGAGATGTCAGCTGCCTATTACGCGAGCCCCGGTAATTGCGGCCCGATCGTCAATAATGTCGATGTCGTCATCTTGAGCGCGACCGAAGTGGACATTCATTTCAACGTGAATGTGCTCACCGGCTCCAACGGCAAGCTGATGGGAGCTCCCGGCGGACACCCGGACACTGCGGCGGGCTCCAAACTCTGCATCGTCACGTTGCCGCTAATGCGAAAAAACTTCTCGGTCATTCGGGAAGCGGTGCACACCATCGTTACCCCCGGCGAAACGATCGATGTGATCGTAACGGACCGCGGTGTGGCCATCAATCCCCTGCGGCAGGATTTGATCAGCAATTTGAAAGACTCCGGACTACCGATTCTGCCGATCGAAGAGCTGTGGAAGTTGGGCAATGAGCTGGCGGGACCGGCGGAAGCCGCGCCTGTTGGCGGAGATATCGTCGGCCTGGTCGAGTACCGGGATGGAACGATCATCGATGTCATTCGGCAGCTTGGCTAATCACAGGGTAAACAATGAAATAATTGGATTGCAAAGCAAATGACTGCGCCGTAACGGTAAGTCATTTGCTTTTTTTACAAAACCCCTTGACTTGGAGTTAACTCATAGTAGTATAGTGTCGAATAACGGAGGTAATATATAATGTTGGGCAACAGGAGGTGAACGGATATGACGATTACAGAGGTAAGCCAAAAATATGATCTGCCGCAAGATACGCTTCGCTATTATGAACGCATTGGACTGCTTCCGCGCATGAATCGCAATAAAAGCGGCAACAGGGACTATACGGAGGAAAACTGCAAATGGATTGAATTCATCAAATGCATGCGGTCGGCAGGGATGCCGATTGACGTATTGCTGGAGTATGTGGGGCTGTTCATGCAGGGAGATGCCACCATTGCAGCGCGCAAGGAACTGTTTGTCGAACAGCGCAGGCAGCTGGCGGCGCGCATGGAAGATATGCAAAAAACGCTGGACCGGCTGGATTATAAGATTGCGGAATATGAAAATGCCGTGGTCAGCAAAGAAAATGAATTGAAAAATCGGAGGCGACGCGCAATATGAATAAAAAATTGGGATTTGGGTTTATGCGGTTACCGCTACGGGACCCGAACGATTATGCGAACATTGATCTGGAAACGTTGAATCAAATGGTCGACACTTTTTTGGCGAGAGGCTTCACCTATTTTGACACGGCCTATATGTATCACATGGGGCAGAGTGAGGTCGCGCTGCGCGAGGCGTTGGTGAAACGCCATCCGCGAGGCAGTTTCACGGTTACAACCAAACTGCCGACTATGATGCTGAAATCAAAAGAAGATCAGGAAAAAATCTTTGCCGAACAATTGGCAAAGTGCGGTGTGGATTATTTTGACTATTATCTACTGCATAATTTGGGGGTAGCCAATTACGAGACCGCCGAAAAATTCGGCAGCTTTGCCTTTGTCCAGCAAAAGAAACAGGAAGGGAAAATCAAAAAAATCGGTTTTTTCGTTCCACGATACGCCGGAGTTGCTGGACAAAATCCTGACCGCGCATCCGGAAGCGGAGTTCGTTCAGTTGCAGATCAACTATCTGGATTGGGATAGCGAAAGCATTCAGTCCCGCAAATGTTACGAAGTGGCCCGGAAACATCACAAGCCGGTGATTGTCATGGAGCCGGTCAAAGGCGGAATGCTGGCGAAGATTCCCGAAAAAGCGGAAGAATTGATGCAGGCCTATCATCCTGATATGTCCATCCCCTCCTGGGCCATCCGTTATGTGGCGAGCCACGAAGGAATCATGATGGTGCTGAGCGGGATGTCCACGCTGGAGCAGCTCTTGGATAATACCGGCTATATGCAGGACTTCAAGCCGTTTGTCCAGGCTGAATACGACATCGTGCAGCAAGCGGTCGGCATCATCAACGAATCCATCGCGATTCCCTGCACAGCCTGCCAGTACTGCGAAAAGGGCTGTCCCAAACACATCGCCATCCCCAAATACTTCGCCTTGTACAACGCCGAAAAACAAGCCCCGCCTTCGCTTTTTTCCATTCAACGGGTGTATTACGATAATTATTCCAAGACGCATGGCAAGGCGTCCGATTGCATCGGCTGCAAGCAATGTGAGGGCAGCTGTCCGCAGCATATCGAGATTGTCAATTGGCTAAAAGCTGTAGCCGAAACGTTCGAAACCGAGCTGCCGCCCCGCGTAGTGATACCCGATAATAAATGAAATTAAACCGCCTCTTTGAAATCGCCACGATTTTGTTGAATAAGGGCTCCATTACCGCCAAAGAGCTCGCTGAACGGTTCGGGGTTTCGACCCGGACAATTTATCGGGATGTTGACGTGCTTTCGTCTGCGGGTATGCCTGTATATATGAACAAAGGCAATGGCGGAGGCATATATCTGCTGGATAATTATGCGGTAGCCCGAACGCTTATCTCCGAGCAGGAAAGCGAAAATTTGCTGTTGGCGATCCAAACTATGCAGGCAACGCAGTACCCCGAACTGGATACGGTACTGGAAAAAATGGGGTCAATTTTCAAGAAGGCGGCTGCCAATGATTGGGTGGAGGTAGATTTTTCACCCTGGGGGAGTATGCCGAATGAAAATAACAAGTTCACCGATATTAAACGGGCCATGCTGGGGCGGCGCGTCATTCGGTTCGAATATGTCAACGCGACGGGGCGTAAGAGTATTCGACTGGCCGAGCCCGAAAAGCTGGTTTTCAAGGACAACGCGTGGTATTTGCGGGCTTTTTGCCGGGAACGTCAGGCGCACAGATCTTTTCGGATTTCACGCATCAAGAAGCTGGAAATCACGACGGAGCTTTTTGAGCAGAAACAAGCGCCTGCGGGAGAGGGAAAAGCTGCGCCCCGGTATGATTCAGAGACGCTCATTCCCCTGAAGCTTCGCTTTCATGCCAGTGTCGTGAATCGGCTATATGATTATTTTGACGATGCGTTTGTTACTCCTGGCGGCGATGGTAGTTTCATTTTGGAGGTAGCGCTGCCGCCAGGGGAATGGATTTACAGCTACATTCTTTCCTTTGGGCAGTATGTGGAAGTGCTGGAGCCGGAATCGGTGAAAAAATCTATTGCCCAGCGTATGAAAGAAGCGCTGAAATTCTATGAGCCCTGACTCAAATATGACATACCTATGTCTTATTTCCATGGTTATAATGAACCAAAAGGTATAAGGGGGTTTGGCAATGGCTATGGATTTTATTCAAGTCGATCAGGCGAAATGTACGCGCTGCGGCATCTGTGCCGAAGTTTGTCCGGGGGTTATCGGGATGGGGGGGAAAACGGGCCGCAGGTCATACGGGATCTTTGCGTGAGCTGTGGACAGTGTGTGGCGGTTTGTCCCCACGGGGCGCTCGATAACGCCAACGCGCCGCTGGATACGCAAGTGGCGCGGGATCGGGCGACGGATATTCGCGAAGAGGCGGCGGCGCAGTTTTTGCGCTCGCGCCGGTCTGTCCGCAATTATCGGTCCCAAGCGGTACCACGGGAGACGATCAGGAAAGTTCTCGATATTGCCCCGCCTGGCGCCTACGGCCTGCAATTCACAAGGCGTCGCTTACCATGTGGTGGATGACCCCGCGACCTTGCGCCGGATTGCCTCTGCGGTCATTGATTGGGTGGAAGGGGAACTCACGAACTCTCTCGCCATGGCTGCATCCAAGTATGCTCCTCATACCTGGATGATGGTGGAGATTTATCGCCAATCCGGGGAAGATACAGTCCTGCGTTCGGCGTCTTGCTTGATCGTGGCGATTGCGGATAAAGACGCGGCTCTTGCCGGCCGGGATAATGCTTATTTGTCACTGGCCTATTCGCAGTTGTTTGCCACCTCGATGGGGCTGGGAACGTGCTGGGCCGGGCTGTTCGAGTATTGCGCCGCCGCCGGGTATGAACCGCTAATGCGGCTGCTGAACTTACCGCAGGATATGCGGGTGGTCGGCGGAATGATGCTGGGCTATCCGAAGTATGAGTATTACCGGCTGGTCGAGAGAAATCCGCTGCAGGTTACCTGGCAATAAAGCTGATGCTTCGGCAAATTGCCGCGGCAGTTGAGAAAAAAACAGATAGGTGGAGAATGAATTGGGGAAAACTGTAATCGATTTTCATGTTCATCTGGCCAAGTACGAAGTCTGTACCGAGAGCGCCTATGAGTGGTTCGCGCAAGCTTTTGCTTCGCCGGAGGCATATCATGATTTTTGCCACAAATATCAGCAGGCGGATAATTTTCTGGCCTTGATGGATGAAAATGGTGTCGATTATTCCGTGGTGTTGGCGGAGGTCGCACCGCTGACGACTGGGATTGCCACCAATGAAATGGTGGCGGATTTTTGCGGGGGGAATCCGCGTCTCATTCCTTTTTGCACGTTTAATCCGTTTCAGGATTCCAACATGGGGGAACAGTTGTCAACACTGGTGACGCGTCAAGGCTTTAAGGGCGTGAAGCTCTATCCCACCTACAACTATTTTTACCCCAATGATCTCTGCTCTTTATCCGCTCTATGCCGTTGCGGAAAAACTGGAGATCCCCATTTTGTTTCACACCGGTTCTTCGGTTTTCAAAAATTCCCGTATCAAGTATGGGAATCCTATTTTTTACGATGATGTCGCAGTGGACTTCCCCAATTTGAAAATCGTGATGGCTCATGGCGGTAGGGGCCCTTGGTATGATGAGGCTTTTGTCATGGCTCGCCTCCATCAAAATGTCTACATTGATGCCACAGGCTTGCCTCCCCAAAAACTGTTGACTTATTTTCCAGATATGGAGCGTCTGGCCCATAAATTTATCTTTGGCACGGATTGGCCGAGTGTTGATGTGAAGAAAAACATTGATTTGGTGCGTCAGTTGCCGATAACTGCCCAAGCGATCGATCAAATTCTCGGCGAAAATGCCAAACAGGTCTTGGGACTATAGGCGAAAGCACCTTCTATGCTCCGCTTTAAGAGAAAAGCAGTTTCAGATATTGGTTCAAAATTGCCAGACTTCCTGTTTACTGTCGGCTTGGGATGTTTGTGCGTGAGCTTATAACAGGTCCTCACCGGCGGCGCTTCCCATAGCTCTTGAATGACGAAACGGCCCGACTGAACGAACGCAGTGGCTACCGATTTTGGGACGATACTCCATTGCCGGGCATCTTGCATGAGCGAGAAAATCAACCCGGCAGTGTCAACCGGAATACGGGTTGGCGAGAAGGGGTCCCACCAGCGGTCATGCCATAGTTGGTAAGTCGGGCTCCAATTCATGTAGATTTCGTAGTCGCTTTTGAGAGACTCCGGGGTCGCCGCCTCCAGTGCGGAGTTTTTGGGCGTTGCTGTCCGGATCAACACCATTTCGTCGATGAAGAAAGGCTCCACGAGTATATTCGGCACGGTTCGCTCCATCTTGACGAAGGCGACATCGACCTCGCGGCGTTCGATGGTATCATAGAGTTCTACCGAGTGTTGCGTGCGCAACCGCAGTCGCAGTCGCGGCGCATGCCGACTCAGCGCACAATAAAGCTGGGGCAGTACGTAGGTGTTGATGCTGTTCGAACCGGCGAGTGAGAGGCTAAGCTGCACGCCTCCGGCCTGCATGATTTCGATTTCCCGTTTTAACGAACTCCAGCGCTCGGCTATCGTGACGAAATTTTCGCCGAAAGGGGTCAGCGTAACGGCCTGAACTCCTTGGCTGCGCTCGATCAGCGTGGCGCCCAGCTCCTGCTCCAGCGTTTTCAGCCGATAACTGACTGTCGCCTGGGACAGATGCAAGAGGTCGGCGGCCTTGATCAGGCTATGGGTTTGCAAAATGGCCAGAAAAGCGTCAATTCCCGCAACGTACATGATTTTCTCCTTCATATAGAATATTTCGATAGGATAAGCCAAATTAATTTGTTTTACATTTGCGCTTTCTATATTTAAAATTAACATGAAGTTGATCGAAAATCAACTAACCCCAGGAATATAGGGAGAGCATAATTTGAGTAGTCAAACGGATGCGAATAAACGGCAGGTCATTGTCATTTCATTGCTTACGGCGGCTTGCTTGCTGGGCGATTCGATGCTCTACATCGTGTTGCCGATACACTGGCAAGCAGTGGGGCTGGCTTCACTCTGGGAAGTGGGGATCTTGTTGTCGGTCAACCGCATGGTGCGATTGCCGCTGAATCCGCTGGTCGGCTGGCTCTATGGCAGGATGAGCAGCCGAAGCGGCATTATTTTTGCGGGAGTGCTGGCGACGTGTACGACGCTGTCGTATGCGTGGATTAACGGGTTCGCTTGGTGGCTCTTAGCGCGATGCGTGTGGGGAGTGGCCTGGACTTTTTTGCGGCTGGGCGCGTACTTTACCATTTTGGAAGCGGCGGGGGAACAGAACCGCGGGCATTACATGGGGATGTATAACGGCCTTTACCGGTTGGGCAGCTTGGTTGGTATGCTCACAGGCGGCTTTTTGGCCGACCGCTTCGGTATCGGCGTCACGGCTACTTTGTTTGGCTGTGCGACCCTTCTGGCGATTCCGTTTGCGTATCGGCTGATTCCCGCAGCCAACGCGCATGTGGAAGTTGAGAAAAAGCCGGTGGAGTTGTCGACGCTTTGGAATGCGAACGTGGTGTGGACGCTATTGACAGGCCTGGTGCTGGCGATGGTCTATCAGGGGACTTTTACCGCGAGTCTTAGCTATTTGATTCAGGTTCACTATTCTTCACCGCTTCTGCTGTTCGGCATGTCGGTGGGCGCCGCGTCCCTGGCCGGTACCCTGCAGGCGCTTCGGTGGAGCTGGGAGCCGTGGCTGGCGCCGTGGTTCGGCAAATTATCCGATGGCAAGTTGAGTCGCCAAGCTTTGTTGACGACAACGTTGCTGCTGGCGGCGGTGCTGTTCGCCGTCATCCCTTTGCAAATGCCGCTGGAGCCTTGGCTGATCTTAATCATGCTGATTCTCTTGACGGCGACGATCCTGACGACGATTATCGATGCCATCGCCTGTGATGTCGCGTTCGGCTGCCCGGCCAAGGCGTTCATGACGGCCTATTCCTTTGCGATCGACATCGGCGCGGCCCTCGGCCCGTTGATTGGCTATGCGCTGAATGATATAGTAGGACCACACGCCATTTATTGGGCATTTGCCTGCGGCCTGTCTCTTTTGGCGGTCAAATGGTTTGCGTGGGCGAAATGATGGGAGGTTTTTAACCATGGCGATTGTACAAACTTCGTATTCTGTTTCTTCTGAGGTTCAAGGCGTCTATGATCAACTCACGTCTAGCGAACAGGTTCGACAGGCGTTGGATTTTTTGCGCAGCGACGCGGACGCTACGCTGGCCGACCAAAAAATCATCACGGAAATTCCGGCACCTCCTTTTCAGGAGCAGGAGCGGGCGGCGTATTATTTGCAGCGACTGACGGAGCTGGGGTTGCAGGATGCGGCGATGGACAGCGAAGGCAATGTCATGGGGGTTTATAAAGGGCGCGGCGTCGGGCCGACAGTGTTTGTGTCCGCCCATTTGGATACCGTTTTTCCGGCAGGTACGGCTATCTCCGTTACCGAAAAAAACGGGCGTCTCTATGCGCCGGGGATTTCGGATGATGCGCGGGGGCTGGCCACGATTCTGTCGGTGATCCGCGCACTGCGCGCAGCAGGCATAGAGACTGCGGGTGATATTGTGTTCGGCGGGGATGTGGGCGAGGAGGGCCTCGGAGATCTGCGCGGCGTCAAGGCCTTTTTTCGCGACAATCCGGACATTGACGGATTTATTACGGTGGATGGGACGAGCCACGGCATCATCACCTATCTGGCCACAGGCAGCCGGCGCTTTGAAGTCACCTATCAAGGTTCAGGCGGACATAGTTTTAAAGAATTCGGGATTCCCAGCGCGATTCATGCCTTGGGCCGGGCGATAGCGAAAATCGCGGAGCTGACGGTGCCGCAGCAGCCGAAGACGACCTTTACCGTGGGAACCATTACCGGTGGGACTTCAGTCAATTCTATCGCCGCGATGGCTTCCATGTTGGTGGATATGCGCTCGGACAGCCCGGAGGAGCTGCGGAAATTGGAAGAAGCTTTATTGGTGCTTGTTCGAGAGGCAAATGACGAGGAAAATGCCCGCTGGAATAGCCAGGAACTTACGGTGGAATTGAAATTGGTGGGGGATCGACCGGCAGGCCAGCAAAGCGTGGATGCGCCGATCGTGCAGGCTGCCTATGCCGCGACAGTCGCGCTGGGGGAGACGCCGGAATTAAGTCCGGCGAGCAGCACCGACGCTAACCTGCCGTTGAGTCTGGGGATTCCTTCGCTCCGTTTGGGTGGTGGCGGCGTCGACGGCAAGAATCACTCGCCGGAGGAATGGTTTGATCCAACGAACGCTTATTTGGGACCGCAAAAAGTTCTCTTGACGCTTCTGGGACTGGTCGGTCTGGCTGGGGGTCCGCAGCCGCTGCTGTCGGTGCGAAAAAAAAGATAGCCACGTGAGCTGACTAAGACGGATCAAGTTTTTGCCGCCACCATCACCGCTGACAGAGAATATGAAATTTCTTTATCGATAGCTGCCACTCGCATTTACTTAGTTTGTCTAACCTCGTTGACAAATGAACATACTGTTATATAATTTACATAAATATCCCATGGCAATGAAGCCTTCGCAAAATGCGGAGGCTTTTTCTGTACCCCAAAATACTGAGAAGAAAAGAGGGCTGTGCTAATCGAATTGAATGTTTGGGGAAGTTTGCGAAAGAATAATGAGACGAGGAGTGTTAATCATGCCTGAGAATCAATATTCACCATCAGTTCAAATTGCTGCAAGATTGGATAGGTTGCCCTTAGCCAGAGTTCATTACAAATTGTTGCTGATCCACGGATGTGCCTGGGCTTTTGATGCGTTTGACGTTGGCTTGGTTACTTTTATTGCAACCGCACTTATTCAAGATTGGCATTTAAACCCTGCCCAAGTCGGAATTTTGCTGAGCTCAGGTCTCGTCGGCATGATGGTTGGTGCATTTCTGTCAGGTCCGATTGCTGACCGTTTTGGTCGAAAGACGGTATTCCAGTCCACGATGCTGATCTTCTCCCTGGCATCTCTGGCTTGTGCGGCTGCCTGGGATTTTAATTCTCTGATCTTCTTCCGCTTTTTGGTCGGTGTGGGCCTGGGCGGAGAAACTCCGGCCGTTACAGCTCTAATGGGAGAGTTTATTCCGGCGAAGGATCGCGGCAAGGTGCAAGGGTTGCTGAATACTTTCTGGGCAGTAGGTTGGCTCGCAGCGGCTGGTTTATCCTATTTCGTCATACCCGGACTTGAGAACGGTTGGCGCTGGGCCTTTGTCGGCGGAGCCGTACCAGCATTCTATGTATGGGTTGTCCGTAGACATTTGCCGGAATCTCCGCGTTGGCTGGCGGTCCACGGTAAATCGGAAAAAGCGTTGGCCATCGTGGATCAGATTGAATCGGAAGTTGCCCAAACCAAGACAATTCCGCCGTTGACAGAAGAAAATCTGAAAGCGGTTTTGGTTGAAGGCAAGACGTCTGTCAGCAAACTGTTTTCTCCGGAATATCTGCGCACTACGTTGATGCTGTGGGCACTTTGGTTTTTGGGAATGTTCGGTTACTATGGCCTGTTTGCCTGGATGCCTTCACTATTGGTTAAAGCCGGTCACAGCATGGTAAAATCTTTCTTGTATGTGGTTATCATGCAGGCGGCCTATATTCCCAACCAAATCCTTTGCGCCTACGGGATGGACAAATTTGGGCGCAAGAAACTTTTGACGATGAACCTGTTGATGGCGGCGCTTTCCGCTCTGGTGTTCGGATGGGCGCTGGGTATTGGCGGTTTGGCCATCGCGCAGGTAGTTGCGTTGGGAGTAGTGACGTCCTTCTTTGTTTCAGGAATCTGGGGAATTACATATACCTATACGCCTGAACTTTATCCCACAAGCATCAGGGTGACAGGCACCAGTTTGGCGGCGACCTGGTCGCGGGTTGGTTCCATGCTGGCCCCGCTGGTCATTGGTTTTGCACTGAATTCAGTCGGAGTCTCCGGCGCCATTGCCATAGTGGCCGCTGCGTTTGCACTGGGTGGGGTGATCGTGGCGATATGGGGCATTGAAACAAAAGGACGAACTCTGAAATAAAATCACTTAGAAGATGCTTGTCTCAGCAAAAATTCATCAATCAAGCTGGTACTTAGGTGGAAATAATGGTAAAGTATTATTGTAACATCCCAATAATTCGTGAAATTAATGGTTGTTACGTTTGCGGATATTCGCGTGGCAATGCTTGCGACTCGAACACCGCTCCATATACCCAATAATAAAGATTAAGGAGAGAAAAGAATGAACAAAAGACTTAAATCCTGTTTCGCATTCATGGTGGCGGTTTTGCTATTTGCATCAATGTCGCCTGCAATGGCGTCGGTTCCGGAGAAACTTCCCCAACCCGACGGAATTTTGGTTGATGATGTGATTCAAAATCAATTCACTGTTCAATTTGTAGGAGAAATTCCTGATCCGAATGATGATACCGATCAAGTCATGGATGGAACTTCAGGTATGGTCACCCATAATATCCGACAAGCTATCCTCAAAGATAAGACCGGGCATGAAGAAACTATCAAGCTAGGTAAAGAAGTTAAAAACTATGACCAGATCAAAAAAGATGATATCGTTACAATCCGTGTAGAAAGACGAGTGGCATTCTTCGTTGGAAAAGACGAACTCGTTCCAGGGTCGGGTGATAAGACCACTAAGTATTCTGCGCCCAAAGGTTCAAAGCCGGGCTACGTTGAAGTGAAAGAATCGTTTCTTACATTGGCAATCATGAAACTCGATGCAGCCAAGAAAGAAGTGACTGTCAAATTGCCGGACAAAACGATCAAGACGGTTGTTACACCAAAACTTGATTTTTCATTGCTGAAAGTCGGCCAAAATGTAATTGTACAGGTAGTGAGCGAACAAAGCATTGCCGTTACAACTCCATAACAAGCCGAAAAATCTGCCTCCACCCTGTAAAAGGGGAGACGCTGCAAGTATTTGCAGCGTTTTTCTTTTCGCCGGTAAACTTTTCATGTCGATTGAGAGACGGATAACATCAATCAATTGCGTAGATTGATCCGCACGGCGCGGCGCTCTTTGAGCACATAGCAGCCTGCCACGGAAACTGCTCGCGGCGTAAGGGCCGTGAATACAGCGGTGTTGGTAGGAACACTATATTCCACATGAAAATCCGCGGCGCCGTCCAGATCAAAATCGATATCTTCACTGATCGTTTCCGGCAAGGATTTTAACGGCGAAAAATCGAGCTGCACGAACCCTTCGGAGCGTTGACCGATGAGCGCGTCGAAAACGGCGCGGTGTTGCAGGGTTTGATACGAACCGTGGTCAATGGTGCGGACGATTTCGCCGCCGGTAAACCAAGGGGAAATTTTCAGACCGGTGACATCGATCAGCTTGTGCGAAAAAAATTTCATACCAAGAAAAGTGGCTAAAGCGATGATAATCGTGAGTGCGGCTGCGGTATAGCCGAAAAATGTACGTAGGCGCATGGTGAACATCGCCTCCTTTTCTTAATGGAGCATGCTGCCGGTGAAGAACAGGCGAAAAATTCGTTCCAAGCCGCCATAAATGCAGCCACCGCCGATCACTGCGGCAAAGGTAAAGGCCGGGTAGAGAAACAGGGTTCTCGCCGTCTGCAAGTTGACATTCAAAGGCGTACCTTTGATGTGGAAAGCGATGGCGCCTTTGGGACAGGTGTCGATGCATTTTCCGCACTTGGTGCAGGAGAAGCGCGTTTTTCCTGCCTGCAGGCTTTGTTTATCGATGCTGAAAGTGGGGCAGCTTTTCAGGCAAAGTCGGCAATTTACACATTCGGCGCGATTGATCCGTACTTCAAATACATTCAGTTTGTTGAAGAGCGACTGAAAAGCGCCGAAGGGGCAGAACAGTCCGCATTGGATGCGGCGGCCGGTAAGTATCGGCAGGGTGACGACCAGACCGAGGAACAGGGAAACGAAGATGAAGGCCTGCAACGCTGTTTTCACGGATTGAATCGCCGGAAATTCGGTGACGGTCTTGAAGGGGCACAGCCAGGCGCAGTAGGTGGGCGACAGAGTGGCGGCGGAAGTCAATACGATTCCCAGCAGGACGGCCCACGGCAGGTACGTCCATTTTTTATTGATGGCAGTGATTTTTGGTTGACGGCAGAGATGGGAAAAGCCTTCATCCATGCCGCCGAAAAAACAGATCCAACTGCACCAGCCACGCCCGACTGCGAGCGAAAATCCCAGCCACAGCACAATTCCGCTGGCGATACCGGCATAGGAAGCGAAGAAAGAGCCGGGGAAAATAATCGTATTCGTCAGAGCCGCCGGGATGATGAGCATCGGGATGACTAAGGGACAGAGCGGAGTTTCGCCGTCAAGCATATTGGCGGGAGATAGTTCCATGGTTCCCCGGACTTCAATGAGGTTGGCGATGAATGAGACGATGAAGAGCAGGGAGACGAGGATGAAAAAACGGGAACGGTATTTGTGGGTCTGACCGGTGTAAATCATACTGAAAAAAGTGGCGTTGACCACGCAATAGGTGATCAAAGCAGGCAAAATCTTCGCCGGGGTGGAGAGCTGTTTGCCGTAGAGCAGAAACAGGGCGGTGATGAGTGCCATCGGCAGAGCGATGAGTATTGCCCGACTCAAACCGATTTTTTGATTGCAAGTCGTCATGATATGAAGATCCCTCCTGCTATCATCAACATTCCGGTGTAGAAATAATAAATGGACATCACGGCGGCGGCAAGTTTGCCGATAATTTTCAAAGACGGGATGCATTTACAGGCGCCCAGAAGCGGTATCGGCAGAAAAAACAGGGTGGTTCCCAGGAAAAAAGACAAAAAAAATAATAGGCTGTGCGCTAGAGTAGGGTTTTCACATGCTGCGGCAAAGGCCAACAGAAAAGGCGGGCACAGGTTAAGTCCAGTCAATAAGCCCATCACAAGAGGTACGAGCGCAGGATGGCGGAGAGCCATATGCGTGAGTCGGGCATGTAGCGATCTGCCAGCGCAGGGGGCGGCGGATTGCGAGAGTCCATACCAGAAGAGGAGCGAGGCGAGCAGGATGTAAATGAACCCCATGAGCACTTCGCGGCGGTCGGTCAGGGAACTGAGATAGTAGCCGGCCAGCCAAGCGAACACCGCGAATAGGAGATAGCCCAGCAAACGGCCCAGCAGAAATTGACTCAATGTCGAGGCGGTTTGGCGGATGGATTTTCCCTCTCCGAGCAGATAGGGAACCAACACAGGGGAACAGTAAGCCAGACAGGTTATGCCGGTGGATAGGCCGAGCAAAAATCCCTGCATCATGATGGAACCTTGCGGGCCGCTTTTTGGGTAAGTGACGATTGTTTGCGTTTCAGCCCGGCATTGAGCTGATGAAAATAGCGAATGTTTAAATACATGGTGAGTAGGGCCAGCGGTTCCACAACCGCCAAAGCTGTCAGTTGAGTGGTAAAGTCCAGTGAATAAGAGGTGGCTAGGGTCAGACCGCCGGCAATGAGAAGCATCAGGCAATAGAGAACCCAGCGGCTACTCTTGATGGCGCGATGCAAGAGCACGACGGAGAATTTGGTGATCGTGCCGATGACGACCCCGGTCAAAGCACCCCGCCACAATAGTGAAAACAGTTGGATGTCCATTCCCCGATAATAGGTGATGGCAACGCCGACAAGCATCCCGATACAGGCATATATAAATGTGTTAATGAGAAAAATCAATACAGTCATCAGGTTCAGTCCTTTCTTTCGCTTGGTCTTGATTTAGGGGGTTACAGCTCCAGGAATTCCTTGAAGCCTTTCACGTAGTTTCGCGAGACTTCGATTTCTTGTCCGCCCTTTAGTTTCAGCAGCAAGCGTGACCCGAACCAGGGCGTGATTTCGGCTACATTCATGATGTTAACAATCAGGGACTTGCTGATTCGGACGAAGCCCTGCTCAAGCAAAGTGACTTCCAACTCATATATTTTGTTTTTGACCCGCAGTTTGCGTCCGGCTGTCAGGCAATACGCGTAATTGCCCTCGGCTTCAAAGTAGCTGATATCATCCAACGCAATAATTTCCCAGGTTTCCGAATCGGGTTGCCGGCCGACAATCAGAGTCTTGCCGTTGTCTGGCTTGCGGCCAAGAGTCGCCAACAAATCGGTCAGCTCTCCTAAGGACTGTGCATCAAAGACAATCGACAGGCCACGCGCGGGAAGCCCAAAGCCTCTTTCCAGCAAAGTCAGTGCAGCTTCGGGGTTGATTTGTAATCCGTTCGCTTCAAGCAGCGCGGCGATAACCTTTTGGAGCGAATCGGAACAGCGTAAGTTGAGTTGCATGATCTAAAAAAACACCGCCCATGGGTTCATTTTCTTTATGGTTTGATTATAGCGGAATCTCAGAAGAAAAAAACAAATGTTGGGTAAGAGGATGAAATTTCATTGTAACAGGCTAATTCGAAAGTCATTGTAATAAAATAATCTCGGTACATTGGGAGGTGTTGAGGTTTGAATGAAATCAGAGTGAGGTTTGCGCCCAGTCCAACGGGCTATCTGCATATTGGCGGAGCGGCTCGTTCGTGAAGGAAAAGCCTATTGCTCACCGGAGGAATTGGACCAGGTAAGGGAAGGTCAACGCCAAGCCGGAGAGGCTTTTCGCTATAATCGAAAATGCAAGGAGATTGCCCCGGAAGTGGCGGATAAGCGAATCGCAGCGGGGGAAAAGGCCGTAGTCCGGCTAAAGATCCCGGCGACCGGAACCATTACGGTGACGGACTTAGCCATATTAAATTTGGGGGACATAGCGAATGGTTGGTAAAATAATCATGGATGTGGTGTGCCAGTTCGGTGCTGTGAATATAGCCGATGGGAATCCGGTTCGACAAGGTATAGCCAAGGATTGTTTTGTTCCAAGCAGGAAACAGACCGCGTAAGGGAGAAGTGCGTAAGCCTGAGAGCCTATCTTAAATACAATGGTAGTAAAGGAGATTGCAAATGTCACCCTATAATGTGAAGCAAGAAATTCGCACGACTTTCGCAAAACTGATGGACATGGAGCAGATCAGAAACGGGATCGCTTTTATCGAAGCGGACCAGCCACGCTGTATAGAAGAGCAAAAAGTTATGGTAACTATTGAGGCCCCTACGTTTGCTGAAGAAAAAAGAGCGCAGTGCTACGCAGAACGTTTGAAAGATCTGGGACTGGATAATGTCCATATTGATAAGCAAGGAAATGTTATGGGGACGCGCCCAGGGAAAGGCAATGGCCCCAAAATCCTATTAGAGGCGCATTTGGATACAGTCTTTCCATTTGGTACCGATGTCACGCCAATCGAACGTGATGGGAAGATCTTTGCGCCTGGAATCTGTGACGATACCCGGGGACTTACTGCTAATCTCTCCGTGATTCGGGCGCTGCAGGCATCAGGGATTGAAACACAGGGCGATATTGTGTTTGCTGGCACTGTCAGGGAAGAAGGATTGGGTGGAATGTGGGGAATGAAGGCGATTTTGGCTGACAACCCAGATATCGCTGCGACCATTTCCATTGACGGTTCCGGCTGCGATACCATTATTTATCAGGGAACTGGCATTCGAAATTTTGAAGTGACCTATACAGGTCCAGGCGGGCATGCTTACAGCGCTTTTGGGACACCCAGCCCTTTGCATGCGGCAGCGAGAACCATTGCCAAACTGAGCGATATGCGACCACCCTCCACGCCCAAAACTACATTCACGGTAAGTTTGATTGAAGGCGGACATGCCATTCACGCTATCGCCCAAAAAGCTGCATTTAAAATCAATTTGCGCTCCGATGATCCCGTTGAGCTTGACAAGCTGCAAGCGCGGGCTATTGCAATATTTGACGAAGGAGCTAGAGAGGAAAACGAGCGTTGGGGTTCATCGGTGATTACGGTAGAAGCCAAGATGATTCTGGATGTCCCGGCAGGACTGCAAGCCGATGACTGTGGTATTGTCCAAGCTGCGTGGCAGGCAACGGAGTGTTTGGGAATCACCCCCAGGCTTGTTCCGGGAGGATGCACCAATACCAATATGCCGATCAGCATTGGAATACCGGCTGTGACACTCGGACGTGGCGGTAAGGAAGGTGGCGTGCACAGTTTGGGCGAATGGTTTGATCCGGAAGGAACCTTTCGTTGCCCGCAAAAATCATTTTTGTTGCTACTGGCCCTTGCGGGCGTAGTTGGCGTTTCATCAGGACTTAATCTTCGCGAGAGTTCCCGCGAATCCATTCAAGCGAACTGATCGTATGGGCAGATGCCTCGTGCGTTGAAGTCAGTGAAGGTGAGATTGGCTACGAAGAGAATATTGAGGAAGAGAAACAGCGCATCCGTTGCGGCATGCAAAAAAACAAGACGAAATATCTCGGCATTGCTGGTGACCGCGTGGAGCAATCAGATTGCGGATTGTTTTTATTCTCGGTCGATTTATCAGTAGTGCGAAACAAGTCTGTGCGCCGCTCTTGGGGAAAAGTCGATGAAGTTTTGGAAAGTTGGTGAAGTTATGATGCGGCGCGGATCGTTATTGTTTACTTGTTTAACTTTAGTGCTGTTGCTGTCAGTGCCGACTTTAGCCAATGCTTGCACCCTCTGGGCTGCTGCCGGAGAAAGGGTTGCAGGCGGTGGTACGATGATTCACAAGAATAGGGACTGGGCGCCGGATCACCAACAGGAACTCCGGCTTGTAACTCCTAAAAGCGGATTTCGGTATTTGAGCCTGTACACGACAGGAAATGACTGGGTGGGGACCAAAGCGGGCGTTAACAGCGAAGGGCTAGTGATCGTTACGGCTTCAGCCCCCAGCTACCTGGATAAAAAAGTGCATTTCCAGGGCAGAACCAATACCGCAACATTGTTGTCAAGGTATGCCAGTGTGAATGAGGCGATGAAGGCTTTGGAAGCGGATGAATGGAAATGCGGGCCCGAGTTTATCATCATGGCCGACAAAACTGAAATAGCCAGCATTGAGTTTGGCATCGACGGACAATATTCGGTAGTATCCAGGGAATCAAACGGCGTATCATTTCACACGAATCACTATATCAGCGACACGCTGGCCGGGCTTAATCCAACCAAAATCAGCGCAAGCAGCACAACACGGTATGCCAAGATTGCCGATTTACTGCAATCGAAGTATGCGCTGGATATGAACGACAGCCAGGCGTTCAGCAAAAACCCAACACTGTGGAGGGTCGGCGCAACACCGACATCCGTTAGAACTTTGTCGGCCTGGACCGTACGACATTACAGTGACGGGCATTCCAAACTTTTTTTGACAATTGCTAACCCTGGAAGTGCAGAAATGTCGTATGAAATCCCCTTGGCTGATGCTTTTGCCGGGAAGTACGACGTATCGACGGTACGGTAAGTTATTCACTGTATCAAAGGAGAAAGCGTGATCAATGCAAGTGCACCGGAACGATTATGGACTAAAGATTACGTCATCGTTATGATTGCGTCTTCTGGAATCAGCTTTTGCAATTACTTTTTCTTTTCCACTCTGCCGATTTATGCGCAAAATTTGAGCGGTAGCGCTGTTTATGCCGGATTGGTGACCGGGGTATATACACTGGCGGCGATGATCATTCGTCC
Source organism: Negativicutes bacterium (assembly GCA_963665275.2). Taxonomy (GTDB): domain Bacteria; phylum Bacillota; class Negativicutes; order UBA1444; family UBA1444; genus UBA1444. Next base: position 290,264 of record CAXXIN010000018.1, read on the forward strand.
ATTTTCAGGTATTCTTTCCGATCAGTTTGGCCGAACCAAGCTGCTTATTCTGGGCGCATTCATTTGTTCTATCGCCTGCGCTTTGTATAGCTTCGCTTCCGGCTTGATCCTATTAATCGCCGTTCGAGCATTAAACGGTATTGGGTTCGGTATCCACTCCACTTGTGCTGGAGCCGTGGCTGCTGATGTAATTCCCAAAGCGCGGATGACAGAAGGCCTTGGCTACTTTGGACTTTATGGCACAATCGCGGCGGCGGTGGCTCCGGGAATCGCTCTTCTGATTATCGGGAGCGGGGAGCTCTGGCGGTTTCAAGTGTTGTTCGTTCTAGCAACGATGGTTTCATTTACCAGTATGATTTTTGACTGTTTTATTACTTATGAACGCAACAGTGAGAATAAATTAAACGGCGGGTTCATCAGTGCAGAGCAAATTCGCGGTGATGATGAGCTTCTGCCGAAAACCTGGCTGGGATTTGAATATGCCGTTTTCGTGCCGGCCGCCATTGTAACTCTGCTGCATGTCGCGCTAAGCAGCGTGACTTCTTTTTTAACTCTTTTTGCATTGGAAAGGGGCTTGGGCAATGTTGGATTGTTTTTTACTTTCAACGCGGCGGGATTGTTTTTATCCAGGCTGCTTTGCGGGAAAGTTGTTGATAGGCGTGGAACGGATATTGTTGTAATTCCCGCTATCCTTGTGTTGGCTATCTGTTTGGCATTGGTTCCATTTGTCGATTCTCTGGTCGGCCTGTACATCGTTTCTGTACCACTGGGGTTGGCGCAAGGAGCGGTAGTTCCAGCTATTTACGCGTTAATGTTCAATCGGTGTTCCCCGAAGCGGCGGGGAACTGTTTCCGCAGCTTTCTCTTCCGCAATTGATATCGGTTATGGCTTTGGGTCCATCACCTTTGGATTCATTGCTGCGGGGTTCAATTATTATTTTGTATATTGGGGTGCGATGCTTTCTACCATTTCTGCATTGGTCATTTACTGGAAGGGCCTTGCGACTTGGAAAATGATAAGCTGATTACCCTCAATGATAACAACCACTTCGTGATACGACGAGGCGACGCACATCATAGCAGCTTTTCGCCTGTTGTTCCTTGCAGTGCAATAAGCCGTTACCATCCTCATACAATAAAAGGGTTTTCCAATTTTATGCTGAATAATTATTTTAACTGAGGAGGTGTGCTATGGACAAGGGAATAAAATTTGCAGTTTTATTCAAACGTGCTTGTTCCCGGCCAAAATCTTCTCGAAGAAATCGGCGATGATCTGAAAAATGTTTATAGTTTGGTGAGATGAAAGCACAGCACCTCAAGCGGGAGCAGTTAGATGAACTACAAGACCATGATCGTCTATTACTTAACTGGAACAGGAAATTCGTACCGCGCCGCGTGTTGGATGATTGAGCAGGCAATGGTATGCGCCTTGAGCGCCAGAGCGATTGCTGCGGAAACGGCCCAACCGGAGAAGGAACTACAAGCAGGGCCAACGCATCTACTCGGGTTGGTATTTCCGGTTCACGGCTTTACCGCTCCGTGGCATGTCATTCGATTCGTACTAGCGTTGCCGCGGCAGGATGAAATGCATGCTTTCGTGGCTGTACCGCGTGGAGCGACGAAGATTGGCCGTTCGCGTGTGTTTCCCGGTCTGGAGGGAACGGCAGGTTATTTGGTCGCACTGATACTGGTGCTTAAAGGATATTCCGTCCGGGGTGTGACTGGCCTTGATATGCCGTCTAATTGGATGTCTCTGCACTCTTCGCTCAGTTCTGTCAATGTCGCGTTTGTCCTGGATAAGGCGAAGGCGCAAACTAGGCAACTTCTTGAAAAAATCTTGTCGGGTAAATTTTATTTCAATGGCATCTTTTGCCTGATGGTTGGTTTGGTACTGGCGCCGCTTTCAATACTCTACATGGCGCTGGGACGTTTCTGGCTGTCTAAGTTGTTCTTCGTTTCCAACGCCTGCACTGGGTGTGGTGTTTGCGTACAGAACTGCCCCATAGGCGCGGTCGTCATGCGTGGGAGCAAGAAACCCCGCCCTTATTGGAAATTCTCCTGCGAAAGCTGTATGCGATGTATGGGATATTGTCCGGAGAACGCTGTGGAGTCAGGCCATTCGCTGGGTGCGTTATTCTATTTTGTGGCCACGATACCTGCTGCAACCTGGCTGTTCAATCAAGCGACAAGACTTCTACCAGGGACCGAATGGACACAGACGGACTGGACATGCGATGCAGTGCAGTATCTGTACATCTTATTTTCATTGTGGCTGAGTTATTACGTGTTTCACTGGCTGATAAAAATTCCTCTGATCAACTGGTTGTTTACCTGGACAACACTGACTCATTCATATGACAGGTATCATGAACCGGGAACGAAAACAGGAAACTTCAAGAGTATGTACTGAACCATTAAAAATGGACATTGAGAAAAAAGAACCTCCTGTCATAGTTATCCTACGACAGGAGGTTCTACCGCATGTACTGTTTTTTTGCGATTTTTGACGGGCAGCCGTATTCACAAAAAACAAATCACAACAACCAACTAAGGGAGTAATGAATGATGAAAGCGGAACAAGAAACGCAGATTACTTTGGCTTTGGCACAGCAATCTGATTTGCCGGATTTCAGAAGAAATTTGCAAGAAGCCTTTGCCATTGCTGTAATTGAAACATTCGGCGATCACGATTATGGTGCGATCCCTTCAGATCGAGAGGTTCAAGAGTCTTTCGATGCGCCTGGAGCAGTAGTGTACCACCTTCTTCACGAGGACAAGAAAGTTGGCGGCGTCGTTTTGCGTATCGACAGCGAAACACACCGTAATTCACTTGATTTATTTTTTGTTTCTCCAGAACAGCACAACCAAGGAATTGGAGTTGCCGCCTGGAATGCTGTTGAAGCACAGTACCCGGATACAGTGGCATGGGAAACCATAACGCCTTATTTCGAAAAGCGGAACATCAATTTCTATGTGAATAAGTGCGGATTTCACATTGTTGAGTTTTTCAATCAACATCATTCTGCTCCACATATGCATCGCCCTGAATTTGAAAATAACCTGCCCTTGCCGGAAGACGTGGGTTTTTTTCGCTTTGAAAAAATAATGAAATAAAGGAGGCAACGTCTATGAATGAAGCGATCAAGGTCGAAATCGACAAAGCTGTACGCGCCATCAAACAGAGCATGCAACTGCAAAAAATCTATCTGTTTGCTTCTCATGCTGTTTATGCGTTGTTGCCTCGCTACATGGCATGAGGAAAATTGAGGCCCTGCGCAAAATGCGTAGAGCCATGATGAATGAAGTAAAGTGGCTTTGAATATACAGCGCTACGCTTACGCGCGAACATGAGTGGCGCCTTCCCTGGCCGAGCTAACATGGCCAATTATCGTCGCGGTGTCAATTCCCTGCTTTTTCAACATTTCCACCAGTGCGTCGGCTTCGCTGGCAGGCAAACTGAAGAGCAATCCGCCGGAGGTCTGGGGATCATAGCAGATGTCGCGGACGTTCTCAGGCACAGCTGCATCAAAGGTTACTCGGGTCACATATTCCCGATTGGCGTATGCACCGGCAGGAACCAGTCCCAGCGTTGCGGCGTCGACCGCTTCCGGCAGAAGGGGAAGCGAAGGGCTATACAGTTCTATGCGAACATTGCTGGCCTTGGCCATTTCATAGGTGTGGCAGAGGAGTCCAAATCCGGTAATATCGGTACAAGCATGACTGGGAAACGCAACTGCCACTTCGGCAGCTGTTTTGTTTAACAGCGTCATGCTATGGATGGCTGCAGTCACGCCGGTTGCGAACATTTCCGCTTTGGCGGCTGTGGACAGAATGCCTGTACCCAACGCTTTCGTCAAAATGAGCGTATCGCCTACCTTAGCTCCCGCATTCGCCCAAACCACTGATGGGTGAACGAGACCGGCGATACTGAGGCCATACTTCGGTTCAGGGTTTTCTACGGTGTGCCCGCCGACAATAATAGCACCTGCCTCGGCTAATTTCGCATAACCGCCGCGAAGAATTTCCACCAATACTTCCGGGCCAAGAACGCAGATGTGGTAGCAGACAATATTCAACGCAGTCATGGGTTTGCCGCCTATGGCATAAATGTCGCTGAGGCTGATCAGGCGGACGCAATGGAGATAGAGTATAGCCAAAACTACTACACAGGAGCCTATGGGACGCCGGCACAGATTGCGCGCCGCGCAAAGCACTAGAACAAGGCGTCTAGAAAGCTCTTTACAAATAAACGCATAGATTATTGATGTTATTTGTTCGCCTGATGATCTCTATTTACAGCGCTCTTTTCATCGGCTATACTGATACCAAGATATACAAGCAACAAGGCGATGTAAATTGCCATAGATACAAAGAAGTATCAATTAACCGTGCCGGTGCGGATAGTTGATACTTCTTTGTATTATAATGAAGGAGTGAATAATGATGGTGGATATCACGAACAACGAGACTTATTTGGAACTGTTTCAAACCGATTTCCAATCGGCACAGGGGTACCATCGTCGGGCGGAAAAGTTTTCACATTCAGGACGACCTTCCAATTTAGTGTTCAATATCGCATCCATGGCTCTCGAACGTTATTTGGTAGCTCTGTGCGATTTATATGGCATAGCGCCGGAAAACCATAATTATGCCTGTCTGATGGATGCTGCGGAAACAGTTTTTGACTTCACCTCTATAATGAATCAGGATATTCGATCATTGGATGACATTTTTGGAATCTGTTCTCTCGAGGTCAATCCCCATGGAGATCCGAAGGCTTCGGATGCAACCAATATCCTTGCTCTGTGCGGGGAAGTGCAGAAAATTTTAGACACAGATGAAAGAGCGGGTCAAGTGACCCAAAAGTCAGCATAATAGGTTGGCGTTATAATCGGCGCAGCGTTACCTTTTCCCGAGCGATACGTTTAATCAGATGATTCTACAATAGATAAGGGGGTCCATTCTATGAAACGTATTCTAAGGGTACTCCTGGTTTTAACTTTGCTGGTTGGATCAATGACATCAAGTTATGCCGCCGCTGCTGACAAGAACCTTGCTACCATCAGCGTGACGGGAAATGCCAAAATAGCTATAACACCTAATGTGGCATATTTGAATCTTGGTGTTACAACAACAGGCGCCGATGTCGAGCCGACTCGTACTGAAAATGAAAGTATTATGAGAAGAGTTATTGAGGGGCTTATTGCCCAGGGCGTTGATCGGAAAATGATAACCACTTCGCAGTTTTCCCTTCAACCTCTGTATAACAATGAAGGTCGTGACACTGTCCAGCGGATTAGCGGCTATCGTCTGCAAAACAATGTGACGGTAGCGATTGAAGAGCTGTCGTCTATTGGTACGGTGATTGATGCCGCATTTCGGGCTGGGGCCAATCAATTTCATGGACTTCGGTTTGGCCTGAAAAATGACAGCAATCTTAGGGATGAACTACTGCGTAAAGCTGTCCAGGATGGTCGGCGCAAAGCACTAATTATTGCCGATGCTCTGGATGTGACGTTGGGGAACCCTGTGTCTGTATCCGAAGCAGGCGGATATGCGCCCATGCAAGCCGATTCGTATCAGATGATGAAGACTGCAACCGGTGCGCCGATCGAGGCCGGGATGCAAACGGTGAGTTTGGATGTCAATTTGGTTTTCAATATAGCGGAATCGAATTCAGCGAAGTAAATAGTTGTTGATAGGTCAATGACATGAAGACGCTGGAAAGTGGCGCTGCCTTGTGAGTGCCATTTTTCTATGAAGTGAATACAAAGTCTGAATACTCATTGCAGGATGTTGTTTGATTAAGATTGAACTATACAATAGATAATCGATAGGCTGCTAATTGCGAAATAATACTGCCAAAGAATAGAGCAAAATATATTATGAAAATGAGGGAAGCGAATGGGCCCAGATCAGACATCTGAGGAGAAAGAGCACAAACATCAACGGCGTGTTCGATATAAAGGCACTCACCCCAAGGCTTTTAAAGAAAAATATAAAGAACTGCGACCAGAGCAATATGCCGATGCTGTCGCCAAGGTGATTCAGAAGGGCAGCACTCCTGCCGGGATGCATCTTTCAATTTGCGTTAACGAAATCTTGGAATTGCTACAAATTACACCGGGACAAACCGGATTGGACGCAACCTTGGGTTATGGCGGCCATGCGCTAGAGATGCTAAAATGTTTAAATTCAAAGGGGCATCTGTATGCAATTGATGTAGATCCTCTTGAACTACCTCGTACCCAAGAACGGTTGGAGCGGTTGGGTTATGGCTCTGATATTTTAGAGATCAGACAAATGAACTTTTCTCAGATCGATCAAATTGCTGTCGAGGCGGGGCCCTTCAATTTTGTATTGGCAGATTTGGGCGTTTCCTCTATGCAAATAGACAATCCTGACAGAGGTTTTTCATTTCGATCTGAAGGTCCATTGGACTTGCGGCTTAATCCGCAAATGGGCAGTACTGCAGCAAATCGTTTAAAGAAAATGTCACTGGATGAATTACAGGATATGTTGGTCGAGAATGCGGATGAGCCTCATGCTGGAACCATTGCTCGCGCCATTATTTCATACCTTCAGCACGGAATCAGTATATCGACAACAACACAACTCCGAAATATCATCAAAGATGCGCTGAAATTTGTTCCCCAAATCAGTGCAGATGAGATAAAAAAATCCTGTCAACGAACCTTTCAAGCTCTACGGATCGATATCAACAAGGAATTTGAAGTTTTGGATGAATTTTTAGAGAAACTTCCTGATGTCATGGCTACGGGTGGACGTGTTGCGATACTTACATTTCATTCAGGAGAAGATCGTCGCGTCAAAAAATCTTTTAAATATTTTTTGCGTGAAGGAGTATATCGTGAAATTGCGCCTGATCCAATCCGCCCATCGGCTGAAGAATGTCATGCCAATAGCCGTGCGCGTTCTGCTAAATTGCGGTGGGCAATCAAAGCATAAATATTGACATCATAGCGGAAAGCAATATTTTAGTAATAAATATTTTGATAGGATTTCTGCGGCAGGATAATGCCGAGTTTGCTTGAAGATTATTAGAATGACAAATTATCGACGGATTGTTTTGCTAATTGTTTTTATTATGTATACGATTGTTTTTGGGAATCGAATCAGTATCGGAGTGACCATCCCGGCTCTCATCGGTGAGTTCGGCATGACGAACACGGAAGCAGGCGCATTGTCGGGCTTTTTCTTTCTTGGCTATTTCATCACGCAAGTACCGGCAGGATTTTGGATTGCGCGATTTGGCAGCCGCGGGCTCGTAGGGCTTTCGTTGTTCCTGATGACTCTATTCCTCTGGCTGTTCGGATCGATGACCACTTTGGTGTTGGCGAGCTGGTACAGACTGGGATTGGGGTTGACGCAGGGACCCATTTCGGTCGGCGGCAATTCGATCATTAGTCAATGGTTTCCGCCCCAAGAACAGTCCAGAGCTGTTTCGGTCATGGTAGCGGCAACGATGTTGGCTCCGATCGTGTTTCCACCCTTTGCATCCTGGTTTATCGTCGAGTGGGGCTGGCGCACACTATACCAGATGTTTGCTCTGTCTGGGATCGTGGTGGCTGCATGGTGGAGCCTGTACATTCGATCCTGTCCGGAAGAATGCTTGCGTTGCTCCAAAGAAGAATTACAACTCATTCGGTTTTCGGAAGTTTTGCCGCCAGTGGTTCAGCGGATGAAGTTGCCGCCGGTGTTATCTCGTATTATCTTTATTGGCAAAGTAGTGCAGGTAGCCGATAACAAGACAAAACTCTTCAAACGTCCGGATTTATGGCTGGCGATGCTCTCGTACTTTTTCATTGTGTCAGTATTTTATGGCATCATTACCTGGTTGCCTTCATATTTTGTGCAGGTGCGCGGCCTGGACATGATCCAAATGGGTTGGGTCGTATCTGTTCCGTGGGTGGGCGCCCTGGCAGGAACTCTCGTTGGCGGCTGGGTGGTAGACCACTGGTTGGGTGGAAACCCACTGCCAGTTATGCGGTGGGGGAGTCTCTTCACATCCATTAGTCTGTATGGCTTTGCTGAAGCACCCGCAGGGTTGGGATGGACACAGGGATCGTTGCTGGTGGTCGGATTTTTTTTGGGCCTGACGCCGTTAGGTTTTATGACGTATCCAATCCGTTTAGCGTCTCGCAGAGTATATCCTCTTGGACTTGCGTTCATGAATTCCGGCGGCAATATCGGCGGATTTTTATCGTCGGTAGTTGCGGGGATGTTGTTGGATCGGTTCGGCAGTTACTCAGTAGTTTTTCATTATTTTATCGCCTGCGGCGTTGTCGCAACGGTTTTGTCCCTGTTTGTGCGGACGCCGGTCGAAACCGTTGCCGATAATGGCTGAAAAAAGTTCGAAGTGGTTAAAAATATAAGAAAAGAGCGGCGGGATACTTAGTGCTAAGTTTTCCCGCCGCTCTTTTCTTATTAATTGCAGATGGTTCAGATCCGGAATTTACTGATGGCTGTGTTCATTTCTTGGGCCAGCTGGGCCAGCGCTCGGCTAGAGGAAGCGATTTCCTCCATGCCGGCCGATTGCTCCTCGGCAGCAGCCGAGATGTTACCGGCTTCACCGGCGGTTTTCTTGGCGGCGCTGTCAATTTCTTCTACAGAGTTGACGATGCGCTGGCTACCGTTGGCGACTTGGTCGATTGCCTGTGAGGTTTGACGGATCTGTTCGGACACTTCCAATACTTTTTCAACGATCTTGTTGAAAGTTACGCCGGCGTTACTAACGACTTCGGTGCCGTGCCTTACGAGGCTTCCGGCTTCGTTGACGCCTTTGACCGCGTCGTCGGTATCCTTTTGTATTTCATTGATTAAGGTTGCGATCTGTTTCGCAGCTTCCGCCGATTGCTCAGCTAATTTGCGGACTTCTTCCGCGACCACAGCGAAGCCTCGTCCCTGTTCACCGGCCCGGGCGGCCTCGATTGCCGCGTTCAGCGCCAATAAGTTGGTTTGTCCGGCGATGCCGGAAATCGTGGAGACAAATAACCCAATTTCCTTGGAGCGTTCGCCCAGTTTTCCGACGAGCTCACCGGTGCGGTTGGAAGCGGCTTCGATATTGCGGATTTCTGTGACGGCGTTGCTGACGTCTTTACCGCCGGATTGCGCCAGGGAAGCTGTTGCATCAGAGGAGATCACGATGCTTTGCACGGTAGCGGACACTTCCTCGATGCTGGCCGAAATTTCCGATACCACTGCGGCAGCGTCCCCAACTGAACGCAACTGCTTCTGGACCTGATCTGTTACTTCCACTGATGATTCAGCGACGTGTGTGGCGGCATTAGCCGATTCATCGGCACTTGCAGTTAGTTCTTCACTGGCGGCGGCAACTTGCTGAGCTTGAGATTGAATCTGCCGCACCAAGTCACGCAAGTTGTTGTTCATCAGGATGACGTTATCAGAGAGCTGGCCAAATTCGCTTTTGTCATTTATTGTTTTCGCAATTTCTTTCAGATTTCCCTGTGAAATATCCTGTACGACGGCAGCTACGCGTACTATGGGGCGAACGAATGCTCCGCTGACCCACAGAGTCGCGCCCAGCGCAATCAAAAGACTGATCACGGACAAGATGAGGATGATACGGGTTAATGCTGAGGTTTCACTGGTTGCATCCTCCAATGTGGTGGACAGGACCAGTACCCAGCGCTGGCCGCCAGGAAGGTCGATCGGGGAGAGTGAGCCTGCCTGCTGAATACCGGCAGTGGACTTATAGAATACGCGGGTACGCACATCTTTTTCGGCGGCTTCTTTGAATTTGGCGATGAGCTGGGGATCCAACTTGACTGACGTTCCCAGCTTTTGCTGAAGCGCTGCTGACATCTCGCCTGTTCTCATGTTCGCGTTTCCTACCTGTTCGGGGCGGGTTGGATGGGCCAGATAGGTCCCGCTGTCATCCACAATGAACCCATAGCCTTTTTCACGGTATTTAATGGATTTGACGATGGTTGTCATATTATCGAGTGTGTATACGCCGCCTAAAACTCCGACGAACTGCCCGTTGCGCATTACCGGAACCGCCATTACCAGTGCGGATTTGTTACTGATGCGTGACGTCAAAACATCTGAAACATAGGGCTTCTTGGTATCCATGACTTTTTTAAAATAATCACGGTCGGCAAGGCTCACGGCTGTACCGGTTTCACTCAGCGACATTCCGTCCGGCGAGACAAACACGATACTTTCAAATTTGCCGATGCGTTTATGCGCTTCAGAGAGCGCCGGCTGGATCTGCACCTTGTCGCCGGTTTGCATACGGGCTATGCTCGCAAGATCCTCCAACTGCAAAGAGAGCATTTCAATATCGGTTTTTATCCGCAACGAAACGTTGGTTGCTACTGCTTCTTCTGTGGCATCGATACTTGCTGATAAATATTGACTGGCATAGTAATAGCTGGTTCCTGCTACGATGACAAGTGCGCTGGCTATTAAGGAGGCAATGATCATCATAAGACGAAATCGGATGCTGTGGTACCATTTCATATCGGTCACTCCTTCTTAATCTATTGGTTTGTTTTTGCAGGCCCAACTCTGGTGAAAGTGTTCAACGATCTGTGCCTTTTTATCGGTGATGTTCCAGGAGAAATCATCAAGGGACCATTCGTGTATCAGGAGGTAAAACACTCCCATGAAACTCATCGATGCAGCTTCGATGTCTAAATCTGAATGGAAGTGGTCGCCATGGATTCCTTCTTCGATAATTTGTCTCACGCAACCGCGACCTTCGCTTGCCAAGGTGCGTGCAATTTGTTTTAGAGAATCGGAAGGCGCTGCCAGGTGAATCTGTTCGGAAAATAGGATGCGGGATATTCCACGCGTTTGTTGAATAAATTCAAGATGGAAGGCAATAAGTTTCTCGATTTTTTCGAAAGGAGAGATGGATTCGGCGACGATGGAGGATGTGGATTTCTGAAAGCCAACACAGGTTCGTTGCAGAAGTTCTGACAGTATGGCATGTTTGTTAGAAAAATGCCGATAGATGATCGTTTCCGCGGTTCCGCTCGCTCGGGCAATTTTGGCGGTTGTCAGTTCATTGAGTCCGTAATTTTGCACGAGATCGAACGTGGCATTTAGAATATCTTCCCGCTTGTTACCGGACGGAACCATCGTCAAAATCCCCCTAACATAGTAAGTAAGTAATCACTTACTTATCATGTTATCGTATAACTAGAAGACTTTCAATATAGCATGCAAAAAATATTATTTAATTATTTTGCGGGAGAGGATATGAGATTTTCGCAGGAGGTTTCAGTCCCTTTGGGGAATTAAACAAATGGCCATAAAATAATTCAATGAAATGGCAGTTCGGAGATGTGTCAAAATGGCATTGATCAAAAAGAAAAAACTGTATGAAGAAGTTATTCTGGGAATTGAAGAGATGCTCAGGTCCAATAATATGCAAGCCGGTGACAGACTTCAGTCCGAGAAGGAATTATCGCTATATTTCGGTGTGAGTAAAACGGCAGTCAGGGAAGCATTGAGCGCGTTGCAAACAGCTGGCTTAATCGAAGTGAAACATGGGTCAGGAATCTTTGTCAAAAATGTGAATGAGAAACTGGCCAATCCCCTGACGATGAAGCTATTGACAGATCGTGACAATCTGTTCGGGATATTGGAACTGCGCAAAGGCCTGGAGGCAGAAGGCTTATTTTTGGCTGCCCAACGCGTTGACGCATCCGATATTGCGACGATCAAAACCTGTTTGTTGGCAATGGCGGAAGCGGTGGAGCGCGGCGAAAATGCTGCGCAGGAAGATCTGAACTTTCATTGCGCCCTAATCAAGGCGACGCATAATCAGGCCTACAGTAATATTTTTGATACGATTGCCAGTGTATTTCTTGAAGGGATGTCTGCCTGTCACGACTATTTTTTGCTGCATCCGGGCCCCTGTTTGATTGTATTGGAGGAACACCGCCTGATCTATGAAGCAGTAAAAAAGAGACAACCAGAGAGGGCTCGAGATCTGATGCGAGCACATTTGGAGAATATTGAATTGACTTTGCGCGAGTTGCTTGTATGAATAAACCTATATTCCAGAATGAGACGCCGTTGCCTGAGAATATGGTGGTGCGTCCCCGTCGGGCCGCCGCACACATCGCTATAGGCTATGCTGCTGCAGGTTTGCTCTGGATATTGACTTCCGACAGTTTTATGCCATACCTTACAAAGGATATAGAAACCATGGTTATTCTGAATAGCGCTAAAGGAGCACTGTTCATTTTTGTGACTGCGGTGAGTCTATTCATTTTGGTTTATTCACAGCTGCTTCAAATCGGCAAAGCCCAGAACCAGTATGTTGAGAGTGTACGGGAACTGGAGAATGCCCATGAAGCGCTCATCGCTTCAGAAGAGGAATTGCGTCAGCAGTTCGATGAGCTGTCTCTCAAAACAAACTTGATCGATGAAAAAGATCAAGAAATGTGGTCTTTATTTGAAAATATGCGTGATGTTTTTGGGGCTCATGAAATCATTCTTGATGCACAGGGAAAGGCGGTGGATTATCGTTATCTGGTCGTCAACCCTGCTTATGAAAAATTGCTCCAACGGACAAACAGTGAGCTGCTCGGCCATTGTGTAACGGAGATTGTTCCGGAAATTGATCCGGAGTTTATCACAGCATGCGGGGACGTTGCTCTCACCGGCAATTCAAAGAAAATGAATATTTTTTCGAAGATGTTTCAAAAACATCTTTTAGTATCTCTTTACAGTCCCAGACCTGGACGATTTGCGATCCTGGCCACAGATATCACAGAAGAAAAAATGCATGAGAAGACAGTACAACGGCTAGCCTACTACGACAAACTTACAGGACTTCCCAACCGGGAAAAGCTGGCGGAAGTTTTGAACCATGAACTGGAAGGCAAGACTGGGAAAGAAAATGCAGGCGCACTGTTCTATATTGATATGGATGATCTGAAACTTGTTAATGATTCTTATGGGCATAGCTATGGCGACGCTATGATCATTACGGCGGCCATGAACCTGGCGAGCCTGACAGAGTACGGATCTACCGTGGCCCGAGTCGGTGGCGACGAATTCATCGTTTTGATTCCGGGCCTGTCCGATCCTCAGGAGCTTGAAGAGCTGGCGCAGACTTTTCTTGAAACGTTGAGCTGTGAGTATGAAGTGAAAGAGTTGTGGTTTCATGCGTCGGCCAGCATCGGGATTGTACTGTATCCTCAGGATGGGCAAACCGTTGAAGAATTGCTTCGCAATGCCGATGCTGCGCTCTATGAAGCCAAGCGCAGCGGCAAACGATGCTGGCGTTTTTTCCGACCGGCAATGCAAGAAGCGGCCTTTGGCAATATGCTGCTGCTCAACGGGTTGCGCAATGCGCTTGCGAATCATGAGCTTGAAGTTTACTATCAACCGCAAATTTCTCTGACCGATGGCCGTGTGGTTGGATTTGAGGCTCTTCTGAGGTGGCGGAGCCCCTTGCATGGAAATGTTTCTCCGGCGCAGTTCATTCCTTTGGCTGAAAAGAGCCATCTTATTGATTCGATCGGCGCCTGGGTAATACGCGAGGCTTGTGAATTTTCCCGCAGACTGGTCCGGCAAGGATATCCGGGAATCCGAGTCGCTGTCAATGTCTCTCCCCGTCAGTTAATTGCCCCAAATTTCATCCGTATTATTCGGGATTCCTTCAATGAGGTGGAGTTGGAAGCAACCCGCCTGGAAATCGAAATCACGGAAAACGTCTTCATCGAATCGATGGATGATAGTGTCCGGACATTGAATGAATTGCAAGCCATGGGCGTCCATTTGTCATTGGACGATTTTGGCGCCGGCTATTCGTCGTTGACCTATTTGCGAAGATTGCCAGTTCAGACGCTGAAAATTGATAAATCGTTCATTGATTCGATTTTGACGGATCAAGTTCACTCCAATTTAATTGAGTCTATTATTGATATGGCTCACATTCTGGGACTTTCAGTCGTGGCCGAGGGCGTTGAAACCTCAGCACAGCTTGATCGGTTGGCTCAGTGCGGATGCGATACGATCCAGGGCTACTTGGTGAGCCGGGCGGTCCCTGAACAGACCGCGCTTGAGTTTCTAACAGATACCGCCTGGGCCGCCAGAATTCAAAAAATGCAATAACCGGTAGGAAGTGTAGGTAAGGTATAAAATGGATACGCATAGGCAAAAAGTCCATACAGTTTTTACGCGCATTGCCAGTCGATATGACTCAATGAATACGATTTTGAGCTTGAATCTTGATAAATCCTGGCGTCGACGGACGTTACAGGCTGCAGCGCCCCAACCGGGCGAACAATGGCTGGATGTGTGTTGCGGAACCGGCAAACTAACGCTGGAAATACGGCGGATTCTGGGCGACACAGGAGAGGTAACCGGACTGGATTTTAATTCGTCCATGCTGGAGGTCGCCAAACGAGCCGAGACGCAGGTGAAACTTGTCAGAGCGGTTCGGTGGATGGAAGCAGATGCCATGGAATTGCCATTTGAAGATAAATCTTTTGATGGGATTACGATCGGATTTGGCTTGCGCAACCTGCCCGATATCGACAAAGGAATCGTTGAGATGGCCCGCGTGTTACGACCCGGTGGCAGGTGGGTCTGCCTTGAATTGTCGCATCCTGTCTGGCCGATTTTCCGACAGGGTCATGGGTTCTTCGTGCGTTATGTTGTTCCGCGGGTCGGCAATTTGGGACTCGGAGACCAGACGGATTATCAATGGTTGCCGGAATCTTTGCGAAAATTTCCGGGAGCGGAAGAGTTAGCGGACCGGATTCGCCAGGCCAAGTTGACCGATGTGAGGTATGAACGTCTCAGCGGAGGGATCGCTGCGGTACATGTCGGCTATAAGAGATGAACTTTCAGCAGGATTTTTGGGGTTGGACGGAAAATAACTATATTCAGAGGATCAAACAAATTGAAGGGAGTCAAGGCTAATGGCTATTGTGGAAGTAACAATCGCGCCACTGGGGACTTCGTCCACTAGTCTGAGCCGGTACGTTGCCGGTTGCCATAAGATTTTGATGGCGGCATCTGATCTGAAATACGAACTGAATGCGATGGGAACAGTGATCGAAGGCGACCTGAGCCGGATTTTGGAAGTGGTGCGCCAGATGCATGAAGTTCCTTTTGACGCAGGCGCCCAAAGAGTCTCAACGTTGATTCGGATTGATGATCGACGGGACAAAGCGTCTACGATGAGCGCGAAAATTCAGGCGGTGAAAGATAAACTTTGAATCGGGAATTGGCGGAAAAAATTCTCAGGGCGGTCGGTGGCCGCCCTAATGTTTTACAGTGTTCTTCCTGCATGACAAGGCTTCGGCTGACGCTGCATGACAGTGCTCTGGTGGATATGGCTGGGCTCAAGGCAATGGCGGCAGTGCTGGGGGTTCTGGAATCAGGAGGACAGCTGCAGGTAGTACTGGGGCCAGGTCGAGTCAAGTTGGTAGCAATCGAAGTAGAAAAACTGCTGGAATCCCAGGCAAAGTTGGAGGTCGGGAAGGCAGCGAAGTTAAAAGCGGCTGTTTCGGCCCGGAATCGCACTCCCGTGAAGCAATTTCTCGGGCGCCTATCCGCTATTTTTGTGCCGTTGATTCCGGCGATTGTTGCGTCCGGGATGGTGGCGGGACTGACGAACGTTGCCATAAGACTGGGCGCCGATCCCCAACAAGGCATAGTGCAGGTATTGAATGTTGTTGGCTGGGGGATTTTTGGTTTTCTTACTATTTTTGTCGGCTTTCAAACGGCGAAAGAATTTGGCGGGACGCCGGCTTTGGGCGGCTTAGCCGGAGTCTTGCTGATCAATCCCGCGATTGCTGCCATCCAGATCAACGGCGAAGCTTTAATACCGGGTAGAGGCGGTGTTTTTGGCGTTTTGATGGTTGCGGGCTTAATGGCATGGATGGAGCAGCGTATTCGGCGATATGTGCCGCAATCGGTTGATGTGATCGTGACACCAACGATTACGCTGCTCGCTGGCGGCATTGCGACTTACTATGTATTGCAACCGGTTAGCGGGTTCCTTTCGGATGGTGTGGTTCATCTTTTTCGGACAGCACTGTCATCAGGAGGTTTTTTCGCTGGCGCCTTATTGGCAGGAACTTTTTTGCCACTGGTGATGACCGGACTGCATCAAGGCTTGACTCCGATTCACATGGAGTTTTTGAATACGCTGCATGTCAATCCGCTGTTGCCGATTTTGGCAATGGCGGGAGCTGGGCAAGTCGGCGCTTCTCTGGCAGTGTTATGGAAGACAAAGAACCGGAAATTGCGCCAGCTAGTTAAAGGGGCGCTGCCAGTTGGATTTCTGGGCATTGGGGAACCGTTGATTTTCGGGGTGACATTGCCGCTGGGGCGTCCGTTTGTAACCGCCTGCCTGGGGGCCTCTGCCGGCGGAGCATACCTTGCCTATATGCAGGTGCAGTCAATTGCGATGGGAATATCAGGCTTGCCGCTGGCATTTCTGATTCGCGGTGATCAGATCGGTCACTATCTGGTCGGGTTGTGTATTGCCTATGCGGCAGGTTTCCTCATTACCTTGGGCGTTGGATTCGAAGATCCTCCTGAAGAAATCGACGGAGGTAAGTCGCAATAAATGAATGCATTTGGAATTTCGGCTTTTGTTGCCATGGAGCAGTCTGCAACTCAAAATATCGAGTATCTGAAACTGGCCCGGAGTTTCGGTTATCAGAAATTGTTTACCTCGTTGCATATTCCTGAGGCCGATTACCAAGTATTCGCTCCTGAATGTAGAAAACTGCTGGATGCTGCGGGAGAACTGGGTTACGAGGTGACGGCGGATATTTCGCCAAGTTTTTGGACTAAGTTGGGGGTTCTGCCGCGCGATTTGCGTTCAATCGGCCTTACCACGCTGCGCATTGATTACGGCTTTGATTATCTGAAGATTCGGGAGTTAGCAGAGGTCAGTCGTTGTAGAATCGAATTAAATGCGAGTGTTATTACGGAGACCGAACTGGATATAGTGCTTTCCTCAGGGTTGGACCGGCGGTTTCTGAGCGCTGGACATAATTACTACCCCAGGCCGGAAACCGGACTGGGTTTCGAGATTTTTATGCGTCGATCGGAAGCCTTCAAGACACAAGGTATCCCGGTGTCGGCATTTATTCCCTGTTTGCAGAATCCCCGCGGTCCGTTCTTTGCCGGGTTGCCAACGGTGGAATCACATCGGGATATGACGACTGCGGAAGCCGTGCGGCAATTGTGGGCATCCGGCGGAGTCGACAGCATTTTTTTCGGTGATCCAGCAGTGCCGGCGCTGGTGCTGGAGTCTGCTGTCAGCCAATTCAGCGACTATTCGGGTCCAGTGGTGCTGCGGATAAGAACAGAACTTTTGCAATCTGCCTGTAAGTCCATTTTGTGGGCGCCGCTTCATACCAATCGCTTGGATGCGGCTGCGTCAGTGGTCCGGTCGCAGGAATCCAGAGGACTTTGCCTGTCACCGATTCTGCCGCAGCAGATTGTCCGCGCGAGGCGACGCGGTGACGTGACGATCGACAATGTGAGTTACGGCAGGTATATGGGTGAGTTGCAGGTGGTCCTGCGGGACTTGCCAGCTGATGACCGGGTGAATGTTGTCGGGAGGGTCCTTGATGAGGATTTGTGTCTGCTTGAATGTTTAACGCCGGGGCGCTCGTTTTGCTTGAAGGAGGCGAATATCTGATGAATTTGGACCGACTGGAGACGGAGCAACGAAACCCAAACAGCCAAAATCTCGATCTTCTTTCAGCGTATGACATCGTGTCCGTTATCCAACGAGAAGATGAAAAAGTTGCTGTGGCAGTGCGTGGGGCTTTGCCGGCGATCGGGACGGCAGTTGATTGGATTGCCAAAGCCCTTCGGGAAGGAGGACGTTTATTTTATATAGGAGCCGGAACCAGTGGCAGACTGGGAATTCTGGATGCTGCCGAGTGTCCGCCGACCTTCAGCACGCCGCCCGAACTTGTTCAAGGGCTGATAGCCGGTGGGACAGCCGCGATTTTTCAAGCTGTCGAAGGAGCGGAGGATAACCCTCTTTTGGCTGAAGCGGATCTGAAAGAGCGAGTCCTCGCTCCAGGAGATGTCGTCGTCGGATTGGCTGCCAGCGGTCGGACACCCTATGTGGTTGGCGGACTGAAGTATGCGAACGCACTGGGATGCCGGACAATTGCCGTGGTCTGCGCCTCTGATTCAGAACTCTCTGGTGTTGCCGGTCTCACAATTGCCGTGCCAGTTGGTCCGGAAGTGATCGCAGGTTCCACCCGGATGAAAGCGGGGACCGCGCAAAAAATGGTCCTCAATATGCTATCAACAGCGAGTATGGTCAAGATCGGAAAAACTTACGGCAATCTCATGATCGATGTAAAGGCCAGCAACGCAAAACTGGCGGCGAGGGTTCACCGCATGGTCCGTGACGCAACAGGCGCCGGAGAAAAGGAAGCGGACGAAGCGCTCGAGAAGTCCGCCGGCTCAGCCAAAGTTGCAATCGTGATGTTGCTGGCAGGAATTACGGCAGAACAGGCGTTGTGCTGTATCGAAGCGGCGCGTGGATCCGTTCGTCATGCTTTGGAACTCGCTGTCCAAAAGCCTGAGAGCACTCGATGAAAGGCAGGGATATCGTGGATACGGTTGTGTTGAATGCGCGTATCGTTTTGCCGGACCGCATCCTGACTGATTATTTGTTACTGATCCAAGATGGCTGCATTGTGGGTGTGCTTCCTGCGCCGGGGAACTGTTCGGGGGATTCCTATGATTCTGCGGAGACCACAATATGCGATTTTGCAGGCGATTTCGTCGTTCCGGGGCTGATTGATCTTCACGTGCATGGATGTGGCGGCGCAGATACCATGGATGCGGAGTCGGCGGCTCTGGACCGGATGGCGGCGGCGCTGTTGCAGCAGGGAACGACTGCGTTTCTGGCGACTACCATGTCTGCTGCCAACGACCGAATCCAGGCGGCGCTGTCGGTTGGAGCTCAATTTCGGCAAAGGGATTACAAGGCGGAGTTGCTGGGATTTCATATGGAAGGGCCCTGTATCTCGCCCTCCTTTCGGGGCGCGCAAAAACCTGCGGCAATTCCGGCGCCGCCATTTCCTGGTGCGGGCGGGGTGAAGATCGTGACGCTGGCGCCTGAGATACCAGAAGCCGACGCCTATATCGACTGGGCGAATTCTGTGGGTGCCCTGTTGGCTGCCGGTCATTCCGGTGCAAGCTATGAAGAAATGAAAATGGCTATAAGTCGAGGGGTACTTTTGGTAACCCACGCGTTCAACGCTATGCCGGGGATTCACCACCGTTTACCAGGATTATTGACTGCGGCTTTGCTTGACCCGTGCGTAACGATCGAATTGATCGCGGACGGTGTCCATATCCATCCTGCAGTTCTGGAACTTGCCCTACGGTTGAAAGGCCCTGACCAGGTTGTGCTGGTGTCGGACGGAACCCGGGCGGTGGGCATGCCGGACGGCGAATTTGAGCTGGGTGGGCAGAAGACCTATTTGAAAGCGGGACGGATGACTCTAACAGATGGAACGATTGCCGGCAGTGCCGCACCGCTGCTCGCGGGGGTCCGGCTGCTAACTGAAATTGTGGGCCGTCCACTATATGAAGCGGTGAGGATGGCTACACTGAATCCGGCCAGACTGCTCAAGGTGGACGGGCGGATGGGCAGCCTGGAAGCTGGGAAAGAGGCAACTTTCTTGCGATTGTCGCCAGAATTGGCATTGATTGAAACCTGGGTTCGCGGTAAAAAACAGATCAGATATGACAGAGGAGGAATCATCCATGATTAAAAACGAACTTCTCACCGAAGCAGTCCAATGGCGACGGGAGTTTCACCGTTGTCCACAGCCGGCTTGGCTGGAATTCTATTCGACGGCTCTTGTGGCGGAAAAATTGGCCACCTGGGGTTACACGCTGAAAATGGGGCGCGATATCATCGCTCAGGGCAAGCAATTGTTGTTGCCATCGCCGGAGACGCTGCAAATGGAGTATGATCGTGCGTTGAACGCGGGTGCGAAAGCAGAATTCCTGGAACCTGCCAAAGGTGGATATACTGGAGTTGTGGCGACACTCACCGGTCCTATGCCTGGTCCGACGGTCGCATTTCGGTTCGATATCGATTCGAATGAAGTGGTGGAGAGTAGCGAGCCTTCGCATCGTCCTGCGGCAGAAGGGTTTCGTTCGGAGAATCAGGGCTACGCCCATATGTGCGGTCATGATGTCCACACGGCGACCGGGTTGTTGTTGGCGAAACATTTTGCAGAGAATCGTGAGAACATTAAAGGGACCGTCAAATTCATCTTTCAGCCAAATGAGGAAAATCTCTCTGGCGCTTCGGCCATGCTCTCTGCAGGAGTCGTTGACGATGTGGATATCCTGTTGGGCGGTCATGTAGGATTGGCGCTTCGGCAGCTGGGGCAGATTTGCTTCAATGTTCACGGATTCATGGCGCTGTCGCGCTATGAAGTGACGTTTCGGGGTCGACCGACCCATGCGGCACTGCGGCCGGATGAGGGAAAAAACGCTATGTTGGGAGCCTGCGCCGCAATCACGAACCTTTACGCCATTGCCCGGCACGGATTAGGTGCTTCCCGGATCAATGTCGGTACATTGGAAGCCGGAACAACCTGGAATGTGATCCCGGACCGGGCTCGCTTCCGATTGGAGACCCGGGGTGTAAGCAATGAAATCAATCAATACATGACCGAAAAGGCGATGGAAGTGATCCATGGCGCGGCTGCCATGTATGGGCTTGAAGTTGACGTGACTCCAGCGGCTGTCGCCTTCAATGCGTCTAATTCCCCAGAGTTGGTGGCGAAGGCGACGGAGCTGGCCACAGAGATGCCCTCCGTTAAGGAAATCGTTCCGGATGCTGATTTCGGTGCATCGGAAGATGTGACGCTTTTGATGGAGCGAGTTCAATCAAGGGGTGGAAAGGCGATGTTTACGCTGTTTGGCACACCGACGGCCGGAGGACATCACAATGCGGCCTTTGATGTAGACGAAACGGTTATTCTCAATGCTGCTGAGTTTTTGGCGAAAATGCATGAAGCCGTGACTGCGGGATGAGACTCCTCGCACGGTGGGTTTCGATTCTCATCGGCGCTTTCATATTATGGGCAGCAGTATCTGACAATCCTGCTGTATGGACAGTGCGCAACACGCTGGAATATCACGTAACGCGGTCGTGGTGGAGCTTGACCGGCGAACCTGTCGCCAGTAAATCAGGGGATGTCGCGGGGCGTGTAACAAACCGCTTGGGGAAAGCTATTCCCAAGGCTGTCGTGCTGCTATCCGAGTGGGATGGACGGGTTCACACCGCGCAAACCGATGCCGACGGAACTTACCGAATTTCTGGGATGCCAATCGGCTTCTATAGGGTTGCGGCGGCAGCGACAGGGTATGATTCCGTGCAGTCGGGCGGACTGCTGCGCGGGGTGACGGTCCGGCCCGGCCTCCAGGCGGAAGCTTCATTTTGTATGAATCCATCGCAAAAAAAACGATTGTCTCCATTGGCAGTCCCACAGAATGTTGATCCACAGACACTAGTATGCACGAGTCCGATTCCTGGCCAGGCACTGCGTGAAACTTTGAAGTTCAGCGACACCGCTCTGTCCAATCTGATTTTTCTTTACAGGCCGACGCAGATGATGGATAGACCGTTGCCTGTTCTGCTGGCAGTATACCCCGGACCCGTTGACACCTGGGAATGCGTCAGCATTGGGCTGGCACAGGCCGGCTATGCAGTGGTGGCCATAGGACCCGC
Source organism: Negativicutes bacterium (assembly GCA_963665275.2). GTDB lineage: Bacteria > Bacillota > Negativicutes > UBA1444 > UBA1444 > UBA1444. Next base: position 312,023 of record CAXXIN010000018.1, read on the forward strand.
CTATGGCATGGAACTTACTCCGGACGTTGACGTGCTGGAACGATTGGTGATGATGATCAGGCAGGGTGGTTTGGCCGGAACTGATCCGTCCCGTGTTGCCGCTCTTGGCGGGAGCTACAGTGCGCTTTTGCTTGAGTTGTTGGCCCTGCGTGACACTGGATTGGATGCAATGGTGTTGCTCGGCCCTCCTACCGATATGTTCGATTTTCGGCGGCGTTTTGAGCGTGAGGGCTTTGTTCCCCCGTTTGGACTGGACCGGGCGCTGGTTGCACTAGGTCTGCCCAGCCGGGATCCTTTGCGTTACATGAACCATTCGATGGTCTATCAGACTCGCCCGGGACTGCCGGCGACCCTTGTTTTCCACAGTTATCAGGATGAAATCGTGCCTTACCAGCAGAGTGGGTTGCTTGTCGAAAGTCTGCGTCGACAGGGAGTCGAAGCCGAACTGCGATTGTTCGAAGGCGCCAGCCATTATCTGCTGGAAGATGGAGAGGCTGCAGTATCGATCTATCATCAGACGCTAGAGTTTCTCCGGCGGCACGGAATGGCGCCGTTTCTAAGGAAAGGAGAACTAGAATGAAGTTGGCCTTTAGCGGAAAAACAGTGCTCATAACCGGTGGAACTTCAGGGATAGGTCTGGCTGCTGCCCGCCTGTTTCTCGCCTCCGGCGCCCGGGTGGCGATCTTGGGACGGGATTTGAACAAAGGAACTGTTGCCGTAATGGAGCTATCCTCAGCTTCCGGCCAGACTCCCGATTTTTTTTGCGGCGACGTGACGCAAGTTGGTGATTGTGAACGCATCCTACGTGAGGTTGCTGAACGTTTTGGGCGGTTGGATGTATTGGTGAATTCTGCTGGTGAATATCTCGAAAAGTCTATCGATGACATGTCAGAAGCAGAATTTGACCAGATCATGGCTGTTAATCTGAAGGGAACTTATTTTATGGCGAAAGCAGCAGTTCCTGCATTGAAAGTCAGTCGGGGCGCAGTCGTCAATGTATCGTCGGATGCGGGACTCAACGGGAACGTGAACTGTACGGCTTACTGCGCAGCCAAGGGCGGTGTCACTTTGTTCACGAAAGCCCTGGCCCTCGAATTGGCTCCACACGGAGTGCGGGTAAACTGTGTCTGTCCGGGGGATATTGCTACGCCACTGCTGGATCGCCAAGTGTCCGCCGCAGCCAACCCAGAGGAGTACCGCCGGGAGATGGAATCCGTTTATCCGCTGGGCCGGATTGGCACGCCGGAGGAAGTCGCTGGCGTCATCCTATTTCTGGCATCTGACGCCGCTTCGTTTGTGACCGGGGCCGCCTGGGCGGTGGATGGCGGGCTGACTTCTGCATGAGATTTCTGCTTCGGCTGCATTGCAATCGTTCTTGCCTGCCCTGCGGTTGACATTGGCAGCGACAGGGCATATAATTTTTGTAATGCTAATATTGGATATCAGTGATGCGGAGGACACGACAGTCACAGGAACCGTATTCAGAGAGCAAGCGCCGCGGCTGAGAGCGCTTCAGACGGACCTTGACCAGTTACCCCCTCCAAACTGCCGGACTGAAAGATGAGCTGGTAAGTCCTGCCGGGAGCCCGCCGTTACAGGGGTAATGAGATGGACGCTTCACGCGTCAATTTGGGTGGAATCGCGAGCGAACTCTCGTCCCTTTGTGGGATGGGAGTTTTTTATTTTCAATTATGGAACATTTGGAGGGTGATAAGGATGGATAGTATCAAGATTACGCTGAAAGACGGCTCGGTGAAAGAAGTGAACAAGGGGATCACGTTGGCCGAGATTGCCGCATCCCTTAGCCGGTCGCTGGCGAAGTCAGCCCTGGCCGCCAAAGTGGACGGGAAAGTCGTCGACTTGGGGCGAGCGCTCAATAATGATGCCCGGATCGAATTTTTGGGTTCTGACACACAGGAAGGACTGGATGCTCTTCGCCACAGCGCTTCGCATATCATGGCGCAAGCCGTGCAGCATTTGTTCGGCGACAAGGTGCAGTTTGGCATCGGACCGTGGATTGCCAATGGCTTTTATTATGATATTGACACCGAACACACATTTGTGCCTGAAGACTTGGTAAAGATCGAAGATGAGATGGAGAAAATCATCAAACAGGATCTGCCCATTGTGCGTCAGGAAATGAGCCGCGAAGATGCAATTCGCTTTTTCGAAGAAAAAGGACAACTCTATAAAGTCGAATTGATTCGCGACTTGCCGGTGGATGCAGTGATTTCTCTTTATACCCAGGGCGATTTCACCGATTTGTGCGCTGGGCCGCATCTGATGTCAACCGGCCGCATTAAAGCGTTGAAGCTGCAAAGCCTGGCTGGTGCATACTGGCGTGGCAACGAAAAGAACAAAATGCTGCAACGGATTTATGGCACCGCCTTTGAAAAGAAGGCAGATCTCGATGCGTACCTGACCATGCTGGAAGAAGCTGCCCGTCGGGATCACCGCAAACTTGGCAAAGAACTTGATTTGTTCAGCATGCAGGAAGAGGGCCCGGGTTTCCCGTTCTTCCATGCCAAAGGGATGGTTATCAGGAATGAACTCGAGAACTTCTGGCGCAAACTTCACACGAAGTTCGGTTATGAAGAGATTAAAACCCCGATTATCCTCAATGAAGAATTGTGGCACAAATCGGGTCATTGGGATCATTATAAAGAAAACATGTATTTTACCAAAATTGATGATGCGGATTATGCCGTCAAACCGATGAACTGTCCGGGAGGGATGTTGGTCTATAAGACCCGGCATCATAGTTACCGCGAGTTCCCGATTCGTGCTGCGGAGTTGGGATTAGTTCATCGTCATGAATTGTCGGGTGCTCTGCATGGGCTGATGCGTGTTCGCAGCTTTACCCAAGATGATGCCCACATTTTCATGCTGCCGTCTCAAATTAAGGATGAGATCATGGGCGTAATGGATCTGTTCAATATTGTATATTCGACCTTTGGACTGTCCTATCATGCGGAACTTTCCACCAAACCGGAAAACGCCATGGGATCCGACGAGGTATGGGAAGTCGCGACATCAGCACTGCAGCAGGCGCTGGATGAACGCGGCATGCCTTATAAGATCAATCCCGGCGATGGCGCCTTCTATGGCCCCAAAATTGATTTCCACCTGAAGGATTCCATCGGACGCACCTGGCAGTGCGGCACGATTCAATTGGACATGCTGATGCCGGAGCGTTTCGATTTGACCTATATCGGTGAAGATGGCCAGAAACATCGTCCGGTCATGATCCATCGCGTGGCCTTTGGCAGTATGGAGCGTTTCATCGGCATACTTATCGAACATTACGCAGGTGCTTTCCCCGCCTGGATCGCTCCGGTGCAGGTCAAAATATTGCCGATAACCGATCGGAACATTGCCTATGCACAAAAACTGGCCGGGCTATTGCGTGAACTGGATGTCCGAGTCGAAATCGATGATCGAAGCGAGAAGATTGGCTATAAAATTCGCGAGGCGCAGATGGAAAAAGTTCCTTTCATGCTGCTTTTGGGTGACAAGGAAGAAGAGGCTAATGCCGTGGCGGTTCGGGTCCGTGGCAAGGGAGACGTGGGAACGATGCAGTTCGCCGCGTTCGAGGACATGGTACTGGAAGCCATCAAGACAAAAGCTCAATAGCAACGCGTCATTCTCCATCAATATACCTGTGCTCTTGTATAGAAGAGGGGCTGTTCCGAAACTTGTGTTTCGATACAGCCCCTCCTTTTCTATTTAACCCGATATAATCTATATTTACACAGGGTGCTCGAAAATTTGTGTCTATCAGTGGTTGCCAGAGTTGTTTAAGAGTGTTTCATTTCGTTCAGTCTTAATTTGATAAAGCCGCAAAGCCACCAACAAATCCGATCGCTTCAAAGGGTTGTTCAAATCAGTCTGCAGGAGCTCTTCAAGGCGAGTGCGCCTGTAATAGATGGTTTTGTGATGAACATGCAAACGCTTGGCAATTGTGGATTGTGAATCGGAGGAAAGAATTTCACTCAGAGTTTGCAACAAAACGATAGATTGAAACGGTTCCAACTGCACCAGCGGGCCCAACTGTTGCTTGATAAACTGTTCGGCAAGTGGACTGTTTATTTCCAGTAGCAGCCGGACCATTCCGAGCTTATTCCAGTATTGTGCAAATTCGTTCGGACTGATAAGCGAGCCGAAAGAAGCGCTTTCTCGGGCTTGTCGAAATGGTTCCGATATGTTAGGCGGATTAAACCAGATATCGGAAATTCCCAGGGTCATTTGCTCGGCGAAGTTATGCTTCTGCAATTCCTGAAGTATGCTTTCAATCAAGACCGTAACCTGTGAATCGATTGCTGATTCGACAGAGAAGGACGCTAATATTGCGATTCCTTCCTGACAGTCCCACACTGCGGTGCTGCTTTCAGGAACGATAGAGTTCATGGCAGGGATTGCCCATTGCTTCCACTCAGTATGGAGCGGGGGAACTTTTTTTTGAAATGAGAAGACAAATCGAGGTTGCAACAATAGAAATACGATCGGTGCTGCCAGCCTGATATTCAGTTCCGCGGCATAGTTTGCAATTTCAGTAAATGAATGGTTGCTTTCCATGGCATTATTAAAAAAAACCGACATGGAGAGGTGTGATTGAATATTGTTTAAGGCTGCTTCCATCTTGCGGCGTTCAGATATATTAAACCCGACGCTTATGGTAAATATTGTATTTGTGGCCGGAATACTCAAGATTCTTGTCCGCGATTCGAGCCACAGAGAATCACCGTTTTTGCACCGAATTTCCACATCCCTGACAGGAGGGTTCAACAGGTTATGCTTTACTTCCTCAATCCGATTCCATTGATAAATCCCGTCATTATTGGTTTCCAATAAATAGTTGAAAAGATGTGTCCCGAGCAGCTCTTCCTGGCTGTAGCCCAGAGCAGTACAAAAGTTTTCACTGACGTACTGTACTATTCCGGAGCCATCTAAACTACTGATATATACATTATTGTTTTGAGCCAACATTTCATTATTGAAATTAACTATGGGCAATAAATATTTCTTTTCCAGAGTTTTCGAATTGTCGGCCATTGTTAATCCACTCCTCGTCCGCGATTGCTTTTTTATTATATGACATTTGCGGCAAATTGTAAAAACGTTCCATCACTTATCTGAAGAGATAAAAAAGCATGAATATCGATAGAATAATTAGTCGAAAGAGCAAAGGTAAATGCAGTTAAGATGTTGAAAATCTAATATAGCACTCTTTGATGTCCAATTTCGGTTGGTTGTGGAGAACCGCTCTATGAAGTGACCGCAAGGAACTTAAACTTAACAAAGGGGGGAACATCGGAACGATCCTCGGAAGGAGAGCTGGCTAACATCTTGCGAATTTGACAGCAGTTTAAATGGACCCAAATTGTAATAATAACAGGAGGAATTCAACATGCGATTGAAAGTAATTGGATTATGGGTGATGGTATTGGGGCTGTTAGTGGGACATCATACCGTCCAGGCCACCGAATTGGGCGCAAGCTACTACTTTCCTGGCATATCAGCCACATTCGCACCAGGAATAGCCCCGCATCCTGGAGTAGTGGGTGTTGAGCAGATGCTGTTTCAGAGCGGGAAAGCTGACGCGGTTGTGCAGGGTGGAAGAATTCAGTCAAATGTTAAGGCGGATGTCTTTTTTAACGTTGTCGGTGTTACAAATACCGTTGCGAAATCTTCGCTGGGCGGCAATACGTTCCAGTGGGGCGTTTTTGTTCCTGTCGGAAGTGTCGCTATTAACTCGACCATCAGTACAAATTTCGGTTCGCACAGTCTGTCGGATTCCACAACTTCCCTTGGCGATAGCACCCTTTTGGGTTCGTTGTATTGGAAAAAAGGCGATATTCATTACAAAGTTACGGAATCGGTCTTTGTTCCGACTGGCGGCTATACCATGCACAACTTGTCAAACGTTGGCCGGAATTACTGGGGCTTTGATACCACTTTTACCATGACCTATTTGGACATGAAGAGTGGGGTGGAAGTCTCCCTTGCGCCAGGGATCATGTTCAACACAAAGAATGAGGCGACTGATTACCAATCAGGTACGGAGTTTCATGTTGAATTTGCCATAAATAAACACTACTTTAAAGAGCACTATGCAATAGGACTGCAGGGCTATTATTATCGCCAAATATCGGCTGATAGCGGCAGCGGTGCTAGGCTGGGCAGCTTCAACGGCCAGGCTTTCGGCATTGGTCCAGCTATTTTGTGGACGCCTCCTGCAGGTAAGGGCCGGGTATCTGTTGTTGCCAAGTGGCTCTTTGACTTGAATCACGAGAACCGCTTACACGGAAATTATGGACAGTTTATAGTAGCGTATAAATTCTAATAGACCGATAATTGTGCGGCAAGAAAGATCTTTTCCAAGAGGGGCGAACTCCAAGGCCAGCTATATTGAGAGGGACAAACGCTCTCTTGCGAAATACGAGATGGGAGTGATAAACATTGCTGAAACGACAACTTTCCGTCGCTACTGCATTTTCTTTGGGACTGAATGTGCTGATGGCGCCGATTGCCTCGGCAGAGAATGTCTTGCCGCCGCCGCCGCCTGTTTTCAAAGGCAAGATTGAACTGCGAGCCAAAGATTCCACGCCGGATTTCCCCAAACCGTTGAGCGCAAAACCCGGCTCGCCCAACGTGCTGCTGATCCTGATCGACGATGAAGGCTTCGGAGCACCCAGCACCTTCGGTGGTCCGATTGCAACTCCAAACCTCGACAAATTGGCCCAGACCGGAGTCAAATACAACCAGTTTCATACTGCGGCCCTCAGTTCTCCGACCCGAGCCGCCCTGATCACAGGACGCAATCACCATTCGGTGCATACCGGCGCCATCACGGAGATGGCCACCGGCTTTCCCGGCTATGACTCTTTGATGAACCGGACCACGGCAACGATTGGTGAAGTTTTGAAGAATAGCGGCTATTCGACTGCCTGGTTTGGCAAGAATCACAACATCCCAGACTGGCAGACCAGCGCGTCCGGACCTTTCGACCTGTGGCCGACCAGTCTCGGGTTTGAACATTTCTATGGATTTATCGGCGGCGAAACGAACCAATGGTCACCCGCTCTTTACAACGGGACCGTGCCTGTCGATCCCTACCTCGACAAACCGGACTATCACCTGACCACCGATCTGGCAGACAAAGCGATTTCCCATATCCAGCTGCAACATGCTTTGGCTCCTGAGAAGCCTCTGTTTGTCTACTGGGCGCCGGGCGCGACGCATGCGCCGCATCACGCGCCGCAGGCATGGATCGACAAATTCAAGGGTCAGTTCGACCATGGCTGGGACAAGCAGCGCGAAATCACTTTCGCCCGTCAGAAGGAACTGGGGATCATCCCGCCCGATACCGTATTGACGCCGCGTCCGGCGGCAATTCCCGCCTGGGACAGCGCGACGGCGGACGAGAAAAAAATGTATGCCCACATGATGGAAACCTATGCCGGCTTTTTGGCCCACACCGATCATGAGGCAGGCCGTATTCTTGAACAACTGGAAAAATCGGGTATTCGTGACAATACTCTGGTAATCTACATCAGCGGCGACAATGGCGCCAGTGGTGAAGGCACCCCCGAAGGTCTTGTCAACGAGACAAACTTCTTCAATGGCATCCCTGAGCCCATGGAACTCAAAGTCAGATCTATCGAACAATGGGGCGACAAATCCACTTATCCGCACTATCCGGTGGGCTGGGCCTGGGCCATGGATACGCCGTTCCAGTGGGTGAAGCAGGTGGCCTCTCATTATGGCGGCACCCGCAACGGCCTGGTCATTTCCTGGCCGGATCGAATCAAGGCCGGCGGACTCCGCAGCCAGTGGCACCATGTCATTGACATCGTGCCGACCATCCTGGAAGCGGCCGGCATACCCCAACCGGAGGTCGTAAATGGGGTCAGGCAGTCTCCCATCGAGGGAGTCAGCATGGTCTACACCTTTAATGATGCCAACGCGCCGGACCGGCACACCACCCAATACTTCGAGATTCTCGGCAATCGAGGCATTTACCACGAAGGCTGGGTTGCCTGCACTTCCCCGGCAGCGCTGCCATGGGTAGCAGCTGCTACGAAGGATGATGTCATCACCGGTTACAAATGGGAACTGTACCATGTGGACAAAGACTTTTCCGAAGCGGTCAATCTGGCTGAAAAATATCCGGCGAAACTGAAGGAACTGCAAGACCTGTTCTATGCTGAGGCAAAGAAATACAACGCTCTGCCGCTGGATGACAGCAAGCTCGACCGTTTAAACCCGGCCATCCGTCCGAGCCTTACCCGGGGCAGGGACACCTTTACCTATTATGCCGGCATGAGCCGCATCCCGCGCGGCGCGGCGCCTGATTTGCTGAATCGTTCCTGGTCCATCTCGGCCGATGTGGCGCTTCCGGACAACGGAAACGGCATGATCATCACTCATGGCGGTCGCTTCGGCGGTTATGGCCTGTATATGCTCGAAGGCAAGGCGGTTTATTCGTACAACATGAACGGCATGGTTCGGGCAGATATTGCTTCCTCTGGCAAGATACCTGCAGGAAAACATAACATCACCGTGGATTTTCAATATGACGGCGGCGGCCTTGCCAAAGCCGGAATCGCAACCATTCTGGCGGATGGTGCGCAGGTCGCTCAGGGTCGGGTGGAAATGACCACCCCTGTTCTGTTATCGGCCGATGAGACTCTGGACATTGGCGAGGATTTTGGGACACCGGTAACTGAAGCCTATCAGGTACCCTTCCGTTTCAACGGCAAGATCGAGCAAGTCACGATCAAAATCCAACCGATCGACCCAGTTGCCGAGGAGCAATTGGGGATCATTAAACCGGCGGCCGAACTGAAGAAAAAAATCAGCGATTGACCCAAATGTTGAATAAGGGGGAGCCTTATGGGCAAGAAGAAAGAAAAAGCAGGTAAGGGCAAAGAAAAAACGTTGCATCAGGAGAAGAGCTGCTCAAAAACATATCAGGTGAGATACGCTGCAGGGAAAGCACTACGGCAGTCCTGCCCGCACTCAGCGCATGCGATATGGGAACCTGCTTCAGACCGCCCAGATCCTGTAAAATTGGTTCTTGAGTCCGAGAAGGAACGAGTGCCCGAACTGCTTCCTCTCCGCCACGGCCGCATGGTTCGTTCCCCTTTTACTTTTTACCGAGGCTCAGCGCTCATCATGGCTGATGATCTTTCTTCCACGCCAAACACCGGGGTTTACGTTCAATGCTGTGGCGACGCTCATCTGTGCAACTTCGGCGGGTTTGCCACTCCGGAGCGAAAAATCATTTTTTCGATCAACGACCTTGATGAGACACATCCAGCTCCATGGGAATGGGATGTCAAGCGCCTTGCCGCTAGCTTCGTGCTGGCCTGTCGGGACAACGGCCTGAAAGAATCGGAGGCTAGGGATTGCGTCCAGACCTGCGTCCGCACATATCGGGAGTATATGGCCGAATACAGCCGGATGAAGACACTGGATCTCTGGTATGAATCATTGGGGCCGGAAAAATTAATACCAGAAGGCAACGATAAGATTCGAAAACGCATGAATAAACGCATCGAAAAAGAACAGGCAAAGAGTCGTGGCGAAGAGCTGTTTCCCAAATTGGCGGAACAAAGGGATGGCAATCCAATCATCAAGGACTTGCTCCCCACAATCTTCCACAATGATGAACTTACTCCCGGAACCATCAATCAGAATATTGTCAATGCGTTTGCAGAATATCGCGAAACCCTCCCCTCGGCCTATCAGTCCCTGCTGGACAGGTATCAAATTAGGGATGCCGCAGCGAAAGTAGTGGGAGTGGGAAGTGTCGGAACCGCCTGCATGGTCTTGCTTCTAACTGCGGACGAAAATGATCCGCTTTTCCTTCAGGTAAAAGAAGCGCGGGCCTCGGTTCTGGAATCCTACACAAAGCCTAGCGTTTTTCCGAATCATGGCCAGCGCGTCGTGAATGGCTACCGGTTGATGTTGCCGGCCAGCGATATGTTTCTCGGTTGGAGCCGGGGACCCAAGCGCGATTTCTTTTTCCGTCAGTTACGGGACACGAAAATCAGCATCCGCGTAGAAACATTTGGATCTTTCGAGATGAATCTCTTTGCTAATTGGTGCGGTAGAGCTCTCGCACTCTCCCATGCCCGGTTTGGAAACTCCGCAACTCTCAGCGGGTATATGGGAACAAAGGATACCTTTGACCAGGCAATAGTGGACTTCTCCGTCGCATACGCTGATCAGAGCGAGAAAGATCATGCTGATTTCGCCAACGAGATCCGTGAGGGTACAGTGAAAGCTCTTTTTGAAGAAGAGGAGGCTTGAACGAGGAAATCCTCAAAATGGTCTTTAATATCAGCAATCAGCGCAGCCTTTATTGGTTCGATTACCGAGGCGGATACAGAGAAAGTGCAAAATTGACACAATTCAGGAGGCGTCCGTGACAATAGCAAAGAATAATTATTGCGTGGCGGCACTTTTACTCCTGGTGTTTGTAGGGGTCGTTTTTGCCGGCGACATACTCTTCCAACAGTGTACTCCCATGTGGTGGGTCGGAAGCTATGAAAAATGGTTTAAGGCTATTGATCTCATCATTTCACTTGATCCCCATGTCATTGTCCCTGGACACGTGCCAGTGTGCGGGGTTGAAGATGCGATGGAAATGAAGGCCTATCTCGAATACGTTCGCAAAGAATCACGACGGTACTTTGATCAAGGGATCTCCTCGATGGAAGCTTCCAAAAAGATCGACCTGGGAAAATATGTCGAATGGCGAGCCCCGGCTCGACTCTATCTAAACGTCGAACGGGCTTATCGGGAAATCCGTTACGAACCGGAGGACGCACCCTGGGATTTGGCTAAAAGCTTTGATTCGATCTATCAACTAGCGAAAGCGCGAGGGCTCAAGATTGAGTTCTAGTGAACGAGCGGGGAGAAGTGCGTGTTGCATCACGAGAAAATGTACTCAATCTTTAACGATTTCACAGGCCAATTAAAGCCAGATTTGTTATGCTAGTGAGCGGGCTAATTTGGCTTGAAGCGCAGCGATGTTTCGTGCAAAATCCTCAAAATTTACACTTGCCTCATTGATTACGTGAAGTGGATATTAGTGTTGAGATTGATGAACGCAATGAAAAGATCGGTTACAAAATTCGTGAAGCTCAGATGGAAAAAGTTCCATTCATGCTGCTGCTGGGTGATAAGGAAGAAGAAGCTAATGCCGTGGCCGTTCGTGTCCGTGGCAAGGGAGACGTGGGAACGATGCAGTTCGCCGCGTTCCAGGACATGGTACTGGAAACCATTAAGACCAAAGCTCAATAGTCAACACATTAAACATACGAGAAGGGGCTGCATCGAAATATGCGTTTCGGTGCAGCCCCTTCGTTATTACTCCACATAATCATTTTCAGCATAGGCGATTCCTTGCTCGGAAAAGTAGGCAGCGCCTGCGGTAATGTCAGTGGCAAGCTTTTGCAACCGGAACTCCTGTCCAGATTCAACCAAGACATATAGGCGGACCAGGTCGGTGAATCGCTTGTCTGTGATGGTATAACCTTGAGTAATTAAAATATTTTCCAGAAGACCCAGTAAATTGTAAGCAATGTCGATGCCGATCCGGGAATGCAGGACGCGTTCGACAATGCCTGCTGCACGAATTCCTTCTGAGGCGCTTTTGCCATAAGCACGGATTAGACCGCCGCTGCCCAGCTTGATACCGCCGAAATATCGTGTGACAACGATCGTAGTGTCACATAGCTGGCTTTTGCGGATTACTTCCCAAATAGGTTTGCCTGCCGTGCCGACGGGTTCCCCATCATCGTCGGATTTTTGAAACTCGTCGCGCGAGCCGGCAATGCATGCAAAACAGTTGTGGGTGGCATCGTGGTGCTGTTTGCGTATTCCCACCAGAAAGTCCAGCGCCTGTTTTTCGGTTTCCGTGCGCGCAACATGAGCGATGAAACAAGATTTATTGATTTCCAGCGTGGCTTTGGCGGCAGTTTTGATTGTAAGATAGTGTTTATGCAAAATGCATCCCCTATGCACAATATGCGAATATCCAATATTTCTGCCTGCGTGAGAGGTGAATTTCTGCATATCAGGCAAGAACTTGATTAATCAGGAAGTTGTCTGAATGAATACTTTGACCCGATTTCCGTTTCCCAGATATTCGACTTTATTTAGATAGATTTTATTAGCCATGGCGATTCCTCTGCCGTGAAGATCGAATATCCTTTCTTGGGTAAAGTCCAAATAGGGTTCAAAGTGAAAACCGTTTCCCTGATCGGTAATTATTATAGAGAAACCGTCAGGCTGGTGCTCGACATCCACGAAGACCCGACGGTCTTTATAACGCGGATCAGCAAGGCGATTATCAATTTCCGTCATCCATTGTTGGTCCATTAATAATATAGTTTTGTCTTTGTAGGATATCTCCAGGTTGCCATGTTCGATTGAGTTGATGAAAAGTTCATATAAACCCAGACGAGTAGGGTCGGGTTCAGGGCAGAGGTTACTGAGCAAATAGGAAAGAGATTTTGCTTCTTCAAGAGTACTGAATTGATACGAAGTTTGGGTTGTTAATCGCAATGCGGTCTGTAAGTAATTCACATCTTGTTTGAGGCTATCTCTTTCTCGATCAAACCGGATCGTGGACTGGATCATCGAAAGAAGTAAGCTGATATTAACCGGTTTGGCCAGGTATCCATGCGCTCCAGCCTGGAGCCCTTCAACAAAGTCGCCTAATTCGGCAAGGCCTGTTTGCATGATCACGGGAATATTGCGCAGTGCTTTCTCGGCTTTCATTCGTCGTAGAAAAATGATGCTGTTTGATTCCGGCATCTGTCGATCCAGCAAAACCAGGCCAAAAGAATCTGGTTCAGTCAAAAGGAGACGCCACGCAACTTCACTATTATCTGCAGGAATCGCTACAAAACCCTGTGCGTTCAGAGCTTCGGTCAGAAGCTTTAAAGTTGCGGGATTGTCGTCCATGATCAGAATTTGAGTGTTTTGATTTTCCATTTGCGACGCTCCACTTCTGTTGATGACGTAAGGGTTCATCTGGGTTACATTATAACATGAATGCTTCTGCCAATTTGTATGAATCCCACCTGTATTCCTGCCAATAGCCACCAACATCAAACCATCCAATTTTCACATGGAAGCCTTGTCAATATTGAGAAGGTGTTTTTATTGGATGGGTTATGGTATCAAAAGATTGGGCGGTATAGTAATTTGTCACGATGCAGGGGGAATATTTTCCTTCGGTGTTGACTTGCAGGGCAAGGGATGATAATATTTATAACGCAAGTAGAAGCCATCCGCTTCTCACCTTACAACGCTGAGGCTGTTGGTAAGGTCAACGGAGTAAACATCAGCGCAGTAGCGCAAGTTAGATGTTTGTTTTCAGCAGCGGGTGGAGAAATCCATCCGCTTTTGTTTTGCCAAAAAAAAGTGGAAGAGGTGAGAGACAATTAGTAAAGAAACACTGAGGATTAATGAAGAAATCCGAGCCCGGGAAGTGCGCGTAGTAAGCGCCAATAATGAACAGCTGGGAATCATGAGCTTGCGTGATGCTCTCCAAATGGCTGCTGAACAGCAGCTTGATCTGGTTGAGGTCGCTGCAGCTGCGAAACCTCCAGCCTGTCGTATCATGGACTTTGGTAAGTTTCGGTTTGAACAGCAGAAGCGTGATAAAGAAGCCAAGAAAAAACAAAAGGTCATCACGCTCAAGGAAGTCAAACTTCGGCCAAATATCGAAGATCATGATTACGAAGTGAAGAAGAAAAATGCCCAACGTTTTATCGCTGACGGGGACAAAGTCAAAGTGACCATCATGTTCCGCGGACGCGAGCTCGCTCATCCTGAACTGGGACGCCAGATATTGGTGCGGATGGCCAATGAAATGAAAGAGCCGGCCATCGTTGAACGCGAGCCCAAAATTGAGGGAAGAAATATGTTCATGATTTTGACGCCCCGGCCCGCCAAGGTGCAACAAGCGCCTGCGAAGCCTGGAGCTCAGATCCAAAACGCCGTAGCTCAACCTGTAGCTGCGCCACAAAAGAAGGAGGATTAAGCAATGCCGAAAATGAAGACTCGCCGAGCCGCCGCAAAACGGTTTAAGATAACCGGTTCCGGTGAATTCAAACGATCCAAGTCATTCCACAGTCACATTCTTGAATCCAAATCTCCCAAACGCAAACGCAATCTTCGTAAGGCTGGATTGGTCAGCAAGTCCGATCATGAACGCGTTCGCAAAATGCTTCCCTACGCATAAAAACATAGTTTTGAAAGGAGGATGTTCCAATGCCAAGAGTTAAAAAAGGCGTGACAGCACACGCACGTCATAAAAAAATACTGAAAATGGCTTCCGGTTATCGTGGAGCTCGTCGCCGCCAGTATCGCAAAGCAAACGAAACCGTAATGAAAGCCCTCTGGTATGCACGTCATGACCGTCGCGCGCGCAAGGGCGATTTCCGTCGTCTCTGGATCGCCAGGATCAACGCCGCTGCCCGTATGAATGGTATTTCTTACAGCCAACTCATGTATGGATTGCATCAGGCTGGTATTGAGGTCAATCGTAAAATTCTTGCCGATCTGGCAATTAGCGATATGGCTGCTTTCACTAAATTGGTTGATGCTGCAAAAGCGAAACTCGCGTAAACCGTTTTGAAAACTCCCGCCGTCATGGCGGGAGTTTTTTTCATATTTCGGCGAAATGGAGAAGGTGTTTTGTCAGAAGAATCGAATATTTAACATTAGAAATATCATAACAATAAGGGGGAGTTTCCATTGGCTTTGGTTACCTTGCAACAGGTTCTGCAGGATGCCCGCAAACGGAAGTATGCTGTCGGCGGCTTCAACGTGTTTAACTTTGAAACGCTAGGTGCCGTAGTGGAAGTGGCCGAAGAACTTAAAGCGCCGTTAGTACTCGGAATTGCTGAACGTTTGTTCAAATTCGTGGACGTGGACACCTTGGCTGCAGCGATGTCTCGCGCAGCACAGCGAACCTCAGTGCCCGTTGCCTTGCACCTCGATCATGGGCACACGTATGAGGGCGTCATGAAAGCTGTGCGTTGGGGGTTCACCTCAGTAATGTTTGATGGGTCTTCGTTGTCTGTTGCAGAAAATCTGAAGAAAACAAAAGAGATTACTCGTATAGCCCATTCCCTTGGCATTTCAGTCGAAGGTGAATTGGGCTATATTGGTCATTGTGATGATGTAACCGGGATCACCTCCAGCGAACTTGTATCGGCGGAAATAGCCGCCGACTTCGTGTTGAAAACTAAAATTGATGCACTCGCTGTGGCTGTTGGCACGACACATGGGAAGAACAAAGGACCGGCGGGCTTGAATATTGTCCGCCTGGCCGAATTGCACAATGCAGTCGATGTTCCCCTGGTTCTTCATGGCGGGTCTAAGCTGAGCCGTGAAGATTGCCGACTGGTAATTGACAATGGAATTTGCAAAATCAACATCGCGACGGATATGTCGCTTTCAGCGGCGGAGCGGCTCAAAGCGGAACTGGAAAAGTCTCCGACAGCCAATTACATTCATCTCATGACATCTGTCAAAAAAGGCGTCAAGGATTTAGTGCGCAAATACATGCTAAACTTTGATTGCATCAGTCGAGCTATCTGAAATAAGAACGCTGCGGGGATTAAACACTAAATCGCCGACTGCATCCTGCAGTCGGCGATTTATATATATGGACGAACAGTGGACAAATGGATATAATAGAGAACGGTTTCAATGACGGAATATAATGGAAAGAAAAACTGGAGATGAGTAGCTTCGTGACTCTTTATGAGGGAAGACAACGGATGGTCAACCTGATGGATATTTCGCAGTGGCGGTTGACCCCCTATCAGGTACTGGCACTCGGGTTTGCAGGTCTAATTCTTTCGGGAGCGTTTTTGCTGACGTTTCCGATTTCCACACAGTCAGGCGAAGGAACGCCTTTCCTTGATGCGCTTTTTACTGCAACTTCAGCAGTGTGTGTGACGGGGCTGGTGGTTGTTGATACAGGGACTTATTATTCTTATTTTGGACAGACGGTTATTATTTTGCTGATACAAGCCGGCGGTCTCGGTATCATGGCAATGTCTACCCTGTTTGCGCTATTGATCGGAAAAAGAATCCGGCTGAAAGAACGTCTTCTGATGCAGGAGGCTTTGAACCAATTGACGGTGTCCGGAGTGGTCCGCTTGACGATCTACATTTTCCGTATTACTTTGGGTATTGAATTCATAGGTGGGACAATCCTGGCGCTTCGTTGGTATCCTGACATGGGTACGAAGGCGATCTATTACGGTTACTGGCATGCAGTTTCCTCTTTCTGCAATGCTGGATTTGATTTATTCGGGCCGATCACAGGGAAATTCAGCAGTATCACCTCCTATGTTGATGATATCACTGTCAATCTAACCATCGCCGGACTGATCATCTTGGGGGGGATTGGATTCGCTGTTATGTACGATATGTGGTCAAGTCGTTCGTTTGGCAAACTGTCAATGCATAGCAAGATCGTGCTGATAACGACTGGGGCACTGATCGTGGTTGGGGCGATCAGCATTTTTGTGTTTGAACATTCGAACCCTGCGACGTTGGGGCCATTGTCTGCTAAAGGGAAAATATTGGGGAGCTTTTTTCAATCGGTCACACCGCGTACGGCTGGCTACAATACGATTGATATTGGGAAAATGTATGACGGATCTCTGCTGCTGATAGTCATCCTGATGTTCATTGGCGCGTCGCCTTCATCAACAGGCGGCGGGATCAAAACCTCCACCTTTGCGGTGCTGGTTTTGGCCACTTGGGCCCTGATCAGGGGACGGAACGACGCGGAGTGCTTTGGCCGCCGAATTCCGAAAGATATAATCTATAAAGCTTTTTCAGTGATGTTCATATCTTTTACCCTGATTGTTATTGTGACAATGGCTCTGACGATCACTGAACAGGCGCAATTCATGCAGGTGCTGTTCGAAGTGACTTCTGCCTTTGGAACGGTGGGATTGACAACCGGTATGACTCCGTCGTTGTCGGCGCCAGGGAAACTGTGGCTGATTCTCACTATGTTCGCCGGGCGGGTCGGACCGATCACATTGGCGCTTGCTATTGCAATGAGAGCACGGAAAGCTCATATACAATATCCGGAAGGCAAAATAATGATTGGATAAAAGAGGGGCTGAGATTATGGAGCGAACAAAGAAGCAGTTTGCAGTGATCGGACTGGGACGCTTCGGGACAAGTGTGGCGATGACATTGCAATCACTGGGACATGAAGTGCTGGCTATCGATTCGTCAGAAGAACAGGTTCAGAAACTTAGCGATGCGGTGACCCATGTGGTGCAGGCGGATACGACTGATGAAAACTCACTGAAAGAACTGGGCCTGCGAAATTTCGACGCAGTCGTGGTTGCCATAGGGGAAGACGTGCAGGCCAATGTGGCGACGACGCTTCTGCTCAAGGAGATGGGAATTCCCTTCATCATCGCCAAAGCCAAGAATGCTCTGCATGGAAAGATGTTGGAAAAGATCGGCGCGGATCGCGTGGTTTATCCCGAACGTGATATGGGACTGCGCGTCGCACATGGGCTTGTCTCGGCCAATGTTCTGGATTATATTGAGCTCTCTCCGAGTTTGAGTCTAGTTGAAGTAAGTGCGCCAAGTAGCTTTTTTGGTAAAACTTTGGCTCAAACTGATCTGCGAGCGCATTATGGTGTAAACGTAGTTGCAATTAAACGTTTCGAGGATTTGATTGTTCCCCCCCAACCCAATGAATTGATTTGCGATGGCGATATTCTTATTGTCATCGGTGCAAAAGATGGCATTCACCGCATTGAGGCTATGGGGTGATTTTGTATAACCTCCGATCAATACTCGAAAAACACCGACAGTAGTCGTACTTCAATATTGAAGAGGGCTGCTGTTTATCTTTTGTAAAAATTTCATAAATATTCATTGGGATATCTTGCAAAGCTTCGCAAAAAGAGTATACTTCAGTACACAATGATTGGAACGGTTTGTTCCGTAAATTATTCATCCCAACCCTAGGGAGGTCTTCGCCACGTTTGGTTTATTAAGTCGGCTATTGATCGGAAGACCTTTGCACAATATCGAGCTGGGTCACGAAAAATTACCGAAATGGAAAGCGTTGTCTATTTTTTCTTCTGATGCGATATCGTCCGTGGGTTACGGGCCTGAGCAAGTCGCTATTGTATTAGCCGTACCAGGTATTCTGGCATATGGCTACTTTAGCGATGTTATTCTTGCAGTTGTGCTGTTGCTTGGCATCGTTACCCTGTCCTATGTTCAGGTCGCAAAAGCAAATCCTGGCGGTGGAGGATCGTATTCTGTCGCAATTCACAATTTGGGAGAACTACCGGCTCTCGTTGCTGCGGCATCTTTATTTGCAGATTACGTCCTTACGGTTGCAGTCAGTATTTCTTCCGGCACGGATGCTTTGATTTCAGCGTTCCCAGGATTGGTTGGCAAAGAAGTTACCCTTGATCTAGTTGTGCTTTTTGGGGTGCTTATGCTGATTAATCTGCGTGGGGTGAGGGAGTCCTCCAATGTATTTGTACTGCCAACCTATTTGTTTGTTTTTGGCATGGTTGCAATGATTATTGCCGGAATTTATCAGGCTCTCTCGGGGACGGGACCGGTGATTCCGCAAGAATCGGTTGTTAGGCAACAATTTGACATGACAATGCTAGTATTGGTTTTGCGGGCATTTGCCAATGGTTGCAGCTCAATGACCGGAGTAGAAGCTATTTCTAATGGTGTTCCGATGTTTGAAGAACCTGCAGTTTCGAATTCAATTAAGACGACCCTTTTGATGTCTGGACTATTAGGTTTTATTCTGGCAGGTGTTGGTTTTCTCATCATGCATTATCATCTTATGCCAATGGAAAATGTTACAATGCTGTCGCAGTTGGCAGAAAATATTTTCGGTCGCGATTGGTTCTATTATTACATTCAAATTACAACCATGCTAATATTGTATTTGGCTGCCAATACATCTTATAACGGGTTGCCACCGCTTCTTTCGATCCTGGCGAAAGATAAGTACGTGCCACGTTATTTGGGATACCGAGGAGAACGGTTAAGTTTTTCCAATGGGATTGTGTTGCTGACATTCAGTGCAGGGCTTCTAATATGGGTTTTCAATGGCAATGTTGAACATTTGATATCTTTGTATGCTATTGGTGTATTTTTATCATTTACTATTGCTCAGGTGGGCTTGATTGTTTATTGGCGGAAAGAAAAGAGCGCAAACTGGAAGATTCGGTCCGCCATTAACGCATTGGGCGCCTTGACGACTGGAATTGTAGTGCTGGTCATAGGGGAATCAAAGTTTGAAAGCGGCGCTTGGATCATCATTATATTCATTCCAATCATGGTGTATATTTTTAAAAAAATACGTCGTCACTATGATGACATGGCAGAACAACTTCATCTTTCGCTGGATAAAGGAAATCCTTTCGTGCCGGCAAAACCGGGACGAAATATCGTGGTAATCCCAATCGCCAGTCCAACCAATGTTGTTGCGCAGACTGTACTCTATGCGAAAACGATCAGTGATAATATCATCGCAGTGTATGTTGCAACTGACCCGGAAGAGGCCGAGCGCATCCGGACTAAATGGAATGCGTGTGATACAGGCGTACCTTTGGCGACGGTAGCGTCAAATTATCGACTGGTTATTCAGCCTATCCTTAATTTCATTGGGAAGCTGGAACGAGAAAAACGGCCGGAAGATTTCATTACTGTTTTAATTCCAGAATTTGAAACCAATAAGTGGTGGCACCGATTCCTGCATAACCAGACCGGTCTGATTTTACGAACTTTACTGATTTTAAGGGATAATGTGATTGTAACCACGATTCCATATCACCTTAAAAAATAAAATTGCCAGGGTGCGGATTGTTTGAAACAGTCAGGTTACGTGCTCGTATTCAGAATCCGGCAGGATAAGTCATGAGTGGTTATAGAAGGAGACGATCTAATGGATAGAACGAAGAAACAATTTGCAGTGATTGGGTTGGGGCGCTTCGGGACAAGTGTGGCGATAACCCTGCAATCTTTGGGGCATGAAGTACTGGCAGTCGATGCGGACGAAGAACGGGTACGAAAAATTAGTGATTCGGTCACTCACGTAGTCCAAGCCAATACGACCGACGAAAATTCTCTCAATGCGCTCGGGTTGCGTAATTTTGATGCAGTCGTTGTCGCGATTGGCGAAGATGTGCAGGCCAATGTGGCGACGACCCTTCTGCTTAAGGAGATGGGAATTCCTTTCATCATCGCCAAAGCCAAGAATGCCTTGCACGGGAAAATGCTGGAAAAAATCGGTGCAGACCGTGTTGTATATCCGGAACGGGATATGGGGCAGCGCGTTGCGCATAGCCTGATTTCGTCAAATGTGCTGGATTATATTGAGCTTTCACCCAATTTGAGCCTGGTTGAAGTAACCGCGCCAGGGCTTTTTATCGGGCGGACACTGCAACAGACAAACATGCGGGCTCTTTATGGTGTAAACGTCGTAGCGATCAAACGCTATGACACACTGATCGTGCCGCCCGAACCGGATGAAATAATACAGGATTGTGATATTTTGATTATGATAGGTTCCTCGGAAGGGGTGCAGCGGTTGGAGGTTCTTGGGTGAGGCGACAGATTGTGAGCCCCGATAATCACTATGTTAAATTGGCAGCCTCTCTGCGACAAAAAAAATATCGGGACGAAAACGCGCTGTTTGTGGTGGAGGGGCTACGGTTTGTGAAGGAAGCTCTCGTATCAGCGTGGACCCTGGAATATGTCGTGGTTGATGAAGATAAAGCCAACAATGGCAAAATCCAGGAGTTTCTTGGTTCCATTGCAGAGCGTAACTGCCCAGTCTTATCGGTGCCTTTGAAACTGTATCAAAAAATCAGCGATACTGAGAATCCTCAAGGGATTCTGGCTGTTATCAAGCAGAAAACGCAGTCGCTGGAGGGGCTTCCAATCGGAGGACCGACATCTTTGTGGGTGATAATGGATTCGCTACAGGATCCCGGCAATGTTGGCACGATCATTCGTGCTGCAGACGCTGCGGGAGCTGCGGGAGTAATTCTCACGCCGGATTGCGCTGATCTTTACGCGGGGAAAACGACGCGGGCGACAATGGGGTCTTTATTTCACATTCCTGTCGTCCGGGTGTCAGTGGATCAGTGTCTTGCTTTTTGCGCCCAACGGGGGCTGGCGCTTTATGCAGCTGGCGCAGAAGCGGCAGTAAGCTATTCTGATGTGAAACTGACAGAACCATGCGCAGTTATATTCGGCAATGAGGGAGCGGGCGTTCGTCACGAGTTCAAACGCCACGCAAAGTTAACTATTAAAATCCCGATTCTGGGTCAGGCGGAGTCTCTGAACGTTGCATCCGCGGCAGCGGTTATTTTGTTCGAGGCCGCCAGACAGCGTGGCATGGCCTTGTAATATGATGATTGAATATGTTATAATTCAGCCGTAACGTAGACTAATCCGGTTTCAAATATCGGAGAGGAAGTGTTGCGGTTTGGAAACAGCAACTTTTTATTGGAAGATCTTCGAAACGACAGGATCCATTGCCGCTTACCTCGTCTATAAGCATTTGATGGAACTATCAGCATAAATTAGAAAGTTAAACCGATGATGGAGAGAGTACGTTGGATGTTCACGTAAACAGGGAGTTGCTGCCGTAGATTGAGAGCAGTGGCCGTGAAGTCAACCGAAGTTCACTCCTGAGGGTCAGCTGAGCCATTGCCATGGTTAGGCGGAACGTATTGCCGACGTTAAAGGCCTTGAGTGAAAAATTTGGGTGGTACCGCGAAATTGGACTTTCGCCCCTGCAAGGGGTGAGGGTCTTTTTGTTTATGGACAGATCTGGCTAGTGAAGGAGAGGAGAAGACATGGAAAAAGAGTTGCAACGCATCCGGGAAACGGCATTCCGTGAATTGGAACTGGCGGCCGACGTCGGCGCAGTCAACGAACTGAGGGTAAAAGTTCTGGGCAAGAAAGGTGATCTTACTGCGGTATTGCGTGGAATGGGAGCGTTGAGCGCCGCTGATCGTCCACGTATTGGGCAATTGGTAAATGAGTTGCGCATCGAATTCGAAAATGCGCTGCAAAGTAAGCATGAAATATTTAAAGAGACGGAGTTGAACCGACGTCTGGTCGCAGAGAAAATCGACGTGACATTGCCGGGGCGCGGCCGCGCGTTGGGGCGTCGACATCCATTGACCCTTGCTCTGGACCGGATCAAGGACGTTTTTCTGCGGATGGGATTTGACATTGAGGAAGGCCCGGAAGTAGAGAGTGACTATTATAATTTTGAGGCGCTGAATCTGCCACCAGATCATCCGGCTCGCGATATGCAAGATTCGTTTTACATCACCGAACAGTTTTTGCTCAGGACTCACACTTCACCCGTTCAGGTGCGGACGATGCAGTCCAAGCTTCCCAATACCCCGATTCGCATCATTGCTCCAGGCAAGGTATATCGTCGTGACTATGATGCTACGCATTCCCCCATGTTTCAACAGGTCGAAGGTCTGGTGGTTGGACCGGATATCCGGTTTTCCGATTTGAAGGGAACGCTTGAGCTTTTTTGCAAGGGAATCTTCGGCGATAGCGTTAAGGTGCGTTTCCGGCCAAGCTATTTTCCGTTCACTGAGCCGAGTGCAGAGGTCGACATTTCCTGTGTGATTTGCAAAGGCAGCGGCTGCCGCGTTTGCAAGGGAACGGGCTGGCTGGAGATCTTGGGGTCCGGCATGGTTCATCCCCGGGTACTGGAAATGAGTCAATACGATCCGTCACTGGTCAGTGGTTTTGCTTTTGGCATGGGAGTCGAGAGGATCGCCATGTTGGTGTTCGGTATTGATGACATGCGGTTGTTCTATGAAAATGACGTGCGCTTTTTGCGCCGTTTCTAAGGGAGGTACAGCGATATGCGCGCACCCGTAAAATGGCTCAAAGATTATGTGGCTTTTGATGAAGCTCCTGAAATTCTCGGAGAACGTCTGACAATGGCGGGAATACCGGTCGAAGGGATTGACCGGCCCTGCACGGGACTCAAAAATATAGTGACAGGTCTGATACGCAGTGTGGACCCCCATCCGAATGCGGACCGCCTTTCTGTCTGTGTGTTGGATTTGGGTGGGCGTCTTGTCAAGATTGTCACTGCCGCGACCAATGTCAGGGCAGGACAGGTGGTTCCGGTTGCGCTGGCTGGCGCGGTGCTGGCTGACGGCAAAGTGATCCAGCCCACGGATTTTCGGGGCATTCCGTCAGACGGTATGCTGTGCAGCGCCGAAGAAATTGTTGGCGATACGAAAGTAATTGCGCCGGAGAAACGGGACGGCATTTATATATTGCCGCAAGATACCCCGCTGGGGCAGGATATTCGTCCGGTCATGGGACTGGATGATGTTACTCTGGAATTTGAGCTGACAGCCAACCGCGCCGATTGTTTTTCTGTGCTCGGAATTGCAAGGGAGATTGGTGTTTTGACAGGTAACAGGGCGAAGCGTCCGTTGTTGACCCTGCAGGAAAAAGGACTGGGAAAAGCCTCGGACATGGCTACTATTGAGATTCGGAACCCGGAGCTGTGCAAACGCTTCTGCGCCAGAATCCTGACGAATGTCCGGATCGGCGAATCTCCGTTGTGGATGCAGCATCGTCTGCAAGCCGCTGGCATGCGTCCGATCAGTAACGTGGTAGATGTGACCAATTTTGTCATGCTGGAAATGGGATTGCCCATGCACGCCTATGATTACAGTTTACTGGCCAAGCGCAGCATTGTGGTCAGAAGGGCGGCTGCTGGAGAAAAACTGACGACACTGGACGGGAACAAACGAGACCTGACGCCTGATATGCTGGTGATCGCGGATGCGATGCAACCTGTCGGAATTGCAGGGGTCATGGGCGGATTGGCGACTGAAGTTTCACCTTCAACGCGCACGGTGCTGCTTGAGGCGGCGGCTTTCTATGGACCCAGCATCCGCAGAACTTCAAGGGGGCTCGGTCTACGATCCGAAGCCTCCGGTCGTTTTGAACGGGGTGTCGATGTGGCGGCTATGCCGCTGGCTATTGATCGTGCCGCTCAATTACTGGAAGAAATGGGAGCCTGCGAGGTCGTTCCAGGGATCATCGATGTTTATCCTAGTGTAGTATTGCCGGCGCAGTTTAGTTTTACAGGCGCCTGGATCAACCGCTATCTTGGTTCTGATATTCCAGTATCGACGATGTTGGATATTTTGAGTAAACTTGAATTCTCTGTGCAGGCAGTAGAAGATTCGGTCAAGGTGACGGCTCCGACCTGGCGGCACGATGTAACGGGACCCGTCGATATTGCTGAAGAAGTAGCGCGAATTTACGGCTATGATAATATTCCTTCAACCAAACCGGTAGGCCCGCTTCATGCGGGGGGCGCAGCGACAGAACGTGGAGCCTTTGACAAAGTTCGCGACCTGATGTCTGGATTCGGTTTTTATGAAACGCTGTCCTTCAGTTTTTCTCATCCTGATTTCTTTAATTATCTTCGATTGCCTGTGGATAGTTCGCTTCGTAATGCGATTCCCATCCTGAATCCGATCACGGATGAATTTCCGATCCTTCGGACCACCTTACTTGCTGGGCTCCTGGATACGGTTGCCCGCAATCTTGCCCGTAAAAATGAAGACCTCCAAATTTATGAAGTGGGTTCCACACATCATGCGAAGAGTTTGCCGCTGATGAGCCATCCGGACGAGGTGTATCGCGTGAGCGGCGCGATGGTTGGACGAAGGGAGGGTACAGAGTGGTGTCACTCCCGTGAAAGCGTCGATTTCTATGACGTAAAGGGGATTGTGGAGTCCTTGCTTACGGGGCTGGGGGTTTCAACCTGGCAGGTGGAGGTTGCTACGGCGCCTTGGTTGCATCCTGGGAAACAGGCTGACTTCATCGTGAACGGCGTTACCGTTGCTACAACTGGAGCATTGCATCCCGGTGTTCAGGAAGCCTTCGGTCTTGTCAAACCTGTCTACGTTTTCACAATGAATCTGACCGAATTGAATGCTCTAGTTGCATCAGAATCTATAAGATATGCGCCGTTGCCCAAATATCCCAGCATCACCCGGGATATGGCGATTATCCTTCCATCTGATATACCTGCTGCCGATGTAATGGCGGAGGTTCGCTCTGCCGGCGGTATTCTGCTGGTGGAATCGCATCTGTTCGATGTATATACGGGGGACAGAGTTGAAAAAGGGACTCGAAGTCTGGCCATTTCATTATTGTTCAGATCTCCTGACCGAACTTTGACAGATGAAGAGGTCGAAGGGCCATTCCGGTCGTTGATTGGGCAGCTTGAGCAAAAATTCGGCGCCAAACTTCGAAGTTAAGTACCCGATAAAACCTGGAGATTCTTTCTCGATGACCGGGAACAATCCCGGTCATCTTTTTTTCTGTAATGATGACGCAGGAATAATATGTGTAAAGAGCGAAAAACTAATAAGAATATATGAAAATCCAGCTTGCGCGGAGGGAAGACATGGAAAAACGACGATATCGAGTAACCATCACTGTGGGCGGTGAAAGCTATACGATTCGGGGCGATACGGAGCCGGAACGCGTTCAGAAGGTTGCAGCAATTTTGGATGAACGTCTGCGACAGACTGAACGAACTTATCCCAGCCTTTCTCCAGCCAAAATTGCTGTTCTTACAGGATTGAACCTGACCGAAGAATTTCTTCGGCTGCAGGAAGATTATCAGCAACTGTTGGCGATGGTGAAACAAGTCAGATAATAAGGTAAGGAATACGATTATGATTGAATTATTGGCTCCGGCCGGCAATCGCGAGGCCTTCACAGCGGCGCTGGAATGTGGTGCAGACGCGATATACCTGGGAGGAGAACAGTTCGGGGCAAGGCAATACGCTCCCAATTTTTCTCGCGATGAACTCGCACAGACAATCCGTCAGGCTCACTTATTTGGTGTGCGGGTTTATATTACGGTGAATACGTTGATTGATGATTCTGAGATGCCGGCATTGCGGGACTATCTACGGTATCTTTATGAAGTGGGCGCCGATGCAGCGATTCTGCAGGATGTGGGGGTAGCTCGGGTAGCACGTAAAGTGGCGCCCAAACTGCCGATTCATGCGAGTACGCAGATGACAGCCTACGATCTGCCGGCAGTGAATTTGCTGTCGGACTATGGCTTTAACCGAGTGATTCTGGCCCGTGAACTATCGCTATCTGAAATCGCCGGAATATGCCGCAAGGCAAGGTGTGAAATAGAAACCTTCATTCATGGCGCTTTGTGCATCTGTTATTCCGGACAGTGCCTGATGTCCAGCCTAATCGGGGGGAGAAGCGGGAACCGTGGTCGCTGTGCCCAACCGTGCCGGCTGCCGTATCATTTGACGGATGCCCAGGGGCACGATACACTAGCAGGACTCGGCATCGGAGAATATCTGCTGAGTCCGAAAGATTTCCAGACGATTGAGGTCATACCCGAATTTATCAAGGCCGGAGTGGCCAGCCTCAAAATAGAAGGACGGATGAAACGGCCCGAGTATGTGGCAGTTGTCGTGGATGCTTACCGTCGCGCCATCGACCGTTCGCAGGCGGACCCTGATCATTATGAAACACCGGCGGAAGATTTGCGGGAGATGGAGCAGATTTTCAACCGTGGTTTTACGAGCGCACACCTATTTGGCAAAAATTCGCGGGAGATGATGAGCGACCGCCGACCCAACAACCGGGGAGTTCTCATTGGCCGTGTTCTCCACTATCTGCCGCGGGAACGCGAGATGATTCTGAAGTTGGACGGACCGCTGGCTGTCGGTGATATTGTCGAGGCGTGGGTCAAAGTGGGCGGACGGGTCAATATGGAAGTTCGAAAATTGCTGGTGGATGGGGTGGCCGTCAGCGAGGCGGAAGCACCGCAGGAAGTGATTGTGGACTGTCAGGAACAGGTCCGCCCCGGCGACAGGGTATTCAAAACCTTTGATGCTCGCTTGACTGAAAAAGCCCGCTCTTGGTTTGGCAAGCCTTATGCTCGACGCCGCATACCGATCAGTATGACGGTAGCGGCTGCAGTCGGTCAGCCGTTGCGAATCGAAATGAAGGATCGAAGTGGAAATGTGGGCGTCGCTGATACCTTGTATATCGGGCAGGCGGCCCGTAATCGACCGCTGACGCCAGAAAGCATTGAGAGCCAGTGTTCCCGTCTGGGGAATACCCCTTTTCGTATTGAATCCTTTTCTGCCCAGATAGATGGCGAAGTAATGGTGCCGGTATCTGAAATCAATGATGCACGGCGGCGCGCGGTCGAGCAATTGGAAGGCGCCCGTTTGTCCGGTTACAGCCGTTCACCGCTGCCAACGGAAGTAGCACAGGACGGAGGCAAAACTGCGCGTTCTCGGATTACAGCTGCAATGGACGCAAGCGTTGGAACTCCGGCGTTGGTTGTCAAAGTCGATACGCAGGAGCAAGCCCGTGCTGCTTTGTCTGGCGGCGCCGACTGGCTCATGCTCAGCGGTGAAAGGTTTCATGGCAGCCTGTTCGAACGGGATGATTATGAAACAATCTTGTCTATGGTTCGCAATGCTGGGAAAAAGACGGTATTTTGCTTGCCCAGAATCGTGCGTGATCGCTGCGAAGCTGAAGTGGAACAACGGATTTCCTGGTTTGCAGAAATGGTTCCGGATGCTGTGGGCGTTGGAAACCTGGGAACATTATCAAGAGTGAAGGAAAAAGGCGGCTTGAGGATTCACGCCGACTATCCGCTCAATTTGTTCAATTCTGAAGCGCTGGAGTTTGTCCGTGATCAGGGCGCAACCAGCGTCACCCTGTCGCCGGAACTGACGTTTCTGCAAGTGCAGAAGCTGGCTCAGTCAACGATCTTACCGTTGGAATGCCTGGTTCATGGACGGATTACTTTGATGATTTCGGAGTTTTGCGCTTTAGGGGCTTATCTGGGCGAGCAGGGTGGGAATGCCTGTTCTGGAGCCTGCCATCAGGGTGAGTTTCGTCTACAGGATCGAAAAGGTGAATTTTTCCCAGTCGTCAGCGACGAGGCCTGTCGGATGCATATTCTCAACGGGAAAGAACTTTCGATGCTGCCCCATGTGCCGCGCTTTGGCCAGGTCGGCATCGCCCGCCTTCGCATCGAAGCCTGTCATATGAAGCCAGAAGAAATCGTGAACATTGTTGGCGCCTATCGACGGGCCCTTGATGCCGGGCCGCAAGGGTTGCCGGCGGCAGACATCGAGGCTGTCGAGCATGCCGACATTACCCGCGGACATTATTTCCGCGGAGTACTATGATTTATCATCTGGAGGAGGCCCGAATGGATCCATCCGCTCTGAGAACCCTGGAATACGCCAAGGTCGTCGCCCGTCTTGCTGAATATACTTCAACCCAGCGGGGGCGTGAACTCGCGGAGGCGTTGCAGCCGTCGTCTGACATCTCGAAAGTTATGGGAGATCTGGAGCTTACCGCTGATGCTGTTTCGGTTCTGCGGCAATCTCCGGCTGTTCCCTTTGGCGGAATTCGTGATCTGAGGCAAATATTGGGGCGGGCCCGTCTCGGCGGCGGCCTGTCCGGTGATGAACTCCTGGCGGTCGGGTCGACGTTGCGCGCGGCGCGCTTGATGAAAGGATTTTTTGCGGATCTGCCTGATCCGGTAGGCGCTTTGCAGGGGTGGGCATCAGGACTGACTGTTCTTCGCACCACAGAAGTCGCCATTGAAAGAGCGATTGACGATAGCGGTTCGGTGAAAGACGAAGCCAGCGATAAGCTTGGACAAGTCCGGCGTGAAATTCGCACGTTGCAGGGGCGCCTCAAAGATAAACTCGACTCCATTTTGCGTTCCAGCCAATATCGGACTTACTTTCAAGACGCCTTGTATACGATGCGTGGCGACCGCTACGTCATACCCATCAAGCAAGAATACCGACATCAGTTTCCTGGTATCCTGCACGATCAATCCGCCAGCGGTGCTACTGTTTACATCGAACCAATGGCTCTGGTGAACCTGAATAATGATCTAAAGGGACTGACTTCCACTGAACAGGTCGAGGTTGAAAAAATTCTGCTGTCGCTGTCTGTTCATGTTTCTGCACAGGCCGATGCCATCGAGGGCAATTGTGATATTCTGGCCCAGCTCGATTTTTTGTTTGCAAAAGCCCGAATGGGTTTGGATATGCGAGCTGTTAAACCGTTTTTTGTGGAGCCGGGACGGGTCAATTTGCGACAGGCGCGGCATCCTTTAATTTCACCACTGACTGTCGTTCCGATCGATATTCGGATCGGCGGCGATTTTGATACGTTGTTAGTCACAGGGCCGAATACCGGCGGTAAAACAGTGGCGCTGAAAACGCTGGGACTCTTGACTCTGATGATGCAGTCCGGTTTATTTGTACCTGCGGCGCCTGAGTCGGAAATGACGCTGTTTGAAAATATCTTTGCCGATATCGGGGATGAACAGAGCATTGAGCAATCTTTGAGTACATTCTCTGGCCACATGACGAATATTGTGCGTATTCTTGCCCACGTTACGCCACGGAGCCTGGTGCTGATCGACGAAATTGGCGCCGGAACGGATCCTGAAGAGGGCACTGCATTAGCTATGTCGATTCTAGAACATCTTCATGAGCAGGGAATCCGTACAGTAGCCACGACTCACTACGGCGAGCTGAAAGCCTTTGCCTATACGCATGAAGGGGTTGAGAACGCATCCGTCGAGTTCGATCTGGAGACGCTAAGGCCTACATATCGTCTGTTGATCGGCGTAGCAGGCAGCAGCAACGCTTTTGCCATTTCGCAGCGACTCGGACTTTCGCCGGCAATCGTAGATAAAGCCAGAACTTTGACCGGTGGCGATCATCAAAAGTTCGAAACTGTTCTTTCAGTTATGGAAGAGCATAAAAAGGCCAGCGAAAGAGAGCGGGAAGAATCTTCCTCTTTGAAAATCGAAGCGATGCGGCTCCGACAGATCATTGAAAAAGAAAAGCTCCTCTGGGAAAATAAAAAGCAGGAGATTCTGTCGAAGGCGCGTTCCGATGCAGATGAACTCATGAGGCAGACCCGCCTGGAGGCAGAAGAAGTCATTGCTGAGTTGAAAAAACAATTTTCCATGGCACAGCATGCTTCGCTGCAGGTCAGCATCGAAGGTGTTCGGAAACGAATCCGCGAGAAAATCAGCGAAGTTAATCCGCTATCAAGCGCCGCAGAACTGCAGGACTTTGCAACAGGTGAGAATGCGAAGCTGATCAGGGGCGCCGCCGTTTTCGTGGCAAACCTCGGGCAGCAGGGGACGGTACTTTCAGTAGACGGTGAATCGATTACCGTTCAACTGGGCGCTTTGAAGACAGTGGTGCCAGCATTTCAGTGCCGGGTTTTGAAACGAAGTGAGCAAAAAAATCGGGTCGGCAATGAGCGAACCAGTCGATCCACCGTGCAGGTTCAGCCAGAACCGGTTTCGCGCGAAATTGATATTCGCGGGCTGAACAATGAAGAAGCAGCCTATGTGCTGGATAAATATATTGATGATGCGTTACTGGCTGGTCTGGATTCGGTATCAGTCATCCACGGCAAGGGAACCGGCGCCCTGCGCAAAGGGGTGCGAGCTTATTTAATGGCTCACCCACGGGTAAAAAGTGTGACGATCGGAGAAATCAATCAAGGTGGCACGGGGGTTTCTGTCGCAAAATTATCATGAGTAAAGGGGTGAGAAAATATGATTACAAAAAGTGCAGAAATGGAAGCGAGGGCACTGGATGAAATCGTCGAACTGATGGCACTGGCGGCGAGGACGGCTCCCAAAGCGAAGGGAGTGGATAATCTGGTGGTGATTGCTGTGAGGGCAACTGCCAAAGATAAATTATCAACTGAGATGCATCGCATTTTTAAGGAAGATGGCGGGCTGCCAAATTTTGAACGCGATGCGGGTAATATTGAGAAAGCCGCCGTTGTATTGCTGCTGGGCCAGAGGGTGAAGCCTCTTGGACCCAGACCCTGTGGCTATTGCGGCTTCAAGGATTGCGAAGAGAATGTCAGAAACAATGGACTGTGCGCTATCAGCATCGGCGACCTCGGAATCGCGCTGGGTTCCGCAGTTAGTGTGGCGGCAGCACATCACGCAGACAACCGGATCATGTTTACCGCAGGTAGAGCTGCGCTGAACTTGAACTTATTCAATGATACACAGGTTAGGATCGCGTATGGGATTCCACTTTCGGTAACTGGGAAAAGCCCGTTTTTTGACCGCGGATAACTCGAAAATAAAATGAATAGCGACATAAAAAAATCGGTGCTGGCAGGAATTGCCGACACCGATTTTTTATATCATAGGGGGCGTTATCACTCCAGATACTGTTGGAGCAGAAGGCGGTGTTCATTGGAACCAACCGTGTCCAATGCATATTTCAGCCGAGCAGAAAAAGATTTCTTCCGATCCTGCGGCAGGCGCAGTTTCAGGGAAATGATACGGTTGACTGAAGCATTAAGTCGGCTGAGAGGGATTTCTCCGCTTTGTATTGCTGACAAAATCGATAGATAGGCCGTAGGCAAGTCCTCCGGCATCAAAATGATATCGACTCCCGCATTGAATGCAATTTTGGCTGTCTGACCAGGATCCTTTAAGCCGGTAATCGCTTTCATATTCATCGCGTCAGTAATGATGATTCCGGAGTATTCCAGTTCATTTCGCAGAAGATCCGTGACGATGGGATGGGAGAGGCTGGCCGGCCAGTTTGGAGTGGGGTCCAATGAAGGATAGGACACATGAGCCATCATGATCAAATCAACGTTTGCCCGCAGGGCAGCCCGGAAAGGCAATAGCTCAACTGTCTGGAGGCGGTCTTCCGACTGATTGACGACCGGCAGCACAAGGTGTGAGTCGGAACTCGTATCTCCATGGCCGGGGAAGTGTTTGGCCGCCGCTGCAATGCCGGCTAGGCGCAGTCCGCGTATGTATGAACTGCCGAGCCGGGCAACAGTGTAGGGATCCTGACTGAAGGAACGATTGCCGATGACGGGATTCTCTGCACACGTATCAACATCCAGAACCGGAGCGAAATTGATATTGAAACCCAATGTCTGCAACTCTTGACCAACGAGACTGCCTATATTCTGCAGGGAAGCGTCGGGAAGTGCGCCCAACCTTCGGGCCTCTGGAACAGCTACGGCGAAAGGCAGGCGAGAAACTCGCCCTCCTTCCTGGTCAATTGCGACGAAAACAGGGAGCTTTGCTGATTGACGAAGCTCTTCAGTCAGCTGCATGGTTTGAAGAATCGTGGGCGTATGTCGTGAAAACAGTATGAATCCGCCAGGGTGATAGTTGCGGATTATCGATTCCAGATCTCCGTCAGCGGCGACGATGAATAACTGCCCGATTTTTTCTTCCAAAGTCATGCGGGACAGAATTTTGTCTACCTTATCCTCCATTGGCGTCATCGGGCTGACCAGAGGATTAACGGCTGAGAAGGCGATCGGGAATTGGAGCATTGCAACAATGAATGCAAAGATCAATATAAATCGAATCGACAAGCCATATCCCTCCATTACAAAGATGCGGCGCCGTAGATAGGCGCCGCAAAATAGGTAAGAATGACTAATTAGTTGGTGCTTTGCCGGGTGGAGTCGCTGGTGGTTTGGTCGTAGCAGGTGGAGACTCGGGTTTCTTGCTTGGGGTTGTGGTTTTGCCGGACTGGCCCGGAATTGGTGTATCTGTTTTTGCTCCAGGAGGAGCATTCGGGTCAGTTGGCGGCTGAGCTGTTGAATGCTGTTTGGGTTGAGTTCCATCAATAAAATAATCAGTAATTACGTCTTTATTTTTAGGATCTGTTACTAATCCACCGTCCCTCGTAGATACGGTAACTGAGGTGATGCCACGCGGACGGGGAAAATCTTTCACTGGGATCTTGGCTGTGGCTTCTTTCATGAAAAGTCGCCAGATGGTGGCCGGGGTTTCGCCCCCAGTGGTTCCATCCAACTTTCCTTCACTGTCAAAACCGATCCATACAGCAGTGGAAATGTCGGGGGTAAAGCCAACGAACCAAGCGTCCTTATGCTCGTCTGTAGTTCCCGTTTTGCCGGCAGCGGGTCTGCCAATATTTGCGCCTGTGCCGGTTCCTCGCGTAATAACTCCTTTCATCATATCAGTGAGGAGAAAAGCTACTTTTTCATTGATAACCATACGTTCTTTCGGCACGTGTTGTTCAAGGATTTTCCCATTACGATCTTCCACTTTGAGGATGGTGACCGGTTCAACCCGAATTCCTTGATTAGCCAATACGCCGAAGGCGCTGGCAATGTCCAAGGGGGTTACGCCGCGGGTTAATCCACCCAAAGCCATGGCGAGAGTGATATCGTTATTTGATCCACTTGTTACCAAGGTAGTGATCCCCATGTTCTGCGCATTTCGGACAACGCGCTCCGGTGTGACTTCCTGAGCCAGCTTTACAGCGGGAACGTTGCGGGACAATTCCAGTGCCGTACGCAATGTAATAGGTCCTTTGAAAGTCCTGTCGTAATTCATCGGCGCGTAGCCGCCCACGCTAAAGGGTTTATCATCGATAATGGAAGCAGGAGACTTGCCACTATCGAGGGCTGTCAGGTAAACAAAAGGTTTAAAAGCCGAACCAGGTTGACGTTCCGCCATTACAGCCCGGTTGAATTTGTCTGTGCCGCGTCCGCCGACCATCGCCTTTACATTTCCATTATGGGTATCGATTGCTACCAGTGCTCCCTGGGGTTGCTGCAGACCGTTCTTGTCAATTGAAATGGACGGCAGCTCCCGCATCGCTTTCTCGGCAGCTTTCTGCATGTCCAAATCAAGACTGGTATAGATCTTCAGTCCTTCCTTATATACAGTATCCGCACCATATTTATCGATTAGTTGCGAGGTTACGTATTCAATGAAATAGGATGCTGAAACTTCGATATCCTTGTCCTTCTGTTTAGGGTCGGGTTTGACAGGCTCGCTGTTCTCAGCTAGTTTAAGGGGAACCGCTTTGTTTTTATTGGCTGTTGCCTGGTCGAGGTATTCATATTTCACCATCTGATCCAAGACAGTTGCTTGTCTCTCTTTGGCAGCTTTTATGCTATTGAAGGGCGAGTAGTAATTCGGGCTTTTGGGCAAACCGGCCAGCATGGCGCATTCAGCGAGATTTAGCTTGTCGACGCTTTTGCCAAAATAAGTTTGTGAGGCCGCTTCGACGCCGTAAGCGCCAGCCCCAAAATAAATTTGATTCAGATAGAGCTCAAGTATTTCATTCTTGGTGTATTGCTTTTCGATTTGAAACGCAATGATCATCTCTTGGACTTTGCGTTTCCAGGTGCGTTCTTGGGTAAGGAAAGCATTTTTGGCCAACTGTTGAGTTATAGTGCTGCCGCCTTCTGAAACTCCGCCAGCTGAAATGTTGATCCACAAAGCCCGTAGAATAGCGCGCGGGTCAATTCCGCTGTGTTGGTAGAATCGGTTGTCCTCCAGGGCAACAAATGCATTTTGCAAATCCTTGGGAATCTTATCCAGAGTTACCGGCAAACGATTTTCCACAGCGTGCAATACCGTAATCAATTTGCCATTCACATCAAAAACCTGAGCTGAAGCTGCCGGTCGAATGTCGCCGCGGAGATTCGGCGCCGACTGAATCGTCGCGGATAAGAAACCGAGACCGACGCCAATTCCAATCACGAGAAATGCCATAATGCCTACAATGATGATCGCTGTAGCGGAACCTCGGGATTGATTTCGCGAGTTGCTAACGGCGAACGAAAAATACTTGCGCATAACATACCCCCAGTCTTTACACCAAAATATTATATCACAAAATTATTGGGTGTTGATAGACGCAGGGATAGGGAGCTTTTGCATCGAAATAGTCTTTTATGTTATACTCTCGTTGAAGTCCGAGCGGAGCGCCTGTTTTAGGGTTTTGCGGCGACTGCTCAGGTCTCGCGGGATATCTTAATATTTGACAATTTATATTTAAAGGAGTTGTATAATTCATGTCAGGGCATTCAAAATGGGCGAATATCAAGCATAAAAAAGGTCGGGCAGATGCCGCCCGCGGAGCTGCAACCACTAAAATAGGCCGTGAAATCACTACTGCCGTTAGAATTTCCGGAGCAGATCCCAGCGGGAATATGCGCCTGAAGCTGGCGTTGCAAAAAGCCCGCGAAAATAACATCCCCAAAGAAAATATCCAGCGGGCGATCCAAAAAGGCCAGGGAACGCTTGAGGGTTCAAGTTATGAAGAAATCACTTATGAAGGTTATGGTATCGCCGGTGTTGCTCTGTTGGTTGAAACCATGACGGACAACCGGAACCGGACCGCGGCGGAAATGCGTCATATATTTTCAAAAAATGGTGGAAATATGGGGGAATCCGGCTGTGTTTCCTGGATGTTTCATAAAAAAGGCCTGATATTGATCGATAAGACGCCGGAATTGCAGGAAGAAGACTTGTTGGCGATCGTACTGGATGCCGGCGCTGAAGATATGAACAGTGACGAGGATCAGTTCGAGATAACATGCGCGCCCGAAGACTTCGAAGGGCTTGTGAATGCGTTGGAAGCTGCTAAGGTAAAATGGGAGTCGGCTGAAATCAGTATGATCCCGGAAACGTCCATTGCTCTTTCCGGAGATGATGTGACCCGCTTGATGCGCTTGGTTGATGCACTGGAAGAGCAGGATGATGTTCAGAACGTATATGGAAATTTTGATGTGCCAGACGAGGAAGAAGACGATTAGTCGCGGAGTCGGGAGGCAGCGGATTTGATAGCCATGGGGATCGATCCAGGAAACGCAATATGCGGGTACGGGTTTGTAGAGCTCAACGGGAACTCCCTGCATAGCAGAATTTTCGGCGTGATCCGCACCACGCCATCCATGCGACGGGGCGAACGCCTGAAGATCCTGTATGATAGAATTTCCGAATTGATTCACGAAAACCGGCCTGATGTGGTGGGCGTAGAAAAATTATTTTTCAACCGCAATGTGACCACGGCGATGACAGTCAGCGAAGCGCGCGGCGTCATTTTGCTGGCGGTGGAGAGCCACGGAGTGGCATTGCTGGAACCAACTCCGTTGCAGGTTAAACAATCGGTAGTCGGGTACGGTCAGGCAACCAAGGAACAAGTTACCTATATGACTCAGCGCCTGCTTTGCCTGGAAAAGAAGCCGACTCCTGATGATGCGGCGGATGCCTTGGCAATTGCCATCTGCAGCGCGCATTCCAGTTCAGTCGAAAAAATCTGGCGAGGTTGATGCTATGATCGGTTATCTTCGCGGCACGGTGGATCAGTTATTGATGGAAACCTGTTACATCGATGTTCAGGGTGTCGGGTACCGGGTGTTCATTCCTGCCTCGACACGCGATAAACTCGTCTGCGGGGTGGAGACGAAACTTTATACTTATCTGAGCGTGCGGGAAGACGCCCTGCTGTTATTTGGTTTTTTCACGCAGGAAGAGCATGAGATGTTCCTACTGTTGCTGACGGTAACGGGAGTTGGCCCCAAAATGGCGCTGGCGATTCTTTCCGGGATCAAGCCGGAAGGAATTCGATCGGCTATCGGACGCAAAGACCTGGCGACTCTGACACGGGTCTCGGGAGTCGGCAAGAAAACGGCAGAACGAATCGTTCTGGAACTGCGGGATAAAATAGGTCAGATTGGTCCTGATGCGGCCTGTGAACCAGAAACCGGTTTGGCTGCCGCCGTTGACGGAAAAGCCTTCGATGAAGCTTTGGCGGCGCTGCTTTCTTTAGGCTACCAGTTGGCGGAGGTCATGCCGCATCTAAAGAAAATGACTGGCGATGGAAAAACGGCTGAAATGCTGATTCGATCCGTTTTGCGTGAAATGGGCGGGAGGTAGTCATGGAAGAAGAACGGGTAATATCAGGGCCCGAACAGGAGCCGGACACCTGGCAGCTGAGTCTGCGTCCGCGACGGCTCATGGAATATATTGGGCAGGAGCAGGTCAAACAGAACCTGTCCGTTTTTATTCAGGCAGCACTGGCGCGGCGCGAGGCATTGGATCACGTGCTGCTGCATGGTCCACCCGGATTGGGCAAGACCACGCTGGCCGGCATTATTGCCAATGAACTGGGTGTCAATCTGCGGATCACCTCCGGGCCTGCCATCGAGAGAGCGGGCGATTTAGCCGCTTTGTTAACCAATCTGGGTGAAAAAGATGTGTCTGTTCATCGATGAAATTCACCGTTTGAACCGTAGCGTGGAAGAAGTTCTCTATCCGGCGATGGAGGATTATGCTCTGGATATTATTATCGGCAAGGGACCCAGTGCTCGTTCCATCCGGCTGGATTTACCAAAGTTCACACTTGTCGGCGCGACTACGCGCGCCGGGTGCTCTTGCTTCACCGCTGCGGGACCGGTTCGGCGTTCTGTGCCGGCTGGAATACTATGGCCCAGCTGCGTTGCTGCAGATCGTGACCCGTGCGGCAGAGGTATCTAAATGTTTCCATTGAAAAAGGTGGTGCTGAAGAAATCGCCCGGCGAGCCAGGGGCACTCCCCGTGTGGCGAATCGTCTGCTGAAGCGCGTGCGCGATTTTGCACTCATTGATGATCAGTCTGTAATTACAAGAGAAGTCGCGGATAAAGCGCTAGGTCTTGCTGGAAGTCGATGCCTGCGGCCTGGATCGCTCGGACCGTCGGATTTTGACCACCATCATCGAAAAATTCAATGGTGGACCCGTCGGCGTGGACACTATCGCCGCGGCGGTCAGCGAAGAAACAGAAACCATCGAGGATGTGTACGAGCCCTTTCTGCTGCAGATGGGCTTCTTAAACAGGACTCCGCGGGGACGGGCAGTTACGGCGGCGGCCTATCGGCATCTGGGAATTCCCTGTCGGGCGGAAATTTCTGGAGAACAGCTTGATCTCATAGGGAAGGAACCGTAAGAAATGAAACTGTTACTGCATATTTGCTGCGGACCATGCTCCATTTCTCCGATCGCACAGCTGCGGGAAATGGGACACGAGCTGCAGGGATATTTTTTCAACCCCAATATTCATCCCTTCAAGGAATTTGAACGCCGTCTGGACACTCTCAAAGAGTATGCGGCATCAGTGGAGATTCCAGTGGAGATTGATGGGCGCTATCTTTTGGAAGAGTTTCTGACCGAAGCAATGCGTTCCGATCGGATTCGCTGTGAAGGATGCTATGAAATGCGTTTCCGCCAGGCCGCACGTGCGGCGAAACAGCTTGGGTGCGACTCCTTTACCACAACCCTGCTGGTCAGCCCCTACCAAAAGCATGACCTCATACGGCAGGTTGGCGAACGCGTCGGCAGTCAGGAAGGAATCGAGTTCTTTTACGCAGATTTCCGACCCGGTTGGCAGGAGGGTGTGAAGATTAGCCGCGAGCGACTAATGTATCGACAACCCTATTGTGGATGCATTTTCAGTGAAAAGGAACGATATTGCAAACTCAAATGACAGCACGAAGAGGGAAGCAGATGATGTTCGGCAATGGATTTGAATCGATCGGAAAAATGCTGATGTTGCTTGGCGTTGTGCTATTTGTCGTGGGCGTCGCGATCTATTTCGGCGGTAAATATACTGCGTTGGGGCGGCTTCCTGGAGATATTCATATTGAACGAGAGAATTTCAGCTTTCATTTTCCGGTGGTGACCTCAATTTTAATCAGCCTGGTGCTGACGGTGATACTGAACCTCTTCTTTTCACGCCGCTGAGGCTGATTGGGAAAAGGAGATTTTGGAGGCGAGTTGCTGATGAAAAAAATTCACTGGGTTTGGCGATTGGTGCTAATCGGTTTGACCTTCGCAATGTCAACTAATGGAATGGGTTTTTCCACTTCTGCGGCAGCGACTGGCAATACTGAAAGTCCCTCTCTGAGAATAGGACTAATGACGAAACAGTTTTCGGTTTTGGCCAGCAGTAACGGCAACTATGAGATTATCAACGTTGATGACGGAAAAGTGCTGGGCGAATACGCGCCGGGTGTGAAGGCACGGATTGGTCTCCGGGAAGGAAAGTTCGTAATCAATAATACCGTTGTGGATGCGGATCGCTTGCGAATTGCGCAAAAATCAGCCCACATGGAACGCGACGACCGCCTTCTAGACATCAATAACCGCCGATATCGGGGATCGGTGGAAATCTTTCGGACGCAGGGAGCAACAGGAATGACTGCCGTGAACATACTGTCTGTGGACGAATATGTTTATGGGGTGCTGACCAAAATTTTATTGCCGGAATGGCCTGAACAAGCGATCAAAGCTCAGGCAGTCACCCTCAGAACTTTCGCACTTGTATAGCCTGGGCAAACATGTGAATGAAGGGTTCGATTTGTGTGATAATGCCGATTGCCAGATATATGAGGGTCAGGTTGGGGAAGATGCGAGAATCTTAAAAGCAGTTAGGGATACTCGCGGCATGGTCATGTTGCACCAGGGATATCTGATTGCCGCATATTCTCATCTAAGTGGCGGCGGGTACACGGAAAACAGTGAAAACGTATTTGGGAAAGCCTACCCATATTTGCGCGGCGTGCTGGACACAGATCAGACAAGTCCCTATTTTCGGTGGCAGAAAAAGATTAGTCCAGCCGAACTCGACGGGCTATTGAAAGGTGCGGGCTACAATATTGGAACCTTAATGGCGGTAGAACTCTCGAAGCGAACGCCGGCGCCGGTCGACGCGGCAGACCGCGGAGTATCCGGACGGATCAAAACCATTACCTTTATCGGTAAAGACGGGATATTGGCGCTGAGCGGCGAGAAAACCAGGGAATTGCTTTCGCTGCAAAGTACTTTGTTTGATATCAGTGTGGGGGTTCCATTGGCGAATATCGACAGCAACATCACGGATAGCTTCGGGGACAGAGATTCCAAACAGATCCAGATTAATCTTCCTCCCGCATCGACAGGCGGATTGTTGACGGATCGCCCCGGAATTCACCGGTTTTCTGGAAAGAAAGATGAGACCATTTTTATCGATGGCTTTGGCTGGGGACACGGCATCGGACTCTCTCAGTGGGGCGCTAAAACTCTGGCGGAAAAGGCGATCAACCCTGCTCCCGATTATTATATTTCAATTTTAAAACATTACTATCAAGGAGTATCAATAGACAAGTGGTATTAAAATGCTTGAGTGTCAGTGATTTTGACTATGAATTGCCGGAAACTTTGATTGCACAGACACCGGTCGAGCCTCGGGACTCTTCGCGTCTGATGGTGGTCGACCGCCAAACAGGTGAACTGCAGCACCAACATTTCTCCGATATCCTGAACTTCATTCAACCGGGCGATCTTTTGGTCGCCAACGACACTAAAGTGATACCGGCCCGCCTTTTGGGCCGGCGTACAGATACGGGCGGCCGAGTGGAAGTGTTTTTGCTGCACCGCCTGTCACGCGATCAGTGGGAAGTGCTGGTTAAGCCTGGTAAAAAGATGCGTCCGGGCCAACAGGTCTGGTTTGATGAAAATCTCAGTGGCGAAGTCCAGGATGTAACGGAGTATGGCGGACGGATAATCCGATTTGTCTATGAGGGACTGTTCGAAACGATTCTGGATAAACTGGGGGAAACGCCTCTTCCACCTTACATTCATCAAAAACTGGCAGATCCGGATCGCTATCAGACGATTTATGCCAGGGACAGAGGCTCGGCGGCCGCGCCGACGGCTGGCCTGCATTTTACGCCGGATCTCATGGCAAAAGTGCGGGAAAAAGAAGCCTCGTTTGCGTTTGTTACCTTGAATATCGGCCTCGGCACATTTCGACCGGTGCGGATCGAAAATATCGCGGAGCATGTTATGCATCGCGAGTTTTACAGCGTTTCCCCCGAAACCGTGGCACAGATTATTCAGACGAAACAGCGGGGAGGGCGAATCATAGCGGTCGGAACTACAGCGGTCCGTACGTTGGAGTCGGCAGCGGCAGATGGCGTTTTGAAGGCTGGCAGCGGCTGGTCCGAGCTGTTTATCTACCCCGGCTATTCTTTTCGGGTCATTGATGCTCTGATCACGAATTTTCACTTGCCCCAGTCAACTTTGTTGATGCTGGTCAGCGCTTTTGCAGGGAGGGAAAATGTGTTGGCGGCTTATCAACAAGCTGTCCAATCGCAATACAGATTTTTTAGTTTCGGCGATGCAATGTTCATTGGATAGGGAAGGAGCGAATCATGCCAGCGGTTACCTATGAATTAATCAAGCAATGCCCGGTCACTGGTGCACGGGCTGGTAAACTGCATACGCCGCATGGAACATTCGACACACCGATGTTCATGCCGGTAGGTACCCAGGGGACTGTTAAAACATTGTCTCCCGAAGAATTGAAGAAGATGGGCGCTGGTGTGATACTGGGCAATACTTACCATTTGTTCCTTCGGCCCGGTCATGAAATCGTCAAAAAAGCCGGGGGGCTTCACCGCTTCATGAATTGGGACGGCGGAATTTTGACTGATAGCGGGGGATTCCAAGTTTTTAGTCTGGGCGACCTTCGAAAGATCAGCGAAGAGGGAGTATCGTTTCGATCCCACCTCGACGGGTCCAAACAATTTCTCTCTCCTGAGAAAGCGATGGAGATTCAGATGGATCTAGGCGCCGATGTTGCCATGGCATTTGACGAATGTACGCCGTATCCCGCGGATTATGAGTATGCCTGTGCTTCCATGCGCCTGACGAGTCGCTGGGCGCGGCGCTGCCAGGCGGCGCATGACCGTCCAGACCAGGCACTGTTTGGTATCGTTCAGGGCGGCATGTATAAAGATCTTCGCAGGGAGAGCGCTGAAACGCTGGTAGAGATGGATTTCCCCGGTTACGCTATCGGCGGTCTTTCTGTGGGCGAACCGAAGCCAATGATGTATGATTTGCTTGAACACACAACCCCGTTTTTGCCGAAGGATAAGGCACGATATCTGATGGGGGTGGGCACACCGGATTGCCTGGTGGAGGGAGTTGCCCGCGGCGTCGATATGTTCGACTGCGTTTTTCCAACCCGCGTTGCCCGCAATGGGACAGGGCTGACTTCTCGCGGACGAATTGTCATACGCAATGCCTCCTATACCGAGGACTTTGGGCCCCTCGACCCGGAATGCGACTGTTACACCTGTCAAAACTATTCACGGGCTTATCTGCGACATCTGATCCGCTGCGATGAGATCTTTGGGCTCAGACTCATGAGCCTGCACAACTTGCATTATCTGATTGGACTGATGCGCCGGATTCGCGCCTCGATCATCGAAGATCGTTTTGCTCAATTTCAACAAAATTTCTGGTTGAATTTTGCTGAATAATGCAGGAATCTACCATTGGTCCGTTGAATAGTCATAAAGATAAAATATAAGGAGTGAGACATTTGCCTTCCATTTCTCCTGAAATTGATCAATTTATCCAAGGATCATGGCCGTTGATATTAATGGCAATCGTATTCTATTTTATTCTGTGGCGGCCGCAAAAAAAAGAACAGAAAAAACGCAGCGAGTTTCTGTCCAGTCTGAAAAAAGGCGACAAGATCGTAACTATCGGCGGAATGTATGGTGTGATTATCCGTTTGAATGACAAATCAGCAACGATTCAAATTGCGGATAAAATCGAAGTAGAAGTCGCCCGGACTGCTATCAGTCACCAACAACCCCCTCGTGGCAACGGTACTCCAGCGGAAAAATAGGCACAGTCAGCGTCGACACGCAAAAACTCGGTTCGACATGGCGGATTTGGGCAAAATGTGCCGGTCAAGGCAGCATTTTGTCTTTTTTTGCATCGAACGGGAGCAATGGTAGTCATCCATTTTGAAGATTGTGGGATGATGGATTGGAAATTCTGATTGGGATTGCAAAAATCAATAAGCATGACAATTCCGGACGCGGCGATGGCGTAGCGGTCATAGAGCGATCCTCCGGCGGCATCACCGCGATTCTGGCAGACGGGCATGGCGGCAGTCGCTCTGTGAGCGGCATCAGCACCATGGCTGCACTCAAGGCCGCCCAATTTATTGCGGATGGAGTGAGGGATGGCTCTGTAGCCCGATCTGTTTTTGACTATTTTTCCGCAGTACAAGACGGGAATTTTTCGATTGCCATGACCCTAATGAGTGCAGATCTGGAAACAGGAAATCTGATCATTTGCCGCAACACGAATTGTGCGACAATGGTCCGCCATGAATTTGGTGTTGATATTTATGACGAACCGGCGCAATCGATAGGCGCTCATAAAAATGCGAAGTCCTTGACAATTCAAAGGCCGCTGGAAGAGGGAATGATTGTTGCGGCATTTTCCGATGGGTTGCTGAATGCGGGCCGCAAGCGCGGGCGAGTTTTTGATTTGAAAACCGTGGTCCAACTCTTGGAGAACAGCCGACCGGAGGATGCGCAGTATCTTGCGGAATCTATACTGGATAGAGCGCTGGCTCTTGATTCTTATCAGGCAACGGACCACATGACGGTGATTGTCATGGGCGTAGATGAAAAAACACCGGAAAACAAGGTCGAATGTCGAACGGTAAAGTATACGGCATGAATCATGAACTATTTCAGAATTGCCGTTTTCATTGACACTCCGCCAGACTAGAGACTATAATAATCATGTTTGAATTTAGAACGGTTAGGGGGAAAAGACTTGAGACCGGCAGAACTAACTAAATTTTTGGCCGTAGTAGCTGTCATCCTGCTCGTCTGTGGCTACTACATCACCCCGCTCGCAATGTCTGTCAAGCAGGGGCTTGATTTGCAAGGCGGCACGCACGTGGTGCTGGAAGCAGTCGACACACCGGAAGCAAAAGTGGATGAGGATGCTGTCAAACGTGTTCTCAAAGTTATCGAAAAACGTATCAATGAACTGGGACTGACCGAACCTGTAGTCCAACGCCAGGGTGAACGTCGGATCATCGTCGAGCTGCCTGGGGTCAAAGATCCCGAGAAAGCCATCGAGATGATTGGCAAAACTGCTTTATTGGAGTTTCAGGATGAAGCCGGCGTGACACATCTAACAGGTAAGGATCTGAAAGATGCAAAAGCCCAGATCGATCAGGCCAAACAGAACCTTATCGCACTGGAATTTTCGGAGCAGGGCGGCAAGAAATTTGGCGAACTGACCAGTAAAAATGTGGGTAAACATATCGCGATCCTGCTTGATAAACAGGTGCTTACCAACCCTGTTGTCAATGAGCCGATCATGGGCGGCAAGGCCGTCATCACCGGCAATAAAACAATTGAAGAAGCTGAACGCATAGCGATCCTGCTTCGATCCGGTTCACTGCCGGTCAAAGTAGAGATTTTGGAAACCCGTACCGTTGGACCGACCTTGGGCGACGATAGCAAGGAAAAAAGCAAAGTGGCTTTTACGGTCGGCACGATTCTGATTGTGGTCTTTATGCTTTTGTATTATCGACTGGCTGGCTTTGTTGCTAATGTAAGCTTGTTCCTGTATGTCGTGTTGCTGTTGATATGTCTCAAAATGCTCAACGCTACGCTGACACTGCCAGGTATCGCCGGTATCATACTTTCGATGGGTATGGCTGTCGATGCCAACGTTCTGATCTTTGAGCGATTCAAAGAGGAGCATCGGGCAGGTAAAACTCTTCGGGCCTCTATGGATGCGGGATTCACTCGTGCATTTGCGACAATATTCGATTCCAATATGACGACGTTATTCGCGACCGTTATCCTGTTTTTCCTGGGTACCGGCCCCATTAAAGGGTTTGCGGTTACGCTGACGCTGGGCATTGTGCTCAGTATGTTTACAGCCATCACAATCACAAAGATTCTGCTAAAAATGCTGATGAACGCCAGCATGTTTAAAAGCGGCAAAGCTTATGGGGCGTAGGGGGTGGATGGTATGAAATTTTCTATTATTAAACATCGGTACTGGTTTTTTGCACTCTCGCTCCTGATTATTTTGCCGGGTCTTTTTTCCATCATTACCCGAGGCTTTAATCTGGGGATTGATTTTACTGGCGGCACGCTGATTGATCTCAAATTTGACAAACCGGTCACAGTCGTACAGGTCAGAGCTGT
Organism: Negativicutes bacterium; assembly: GCA_963665275.2. Classification (GTDB taxonomy): domain Bacteria; phylum Bacillota; class Negativicutes; order UBA1444; family UBA1444; genus UBA1444. The sequence continues at coordinate 357,022 of CAXXIN010000018.1, forward strand.
ATTGGCGGATTATAAGCTGGAGAACAGTGTCGTTCAGCTGGCCGCGACAGAAAAAACCGATGCGGCGCCCAATGTGTTAATTCGTACTCATACACTGAATGAGACGGATCGAAAAGCCGTTTTGGATGGTTTCGCAACCAAAATCGGCAAATATGATGTCATGCGAGTCGAAAAAGTTGGAGCTACGATCGGCGCTGAGCTGACGCGTGACGCGATCATTGCTTTGCTTCTGTCATGGCTGGCAATGATTGGGTATATCTCCTATCGATTTGAATATCGATTCGGGGTTGCAGGAATTATTTCGCTGATTCATGATGTATTCGTGGTATTAGGTATATTCTCTTTGCTGCAGAAAGAAATTGATGCTTCGTTTGTAGCCGCCTTGCTGACAATTGTCGGTTACTCCATTAACGATACGATCGTTATTTTTGACCGAATCCGTGAGAATATGAAGAAAATGAAAAAGGGCGAGACCTTATCCGAAATGGTTGATCACAGCATTTTGCAGACTATGACCCGTTCTATCTATACCGTAATGACGGTTTTGTTTGCAACCGGCGCATTGTATTTTCTTGGCGGCGAAACAACCAAGGACTTTTCACTCGCATTGCTGATAGGCTTTGTGTCAGGCATGTATTCGTCAATTTTCAATGCCAGCCCGATCTGGTATATGTGGAAAGAACATGACGAGCGTAAACGACTGGAACACAAAATGCGCCCAGCGTAGCCGATCCAAGTTCGCAAGGAGGTTCGGGTTTTACCCGGGCCTCTTCTTTTTTAAATTATGCTAAAAAATATTTTTAAAAGCAGCAGGAATTCCACAATATATTGCGTATAATAGTATGGGGAATACAACATGTGCTTGAGGGAGTGGTGCGAATTGAGATGTCCTTTCTGTGATTTTTCTGACAGCAAGGTAATTGATTCTCGGGCAGCTGAGGAAGGAAATTCGATTCGGCGGCGCCGCGAATGCCTCCAATGCACAAAACGATTTACCACTTATGAAATGTTGGAAGATCTGCCTCTGCGTGTAATCAAAAAAGATGGGAGGCGAACGGCTTTTGATAGATCCAAAATTCTTAGTGGACTGATGAAAGCTTGTGAAAAACGGCCAATTTCCATGAAAACGCTGGAGGAAATTACTGACAAAGTAGAGAAAGAGCTGAGAAATTCAATGGAGCGCGAAATTCCATCAAGAGTCATTGGCGAAGTGCTGATGAAGCATCTGAAAGACCTGGATCATGTGGCATATGTACGTTTTGCATCTGTTTACAGGGAATTTACGGACATCGACCATTTCATGCAGGAGCTGGAAACCTTGAAAAAAAAGACGGAGCCTCAATCGATTCTGCAAGAAGGTGTGAAATAAGATGTTAACAACGATCAGAAAGCGCGACGGGCGCGACGCTTCCTTTGATCCAAACAAAATAACGGAAGCGATCTATAAGGCCGCGCAATCAGTGGGCGGATCCGATCGCGAAATGGCTATGGAATTAACGCTTGACGTGCTGCGCGTCCTCAGGCAGAAATATAATGGCTATGGCTGCGGCGTGGAAGAAGTGCAGGACATGGTAGAAAAGGTCTTGATTGAGCGTGGACACGCTAAAACCGCCAAAGCTTACATTTTGTACCGATCGCAAAGGAGCCGAATCCGAGAAGGCAAGTCGGGGCTCATGGATGCGGTGCAGGATATTCTGGTGGAAACAAGTAGAGATAATGCCAACGTTTCCAATTCGCCCTCCGCGAAGATGCTGCAAATCGCCAGCGCCGCCAGCAAGGCATATTATCTGACTCGTATGATCCCGGAGCATCTGTCACAGGCGCATATTCGGGGAGATATACATATTCATGATCTGGATTTCTATGGAAAAACGCTAAATTGCGTTCAGATTCCTCTGGGGCGGCTATTGAAGGAAGGGTTCAATAACGGTCACGGCTATATTCGCCCGCCGAAACGTCCTGCTTCCGCTACTGCGTTGGCAGCAATTATTTTGCAGTCATCTCAAAATGATATGTACGGCGGTCAAAGCTTCGCATATTTTGACAGGGATATGGCCCCTTTCATGAAGGGGGTCGATGATAATGAAGTTTTTCAGTCCATGGAGGCTTTGATTTACAATCTGAACTCAATGCACTCGCTGCCTGGTGATGAAAGAATCTGGGTGTACGACCGGCTTGAGTCCCGTCTGGAAACAATTTCGTTGGAGGACTTTCACCTTAAATTCGAACCTAGCCGCTTTGCAGCCATGAGCCTGAACTATGAGACCGGCCGCACGGAGCTCAAAGAAATTACAGATTCCATGAAGCACTACAATTTCAACCGCATTTTACGTCTCAATCTCAAGAGCGGTCAATCTGTTGCTGTAACTGACAATCATTCTGTCATGACCCTTGATAATTCGGGTAAAGTTGTCACCGCTCACCCCGAAGCACTACGGTCTGGTCTGGTCCCGGCAAAATGGGAACCAGAGACGCAGCGGCATATGTACGATTTGCGCTCCTATCCCGCATCTAGGCGATATCCGGTTGATGCGGTAGAGTTGGATGAAAATCTGGCTCGTTTCTTTGGGTATTATGTGGCGGGCGGGTCTTCAGCGGAAGCCGAACTTACAGGAAAACATTGCGACAAAACCACCGAGATGAGTGTCACGGGAGTGCTACGCAAGCTGAATCCCCGCTTTACCGCTGAATTAAGGATGGCCCGTGATAGTAAAAATGGCGATCTGGTATGTCGTGTAGGCACCCGATTTGCCTCTTTTGTCCGTGAGGTTTGTGGAACAGGGATCACTACGAAACGAGTACCGACGGAAATTTTCTTTGCTTCTGAATCTGTCATCCGTTCTTTCCTCGATGGCTTTTTCAGTGTCCACTCCGGTGAATTCTGTCAGCAGCAACAAGTGGGTGCGACTTATTCCCGCGAATTGCGGGATGGAATTTGGCTGTTGCTTACCCGAGTGGGCGTTGTATCTTCCCTTTCACAGGCAACGCTGACTTCCAGTAGTCTCGCGGCAGTCGGTAACTATTATCGCATTGCCACTTCGACGTCGAAGGGTCGGGATGTTTTCCAAGTGCTTCCTGACGAAACACCGTTTGATTACGAATATCTTCGCCCACTTCTCAAGGAAGTTTGCGGTGAATTGTTTGCGGAGTCAGGATCTGATGGGATTGGGCCTGAACAGGTTCACTCATGGGCGACTGACCTTGCGGATAGGATACTGACAGAATCGGAACAAGTGCGCCTGGAAGAACTTGTAGGGATCAGACCGGAAATTTTGACGCTGACAGGTTTTGAAGCGCCGTTACGGTTCGGAGAACTCTTTTCGCGTTTGTTGCTCACTGATACAACCGGTTCGGATGGTGAGGAGAGCTCTATCGTTGCCACCGCGCAGGTGCAATGCTGGGCGCAAACACTTTTGACTCAAAATAAAGCGCTTCAGGATCTTTTGTCTGTTCTCCAGCGCGCGACGCAGATGTATCCCATCGCCGTCGATTCGATATCCGAACAACCAATGGAGCGATATGTATATGATATTTCTGTTGCCGGCAATGAGAACTTTCTTACATCGCAGGGAATCTTCGTTCATAACTCGCGTGCTGGCGCCCAGGTCCCCTTTTCAAGCTTGAATGTGGGAACTGAAACGACTCCAGAAGGCCGGGCGGTTACCCGAAACCTGCTTCTTGCTTATGAGAAGGGCCTCGGAAAAGGAGAAAACCCGATTTTTCCAAATGTGATTTTCCGATTAAAGAAGGGGGTCAATTTTAATCCGGAAGATCCCAACTATGATTTGTTCCAGCTGGCGATTCGGGTCGCTTCCAAACGGCTGAACCCGACGTTCAGTTTCATGGATTCTTCTTTTAATAAACCCTATGGTACGGATGTTTCCTATATGGGTTGCAGGACCAGGGTTATCGCGAACGTGAATGGACCGGCCGTTACCGACGGACGGGGAAATTTAAGCTTTACCACCATCAATCTTCCACGGATCGCTATTAAATCCGAGCGCAACCTCATGAAGTTCTATCAACAGCTTGACGAGATGTTGGATTTGATCTGCGAACAACTGTATCACCGATTCCAGGTACAGGGGGCTCTGAAGGTAAGGGATATGCCGTTCCTGATGGGGCAGGGTTTGTACCTGGATTCAGAAAAACTGTCAAAGGATGATACTGTTGAGTCCGTCATCAAACACGGAACGCTTTCCATCGGCTTTATCGGCTTGGCGGAAACCTTGGTTAGCCTGACAGGCAGGCATCATGGCGAGAGCGATGAAGCCCAGTCATTGGGCGAAGAAATTGTAGCTTTCATGCGTGACAAGGTGGATCGTGCGATTGAAAAATATCATCAGAATTACACTCTCATCGCCACTCCGGCAGAAGGCCTTTCCGGCCGGTTTGTCAAGATGGATCGCAAAGAATATGGAATTATTCCCGGAGTGACTGATCGTGAATATTATAGTAATTCTTTCCACGTTCCAGTGAGTTATTCCATCAGCGCCCGTGAAAAAATGCGGCGCGAGGGCGTATATCATAAATATACCAATGCAGGCCATATCAGTTATGTGGAATTCGATGCGCCGCCTATTCATAATCCCAAGGCGGTTGAAGACATCCTGCGCTGTATGTCCGATTCGGACATTGGTTATGCCGGGATCAACTTTCCGGTTGATTTCTGTGATTCCTGCGGCCATATCGGCGTGATCTCATCGGATTGCTGCCCGGCCTGTGGCGCCGGCACTGTCCGGCGGGTAAGGAGAATCACCGGTTACCTTTCCACCATTGAGCGTTTCAATGATCCTAAACAAGCTGAGCTGCTTAACCGTGTATCTCATTTCAAATAGCGGGGTGATACGCCTATGCTTTTGAGAATGGCTGGCCTAGTGCGTGAAAGTGTTGTAGATGGACCTGGTATCCGCATGGTAGTCTTTGTGCAGGGGTGTCCCCATCATTGCCCGGGATGTCATAATCCTGATTCCCATGATCCTGCCGGCGGCTATGCTTCCAACACAGAAGAAATAATCGCTGACTTGCCTGACGGTAAATTAGTCACTGGAGTGACGTTGTCCGGCGGCGAACCTTTTGCTCAGGCGCCGGCTCTGGCTCTGATTGCCGAAGCTGCCAAGAGCAGGGGGCTGTCAGTTGTCACTTATACCGGATATCGGTTTGAAAAACTGCTGGAAAAAGGGGCGCGGGAACCAGCTGTTGCAGAACTGCTCCAACATACTGACTTATTGGTTGATGGACCTTTCGAACAAGAACGTCGAGACTTGAACCTGGCCTTTCGCGGCTCGGCGAATCAGCGGCTCATCGATGTTCCCGCATCTTTGCAAGCGGGGCATATCGTTGAATGGGTTGATTCGGGCTGGAGTTACGACTGAAAATTCTATAGTTAGGATTCAGGAAAATCCCTGTTCGCTGTAACAGGGGTTTTCCTTTAAATGTGGGTGTGACATAATAAGCATATGAATTGGCAATTGATTGAAAGTCTGAAACAAAAAAAATCGCACGAAATCGGTGCGAAAATATCCGCCCCCGGGGCAAAAACCGGCTTTGCCCTGGTATTTCCCAACGAATATCACCTTGGAATGTCCAATCTGGGCTTTCAAATTATTTATCGGGAGATTAACTCACGTCATGATACTGCCTGTGAGCGGGCCTTTCTTCCTTCTCCGGTGGAAAGGCTAGAATATCAGCGCACGAACACCCCACTGATGACCATCGAGAATCAACGTCCGTTGGATGAGTTTTCTATGGTCGCTTTTGCGATTTCTTTTGAATTGGACTATTTTAATGTGCTGGATATTTTACAGCTGGGCCGTATTCCCCTACGGTGTGATGAAAGAAGTGAGTCAGATCCGATCATCATAGCCGGCGGCCCTTGCGCCACTTTTAATCCAGAGCCGCTGTCGCCATTCATTGATGTGTTTGTGGTGGGTGAAGGAGAAGAAGTCATACAGGAACTTCTCGACGCATACCATTCAGGCGCAGCCGACGACGCATCAAGACAAAGTGTTCTGCGAGAAATGTCCCGCGTGCCGGGACTTTACGTGCCGGCTTTTCAGCCGGACACAATCAGAGTTGACCGCCGCTGGGTCAAAGAATTGGACCGTTATTCCGGCGAGACCGCCATTGTGGCCAACGATATAGAGTTTGACAGCCTGTACCTGGTTGAAGTTGCCCGCGGCTGCGGCAGGCATTGCCGTTTCTGCATGGCAGGATATTGTTTTCGCCCCCCACGTTCCCGCTCGGTGGATACGGTACGCCAAGGTGTGATAAACGCCACTGATCAAAACAAAAAAGTCGGTCTGGTGGGAGCTGCTGTTTCAGATTTTCCTGATATGGACCTGCTATGCGCCATGCTGTCGTCCCAGGCGACTGGAACTTCCGTGGCTTCCTTGCGGGCGGATTCGACCACGCCGGCACTGGTGAAAATCCTGGCTGACAGCGGACACCGCACGATCACTTTGGCGCCGGAAGCCGGCAGCGAACGTTTGCGGCGAGTCATCAACAAGGGGATCAGCGAGGAAGCGCTGTTGGATACCGTGGCGATGGCTCTGTGTGCTGGCATCCCCAATGTTAAATTGTATATTATGATTGGACTGCCAGAGGAAACGGACGAAGATATCGATGCGGTGCGGGATCTGGCGCTGAAAACGCTGCAATGCATGCAAGTGAGTGGACACGCAGGAACTCTGACACTTAGTGTCAATCCGTTTGTGCCCAAACCGTTTACACCCTTTCAATGGCTGCCCATGGCCCGACAGTCGGTTGTATCCGCCCGGCTGAATCGATTGGAGAAATCCCTGAAGGGCGAGAAGCGGATCCGTATTCAGGCCGAGTCCTTGCGCGAGGCTTATATTCAAGGTGCGTTGGCTCGGGGAGACCGGCGGCTTGGGCAGGCGCTTCTGGAAGCACATAGGTTGGGTGGCCGCAAACAGTGGAAACAGGCGTTGAAATTGCTTGGCATTTCTGATCAGGACTATCTATATCGGGAATATACCCGAGAAGATCGCTTGCCCTGGGAAGTAATTGATGTAGGTGTTTCAAAGGAATATTTGTGGTCAGAATTGCAAAAAGCCCGGCAAGAGGCTGCAACTTCCGTATGTTCGCCGGGCTGCAAACGTTGTGGCGTGTGTGAGAAAAAGGAGAGTATGGGGTCAACCAAATGGGAGAATTGATTTTTTCAGAGCATGAAAACGGAGTTCGTTGGGCAGCTTTTCCTGTTTTGTTGGAACAGGGTCTGCGTCATGGAATTTCCACCCGCCAAGGCGGTCACAGTGTAGATGGATTAGCCTCTTTGAATTTGGGCTTGAAAGTGAATGACAGCGCAGAAAATTTACGCAAAAATCGGCAAAAGTTCTGTCAGGCGGTTGGCGTGGATGATTGCCGCGTTGTATCCTCAGGGCAAGTGCATGGAGACCATGTGGCAGTGGTCGATGAAAGACAGGCGGGGCAAAGACTGCCGGATACGGACGGCCTCGTGACTTGTACTTCGGGACTGCCGCTGCTATTGTTTTTCGCGGACTGTGTGCCGCTGCTATTCTATGACCCGGTTCGTAAAGTTATTGGGCTCAGCCATGCGGGTTGGAAAGGAACACACCAGTCCATCGGGCCGCGTACCTTGTCCGTTATGCAACACGCGTTTGGCACCGATCCGGAAGATTGTCTGATCGGAATCGGCCCTTCGATTGGACCCGCCGATTATGAGGTTGATGAGCCGGTCCTAAGACAAATTCAATCACGGTGGACTGAGACGGATTCCTTTATTCACAGTGGGCGACCCGGTCACTGGATGCTGGATCTTTGGGAGTGGAACCGGCTTCAGATGCTGGAGGCCGGGATTTCAGAAACGAAAATCTTCATTAGCGGCATCTCTACGGCCCAATATCCAGAACAGTTTTTTTCACACCGCGCGAGTGGAGGACGAGCTGGCCGGTTTGGGGTCTTGATGTCGCTTTGACAGTTGAAACTCTCCAGCTATATAATTATAAATTGAAGTAGGGGATTGGAGGCCAGTCCTTTGATTGAAGAAAATGTCGCGTTATTGCGTGATTGCCTGCCGGTCGATAAAGTTATTTTGGTTGCAGTCACCAAAACTCAGCCGCCAGAGGTCGTGCGTAGCGCTTTTGCCGCAGGCTTATCTGTGTTGGGCGAAAATCGGGTGCAGGAAGCTCTTGAAAAAGCGGCAGCCTTGTCTGATTTGCCTCTTGAATGGCATCTTATTGGTCATTTGCAAACCAATAAGGTTAAACAGGCTGTGTCTCTGTTTTCGCTGATCCACTCAGTTGACAGTCAACGATTGGCTGCTGAAATTGACCAATGTGCGAAAAATGCCGGCAAACTTCAAGATGTCTTATTGCAGGTCAATGTGGCCGGTGAGGATACTAAAACCGGCGTCGCTCTTGAAGAAGTCGATGAATTGGCTGCTTTCATTGAGTCTTTGCCCAACATTCGACTTTGTGGTGTCATGACTATCGCACCTCTATTTGAGGATGCGGAACAGACTCGGCCAATTTTTCGGGCAACGCGCAGTATTTTCGAAAGACTAGGAAAAAAATCGGCGCATCCGGAAGCATTCCGATGGCTTTCTATGGGAATGACCCATGATTACAGGGTTGCAGTGGAAGAAGGATCGAATATGGTTCGTATCGGGTCCGGCATATTTGGCGCCCGTACAACCCGGTAAAAGGAGGAAGCGAATTGAAGCTTCTCGATAAAATATGGGGCCTGCTTGGTCTGGTAGAGACCGAGGACTCGGAAGATACGCCTCAGGGTGCTGCGGACAAATCGGTAGCCCGCATTGAACGAAAAACCGAGCGCCCCGCAAGGTCCTTGGAGGAAAGTAAATCACGCCGGCTTACCCAGGGGGAAACGAATCCTCCGGTTCCGAACGTTTCTCTCCCGGTCAGAGCGAATCCTGCTGTTTTGCCTGAATTCAATGATTCGGGTGAGAATCGGGGGACAGTGGTCATTACACAGCCGACAAGCTTTGACGATGCCCGGCAAATTGCTGAAAACCTGACAAATGGCAAGACTGTGTTCGTTAATTTTGAAAAGACGGATGCTGACACAATAAAACGCACCGTTGATTTTATGAGCGGTATTACCTACGCAGTTGGGGGAACCGTGCAAAGGATTTCCAGCGAGATCTTTTTGTTTGCGCCGTCTTTGGTGGAAATCGTTGCGAACGAACGTTTTGCAGATGGAGAACAGGATGCGTTGCCATGGCGGCGATCCTGAAATTAAGGGAGTGTGCATAATGCTAGCCAACAAAAAAATTGGATTCATCGGTGGCGGCGCCATGTGCGAGGCGTTGATGGGTGGGCTTATTTCCAGTGAAATGTTGAAACCGTCACAGGTGACAGTCTATGATGTCGTCAAGGAACGGTTGCATTACCTCAAGGAACGTCACGGTGTGCATATTGCGGAAACCGGCCAAGCTGTTGCGTCAGCCGCTGATATTCTGTTTTTGACAGTTAAACCTCAAGTGATGGCAGCAGTGCTCTCCGATATCGCCAAGTATGTGCCAAAGAAAACCCTGGTCGTTTCGATTGCGGCTGGCATCAAAATTTCTACTCTCGAAAAATATTTACTTGGCGTGCCCGTCGTCCGGGTTATGCCCAATACACCAGTCGCCGTCGGCGAGGGCATGTCGGCCGTATCTCGGGGAACGCATGCGGATGAGGCGGCCGCCAATCTAGTTTCGGCGATGTTCTCCGCTGTCGGGCGGTCCGTTCAGGTCGATGAATCCATGATGGATGCCGTAACCGGTTTGTCTGGTAGCGGGCCGGCATTCTTCTTTCTGATGCTGGACGCGTTATCAGATGCAGGGGTGCGTGTAGGTTTTTCCCGTCAAAACGCATTGTTGCTTTCGGCGCAGACGATGCTCGGAGCTGCAAAAATGGTGCTCGAAACTGGCGAACATCCGGGAAAACTCAAAGATATGGTCACTTCTCCTGGCGGAACCGCCATCAGCGGTGTGCATATGCTGGAGACACACTCCATCCGGGCTTCCCTGATCGAGGCTGTTGTGGCAGCGACTGCCCGCTCGCGTGATATGGGCAAGGATCAATAATGATTGACCGCGAAAAAATTCTTCGATATTATCGATCTACAGGCGATCAGGAATTAGCGGCCCGGATTCTTGATGCGGCGGAAGCTGCGATCCGCAGCCGGCGTTCGTTCGTAACAGAATTTCTGGACCCCCACAGCTATTCAATTGCAGAAACGGTGGCTGCGTATGAAGATGCTTTGTCGCTTCAGTCCCAGGGAGGATTTGAAACGGCGGAACGGGTAAAAGCGGCGTTTGTTTGCAAAGACTTTCGGGGTGAGGTTGTATTCCCGATCGAAGCGGTTGCAGTGGAATGGGATTCGCGTTATTACCAGCTGACTCATCGCGATGTTCTCGGCGGCTTGTTGGGCCTCGGAATAAAGCGTGGCGTCATAGGTGACATTTTGATGGTTTCCAGTGGGTGCCAAATCGTTGCTGATTCTTCAATTCTGCCTTTTTTGCTCAATGAACTTCAGCGAATCGGCGCCGCTAATGTCAAGGCTAAACGGATTGAATTGACTGATTTGCAGCCACGCCCTGAAACGGTCAAGGAGATTCGCGCCACAGTTGCGTCGTTGCGGTTGGATTCGGTAGCAGCTGCAGGTTTTGGCGTTTCAAGAACCCAGATGACGGAGGAAATCCAGTCCGAAAAAGTGAAAGTCAACTGGAAGGATGTGAAAAGTCCGGCTCAGATCGTCAAGGCCGGCGATGTGATTTCTTTTCGGGGGCGCGGCAGGGTTGAAGTTCTTGAAATTACTGGACAGACAAAAAAGGGACGAACCGGGGTCTTGTTGAAAAGATATATAGGATAAATCTGTTTACCATTAATGGGAAGGGGTGGACTTGTGCTGACACCGCTGGATATTCTGAACAAGAAATTCAAAAAAGAATTTCGGGGCTATGATTCTGCCGCCGTCGATGAATTTATGGCAGAAGCTGCCAAGAACCATGAGCGTCTACTGCAGGAAAGTATGGATCTGAAGGAAGCGGTTGAACGCTTGACGACTAAGCTGGAACATTATCAGCATATGGAAACCACCTTGCACAGCACGCTAGTGATAGCGCAGGAAACGGCTGAAGAAGTGAAGCTGAACGCAAAGCGCGAATGCGAACTGATGATGAAGGAAATGGAAGTTCGCGGGCAGCGGATGCTGGATGAAACCTCCGCTAAAGTCCGGCGAATGAATGTTGAATATGAAGAACTGCGCAAACAGGCGCAGGTTTTTCGGATTCGTCAAAAAACTCTGCTGGCGGCACAGCTTGAGATGTTGAAAAAAGACGAAGAAGATGATAACTGAGCTTGAATACGGATGAATTATCCCTCCGAGACTCCCAGGAAGGAGTTTCGATCGGTATTCGAGTGCAGCCACGGGCTGGACGCAACAAAATTCAGGGAATTCACGACGGAGCATTGAAATTGGCTGTGGCTGCCGCTCCGGTTGAAGGGGAAGCAACCCGTCAGTGTCTGAGGTTTCTGGCGGATATTTTTGATGTATCTCCATCGCGAATCACATTATTATCGGGAGCACAGTCAAGGAACAAAGTCTTTCGCATCAACGGAATAGATTCGGGAACCTGTCGGCAAATCCTCGAGCGGATTTACTAATCCGATAAAGGAAATAGAGGTGGGAGGGTGATTTTAAATGGCTCAAATCCACATCCCTTATGCCAGGACCCATTTAGTACTGGAAGTACCTGATAGCCGTTTGCTGGGTATCCTTGAATCGAAAGCTCATCATTTTGTGCCTGAACAGAGTCAGGAGGAACTTGTGCGGCAGGCATTGCACAATCCAATCGCATCACCTCGCCTCAGAGACCTGGCTCATGGCAAAAAGAAAATTGTCATAATTGCTAGTGACCATACACGTCCAGTACCGACTCGAATTATTGCTCCTGCGATGCTGGCGGAAATCCGAGAGGGAAACCCTACAGCTGAGGTCGTTTTTTTAATTGCAACAGGCTTTCACCGGCCAATGTCGCCTGAGGAATTGGAAAATAAATTTGGCTCGGAGCTGATGACGGCTGAGAAAATCGTAATGCATGATTGCCGCGATGAGAACTCGATGGTGAAAATCGGTCAACTGCCGTCCGGCGGGGATATCGTTATCAATAAACTCGCGATGGAGGCAGACTTGCTGATTGCGGAAGGCTTCATCGAGCCGCATTTTTTCGCCGGATTTTCCGGTGGTCGCAAGAGTATTCTGCCGGGCATCGTCAGTCGGGTAACTGTCTTAGCCAATCATTGTTCCGAATTCATCGCGCATGAGAATGCCCGCGCCGGAGTTCTGGACGGAAATCCGCTACATGTGGATATGATTTCAGCAGCCAGACAGGCTAAACTTGCTTTTATCCTGAACGTGGTGATTGATGCTGATAAAAAGATCATTCGTGCGTTTGCAGGCGATATGGAAGCCGCTCATTTGGAAGGGTGCCGATTCGTCAAAGATCTGGCGTCGGTCCAGGCGGTTCCGGCTGATATCGTGGTAACTTCCAACGGTGGATATCCTTTGGATCAAAACATCTACCAGGCGGTAAAAGGGATGTCGGCGGCAGAGGCTACATGCAAACCCGGTGGCGTGATCATCATTGCGGCGGCCTGCAACGACGGACATGGCGGGCAGGCTTTTTATGACTGGTTCCGTGATGCAAAAGACGGCGCCGCTGAAGTGATGTGCAAGATTCTGGAGATTGGACGGGAAGCGACTGTGGCCGACCAGTGGGAGGCGCAGATCGCAGCGCGCATTCAATTGAAACATACGACAATTATTGTTAGTGATGAATGTGAGCATGAAGTGATTGAAAATATGTATTTCAAGTCGGCCCGTACCTTGGCTGAAGCGATGGCGATGGCCGAAGCGGTGGTTGGAAAGAATGCGACGGTTACCGTTATACCGGATGGCGTATCTGTGATTATTGATCCAGCATAACGTGTTCTTGCTGTTTTCTTATTAACGGTATGAAAATAACAAAAGCTGTGCGAAACCTTGGTTTTGCACAGCTTTTGTTATGGGTAATCGAACTATAGAATTTATAATATTTTACAAATTCTACGTAAAATTGTTTGCAAAAATATTTTTTTTAGTCCCCAACAACTTGCCATTGTGATATACTACATAAGTAATAAGCGTACCATAGTGTCACCTAATTTTCAGACTAGTATATTAAATTTAGGGGGAGTATGATGGTAACCAGAATAGGAATCAATGGTTTTGGCCGTATCGGGAGAATGTGTTTGAGGGCGGCATTGCAGAATGACGATATAGAAGTTGTTGCCATGAATAGTACTTCGAACGCGGAAGCTTCAGCCCGTCTTTTAAAATATGATTCGATCCATGGGCGACTATCGAATGAAATTGAAGCAACCGACAACGAGATCATCATTGACGGGAAGGTCATCAAAGTCCTGTCTGATAGAAATCCGACCAATCTTCCATGGGGAAAGCTTGGTGTTGATATCGTTCTTGAAGCAACGGGGAAATTCACTTCTGGTAAAGATTGCGGCGTTCATTTGCGAAATGGTGCGAAAAAAGTGATTATTACCGCACCGGCGAAAGATTCGGTGCCGACCCTTGTGATGGGAGTAAACGAACAAAGTTATAACCCGAAAGTGCATCATGTGGTGTCCAACGCCTCGTGTACGACGAATTGCCTGGCTCCAGTCGTAAAGGTTCTTAATGATAAGTTCCGAATTGTGAACGGCTTAATGTCAACGGTGCATGCCTTTACCACCGATCAGCGCAGTTTGGATAACAGTCATAATGATCCTCGCCGGTCCAGAAGTTGCATGCAGTCAATTGTTCCAACCTCAACGGGTGCTGCAAAGGCAATAGGTTTGGTAATTCCTGAGCTCAAAGGGAAATTGAACGGAGTTTCCGTTCGAGTCCCGGTTCCGAACGTTTCTTTAGTTGATCTGGTTGTTGAGCTGGAACAGGATATTACGGTGGATATCATCAATGAATCCTTTCGTCAGGCTGCGCGAACTTCAATGCGCGGCATTCTTGAATACTGCGATGAACCGCTGGTTTCAATTGACTTTTTGGATAACAGTCACTCCGCAATTGTTGATTCGTTGTCGACCTTGGCCGTGGGCAAACGGACAGTCAAGGTTTTAGCCTGGTATGATAACGAGTGGGGTTATTCCTGCCGTGTAATAGATTTGGCAGCTTATGTAGGTGCAAGTCTCTCTTCAGAAGGAAATTGCGAATTGGAAAATCAAGCACTGGCGATCAATATCTGATGAACTGCTTTCAGTTTAGGCACTTTCCTTTCCCTCAAGATGAGCGATGAATTGTTGAGCAATTCGACCCGAACGGCCCGAATGGGCCGTTTCCCATTTGATGGCTTCGGCACGCAGTTCAGCAGTCTCCATTTTGAGTCTGCGTTTACGGGCTATTGATTCGACGATGCGAAGATATTCCTCCTGATTGGGCGGCGCAAAGGTCAATGTTATGCCAAATCGGTCAGAGAGGGATATCTTTTCATTTACCGTATCCCAGGAATGAATATCATCAGAATTGGCGCCAGTCCTGTCACTCCATGTTTCCTTCACCAGATGCCGTCGGTTGGACGTAGCATAAATGAGGACATTTTCCGGCTTCATTTCGACGCCACCTTCCATCATTGATTTAAGATGGCGGTATTCAACTTCAAATTCCTCAAAAGATAAATCATCCATAAATAAAATGAATTTCTTCCCTCGTTCCCGGAGGGTTTGCATGATCTGGGACAGATTTCGCAGATCATGCTTGGTGATTTCCACGAGGCGAAGGCCCTGATCGGAATATTGATTGAGTAAGGCTTTTACCGCAGAGGATTTGCCGGTGCCGCGTGACCCGACGAGCAACACATTGTTGGCAGGCTTCCCCTTAATAAACGCTTCCGTATTTTGGGTAAGAACCGCCTTTTGGCGTTCGTAGCCGACCAAGTCATCCATTTGGATTCGGTCTGGATGGCGAACCGGCATGAGTCCGCTTTCGATATCCCAGCGAAACACTTTGTAACGCGCCATATCTCCATAACCATGACGGACATAATGATCAGTGAGTAATAATAGCGCATGATCAAACGACGAAATCTCCGGTCGGTTAAAAAAAACGCAGCGAAGACTATGAAGGGCGGCGTGCTGTTTGGCCCTCGTGGGAAGATAGTCCCTAACGAGTGCATCAACATCTTCCGCAAGGTTGTCTGTTCCCAAGAACAGCCGCAAGATTTCCAAGTCATGTGCGACAGCTTTCAGCAAACTGGGTCCAACCCGGCCGCCGTTTTTTTCTGCCGTAATACTAAAAGGATTTTCATCTTCAGCAATGAGATGAAGAAGATATTCTGCAATTACATTACCTTCCAATGAAAGCTCTTCTGCCGCACCGAGCAGGGCAGAGGTTTTCTCTGGCAGGGGAGCATCGCTGCGAAGAAGTCTAATCAATTTATCCTGCAAGATTCCTCTGAAAACAACTAGGCAATCAAGCGTTTTCCATTGGTACGCCATATCAGACATCTCCTTTCCCATCGGGCCGGAAACTAACGAATTGATCGATACTCCTGCCGGGTTGGACCATCGGGTCAACCATTATGTCTGCCGCGATTTCCGCTACGATAACAGTTGGGCCCGCATCGGCAAGCGCCTGGGAAAATACCGATGCAAACTCGGATCGGCTTTTGGCATTGAAAGAAGGAACGCCGCAAATTCGCGCAAAACCGGCAAAATCGAACGGGGGCAGGTCAACCGTAGTGTATCGCTCAGAACAAAAAACATATTGCAGCTGGCGAACCATTCCCAGTGAGTGATTATCAAGGATAACGCAGATTACTGGCACTTTATTATTAACGATCGTATAAAGTTCCATACCGGTCATTTTGAATCCACCGTCGCCGCAAATTACTATCGCGCGCTTTTCGGGACACGCCAATTGAGCGCCCATTGCTGCAGGCAGACCAAATCCCATCGTACCCATTCCGCCGGATGTAATCCAGGAACGGGAACTGAAAAGCTGCAAATGTTGGGCCGCCCACATCTGATGCTGACCGACATCGGTAACCCAAAGGACCGGATTGTTGTTGGTTGTTTCTGACATATACTCCATAATCCAGGCGGGCAACAAGCCTTCGGCGTCCATGGGCTGGATCTCGCCATGCCGCCAACTGTCGATCTGACGCCACCAGTCGGAAATATCAGGCAGGGGACATTTTTCCGCCTGATGAATAAAGGTTGAAAGGATGACTCGCAAATCACCGATCAATTCTACGTCTGGAGTTATGTTTCGCCCGACTTCACCTGCATCCACATCGAGATGAACTATTGTTTTTCCCTCGACAAACAGTCCGCGGTCACTAGTAACCCTGTCGCTGAACCTGGTGCCGACAGCAAGGATCAAGTCGGAGGCAGCAATGGTCCTGTTGGCCGCTTTATGCCCATGCATCCCGGTCATGCCAAGGAAGTATGACGTGCGAGTGGGAAGAATCCCCAACCCCATCAAGGTGCTTACTACTGGTATCTGAAAGAGGGATGTGCAGGCAAGAGTCTCGTGCTCAGCTTCACCTGACCGTATTCCGCCACCGATGATCATCACCGGTCGCTTTGCGGCATAGAGAAGGGCAAGAGCCTTGCTGATTTTGCAGCCGATCTCTGTGTTCTCTGAATGCACGGACGAAGTGGAATGCGCCGAGATAGTCAATGGCAACTTTTGATAATGATAGTGCGCTGTGAGAACGTCCCGCGGAATGTCGATCAATACTGGCCCGGGACGGCCTTCACGCGCCAATGCGAACGCTTCCCTGAGAACATCGGCAAGATTGGAGATTTCTGTTACTAAAAAGTTGTGCTTGGTAATCGGCATGGTGATGCCTGTAACGTCGACCCCCTGAAATGCATCCCGCCCAAGGAACGGCGTGGCGACCTGACCGGTTATGGCCACCAGGGGAACAGAATCCATGAACGCTGTCGCCAGACCTGTCACCAGGTTGGTTGCTCCTGGGCCTGAGGTGGCGATGCAGACGCCGACCTTTCCTGATGCACGAGCGTATCCATCTGCAGCATGAGCTGCGCCTTGTTCATGCACTGTGAGCACATGATGGATGGAGTCTTCGCGCAATGCATCATATAGCGGCAAGATCGCTCCTCCGGGATAACCGAAGACTACATCGACCTTTTGCTCACGGAGACATTCAATAATGATGCGACTGCCCGAGCACTCCATGATTATTTCTTGATCCAGGGCATCATTCCCCGGAGTTCCTTGCCGACAGCTTCGATGGGATGTTCGGCTCCCATGCGGCGCATCGCATTGAAAACGGGGCGGTTGGCCTGGTTTTCAAGGATCCAGGTCTTGGCGAAGGTCCCATTCTGGATTTCTTTCAGAATTTGTTTCATTTCCGCACGGGTCTGGTCGGTGATGATCCGCGAGCCGGTCATGTAGTCGCCGAATTCCGCCGTATCACTGATGGAATACCGCATGCCCGCCATGCCGCCTTCATATAGTAGATCGACGATCAGTTTCATCTCATGCATGCATTCGAAATATGCCGATTCCGGTTGGTAGCCGGCTTCGACCAGGGTTTCAAAACCAGCGCTGATGAGGGCGGTGACGCCGCCGCAAAGGATGGCCTGTTCACCGAACAGGTCGGTTTCGGTTTCTTCTTTGAAGGTCGTTGCCAACACGCCGGCCCGGGTTCCGCCGATGCCCCGTGCGTAAGCAAGGCCGATTTCGCGGGCCATTCCTGTGCTGTCCTGATGAACGGCGAGCAGGCAGGGGACGCCGGCGCCTTCGCTGAACTGGCGGCGGACCAGATGACCGGGGCCTTTGGGTGCGACCATGAATACGTCGATATCATCCGCAGGCTGAATCTGTCCAAAGTGAATGTTAAACCCGTGGGCAAAAGCAAGGGCCGAGCCGGAACGGAGGTTGGGAGCTACCTGTTCGCGGTAGGTCGCAGCCTGTTTTTCATCGGGGATCAGCATCATGACAACATCTGCCCATGCAGTTGCTTCGGATACGCTGGCGACTTTGAGACCGGCGGCTTCGGCTTTTGCCCAGGATTTACTTCCCGTATAGAGTCCAACGGTGACATCGACGCCGCTTTCTTTCAGATTGAGCGCATGCGCATGGCCCTGACTTCCATAGCCGATAACGGCTACTTTGCGGTCCAACATGAGATCCCAGTTTGCATCCTGATCATAATAAAGTTTTTTCATTCAATTAATCCTCCTTAAAATGGGTTGCTGCATGGATCTTTAAATTCTTCGGGAATAGGCGGCAGTGTCGCGGAATTGGCATTATGGCTGGCATTTTGATCATAACTAATATTTTTCATCTGTTTGTTCCTCCTAAATATCGTTAATTTATCACGTTGAAGCTTCACTTGGTCTAAGAATTGGCGGTAGTGCCGTCGGACAGGGATGCGCCGACTACATGGGCCAGGTTCGAAACCTGCCGCCGGAGTTGTTCGGCTTTTGGCCTGCCGCAGTTCAGCACCGCCATTACCCTGGCATTGCCGCTATCAGATTCGGCAGCGTAGGAGAAGCTCTCGATCAATACGCCTCGTCTGTAGCACAGGCCGGTCAGCCGGACAAGTGTATCCGCCTGGTTTTTTAGTACTACTGAAAGAAATTGTTTCACGGGAACGCCTCCTTTTTTATTTTGATTTGCTGTTCCAGATATGAAAAGCCCCTGAAGCCGCACAGCGCTATGCGGCTTCAGGGGCGAATTCTTCGCGGTACCACCCTGGTTTTTTCTCATTCTCGATGTTATCGAGATTCCCTTAACGTGGGAATGCGTCCAAACCTACTCACTTTCCAGTTTTTAGTCAGGAGGTTCGTGGGCGACAGGATCAGTTATGCGCACCGGTTTTCACCAACCACCGGCTCTCTGAAGCTGCAATGAAACTGAACCGCTCCCATTCATCACCTTTGATGCGATTAAATTGTTAATGATTTTGTATACATTATCATTCAGGTAAGAATATATGTCAATAGTAAACATGGAATATTTACATTTAGACTAAATGTATTAAAATTTTAGTACATTTAGCTGCTGTGAGGTTCCACTTGCAAATTATCATTGACCAGATTTACACAAATGGCATAAAATTAATTAATATAATGTGCGAGATCGGGGGAGATAGCTATGCTACTGAATGAAATTAACCAATTGATGACGGACTTCACCCGCACGAGTCCGCTGAATGTTGCGCCTGAGCTGGATGGTTTGCGAATATTTGATCCACCACTGATGGGGATAGCGACCGCTGACGACCCCATGTTTTTGAGTCTTAAACTGCCGGCAGCTGTTGGACCACTTCATATGTTGCCGCAGGAATGGTTACCAGGAGCTGAAACCGTCATTTCTTATTTTCTGCCCTTCACGAAAACTGTCCGTACATCCAACCGGCAGCCCGGTTTGCCTTCCAAAGAATGGTTGTACGGCAGGATCGAGGGGCAGGCCTTCAATGTTGCTTTGAGCAGGATGTTGGTGGAGCAGTTGAAAAGGGCCGGCAATCTGGCTGTCTGTCCGGCAGAGGATTCCCGATTCGCCATTGCCGATCGCCGCAGTAACTGGTCTGAGCGCCATGTGGCATTTATTGCCGGCTTGGGAACGATAAGCCTGAATCGATCCCTGATAACGCGATTAGGTGCGGCCGGCCGGATCGGCAGCGTGTTGACAGACCTGACACTGCCTGTCACCCCTCGCTATTACACTAAAATAGAGGAAAATTGCAGTCATTGCGGCGCCTGCATCGGGCGTTGCCCGCCTCAGGCCATTAGTGAAACAGGGAAGGACCATGCGATCTGTTCGAGTTATCTTGACAGCACTCTCGCCCGGTTTACGCCACGATACGGTTGTGGAAAATGTCAGACTGC
The DNA here is from genome assembly GCA_963665275.2 of Negativicutes bacterium. GTDB lineage: Bacteria > Bacillota > Negativicutes > UBA1444 > UBA1444 > UBA1444. Next base: position 376,923 of record CAXXIN010000018.1, read on the forward strand.
CGTGCCCTGTGAAATGAGAATCCCATTGCCAAAGTGACAGGGCTTGCAGATTTGTCAGGCTATAAAGGTTTGTTTGACGATATCACCTGTTTCTTGTATAATAAGCCGGTAATATGCTTTTAATATGACAAATACAATGATGGAGACAAGTAGCCACAGCTACGGCTGACAGCGAACCGGGACATGGTGGAAGCCCGGCGGACCGTACTGAGGTGAACATCACTCCGGAGTTACGGACCGAATCGGCAGTAGGCTCCGTCGTGTGACGTGCGTTATAGCGTTTCAAGTGACCCGCGATGGGGTCATTAGGGTGGTACCACGGGAACAAGTCCTCTCGTCCCTTGCGGATGTGTGAGGACTTTATTTTTTTGGAGGTGTTATTGTGGATTATTCAAAGACGCTTAACCTACCACAGACAGAATTTCCGATGCGGGCAAATCTGCCGGAACGCGAGCCACAGATGCTCAGCTATTGGCAGGATGAAAAAATTTACGAGAAAAAACAGGCCGCAGCAGCAGGACGGCCCAAGTTTGTCCTTCATGACGGACCTCCGTATGCCAACGGCAATATCCATATCGGTACTGCTCTGAATAAGATTCTCAAGGATATTATTGTAAAGTATAAATCTTTGCAGGGATTTGATTCACCTTATGTGCCAGGCTGGGATACACATGGGTTGCCAATCGAACATGCAGCCATTAAAATCCTCGGCCTGAACCGTCACGAACTCGATCCGCTCGATCTGAGAAGGGAATGCCGTCAGTATGCCCTGAAGTGTCTCGATATGCAGCGGGAGGATTTCAAACGTCTCGGCGTCGCCGGTGACTGGGAAAATCCATATATTACCCTGAATGCGCCCTATGAGGGGAAACAGATCGAAGTGTTCGGTGAGATGGCAAAGCAGGGTTTTATTTACAAGGGGTTGAAGTCGGTCTACTGGTGTCCAAGTTGCGAGACCGCACTTGCAGAGGCCGAAATTGAATATGCGGAAAAGAAATCGCATACGATCTTCGTGAAATTTCCCTTGGTTGATGCCAAAGGCTTCCTGCCGGAAGGTGTCGATCCTGAAAAAGCCTTTGGCGTGATCTGGACGACGACGCCGTGGACGATTCCCGCCAATGTAGCGATTGCTGTGCACCCGGAGTTCGAATACGCCTGGGTTGCCAACGGTGAAGAAGTATACCTTATGGCTACAGGACTGCTGGAAAGCGTGAAGAAAGCAACAGGCATAGCCGAGCTTAAAATATTGAATACGTTTAAAGGCACCGACGCCGATGGTATGCAGTTCCGTCATCCGTTCCTGGATCGGCTTTCACCGGTTGTTCTTGCTGATTATGTCACGCTGGAAGCTGGGACAGGTTGCGTTCATACGGCGCCGGGACACGGACAGGACGACTTCGAGACGGGAATGAAATACAAATTGCCGATCATCAATCCTATCGACCCTGCTGGTAAATTTACCGCCGAGGGTGGAAAATATGAAGGCCTGTCTGTCGATGATGCCAATGTTCCCATTATTAAAGATCTGGCTGCTATCGGAGCTTTACTTGGCAAGGGATCGATCCGCCATCAATATGCCCACTGCTGGAGATGTAAAAACCCCATCATTTATCGATCAACAGAGCAGTGGTTTGCCTCCATCGACGGGTTTCGGGCGGCAGCGCTCAAAGCCATTGAAGATGTAACCTGGATCCCCTCCTGGGGTGAAGAGCGTATTCACAATATGATCGCCGACCGCAAAGATTGGTGTATTTCGCGTCAACGAACCTGGGGTGTACCGATTCCTATTTTCTATTGTGAGGAATGCGACAAACATATCATCAACGATGCGACGGTGAAGGCTGTCAGTGAACTGTTCACGATCGAAGGCTCTGATTCTTGGTGGGCTCGCAGCGCGGCTGAGATTCTACCGGCCGGTTTTGCCTGCCCGCATTGTGGACACGACAAATTTCGCAAGGAAACTGATACGATGGATGTTTGGTTCGATAGCGGCTCGAGCCATGCCGCCGTTCTGACCCAGCGTCCCGAGCTCCACTGGCCTGCCGAAATGTATCTGGAAGGCAGCGATCAGCATCGCGGCTGGTTTCATTCTTCGCTTTTGACTTCTGTCGCTACCCGTGGTAGAGCGCCATACCTTTCGGTATTGACCCATGGCTTCGTTGTGGACGGTGAAGGCCGTAAAATGTCAAAATCTGTAGGTAATACGATCTATCCGCAAGATGTTATCCAAAAATATGGCGCGGATGTTTTGCGCTTGTGGGTGGCCTCAGCCGATTATCAGGCCGATATCCGCATCTCGAATGAAATCCTGAAACAGTTATCGGAAGTCTATCGCAAGATTCGCAATACATTCCGCTATATGCTGGGGAATCTATATGATTTCGATCCAAAAATGGATTGTGTTGCATATGAAAACCTGCAAGAAATTGATAAATGGGCATTGTTACGCTTGGAACAGGTAAGAGAAAAGGTAACAAAAGCATACGATGAATATCAGTTCCACTCCCTGTATCATACCGTTCATAATTTCTGCACTGTGGATCTCAGTTCGATATATTTCGACATTCTGAAAGATCGGTTATACGCATCAAATCCGAGCTCTGTCGAACGCCGGGCAGCGCAGACAGTTTTGTATGAACTGCTGCAATCTTTGGTGGTATTCGTCGCGCCTGTGCTGACTTTCTCATCGGAAGAAGTATGGCAGCATATGAATAAACGTTCCGATATGCCGACAAGCGTGCAATTGGCAGCTTGGCCGTCTGCGCATCCCGAGTATCTGGATGCAGCGCTTGCATCCAAGTGGGAATCTCTGCTTGAATTGCGCGGCGAAGTGACCAAAGCCCTTGAAATTGCCAGACGAAATAAAGAAATCGGCAACGCTCTGGATGCCGATTTGGTTATTTACGCGGACGGAGCGTCCTATGAATTATTAAAAGCGGTGGAAGCGGAATTGCCAAACTATTTGATCGTTTCCGGCGTCAAGCTTGTGTCGGGTGTCGTCTCCGCTCCAGCAGGTTCCTGCCGGGCAGATGACCTGCCAATTGCCGTTGTGGTAATCCCTTCTACGGCAGAAAAATGCGAGCGCTGCTGGATTCATACAGAATTGACTTCCGTGTCTAATGACGAACCAGGCCTTTGTGCCCGTTGCGCGGGCGTCATGGCTGAGACGCAGGGTTAGAAAACTCTGCGATGAACCATCGGCAAAAGGAAAAGGAGACTAACGTGGCGCTTATTGGGCTGTCGGCTGTTGTCATATTGATTGATCAGGCGACAAAATTTTGGATACAATCCCGAATGGCTTATGGCGCGTCTAGAGCTGTTATCACAGACGTGTTTCACATCACGTATATTTTGAATCCGGGCGCAGCCTTCGGAATTCTCGAAAATAAAACCTGGTTTTTTGTTCTTGTCGCTTTATTGTTGGTTGCCGGCGTCGCATACATTTACCCGCGCCTGCCGGCAGACCGGCCTTTATTGAAATTCGGGGCAGGTCTTTTAACAGGAGGCGCAATTGGCAATTTGATCGACAGAATTCGTATCGGCTATGTGGTGGATTTTTTTGATTTCCGAATCTGGCCGATTTTCAATGTTGCGGACATCTGTATTGTCTGCGGCGTAGGTTGTCTGGCATACGTGCTGCTCACGACTCCTGATGAACCCCCATCAGACAGAGGAAGAAGAGACGTCGATGGATGAAATGCTGGAATTTCAGATCGATTCTGATGCGCATGAACAACGATTGGATGTTTTTTTAACAGCGAACGTTCAGGCGGTGACCCGCTCTTTCATACAGCGATTGATTACGGAGGGGCAGGCCTGTGTCAATGGGAAAATCCGGACCAAGACCGGGTATAGTTTGACAGTAGGCGACTTTGTTCAATTGAAATTGCCCGAACCGGTCTGCTCTGAAGTTTCACCGGAAGCCATTCCTCTGGACATCCTGTTTGAAGATGATCAAATGGCGGTAATCAATAAAGCCCGGGGCATGGTGGTCCATCCTGCGGCGGGGAATCAGAGGGGAACACTAGTGAATGCACTGCTTTCCCATTGTCAGGATCTCTCAGGCATCAACGGGGTTATTCGACCGGGGATTGTTCATCGTTTGGACAAGGATACCTCCGGTGTCATGCTGGTCGCAAAAACAGATCAGGCGCACGTTTCGTTGGCGGAGCAAATCAAAGCCCATACGGCGGGGCGTATGTATCTGGCTGTCGTACACGGGAATTTCGCGCAGGAAGAGGGGCGTATCGAAGGCGCGATTGGGCGTAACCCCAAGGACCGCAAAAAAATGTCGATTGTGCACCAGGGAGGCAAAGCCGCGGTCACTCATTTCAAAGTCTTGGAACGAATTGGTCGCTTCAGTTTGCTATCCTGTGCTCTTGAAACGGGACGAACGCATCAGATTCGGGTTCATTTGTCATCGATTGGACATCCAGTTGTCGGTGATCCGAAATACGGCCCGACGCCAACCGGATTTTCGATCAAAGGACAGGCGCTGCACTCCTCGCAGATTCATTTCAAACATCCGCGAACCGACGAAGAAATGACTTTTTCGGCAGCCTTGCCGCAAGATATGTTGGATTTGCTGGAGAAATTGCGACACTCCAGATAAGAATGGAAAGAGAGGCGAGTTTCCATGACAAAATGGGGCGAAAAAACCTTGCTGATGGATGGTGATGCGATCCGTAGATCCCTGATTCGCGTCGCACATGAGATCGTGGAAAAAAATAAGGGTAGCGCCGATCTGGTGCTCGTAGGAATCCGAACTCGCGGAGTTCCTCTTGCTGAGCGCCTAGCGGAGGAGATCCGCCGGATCGAAGCTACACCCATAACTTTTGGAGTTCTCGATATTACTCTGTATCGGGATGATTTATCGCGTCTGGGTTATCAACCGGTAGTGCGGGAGACAAAAATCCCTGGCAACATCAACGGGAAGAATGTGATCCTGGTGGATGATGTGCTTTATACCGGCAGAACCATAAGGGCCGCACTGGATGCCATCATGGACATTGGACGGCCGCAGACTATCCAATTGGCGGTGCTGATTGACCGCGGACATCGTGAGTTGCCGATACGGGCGGATTATGTCGGAAAAAACGTGCCGACTTCCCATCGGGAAAATGTCAGCGTACAACTTGGCGAGACGGATGGAGAGGACCGCGTGGTTATCCAGGAGATGCTGGCCTGACTTTTTACTGCATCAGGCGGGCAACCGTCGATGCTTCGGGGGTGACCCTGAGCGTCTTCTGCTTTTCGTAGATTACGAACCCAGGTTTAGCGCCTGAAGGCTTTTTGACATATCTTCGTTCGGTGTAATCCACCGGCACATTGGCTGATTCACGGGCTTTGGAAAACCAGGCGGCGATATGCGCCGCCATTTCAATGTCATCGTTCAATGCCGGACTACTGGCGCTTCTCAGGATGACATGGGAACCGGGAATATCTTTGGTATGAAACCAGAAATCTCGCGGTTGGGCTGTTTTGAAGGTTACCAGATCGTTTTGACGATTATTTCGTCCCACAAAGAGCACGGATCCAGAGGGCAATAGGATTTTGCGAGGCTCCGAGGGCTTGGCGGCAGGACGGGAACGGCCGGCTTTCTGCATGTATCCGGCTTCAACGAGCTCCTGGATTATTTCCAGCAATTCCTGACGGGTAACGGTTTCGCTCAAAGAGAGCGCGACACTTTCCAGATAAAGAGTGTCTTCCCGGCATTGGGTAATCTGTTTTTGAATCAACTCCTGGGCGCGTTTGGCACGGGAGTATTTTTTGTAATAACGCTGTACATTCGCCATCGGCGAAAGCGACGGATCCAGTGGTATATCTACCATCGGCTGCCTTCGGTCATCGGCTGCTAATTCTGAGAACAAATCCGGAACCTGAATCTGCGATTGCCCTACGGTCATCAAATGCAGGCTGGCCATCAGCAAGTCAGCGTTGTGACGATAATCATCCGCATTTTGCGACTCAAGGAGTTCCTGTTTCAGCAGCGCCAACTTGCGCTCTGCTTTTTCGAGCTCGGTTTTGACGCGGCGCAGCGTTTCCTGATGTGCAGTAGTCTTGGGCGCAGCAGTGAGAGTGGCGGCGTATGCTATGGCGTCATTCAGTGATGGAAACTCGCGAAGCTCAGGCGCATCCAGATGGGTTGGCTTGAACGTGGCAACGGCCAGCAGGTTGCCGGAGTCATCAAGGGCTGCATAGGCCGGTGTGGGTAACGCAGAATACGGGGCGATAAAGGAACGCAGCGCGGCGGACAGGGCCAACTGATCATGGTCGCTAAGAATTCCAGAGAGTTGTGTTCCTTTCAAACCGGACCGGAACAATATTTCTGCGACTCCGAAAGGGCCGATTCCTTCGATTGCCGCCATCAGTGATTTCGTTAGGGTCAGGGTTGGAAACTGAGTCAGAGCCTTAACCATTTCTTCCGACCTTACCTGAAGCGGATTCAGACGGGGACGGACCGGGGGGTGGGACATAGGCGATGCCCGGCACGATTTGGCGTACCCGGCTGGTATTGAGGCCGACCCTTCGGGCTGCATCAATAATTATCCCATCAAAACACAAGATCAAATTACTGTTCTTCCCAGCCAACTCGATGGTTAGAGTTTTGGTATCGATTTTGCCCAAACCGTCCCGGATATCAATTTGCAGATGCAGGACCCGGTCAAGGCCCTCCTGCTGAGTGACGGCCGCGATACGCCCGTCGAGCAGGTGCTTCCGCAGCAACATGCAGAGTGAGGAGGGATCGGGGGGATTCTCGCGGGATTCTTGCGTGAGATGCATCCGGGGATCGCCGGGGTCGATGGAAATAGCTAGGGCGTAATCTCGATCTGTTTGTCTGATTTTGAGCACAAAAAGATAACGGGTCGGTTGCAGAATTTTTTCAATCCGGCCGCCTGCCAGTTTTTGGTCGAGTTCGGATGCAAGTGTGTAAACGGAAAGTCCTTCAATATTCATACGTTATTTAGTATATCATCGTATCGTCCAGCCGTCACCCGCAGATTCCTGCAGTCTTGTTCAGGAAAGCTCCCGGATTTGATATAATGACTCTGAAACAGGAGATTTCTCATCGATAGAGGAGGATATGATGTTCACGATTGATGAATTGGTACAACCGGAAACTCTCAATGAGGCGTCCGCAATATTGACGGATTCGCCGGACGTGGTTGTTTTGGGCGGATGCGGCTTTTTGAAACTGGGCTCGCGCCGAATCCGCAAGGCAATGGATCTCTCCCTCTGTGGATTGGGATCCATTGGTGAAAACACAGAATCCATTCAAATCGGCGCCATGGCAACACTATATGACATAGAGACCAATGGCTCACTAAGAGGCTTGTTCAATGGGATTGTTTCCAAAGCCGTCGGAAATATTCTGGGAACACAATTTCGCCGCTGTGCGACAATTGGTGCTTCTGTCTATTCCAAATATGGCTTTTCAGATATTATTCCATCCTTGATGGTGCTCGACACCGATGTTGAGCTATTAAAGAATGGCCGCATGCCCTTGAAAGAATTTCTGGATAAACCGATAACTCGGGATATTTTGACTAATATTTTCATTAAGAAGGATGACCGTCAAGCGTCATATCAAAATATGCGCAACGCCAGCGCCGATTTTCCGATTCTGAATTCAGCCGTTTCCAAAACCGGAAACCGATGGACGGTTGTAGTTGGGGCACGACCCGCGCGGTCGCAGATTGCGGTGGAAGCTTCAAGGCAGTTATCAGATATGACCGAAGATACTATCGATGCGGGCAGGATAGCCTCGATCGTCTCGCAGGAGCTTTCTTTCAGTGGTAATAATAAGGCGACGGCCGAATATCGGCAAGCGATTTCGCAAGTGTTAGTAAAACGGGCTATCGAGGAGGTTTTGTCATGCAAATAGATTTTATATTGAATGAAAAAAAATGTTGCCTCGAAGTTGCTCCAGATGAGATGTTAGCCGATACTCTGCGAAAAATTGGGATGCTCAGTATCCGCCAGGGGTGTGATACCTCGTGTTGTGGGTTGTGTTCGGTATGGATTGAGCGTAGTCCTGTCCTTTCTTGCACCATACCGGCTTTTCGCGTCCAGGGGAAAAAGGTGACCACCATTGAAGGGGTGCAAACAGAGGCGGAGAAATTTGCCCGCATTCTGGCAGCAGAAGGAGCCGAGCAGTGCGGTTTTTGCAGCCCAGGATTTATCATGACGGTATTGGCTATGAAAAATGAGTTGTCGAATCCCACGGACGAAGCGATAAAACACTACCTGGCGGGGAATCTATGCCGCTGTACCGGCTATATGGGGCAGATGCGCGCCGTCAAAACCTATCTGGAGGTGACTGCATCATGAAATGGGTCGGTAAGAGTGTCCCCAAGATAGACGGAGTTGCCATAGCGACAGGCAAGCCACTGTATACTGAAGATATGGTGGTTGGCGGCGCACTGACAGTTAAACTGTTGCGCAGTCCCCATGCTTTTGCCAGGATCAAAACTATTGATACGGTCGCAGCGCGGGCCATGGCTGGTGTGGAGTGCGTTCTCACTTTTCAGGATGTACCCAAAGTACGGTTTACCACCGCGGGACAGTCATTCCCCGAACCCTCGCCCTACGACAGGCTGATTCTCGATGAGTGGGTTCGGTTTGTAGGCGACGCAGTCGCAATTGTTGCAGCAGTCGATGAGAAAACTGCGATCGCCGCCATGGATCTAATTCGCGTTGAATATGAAGTTTTAGAGCCTGTTTTGGATTTGGCCACTGCAATTGATAATGTGAGTATTGTCCACCCTGAAAATGACGTACATTGCAATGTTCCTATCGGGCTGGATAAAAACAGAAATATAGCGTCAGCATATACGGTGGAATATGGAGATATCGAAGGCGAACTTGCGCAATGCGACGTCGTAGTGGAAGAATCCTACCGTACGCAGGCGCAGGCGCAGGCGATGATGGAAACCTTCAGAACTTTTACCCAGCTGGATCATACGGGCCGCCTGGTGGTGATTAGTTCAACACAGATCCCGTTTCATGTACGTCGTCAATTGGCCCGAGCGCTGCAAATCCCTTCTACTCAAATCCGTGTAATCAAACCCCGCATTGGCGGCGGTTTTGGCGCTAAACAGACAGGTGTGTCCGAAATGTACGCCGCAATCGTCACGTTGAAAACTGGTAAACCGGCAAAAATCGTATATGGACGCAAAGAAACCTTTATTGCTTCCAACAGTCGTCACGCAACTCAGTTCATCGTCCGCATGGGGGCAACCTGCGATGGAATCATTCGGGCCATTGACATTCAGGGACGTTCTGATACCGGTGCGTATGGAGAGCATGCACCCACAGTCTTTTTTGTTATTGGAGACAAGACTTTGCCTCTCTACAACAAGACAAAAGCGGTGCGATTTGGCGGCCATGCAGTTTACACCAATAAACAACCGGGCGGAGCACTGCGGGGCTACGGGGCAACACAGGGGACTTTCATTCAGGAATCCACAGTCAATAAATTAGCGGAAGCACTTGGGATGGATCCGGTTGAACTTCGCTTGAAAAACCTTATTCAGGAAGGCGAAACTTCGTTGTATTATCAAGGTAAAAAACTGGGCAGTTCCTCGTTGCACCGTTGTATTGCCAGAGGCAAGGAACTCATCGGATGGGATGAAAAGTTCCCCCGTATCGAAAAAGACGGTAAGGTCCGGTCGGTTGGTATGGCTGTTACCATGCAGGGGTCCGGAATCGCCAACATCGATACCGCTTCGGCGGAAATTCGCCTTGGGGACGATGGTAACTATCTGTTGCTCGTAGGATCAACCGATATGGGAACAGGCAGTGACACAATCCTGCTGCAGATGGCGGCTGAGGTGATGAATAGCAGCATGGAACGTTTCGCGATCCATGCTGCCGATACTGATGTATCCCCCTTTGATCCGGGTTCCTATGCCTCCAGCACTACTTATGTAACTGGCATGGCGGTGAAAAAAGCGGCGGAGGAACTACGGGAGAAAATCATTGCGGCGGCGGCGCAGGCATTGACAGTGCCGGTTACTGAACTGGATTTTGACGGCGACCGTTGTTATCATGGACCAACAGGCAGCGAAATCAGCGTGGCCCAAATTGCGGTGAACTCTGTTGTTGGGCCGAATCATCGACAATTGTCCGGTTATGCAACTTTCGGCAGTCCAATTTCCCCGCCGCCTTATATGGCAGGCTTTGCTGAAGTGGAAGTCGACAAGGCGACCGGAAAGGTGATATTACTCGATTATGTAGCAGTAGTTGACTGCGGCACAGTGGTCAATCCCAATCTCGCGAGGGTTCAGACGGAAGGCGGGATCGTTCAGGGGATTGGCATGGCACTGTTTGAAGAGGTACAGTACGATTCGCGTGGTACTCTTCAATCAAACTCCTTCATGACCTATAAAATTCCCGGGCGTCAAGACATCGGGCAAATTCGAGTCGAATTTATCGAGAGTCATGAGCCGACGGGTCCTTTCGGCGCAAAATCTATTGGTGAGGTGGTTATCAATACGCCACCGCCGGCGATAGCGGCTGCTGTCTACAATGCCGTAGGCGTTAGAATTACTGATTTACCGATTACACCGGAGAAAGTTTTTATGGGTATGCAATCGGTTCAAACGAAAACTGAGTTGTGAGATAAGTGGAGGGAAGCCTCGTACGTAGAGGTTCTCCTCCACTTACTCTTGCGAAATAGTGCCGCTTCGATGGACTTTACATGCATTTTTGTATATAATTTAACAATATGACAGAGGGCGAATCAGGGGGAAATGCGAAATGAAATTCACCAAGTGGCAGGGAATCGGCAACGATTTTGTGATAGTGAATGGGTTTCAGGAGAAAATCGAAGATTACCCGAGTAAAGCAATCGAAATCTGTGACCGACATTTCGGTATTGGCGCAGATGGCCTTGTAATCGCCTTACCATCGGAAATTGCAGATTTTCGTATGCGGATTTTCAACTCGGACGGCAGTGAAGCCGAAATGTGTGGCAACGTCACCCGGTGTTTTGCCCGCTATGTTTATGAAAATGGGCTAACCACCAAAACAGAATTAACGATTGAAACTCTGGCCGGGATCATCAAGCCTAGACTGCTGTTTGAAGGCGACACGGTTTCAGCGGTTTGCGTGGACATGGGTGAACCCAGACTGAAAAGAGGAGCAATCCCCATGACCGGTGATCCGGATGATCAGGCTGTTAATATCCCGCTCATTGTGGGCGATGCCAAGTATGACATCACTTGTGTCAGTATGGGGAATCCGCATTGCATTATCTTTTCAGAGGAGGCGGAGACGTTAGATCTGCAGGCATTGGGCCGACCGATCGAGGTTCATCCAATGTTTCCCCGCAAGACTAATGTTGAATTCGTTCGAGTTATCAACCGGCAGACGATAAGCATGCGGGTTTGGGAACGCGGCGCCGGCGTTACGCTGGCCTGTGGAACCGGCGCCTGCGCCGCAGTGGTTGCTGCCGTACTGAATGACAAGACGGATCGGCAGGTTTTGGTGCATCTGGACGGAGGGGACCTTTTCATCGAATGGCGTGCCGATAATCATATTTATAAAACCGGCCCTGCTGTTGAAGTTTTTCGGGGCGAGTATTTAAGGTAAAATCACTGAATAGATGGAGGCGGAATAGTTTGGAAAGAGCAGAAAGAATCAAAAAAGTTCCCCCGTATTTGTTTGCGTTGATCGACAAAAAGAAACGGGAAGCCATCGCGAAAGGCGTCGATATTATCAGCTTCGGCATCGGTGATCCCGATCAGCCAACTTCACCACAAATCGTGGAGAAAATGTGTGAGGCGGTTCGAGCACCCAAGAATCATCGCTATCCCGATTATGAGGGTTCGCCTGAGTTTCGGTCGGCAGTGGCTGCTTGGTACAAAAAACGTTTTGACGTGACATTGGATCCTTCGAATGAAGTCATGACCCTCATCGGTTCCAAAGAGGGGATTGCACATATTTTCCTTGCTTTTGTTGATCCCGGCGATTACTCTTTGATTCCTGATCCGGCGTATCCGGTTTATAAACTGGGAACTATGTTCGCGAATGGCGTGCCTTATTTCATGCCTTTAACGGCGGAAAACAAGTTTCTGCCCGATTTTGCGGCAATTCCCACGGACATTGCCAAAAAGGCCAAGATCATGTTCCTCAACTACCCGAACAATCCGACGGCTGCTATCGCAGACCTGGGCTTCTTTAGTGAAGCCGTGGCCTTCTGTAAACAATACGATATCATTCTGTGTCACGATAACGCCTATTCGGAAATGGCCTTTGACGGCTACCGTCCGCCCAGTATTCTCCAAGTTCCTGGCGCTATGGACATCGCCGTTGAATTTGGCTCCCTTTCCAAACCCTTCAATATGACCGGTTGGCGTATGGGCTTCGCAGTCGGTTGTTCAGAAGTCATCGCCGGTCTCGGAATTATCAAGACCAACGTAGATTCGGGTCAGTTCACCGCTGTACAGGATGCTGGAATCGAAGCGCTGTTGAATATTGACCCCAATTTCATACCGGGAATGAACAAACTTTATCAAGCACGACGGGATGTCTTGATTGATGGATTGAACTCGATGGGTTGGAATATGGAAAAGAGCAAAGCCACTTTCTATGTTTGGGCGCCGGTTCCGGCTGGTTATGACTCCATGAGTTTTACGGAAGCGATGCTCGAAAAATGCGGCATCATCGTGGTTCCTGGCGTCGGTTATGGACCGTCCGGTGAAGGCTATGTCCGCTTTGCATTGACACTCGATGAGTCCAGAATTCGCGAGGCCCTTGGGCCGCATGAAACAGCACCTCGCCCTGTAGCAGCGATCGCGTTCAATCGAGGGGGAATCCTTTTTGTTCAAAAGCATGACAGGCTTCGGCCGTGGCGAATTTCAAGACAGCGATCATCGGTTTATTGTAGAGATCCGTTCGGTCAATCATCGTTTTAATGAGGTTGTGATTCGAGTCCCCAAGCATCTGGGCGGGGTGGAAGATCGTATCAGAAAGAGTATTGCAGGCACTTTGGCCCGAGGCCGCATCGACATCGTGATTACTGCGGATGACTTTATGGAACGCCGCCGTACGATTCGCGTCGACAAAGGGCTGGCGAACGGATATTATCAGGCGGTCAAGGATGTGGCTGAGACCTGCGGACTCGACATCCGTACGGTTAGCGCCTATGATATCGCGAAATTTCCTGACGTATTGAAAGTGGAAGAAATGACTGAGGATCTGGAGACTCTTTGGCCGAAGCTTTCCGAAGCGATCAATCAGGCTTTGTCCAATTTGATGGCCATGCGGACTGCTGAAGGCGAAAACATCTATCGTGATCTGACGATGCGCATTGGCCGGATCCGGGAACTGGGCTCCGCGATTGCGTTGCGTGCCCCGGCTATTGTAGAAGAATACCGTGTAAAACTGCGCGAACGATGTCGTGAAATTTTAAGCGAGGTCAATGCGGCGCCTGATGAAGTTCGATTATTGCAAGAGGTTGCCATTATGGCCGACCGGACAAATATTACAGAAGAGCTTGTGCGATTGGAAAGCCATTTGGATCAATTTGGAAATGCCATGCGAGGAGAAAACGCTGTTGGCCGAAAACTGGACTTTATTTTGCAGGAATTGAACCGTGAGACTAATACCATTGGTTCGAAGTCCAATGACATATCCACAAGTGGTCTAATGGTCGAACTAAAGAGCGAGATCGAAAAGGTTCGGGAACAGATACAAAACATTGAATAGCGGAGGGTATTATTGATGGATATCAAACTGCTGAACATTGGATTTGGCAATGTCGTTTTCAGTCACCGGATCGTGGCAATTGTCGGACCGGATTCGGCTCCTATCAAGAGGTTGATTAGGAGATGCACGTGAAAAAGGCCGACTGATTGACGGAACTTATGGTCGCCGCACCCGTGCTGTGATCATAACGGACAGCGACCATGTCATCCTATCTTCGGTCCAGGCGGATACCGTAGCGCACCGTTTATATGCAAAGGATGCGGAGGAACAAGGTGACGCTTGAAGCGGAAACTCCCGATAATATAACCGGCAACCCCTCAGGTAGCTTGATTGTAATCTCCGGTCCTTCAGGAGCCGGCAAGGGTACTATTGTCAAAGCGCTATTGGATCAATATCCCTCCATTCATTATTCCGTTTCCGCCACCACCCGTGCGCCAAGGGAAGGCGAAGTCAACGGTGTCAACTACTGGTTTGTTTCACGTGAGGAATTTCAGAAGATGCGTGAGCAGGATGAGTTGTTGGAGTGGGCTGAAGTATATGGGAATTTTTACGGAACACCGCGACGACGGGTTATGGAAGCGATCGCCCGGGGACACGACATCATTCTCGAAATCGACCCGCAGGGAGCCATGAAAATCAAGGATCGTTTTCCTGCTGCTGTATTTGTGTATATCATGCCGCCATCCCCACGAGAACTTACCAAACGAATTCGTGGCAGAGGAACGGAATCGCAGGAAGCCATCCGTTGTCGCCTGAATTCAGTGTCTGATGAGCTTCGCTACGTGCACGAGTACGATTACCTCGTTATCAATGATAACCTTAAAGAGGCCACCGCCGATGTTGCCTCCATCATTCGGGCAGAAAAGTGGCGAGTAAAGCGAAATGTACACATGATCGGTCTGGTTTGGGGCGTAGACCTTAAACAAAAGTAGAGGAAGGGGAATACTGTTGTGATTTATCCATCATTGGACCATCTGCTAAAAAAAGTGGATAGCAAATATACCCTGGTTGTTTTGACCGCCCGCCGAGCCCGTGAAGTTGTTGCTGGAGATCACTCAATGGTACCGAGCAAATCCAACAAAGCCGTAACCATTGCCTTGGAAGAAATAGGCGCGGATAAAGTCACGTATGAACGCATCAAACCAATCGGCGGATAATCAGCATGTTGAAAGGTAAAACGGTTGTTCTCGGCGTATGTGGCGGAATCGCCGCGTACAAAGCGGTGGAAGTGGTCAGTCGACTGATCAAGTTGGAAGCTGAAGTTCATGTAGTCATGACCGAAGCGGCTACCCGATTTGTCACGCCCCTTACTTTCCGTGAGATTTCCGGACAACCTGTTCATACAACTCTATGGGAAGAACCCAAAACCTGGAATGTTGAACATATTGCGCTTGCCCGTAGGGCTGACTTGTTCGTTATAGCGCCTGCTTCTGCCAATATGTTGGGTAAATTGGCCAATGGCATTGCGGACGATTTCCTCAGTACCACAGTAATGGCAACGCCGGCGCCAGTGCTGGTTTTTCCTGCGATGAACACCAATATGTACCTCAACCCTTCGACGCAGAATAATATAACAACCCTTAAAAATCGAGGAGTTATGGTTGTTGAACCAGCTTCGGGGATGTTGGCCTGCGGTACGGAGGGAGTGGGCGCTTGCCTGAACCCTCAGAAATTGTTGAACGAATTGCGGCGCACTTTCGCTTCGCTGGTTCTTTGCAGGGAGTGCGTATATTGGTTACTGCCGGTGGAACTCGTGAGGCCATTGATCCGGTACGCTTTATCGGTAACCGTTCCAGTGGAAAGATGGGATATGCCATAGCGGCAGCGGCAGCCGAGCGCGGCGCTGTTGTTACCTTGGTATCCGGACCGGTTGCGCTGCCTGTGCCCTGTGGCGTGAATCGAATTTCAATTGAAAGTGCCGCCCAGATGCGCGAAGCGGTTCTAGTAGCCTTTCCTGACACCGATATTGTGATCAAGGCGGCAGCCGTAGCTGACTATCGACCAGAGACGGCCGCTCCACAAAAAATAAAAAAAGCATCAA
This sequence comes from Negativicutes bacterium, assembly GCA_963665275.2. Lineage (GTDB taxonomy): Bacteria > Bacillota > Negativicutes > UBA1444 > UBA1444 > UBA1444. The sequence continues at coordinate 392,677 of CAXXIN010000018.1, forward strand.
CACAAATGACTCTGGAGTTGACAAAGAATCCGGATATTCTTGCCGAGCTGGGTCAATTCAAGACAACTCAGTTTCTGGTGGGATTTGCGGCTGAAACTCAGGAACTGCTTGCTAATGCCGCTGAAAAGTTGCGCAAAAAAAATCTTGATATGTTGGTGGCCAATGATGTCACTCAGAGCGGCGCCGGTTTCGATGCCGATACCAATATTGTGAAGATTTTATCTCGGGATGGATCGGTGGAGGAGCTTCCTCTAATGAGCAAGTCTGAACTAGGTAGGGTAGTTCTCGACAAGATCATTGCCAAGTGCCCGGGTCTGGCAAAAAAAATCTTTGAAAACATTCAAGTAAAGGATTGATTTTTTGAGTCTTATCCATTAAAATTATACGCGTGCCTATCGCAATTGAATTAAATACTGACCATCCAGAGCTGGCAGAGGGACAGGCCCGATGATGCCGCGGCAACCATTGATGTAATGTCAAAACGGTGCCAATTCCGGCGGGGAAACCCGCAAGATGGGAGAGCATTGTCCTCCCATGTGGAGGTTTTTTTTATTGCCTTCGCAAAGTTCAATAATTTAAGGGAGGGTTTGGCAAGGGATGAGAAAAAGGCTCTTTACGTCGGAATCAGTAACAGAAGGGCATCCGGACAAAATCGCGGATCAGATATCTGATGCTGTGTTGGATGCTATTTTGGCTCAGGATCCGAACGGTCGTGTTGCCTGTGAAACTGTGGTTACTACCGGCCTGGTTCATGTGGTGGGCGAAATTACTACGAACTGTTATGTCGACATTAACCGCATTGTGCGTGATACCATTAAGGATATTGGATATACCCGGGCCAAATACGGCTTTGATGGCGATACTTGCGGTGTGATGACCTCAATCGACGAACAATCGCCGGATATCGCCATGGGTGTGGATGTCGGCGGCGCCGGCGACCAAGGAATGATGTTCGGCTATGCTACCAACGAGACACCGGAGTTCATGCCGCTATCCATTGCACTGGCCCATAAGTTGGCCAAGCGCCTTACCGAGGTGCGTAAAAACTGCGAACTGAACTATTTGCGTCCCGATGGAAAAACGCAGGTTACGGTCGAATATGTAGACAACAAGCCGGTGCGGGTTGATACCATTGTTATTTCAACCCAGCATAGCCCTGATGTAAAAATATCTTATAACAGCGAACATGCAGGCGAAACCATGAGTGATACCGTGCGCGACTTCCTGGATAAAGTGGTGAAACCGATCGTTCCGCCAGAGCTTCTGGATGCCAACACCCGTTATTTTGTGAACCCGACCGGCAGTTTTGTAGTGGGTGGGCCGCAAAGTGACTCAGGGCTTACCGGGCGTAAAATCATTGTCGATACTTACGGCGGGATGGCTCGCCATGGTGGCGGCTGTTTCTCCGGCAAAGATCCAACCAAAGTCGATCGATCAGCCGCGTATGCAGCCCGTTACGTCGCCAAAAACGTTGTGGCGGCGGGTCTGGCGGATCGTTGTGAAATTCAGCTCGCCTATGCGATCGGTGTTGCGGAGCCAGTATCGGTTTTCGTTGAAACTTTTGGTACGGCAAAAGTGGCGGAAGATGTGATCGAAGATCTTATTGCCAAGCATTTCAACTTGACTCCTGCAGGAATCATCAAAACCTTGGATCTGCGTCGTCCCATTTACAAGCAAACGGCTGCCTATGGGCATTTCGGACGAACTGATGTCGATCTGCCTTGGGAGAAGACCGACAAGGCTGCGATTCTCCGGCAGGAAGCCGGCCTATAGTAGTTTTTTCTTACTAGAGCATTATCTTTTTTTTAGCGTAGCGAAGCTGGTATTCCAGTTCGCTACGCTTTTCTTATTAAATTATCGGCAAGAGGCTGAATTTTCTGAGGAGTAAAATATATTTCTCAACTCAAGAGGGTTTTATTAGTATTTATCGAAATAATAATTTGGAAGCAATTTCAAATTATTTTACGTAAGGTGGTGGAGATTGGATGTTCTATCGCATTAACATGGGAGACCTTTCCGTAAAGTCTGAAGCCGGGGAAGGTTACCAAGGACTGGGCGGCCGTGCTTTGAGTTCTCGAATTGTGGAACTGGAAGTTGATCCATCGGCGCATCCGCTAGGCGAAAAAAATAAACTCGTATTCGCAACTAGTCTGTTGTCAGGCACCGGTGCGCCGAATGGGGGCAGAATGTCTCTGGGCGCCAAGAGCCCATTGACCGAAGGCATCAAGGAAAGCAATGTCGGCGGCGCAATGGGAATGAAACTGGGCCGAATGGGAATCAGGGGTATTGTCGTTGAAGGTCTGCCCAAAACGGCAGGAACCTATGTCATCAAAGTGACGTCTGCGGGTGTTGCGCTTGAAGATATGCCTGAGTTGAAAGGTCTTGATATTTACGCGACGGTTGCCAAATTGCAGGATAAGTTTGGTGATAAAGTTGCAATCGGCTGTATCGGTACAGCCGGCGAAAATAAAATGACAGCGGCCTGTGTTGGGTTTACCGACATGGAGGGAGCTCCGACCCGTCAGGCTGGCCGCGGCGGATTGGGCGCCGTTATGGGAAGCAAGGGCCTCAAGGCGATCGTAGTCGATGACAGCGGAGTCAATAAGCTTAGTTTAGTCGATGAAGCTGCTTACCGAGCCGGCGCCAAGAAACTGGCCAATGCATTGATGACTCATCCAGTTACCAGCCAGGGGCTTCCTGCATATGGAACAGCTATACTGGTGAATATTTTGAGTGAGGCTGGCGGAATACCGACACGTAATTTCAGTTCCGGTCGGTTTGAAGGGGCTAATGATATCGGCGGAGAAACGATGTCTGCCGTGATCAATGAACGGGGCGGCAAAACTGGACACGGATGTTCTCCTGGATGCATGATCCGCTGTTCTCAGATTTACAAAGATAAAGATGGCCATGTGCTCACCGGGGGATTCGAGTACGAAAGTATCTGGTCGCTCGGTGCGAATTGCGGAATCAATAACTTGGATGATATCGCGCTGATGAATCGACTCTGCGATGATTATGGTGTGGATACTATCGATACAGGTGTGGCTTTGGGTGTGTTGATGGAAGCTGGGGTGCTGAAGTTTGGCGACAGCAAGGGCGCCATCGCCCTCATTCAGGAAATCGGCAAAGCTTCACCGCTCGGACGAATTATCGGCGCTGGGGCCGCGATTACAGGAAAAGTGTACGGAATGCGACGGGTGCCTGTAGTCAAAGGCCAGGCCATTCCCGCGTATGACCCGCGCGCAGTCAAAGGACAGGGCGTAACGTATGCCACTACCCCGATGGGAGCCGACCATACTGCCGGCTATGCCGTGACCGCCAACATTCTGAGCGTCGGCGGCAAAGTCGATCCGCTGAGCCCAGTCGGTCAGGTTGATCTGTCGCGCAATCTGCAGATCGCAACGGCCTTTGTCGATAGCACGGGCCTGTGCCTGTTTGTTGCGTTTGCCATTCTGGACATCCCCGAGGGGTTGGAAGGAATCGTGGAAATGTGCAATGCTCGTTTTGGTTGGAACAAAACCACCGACGACTATATCGAAATGGGTAAGCAGGTTTTGCGTGACGAGCGCTCGTTCAACAAAAAAGCCGGCTTCGCTGAAGGATCGGATGATTTACCTGATTTCTTCCGCACGGAACCTTTGCCGCCACATAATGTGGTATTTGATGTTCCGAAGGAGGACTTGAACACAGTTTTCAATTTCTAGGAATCGATAGTTAACCAATAGCCTGGCTGGATTGATCCAGCCAGGCGTATTTTCAATGTCGATCCCAATGATGCATCAGCCTGATGTTGCCAGGCTTTTTCTTATTCTTTATTACAAACACCTTTGTGAAATGAGGGGTTTCATGGATTTCTTGAACTGCATGGAGTTCGACAAGGCACAGAAACTGATCCGCCAAAGCCTTGAAGGCATTATAATTGAAGGGGAACTCGTGGAATTGTCTGTTTCTTTAGGGCGCATTACCTCGGAAGAGATCCGCTCAACAGAGGATTTGCCGCCCTTTGCTCGTTCCACGGTAGATGGTTATGCTGTGCGAAGTGAAGATACTTTCGGTGCGAGTGAGTCTGCAGCGTCCCTCTTCGTGATAGTCGGTGAAGTGCTAATGGGCAGAAGCACGAATCTGGAACTTTGTTCCGGTGAGGCGGCAATTATTCCAACAGGCGGCATGTTGCCGACTGGCGCAGATGCGGTTGCGATGTTGGAATATACAGAACAACCGGATCGGCGAACTCTTTTGGTACAAAAAATGGTCGCTCCCTATGAGAATATCGTAACCCGGGGAGAGGATGTTGCGGCAGGCGCGGTGATAGTTGGAGCGGGAGTAAGGCTTACACCACAGCATATCGGGCTGTTAGCCGCCTGCGGTTGTCATCATTTGATGGTGCGAAAAAAAATAAAAGTTGCATTACTCTCAAGCGGCGATGAACTGATCGACATTCATGAAACACCATCCATTGGTCAAATAAGGGATGTTAATTCCTATTCGTTGTCTGCGCTGTTAATGGAGTTGGGGTGTGAGGTTGATCGTATCGGCATCATTAAAGACTGTTATGATCATTTCTTGTCAAGCCTGAAACAAGCTGTTGAACGATGCCAAATGGTGGTGATTTCCGGCGGAAGCTCCGTGGGAGTCAAAGATTTCACGGTTCCGGCAATTCAGGCGCTGAGCGCGCCGGGAATATTAATTCATGGATTGGCCATCAAGCCAGGAAAACCGACCATTTTCGGTATGGCTGGCGATGTTCCGGTCTTCGGTTTGCCGGGGCATCCTGTGGCGGCACTGACTGTATGTGGTCAGGTGGTTGCCGCCGCAGTTCGTCAAATGACAGGCTGGCAGCCAATGAGTGCTGCGAGGGGCGTTCCAGCTGTGTTAACCCGGAATATCGCATCGGCGCCGGGGCGTGACGACTTCATTAATGTAAGGCTGAATAAAACCGATGATGGATATACAGCTGAACCAGTCTTCGGGAAGTCTGGCCTAATCAGCATCATGACGCAAGCCGACGGAGTAGTGCATATCCCGTTGGAAAAAAGCGGCCTATACGAGGGTGAGCGGGTTATCGTCAATCTTAGGACAGAAAGGTGAGTGGAGGGTTTTGCGGAGTAATAAGGCCTATCTGAATTGTCAGACCCGTCAGCAGGCACAGGAGTTATGGCGGCAAAAGTTGCTCGATATTGGCTTCTTTTCCCACCTACCGGTCGAAACAATTGGCGTTGACGACTCTTTAGGGCGGGTCACGGCTTATTCTGTGTATGCCAGACAGTCTGCACCTCATTATAATAGTGCTGCGATGGATGGGATTGCCGTTAGGGCTTCGGACACCTTCGGTGCACAGGAAACAGCGCCGCGGCAACTCAGGATTCTGTCACATAATATCCCTTTTGTCGCTGGATCCTGTTATGTAGTCGATACTGGAGATTTGATGCCGGTTGGAACCAATGCTGTCATCATGATTGAAGACGTTCATTCCGCTTCTTCTGTGGCGGAAATCAACGCCGCTGCATCCCCCTGGCAACACGTCCGAATTATCGGAGAAGATATTGTGGCCAATGAATTGGTCATACCAGAGCATCAAGCTATTTCTCCAGTCGGCATTGCCGCGTTGATGGCGGCAGGGCTTGAAACAGTCCAGGTGCTGATTCGACCACGAGTGGCAGTGATTCCTACCGGCGATGAAATCGTGGGCACTTATCGCGAATTAAAACCAGGAATGATTCTGGATGTTAATTCCCACATGCTTGCGGCCGCAGTACGTGAATGGGGGGGATTACCGTATCGCCACCCGATTGTCAGGGATGATCCGGCAGCTTTGAAGCAGGTTGTAAGTGAAGAATTGGCCAATAGTGATATCGTTTTGGTCAATGCAGGCACTTCGGCCGGAACGGAAGATTTCACTTCGGATATACTCGGCCAACTCGGAGAAGTGCTGGTTCACGGAGTATCGATAAAACCAGGTAAACCCGTAATATTAGCGATTTGTGAGGGTAAGCCCGTGATCGGCTTACCGGGGTACCCTGTTTCTGCAATGTTGACGGCAGAGTTGTTCGTCAGGGATATATTATTGGAACGACAAAAATTGCCTCAGGTCGAACACCGGCAAATTGATGCAACGCTAGTCCGGCAAGTTCCTTCTACTGTTGGTGTTGAAGAGTATGTGCGGGTCTCAGTGGGCAACGTGCAGGGGAGAATGGTCGCTGCTCCGCTGAATCGTGGCGCAGGTCTCATTTCCTCTCTGACTAGGGCACAGGGGATTATCAGTATCAATGCTGGAAGTTCAGGACTAAGCGCGGGATCCTTGTCTAGCGTGCGGTTGCTGCGCGGATCTCGTCCAAATAATAATATTTTAGCCGTAGGTAGTCATGATCTGGCTTTGGAATTGTTGGGAATTCATCTCAGGCGGCGGCGCGGAGATGTATCACTATCCTGCGCCAATGTTGGCAGCATGGGCGGAATTCTGGCGATTCGCAACAATGAGGCGCACCTTGCAGGCATTCATTTGCTGGATGAAACAACGGGTGCATACAATGTGGCTCAAGTAGAAAAATTTTTGCCCCACGTAGCCTGGCGCCTGGTTCATCTGGCCATGCGGCAGCAAGGGCTCATGGTGGCGCCCGGCAACCCGAAAGGAATCTCACAACTGAGTTGCCTGGCGCGCCCCGACATCACATTCATCAATCGCCAACGGGGCTCTGGTACCCGGATGTTGTTAGATTATGAACTGTCCAAGCTGGGCATTAACAGTCAACAGATCAATGGTTATGAAAAGGAAGTTGGTACCCACATGACGGTTGCCGCTTCGGTTGCTTCAGGCACAATTGACGTCGGATTGGGAGTTCAGGCAGCTGCGAAAGCGTTAGGGCTGAATTTTTTGCCTGTGGCATCTGAACAATACGATCTGTTGATGAATTTCGCGCCACATGACGAACGGATGGCGCTGATCATCGGTATTTTGCAATCTCCTGAATTTAGGTCTGATGTTGAAGCCTTGGGAGGCTATGATCTGGGCAATGCAGGAAGATTGATCGCAGTTGGCAGTGGCGGAGCCGGTTTGATGTGACAATAGAGGGGGTGCGTTGTGTGCCAGGATATATTGAAGTCCGTTTCTTCATGTTTCTGACAAAATTATGTCAAGAAAGAAATTGGCCCAGTCCGATGCAGGTTGAGTTGGCGGATGAGATTTCTGGGATAGCTCTATTGGAAAAATTAGACGTTCCTGCCGAAAAAGTAGAGGTATTGTTGGTTAACGGAAAGGCGTTCAGACCGGAGGAGGCTACAATTCATCCAGGGGATCGCGTGGCGCTTCTGCCGCCAGGAACACCGGGCCCTTATCGGGTAATGTTGGGTTTTAAAAAAATGTCCTGATGATATGGAGGGTTCTGAAATGCAGACGGAGGTTCATCTTTTCGCCACATTACGGCAACATTCGCCAAACAATGCACCTACCGGTGTGTTTTTAGTGACTTTGCCTGAAGGCAGCACAGTGGAAACTTTGCTGGAGAAGATCGGAATCAGTCCTGAAAAAGTGCACATGCGTATGGTGAACGGTGTAGGGGTAACAGAGGACTACAGCCTAAAAGATAATGACCGGGTTGGACTTTTTCCACCGATAGGCGGCGGCTAAATGGCCCGTTCGGAGTCTTTATCAGAATTGATGTCAGGTCAAATGCCCGAACGCTACTTGCGCAATTTGGGCACGATTGGGATTGCCGGGCAGCTACTTCTGCTCCAGGCAACGGTTGCGGTTATCGGTGCTGGCGGCTTGGGTGGTCATGTCATTGAATTGCTGTCTAGGCAAGGGGTCGGCCATTTGGTAGTTATCGACGGCGATTCCTTTACCCGGCACAATCTGAACCGGCAGATTCTCGCAACGGAGCGTACATTGGGCATGAATAAGGCTATAGTTGCGGCGGCCCGCGTGGCTGATATCAATCCGGACGTGCAGGTGAAGGCCTGTTCGGTGATGTTGGACGCAGCCAATGCCCTGGATTTGTTGTCGGGAATGAATGTTGTTGTTGATGCACTCGATTCGATCGGCAACCGCCGTATGTTGTTTCGAATCGCGCAGGAATTGCGAATTCCTCTTGTTCATGCGGCTATTGCGGGGTTTACCGGCCAGGTTTCCACAGTTATGCCAGAAGATCAGGGCGTCGCGGCTTTATTTGCAAAAGCGGCGCCATCGGATCGAGGCGTCGAAGTATTACTGGGAAATCCCGCAACCACACCGGCTGTAGCCGCCGCACTGCAGTCCCAGGAAGTGATTAAACTCATCACAGGGGTGGGGCAGCCTTTGAACAGGCAACTGCTCTATTTTGATCTGGAGTACAATTTGTTCGAAAAAATTCAATTGGAATGAGGGTAAAGACAATTATGCGTAAAATTTTACTTGGTTCTCTATTTGTGTTGATTTTGGGACTTTATACGGGGTGCGGTACATCCCAGACATCGAATCCTGCCCCTGCGCCAGTGACAAAAACACCTGGCAATGTAAATATCATCCTGGCGACTACTACCAGCACCCAGGATAGTGGGTTATTGGATGTGCTGATACCTGCTTTTGAAAAGAAAACCGGTTACAAGGTCAAGACGATTGCCGTCGGTACTGGCCAGGCTCTGGCGCTGGGAGAAAAAGGCGAAGCAGATGTACTGCTGGTCCATGCGCCCCAGGCAGAAAAAAAAGTGGTGGAAGCGGGAGCGGCTATCCATCGTCGTTTGGTTATGCACAACGACTTCATTCTAGTTGGACCGGAGTCTGATATTGCCAAAATTAAAGGAAAGTCTACGATTGACGCATTGAAGTCGATTGCTGCCACTTCGTCAGTATTCGTTTCACGCGGCGATGATTCGGGAACGCATAAGATGGAGATCAGTCTTTGGAAAACGGCTGCGCTCAAGCCGACCGCGCCCTGGTATCAGGAAGCGGGGGCAGGCATGGGGCAAACGCTGAAAATTGCCGACGAAAAAGCCGGATATACATTAGCGGATCGCGCAACCTATCTCGCTCAAAAGAAAAATATCAAGCTGGAAATTTTGGTGGAAGGCGATGCTAAATTGCTAAATATCTATCATGTGATGGAAGTAAATCCAGAAAAATTTGCAAAGGCAAACCAGCAAGGCGCCAAAGCGTTTAGTGAGTTTATCCTATCTGCCGAAGGGCAGGCGATCATCGCTTCCTTTGGCAAAGACAAGTACTCTCAGCCGTTGTTTTTTGCTGATGGTGGCAAATCAGAGAAGGATTTTGGACTTTAAGAGGCGGCGTTATGATTTCAGAGGGTATCACGCAGGCATTTCAATTAATGGTTACCTACGATCCGGAAATCGTATCAGTTATGCTGCTGACATTGCAGGTTTCGGGCACAGCCACAGTATGCAGCGTTTTGCTGGGTGTTCCGTTGGGGGTCTGGCTTGCACTGAAGGAATTTAGCGGCAAACAGGTATTCAGCGGCCTGTTGAATTTTGGCATGGGCTTGCCGCCAGTCGTCGTTGGTTTATTTGTCAGTCTGTGTCTCTGGAGATATGGACCTTTGGGCGACTGGGAGCTGATGTACACACCTGCGGCCATGATTATCGCACAAACTATCATTGCTGGTCCGATCGTTGCGGGCCTGAGTTTTGCCGCGATCCTGAGTGTTAATCCCAAATTGCGCTTGCAATTGATATCATTGGGGGCCACACACTGGCAAGTCAGCCGGTTACTGATCAGGGAAGCTCGACTGGGACTGATGGCGGCTGTTATTGCCGGTTTTGGCCGCGTGATTTCAGAAGTGGGCGCGTCGATGATGGTGGGCGGCAACCTTAAAGGACAGACCCGCGTTTTGACGACGGCTACCGTTATGGAAGTTGGCAAAGGAAATTATGATACCGCCATCGCAACCAGCGTTATTTTGCTTCTGGGATCGTTTGCTGTCGTAATGTTGCTGACCTGGTTGCAACACAGTGGAAAGAGTGAACGGGTATGACAGAAATTTTGTCGTTGCAAGATGTGTCTGTCTACCGGGGCGGCAGGCAGCGGATATTGAATATACAATCCTTGTCAGTTCGCCGGGGTGAATTGGTTGCGTTAGTCGGTCCCAATGGAGCTGGGAAAAGCACTCTATTGCAAACAGTCAATTTGTTGCAGCCATATCAGGGAAAGTTGCGTTTGTTTGGCGATGAGGCAGGAGCGTCGAACCAATATCAATTGCGCCGGCGTTCCTCCATGGTGTTTCAGGAGACCTTGCTGCTCACTGGCAGCGTCTTCGACAATGTTGCCTGGCCGCTGAGTTTTCGCGGCATATCTTCCCGTGAAATCGAGGCTAGAGTTTACAAAGCCTTGGCCGATTTTGGCTGCGACCATCTCGCGCAACGGCCAGCCGAAACGCTTGTCAGGCGGTGAATCACAGCGCGTCTGCATTGCCAGAGCCTTAGTGACGGAGCCGGAATTGTTATTGTTGGACGAGCCCTTTGCCTCCCTGGACGTAGCCGTGCGAAGCTCCATGATGGAAGAAATTCGCACGGTAGCCCAAAAGAAGGGAATCACGGTATTGATGGTCAGTCATAATTTTTCGGATGTGTTGTATTTTGCGGAACGGGCTGTAGCAATCTTCGAAGGTCAGATTTTGCAGGATGACCAGCCTGAAATTCTCATGCGGCGTCCCGTGGATGAGAAAGTGGCCCGGCTTGTGGGCATGGATAATATATTGCCTTGCAATTTAGAGCAGGACGGGGAAAAGAGGTTTGTAACATTGACCGAGGGAATTCGCTTCGCCTATCGCGGTCCAATTGCAGCCACTACTTCCGGTTTTTGCTGTCTGCCTGGTGATGCTCTGACTCTTTGCGAGGGACAGGAAAAAGACCCGGCTGATGACCGGGTCGTGCTGGAATGTTTGATTGATCGAGTGCTGCCGGGAATTGGAACGAATCGCGTGCTAGTCAGGCTGGGGAATATGATCCTAAGTGTCCGATTGCCCCGGGATTGTGCGCCCAGCCAATTGCAGAGCGGCATTCGGATCTGGCTGCAGTTTGATCCGCAAGAAGCTCATGTGGTATAGCTTTGTGGAGTTTGGGCTGACTCTGCCGCGATCAGTTAGTTAGTGAGCGTCCGAGCCAATTCCGTGAGTTCCTGAATCGTCTGGCGTCCTTCGAGAGTTACTTCTTGACCAGCAACTACCACGACAACCCTGTTAAAGATTGGAACAGCTTCCATTTTTCCTTTATCGACTTCCCGCAGGACGGATTGTCCTGACTGAGGCGCTTTACTGTTATTTGCCTGGAATCTGGAACGCTGGGTAAGGATCAGCTCGCGCGGTGTGCCTGTGTCAAAGCTTTGGCGGATGATTCCTGCGGCAGAATCATTGACGACGGAATCCGGCGTGCGACCAGGCAGACGCAAGGCAACTGTGGCAGGCGGAGATGGCGGCGGCAGAAGTGCTTTCGTCGATGCGGCTGAAGCCTTGCGGGATTGTTCTGCTGTCTGAGGGGGAGCCTCGAAGGGAAGAGCCTTAGGACTGGATGCCGGTTGAACAACTGCAGGGACCGAGGATGAGACGGGGGGACGGTATTACTGCCGGAGATGAAGCCAGGGGTTCTTGTGGGCCGGCGAAGTTGGCGATGAAGAAGCTGGCATTGAAGCTGGCTGCATTGAGGATTCCGGCGATGACGAAGCACCGAGCGAGCGGGCTTCGGATGGTAAAGGGCCGGACACGCTTGGAGATGGTACGGTAACCATGGGCCACGACTTCCTGTATGGACGGAAATCCGTGGATGCCGGCAAATATAAGCAAGGCAGCAGCGGCTCCCAATAAGCTTGAGTATCTCAAAATCCTCAGATTGGGAGCTGGGTCAACTGTTTTTAATCCCTCGGCTGCCCGCCTGTACCTGCAGCTGACAGGATATGCTCTGGCGGTTGGACCGGTAGGTCAGCCTGGCGAAGAAGCACGGCAATTTCAAGCAGTTCAGATATTTCTTGATCTGCAAGGTTAGGCGTCAGCCCGCAATTTATTTTATCCAGTTCTTCGTTGAGTTCATCTATTTTACTGGTCATTTTTGCTCCAGAGCTCCTCTGTCCTGCAGTTTTTCACGCAGACTTTTTAGGGCGCGCTGCTGCAGCATCTTGATGGCGGCTTCGCTTTTTTCCATGGCGGTGGCAGCCTCTTTGACCGCGTAAGCCGGCCAGGATCCGAAGCTCGATTACCCGGCGCTGTTCGTCCCGGCAATTCAGTCAGAAGAGTGACAAGGGTGTCACGCGTTTCCCGGTTGACTATCGTTTCCGCGGGATTTTCTCCGCCCGTAAAGTCATTCAAATGGTCGCTGATGTCGTTCATGATGGGGGAGCGGCCTTTTTTTCGCCACAAATCAGTAATCAGGTTCGTCGCAATCCGGCCGATCCAGGTGGAAAAAAGAGCATCGGTTTTCTGATAGGTGCCTAGAGTGCGAAACGCTCTGTAAAATGTCTCCTGGGCTATGTCCTGCGCTTCCTCAGGATTGCCGGTTTTAAATGAAATGAAACGATATAAAGGTTGCCAGCATTCAGCAACGATCTCGTTCAATGCATTCTTGTCTCCGGTCTTTGCTTTTTCGATCAATTCCCATTCAGCTGACATCCGTTCACCACCCTGACAAACCATTTCCAATACAGTTTATTGTATGGTGAGAGATGTGTCGCCGTCAACTTTCAAACCTATACTTCTATTAACGATATCTGATCAGAAAAGTAACGCTGCAAAATTGCTTATTGCCTCGCGTTACTTTTTTGCTGTGTCCACGTTTGTCAAAATGAAAGACCTCCGGTGAAGGAAATCAGCCGGGGAACAGAAAGGAATGAACACAGATGAAGAAAAACATCGCGCTATTTCTACTACTGGTCCTGTCGATGGCGACGATCGCATTCGCCGGAAATTTTGAAAACAGTATAAAAACAATGCCTCTTGCGTCTGAAATCCGGGCAACCGGCATGCCTCTGAGAGAATTTCTTGATCGCCTTCACCAGGTGAGCGGAATTGAGTTGATCGCCGTCCCGGACGTTGCGGACCTGAAAGTGGAGCTGATAGTAACGACCGATCAGACCGTTGCCTCGGTTTTAGCGGCCTTGCAAGAAAAATACGGGTTGGTAAATAAGATTAATGAAGCGAAAACGGCAGTAATCGTTATGCAGGGGCACTATGACTCAGTCAGGATGTATAGCGGAAAAACAATGCAGATGGCTTCGCCAATGGAAGCAAACCGCATGGCATCCGCACTGCCTGCGCCGAGCGGTATCCGGTCAGCCCAGTGGAACACTGAGGAATATAAAAGTTTGCACGACAATTCTTTTCAGGAGGTCCGCAGCGCACCAATGTCCACGTTTTCAATCGATGTGGATACCGCTTCCTACAGCAACCTGCGTCGTTTTCTCAATACCGGCAATTTGCCGCCAGCCGACGCGGTCAGGACAGAAGAACTGCTGAACTATTTCACCTATGATTATCCACAACCGGTAGGCGAACATCCGTTTTCGGTGACGACAGAAGTGGGCGATAGTCCTTGGAATGCAGGGCGTAAGTTGGTTTTGCTTGGGATTCAGGGGAAAAATGTTCAGACCGCGAATTTGCCGCCGAGCAACCTGGTTTTTCTGATCGACGTATCCGGCTCGATGTCGGCTCCGAACAAGCTGCCGCTCTTGAAGACCGCCTTCAAAATGCTGGTGCAGCAACTGCGTTCCCAGGACCAGGTGGCAATCGTGGTTTATGCCGGCGCGGCGGGACTTGTACTTGAGCCAACCGCAGGCAATGAAAAAAGCAAGATCCTCGCCAAAATCGAAGGTCTGCAGGCCGGAGGCTCAACTGCCGGAGGCGAAGGCCTAAAACTGGCTTATGAAATCGCCAAAGAAAAATTCGTTTCAGGTGGCAATAATCGGGTGATTCTGGCCACGGATGGGGATTTCAATGTGGGGCCCTCAAGTGAAGGTGAACTGACCCGGCTGATCGAAGAACGGCGCAATGATGGAATATTTCTCAGCGTGCTTGGTTTCGGCATGGGCAACATCAAGGACAATAAAATGGAAGCCTTGGCCGATCGCGGTAACGGCAACTATGCTTATATCGACAATGCGCTGGAAGCCAAGAAAGTGATGGTTTCCCAGATGGCAGGGACACTGTTCACCATCGCCAAAGATGTGAAGATTCAAGTGGAATTCAACCCGGCTGCAGTGAAAGCCTATCGCCTCATCGGCTATGAAAACCGTGTGTTGGAAAACCGCGACTTCAATGATGATCGAAAAGATGCCGGCGACATGGGTGCGGGGCATTCTGTCACAGCTCTCTATGAGATTATTCCGACAGGTTCTCCAGAGATGGCCGCTTCGGTTGATCCGTTGGTATATCAGCAATCGCAGATTATACCAAGCGATGATTTGTTGCAGTTAAAAATCCGTTATAAAAACCCGTTGGAGAATACCAGCCAGCTCATGACCCAGCATATAGAAAGCAATAGTTCGATGAAATCAGTGCCTTCCGAGAATTTTCGATTTGCTGCCGCAGTGGCGGAATACGGAATGTTAGTGCGAAAATCCGAGTTTCAGGGTCAATCATCATATCAACAGACACTCGCATTGGCACGTGGCGCTAAAGGTACGGATGAAAATGGATACCGTGCGGAATTTATCAAATTAGTGGAACTCAGTCAACTATTGGAGACGAAAGAATAATTGTAGCTGTGAAATGATTGTCAAAGCAGATAGCTCCGACGAAATATTTTTCGTCGGAGCTATCTGCTTTAAGATGGAATTCTTTTGTCTAGTTCAATTATGAAAGGGGTATAAAATCTCGAACCGAAAATTTCTTTGAGAAGATTATAAAAAATAAAGGAATTAAACTTATATATTAGAATATTAGTTATAGGAAAATATTAATCTGATGCAAAAGGTGTTGGACGATTAATGAATCGATTGCCGCAAGAATCAAGCAGAGAATATGTTTATAGAATGATCCGATCCAATATCATGGATTTGAAATATGCGCCAGGGAGCACAATCTCGGAAAATGAGATTGCCGGGAGCTTGAATATCAGCAGAACTCCGATTCGTGAGGCAATAATAAGGTTGGTTCATGAAAAACTAATCGATGTTTTTCCGCAGCGAGGAACATACGTTTCCTTGATTGACATTCATCATGTGGATGAATCCAAATTTATCAGAGAGACGCTTGAACGGAGGGTTATGCAAATTGCCTGCATCGATTTTCGACAGGATGATTTGTTTCAACTACAGAAATTTCTCATGATGCAGGAATTGTGTATACAAGAGAAAAGGTTTTTTCAATTTTACGAACATGACAGCAACTTGCATGGAGCAATATTTGCCGGATGCAACAAAGAAAAAACCTGGGAAATGATTCAGCAAATGAGTACCCATTATAACAGAGTACGATGCCTGGGTATTTCTCATGGATATGAATTGCCCGAATTGTTAGCTGAACACCGCGCCATGGTTAATGCGATCATTGCCCGTGATTCGGTGGCAGGAAAACATGCTGTTGATCGACACTTAAATAAAGTGAGGCTTGATTTGCCCAAAATGATGCGGGAGTTTCCCGAATACTTTACAAAGAATGACTGACTATTACAATGTCCTGGACAGAATTTTGCGCTAAGGTGGAAATTGGAGGTAGTATGCAAAGAAAATTGGACATTATATCCATTGGCGAAATTTTGATTGATTTTGTTGGAAAAGAACATTCTACGGCCTTGACGGAGGTGACTGAATTTCGGCGCGCAGCCGGCGGGGGACCGGCTAACGTAGCGGTCGGGGCCGCGCGTCTTGGAATGAAAGCCGGATTTATCGGTAAGGTTGGTTCGGATGCGTTTGGAAAACATCTGGCCCAGGTCCTCAATGATAATTGTGTGAATACTGAAGGGTTGATTATCGATCCTCTGGCAAACACGACCTTGGTATTTGTTTCGTTAAATCAAAAAGGGATTCCCGATTTTTCCTTTTTTCGGAACGGGACAGCCGATACTTTACTGCGGATCGATGAATTGCCAGTAAAGCTTCTGCAAGAAATAAAAATGCTTCATTTCAGCTCGGTATCTTTGACGACGGAACCCTCTCGCAGCGCCTGTTTAAAAGCAGTTGAGATAGCTCGGAACGCTGGTGCATTGATTTCATTTGATCCAAATCTTCGATTGCCGCTCTGGCCTGACGCAGAAACAGCTAAGGCAGCAATTCTGGGAGCGGTTGAATTGGCCGATGTGCTCAAGATGAATGATGAAGAATACTTGTTTTTGACGGGCCAGCCTTTCGATGAAAACGCCAAGAGTGAAGGATTTTTTGAGAATGGTCGCTTAAAATTATTGGCAGTGACCCGGGGCGAAAAAGGTTCAATTCTTTTCAACAAGAACGATAAAATATGTTTTCAGGGATTGCCGGTTCATGTCGTGGATACGACGGGCGCTGGTGACGCATTTATGGCTGGCATGTTGTCAGCCCTTTCAGAGCTTCCCGAGTCTGCTTTGATCGATCGTTCCTGTATGGAACAGATCGGTCAATGGGCAGGCGCGACCGCTGTATTGGCTTGCCAACGTTCTGGAGGGATTCCGTCCTTGCCGGACCGGAAAGGAGTTGTTGAACTAATCAATTCCATGAAACCCAATTCTCAAAAGTAGACGACAAACCAGGGAGGATTTACTATGCCAAAACTTGCTGCATTTCCCAAGTGTTTTATGATTGAACTCTGTGAGACCAGAACGATGACGATCTTTGAATGGATCGACCTTGCCTCTGAACTAGGCGTCGATGGTCTGGAACTGTATCCCGGATTTTTTCTGAATTATCAACGCCCTTACCTGAATAAGGTTAAAGCTGCGATGAACGCCAAGGGCCTTTTGGCTCCGATGTTCTGTGTTTCACCTGATTTTACCCATCCTGAGGCGTCCGTTCGCCATCAGGAAATCGAAAAATATCGGAAAATCCTCGATGTAGTGTCGTTTTTCGGCGGTGAAACCTGCCGTATTTTGTCCGGTCAGGCTCACCCGAGCGTTAGCAGGCAACAAGGTGTGACATGGGTGCTGGAGTGTTTTCATGAAGTGCTTCATGATGCAGCGGCCCGCAAAATAACACTGGTAATGGAAAACCACTACAAAGATAATTTTTGGAACTATCCAGAGTTTGCCCAACCGCATGACATTTTTCTCGAAATCGTGGAGCAGGTCGATTCGCCGTGGTTTGGCGTTAATTATGATCCGTCCAATGCGTTTTTGGCTGGCGAAGATCCGTTGGAATTGTTGGAAGCAGTCAAGGAACGCGTTGTTTGCATGCATGCCAGCGATCGATATTTGAAACCTGGTGTTACTTTGGCCGACATAAAAAAACAGGATGGCGCCAAAGGTTACAGCGATTTGATGTCCCATGGCGTAATAGGCAAAGGGCTGAATAACTACGATGCGATATTCAGTTCTCTAAAAGCCGTTGGATTTGACGGATGGGTTTCCATTGAAGATGGGGTGAACGGCATGGGTGAATTGAAAGAGTCTGTTCAATTTTTGCGTAGTAAATTTGCTCAGTATTGGAGGTAAGGATTATGGAACCCATTGTACAGATTTCCCTGGACCTTGAGACCTTGCAGGAGGCGCTGGAAGTTGCCGAAGTAGCCGTTGCCTCAGGCGTGGATTACCTGGAAGTTGGAACGCCGTTGATTCTGGGAGAAGGCCTGCATGCCATAGAGGCATTGCACAAGCTTTATCCCGACAAGGGTATCGTAGCTGACATCAAATGCATGGATGGCGGTTATCCGGAAACCGTAATGATGGCAAAGGCCGGTGCTACGCATGTAGTAGTGATGTCAGTTGCCCATGATGGAACGGTCAAGGGTGCGGTCAAGGCCGGCAAGGAGTTTGGCATTAAAGTAATGGCCGACATCATGTTGGTTGATGACAAAGTTGCTGAAGCAAAGCGTATGGAAGCTATGGGAGTCGACTATATCGTTTTGCATACCGGCTTTGATGAAAGACACGAAGAAGTCTGGAAAACACCAATGGCGGATATCGAGAAAGTCGCAAAAGCGGTGAAGATACCAGTTCAGGCGGTTGGGGGGCTTTCTATCGAACAGGTCATCCAGGCCCCGAAGCTGGGAGCCCCATTAGTGGTTGTGGGAGCGCCGCTTGTTATCGATGACGGTGGTTTTCATGGTGCGGCATCCCTTGAACAGCTGGGAAAAATTCTGCGGCGTGTGGTAAAGGAAGTGAAGGGATTATGATGAAGGCTCTCGTAAAGTATGATGTGATTCCCAAAGCTGTAGAGCTGCGGGATGTACCTGAACCGACAATCGGCGCCGATGACGTGCTGCTGGAAGTTCGCTCAGTCGGTGTTTGCGGCAGCGATATTGAGATGTGGCACCATCAGGTTACTTTTCCGGTGAATGTCCCCGTTATTCTCGGACATGAGTTTTGCGGCGTCATCCACGCAGCGGGATCGAACGTAAAGGATTATAAGGTTGGCGACAGGGTTGTCAGCGAAACCGCCGCCCATATTTGTGGAAAATGCCAGCATTGCCGTTCCGGCGAATATAATTTGTGCCCGACTCGAAAAGGTTACGGATCCGGCGTCAGTGGCGCATTTACCAAATATGTCGCTGTACCGCAACGTATTTTGCATCGAATTCCTGAGAGTGTCTCTTTTGATTTCGCTTCATTGACTGAACCAGCCTGTGTGGCCTATAATGCGACCTTCATTAAAAGTCGCGTGCGCCCGGGCGAACCAGTCGTAATCATCGGGCCGGGACCCATCGGATTGTTTGCGGTGCAAATGGCCCGAATCGGCGGCGCATATCCCATCGTCCTCGTTGGAACGGATGTGGATGAATCAAGAATGAAAACCGGAATGGAACTGGGAGCGCATATCACAATCAATGTATCAAAAGAAAATGCAGTGGACCGTGTGGCGGAATTGACGGATGGAATCGGGGTGCCGCTGGTTATTGATGCAGCTGGCAATAATGCGGCTTTCAAACTGGCAATGGAACTGGTTCGCCGTAATGGCCAAATCACGAAAATTGGCTGGGGTCCCAAACCGCTTGATCTGTCATTGGATCCGATCATTGCCAAAGCCGCAACATTGCAAGGTTCTTTCAGTCATACCTGGTCGACCTGGGAAGCGGTTCTTCATTTGATCGAAAGTGGAGATATTCGTATGGAGCCTATGATTACCCATGTTTTCCCATTGTCGGATTGGGAAGAGGCATTCCGGCTCGTTGACTCAAAAGTTGCTGTAAAAGCGGTAATTCACCCTGGCGAGTGAAGGAATTTGGGGAGAGTTGGCGAAATCTATAAATTGAATGATCCAAATACTTAAAGGATTTGAATTATTAGGAGGAGGGGAACAAATGAAAAAAATCTGGATGCTGCTGGTGATGGTTATCGCGCTAGCAATGGTCGCCGCAGGCTGTGGCGGGAAAGAAGCACCCAAACCGGCAGCCGATCCTGCCAAGCCGTTTGCTGGAAAAACCATTCGCTTTGTGGCTGCCAATCACAACTGGACAGAGGTAATCAAACCCATGATCCCGGAATTTGAGAAACAAACCGGCATTAAAGTCAATATGGAAAGCTATGAAGAACAACAATTGACGCCGAAACTTACTACTGAGTTTACATCCAATGCGTCAACCATTGATGTTTTCATGACCCGCCCGTTGCAAGAAGGCCGTCTGTTCAGCAAAAACAAATGGTATGAAACCCTCAGCCCTTATTTGGCTGACACCAAGAAAACTCCCGCCGACTGGGATTGGAAAGATTTCAAAAAATCTGCAGTAGACGCGGTGACCTTGGGAAATTCCGTATATGCCATTCCTATTGTAACAGAAGGCGAAATTCTCTATTATCGTAAAGACCTGCTTGAAAAAGCCGGTGTGAAAGTTCCGACCACGCTCGACGAACTCGAAGCTGCGGCTAAAAAACTTAATGATCCGACTAATGGCGTTTACGGAATCGTGATGCGCGGTCAACGCAATCCTTCCGTAACTCAATTTTCCGGCGTTCTGTTCAGCTTTGGAGCCGATTTCATCAAAGATGGCAAGTGTGTTCTTGATACTCCGGAAGCGCTGAAAGCTTTCCAGTATTATGGACGTCTTCTCAAAAACTATGGACCTCCCGGCGTGACCAACATGAGCTGGCCGCAGGCGCAAGCTCTCTTCCAGAGTGGCAAGGTTGCCATGTGGGTTGATGCCAGTACTTTGGGCGGCCCGTTGCTCGACAAAGCAAAATCCTCTGTTTATGACAAGGTTGGTTATGCGACCTTCCCGGCAGGACCTGCGGGAGCCAAGCCGTATGATGTAGTTCCCTGGGCCCTGGCACTTTCCGCCCAGTCGAAAAACAAGGATGTTGCTTGGGAATTCGCCAAATGGTTGACGTCGAAAGACATTATGAAGAAAGCGATTGCACAGCAACAAACAGTAGCCCGTAATTCGGCTTGGGCAGACAAAGAGGCGACGAAAAACTGGCCGGCAGGATTCGCTGAAGTGTCGGCAAAAACCGGACAAATCGCCTTGCCGTATGATCGCCCATTGATGACTGCGGTTGTTGAAGCTAGAGATGCAATTGGTGATGTGATCGTTAAGTCTATTGAAACTGGCGGCACAGCTGATCTGGCCCCCATGCTCAAAGACGTGGTTGTCAAAGTTAATGCCATGCTCGCGAAAAATAACGAGGGCGGGAAATAACTAACTGGTTGTTAATTCTAATCTAACGTTTTGGGTATTAGGGCGCGTTCTTACGGAGGCGCCCTAACCCATATTTTATCTGATAGGGAGGTTCAGGATTGAACCGTTTCATTGAACGCAATATCGTCTGGATTTTTCCGTTGCCGGCAACCATATTCATACTGATCATGATGGCCTTTCCGGTATTGTATACGGTTTGGGTCAGCTTTACAGACTGGTCTGTTTCAAGCGGCGGAGATATCAATTTCATAGGTTTGAAAAACTATGTGGATTTGTTTCAGGAACCGCGATTTTATAATGCGGTCAAAATGACCTTCTACTTCACGACTCTTGCCGTAGGAGTGGAAACGGTTCTGGGAGTGGCAATCGCGCTGATTCTTAATCGGGAATTTTGGGGAAAAGGGATTGCGAAAACCATTTTATTACTGCCGATGGTTGCAACGCCTGTTGCGATCGGTCTGGCCTGGACCTTGTTTTATGAACCGACAATCGGTTTGGCGAATTACACACTGAAAGGCATGGGCTTGGAAGGCAGCAATTGGCTTGCCTCCAAAGACATGGTAATTCCGGCGTTGGCAATTGTTGATATTTGGGAATGGACGCCGATGGTTGCACTCATCGTGCTTGCGGGTCTGGCGTCAATGCCGACCGAACCTTTCGAAGCGGCAAAAGTCGATGGTGCTACCACTATTCAAACCTTTCGGTATATTACGCTGCCATTACTGTATCCGACAATTCTAATTGCGATCGTCCTGCGAAGTATTGATGCCTTTAAAACCTTCGACATCATTTATACGATGACTGCAGGAGGGCCGGGATTTGCATCGGAAACACTGAATATATACGCGTATACTCTGGGATTTGGTTATTTCAAATTCGGAATGGCCTCCTCGGCACTGGCCGCCTTGCTGGCGATCGTACTGGGGTTCAGCATTCTGACACTTTGGGTAAGAAAGATGTGGGAAGCATAATGGACGATAAGCAAGGATTGAAGTCGAAAGTTCTCTGGTATCTGATGGTGTTGTTTTTTATTCTGCCATTCCTGTTTCCGCTGGTTTGGGTGCTGATGGCTTCTTTCAAGACGCAGGCCCAAATTGTTGCAATGCCACCTGTTTGGTTTTTTACGCCAACGCTGGAGAATTATCAAAAAGTATTTATTGAACAGGATTTTGGCCGCTTCCTTCTCAACAGCTCGATTATTGCCGTCGGGTCAACCGTTTTATCGCTGGTCATCGGGCTGCCTGCCGCTTATACCATTTCTCGCTATAAACAACGAACTCTGGGAATTTTTATTTTGCTGGCCAGATTAATGCCCGGCATATCCTATCTGATTCCCTGGTTTATTTTATTCTCGAAATTGCGCCTTGTTGACACCTATACGTCACTAATTGCCAGTCACATGCTGGTGGGGATGCCGCTGATCATTTGGATCATGATTAACTATTTTGATGCATTGCCCAGGGAACTTGAAGAAGCAGCGCAAGTTGATGGTTGTACCTTGCAAGGAGCCTTCTTCCGGGTCGTTTTACCGCTTTCGGGGCCGGGTATTTTGACCGCATCGACACTGGCCTTTCTGTTTTCCTGGAACAATTTTATGTTTGCATTGGTATTGAGCGCGGAACATACCAAAACTCTACCAATCGCCATTTACAGCTTTGTTTCTTATGCAGAGGTCAGTTGGGGCAGTGTAATGGCTGCCGCAGTGGTGATCATTGCTCCGGCCATTGTGTTGACCATGGTTTTCCAGCGCTATGTCATCAAAGGTCTTACAATGGGCGCAGTTAAAGGATAATTTACGAAAAGCGGGGTAGCAGTATGGGAAAAGTTGTATTGGAACATATAACCAAGAAATTTGGACAGGTTACAGCGGTCAATGATTTTAACCTTGAAATTAATGATAATGAATTTATCGTTATCGTTGGACCGTCCGGTTGCGGAAAATCTACAGTTCTGCGAATGATTGCCGGCTTGGAAACGCAAACTTCCGGCAATATCAACATTGCCGGCGATTTGGTAAACGACAAGCCCCCCCGTGACCGAAATATTGCAATGGTATTTCAAAATTACGCCTTGTATCCTCACATGAATGTGTATGAAAACATGGCATTTGGCCTGTCCCTGCATGGTATGCCCAAAGATCAGATTGATGCCAAAGTGAAAGAAGCCGCGGAAATCTTAAGTATCAATGAATTGCTTCACAGAAAGCCCAAGGAACTTTCCGGCGGACAGCGGCAACGGGTTGCGCTTGGCCGGGCCATTGTACGTGAACCTGAAGTTTTCCTGATGGATGAACCTCTTTCCAATCTCGACGCAAAACTGAGGGTTCAAACACGTGCGGAAATTTCCAAACTGCATGCACGTCTCAACGTAACTACGATTTATGTTACTCACGACCAGATTGAAGCCATGACCATGGCTGATCGCATCGTAGTCATCAAAGATGGCGTCATCCAACAAATCGCCGATCCTCAAACATTATATGATTTGCCGGCCAATCAATTCGTGGCCGGATTTATTGGGACTCCACCCATGAATTTTTTCCGTTGCCGATTGGTCAAACAGAACGGATCATTACAGCTTGAGGCGAATGGTATTGAGTTGGGAATTTCGGCTGACTGGCTGAATTCGCTTGAGGCATTCGTGAATCAGGATGTGATTCTGGGAGTGCGTCCTGAAAATGCTGAAATATGTAGTTCCGAGACCGGTAATATTAAAGCCATGGTAGATGTTGTCGAACCAATGGGGTCAGAAACCTATCTGCATTTGAACATTGGCGGACAAAAAGCAATCATTCGGGTAGCTGCTGACTGCAGACCCATGATTGGCAGTACTGTCGGATTGAATGCTAATCTGGAGCGTATTCACTTGTTCAGACCGGATACGGGAGAATGCTTAAAGAAATAATTTAAAAATTTTCTGCGTTAAGCCTCGGCAAAAACCGAGGCTTATTTATTATATATAGAAAACCCCACGTTAGACGTGGGGTTCCAAAAAGCTTACAGCTATAGGGAAGTCGGAAAAGCTCCTTTTGATAGAATGAGTTGCGGTCTGCCAACTGCAACGAAGATATCAAAAGGAGGTCATTCAGGGAATGAACGACACCCACAGTCTATCACATACAAAATGGAACTGTAAATATCACGTGGTCTTTGCACCTAAGTTTCGACGGAAGGTATTTTATGAGGGAAAACGGCTGGAAGTCGGGGCCATACTGCGGGAACTATGCAAGTGGAAAGGGATAAACATAATTGAAGCTGAAGTATGCCCGGACCATGTGCACATGCTATTGGAAATACCCCCGAAAATAAGTGTATCGAGTTTTATGGGATTTCTCAAAGGGAAAAGCAGCTTGATGATCTATGAGAAATGGGGAAACCTGAAGTATAAATACCGGAATAGAGAATTCTGGTGCAGAGGGTATTATGTAGATACAGCCGGTAAGGATGCGAAAAAGGTCAAGGAATATATTCAGCATCAGCTTGACGAAGATCGGGCAGGCGAACAACTAACCCTCAACATGGAAGACCCGTTTACGGGTAGTAAGTAACAGCTTCATCGCAAGTGGCAGACCGTGAGTACGCTCTTTAAGCGTGGCTAGTAGACTAGGGCTACGCCCGTTAAAGAAATACCCCCGGCTACGCCGGGGGATCATTATTTTTTTTGTGAAGATTTATAAATAGCATTGACAAAGGTATTGATGCCTGGGATAATGTATACAATCTTACAATTAACAACGATAAGGTTATAAAATTACTTACAATTGTAAAGTTTGTTCTGCTGAGAGAGAGTTATCTAATTTTATATTGCTTACAGTGATGATTGGGACAAACTTATGATAATTCGTTTCAGAGAGCCGGTGGTTGCTGCGAACCGGTACGAAGCCATGAGGAACATCACCCATGAACTCTTCGATTGAAACTGCATGAGCAGGATAGGTCGAAGCGGAACCGGTCGTTAACCGGAAGCCGGCAATGCCGGTGTATTGAGTAAAAAGTAGGGTGGTACCGCGTTGATTCGCCCCTATCGACATGAATCGTATATGTCGATAGGGGTTTTTGTATACTGCGAATCAACCGATTCACATAGAGGCTCATCCACGAACGAGCAAAAGAAATAAACTAAAAGGCGGGGGAGTAAGATGATCAGCTCTACAAAAAAGTTGACAGTGGGTCTTGTGGTTTCCATGATGGCACTTGGGCTGGTAGGCTGTGGCAGCGACAGCAAACAGGCAACCCCCGGCAGTGCTCCGGCCAATGCCGCGAGCGCAAAAATCGGTGTCGTTGCTTATCTTAGCGGCGGTGGAGCCGCTTATGGCGAGGCCATACGACAGGGTCTGGAGTTGGCTAGGGATGAAATCAATGCTCAGGGAAAAACGAAAATTGAACTCGTGTTTGAAGATTCCAAAGGAGAAAAAAATGAGGCCATTAATGCTGCCAACAAACTGATTCATAAAGATAATGTGGTAGCAATCATCGGACCGACCCTAAGCGGCGAAATGTTTGCTGTTGGGCCGATTATGAATCAGGCTGGAGTTCCTGTAATGGGAACCTCGACTACGGCTGAAGGCATCACTGAAATTGGTGAGTTTGTGTTCCGCAATGCGCTGCCGGAATCACTTGCCATACCTTATGCGGTGAAAAAAGCCAAAGAGAAATACAGTTTGAAGAAAGTCGCCGTGATGTATTCGAATAATAATGATTGGGCGGTTTCCGGCTTCAAAACTTTCGAGAAAAGTTTAAAAGAAAATGGCATCGAAACTATCGCGATTGAAACTTTTGCTGACAAAGACACTGATTTTGCGGCTCAGCTGACAAAAATCGCCACAATGAAACCAGACGCCATCATGGTAGCGTCTTTGTATCAAGAAGCAGCGCTGATTCTTAAAAAAGCCCGTGAATTAGGAATCAACGTACCAATTGTTGGCAATAACGGCTTCAATTCGCCCCAGCTCATCAAATCTGCCGGCAAAGCGGCAGATGGATCAATTATGGCGAGCCCTTGGTTTCCCGGCAAAGAAGACGCTAATGTGAAAAAGTTCGTTGCGAATTACAAGGCAAAATTCAACAAAGAGCCGGACCAGTTTGCTGCGCAAGCTTATGATGCATTGAAAATTATGGCTTCGGCGTTGGAAAAATCGGGGTCAAATACTGACCGTAAGAAATTACGTGACAGCCTGGCGACGATCAAAGATTTCCCAGGTGTAACTGGAAAGTTCGCCTTCGATGCCAAGAGAAATCCTGCGATGGAAGTGACTGTTTTGATTGTCAAGGATGGACAGTTCGTCGAACTCAAGTAAGTGTTCAAATTTTCCACATATACGACAGGGAGGTGATGGGAGTGTTTTGGCAACAGTTGGTTAACGGTGTTACTCTGGGTAGCACCTATGCATTGATCGCCTTGGGATACACCTTGATTTTCGGGGTGCTCAACATAGTCAATATGGCTCATGGAGAAATATTTATGTTTGGCGCCTTTGTCGGTTTGGTATTGGCGACAAAGTTCAACCTCAATATTTTTTTTGCCATGGCAGGCGCCATGATGGCAGG
This sequence comes from Negativicutes bacterium, assembly GCA_963665275.2. GTDB lineage: Bacteria > Bacillota > Negativicutes > UBA1444 > UBA1444 > UBA1444. The sequence goes on from CAXXIN010000018.1 coordinate 418,889, forward strand.
CGCCTTAATCGGTTATCTAATGGAAAGATTGGCGCTGAGGCCATTGCGCCGCAGGTCTTCCTCCCATCTGGCTCCACTGATCAGCACTATCGGGGTGGCCATTTTTCTGGAAAGTCTGGCTCTCAGGATCTTTGGCCCACAGGCCCAATCCTTTCCGGCATTTTTCCCCGGGGGATTGCTGGATTTTGGATTTTTTAAAATATCATTAGTTCAAATTATGATCCTGGGTATTTCTTTGAGCCTGATGCTGGTGCTGCGGTTTGGGTTGGCCCGAACGCGCCTGGGAAAATCGATTCGGACCACGGCGGAAAATATCGATACGGCAGGTTTGCTCGGCATTAATACTGGAAAAATCATTGTGTTTACCGTCATGCTGGCGTCCGGTCTTGGCGCCGTAGCCGGGGTGTTGGTAGGGATGGCGTTCAACGCAGTGGAACCTACCATGGGCGTCACGATGGGCTTTAAAGGGCTGGCTGTTCTGATTCTCGGTGGATTGGGAAATATAACCGGCGCCATGGTGGGCGGTTTGATCCTGGGGATCGCCGAGGTTTTCACAGTAGCCTACGGTGCCTCTTCCTATCGAGATGCAGTGGCATTCGGGCTTATTATTTTCTTGCTCTTCCTTCGTCCCCAGGGACTCTTCGGTGCTCAAAATCCACAGGGAGGGCGGTAGACGATGGAATTTCTGCTAAACCCATATTATCAACAGATCGCCATGTTTATCATTATCAATGCGATTCTGGGTATCAGTATTTACCTGACGTTGTCAACCGGTCAATTGTCACTTGGGAATGCCGGTTTTATGAGCATTGGCGCCTATACGTCAGCGTTGTTGACGATCAAGGCCGGGTTGCCGATTTATCTTTCGATTCCGGTTGGTGGCATTGCAGCCTGTCTGATCGCAATCATCATTGGTATTCCCACAACACGGTTGCAGGGGATTTATTTGGCCATTGCGACCTTGGGTTTTGGCGAGGTTGTACGAGTTATCATCCTTAATTTGAAAATTACCAATGGAGCCTTGGGCTTATCAGGCATTCCCTCCATCAGTGTAACTTTGGGAAAAACCTATTCTATGCTGGGATGGAGCGACGGGATTTTTGGACTCAACCTTCAGCAACTTGGTAATTTTTCGGTTATTCTCATTCTCTTGGCGGTGTTGGCATTCTTAACGTTCTTTACAATTCGACTCAACAATTCACGAATTGGCAGGGCCTTTGCTGCTATTAAAGCGGATGATCATGCAGCGGAAGTTTCTGGAATCAACACTACCGCCTACAAGCTGCTGGCCTTTTTCCTTGGCGCTTTCGTTGCCGGTATCGCAGGCGGCTTGGCAGCTCATATCACGTTTTACATAGGGCCGAAAGACTTCGCGTATCATCGGGCAGTTGAAATTTTGCTGTTTGCCGTGTTAGGTGGAAGTAATGTTGTGTGGGGACCGTTGCTCGGTTCTGTCATTTTAACGTCACTGCCCGAGTTTCTTCGTTCAGCCGCTGTTTATCGTGAAATGATCTACGGCGCAATTTTGGTGACCATGATGATTTTCCGGCCCCAGGGGCTATTGAGTGAAGAGACCTTACGTTTCTGGAAAGCCAGGCTTTCATGGAAGCAACCCGTAGGAAGGCTGGATGAGGCACGGAGGACAACCGGATGATTTTGTCAATTGAGCATATCAGCAAAAATTTTGGTGGAGTAGCAGCCTTATCGGAAGTCAGTTTCGGCGTTCGAGCAGGCGAAATTGTGGGGGTGATCGGCCCTAATGGCGCAGGAAAAACCACTCTTTTCAATTTGATCACCGGCGTTTTTTCTCCGACCTCCGGTGCGATTTCTTTTCGCGGTAAACCGATCATCGGTTTGCGGCCTCATAAGGTTACGAAAATGGGCATATCCCGCACTTTTCAGAATATCAGATTGTTCGGGCATATGACTGCGCTGGAAAATGTAATGGTTGGATCGCATTGTCGCACTCACGCAGGCCTGTGGCAAGGGTTATGGCGGACAAGTATCCAGCGCGGAGAAGAAAAAGCGATTCGGGAAAAATCGGAAAGTTTGCTCCGATTGGTAGGTATTGCAGAGGATCAGGACACCCCGGCTGGATCACTTCCTTATGGCAAACAACGTCGCCTGGAAATCGCGCGGGCGATGGGCGCCGACCCATCCCTGCTGTTGCTCGATGAACCAACAGCAGGGATGAATGAAAGCGAAACAGAGGAATTGCGTCTGTTGATCCAAAAAATACAGGCGTTGGGGAAAACTGTAGTTCTGATCGAACATGATATGCATTTGGTGATGAATGTGTGCGAACGTCTGGTAATCCTGAATTTCGGTAAAAAAATCGCGGAAGGGATTCCGGAAGAAATTCGCGAAAACAAGGATGTTATTGAAGCCTACCTGGGAAAGGAGGAAGACTGAAGATGCTGGTTCTGCGGGATGTTGTCGCCGGGTATGGTAATATAAAAGCATTGAAATCTGTCGACCTATCCGTTCCAGAGGGGGCGGTCGTTTCGTTGATCGGAGCGAATGGGGCCGGTAAAACAACTACGATGAAGGCGATAATGGGATTAATCAAACCTGATTCAGGCGATATACTGTTTCAAGGGAAATCTCTCAAAGGAATTCCAGTATATGACGTAGTGAGGCTGGGGATTTCACTGGTGCCGGAAGGGCGCAATATACTTGCCGGAATGACGGTTCTGGAAAATCTGGAAATGGGAGCGTATCAGCGCAACGATACAGAAATTGGGCAGGACATCGAAAAAGTATTCCGACGCTTTCCGATCCTTGAGGAACGAAAAGCCCAGCTCGGCGGAACTCTTTCCGGCGGACAGCAGCAGATGCTAGCAATTGGAAGGGCCTTGATGTCTCGACCCAAATTGTTGCTCCTTGACGAACCTTCCATGGGGCTGGCGCCGTTGGTGGTTGCTGATATATTTCGGGTGATTCAGGAAATCAGTCAGTCTGGCACTACCATTCTGCTGGTGGAGCAGAATGTCAGGCAAGCGCTCAAGATTGCAGATTACGCCTACGTGATGGAGACTGGCAAGATCGTGCTGCACGGAAAAGCTTCGGATATCATCCATAATCCTCGAGTGATGGAAGCGTATCTGGGAGGAGGAAGCCACGTATAAGAAATATAGCATATAAAGTATTTAATGCCGTTCGCCTTGTTCGCAAGGCTGCTTTTTTTTGCGTGGGGAATTACCAAATCAAGTGCAATAGGCATCTGCAAAAGCTTTAGCCTGACTTTTCCATTCGGATGCGCAAAGAATATTTTTGTATCCAGATTGGCCTCCATATCCTTGAACGTGGTGAATATCTTGCCATTATTTATTTTATATTGCATGGTGCAAAAAAGAAGTAGCACGGCCACTATGGTAAAATGGTGGTAACTCATTTAACGGATCGCTTGCGATGAGTTTCTGGTTTACTATCAGTGTTGTACTTGGATTATTCATCTGCCTATGGTAAAAGATTAACTAGCGACAAGTGTGTAAGTGGATCATTTCATGTGTTTTTATTTTAACCCCGTTGTTTTGTGTAAGCGAAACAGAAATATTATATTAGTTAGAGGAGAGGGTATTTCTATGTCAAAGAAAAAAATCACAATTCCAGAATGTAAGGCCATCAAAGGTACGGAAAAAAAATTCACACTGATTACAGCGTACGATGTTTTGATGGCTTCCGTGATTGACAAGACCCCTGTAGAGATGATTCTTGTCGGCGATTCACTGGGAATGACAGTGCTTGGATATGATAGCACAGTACCTGTCACAATGGACGATATTATCCATCATTGCAAACCGGTAGTAAAAGGAGCTCCCAATACGTTCATTGTTGGCGATATGCCTTTCGGTTCATATAATACCGGAATTGAGGATGCTGCTCGCAACGCTAACCGCATCATGAAAGAAGGCGGTTGCGATGCAGTTAAGCTTGAAGGAGGCAAAAATGTTGCGCATATTGTAGAATTCCTAGTTAATGGAGGAATTCCGGTAATGGGACACATTGGCTTAACGCCCCAGACAGCAGGCCAATTGGGAGGATTTAAAGTTCAGGGCAAAGATGCGGAGTCTGCGAAACGATTGATCGAAGATGCCAAAGCGATTGAGAAAGCGGGGGCTTTCGCGATCGTACTCGAATGCATACCTACTCCGGTAGGTAAATTGATTACTGAAGAACTTACTATACCAACAATGGGGATAGGCGCTGGTCTGTATTGTGATGCGCAGGTCTTGGTTACTCAGGATTTATTAGGGATGTTCGACCGATTTGTACCTAAATTTGTTAAACAATACGCCAAAATGAATCAGCAAATGATTGATGCGATAAATTGCTTTTATCAAGAAACTCAGGATGGAAGCTTCCCCAGTCCGGAGTATTCTTTTGGCATGAAAGAAGAAGATTTAAAGAAACTATATTAGAATTATTATTCTCTGAGGAAATATGAAGGGAGCAATTTCAAATGAAACAAACTACGAGGGTTTTCATTGCCAGCCTTATGGGGAGCGCGGTCGAATGGTTTGATTTTTTTCTCTATGGTTCATTAGCTCCGCTGGTCTTTAATAAATTATTCTTTCCGAATATTGATCCTACGATAGCTATGATGGTAGTTTATGCTTCTTTTGGCGTCCCGTTCTTTTTCCGGCCGCTCGGCGGAATTCTGTTCAGTCATTTAGGCGATAAAGTTGGCAGGAAAAAAACTTTGATAATGACGTTATCCTTGATGGGCGGGGCAACATTTCTAATGGGCGTATTACCAGACTATCAAACCATTGGAATTGCTGCGCCAATTTTGCTCGTCTTCTTGCGAATATGTCAAGGGATTGCCTTAGGTGGTGAATGGGGCGGTTCGATGCTGCTATCAGTCGAATATGCGACCAAGGGGAGAAGAGGACTGTTTGGCAGCGTTCCGCAAATCGGAGTTTATCTGGGGATGCTGTTGGGGACAGTTTCACTTTCTTTGTTGAGCATACTTCCTAGTGCTCAATTTTTGACTTGGGGTTGGCGGATTCCTTTCCTTTTGAGTATAGTTTTGGTTCTTCTGGGACTTTGGATTCGAGGCGGAATTGACGAGACTCCTGAGTTCAAGGCAGCAAAAGATGAGGGAAGTCTGGCAAAATTTCCGCTCGGAGAGTTACTTCGCGACCATTGGCGCGTAGTCTTACTAGCTATAGGAGTAAAATTCATAGAGTCTTCGCCGTTCTATATCGTTGCAGTCTTTAGCATTTCCTATGCGACGAAATTTATAGGTTTTACTCAAATTAATGTGTTTAATGCCGTGACCGTGGCGACTATAATAACTGCAATAGCTATACCTTTAGCGGGGATACTTTCAGATAAGATTGGTCGAGTACGTTTATATGCTTTGTGTAGCATTATTACAATGGCGTTTGCTTTTCCATATTTTTATCTGATTTCTTCGAAGAGTTTGGTTGCTCTTTACATAGCTACGGTTATAGGCATGTTAGTCTCATCACCGATGACTGCAATCCAGGGCACTTTATATTCGGAAACATTTGATACTAAAACGCGTTTCACTGGAATCTCAATTGCACAATCCCTAGGAGCTGCAATATCCGGGGGTATGGCCCCGTTGGTAGCCACGGTCTTACTTGCCGCCTACAATAACTCTTGGGTCCCTATTGCACTTTATCTCATAGGGTGTGGAGTGATATCCCTTACTTGTTTGTATTTTATGAATAATATTTCGAAAAGAAAGCAAATTAATGGAAGCTATTTTAAAATGGATGCGTGAGAGTTGCCTGCTAAAAGTGATTTGATATTGTTGTAGGTGTTTCATGGAAAAGAAGCATAACTTTCTGCCCATCAAGCAGGAGATAGGGGTATAATCACGAAGTTTTATGGTGTTTAGTGAGTTCGATTTTGATTTCATGGCGGATCATGCGGCGAAATATAACTATAGCGCCTTCTGATTCGGCTTGGGCATAGGTGAAGGGTAATAAACAGAAGGAGGACTTTTACATGAAAAGGTTGACGAGTCTATTCCTTATTTTTGTCCTGTGTCTTGTCGCAAGCGTTGCCTGGGCCAAAGGCGATCCAATAACATCTGGCTTGCTGCCCAACTACGAATATACCCTAATGGGCTCTTTTGAAGTGAACGGACGCCAAGGAATTGCCACAGATGGAGAATATTATTATGTGAGTGGCAGCAAAGCGCTATACAAATATGACAAATCAGGCAAACTTCTATTGGCGAATGAAAACCCATTTGAAGGATATGCCATACCTTCGAATCATATCGGCGATATTGACGTATTCAACGGGGAAATATTCGTGAGTGCAGAAAATTTCATGGATGGCGTGGGCAAGGACATTCAAATTGCCATTCACGATGCCGCCACGTTAAAACTGAAGCGGACCTTCCGATTCGAACCTTCCAGCGGACAGGAAGAAGTGTCCGGGATCACGGTGGACCGCGATAAAAAAACGGTTTGGATGTGTTCCTGGGTGGGAGAGGAAAGTGGGCGCTATCTATATGAATATAGTCTGGATACTGGTGCGTATTTGCGAAAAATTCACCTGCAACCGGTGCCGCAATGGGTTCAGGGCGTATTTTACTGGAAAGGCGCTTTGTATTTGACGGCGGATGACGGAACAGCCGACCTGGATGAGCCGGATCATCTTTATCGAGTCAACGTAACCGATCAAACCTATGCCGGCGTAGTCTTGGAAAAAACATTCACACAAGTAAAGAAACAGGGAGAGATAGAAGGATTGACCGTAGATCCGACAACCAATGAACTGCTGGTGCTCTTTAATCGCGGCGCACGTATCGTTCTCGGCATGGGAAAAGGTCTCTATCCCGGATATACAAAAGAAATTTCTGAAGTATATCGCTATAAAATGACCCCCATGGAAAAGTAGACAATACGTTCGAACCAGTACTGCGTATTGAACTCTAAAGCAAGGGTTTGCAGCTTTATCGCCGCAAACCCTTGCTTTAGAGTTCAACAGAAATCTTGGTTGCATATCTGGCATAATAACGAACTGGTCGCCGGCACAAGCCAATTCTAGCGTAATAAAGTATAATAATAAATTGAAACTATCGTTTGCAGGAGATCCTGTCTGCCTGCGCGAAAAACGATATATAAGCAAAAAACGAAAGTAGCTGAAGTATTGACTCTAATTGCGGAAGTATGTATCAATGTTCAGGCCAGTCGTCTTCGACGGCCGTTTTCTTATCTGGTACCAGTCGAATTTCCATATCTGGACGCTGGATGGCGCGTTGTAGTTCCATTCGGTTCTTCGGATGCCGAAGGATTTGTGCTGGAAATTCGGGAATCTTCTCCCGACGAAGAAGTGACATTACTGAAATCGATCCGAGACGTTCCAGATGATGAACCTTGGTTCGATGGGGAAATGTTGGAAACCGCCCGCTGGTTGAGTGAATACTATGTTTGCTCGCTGGGGGAAGCACTGCGGCTCTTTATTCCCGGTAAGTCCGGGGTGCGCTCGGAAAAATTTTATCAAGTGGCTTCGGAAGACGACTGTTCCATGAATAGGGGAAAACTCTTTGAGTTCATTCAACAAAAAGGCTGTGTCAGTTTCCAAAGGTTGCGGGCTGAATTCAGTGCCGCCTGCAGGCAGGAACTAACCGCTTTGGTACGGGATGGATATGTTATCGCCAGCCGCCAGACCCGCCAACGCGTGACGGAGAAATGGCTGCGAATTATTCGGCCTGCGCTACCTCCTGCTGCAGTGAAAGAAATACTTGCGGCTTGGAAAGGTAAACCGACGCAAAAACGTTTATTGGAAAAATTGCTGGAGTCGGGCGGCTTGCCGGTTTCACAGGAGCCAGGCGGGATCGCCTGGGATCCAGCCGTAAAAGCATTGATCGCGAGCGGGCTGGCCTGCGAAGAAAAAGTCAGGGTCAACCGTGACAGCTACTGCGAGATGAGCGGAATCTGCCCGCCGGTTCAGGCCACCTCTGCTCAGCAGTCCGCATTGGATAAAATCTTGCCCTCCATTTGCGAGCACAAACCAAACACTTTCTTGCTTTATGGCGTAACTGGCAGCGGCAAGACTGAAGTTTACCTGCAGGCAGCAGCCGCCGCTATCAAAGCTGGTCGCCAGACACTCGTGATGATCCCCGAAATCGCTCAAACGAGCCAGTTGCTCAGGCGATTTAAAGCGCGCTTTGGCCAGGCAGTGGCGGTTGTTCACAGTCGTCTGTCTGTCAGTGAACGACGTGATGTTTGGGATCGTTTCCGCAACCGGGAGATTCATATTGTCATCGGAACCCGCTCAGCCTTATTCCTGCCGGGTGCTCATCTGGGGCTGATTATCATGGATGAAGAACATGAGTTTACCTACAAACAGGAAGAATCTCCGCGGTATCATGTGCGGGAAACTGCACTCAAAAGAGCTTCCCTGCTGGGAGCGACCGTCGTGCTCGGCAGTGCAACTCCAGCACTGGAGTCTTATCATGCTACGATGTCAGGCCGTTATACCTTGCTGGAAATGCCGCACCGCGTTGATGGATCTACATTGCCAACAGTGGAAGTTGTTGATATGCGCGAGCAACTGAAACTGGGCCGTAAAAGCGTTGTCTCCGAACCGTTGGAACGTTTACTGAAAGAAACCAAAACCAAAGGGGAACAATCGATCCTGCTGCTGAACCGGAGGGGACATTCCACTTTTGTCATGTGTCGAGAATGTGGGTATGTGATGCGCTGTGAACATTGCAGCGTCCCATTGGTGTTTCACATGCACGGAGGTCGCCTTCGCTGCCACTATTGCGACTCGTTCCATGCGGTGCCGACGACCTGTCCTGCATGTCACGGCAAATATATCCGTTATTTTGGCGCCGGAACTCAGCGCCTTGAGGAAGAATTGTCTGCCATGCTGCCGGGAATCCGGTTGACACGAATGGATCAGGATACTACCGGCGGAAAATCGGGCCACGATAAGATGCTGGATGTTTTTCGCGCCGGGAAATCGGATATTCTACTTGGAACCCAGATGGTTGCCAAAGGTCATGATATTGAGAATGTAACTGCAGTCGGAATCCTGGCGGCGGATTCGTCGCTGAATCTCCCTGATTTTCGTGCTGCAGAGAGGTCCTTTGCCTTGGTCATGCAAGCTGCAGGCAGAGCCGGTCGCGGCGCCAAAGCAGGCCGCGTGGTAGTACAGACTTATCACCCGGAACATTATGCATTGCAGGCGGGAGCAGCACAAGATTATGCCGCCTTTTACAAACAGGAGATCGAGTTTCGTCGCCAACTGCGCTATCCGCCATTTGCTCAATTTGTGAAGATAACGGCTACTGGAACGGATGAAGCGCGTACGATGAAGTCTGCCGAAGAATTGGCTGCAATGTTGCGCGGACGATTCGATTCACAGCCGTGCCAAGTGGACATCATGGGCCCTTTTGTGCCACCGGTGTCAAAGATAGGCGATGTATTTCGCGTGCATACGCTGCTGCGGGCAGCAGACTTGTCGATGGCAAAAAATGTGCTGGTGGAAACCGGTGTTGCCTGGGCCCGTGATGTGAGTATCGATGTTGACCCTCTCGGGATAATGTAGCAATGACCGTTTCATGGTAATTTCGGGGCACGTGTGATAAAATTTTAAATGAAACATTGTTTTTGTCAGGAGGTAGACATGTCAGTCCTGGATATTCGAAGGGCGGGGGATCCCGTTTTAAAAGAAAAAGCAAAGCCGGTCGCCAAAATCAATAAAATGGTGCGGGCGTTGATTGACAATATGGTCCAAACGATGAATGAAGCCGATGGAGTTGGATTGGCGGCTCCTCAGGTGGGCGTTTCCCTGCGGGTGATTGTCATTGACGTGGGTGACGGCCTCATTGAATTGATCAATCCTGAAATTGTAGAATCAGATGGATGTGAGACTTCAACGGAAGGATGTCTGAGCATTCCCGGCATGTTCGGCGAGGTGGAACGCTTTACCTGCGTAACCGTGCAGGGACTGGACCGCCACGGCAACCCTGTCAGTATTAAGGGGACTGAGCTATTGGCCAGAGCTCTGCAACATGAAATAGATCACCTAGAAGGCGTGCTGTTCATCGAACGGGCAAAATCGGTTTTCCGGGAGCATAAGGAATGACAGGGCGTCGGGTAGTTTTCATGGGAACGCCCGATTTCGCTGTTCCCTGTTTGCGTGCGATCGTTTCCGCTGGCTATGAGGTGTGCGGCGTAATAAGTCAACCGGACCGACCCAAAGGCCGCGGGCGCAAATTGTCTCCTTCCCCAGTGAAAGAGGCGGCGTTAGCTTTGGGATTGACAGTGGTAACTGTTGAGCGGGTGAAAGACCCCGCCTTTTTGGTGCAACTGAGGGAATGGGCTCCGGATGTCGCGGTGGTGGTGGCTTTTGGCCAAATCCTGCCCGAATCGGTGCTACAAGCACCCCGTTTGGGCTGCATCAATGTGCATGCTTCGCTTTTGCCTGCATACCGGGGCGCAGCGCCGATCCATCGTGTAATCATCGATGGTGGAACACGAACCGGCATCACGACGATGCAAATGGACCGTGGCATGGATACCGGCGATATGCTATTGAATGAAGCGGTGGATATCACGCCTGACATGACCATGGGAGAGTTGCATGAGATTTTAAGTGAACGGGGAGCCGCGCTGATCGTCAAAACTCTGATACAGCTTTTTGATGGTACGGCGCACCCTCTTCCACAGGATTCTAGATTAGCCAGTTATGCTCCGATGCTGGATCGTGCACTGGAACGCATTGACTGGAATAAGTCTGCTCAGAACATTCACGACTTAGTGCGGGGAATGAATCCCTGGCCTGGGGCCTATTGCGTATGCGATAATATCACTTTGAAAATCTGGAAAACTCGTATTATTACTTCTGACGAACCCCTGATTCCTGGCCGCATCCATGCTATAACTCCAGACGGATTGATAGTGGAAACAGGGCAAAATATGATCGAATTACTGGAAGTCCAACCGGAATGTAAACGCCGTATGAGGGCGCGAGACTGCGCCTGCGGGTACTGCCTGACTCCGGGTACGGTAATGAAATAGGAGAAATTTATGCATATAGAGCTTTCGGCTCGGCCGAAAAAAAGGCTGTTTCTTGCCTTGATACTGGCAAGCCTTCTCTTGGCAGTGATTTCAACGCTGGGAATCTGGTTGGTCAGCATCCCGGGGTTGGCTGATATCAGCAAATCGCTTCCCATTATTTTGGGAGTCCTGCTTGCCTGTGTTGCGCTGATTGCGATCGGTGGTGTTGCAGGGATCGTGTTGGCAATTATAGGCTTTCATACTCCTCGCTTTTTCCTTGGGCAGGCATGGTCAGTCATTAATCTTTTATTTCCTATCGCGATCCGTATTGGCAAAATTTTTGATATCGAGAAGGAGACCGTGGAACGATCCTTCATTGAAGTCAGCAATCATCTCGTGCGGCAAAAATTAATCCGCGTCAAACCAGATCGTTTGTTGATCCTGACGCCTCACTGTATTCAAAAAGATACATGCCCGCACAAGATTACCCGTAACGTTAATAATTGCAAGCGTTGCGGTCAATGCCAGGTGAATGATTTGTTGCAGCTCACTGAAAAATATGGTGTGAATCTGGCCGTGGTCACAGGGGGAACGCTTGCCCGCAATGTTTTGAAAAATTTGCGTCCACAGGCTGTGTTGGCCATCGCCTGTGAACGTGATCTTACAAGCGGAATTCAGGATGTATTTCCGCTTCCAGTCATTGGAGTCCTGAATGAGCGTCCCTTTGGCCCTTGCTGTAATACCCGCGTTGATATTCAACGCGTGGATGAATTGTTGCACGATATGATCGTGCCGCAGGAAGAACGGGTGTTATGATAGACAATTGGAATCGTTCGTCGCGTTCACTTGCCCTGGGCGTATTGCAGGATGTGTTTGTCAACGGCGCCTATGCGAACATCGCTTTATCCAAAAAACTGAATGAATCAAAATTATCGCCACTTGATCGACGATTAGCTACAGAACTGGTATATGGTTCAGTCAAAGCCTGTGGAACTCTCGACTGGCTTTTGGGCCATTATGTTAAGAAGCCTTTATCTCAGACAGATCCGTTAGTCGTGAATATCCTGCGCCTGGGCATGTACCAATTGTATTTTATGGACAAAATTCCCTCATCGGCGGCAGTCAATGAGTCGGTAAACTTGGCAAAAACCTTCGCCCATCCGGGTGCCAGTGGCTTTGTTAACGCTGTCCTGCGGTCAGCCGTGCGGGAACCGGAAAAAGTTCGTTATCCCAACCTTGCCAAGGATCCCCTGCGCCATATCGCGCTACGGGAATTCCACCCCGAATGGTTGGTACGACACTGGCTGGACAAGCTGGGAACAGGGGAAACGTTGGCCCTCTGTCATTTCAATAACTCCTATCCGCCGTTGTCCCTGCGAACTAACACGCTCCGAATCAGCCGGGAAGATTTGCTGCAAAAACTTGCAGAAGCTGGTGCGGAAGCAGAACCCTCCGTGCTAATCCCAGAAGGAATCCTGTGCCGCCGTATGGGGGATGAACCTCTGCGTTTTTTGCGGGAAGGGTTGTGTCAAGCACAGGATGAGAGCTCCATGTTGGTCGCCCATGTGGTGGCCCCGCAGCCGGGAGACTTCGTTATCGACGCCTGTGCTGCTCCCGGTGGAAAAAGTACACATATGGCGACTCTGATGCAAAATCAGGGACGGGTATTGGCGACTGATATTCATCCACATAAAATTCTACTTATTGAAGACAATCGGCGGCGTTTGGGATTGGATATTATAGAGGCGAGACAATTGGATGCGACGGAATTGCATCTTTCTTATGCTATGCAGGCGGACCGGGTTCTCGTAGATGCTCCGTGTTCGGGCCTTGGTGTTCTGCGGCGTCGGCCGGATGCCCGTTGGCGTAAAGAAACCTCATTGAAGGAATTGCCGGCATTGCAAAAGAAAATTCTACAGAGCGCTGCCCAATGTGTTAAACCGGGGGGAGTCCTTGTCTACAGTACGTGTACGTTGGAGGAAGCTGAGAATGACTCCATCGTTCTCGAATTTTTGCAGGCAAACCCGGATTTTGCTCTGGATACGACAGGAGCCTATTTTCCGGTACCCCGTCAGGAATCGATGGTAACCTTATGGCCCCAGCGGGACGGAACCGATGGTTTTTTTATAGCGCGGATGTCGCGTAAAGCGGAAGGTGTTGCATAATGATAAAGGATATTTACGGTCTGTTTGTCGACGAAATTGCCTGGGAGTTTGAAAAGATAGGCATTGAAAAGTTTCGGGCCGCACAAGTTGCCGAGTGGATGTACAAGCGTTTCGCCACTGATTTCTCCCAGATGACGAATTTGTCTTCTCCTATGCGATCGATATTCCGGGAGCGTTTTTGTATCGATATTCCAGAAGAACAGGATATCAAACAGTCCGCAGACGGCAAAACTACCAAATATCTTCTTCGTTATTCAGACGGAGCCGCTGTAGAAACCGTACTCATGCGTCATCCCTATGGAAACAGCGTATGCGTGTCCAGTCAGGTGGGCTGCGGCATGGGCTGCAAATTTTGCGCGTCAACCTTGTCCGGCTTGGAACGCAACTTAACCGGTGGGGAGATGCTGGCTCAGATTCAGCATGTTCAGCGTTCGCTGGGCGAGGGGCAGCGTGTTACGTCGGTAGTCATCATGGGCGGCGGCGAGCCGCTGGCCAATCTGGATGAAGTACTGCGTTTTATGCGACTTTGTCACGAGCCCTATATCCTGGATATGGGATATCGTTCCTTCACCGTTTCTACCTGCGGCCTGGTGCCTGGTATCCATCGCCTGCAGGAGCAGGGGATGCCGGTGACTTTGTCCATATCCCTTCATGCACCGAACGATGAAATTCGATCGCGGATCATGCCCATCAGTCGTAAATATTCGGTGATGGAGCTTATGTCGGCTGCCAATGAATATGCGCTGACAACCAAACGACGCGTTACTTATGAGTATGCCATGATCAACGGTGTCAATGACAGCCCCGAACATGCCAAGGAATTGGCCAATCTGTTGCGTGGCAAGCTGGCTGCCGTCAATCTGATCCCCTTGAATCCAGTTCCTGAGAGCGGACTGCAGCGATCAACCCCTGAGCGGATCGCTCGCTTCGAAGAGATGCTGAAGGTACGAAGAATTACAGTGACTGTGCGTCGGGAAAGGGGAACTGACATCGACGCGGCTTGCGGCCAATTGCGCCAGAGAAATGAAAAAGGAGGGGTCCAATGAACCCCGACGCCTTGCTTGACGACCGTTACCGACTGCGTGAACGCATTGGCGGCGGCGGTATGGCTGAAGTCTATCTGGCGGAAGATGTTCTATTAACCCGTCAGGTTGCTGTAAAAATACTTCGTTCTCAGTTCACCTGTGACGATGATTTTATAACCCGTTTTCGCCAGGAGGCGCGCGCAGCCGCCCGTTTATCACACCCGAATATTGTAAGTATTTTCGATGTTGGCTGTGATGCCGATACACATTATATTGTTATGGAATATGTGGCTGGTGAAACCCTGAAAGACTTGATCAAGCGCGAAGGAAAATTGCCGCCCCTTGTGGCTGCAGAGTTTGCAGCACAAGTTGCGGCTGCTCTTAAACATGCGCATGAGAATAAGATCGTTCATTGTGATATCAAACCACATAATATTTTGGTTAGCCGGGATGGTATTGTTAAAGTGACGGATTTTGGCATTGCCAGAGCCGTTTCATCCCAAACGTCTACTCAGGTTGCAGGAATACTCGGTTCCGTTCATTACCTTTCACCCGAACAGGCCCGGGGATTCGGTGTGGAAGCCAAATCCGACATTTACTCATTGGGTGTGGTTCTTTATGAGATGTTGTCAGGTTCCACCCCGTTCGATGGGCCTACGGCCATTTCAATTGCCATGAAACATCTGCAGGAAGAGCCCCGTTCCCTGTCGGAACTGGCGCCGCAGACTCCCGATGTACTGGTTGAGTTGGTAAAAAAGGCGATGGCCAAGAAACCGTCAGACCGTTTTGAAACTGCGCAACTTATGTTGAATGATCTGGAACAGATTATTCGTCAACTTAAAGGTGAAGAAAACAAACCTTTGGATGCGCCTAAAGTGCGTAAAATAGACAAAAACAATCGCCCGAGTATCACGGACCGTTTGCGCCGTCTGCCGAAATGGACGTGGGGTGTTGGAGCCCTCCTGTTGCTTAGCTTTTTTATCGGCCAATTTATTGCTGATGGTGGTTTTTTCGGCGGTAAGGAAGTGCTGGTGCAGGATGTTGTCGGAAAACCGGCGGAAACCGCTCGTTCGATATTGACCAATGATAATTTGCGCGTTCAGATTGTCGAAGCCTTCGATGAACGGGTAGCCGCCGGTTATGTCATCTCGCAGCAACCCAAAAGCGGACAGGTCGTCAAAGAACGTCGCATGATACAAATCGTTGTCAGCAAAGGCGCTGATGCGACAGCCATACCGGACCTGAAGGGATTGCTGCGCAGAGAAGCCGAGGCGCGGATACGCAGCGCCGGTTTGAAAGTTGGGATCATTGGCGAGGAGTACTCTGCGGAATCACCGATTGATACGATCATTAGCCAAAATCCACGCCCCCCTGGGCAAGTCGCCAAAGGCGTACTGATCGACATCATCATCAGCAAGGGGAAAAGCCCGCAGCAGATTACCATACCCAACTTTCTGGGGGAAAGCATGCAAAGTGTACTTTCCCGCATCGAAGCTTTGCATTTGAAAGCAGGAACAACTAAGGAAACCTCGACTTCCCGTTTTGCTCCAGGCACGGTCATTTCTCAGACGCCGATTCCGGGAAGTAATGTCTATGAGGGAACAAGTGTGGATCTGGAAATAGCGCGCAGCGATGCCGGGATTCCCAAACGGGCCCGAATTCAGTTCGTTGTGCCGGATGGTCCGATTCGACAGACCTGTAAAATTATCGTAAGTGATGCAAATGGCGAACGCATTGTGTATGAAAATGTTCATAAGCCGGGGGAACGGATAGAGAAAGTGGTGGAAGGAACCGGACAAATGACAGTGAAAGCTTGGGTAAACAATAAATTGGTCCAGGAACAGTCCTTTTAAGTGATGGATAAGAATTGGGTTGCAGGCGTTGTCATTCGGGCAACCAGCGGCTTTTATTTCGTGCAGAGCGCAGCGCGGGTTATCTCCTGCAAAGTGCGTGGACGAATGAAGCAGAACCGTTATTCGGTTTGCGTTGGTGACAAAGTTGCCTTCACAGCGAATGGGGAAGGATCGGGAACGATCGAAGAAGTATTGCCGCGGGAATCTTTTTTAAAACGTCCGGAAGTTGCCAACGTGAACCAGGCGATCCTTACGTTTGCCGCCAATCAGCCCCGTGTCGATTTCGGATTGCTGGACCGTTTTTTGGTCTTGGCGGAATTATCGGAGATCCCCCCAGTAATTTGCATCAATAAAATTGATATGGCAGATCCTGAAGAGTTGCGGCCGTTTCTCGCGGTCTATGAAAAAATCGGCTACCCGGTTCTGGAAGTCTCCGCGAAAACCGGCACGGGAATTCAGGCTCTTCAGACCTTGCTGTATGATAAGGTGAGTGTCTTCGCAGGGCCATCGGGAGTCGGAAAGTCTTCATTGCTGAATGTGATTGAACCTGGATTGCGTCTAGTAACCGGTGAACTCAGCCAAAAAATCGGCCGTGGAAAGCACACAACACGCTGTGCTGAACTGCTGCCCTTATCAGGCGGCGGGTTTGTCGTGGATACGCCGGGATTCAGTTTTACCGAATTCGTGGAGATGACGCCGGATGATCTGCGCTTTCAGTACCGGGAATTCAAATCCCATCTCGCGGATTGTCATTTTTCTTCCTGCCTGCACTATAAGGAACCGCAATGTGCAGTAAAACAAGCTGTTCAAGATGAGAAAATTGCTTCCTGGCGCTATGATTCCTATGTCGAACTGCTGATAGAAATATTGCAGACCCAACAAAAGAGGAGGTTTTGATTTGACGATCATTGCACCATCGATTTTATCGGCCAATTTTGTTCGATTGGCTGAAGACATTGCACGAGTGGAAGCCGCTGGAGCAGATTGGCTTCATCTGGATATCATGGATGGGCATTTTGTGCCGAATCTGACCTTCGGTCCACCCATTGTCGCTGCCATCCGTAAAATTACGAAGTTGCCGCTGGATGTCCATCTGATGGTTACTAATCCGGCGGAACTCGTCGATGCTTTTGCCGCCGCCGGCGCTGACTGGCTGACAGTTCATGTGGAAACGGAACCTCACCTCAACCGCTTGGTGAGCCGGATTCGGGAATTAGGCGTTCGACCGGCAGTGGCGCTGAATCCGTCAACCCCTATCGGAGTTCTGGAAGAAATCATTGCCGAGGTGGACCTGGTTTTGGTGATGAGCGTCAATCCAGGTTTTGGCGGGCAGAACTTTATTCCTGGATCCCTGGCGAAGGTTAGCCGCCTTAAAACCATGATTGCTCAGCAAAATCGTTCCATTCTGATTCAGGTTGATGGTGGCATTAATGATAAAACAGCACCGCAAATAATCAACGCCGGAGCTGATATCCTAGTGGCAGGATCAGCCATTTTCGGCAGTGCGGATTTGGCGGTAGCGATTCAAAAGCTAAAAGTATAATTTGCAAGAGGGAGCTTCCCTGCAACGACTTGCATTTTCCGGCTTGTGGTGTTATCCTATTAATGGATTTACAATTGAATAAGGCCTTTGGGGCATGGTGCGAAAGAGCAATCTTTCAATTCCTGACCGGCGGTAAAGCCCGCGAGCCGAGAGGTTGATCCGGTATGAATTCCGGAGCCGACAGTAAAGTCTGGATGGGAAAAGGCAATTTTAGGCCTGTTATTGGGCTGCGTTTATTTCCCAAAGATTTATCTTTGGGATTTTGTATTATGGGGGCATTCATATGCAAATCGATACCGATGAACAATATATGCACGAAGCGCTCATGCTGGCCCGCCAAGGGCGGGGACGGACCAGTCCCAATCCCGTTGTCGGCGCGATAATCGTCAAGGATAAAGTAATCATAGGACGCGGATGGCATCAAAAAGCGGGTACCGCGCATGCCGAGATCCATGCAATCACTGATGCTGGCTTGGCCACAAAAAATGCGACTCTATATGTTACATTGGAGCCATGCTGCCACCGGGGACGAACCGGCCCGTGCACCGAAGCAATCATCGCCGCAGGAATCAGGCGGGTGGTGGTGGCCATGGTGGATCCCAATCCGCTGGTGGCCGGTTGTGGCATTGAAGTATTGCGAAAGCAGGGTATTACTGTGGATACCGGCATCCTTGCCGCAGAGGCCGCGGATCTGAACGCCCCTTTCATCAAGTGGATCACTTGCAGCATGCCTTTTGTCACGATGAAAAACGGCATTAGTCTGGACGGGAAAATCGCCACAAGCACTGGAAATTCCCGCTGGATTACTGGCGAATCGTCCCGGTTGGAAGTTCATCGCATGCGCGATTCATCCGACGCGATTATTACCGGGATCGGAACGGTACTGGCAGATGACCCGGAATTGACGACTCGGCTGCCCTCGGGAGGCAAATCGCCAGTTCGGGTGGTGGTGGACCGATTAGCCCGAACGCCGCTCTCAGCAAAGCTGGTAACAGACGGCAATGCGCATACGATCATCGCCGTATCCACGGAAGCGCCACAAGACAGAGTAGCTAATCTGGAAGCTTTGGGAGTGGAGATATTGAAACTCTCCGCACAGGGAGGGCGTCTTGATTTGGGAGAGTTGCTGCGCAACCTTGGCCAGCGCTGTCTAACCAGTGTCATGGTTGAGGCGGGCGGAACGCTGAATTCCTCCTTCTTATTTAACAATTTAGTGGACAAAGTAGTGCTGTTCGTTGCGCCAAAGATCATTGGCGGTTCCGGAGCTCCGGGACCCTATGGAGGGAGTGGCATTGACTTGCTTTCAGACGCAGTCGAACTGGAGGATCTGGCCGTACAAACGCTTGGCTCAGACCTAAAGATTGAGGGATATGTAAAACGGAGGGAGAGTCGCGATGTTTACAGGACTTGTGGAGGAATTGGGTAAAGTTCGGGCAGTGGCTCGCGGGGCACATTCAATTCGTCTGACGATCGCTGCGCAAAAAGTAATGTCGGATGTGAAACTTGGTGACAGTATCGCCGTCGATGGAGCCTGCCTGACGGTCGTTGATTTCACTTCGAACTCCTTCACGGCAGACATCATGCCGGAAACATATGATCGAACGACACTATCGTTGCGCAAACCAGGAGAATCAGTGAATCTGGAGCGAACACTGCGGTTGGGAGACCGTCTGGGCGGGCATATAGTTAGTGGGCATGTGGACGGAATAGGAACATTAGTTTCTGTAATCCCGCGCGATAATGCGAACATTTTGCGTGTACGCTGCCCATCAAATATGGAGCCCCTTTTCATTCCACAGGGATCAGTCGCGCTTGATGGAGTCAGTTTGACCATAGTTGACTGCGGAGCCGATTGGTTCGAGGTTTCTCTGATTCCGCACACTTGGGATGTTACGGTGCTTTCACGCAAAAAACAGGGTGATCAGGTAAACGTAGAAACGGATGTTCTGGGAAAATACATTCATCGCATGATTCAGCCCGATAGGCGAGTGCAGGGAGTTGGCAATAAGCTTAGCGTCGATTTTTTAGCAAAACACGGTTTTGGGAATTAGTAAGGAGGAGAAATGATGGAATTCAAATTTAGCACCATTGAAGAAGCGGTCGAAGACATCCGGGCAGGTCGGATGGTGATAGTAGTCGATGATGAGGACCGCGAAAACGAGGGAGATCTGGTATTCGCTGCAGACAAGGTTACGCCTGAAATGATCAACTTCATGGCGAAAAATGCTCGCGGCTTGATCTGCGTCCCCATGAAGGGTGAGCGCCTTGACCAGCTGGGAATCGGACAGATGGTCAGTGAAAATACGGATTCCCATTGCACGGCCTTTACGGTTTCAGTGGATGCGTATGAAGTATCAACAGGAATTTCCGCATTTGAGCGCTCCCAGACGGTACAAACATTGATAGATCCGGCAAAAGGACCTGGAGATATTCGCCGTCCCGGTCACATGTTCCCGTTGCGATATCGGGAAGGAGGAGTTCTTCGCCGAACCGGCCATACGGAAGCATCTATTGATTTGGCTATTATGGCCGGCTTATATCCTGCAGCGGTTATTTGCGAAATAATGAACGAAGATGGAACGATGGCACGCGTACCACAGCTCATGGAGTTCGCTGCAAAACACGAACTCAAATTGATTACGGTGGCAGACTTAATCAAATACCGCAAGCACCACGAACGGGTTGTGGAAAAAGTCGCTGAGGCGACTTTGCCGACGAAGTACGGCTCATTCCGGGTGTTGGCGTATGAAAGTTCCATCGACAAACTTTGCCATCTGGCGCTCGTCAAAGGCGACGTTGAGAACAAGCCCAACGTGCTTGTTCGCGTACATTCCGAGTGCCTGACAGGGGATGTGCTGGGATCCCTCCGCTGTGACTGCGGCGACCAGCTTGGCGTTGCCATGAAACGAATCGAACAGGAAGGCGCTGGCGTTCTCTTGTATATGCGTCAGGAAGGGCGGGGCATCGGCCTTGCCAATAAAATCAGGGCATACGCGCTGCAGGATCAGGGGAAAGACACCGTTGAAGCCAATGTATTGCTGGGGTTCGCCCCTGATATGCGGGATTATGGGATCGGGGCCCAGATTCTATCTGATCTTGGTCTTACCAGCATTCGCCTGCTGACCAATAATCCGGAAAAAAGGGCTGGGCTTGAAGGATATGGACTGACAATCATAGAGCGAGTCCCTGTTGAAATAAAGGCGAACGCTTTCAATGTCAAGTATCTGTCGGTTAAGAAATCAAAAATGGGACACTTGTTGAAATCGGAAGAGGGGGAAGCAAAATGAGTATTAAGGTTATTGAAGGAAAATTTACAGCGGAGGGGCTGCGCATCGGCATCGTCGCGGCCCGGTTCAATGAATTCATTACAAACAAGCTGGTGTCCGGTGCTGTGGATGCCTTGACACGACACGGCGCCACCGAAGAAAATATTACACTGGCCTGGGTACCGGGAGCTTTTGAAATTCCTCTGGCTGCGCAAAAAATGGCGAATACTCACAATTATGACGCAGTCATTTGTCTGGGCGCCGTAATCCGCGGCAGCACACCGCATTTCGATTATGTTGCGGGTGAAGTAACCAAAGGCGTGGCTCATGTGGGTCTGGAGACCGGCGTACCGACAGTATTCGGCGTTCTGACTACGGAAAATATCGAACAGGCGATTGAACGTGCAGGAACCAAGGCTGGTAATAAAGGCTTTGATGCGGCAATGACTGCGATTGAAATGGCCAATTTATTCAAAACCTGGGGACCGGCGCATGTCTGATCAGATTATCCGGGCCATCGCGCCCGGCGTCCGAATCGTGGCTGCCATAACGACAGCGTTAACGGAGGAGGCGAGAAGGCGGCATAACTGCAGCCCCCTCGCCACTGCGGCTCTAGGACGGACAATGACTGCTGCACTGCTATTGTCTGAGACCATTAAGGGGGATGAGTGCATCACCGTACGCGTGGCCGGTGATGGCCCCCTTGGCAGCATTGTCGCCGATACGCCGACACGTCACTGTGTGCGCGGATATGTGCACAACCCTGACGTTGATTTGCCTTCCGTGAATGGGAAGCTAGCCGTGGGCGCTGGAGTAGGGCGGGGGATGCTGCACGTGACCCGTTTCAACCCGCAACGGGAGGTTTTCACGGGCACTGTAGAGTTGGTTTCTGGTGAAATCGCTGAAGACATAACCCGTTACCTACTGGAATCCGAACAAATTCCATCAACCGTCGGACTTGGGGTTTTGGTAGACACGGATGGCCGGGTTGCTGGCGCAGCCGGGTTCCTTGTACAGGCAATGCCTGATGCAACGGATGAAGTGCTTAACGCTATTGAACAAAATTTATTTCTTGTTTCATCGCCGTCTCAACTGGCGATGGAGGGCGTGACCGCAGCAGGGATTGCCAGGCTGCTGTTGGCGGGTTTGTCGGAGGATACCCTGTATGAAGCGGAACCGATTTCTTTCTGCTGTACATGCAGTCGGGAACGTGTTTGGGATATGCTGTCAAGTTTAGGCATTGATGAGTTGACGGCGATGATGGCCGAAGGACAGGGTGAAGTGCGCTGTAATTTCTGTAATGAACTTTATCAATTCAACGAAGAGGAATTGTGTGAAATTGTAAATCACTCCAGGACGCGCAACGCTTAATAGGATACCGTTATATTTTCAGATAAGAGAAAAAAGAGGTTGTGTTGAAAACCGAAATTTCACACAACCTCTTTTTATAACAACTATGAAAAAAATGGAGCATTAATTGTTACGGACGGGCAACTTTCCCTGAACGGAGGCAACGGGTACAAACATTCAAACGAGTAACTTCACCTTTTACCAAAGCCCGGACGCGCTGGATATTCGGTTTCCAGGTCCGTTTGGTTTTAAGGTGGGAATGGCTGACATTGAATCCACTGCGTTCACCTTTGCCGCAGACTTCACACAGATTGGCCATCAAATACACCTCCTTCAATCCTGAGGGTTAATACGAATTAACGCTGAACAACGAAGTAATTTTAACATAAGCAGAATGGAAAAAGCAAGGCATTTTGCCTTGCTTAGTGAATTTATCTGTTTGCGAGGTTCCTTAGGCGACTGATTTTTGTTCATTCAAATTGATTTTTATTGTTTGGGCCGACGCATCGAAGAGTATTCATAGTATCTCATTAACAGGATACCTTCGCAATCAAAAAAATCTCGCTTTATTGTGTACAACCCTATTAGATATATGTAATATGAATACTAACAATCAAATCTTTTCTTTTATCTATAGGACGCAGGAAAGTTTCATGGAAATCCGCATCTGATTTATTTTTCGGAGGCTGCACTCCACCGCATTTTTTGTCTGCGGCTGGATCCTTGTTCATAACACAGCTCATAACTAGCGCCAACTCGCCTAATGCTGCCCGACACGGTCGTTTGGGGCAGAAGGTCTTCATGGCGCAGAGATCAATACAATAGGAGTAAGCTAAATGAGTGATCAATCCATTGAGGCGCTGAAGGGCGTAGGTGCTTCAACTGCCGACAGACTGGGACGCATGGGCATTCATACGATCAGCGAATTGCTCGAACATTTTCCTCTGCGCTATGAAGACCGCACACAGCGTAAAAACATCGTTGAATTGCAACATGGAGAGTTCGCGACGTTTACTGCCACGATCATGCGAGGGGAACTTCACCATGTTAAGGGAAAATCTATCGCCCGCGTGTCTGTTCGCGATGATACCGGACAGGCTTTGCTGGTATGGTTCAATCAACCTTACCGGGCGACGGCGTGGAAACCGGCTACTGAAGTGACAGTGTATGGGCGGGTTAACCGATTCCGCGACACCTTGCAGATCGAAGCGCCGGAAGTGGAAACAGCAACCCAGGCAGAATCGTTGAACTCAGCCAGAATTGTCCCTATTTACCCCTTGACGCAGGGTCTGGGCGCAAGAGCTTTGCGAAAATTGATGGCTGCAGCTTTGTCTGCGCAGCAAGTTCTGCCGGATACTATTCCGTGCAGCATATTACAAACTCATCATCTCATGGACCGAACCAGTGCGCTTCACGAAATTCACTTTCCTACGGATTGGGAATCGATGCAGCGCGCTAAACGCAGGATCGTTTTCGAAGAATTATTTTATTTACAGTGTGCGTTGGCGTATATTCGCAGTCAAAGAGTAGATGACAGGCGTAGTATCGCGCACCAGCCTGATGGAGAAAAAACATGCCAGCTCAAAAAACTCTTTCCTTTTCAGCTTACTGACGACCAGCGGACTGCCTACGAAGAAATTCGCATGGATATGGAGTCTGACCGGCCCATGCACCGCCTCTTGCAGGGTGATGTCGGTTCTGGTAAGACAGCTGTCGCTTTACTGGCGCTGGTAAAAACGATTGCGAACGGATTGCAGGGAGTATTGATGGCGCCAACCGA
The DNA here is from genome assembly GCA_963665275.2 of Negativicutes bacterium. Taxonomy (GTDB): domain Bacteria; phylum Bacillota; class Negativicutes; order UBA1444; family UBA1444; genus UBA1444. The sequence continues at coordinate 442,871 of CAXXIN010000018.1, forward strand.
AATATTGGCCGAGCAACATTTTCAAACTTGCTCAGAATTGTTTGCCGGTTTGGGAATTCGGACAGCGATATTGACCGGGACGGGTGAAAGGAAATGCTCGAAAGCAAATCCTGCAAGACTTGCAAGCTGGTGAACTGGACCTTTTAATTGGAACTCATGCTCTTTTGCAACCCGATGTTGTGTTTCGCCAGCTAGGGCTTTCGGTTACAGACGAACAGCACCGGTTTGGCGTGGGTCAAAGGGCCACGCTGCAGCAAAAAGGAGAAGTTCCTCATACGTTGGTGATGTCTGCCACGCCGATTCCAAGAACCATGGCTTTGACAATATATGGCGATATGGATGTTTCCGTGATTCGTCAGTTGCCGCCGGGACGAAAACCGATCATGACTGCCATCCGTTCTGGAAATGCAGCGCGAGAAAAAGTTTACCAGTTTCTTGTGTCAGAAATAAGAGCTGGTCGGCAAGGGTATGTTGTCTGCCCGTTAGTGGAAGATTCGGAAAAATTGGAAGCACAGTCGGCGACGACGGTTTTTGGCGAAATGACGACAACTGTGCTTCGCGAGGTCTCGTGCGGACTATTGCATGGAAGAATGAATGCCAGTGAAAAGGAATCCGTGATGCGGGATTTCGTGGCCGGAAAAATCGCCGTATTGATTTCAACAACCGTCATTGAAGTTGGAATAAATGTCCCCCGCGCCTCCATGATGATTGTTGAAGATGCCGCACGCTTTGGACTGGCTCAACTGCATCAGCTGCGTGGACGAGTGGGAAGGGGCGCGGACCGATCTTACTGTGTTTTGCTCCACAATGAACAGGCTGGGCCAACTCCGGAAAGGTTGAAGATACTCGTTGATACCAGTGATGGTTTTGTGGTAGCTGAAAAGGACTTGGCAATTCGTGGACCGGGGCAATTTCTGGGCTATCGCCAGCATGGACTGCCAGAAATGAAAATGGCCAGCCTGGCCGATGACCTGAATGTTCTGGAAGACGCTCGCAAAGCCGGCCTTGAAATAATGCAAAATCCAGAGTGCTCAGGGGAGAATTACCAACTTATTAAAGGAAAAATATGAAAGGTTTTTCGGCATCCTGTTCGTGGGATGAAGGGATAGAGAAAACAATGCAGAATATTAACTGAAGAAACCACAACAGTAATATTTCAAATATAAAGGAGAGAAGAAAATGCCTATCGTACAAATTGACATGCTGGAAGGAAGATCCCTGGAACAAAAGAAGAGCTATGGTAGCTAAGATAACTGATGCAATCACTGAAAACGGCCAACTGTCCTGCAGATGCCGTTACCATCATCATTCGCGACATGCCGACTACCAACCTGGGTAAGGGTGGAAAACTGAGGTCGGATAGCTAAGTGTGAACGCCTTGCTTTTTGCGATGTCGATGGAAAAATCCATCGATGACAATCTTAAAAATCTGCAGGGAAATTGCTCGCCTGAGTTACAGTCGGTTTTGGCGCAATTGATCTTGTTTCAACATGAGTTTGAGCAAATTTTGCTACAGTTTCAATCGCTGGAAAGCGGAGTGGGCCTGCCCACAATCGATCCCGTTCGAATGGTTGGCAATGACGAATTGTGGAACTCTCTGAGCAATCAATTCCAACCAGCCTCGTTGCCATCTGCTGCAGATTATATGGTACTTTGCTCAGTACATGCGATGCTGGACAAAAACGGCGCAATTTTATCTGCAGACGGCCAAAAATATTGAACAAGCTCCGCAGCGTTTGTTGTTAAGTTCTATTGCGGAAATGAAATTGATGCTCCGCCGTCGTTTCGATGGCATAGAGAGGGTTGTGGCTAATCAGGTCTGGAATGCTGTGGGCTTTCCGCCGGGAATGCTCGCCAAAGAATAAGGTTAGTTTATCGGGGGGCCGTTCAGGTCCCCCGTATATTTCAGGAGGTACGGCGATGTCCGACGGTTCGGAAATGGAAGTAAAGCTGGCGGTAGCTGATTCACGTCTTTTTGATCTTATTGTGGCCCATCCTGAAATTTGTGCCATGAAAATGGGAACCGGATCGGTTACTCAGTCTTTCGAAGCGCTCTATTACGATACACCTGGTTTTGCACTGCAACAGAACGGTATCGCTTATCGAGTCCGTCATGAAGGTGAACAGTGGATTGCTACCGTCAAAATTGATATTGAAAGCGGTGGAGGTTTCTCGAACCGAGAAGAATGGAACGAGCCTGTTGAAGGGCCGGAACCTTCCCTTAAACCATTTATTGGGACTTATATAGGCGACCGGCTTCTAATGGCCGTGGGCCAAGAACGCTTCCAATTGCTTTTTTCCACGCGCTTTATGAGGACAGTTACGATGCTTTTGACGCCAAATGGCTCTCAGATCGAAATGGCGATGGATCGCGGAACGATCTGGAGCGGCATGGAAGGAACCCCCATCAGCGAATTGGAGCTGGAATTAAAATCCGGCACAATTAGTGATCTGCTTCAGTTGGCGGGCTGGATCGCCGGTCAGTGGCATCTGTTGCCTGAGGCAAAGAGCAAGTTTGCGCGTGGTCTGGAACTTTTGCGCAGCAATTCGCCGGGCATCCCGAGCTTTTTTCCGGACAACCAACAAAAAGAAATACCCAAACCAACGACAATCGCCTTGTCGAACTATTCTATCGGTAGTATTTTTGCCAGTCAGAAGCGCCTATTGACCGAACAGGCCGCCTCTGAAAGCGTGCGCGAACTCCGAATCCAAATCCGCAGCCTGCGTTCTCTCTTGAAATTTCTTCAGCCGACTCTCGCAAAGGAGGAACGGCAACTTCATTATGAACAAAAATGCGGCAGTGGGGGAACACTGCTTGGAAGTATTCGGGATATTGATATTCTTGTAGCTGCCTGGAATAAATTTTTCTGTTCATTTTAACCCGGTCTTTTCTTCATCAGAGTATTGGCTGGACACCCTGAAAGGGAGAGAAGATCTTTCCTGATGGAAGAGGTCGTGCATCGAATCGAGCAGGGGGGAACTGACGAAACAAATTTTCGCAACTGCAGAGCTGGCTTTATCAGGAAAATGAACAACTAGCCAACGAAGAAGAGGAGCAGCCGTCTGATAGTCAGCTGTTAAAAATGTTATTGGAGGCAATAAAAGAACTGCGCGAAGATATTCGCGCAGTGGAATGTACGTCTGAAATTAAAACGATTCATCGTCTCCGGATTCGCATCAAACAATTACGATACGTACAGGAGACCCTCAATAGGGTTGTACGTTTACGTGATGAGGAATTCACCGGTGCTCTGAAAAAGACGCAATCTTACCTGGGTAAAGTCCATGACAATTATCAAATAAAATGGTTGCTGGAGAAATTCGATGCAAGCAATATCGACCAAAAGCTATCCCTGGAAAAAGAATTGTTCATAAGTTGGTGCAACCGCGACACCACGGAGTATTTAATCAATTTGCCAAAGGTGACTGAATCGTTTCGCCGGGCGGCAAAGCTCCGTTTAGGCACGTTGACGGCGCTGCGAACAAACAGAAGGACAAAGTCGGGCCATCACCCCAGCGCGCATGAACCAGGCAAGTGATCCTGTCAGCTGCTCGGTATTTTCGAACAGAATGGAGGCTGCGCTGGCAGGATGAAAAACCAGGGAGGCATCGCTCATTTTTTCAGTCCAGTCACTCATCATGGGTTCATGTCCAACAATGACCAGTAAGTCCAGCGAGGGAAGTTTTCGCCATTCCATTTGCAAATCGGTCAAGATTCCCTCAGCAATAGCATCCATAACCTGAACTTTGGCTTTTTTTCCGATAGCTGAACGCAAAATTTCAGCAGTCTGCTGAGTTCGGACTGCCGGGCTGGTCCAAATTAAAACATCACGACCATGAAACAGGCAATTCGTCAATCCACGCGCTGCCTGTTTCACTTTTTTTCGTCCAACGGAAGTGAGTTCGCGTTCAAAATCCGATTTTGCGTCAGATCGGGTTTCTGCTTTTCCATGACGCATTAATACCAGCTCCATCAGATTGCCCTCCATTATCGTCATTTATCGGCTGTACAAGAGGCTGAAGCTGCCAGGTGGGCAACTCGGCTGCAGCTGCATTTTCGCGTGCGCGACGCACCATTTCATCCTGGGCGTTAATTTTGGGTTTTGCACCGGCTTTACGGCGCCGGTAGGTACCGTTCGATTTCATTTCATGTGATTTTTGATTGTCCGACATCAACAATTCAAGAATTTCCAGGATACGGTTTCGATGATATTCCATTTCCACCGGAAAAAAGAGTTCCACCCGGCTGTTCAAATTTCGCGGCATCCAATCAGCACTGGACAAATAGCACTTTTCCTCTCCGCCGCCGTTGAAATAGAAGACGCGACTGTGTTCCAAGAAGCGCCCCACGATACTACGAACTTTAATATTTGAGCTGACTCCGGGAACGCCCGGGCGGAGGACGCAAATTCCTCGCACAATCAAATCAATGGTTACTCCCGCCGCGGAGGCCTCATACAGTTGCTGCACGATATCTTTGTCAACAAGGGAATTCATTTTGGCAATGATTCGTGCCGGTTTCCCCGCACGCGCGAATAGGATTTCCTGGTCGATCAGCTCGACGATCCTGTCACGCAGGCCCAGCGGAGCTACCGCAATTTTGTTCCAGACCGGCGGATCAGAGTAACCGGTAAGAACGTTGAAAAAACCTGACGCATCAACACCGAACTGATCATTGGCGGTAAAAAGGCCCAGATCGGTATAAATTCGGGCGGTTGTATCGTTATAGTTACCGGTGCCCATGTGAACGTAGCGGCGAATGCCGCCTCCTTCCCTTCGCACTACGAGGCACATCTTGGCATGTGTTTTTAATCCCACTAGCCCGTAGATTACATGACACCCGGCTTCTTCCAAGCGTCTGGCCCACAAGATATTGTTCTCCTCATCAAATCGCGCCATGATTTCAACCACAACCGTCACTTGTTTTCCATTTTCAGCCGCCTGGGCAAGCGCCCGAACAATAGGGGAATTGCCGCTTACACGGTATAACGTCTGCTTAATTGCCAGAACATTCGGGTCATCGGCTGCTTGCCGAACAAAATCAATCACCGGACGAAAAGATTCGTAGGGATGATGGAGTAAGACATCCTGTTCTCGTATGGCGTCAAACATATTCTCATGATGCAATAAATCCAAAGGGCGCTGCGGCTGATGGGGGAGTTGCCGCAATGAATCCAATCCGGAGATATCGGCGAATTTATTCAGACACGAGAGGTCTAAAGGTCCTCCGAACTCAAATAGGTCATCTTCCACTATGCGTAATTCATCGAGTAAAAATTTTTTGAGAGTCTTATTATCGGATTTGCCGATTTCGAGACGGACTGCCCGACCCCGCTTGCGTTGACGCAATGATCGTTCCACTTCCAACAGAAGATCATCGGCATCTTCTTCATCAATAAGGAAATCAGCATTACGTGTAATTCGAAACGGTGTGATATTCTTAATCCGATACCCATGAAAAAGCTGGCGGCAATGCAGACGAATCACATCTTCCAAAAAGACGAAACAGCGCCTGTGTTTTTCGGCCGGAAGCTCTATGATCCGATGCAGCACACCGGGTACCTGCACGACCGCAATGCTATTCTCGTCAGATTTTCCCACCAGCGTTACGCCGAGGTTCAAACTGCGATTGGCTAGAAACGGAAAGGGATGACTTGCATCAACAGCCAGGGGGGTTAATACGGGGGAAATGGTGTTTTCAAAATACTTGCGAATCCACTCCTGATTAAAATTCGACAGTTTTTCCGGGCGCACGAAAAAAAGATGTTCACGTTCAAGTTCTTCCAATATCTCCTTGAGCATGCTGTATTGCTTTTTTACCAATTGGTGTACTGCTTTGGATATCGATTCCAGCTGCTGGGCAGGGGACATTCCTGCAGCGTCAACCCACTCTCGGGCTTCATCTTGCTGGTTCTTCAGAGTTCCAACGCGCACCATGAAAAATTCGTCAAGATTAGAACTGGAGATAGCGATAAATTTGAGACGCTCGAGTAGGGGATTGTCAGCGACAGCCGCTTCTCCCAGCACCCGTTCATTGAACTTCAGCCAGCTAAGTTCGCGATTCAGATAATATTCTGGTTTGTCAAATTCCATGAGCGCCTCCTGCCTGAATAATAAGTATGGGTCGCACCCCATGCACATGTTCGAAAAAATCCGCTTTGTCATCAAACGTCCATTGCTCAAGGGAAAAATCCTCGCGCGGTGATACTGTGATTTCAAGATTGTCGCCATGCAGACGAACCTCGCACGAGGTTGCTTTTTGTCGATGGCTTCTATCGATGGAGTCGGCGATTCGAATCATAGATGCCAATTTGGCAACCTTAACCCGTTCAAGTCTATCCAGACGGGAAAAGTTGCCGTCTAGATCGGAGGGAGTTCCTTTGGAGTGGTAATGGGCAATATTGGCGATCACTTCTTTTTCTCGTTCGGTGAAACCGATAATATCCGAGGAAAAAATGAGCCTGTAGGAAAAAAAATAGTGACGCCGCAAATTGACAAATTTACCGATGTCATGCAGAATAGCTGAAACCTGGAGAATGAACCGGTCTCGCCGTGGTAACCCATGCAGGGAATTCATTGCATCAAAAATTTTCAGTGAAATGACTTCAACAGCCAGAGAGTGGGCTACTCCATACTTATATTTGGCGCCGATATTGCGGGCGAGAGAAAGTACTTGCTGCTCCAATATAGAGACAAAAGGATCTTCCACTTTTTCCGCCGCATGCAACAACGTTACTCCATCGACCAATTGGGCGTCAGGAAAAATAATTTCTGGGGCATTGGTAAGAGCTAGGATCTGATTGTAAAGAACAATCGTGGGAAGAGCCATCTCAGCTTTGTTTTCACCGAGGTGGAAGGTTTTCATCAACTGGGGCAGGTTCAACGTACGAACTGTTTCGTATAAAGACAGAAATTCATCCCGACCGACCAACGCTATGGGATCAGGCATTGCGTGGCCAAGCATTTGCAGCAGCAGATGGTTTTCATTACCAGAGGTGACGATATAGTTAATAGTATGTTGCGCCAATTCCGTCCGGACCGGCTCGATGGCACTATATATGTATTCAGATAGCGCCTGGTGAAAATGAATGGATTCCCGTTGGTTTTTATCAAAACTTTCTTTGATTCGTACTGCACCGATATGGATGTTTTGTTGATAGTGAATGATTCCGTTTTTAAGTAAAGTAAAGCCCAGTCCACCGGAGGAGATGTCGACAAACAAGAGAGCTTCCTCTGGTTTCTCGATTGCGTGCTTACGAATAATATGGTACAGGGCCGCATATTTGAAGAAAATTTCCTGCAGCATATCAACGACTTCCAGATCAAACCCCGTTCGAATCCGAACCTGGTCGACGATATAATGCTGATTTTCCGCCTCCCGGAGTGCCGTAGTGGCGATGACTCGATACTCTTTGACGCCGTAATCATTGAGAAGACGCTTATACCCCTTTAGCAGAGAACACAGCTGCCCAGAAGTTGTAAAGCTGATGCGGCCTGTCTTGAAAGTTTCTTCGCCAAGAAATACTTCCTTTGAAGTTTTTTCTATGACACGTAGATCGGAAAAATCCGAGAATTCACTGATTTGTAGCGTGACCTGCTCGGAACCGATGTGTATGATGGAAAACAGGCGGGGCGAATTTTTTTTGGGCAAATTGTCAACCTCCCCTCGTCATATAATATTTGTTCGACAAATTTTGCTCAAACCCTTGCGCAGCAGGTTAAGTTTGTGTTACGAACGGAAACCCTGACGCAGAATATGGGGTGTACTATGGATACCTGAAATAGGGTATGATATACTATTTAAAATAATTGGAAGGGGGTTGCCTCATGATAGATGAGAAATTTGGTCCTGAAGCGCTCACGTTCGATGATGTGCTGCTTTTGCCCGATCAATCGGACGTTTTGCCCAAAGATGTGGAAACTTCCACTAATTTGACGCGCAATATCAAGCTGAACATCCCGATTATCAGCTCTGGCATGGATACCGTCACAGAAGCCCGAATGGCGATCGCCATGGCTCGCGAGGGCGGAATCGGAATCATTCACAAGAATATGTCAATTTCACGTCAGGCTGAGGAAGTTGATAAAGTCAAACGTTCAGAGCATGGGATCATTGTTGATCCGATTTTTCTGGGGCCTCAGAACATTTTGCAGGATGCGCACAATTTGATGGAACGCTACCGAATATCTGGCGTTCCCATCACCGAGCATGGCAAATTGGTAGGCATCATTACCAACCGCGACCTTAGATTCGAAACCGACCTCAGTCAGCGTATCAGCGACTGCATGACACAGGAGCATCTCATAACGGCGCCGGTTGGAACATCGCTGGAAGATGCAAAGAAAATACTCGGCAAGCATCGAATTGAAAAATTGCCGTTGACTGATGCCGAAGGAAATTTGAAAGGCCTCATCACGATAAAAGACATCGAAAAGGCCCAAAAATATCCAAACTCCGCCAAGGACGGTAAGGGGCGCCTTCTCGCAGCTGCCGCTGTGGGAGTCGGCGTAGACCTGATGGACCGTCTGGCAGCGCTGGTTGCTGCCAAAGTCGATATTGTTGTTGTCGATACCGCCCATGGACATTCCAAGGGTGTGTTGGAAGCCATTCGAAAAATCAAGAGCACCTACCCCAACCTTGAGTTGATTGCAGGCAATATTGCCACAGCCAAGGCTACTGTTGCCCTGATCGAAGCAGGAGTTGACGCCGTCAAAGTCGGGATGGGACCCGGTTCGATCTGCACTACGCGCGTCATTGCGGGCATTGGAGTTCCACAGATCACTGCCATTTACAACTGCGCGCAGGCGGCTAAGCCCTATGGTGTTCCGGTTATTGCTGACGGCGGAATCAAATACTCCGGGGACATCACCAAAGCCATCGCTGCCGGCGGCAATGTCGTGATGATCGGCAGTATCCTTGCCGGCACGGAGGAAAGTCCGGGCGAGACCGTAATTTACCAGGGCCGCAGTTTCAAGGAGTATCGTGGAATGGGCTCCTTGAGCGCGATGGCGGACGGCAGCAAAGACCGCTATTTTCAAGAAAACGCCGACAAACTTGTGCCGGAAGGAATTGAAGGCCGGGTGCCATTTAAAGGCTCGGTCGCCGACACTATTTTTCAATTGTTGGGTGGTTTGCGTGCCGGTATGGGGTATTGCGGCGTGAAAAACATCGAAGAACTGATAAACAATACACGCTTCATCCGTATCACTTCGGCCGGTCTCAAGGAAAGTCACCCGCATGATATTACCATCACCAAAGAATCACCCAACTATAGCCTGTAATCTCATATGGCTATCGTGAAACGTAATCGGATCCCGGTTTTGGGCGTTAATATTGACAGCATTACCATGCAAGGCGCACTGGATCTTCTCGACTCATTTGTTCGGGCGAGACAGCCGCGCATGGTTGCAACAGCGAATGCCGAGATGGTTATGATCGCCCAAGAGGACCCGGAACTTTGTTCAATTTTAAATGCGGCGGACCTAGTGCTGGCGGATGGCGCAGGGGTGGTATGGGCAGCAAGTCGTCTGGGGCCCGGGGTCCCGGAACGAGTTGCTGGATACGATTTGACCCAGGAATTTTTACGGCGGGCGGCGACAGAGAATTATAGAGTTTATTGGCTGGGGGCAGCCCCAGGTATTGCAGAATTGGCTGCACGGCGTGCTTCGCAGCTGTATCCGGGATTTGTTACGGCCGGAATCCAGGACGGTTTTTTTCCGTCGGAAGACTCGAATATCGTTGAGGCCATTCGTGAATCCCATCCGGACATCCTCCTCTGTGCACTCGGTATTCCCAAACAGGAAAAATGGCTTGCACGCAATCTAATGCGCTTGCAGGTTCCGGTTTCGATAGGAGTGGGGGGCACGCTTGACGTCATGGCCGGCAAAGTAAAAAGGGCCCCTCTCTGGATGCAAAAGTCTGGGTTGGAATGGTCCTATCGATTGATGCGTCAACCCAGTCGTCTGGTCCGAATGCTGGCACTCCCGAAATTCGTACTGCGAGTTCTCCTGAGCGCATGGACAACGCGCTGAGAAATAGGTTATAATTAACATGAATCAGATAGGAGCAAGTGGGCACACTTGCTTTTATTCTGTTGCTTGGCAGATAAATGAAGGTTGGGGGCGAATAGATGACGGCTTTCCCGATAGTGAAAGAAGGCTTGCCTTTTATCGGCATCACGATTTGCATCACGGCCTTGGTAGCTGTAGTTGTAAATGTTTATTGGGCAATATTGCCTGCAATCGTCTGTTGTTTTTTTCTTTACTTTTTCCGCAATCCACCTCGCAAAATTATCTATAACCCGTTGCATCTATTATCGCCGGCCGATGGAAAAGTCATGAGTATTGTGGAAGTTCAGGATGATGACTATCTGGGCGAGGCCGGAATTAAAGTGACTATTTTTCTGTCACCGTTTGACGTCCATGTCAACCGAAGCCCAATGGAAGGAACGATTAAGTTTCAGCAGTATGTTTGCGGGCGCTTTCGTCCGGCATACAAAGCGGTTGCTGCCTGGGAAAATGAGCGTCACGCCATTGGTATCGAATCTCCGCATTGCCGGGTGTTGGTGACTCAAATCGCCGGAATTCTAGCCAGAAGGATTGTCTCTTGGGTTACCTTGGGAACGGACCTTTCGCAAGGTCAATTATATGGAATGATAAAGTTTGGCTCATGCACCGAAATGATCGCACCGCGCAATGTTGAAATTCTTGTGCGCAAAGGCCAGCGCGTCCGTGCAGGCTTAACCGTAATAGGGAGGATCCCCTCGTGATGAAAACCTGGATTCCCAATGCTCTTACATCCCTCAATCTGGTTTTTGGCGTATTCGCCATCTTAACTGTTATTCAGGGTGATTTTACCCTTGCAGCTTATTTTGTGGTGGCCGCTCTGATTGCTGACAGTCTGGACGGTCGGGTTGCCCGATATTTCGGCATTAGCGGAGAATTTGGCAAGGAACTGGATTCTTTGTGTGACCAGGGGTCCTTCGGTGTCGCGCCGGCGGTTATGGCTTATGTGTTCATGTTGAAGGATTTCGGCTGGATCGGCGCCTGTGTAGCGGCTTTTTTTGCCTGTTGCGTTGCTTTTCGCCTCGCTCGCTTCAATGTCAATGTTTCCAACGTAAAGGGCTATTTTATGGGGCTCCCAAGTCCTGCAGGGGGAGCGGTGGTTGCAACGTTCGTCATGATGCAGTACCGTGCTCCGGGCTGGTTTTTCCCCCTGTTTGTGGCGGTCGTCGGCTATCTGATGGTAAGTTCAGTCAAATACCCCGATTTCAAGGGACATGGTGAAAAAATCAAACCTGCACCGGTTATTTTGACAATTGTGATCGTCGGAACCCTGTTGTATTTTCGCCCGGACAGTTGGCTGTTCGCACCGTTTTTTGCGTTCATGCTCTTCGGCCTGATCAACAGCTTGTTTACGTCAAAATAGGGCATGAATCAGAAAGGAAGAACTAATGAATTTTCCGTTTGATATTATAATGATACCTGTACAATTGATTGTTGTATTTTTTACCCTCTATTATTTTGTGCTGGCTTTTTTTGGCCTATTCCGTTTACCAAAAAAGATTGTATCTCCTCCCGAAAAAACCTTTGCGGTCCTTGTGGCAGCCCACAATGAGGAAAATGTTATTGGGCAGCTGATCGACAATTTTCATATTATGGATTATCCCCCAGAGTTGTTTGATGTCTTTGTGATCGCCGACAATTGTTCCGACAAAACCGCACTCGTTGCCCAGAAAGCCGGCGCAAAAGTGCTGGAAAGATTTGATCCCGAAAACCGCGGCAAAGGGTTCGCAATGGAATGGGGCTTTGAAAAATTATTTGCACTGCCTCGCCAATATGACGCGGTTGCTGTTTTTGACGCCGATAACCTAGTTGATCCACAGTTTTTGCGTGTCATGAATCACCACTTGTTGAAAGGTGAGTCAGTAATTCAGGGGTATCTCGACGCAAAAAATCCGACCGACACTTGGGTTGCGGGAACTTTCGCCATTTGTTTCTGGGTTGTCGACCACATCTGGCATTTGGCCAAATACAATATTGGACTGAGCAGTTGTCTGGGGGGCACCGGCATGGTGATTTCCACCGATTTGCTGAAGCGCCATGGATGGGGCGCCACCTGTTTGACCGAAGATCTGGAATTCACCATGAAGTGCCTGATGGAGGGGATACCTACCTCATGGGCGCACGATGCGATTGTCTATGATGAAAAACCATTGACCTTCATGCAGTCCTGGAATCAACGGAAGCGCTGGGCGCAGGGTCACTTCGATGTCGCAGCGCGTTTCATCCCTCGCTTTTTTGTTGAAGGTATTCGTCGGCGGGACATTCGTTTGCTGGATGGAATCTTGCATCTATTACAACCACATTTTCTTATTCTTTCGACTATGTTCGTCGTGTTGAGCATGATTCACCAGCAGGTACCGTTTTACACCAATATACTCTACACGATTTTACCTGGGGAAGTATGGGCGGTAGTAGCGATCGGGCAATATATTTTCCCGCTCATCGTTTTGACAAAGATTAAAGCCCCGCTAAAATCCTGGTTCTATATGCTGTTGTATCCAGTTTTCATTTACAGTTGGGTTCCTGTTACCTTTATCGGTTACCTCCAACGCCATGACAAAAACTGGAGCCATACGACACATTCGCGTAGTTTGAGCTACCATGAAGTCATGGGGACCTTTCCAAAAGATGATATGCTGAGCAAGCAGGTCGCAAAATGAAGGTGAGTTGATGGCTCACTTTTTGCATGTCAGCACGAAGAGGAGAGTATAGTGTTTGAATTAACCATTATTGAAGAATTCGAAGCGGCGCACCGCTTGCCTGAATATGCGGGAAAATGCTGCAGACTGCATGGACACAATTGGCGGGTCGAGGTCTCTGTTCGTGGTACGGAGCTTGATTCGTCCGGACTGCTCATTGATTTCAAGATTCTCAAAGCCCATGTATCTGAAGTTCTGGCGACATTGGATCATTATTACCTGAATGAAACGGAGCCTTTCACGAAGGTCCCGCCTACAGCGGAACACATCGCAAAATATATTTACGAAACTCTCGTCGGGCATTCGGCCTTCAAAGACGGGGTTACGATCTATGCAGTCAGGGTTTGGGAATCGCCACGTTCCTGCGCGTCCTATATTCCGGGCGAATGAGCGCTATGAAAAGCCCGCTATCGACCGTGAAACTGGTCGAAATTTTTTCGTCCATACAAGGGGAAGGATTATTCGTAGGATGCCGGCAAGTGTTTGTTCGCTTGGCCGGCTGCAATATTTCCTGCCAGTATTGTGATACTCGAGATTCTTTCGCTGTACCCGACACTGCCCGTATCGAGACAGCAGCTGCTGGCCGAATCTTCGTAAATCTAACCAATCCGGTTCCGATGACCGAGCTGGTTTCAGCCATTGAACGCCTTTACCGCAGCCCCCATCATTCAGTCAGTCTGACGGGTGGAGAGCCTCTGCTGCAGCCAGAGGCAATATCCGCTATTGCAGCCCTGCGTCAGACTGGCGCGAAAATTTACCTCGAAACGAACGGAACTCTGCCGGAAGCACTGGCGCGGGTCATTCGTGATGTTGATATTGTTTCGATGGATTTCAAACTGCCCAGCGCAGTGTATGGGAATTCCTACTGGCGTGAACATGCGGATTTTCTGCGCATTGCCAAACAACGGGAAGTCTTCGTAAAAATTGTACTCAGCGGCGAAACAACGCAACCTGAATTGGAACAGGCGATATCCCTGATCGCGGAAATCGACGCTTCAATTCCGCTGATTCTGCAGCCGGTTACGCCGGTGAATGGAATTGCCGCGATCGACTCAGGCGCCGTTCTGCGCGCTCAGGAACTGGCGATGCAAAGGCTTCAGACGGTGCGGGTCATCCCTCAGACTCATAAAATATTGGGACAGTTATAGCAGCTGTTAACGAAAGCAGGTACGAATAGTGCGGATTTTATTGACCAATGACGATGGAATCAGGGCTCCTGGCATCCAGGCGCTATGGGATACCTTGAAAGACATCGCAGATGTTGTCGTAGCGGCGCCAGCCCAACAGCAGAGTGCAACAGGTCATTCCATAACCGTTTATCATCCGATCTGGGTCAATGTGCATGATTTTGATGATGCACGTGTTACCGGTTGGCGGATTGGCGGGACACCGGCTGACAGCGTAAAAATAGCCCTCGATACGTTGATGGTTGAAAAACCGGATCTGGTCGTATCTGGAATCAATCATGGCCCCAATCTGGGGACTGACGTGTTGTATTCCGGTACGGTAAGCGCTGCTGTCGAAGGAGCAATGCATGGTATTCCTGCTATCGCCATTTCACTTGCCACAGATGGAGATCCCGACTTTTGCTCAGCTGCAGCATTTTGCCGTCAGCTGGTGCAACAGATCATTGCCGAAGATTTCCCCCGGTTCAGCCTGCTCAACGTCAATGTCCCTCCGGTTGCAGCAACCGAAATTCAAGGGGTAGCGATTACCAAACTGGGATCCATTGAGTATGAGAATGCTTTTGACAAGCGCATTGATCCCCGTGGGCGAACTTACTATTGGATGGCCGGCACGCCGATGGAGACCCTGAATGCCAGCGACACTGACGTGGCTGCGATACGCGCTAACCAGATCTCCGTAACACCTGTACATTTTGACCTGACGGACTATACTTTGTTGGATTCCCTGCGGAAGTGGGAATCAATCCATAGCAGGAAACAAACTAACGAAAGTCGTTAATCAAAGGATGGATATTTTAATGAGATCACCAATTTTCCAGGGCGTTTTTTTTGATCTGGACGGAACGTTGCTCGATACAACCCCGTTGATCATCAAATCTTTTCAACATGCATTTCAAACGCATTTTCAACGTGAAATCAATCTTGCTGACATTCAACCTTACATGGGGAAACCTTTGCGGGCAGCCATGGAAGTGATGGCGCCTGGAGAGGAAGATGCGGTCATTGCTACGTACCGCAGCTTCAACAACATCCATCATGATCAACTGGCCGGCATATTCGAAGGAGTTCATGACACGGTGAAAACTCTTCATGATGCCGGAATTACTTTGGCCATTGTTACGTCGAAGACTTCCACCATGGCCCGTCGCGGGCTGCGGTTGTTCAATATCGAACAGTATTTCACCGCAGTTATTGGCGTTGATGAATCCGTGCGGCATAAACCGGAGCCGGAACCTGTTTTAACTGCTATCCGTCAAACCGGACTGACAGCAGTCCAATGTATTATGATCGGTGACAGTGCGCATGATATTATGAGCGGACAGGGTGCTGGCGTCAAAACCGCAGCGGTCCGTTGGAGTGAAGCTTACTGGCCGGAAGTATTGGCGGCCAAGCCGGATTATATTTTGGAAACGATGCCTGATTTACTTGAGCTCGTGTTCAAAAAAGAGAGCTGATAGGAGGGTCCTCGCTTGAGTATTACTCCATATATTGCCGTTATCGGTGGAACTGGGGTCTACGATCCCGGAATGTTGGCCGAGGTTTCGACGAGTACCGTTGAAACTCCTTATGGATCCGTAACCTATCAAATCGGATTGCTGGCTGCGCGTCCCGTGGTATTCATTCCGCGGCACGGCCGGCAGCATTCGATTCCACCTCATCTGATTAATTACCGGGCCAATATCTGGGCGCTGAAACAATTGGGCGTGCGACAAATCCTGGCAACAACTGCGG
>CAXXIN010000019.1:0-233443 GCA_963665275.2 Negativicutes bacterium
TATGAATGCACCTCCCCTTCAAACATAATCAGAATACTCTGTATTTTGATTATAGCACGAAAGAATCTTATTGTGAATGCGTTCCATGAATGTGAATCTATCCCATAGACTGCGCCGTTTACGCTTTCCTGCCGGGCTTTTGGTTTTCTTCAATACGGTTGATTTTCTCATCCAAACGGTTCAAGTGCTGTTGCAGGCAGCGCAACATTTCTTCGACCGGGTCCGGCAGGTTATTGTGAGCCAGATCGTCCGGATTCATTGTATCATCACAGGGGTTCATTTTTTGACCAAATCGATACACTACGCGCCCCGGAATGCCAACCACTGTTGAGTGAGGCGGCACTTCCGAAAGAACCACCGAGCCGGCGCCAATTTTGGAATCGTTGCCCACCGAAAAAGATCCCAGTATTTTCGCCCCGGAAGCGACAACGACATTATCACCAATCGTCGGGTGGCGTTTGCCTTTTTCCTTGCCAGTTCCGCCTAATGTCACCCCCTGATAAAGGGTTACATTCCGGCCGATCTCAGCAGTTTCGCCAATAACAGTTCCCATGCCGTGATCAATGAAAAATCCTGGCCCGATCGTTGCCCCGGGGTGAATTTCGATCCCTGTGAAAAATCGTGCAAGATGAGACACTAATCGAGCCAGCAGCCTGAAATTGTGCTGAAAAAGATAATGTGAAATGCGATGAGCCCAGATTGCATGCAACCCAGGATAACACAGAACGACTTCCAGTGTAGTCCTTGCCGCCGGGTCGCGGTCGAAAACCGCCCGTATATCCGCTCGCATCTGTTTAAACATATCAACCCCTCCAATCAGCTCATTCCGCCGGATTTCGTTTTCTCCGGAAGCCCTGATCCTTTGAAATGCTTCGTCCGATCCCCTCGATTTTGGCGGTGACACAGCCTCTGCAATCAGCTGGAGCATCATTGAGGCAGATTTTCCCTGGATACAGCATATACATCTTGCGATAATCAGTATCCGTCACGTTAGGCATTACCACGTTGGCCCCTCGCTTGAGCGCGAGCATCCGTCCCTCCGGCTGCAGCGTTTCCATCGCCGTAGTCGCGGGGATGTTGGCGTCCGGCAATAGCAGACGCGTCAGCGCCATCATCCGGCAGGCAAGATCGAACGTTCCTCCAGCAGCCTCGGCCAGCGGAGTATCCGGGTTGGGAATGAAAGGACCGATTCCCACCATATCCACATCCAGTTCCTGAAAAA
This sequence comes from Negativicutes bacterium, assembly GCA_963665275.2. Taxonomy (GTDB): domain Bacteria; phylum Bacillota; class Negativicutes; order UBA1444; family UBA1444; genus UBA1444. The sequence goes on from CAXXIN010000019.1 coordinate 1,223, forward strand.
ACAGGATATCCCGAGCCAAGGATTCTACGCTCTGTCCGGGCAATCCTACCAACGACCCCGTGCCCACTTCGAATCCCAGTTCCTTTAAATCACGCAGACAACGTACCCGATTGTCCCAGCTCATCCCCGGATCCATTTTCTCATACAGCTCTTTGTCAGTCGTCTCGATTCGCAACAGATAACGGTCGGCGCCGGCAGCACGAAGCGCAGCGTATTCCTCCCGCGTTTTTTCGCCGATACTGAGAGTCAATGCAACTCCCAATTTTTTCAGCTCAGCCAAAACCGGACCCAAGCGTTCGGGTGCAAAAAATTCATCTTCTCCCGACTGCAACACCAACGTTTTATACCCCAACTCGACCGCCCGACGGCCAAAATCAATTATCATTTTCGCTTCCAGGCGATAGCGGGGCACCTGATGGTTGTCCCGGCGCAAACCGCAATACAGGCAATTTTGCTTGCAGATGTTGGAGAATTCGATCAGGCCGCGCAGCTCCACCTGGGGCCCCACATATTTGCCCCTCACCCTGTCGGCAGCGGCATAGAGCGGTGCAGCCGCATCAGGTTCAGTGAGCAACACCACCAGTTCCTCTGCTGATAGCCGATGCACACGTTCTGCCTTGCTGAGCAATTCTTCAATTCGAGCGTTCACAGATAGTTCCTCCTCGTGCAAAACCAATTCTCATTAATTTACTCGGATTTACTTTGATTGTATGTCCTGCCACAGGGTTTTGTCAATGGATACGCCCACAAGAGAGGGCAACATCTCAGACAGATATTTCTCACTTCAGCTCTCAATTTTATCCACTCAGGCGCAAGAAGAGTGCAAATCCTCTCCGAATTGATAGAATAAAAAGTGAAATTAAAATTAAGGAGGGCTCCCATGAGTAACGTCGCCAATCCGGCTGCTGCAGCAGCCAACGAATCCTTCGGGAAAAAGTACGGTCTTATTATTGGATTACTAGTCATGCTGGGCATCATGCTTCTGCCGACCCCTCAGGGTTTGCCGGTCGCCGGACAACGGATGCTCGCGATCCTGGTTTTTTCCGTTATTGTCTGGATGACTGACACGATTTCCTATCCTGTCAGTGCTGCGGTCATCCTGGCCTTGATGGCCTTCACCTTGGGCGTTTCGCCTGATCCGGCCAAGCCAGCCACGCTGATGGGTACCGCTCGTGGCCTGACGATCGCGCTCGGAGGGTTCAGCAATAACGCCCTGGCACTGGTCGGCGGCGCGCTGTTCATCGCAGCCGCCATGATGAAAACCGGCCTTGACAAGCGCATCGCGCTGGTGGTATTATCCAAAATTGGCGCGAAAACCAACCGGGTATTAGCCGGTGTCATTTTCGTCGGATTCCTGCTCAGCTTCTTCGTCCCCAGCACAACGGCACGGGTTTCCTGCCTGGTTCCGATCGTCATGGGCATCATAGTCGCTTTCGGCGTAGAACGAAAAAGCAAATTTGCTGCAGTGATGATGATCGCCACAGCTCAGGCTGACAGCATCTGGAATGTCGGGATCAAAACAGCGGCGGCCCAGAATATGATCGCCGTCGGCTTCATCGAGAAGCAGCTCGGAGTCAATATCACCTGGATGAACTGGTTCATCGCGGCATTGCCGTTTGCGGTCCTCATGTCCGTCGCCCTGTATTTCGTATTGATGAAAATCATGCCGCCAGAAATGGATGAGATCCCCGGCGGCGATGCCGTTGTCGCCAAAGCCTTGACTGACCTCGGCCCCATGAAAACCGATGAAAAGAAAATGCTCTTTATTTCCTTTGTTCTGCTCTTTTTCTGGGCGACAGAAAAAGTCCTGCATCCGTTCGACACCTCCTCGACCACTATAGCCGCTATCGCAGTCATGCTGTTGCCTGGTATCGGCGTGATGTCCTGGAAAGAAGCGCAACCCAATATTCCTTGGGGCACACTGATCCTATTCGGCGTCGGCATTAGCCTCGGCTCCGCAATCTTATCCACTAAGGCAGCTGCCTGGGTAGCCAAAGTGATTGTATCGACCTTTGGTCTGCAAACGTTGCCGGCGTTAGTCATTCTCGCTATACTCGCAGCGTTCCTCATCGTTATCCATCTGGGATTTGCCAGTGCCACAGCCCTGGCCTCAGCGATGATCCCCATTATCATCTCCATCCTGCAGAGTGTTCAAACGCCTGGAATCAATGTCGTCGGGATGACGATGATTCTGCAGTATGTAGTCAGCTTCGGTTTCATCCTGCCGGTCAATGCGCCGCAAAACATGGTGGCATACGGCACAGAAACTTTTGAAGTGCGCGACTTCATCAAGACCGGGATTCCGCTGACCATCATCGCCTATCTGCTCATCTTATTGATGGGCGCAACCTACTGGAAATGGATCGGAATCATGTAATAATCCAAAATAATAGAACTATCCTATATTCAAAGAAGGGGCTGTTTCAAACTAGGGTTTTCAACCTGTTTGAAACAGCCTTTTTTTGTGTGTTGAAGAATGGCGATTTCACTGCCTCCCATCAGTACCCAGCATAAAATGAATTCTTACCGGGTTATAAACAAAATGACGCCGGAAAAAGAACCAGCCAGCACAAGAAGAGGTACGGACAGATGATAGCGTTGGAGAAGAATAAACGAAACAACGACCGAAACAAAAGCAAAAATATCGATTGTCATATTCGGAAAGAGAACATGCTGGGCAAACATAAAGGCAAGGGTCCCGATTACGCCGACAACGGCTGCCGTAATTCCTTTTAGGGCTGCCTGCAGATGGGGGTTTGGGTCGATGGCGTCAATATAGGGGGCGCCCAAAAACCAGAAAGAAGGACGGCAAAAAAGTTAGATAGGTGCAATACAGGGATGCAATGAATCCCACTTGCAGGGGATCAAGGCCTCCGGCATTTTTCCATGCGCCAACAAAGGCCACATATTGAAGAACCATGATCAGCGGTCCGGGCGTAGACTCCGCGAGGCCGAGACACTGAATCATTTCGGTGGTTGTCAGCCACTGATACTGATTGACAGCCGCTTCGGCAACGTAGGTAAGAACTGCATAGGCTCCGCCGAAAGTAACATACGGGACTTGCGAAAAAAACAAGGCTTCCTGCCGCAAAATGACTGGCGCTCCCTGCCAAAGCCAAAGCGAACTGATAGGTATTGCCCAGAGAATAAAGAAGATACCAACCAAACCAAACAGTCTGGGGAAAAAGGCTGGCATCCCTGCGTCATTGATCCCACATGAGCTGGAATTCGCGGCGTGCGAAGTTGTGGGCTTTTGCGGCGGATGAAAAACCGTCGGCCAGCGATATTGGGCCAGAAAACCGCCAAAAGCGGCAAGAAGTATTACCAAGGGAAATGGAACATGAATAACCTGCAAAGCAATAAAAGCGCCGACAGCGAAAGTAACCAGCGCTGCATGATTGAGCGTTCGTTTCGATATTTTCAACACCGCTTCAATTACGATGGCCACCACGACTGGCTGAATGCCATAAAGGAACCCAGCAACCGCCGGCATATGCGACCAGGCGACCGACATCCAGCTAAAGAATAGGAGAACGAAAATCGAAGGAATAATAAAGAATGAACCTGCCACGACTCCGCCCAGAACGCCATGAAGTCGCCAGCCAACATAGGTTGTGATTTGCTGCGCCTCCGGGCCAGGCAGAAGCATGCAGTAACCAAGCGCCTTCTGGAACAATGCATCGTCAATCCAGTTTTTTCGTTCAACAACTTCTTTATACAGTATCGCTATTTGCCCGGCAGGCCCTCCAAAGTTGATAAAGCCTAACTTTATCCAGAAGATAAAGTTAGGCTTCGCGAAAGGAAATGCAATTTGGATTGGGCTGGTCAGACGAATTTTCGGGTTCCATTTTATTCCACCTCAAAAGGTATGTGTGACAGCAAATCCTGTGGATAATCTTATACAATGCAGACCTCTTTTCCTGCTTCAGGCCTCAGTAGCCGGGATCATTCTGATGGAAGGTCAGACCGCTGCTTATCCTCAGAGTTCATTCTCAAGTGTGAGACTCACTGTCGCTTCGCCTTCCGCGCATATGTTTATCGTCAACCCGTTCGCGGGAACCGGCACTTGGTTGCTCAACATGTTTAGCACACATCCGCCGACCGATGCCCGCGTACAAAAACTGCAGGCGCTGGCCGGAACTATGAGGCGTTAAGCGATCTGTTAAGGTTGCGGTCTTCTGATTAAGGTAGAAGGCCGCATTTTTTGTTGGAAAGGTTTTGGTTATGACTTCACTCACGCTTGGTGAGAGCGAATGAGGGGGGAACCTTTGCGCAAAACTCCAATTTCGCTAATCGGTATCGACTATCTATCCTACCGCAGTAAGTTTGGGGGAACATAAAATCGAGTATCTAATTTTTAACAAACCTGCAAACGCCAATATATCAAGTGTATTGGTTCACGCTTTAGTTCCCTCTTGTGTTAAAACTTAACCAAAATCAATGAAAGTAAGAAAAAGTAAATAAGCTGACTTTCTTTTTAAATCAAAGCCTTTGAAAGTTGTAAAAAAATAGAAAAAGTCAACTTTAGCGAATGGCATTCAAGAGGTCGCCGGTTCGATCCCGACTACCTCCACCACAAAAAGAAAGGGTTCGCAGAAATGCGAACCCTTTCTTTTTCTCGGTTGTCCCCTACCAGAGAGGATTCTTGATCATAAAGGGTCTTATCGACAAACGATAAGACCCTTTTCCGTCATTAGATATTGCATCTTAATATCGTGTTCTTCTTCAGGAAGCTTATTTTCCAGCTGACATTCCCATGCCATTCCAATCAATACACTGTCGATGGCTTCCGGCAAGAAACGGTCATAGTACCCTGCACCGAGTCCCAGACGGTTTCCACTCCTATCAAAAGCTACAGCAGGGGTCACTACCATTTGGATTGACGAAGGCAAAACGAGCCTGGACGTTTCCGGGTTCGGCATTTTCAGTCCATACTTCCCGACGATCAGATCATCCAAACTCGTGATTTCGGCTGCAGTCATTTCCCCGTACTTTTCTCCCAAGAGCGGCACACAGACTTGTTTTCCACGTCTTAGAGCATCTCCTATCATTCGTTCTGTCTGCACTTCCTCTGACATTGCCAGATAAAACATGACCGTTTCACACCGATGATATATTGGCCATGAACAGAAACAATCCGCAATCTGATTGCTCCACGACGTCACCTGCACTGCCGAGAGGTTCCGTCTTATTTTTCTCATGTCGCAACGGATGCGCTGTTTTTCTTCTTTTAAGGATTCTTGGATCACGATTAACCGTCCCCATTCCTCAGTTGAATTTGCATAATTCTTTTCATATAGCATCTTATTATGCTATAAAATCAGCTTCGCTGACCTCAATGCATGAAGTTTGACTTTCCCATAGTGCTACATTTTCAAGTTTGAGGTTATATTCTTGGCATGCTTCCTGTAAAATTTCATAGAAATAACCTGCAAGATTTTCTGAAGTGGCTGTAAAACTTAATACTTCATTTAACACCTTATGATCTACTTTATCAAGTACAACTTCTTTCACAATTTTACTGAACTCCAAAAAATCCAAGACCATACCACCGCTGGATCCTCCAGAGATTGTTCCACCATCTGTCCTTGAAATCTCAACTTCCAACTTATAAGTGTGCCCATGCATATTGGCGCATTTGCCTAAGTGATCCGGCAAGAAATGGGCTGCATCAAAAGTAAATATTTTCTTTGCTTTATATTTCAGCTTCATCTGTTGATGCCCCCCCTTCTTCTAAATCATTGCAACGTGCTCTAGTTGCTCTCATAATGTCGTGCATAAGCACTATGATTATGTATTGATTCGAAGTTTTCACATTCAATATCAAACCAATCAATCTTTTCCTGCCCTCGTAGTGCAAGCACCGAGTCTCTAATTACGTCTTCAACAAATTTCGGATTATCATAAGCGGACTCTGTTACGAACTTTTCATCCTCGCGTTTTAACAATGAGTAAACTGGCGAGCTGGCTTGTCCCTCAATCAGCCTAATCACGTCTTCAATCCATAAGAAATTGCCGGGTCGAAATTTTACCTTAACCTTAATATTACTACGCTGATTATGGGCTCCGTATAAAGAAATCTCTTTGCTGCAAGGACAAAGAGAAGTTGTTGGTATAGATACGCTTAAGACAAATTGAAAGTCTTCTCCCAATTCACATGAAAAAAGGCAGTTGTAATCCAATAGACCAGATAATCCACTTACCGGAGCTGCTTTTTCTAAAAAATATTTAAATCCGAGATCAATATGCGTTCTTTGAGCTCCTGTTCTATTTTGTATGTCTTTGAGTATTGCCTGCAATTCTTTGATGGAAATCGGTTGCCGGCTCCATTGATTTAACACTTCAATGAATCGGCTCATATGCGTTCCTTTAAATTGATGAGGTAAGTCCACCGTTAATTTGATTTCTGCGAGTACCGATTGAAATTTTCCATTCTTCATTCTGATTATATATGGCAAATAAACATCTTTAACCCCGACTCGCTGCAAAGCGATACCACGTTCATCACGAAATGTTTGTACGTCTTTCACTTCGCCTCTCCCACCATTGCTTAATATCCAAAGAACTCCTTGCTTCGTTTGTTTCTCCTGCTTTCACTCCGAATATTTTCCTATCCTATGCAGCACTGTTGTCATTAACACGCTGCTTGGGCATAGTGAATCCCGGCCCCATCACCTCGACTGCGTCCTGAACAATCATTAATGCACGTGGATCGCTCGCCTCTATTAACATTTTGATTCGGGCAATCTGTGTGAGGTTCACCACAACGAATATGACGCTTTTATCTTGCAATGTAAAAGCTCCTTTCCCTTGCAAGAACGTCACTCCGCGACCGATCTCATTAATAATTATTCCGGCAATTTGCTCAGCCTGATCAGAAATAATGATCACTGTCTTCTTGCGATTATACCCCTCTACAACCTTGTCCGTAACAATAGCGCAGACATACATTGAAAGCAGTGTAAGCATCGCTAGTTTTGCACCGAATAATAATCCAGCAACAAGCATTATGAGGCAGTTCGCACAAAACCCCACTGCCCCAACGTTCAACGCGTAATATTTTTTTGCGATGGCGGCTACAATATCTAAACCGCCGGTGTTGCCGTTGACCCGAAATATTATGCCGGATCCCAATCCACTGAATACTCCGCCATATAATGCCGCCAACATGGGATCATCAACTATATTTAAGTCCGCTAAAAATCTGGTTGCATCCACTGAAAATGAAAACACCAGCATTCCATATAGCGTTGAAAAAATATGGTTAGGGCCAATGTATCTGTAAGCAGCATAAAACAAAGGTACATTAAGCACTATGACTTGCAAACCCACTGGATAATCGTTCAAAAAATGAAGAATGATTGCTATGCCACTAACCCCACCACTTAGCAAATGGTGGGGAATGATAAATAAATTTATTGATATCGCACCAATCAACCCGCCTATTCCGACCCAGAAGAGTTGTGTTTTTGTATTTTCCATCGTTCCTCCTAGAAAAGTTCAGTAGCACATAAACCTGTCACTTTGTCCCACATTGTAAAATAACAAGCCGTCAATGATGTTTAAAAAGGTACTTCGTTCTCACGATTTTTGCATCAGTGCATATTCTTTTGATTTAACAGCTTCGCTTGGGACAAATTTCTTATTATTCAGTGCAAATGTAATGAACAGCCCTAGCAGCAAAAGTGCAGAAGCGGACTGAAAAGTGTACTGAGCAGCCTGTTTGTCAAAATTATCTTTCAAAAAAGCTACGATCTGAGGGCCGACAATGCCGGCGCACCCCCACGCCGTCAAGATGGTTCCGTAAACGACCGGCATGAGTTTCGAACCGAATGTGTCAAGAATAAATGACGGCATCGCTCCAAACCCGCCACCATAACAGAACAGGATATAACAGACGAGTACGCCGAATAGGATCGGATCATTGACGAACAACAATCCGATAAAAACAACTAGCTGACTGCCAAGGATCAAACGAAAAGTCTGGACACGGCCGATCTTGTCGGAAAGCCATCCCCAGGAAAAGCGACCTGCACCGTTAAAGATGGAACTAACGGCAATCAGTGTTGCACCGGCATCTGCCAGTCCTGCAATAACTTGGGGGTCTCCCAGCATAGCCGGGTCCATTATTTTCTTTAGCAGGTCCTGCAGCAGAGGAGACTGGAACCCGATGAATATGATGCCGGCAACGATGTTGAAGAAGAACACGGTCCACATCATCAAGAATTTACTGGATAAGATACACTGTCTGGCGGTAATTTCAGCCTGGGAAATCTGCGCTCCAGTTGACGGTGCTGGGGGAACATAACCATACGGCACAAAACCTGCGGGCGGGTTAACCATAACATACCCGGCAGGCAGAGTAATGAGCAGCATGATCACACCGACATAGGAAAACACCATCACCAGATTGCCGTCGGTCATAGACATGAATACCGGAGCCAGAACCTTGGCCATCAGAAGTGCGCCGAATCCGAAACCCATGACAACCATACCGGTGATGAAGCCCTTTTTGTCAGGAAACCACTTGGCGGCGGTTGCTACCGGGGTTACATAACCAAGACCCAGACCTATGCCGCCGATAACTCCGTAACCGATATACAATAGCGGTAAGTTTTGGAGATGGAGCGCATAGGCAGCGATCAAGTAGCCAAGGCCAAATAATAACCCACCGGTCATGGCCAATTTTTGCGACCCGAACCGAGGGAGGTTGACGCCGCCCCAGGCGGCAGCCAACCCCAAAAAGAAAATCGCCAGACTAAATACCCAAGCAACCTGGGTGTTGGACCAGCTTCCGGCAGCCATTACAGGTTGTTGAAAAAAACTCCAGGCGTAAACAGTACCCAGTGCAATCTGCAGCACCGTTCCCATGATGGCTACCAGCCACCGATTCGGAATGATTTGTTGTTTCGTAGTCATTATTTCCATCCCTTGCTCATCCGCCTAGAAGAGACCGACGATCTTTCCTCTATTGTCGATATCCATGACTTCAGCTGCCGGGCGTTTGGGCAGACCGGGCATGGTCATGATTTCGCCACAGATTGCGATCAAGAATCCTGCCCCGGCAGATACCCGCACTTCCCGCACCGTAATCTTAAAGCCGCTGGGACGTCCGAGTTTTGTCGCGTCATCTGTGAGGGAGTATTGTGTCTTGGCCATGCAGATCGGGGTCTTGTCGAAGCCGAGAGTTGTCAGTTCAGCGATTGTTTTCGCTGCAGAAGCAGTATAGTCGACACCCGCCGCTCCATAAATTTCTTTGGCAATGGTCTCAATTTTTTCTTTAATGGGCTGTTTCACATCGTATAAGAAACGGAACTGCTTAGGTTTATCCATGGCTGCCAGCACTTTTTTCGCCACAGCTTCGCCACCGGCGCCGCCTTTGGCCCAAACTTCCGACAAGGCCACTTCGGCGCCCAGCGCCTGGCACTTTTCTTCCACGAACACCAGTTCGTCTTTGGTGTCGGTGGGGAAAGCGTTGATGGCAACTACGGCCGGCAGGCCGAATTTACTGATATTTTCGATATGCTTGGTCAAATTATCCATCCCTTTTTCGAGCGCCACCATGTTTTGTTTGCCGAGATCGGCCTTTGGTACGCCCCCATGAGACTTAAGTGCTCTCACAGTGGTTACGATGACAACGACGTCCGGCTGGAACCCCGCGAAACGACATTTGATATCGCAGAATTTTTCCGCTCCCAGGTCAGCGCCGAATCCCGCTTCGGTAACAAGAATATCCGCCATTTTGAGGGCGAACTTTGAAGCCATGACGCTGTTGCACCCATGAGCTATATTGGCAAAGGGACCACCATGAATAAACGCGGGAGTGTTTTCCAACGTTTGAACCAGATTGGGTTTGATAGCATCTTTGAAAAGGAGAGTCAGGGCTCCAGCCACTTTGAGATCGGCGACAGTGATTGGTTTATTATCGTATGAGTAAGCAACGATAATTTTATTTATCCGTTCTTTCATGTCGTCCAAGTCGGATGCCAAACAAAGAATTGCCATCATTTCTGAAGCCACTGCAATATCAAAGCCGCCTTCGCGGGGAATGCCGTTCGCTTTACCGCCCAGACCGAGAACGATCTGCCGCAGTGCCCTTTCGTTCAGGTCCATGACCCTCCGCCAGGTGATACGCCGAGGATCAATGTTCAGTTCATTGCCGTGGTGGATGTGGTTGTCAATGATCGCCGCGAGCAGATTGTTGGCGGTAGAGACAGCATGGATATCTCCAGTAAAATGCAGATTAATATCTTCCATCGGCACGACTTGCGCATAACCACCGCCAGCTGCGCCGCCCTTGACGCCGAAACAGGGACCGAGGGAAGGTTCCCGAAGCGCGATAACCACTTTCTTGCCGAGCTGGCGCAGGGCATCGCCAATACCAACAGTATTAGTGGTTTTTCCTTCACCGGCCGGAGTCGGATTGATGGCCGTAACCAGCACCACTTTTCCGTTAGGTCGGTTTTTGATTCGTTCCCAGACATCCAGTGAAACTTTAGCCTTATATTTTCCGTAAAGCTCAAGATCATCTTCAGAGAGACCGAGCTCGATGGCCACCTGTTTGATTGGCTTCATTTGGGCGGCTTGAGCGATTTCGACATCAGTTTTCATTTCGACCCCCCCTACTTTATCTTGTGTTGTATTTTTGTTGCGATTACCGTATTGAAGAGCAGCATAGCAATGGTCAGCGGTCCGACTCCGCCAGGAACAGGAGTGATCGCTCCGGCAATCTCTTTGACTTTTTCAAAATCGACGTCTCCGACAAGTTTTTCACCGAGCCTGTTGATACCTACGTCGATTACCGTTGCACCCGGCTTCACCATATCCGAGGTAACGAAATTGGGTTTGCCGATGGCCGCGACCAGAATATCGGCCTGGCGTGCAACTTCCGGTAAGTTTGCAGTGCGGGAATGGCAGACTGTGACGGTCGCATTGCGTGTCAGCAGCAAATTGGCCATAGGCTTGCCGACGATATTGCTCCTGCCAATGATAACCGCTTTTTTCCCTTCAATCGGTATGCCGCTGATCTCAAGCATCTTGATTACGCCGTGTGGAGTACAGGGAACCAGTCCTTCCCTGCCGATCGACAAATTACCAACATTCAACGGATGAAATCCATCGACATCCTTGTCGGCGCGTATATGGTCAAGGACATTTTCGGTATTAATATGTTTGGGTAGCGGAAGTTGAACCAGGATACCATTAATTTCAGGGTCTTGGTTCAATGCAGTTAGTTGTTCCAACAGTTCGGCTTCGCTGCTATCCGCAGACATTCGGATAACCAACGAATGGATCCCACAATCCTCACATGCTTTGTGTTTGCGCCCGACATACACTTTGGAGGCTGGATCTTCTCCTACAATGATTACTGCTAGGTCAGGAGTCAAGTTGTATTCAGCCTTAAGAAAGGCTACATCCTTTTGGGTTTCCTCCCCAATTTTCCTGCTTATCAACTTTCCATCAAGAATTATTGAACTCAAGTTTGTTGTCACCTCAAAAACAATTAATTATTTGTCATCAAATGCGCCAGAAGGATATAACGGGAAGCGGGAAATCAACGCCTCTGCCTTTGCCTTGCAATCATCGATGTTTGCTTGATCTTCAGGTGCATTGGCAACTTGATTCATGATTCCTGCGATCTCAACAACTTCAGCCTCTTTTAACCCCCGTTGGGAGATGGAAGTCAGGCCGATGCGAACGCCACTGGTGACAAAGGGGCTTGCTGGATCAAATGGAATCATATTTTTATTGACAGTGATCCCCACTTTCTCAAGTGCTATCTGAAACATTTTACCGGTTATCCCTTTAAGACGAAGATCTACCAATACAATATGGTTGTCCGTACCGCCGCTGACAATGCGAAACCCGTGTGAAGTCAATTCTTGCGCCAATTTTTTCGCATTAATGACGACTTGCTCCATAATCGCACGAAACTCAGGGGTGCCAACGTATTGCAATGAAAACGCTTTTGCTGCAATAGTATTGAGATGGATAGAGCCTAAAGATCCCGGGAAAACACCTTTATCAAGTTTTTTGGCATGTTCCGCTTTGCATAGGATAAGACCGCTTCTCGGTCCGCAAAAAGTCTTGGTTGTCGAAGAAGAAACAAAGTCAGCATAGGGAACCGGGCTTGGAATTACACCTGCGGCTACCAACCCTGCAACATGCGCCATATCAACCATCAGGTACGCGCCAGTTTTTTTAGCAATGTCGCTCATCCGCTTATAGTCAATTAAGCGCGGATATGAACTTCCACCTGCAATGATTAATTTGGGCTTGAATTCATCAGCGAGTTTTTCCAGCGCATCATAATCAATCTGCTCCGTTTGGGGATCAACACCGTAGAACTGGTAGTTATATACTTTTGAGAGAAAGTTCACAGGACTGCCGTGAGTCAAGTGCCCACCTTGGTCAAGCCGCATGCTCAAAACGTTGTCTCCAGGGATCAGTATCGCCGCATATACGCCGTAATTGGCAGTTGAACCGGAATAAACTTGCATGTTTGCATGTTCAGCACCAAAAATCTTCTTTGCCCGCTCGATAGCCAAGGTTTCAATACGATCCGCTATTTGCGACCCTGCTTGAAAGCGAGCTCCTGGATAACCTTCGGTGGTCTTGTTGGTGAAAACACATCCACTTAATTCCATAACTTCGAGAGGCGCCGTACTTTCTGAAGCAATCATTTCGATATTGTGTTCCTGACGATTCAGTTCAGCAGCAACAATTTCGTATACTTCAGGATCGGAAACATGTGTATTTTTCAGCATAATAACACTCCTAACGAAATTTAATTTGATTTTAGGCCCTATTTGCTTCCACATCTCCCATAACAAACCCAGTAGTTCTTACTGCGAGATTATTATTTAACCGCTCTTTCGCTAGGTCCATCACTGGATTGCTCAATCAATTGGCCCCACGGCGCGTAGGGCAATTTCAAGGCTTCCGCAACAGCCTTAAAAGTTACCTGCCCATTTACAACATTAAGCCCTGTAGCAAGACCTTCGTTATCCTGAACCGCCTTTTTCCAACCCTTATTGGCAATTTGCAACGCATATTCTAAAGTAACGTTGGTCAATGCAAAGGTGGATGTACGCGCAACTGCGCCAGGCATATTAGCTACAGAATAGTGGACAACTCCATGTTTGAGAAAAACGGGATCGCTGTGAGTCGTAATGCGGTCAATGGTTTCTATCGATCCGCCTTGGTCAATCGCAACATCAACAATTACCGAGCCTGGACTCATGGTCTTTACCATTGTTTCGGAAACAAGTTTGGGGGCTCTGGCGCCCGGCACCAGTACTGCACCTATTAAAAGATCTGCCTTTGCAACCCATTTGGCAATATTGAAGCTATTGGACATTACAGTGGTTACTCGGCCCCCAAAAATATCGTCCAGATAAGCCAACCTTTCTGCTGACTTATCCAGAACTGTAACTCTAGCTCCCATACCGATCGCCATTTTGGCAGCGTTGGTTCCTACGACGCCGCCACCCACAATAACCACTTGCGCAGATTCAACGCCAGGAACACCGCCAACCAATATTCCTTTTCCACCATAGTATTTTTGGAGATATTGCGCCCCGACCTGTATGGACATTCGCCCAGCAACTTCACTCATGGGCACGAGCAAGGGCAGAGCACGTCTTTCTTCAATAGTTTCGTAGGCAATACCGGTTATTTTCTTAGCAAGTAGCGCTTTTGTCAATTCAGGCTCCGGTGCGAGATGCAAGTAAGTGAATATGATTTGGCCTTCCCTAAACAACTCGTATTCAGCTGCCAACGGCTCCTTAACCTTGATAATCATGTCAGCTGCAGCATATACCTCTTTGGCTGTTTCTACGAGCTTAGCGCCGGCATCTGTATACTCATCATCAGTAATCCCGCTACCCATTCCGGCATTTTTCTCTAGGTAAACGGGATGACCCGCTTTTTGCATTGCTTGAACCCCGGCTGGAGTTATGCCTACACGGTTTTCATTGTTTTTTATTTCCTTAGGACATCCAATAATCATGAAATATTCCTCCTTAGATTTGTTCTTGCCAAATCAATATTGCAAGTCCCATGCCAATCACTTATTTTCACAAAATACTTCTTTCAGCGTTTTCATGGAAAGCCAATATTGTCAACACATTTGCCATTTTTTTCACGTTCATTATTCATTACATAAACACGGATAGCTCTCCAATCATTTCGTAATTGAGTCAATCGTTAATGAATTTTTATCAATATTGATAATAGTATTCGTGTTTTCAATAACAATATATGTCATTGCTCAATAAGCAACAGAAATTCCCCTTAATTATGTAATAAACGATGTCCTGAATTTCAGGACATCGTTTATTACAAGTGCATATGTTCAATATCATTCTGTCCACTCTATCTATTTGTCAAAAAAATTATCAATAACAATAATGCGAATTGCTTTGGCGCCCGTGCCTACACGTCTATATTAAATTTTTCCTGAATTATTCACTTGCTAAGCCCCATAAAGCTCAAAACAGCACGAGTCATAAACATAACTACAATCGCATCTACCACTGGAACGCACAAAAGAAGGGAATGCCATTTTTTATTCACGTTCGACACAATTACAATTCGAACAAAATGACCAATAAGTGTTCCCATCGTTATGCATGCTGGAAAGAGAATCGTGGCTTGAACATCGGTAATAACGCCTTTTGAATACAGCGATGCCGCAGTAGCACATCCTGCCGCTTTTGCAAAGAATGCTGCAACCAAAGCAACGACTGCTTCTCCCGGCAAACCAAACACTGCCATCACCGGACCTACCATTTTACCTATTATAGTCATCAATCCGGTAATTTCTAAAAACGCCACCAGAACATAAGCCAAAACCATTGCCGGAGCAACCAATTCCACTCCTACATAAAATCCTTTTTTTGCGCCTGACACAAATTCCTCTACTAGACTGGGTTTAATATTTTGGAAATCCAGCGTGCTATTTCCAGTCTGTTCAGCCATTTGCGGCACCCCCTTCCATAGTCTTTTTGGCCACAACCCACTTAATATATGCACGAACCAAGTTTGCCCCAATGATTTTGACAATAAAAATCAACAGTATTATAATCCCTACTGGTAATACAGTAATTGGAAGTAAGGGTCCTCCTGTACCAAAGGTATTTGCGATCGGAGCCGATCCGGCATATTGGTAGGCGACAAATATTGCTCGTTCCTCTTCAGTCATCATTTTGTCCTCAACCAACCCTTTTGTCATGACTGCACCTACATCAGAGCTCGTAAAACTGCTGACAAACGCCAGCCCGCTTGCGCCTGGAATCCCCATAACAGGGCGTAAAATGGGACGAAATATTATTTCTGCGGCACGTAAAGCTCCCAAAGATTCTGCAACTTGGATGGCCCCCAATGCGAACATAATCGTCGGAATAAGTGTCAATGCAAACATGAACCCCTCACGTGCACCGGCGCCGCCTTTTCCGGTAAAAATTATTCCTTTGGCGACTTCGCCGAAGTTTCCTGTTAGGACCATAAAATCCAGCGCTCGCCAAGGAGCCTCCGCCTTCCCAAACACGCCTGATAGTGATATGACGAGAATGGTCAACGACAACCATCCTTTCCACGTCACTTTATACTCTTCCTTGGTTTTTTCCGACATCTCTATCCCTCCATGCTTCTCTGTATATATCAACCATAATATTGACCATCGACAGTTCCAAATCAACTACAAAGCATTAATCGACAAAGCCAACAGCTTTGCCCTTTCCACTAGGCTATCGATCAGAATATATTCTCTGTCGGAGTGGTTGAATTCCCCCATTGCGCCCATGGAACACAAGGTTGGCGCACCCGCGCGGACTGTCCAGCCGGAATCCGAAGAGCCTCCTCCGACCTTGGATTTAACGTCAATTCCCAAAAAAGCTCCTTGTTGTTTCACGATTTCATAGAGCCATAAATTTCCATTTGTAACTTCCATTACCGTCATATTTTCCCGAAGATTGACAACCTCCGCGCTTGTTCCTGGCACATGGATATGACTTGCTATTTGTTTTAAATTCTCAATCCCCTTGTCTCTGTCGAGAGCTGTCAAATATCGCATATCTATTGTGATTGAAGCGCTATCCGGTACCGCATTTGCTACGGTACCCCCAATAATAACTCCCGGATTAAAAGTTAATCCCTTCTCAAAATCAGTTAATTTATTTATCTCGATAACCTTATGAGATAACGCAACAATAGCATTGGCTCCCTTTGTCAGGTCAGCGCCGGCATGTGCGGACACACCTTTTACAACTATTTTGGGATGCATGTTTCCTTTTCGTCCTACCAAAACTGCCTGGCCGGCACTCGCAGTCTCCATATTAAAAACCGCAGCCTTCCCTTTCGCTTCTTGTTCAAATAAATCTGCAGCATTGGTCTTCGGATGATTTGTTTCTTCATCGCCACAGAAAAAAACGGTAATATTTTTGTCGTCCCATCCAGAAACATATAATGCCTCCAGTGCGAATAATGCTACTGTAATTCCGCCTTTCATATCCAGCACGCCCGGACCAAACGCTTTTCCATCTTTGATGGTGAAAGGCCTGGCCGCAACGGTGCCTTTAGAGAAAAGAGTATCCATATGACCGATAATCATGACTTCCTTGTCGGTGCTACCTCTTTTTTTGGCACGAAGGTGGGTACAGATGCCAGGGCAGTCCAAATATTCGACTTCAAAACCCATCTCCGAGAGCTTGTCTCCGATGATTCCGGCAACTTGGGCGATCCCCTCTGGATTATCAGATCCTGAATCGATATTGACCAGCTTTTCCAAAAATCTTTTCATTTCTTCATTTTGGGTGTCAATCGCTTTTATTACCTTATCCACAGTTATCATCTACCCCTCTACTAATGTAGCCTTCACCGGCTCTTAGAGATTTCTTCCTGCGAAACTTGCCATCCCCCCTCCATTTAAACTCTTCGTGCTTTCCTTCGCATATAACTCAGGGGCCTTATTATTAGACAATGCAATAATTGTGCCAATTTATCGACATTTAATATTTCAATGGAACAAGGGGTTGATTACATACGAACATGCGCACAAAACACGCCATTCAGCGCTTTCGAAAAATTAGTTGTATTTGGTTCTGCAAGCATTCCTTGACGCTTCATCCTTGAATATTCCACCCAACCAGAGCTATAATGCAAGCCATATTATTATTTCTAAGACGTTAATTATTATTTCTAATAATTAACGTCTTAGAAATAATCAAAAATCGCATTCACTCATTTTAATTGTTTCTTCCAACCATTGAGACGATCTTCAATTCGAATATCACCTTTATATTTGAACACGCGAGGAACGCGAGCGCTTATACCGGTTAATATTTCATACGATATTGTTCCTGTCTGATTCGCCAGGTCATCCGCCGAGATAGTTTCTCCGCCTTGTCGCCCAATTAGGATTGCCTCATCCCTCACCTCAGCAGCCTCCACCTCAGTAACATCAACCATCAACTGGTCCATGCAAATCCTTCCAACGATAGGCGCCTTGCGTCCTCGTATAATTACACTGCCGCAATTTGATAATAATCTAGGGTATCCATCTGCATATCCTACAGGTAATGTCGCTATGACCGACTCCCGCTTGGTAACATATGTACAGCCATAACCGATGAATGATCCGGCAGCGATTCTTTTAATATGTGCGATGTGTGTAATCCAAGATAAGGCGGGACGCAAATCAATTTCGTGTCGTACCTCCTGAGAAGGATAATATCCGTATAAACTAATTCCTTGCCGAACCATATCAATATGTGCCTTTGGTAAATCAATAATGGCAGCACTATTTGATATATGCTTCACAATGTTGTTAAATCCAGCCGTCTGCATTTCTGCGACTCCTCTCGCAAATACTTCATATTGAGCCATTGCATAAGTTTTATCTTCTGCATCGGCTTTTGCAAAGTGGCTGAACACGCCTTCCACTTTGACATACTCCCGGTTATCAGCCAACACCTTAATTAATGCTGTTAAATCAATACCTGGCCTCGCACCAAGTCGATTCATCCCGGTTTCGATCTTTACGTGAACAAGAGCCGTTTTTTTTAAGTCTTTCGCGGCGCGCGATAGGGCATTTACGATTTCAATCGATGACACTCCTTGAGTTAAATCATACTTGATTACGTCATAAGCTCGATCAGAAAAAGTTGCCCCTAAAATAAGAATTGGTTTTTGTATGCCATGCTCTCGCAAAAATATTCCTTCTTCCAGAATGGCTACACTAAGATAATCGACGCCATTTTCGCAACAAGCCTTACTCACCTCCAACGCACCATGCCCATAGGCGTCAGCTTTAACCACTGCCATGATTTTGGTTTCCTCTGCAGTTAACCTTGTAAGTTCGCAAAGATTGTGGATGATATTATCCACTTCAACAATGACAAAGGTGGGTCTTATTCCCTTCAATGACATTTCCATATTAATTCCATTCCTTTCTAGACAATTAGTCTCTATTCAAACTTTTAATTTAATAAGCAATTATCATACCAACCTTATATACAACATCTGTTTTCACTTAACTATCCTACGATATTTTTGCAATATGTCTAAAAAAAACAGCCTACCACTAAAGGTAAGCTATTTCAAAAACCATCGTTAAAATTTCTTGTGTCTTGTTTTTTCCCGCCCATCGTCAATATCGATAATAGGTCCTGTAATTTTTATATCTTGTGCTGCAGTATCAAGCTCCATCAATTTACGATACAACGAAGGAAGGCTAATCCCTAATTCCTTTGCTGCCGCTTCCTTGCCTCTGGCATTCCAACCATAGCGATTCAACGCATCTGAAATCTGGTTATATTCATACTGCCGCACTTTATCCTTGAGAGTGATTTTCAACGGTAACTGTTCACGAATTCGCTTAGGCAGACTAGTTTCTCGGATATAATTGCTACTCTCGATATTTACCGCGTATTCGACAGCATTCTCAAGCTCCCGCACATTACCCGGCCAGGAATAGTTGCCAAGTATCTCAAGGGCGGCAGCAGTAAAGTCGACGACTTCTTTCTTCAACTTAAGTTTATATTTCAGCAAGAAATATTTGCTGAGCATAATAATATCCTTACGCCTCTCGCGCAAGGGAGGTATGACAATTGGGATAACATTAAGCCGATAGTATAAATCCAGGCGAAACTCTTTCAGGCGGACTTTTTCCTCCAGTTCTTGGTTCGTCGCCGCGATTATTCTGATATCCAAAGGAATTGTTCGTTCTCCGCCAACTCGATCGAAGTTTCGTTCCTGCAAAACTCTCAGCAACTTAACCTGAAGGTGAAGCGGCATATCGCCAATTTCATCCAGAAATAGCGTGCCACCATCAGCCAATTCAAACTTTCCTTGCTTTCCGCCCTTTTTGGCGCCTGTGAAAGCGCCCTGTTCATAGCCGAAAAGCTCACTTTCCAGAAGCATTTCAGGAATGGCAGCACAGTTGATAGCAATAAATGCATTTTTCCCCCGAGAACTAGCGGAATGAATGGCGCGCGCCAAAATTTCCTTGCCTGTCCCACTTTCTCCTTGAATTAAAATTGTGGAATCGCTTTGCGATATTTTCATGGCTTCCTGCTTGATCTGGATAATTTCATCACTTTCACCAATAAAGGACTCAAATGATGTGTCGCCATTCATGCCGACGATCTCATTAACAACCGTTCGAATATCGCGGATATCCGTAAGACTGAGCACGCCGCCGGCAATTACCATTTCACTGTAAATCGGTTTTATGGAGATTAAGCAATGAACAGGCGCCTTCCCTGCAAAAATGTGTTCTTGATGTTTAATGCTATTTCCCGCCTGAATAAATTCAACAATATTTTTCCCAGTCACAATCTGATCAATAAAACAACTTAACAATTTATCGTTCGAGACCTTTAGCAACTGTGAGGCCACCTTGTTCGCATGAGTAATTTTCCCGGTATTATCAAAAGTGATAATACCGTCATTGATAGAATCCAGAGTCGTTTCTATCAAACTGTTAATTTGCTTGACCCACTCGGTATGTTCTTTTTCCCGAATCTTACTTACTAACATTTGTGCCATCTCGTGAATGAACTCCAAGAGTGGGTCAATTTTTCCTATCAGACGATAGCGCTGTTCTTCGTCAAAAGCCACCATACTGATGACGCCAATTACTGTACCATCCATCTCGATGGCACATAAAACTTCGGCGGTTTCCGGGCACTGCCCTTCCAACCGGCAACCCTGGCAATAAATAAAATGACCCGGACTTTTGCAAACTACCGTTTTTTCTGTCATTACAGCATCGATAAAAGGTTTATGAGGCTCGTAGATTTCTTCCGAATCCTTAACCTTAGCTTCGACATACCCCTTACTGGAAGCTATCAACGCAGAGTCAGCATCCATGATAGCCACTTCAACCCCTAATGCTGCGGAGATAGCCGCAACCGTATGACGAGCAGAATCTTGAATGTTGCGAAGCTTGGACATGGACCTACCCCCTTCATACGTTTTTATTCTAATCTTTGCTGGGGCTAAACACAACTTGTGCAACACAAAAATTCAGCGCGCCAAGAATTGCTGCATGCAAGATTAGTCGATATGTTTCGACCAGAAAACCATATAAATAATGAGGTGTAGGAAAATACAGAAAGCGCTTACCCCCTTGATAAGTGCTTTCTGTATTTTTTATACCATCTGCCGCAATATGCTCAACAAACCTACCTTAAAAAGGCATCACGCAATAGTGGGGCATATAATGAATCGTCCAATAGAAACGCATCGTGCCCATACACTGAATGAACCATGAAAGTCTCAGGTGTTTGTCCAATTGTGAACCGGATAATGGTTTCCTGTATGATGGCAGGTGAAAACAGTTTGTCCTCCGAACAACCGACAATCATGACTGACGGCTGGGTTGAAAAAGGCGAAGGTCGGCAATCAAAATCCATCATAGCGTGAAGAAATCCCAGATAACTGTATGGATTAAAACGCATGGAAAAAGCATCCGCTTCTTGCGAAAGCCACTGGGTCAACCGCCATGAGGGGTCGCCCACCGCAAGCTGTTGGAAGTATTCTTCATCCAGATAAGCCAGCGTCGCCAGTTGCCTCGCCAATCGCAACCCACGAAACTCTTCCTGCCTGATCATATCCGCCTGGACAGACATTAACCCATATCCGGTGTGCGATACTCGAGCACCGGCATTGAGGCATATAGCCGCGCCTACCTTATCAGGATAAGACGCTGCCCAATGAAGGGCCGCCATGCCACCAAGGGATCCGCCGATCACGGCCCGCCATACTTCGATTTCCAGTTCCTTCTGCAGTTCATGCTGGCAAAACACAATATCGGCTATCGTCGGAAAAGGAAATGATGATCCGAGCTGCTGCCCGGTCTGTTTGTTCACCGTTGTAGGACCGGAACTACCGAAACAACTGCCTAGGTTATTGGCGCAAACCACGAAGTATTGCAAAGTATCCAGCGCCAAACCCGGCCCAACCGCCCAATCCCACCATCCGGGTTCATCGTCTTCAGTGTGTCGGGCCACATGGGAATTGGCCGAGAACCCATGAATAACCAAAATAGCGTTGTCCCTGGCTTCATTCAGTTGTCCGTAAGTTTCATATACTAATGTGACCTCGTCGATAATCCCCTCATAACGGGCCGGTATTGTATCGGTCGAAAAGGTGCGGAGATTGTGATGGCCCAGCATCAGCTGTGTTGTTCGAGATAATCGAAAGCTAGTTGGGCCAAAGCAGCCGCACCATACCTCAAACAGTCCTCATCCGCATCGAAACGGGGATTGTGCCACTGATTAACGATACCTCTTTCCGCATTGCCTACGCCAAGAAACAAGAACACACCTGGAACTTTTTCCTGGAAGCAGGCAAAATCCTCGCCACCCATACTGGGCGCTGTATTAACCAATCCTTTCGGGCCAAATACCTTTTCAAGAGGAATGCGGCACCATTCAGCCAGCTCCGGCGGATTGACAACCGCCGGCAAGTCTTTGCGATAAACGAATTCGGCCTCAGTTCTCATGGCAGTGGCTATATTATTGATTACAGAGCGCATTTTTTCGGGCATCTGGACTTGCAGGTCCGGATTGAAGGTGCGGACAGTCCCGGTAAGCTCGACTATTTCCGGAATTACGTTGTTTGCGTGGCCACCGTGGATCGTTCCAAAAGATATGACTGCCGGTTCCAACGGATTGACCTGACGGCTGACAATAGTCTGTAGTCCTTGTATTATCGCTGCGGTCGCAGTGATCGGATCACAGGTGAGATGGGGAATGCCACCATGCCCACCAACGCCTTTGACGGTCAGGAACGTGGTATCTACTGCAGCCATCAGTCCGCCAGCTTTCAGAAACACCTGACCGCTGGAGATATTGGGACTGTTATGCAACCCAAATATCATGGAAACCTTTGGATTTTCGAGCACCCCCTTCTCGATCATGAACTTGGCTCCGGCATTGATTTCCTCGGCGGGTTGAAAAATAAACTTCACCGTTCCGGCCAAACTGTCCCGACGCTCGGCAAGAAGCATCGCAGCTCCCAGTAGGCCAGCTGTATGGATGTCATGACCACAAGCATGCATAATTCCTTGATTTTGAGAACGATAATTGCAATCGTTTTCTTCCTGGACTGGCAATGCATCAATGTCAGAGCGCAACGCCACCACCGGTCCTGGTATGGCGCCTTTAAGCAAGCCGACGACGCCGGTTTCCCCGCCCCAGTCTACTATTTCTATCCCTAGACTGCTGAGAGTTTGCTTGATCAATTCCGTAGTCCGGAATTCTTTGAAACTGAGTTCAGGATCCTTGTGCAACTTATGACGAATATCAATAATGTCCTGTTGAAGTTCTGTCGCCCGTTCTATCATTGCTTTCATACTGCACCTCTGCTTACGTTATTTATTTGTATACCCAATGACAGTCCTCAGTTGGGAACTTATAACCGGCAGCAATGGCCGTTTTTCTCGCATTACGATTTATCTTCGTTATCACATTTGTGCAACGCTCTTAATGTTAGGACAGGGCCTCATGTACCTAACCCACGTTGTCCTGTCCCCTGCTAAATTATTCCTTGCGCACGCAATACTGTTTCGGCAATAATAACGGCGAACACGAAAGTCCCCGTATACACCGCTAACGCGACTACCACGATTCGCCATGACATTTGTTTAATCATTGGCAAATCTTTACCCACTGCCAACCCGGCATAGGCTAAAATGGGGGTTGCAATTGCCATGAATTCCATTTTGTTAGTATAGTCCAAAACAATCTTATTAACGGGTGAAATAGGCGATGTAGAAAGCAATGAGATAAGTGAAATCCAGAACACCATAGGGAGTTTTATCGGAAAAAATTCAGATAGAGCCATACCAAGGAGCGTAATACTCACTAACATTAGATAACCGATTAGCGCCACATCCCAAGGCAATTTGTAACCGATTGTGTTACCAATAACCGCAATGATGCCTGCTACGATGAATATGACTACAGACTCTTTCCATTTCATTTAGGTATGACCTCCCCATCCTCTCTCCGGCCAAGTACAGGCTGCAATTTGCTGTACAAATAGTTGGCAACCGGAAGAGAAACAAATAGACAAAAGTATATTCCAATAACTGTCGTTAATAGGTTGCTGGCTCCGGCATAAGCAAGAATCTGTTCTTTATACTCTGGAAAAACAGCTATGATAGCTCCTGATGCAGCCGCCATCATACTTCCCGAACCGACGCCGGCGCCCATTGCCAGTGAGATAGGATGAAAAATCTTCATGGCGCCCAAATATCCGGCCAACAAACCTAGCCATACAGCACCGAAAACAGTGCCACAAATATACATTGTCATTACGCCTCGTCCTTCGGGCGAATCCATTCCATACTTTTCAGCAATAATCGCTATGTTAGGCTCCCTATCAATGGAAAAGGTTGCTCCAACTGCTTCCCTCTTCATTCCAAGCAGCAAGGCGATCGGAAGGCCCAGCAGTACTGTACCTCCAAAATGACCCAGTTCCTGCAGTGACAAAGCCAAGCCAGATTGAGCCAGCTTGGGTACGGCCGGTCCGATAATAACGCCAAGTTTTGTTACAAGTATCAGTGCGAGCAAACTTAGTACCCGAGTAGCAGCATTCATTTCTGAAAGATTGAGAATTTTCAGCCGAGGAGCGCTGACAAATCCGCCGATAATCATCGCATAAAGCATAGGTAAAAACAACAGAACGCCGGGACCCAACGGTACCTTGACCATTCCAATAAACTCACAAATAGCGACAATGATTAGGGCAAAAACATGAATCTTCCAGTTCTTCATCAATTCCATTTTGCGGCCTCCCTTACATTTTTTCTCAACTAAACAATATTTTTATACACCTCCTTCAAATTAATTATTTATATCTCACAGATACCGGTTTCGTAGATTATGAATATATTTTGCATTTTTCGTGCCACACTATTAGAATTGCATATAATTACCTTGAAAACTCAAGGTCTGCTCTCCGCAAGTTGCGCTATATTAATGCATTCTTGCAATCACAATACACTTTAATATTTTTAGATTATTTTTAATATCACGAAAATTTCATAATTGTCTCGTTTTTTTATACCGATAATTCTCAATATTAATATGCCAATTATCACAAATAAGAATGCGTCGCCCCTTGGCAACGCCAGCCTAATTTTGCATGTTAATGCGATGGTGATTTAAAGTACGAGGGGCTGCCTCAATTTGTTATTGAGACAGCCCCTTTTTTACTTGAGACCCATGATCTCCTTGATAAGGCGAATTTTATTGCGACTGACCGGCACTTGCTGGGCTTTGCAGTCATCCATTTTCAAATGATAGGTGCCATGAAACCAAGGAATGACCTCCAACACTTTATCCACGTTGATGATGAACTGCCGATGAACCTGAACGAACTTTTCCCGCACCGATGCCCGTTCGATCAAGATCGTCGCGATATCCTGAAAATTGAAGGGGACCAAATATTCAGCGGTCCGGGTCCGGATGTACACGTCTTTGTCCTTCACCACCACCAGTGCGATCTCTTCCAACGCGATCGGCATGATTTTACCAGCGGACTGCACGCAGATTTTGTTGACTTCGACTTTTGCCACCGGTGCGGCAGTGAGCATCAGGTGGAGGATTTTATCCATCACTCCGGCGATCTTTTCCTCCGTTACCGGTTTGGTCACATACCCGACCGTAGGGGTATCGAACGCCTCCAGAGCATATTCCGGGTGTGCCGTGACAATCACGATTAAGGGGGGGGTTTTCAGGGTTTTAAGCCTGCGGGCCATTTCCAGACCCGAAAAGCCGGGCATTTGAATATCCAGGAACACCAGGCGGGGCTTCTGCTCCGCAATATACGCGATCGCGTCAAACGCATTGTTAAACTTTCCCACAATGTCAACGTCAGCATACGGTCCCAGCAGATATTCGATTTCATCACAAATCGGCGCTTCATCATCTACGATGACCGTTGGAATGTTCACGCGCTCACCTTGCTTTCATAAGGAATTTGGACGACTGCCTGTGTGCCGCCGCCCAGTTGGCTGAGAAGCGACAGTCCATATTTTTCGCCGTATAAGCTCCTCAAGCGCTGAGATACATTTTTCAGACCGATCCGTTCCGATTCAGTCATCAGGCCGTTCAGTTTTTCCGCCGGAATGCCAACGCCATTGTCCTTGATGCGCAGCGTGATTCCTCGGTCCGTCATTTGACCGCTGATCGACAGCCGACAGTCGCTGACTTTGGGAAACAATCCGTGCTCCAGCGCATTTTCGACCAGAGGCTGAAGCGTCAAAGGCGGTATCTGAGCATCGTCCAACGCCGGATCGATGTCGATGTCCACACTCAGACGCGATCCGAAACGCACTTTGGCTATTTCCAGATAGGCAATGATCCCATCCATTTCGTTTTTAAGCGAAATAAATTCCGTACGGTTGTCAAAGCACCGCTGCATTAATGTTGCCAAATGGGCCAGCAACACTCGGGCGGTTTCCGGGTTGGTACGACAAAAGGACATGATCGTGTTCAGAGTATTATAGAGAAAATGCGGATTGATCTGCGCCTGCAAGGCCTTGAATTCAGCCTTTTCACGCATTTTTTTCTGATTGTCGCCCTCCGCCAGCTGGATCTGAACGGACAGTAGATGGGCCAGCCCATCCGCCAATCGAATATCGACCTCGGTCACACTGTTGACTTCTGTGCGCGAAAGTTTGATCGTGCCTGCCACCTCATCGCCATGAAAAAAAAGCGGCGCGACCACTCCCGACTTCAAAGGACATTCCGCAACCGGACATCCCCGTTCTTCCGGCGTATAGAGAACGACCAGGCGCTTCTCCTGAATCGCTTTGCGGGTGGATTGCGTCATCAGCGGCTCGCCGACCCGATGGTGGTCATCACCGGCGCCAACGAATGCCAGAACATTTTTCGCATCAGTAATGGACACCGAGTCCACTTTGGTCAGTTCGTAAATGATCTGCGCGGTTTTGGCGGCGGAATCTTCGTTCAGACCCTGCCGCAGATAAGGCAGCGTCTGGGTGGCGATCTCCAGTGAGAGTTGCGCCGCATCGGCTCCATGGGCTTCACGCGCCGTCTGAATATCTTTGATAATAATGATGAAAATGACGGTTCCCAAAACGCTGACTAACGTTGTAGGAATGGCGATGGCTTTTTCCAGGGAAAGCGCTGCTTCAAAAGGTTTGGCAAAAGCAATGACCAGCATTTTCTGTACAAATTCACCGGCAAGTGCGAGCAGCGCGCCTACTTTCCAGTCCAGACGGAAAATGCCAAGTTTTTGTCGGGCGAATCCTGCGAGCAGACCGCCGATCACCGCTGATATTCCACACACTTCGGCCGTGAACCCGCCCAGCAGATACCTGTGCAGGCCGCTGATAACGCCGACCGTTCCCCCGACAAGCGGACCGCCCATGATGCCGGCGATGAGGGTTCCGACCAGCCGGGTGTTGGCCAGTGCATCTTCGACAGGGATTCCATGATAGGTGCCGATAATCGAAAGGGTCGAAAAAATCACGACCAGCGTTAAAAAATTCCGCAGCTTCAACGGATTGTATACACACTGCGTGATGAATTTATTCCGTCCGAACAGATAGGCGGAGCTGGCGATGAGCGCCGCGTCCCCCAACAGATCAAGCAACATGGGATTCAACTCTCCCTCATATTCTTGTTTCAGCCAGCCTTCAGATAGCGTCTATAGGATGCGTCCCCGTTTGAGTGAAAAATAAATACCAATGGTGGACAGGAGCGTAAAAACGACCAACGCACTCTGGGTGCTGTCCAGAATTTTGTCAACCGACTGGGAGGCCAAGGCTTCTTTGCCGCCATGCATCGCCATGATCAGCGCCACTATGGACATGCTGAGCGCCTGTCCGGACATTCGCATGGTTGCCAGAGAAGAGGCCGCAACGCCATATTTATCTTTTCCGACCGCGCCCATGATCGCATTGTTGTTGGGTGAAGAAAAAAAGGCGAACCCCAAACCCATGAGCGCCAGTTCTCCCATGATCACAGGCAGCGTAGTCTGTTGGTCAACGAATATAAACATTAGCAGCCCCAACGTAGTGAGCGCCATGCCCCCTGATGCGACGATCCGAGGTTCGACTTTATCGGAAAGCCGCCCGGCAAAGGGTGAAAACAGCGCCATGAGGAGCGGTTGAGAAAGCATCACTCCACCAGCGGCGCGGGCATCCAGCCCCATTACGACCTGCAGGTGAAGCGATGCCAAAAAGCCGATGGCAAAGGTTGCACTGTAATTGATCATCGCTGCCAGATTGGAAAACGCAAAGGTCGGATTCTCCGTGAACAGCCTGATCTCGAGCAAGGGGTGGTCACGCCGGAGCTCATAGCGGACAAATCCGGTCAACAGCAAAAATCCGGTCCCCAGCAGCAATCGGGGAAACAGGCCGTCGACCAAAAAGGCAAAACCATACAGAGAACTTACCATGCCGAACATGTAAAGAAAGCAACCCACAGTATCGAATCGTTCTCCGGCTGCGGCAGAGGGTTCTTTGCGCAGAAAACGATACGCCATGGCAAAGACCAGAAACCCAAGTATGGCGCTCAGCCAGAAGATAAACCGCCAGCCCAGATGAAAGCTGATCAGGCCGCCTACTACCGGACCGGCCGATAGCCCGACATAGGTCGCTGCCGTAGCGAAACCGAGCGCTTTGCCCCCGACTTTCAGGAGGATAAACTGCGGCAAGGAGGGCAATTCCGGTGCTGAAAATGAAAGAAGCCCCGATTCCCTGAATCACCCGCATAAAAATAAGCCCGGCTATGGAGTCGACAGTGCCGCATAACAGGGTTGCAGCCGAAAATACGAAAATCCCGGTTTTATAGACGCGACTACGGCCGTTGATGTCCGCGAATCGGCCGGCTGGCAGCAGACAGGTGGCAGTGGCGAGGATATAGCTGGTAGCGACCCAACTAAGGACTGTCGCACTGGAAGAAAATTCACCGCCGATCGTAGGAATGGCAATGTTGAGGGCACTCCCCATAAAAGGTGTAACAAAGGATGTCGCTGTGACGATCAGTAATACAATTTTTTCATAAGCCAAAATATAATGATTCCCCTCACAGCAAATAACATTAAAACATTTCTATGTCGACGATTTCCCCGGCGCCTACTATAGCGCAGTCGGCCTCAAGCCGCAGCATTCCATCAGCTTGCGACAACGCCGAAATCAGGCTGGCGCCCCGGGGAAGTACTGTTGCCTCAGCGCAAGGACTCCCCTGTTTCATTGTCACCCTGAGGTACTCCTCCACTCCCGGCTTGGAATGAATATCCTGTGAAATCCTTGCCCGAACAATCCGCTTCTCCGGCGGATGTGCACCTTGAAATTCATACAGTAGCTCATGCAGAAACAGCTGGGCTGTGAGCATACACGATACGGGATACCCCGGCAGTCCGATTACAGGCTTGCCGCCCACCACGGCCAGCAGCACGGGACGACCGGGACGAATGGCCACCCCCTGACAACAGACCTGCCCCAGGATGCCCAGCACGGGTCCGGTAAAGTCTTCCGTGCCGTTCGAAGTCCCCGCATTCGTCACCACCAGATCGCTCACTTCCAGGGAACTGAGGATTGCTTCCCTGAGAGCCTCCGGAACATCATGGACGATGGGGTGACGCAGCACAACAGCTCCCCAACCGGAAATCAAAGCAGACAGCATCGGAGAATTGATATCCCGGATAAAACCGGGCTTCAATTTTTCAGCCGAGTCGACGATTTCGTCGCCTGTCGGTATTACCGTAACCCGTGGCTTCGCCTTCACCAGTATCCTGTCCCCGCCAGCTGCCAGAGCCGACGCTATATCGGCAGGACTGATAACACGACCGGCCGGCAGCACCAGCGCGCCAACGGCAATGTCTTCGCCGACTTGGCGAACATGCTGCCCTGGCAATATAGCGGAACAAATTTCAATTTCACCGTCCTGCCAGCCAACATGTTCCTTCATGATCACGCTGTCTGCTCCAGGCGGCAAGGCATCGCCCGTATTAACTGTAACAGCGGTTCCTTCCGTTACGGCTTCATTCCCGGATTCGAGTCGGAGGAGAATCGGCGAATCGGTCGTTGCGGCCCGGGTATCGGCAGAACAAATCGCAAAGCCGTCCATCGCCGAACCGGCATAATGCGGCACCGACCGGACGGCTATGACGCTCTCAGCCGTCACTCGCCCCATCGCCTCTGTCACAGCCACTTCTTCCGGCGCGCAGGTTCCAAACCATCCGGCCTGAATCAGTGCCGCGCGCCATTTTGCGGCAGCTTCCTGGCGTGTAGGATCGCTCTGCGTCCCTATCACCTTAGCACCCCCTGCCACATCCCGTTCACCCGATCCATCACGACCTGTACCGCCACGGAATCCCCGATCTGCATGGGCGCCTGCCCCGCCTTGACATAGATCAGTCCCTGCGCCCGCGACATAGTGGTGATCAGTCCTGATTTTGCCGGCAAGGGCCAGGCTACCACTTTATCCGGACGCTGTTCCAGGCGAACGCGGATTATTTCGTCCCGTTCTAAATCAGTGCGCAACGGGGCGCCCAACTCTGTCTCAATGACAAATCGCGTCGAAGCGGTTTTGATTCCTTGCCTGGCATACAACGCCGGTTCCACGATTTCCTGAAACACTGTCGCCGCCGCCACCGTATGTCCCGGCAGTCCGAACAGGACCGTATCTCCTGCCACAGCCATCAAGGTCGGTTTGCCGGGCTTCAGGGCAATTCCATGAAATAATATTTTTACATCCGGCAGCGCCTGCACGGCGGTCGTGGTAAAATCCCTTTCACCCACAGAGCTGCCGCCGGAAACCAAAACCACATCCGATTCGGCCACTGCAGCTATCAATACCGTCAACAATCCGTCCTGGGAATCCGGCACTCTTTTGCTCAGACGAACTTCGCATCCGGCGTTTTCAGCCAGCGCACACAACGTGAACGAGTTGACGTCGCGGATCTGTCCCGGCAGAGGAATAGTGTCAGGCGAAACGATTTCATCCCCGGTCGACACCACCGTCACAACTGGCTTTTTAACGACCGTGACCCGATCGAAACCGCACGCGGCCAAAATGCCGATATCCGGAACGCCGATTCGATTGCCCGCCCGGAGCACCACTGTTCCAGCCGGTGCATCGTCCCCGCGCAGAATCGTGTTCTCTCCGACCGACACGGATCGCATTACCTGCAGTTGCCCCTCGCCGCTGAAGCGGGTCCATTCCTGCATCACCACTGCGTCAGCACCCTCCGGCAGCATCCCGCCGGTTGGAATCCGCACTGCCTGGCCGGTCGTGATTTGGACCATCGCAGATCTGCCCATCCGGACTTCACCGACAATGGCGAAATTCACCGGTTCCGTTGGAGATGCAGACTGCACTTCCGAACTGCGAAGCGCGTAACCGTCGACAGTCGAACGATCAAAAGCAGGACTGTCTTCACTACTGATGACATCGACTGCGGCCACCCGGCCCAGCGCCTCCCGTAAAGACACTACCTCCGTCTTGCGGCCGAGTGTGTTCATAAATCGAATCGCCTGAGCACGGGCTGCTTCCGGCGCTATTAATTCCCAAGGTTTCATACCAGATTCCTCCAATATAGTTCACATCAGCCTTTATGGCCCAAAGATGCTTTGACGTCCTTTCAGCAGACACTCGAAACAGGTCAGCTGTTGTCCAGCCGGTTTGAAGGGCTGTCCGCATTCGTTGCAATGAGGAAACTGGGCAGTCCGTAGTAGTTGCCCCACCGCTTTCCCTTCCGGCGTCAGGGCGATGGCGTTTACCGGGCAATGGGCTATGCACAGGCCGCAACCAGTGCATAACAAAGGGGCGTGCCACAATTCCACGCCAGTCTCGTTCTCAATGCCTGATATCGCCTGTGTCGGACAAATTTTGGCGCACAAAGCGCAGGCAATGCAACCGGGTGCAATCTCCAGCGTAGGGAATACTTCCTGTTTTTCAGCCAACAATGCGCCGCCGCGATCTTGCAGCCCCTCCGAGCGCCACCGGGCCTTCGGCAGAGGGGCGGTATCTGCTTCAGGCCACATCACGTTGCGGGCCGTTTCCACACCGGTTGAGAAAAGCGAGGTAAAAAAAGACCGCCGGTTCATGGCCGCAGTTTCCTTCACTGAAGCAGGAGGTTTTTCTCCTAACAACACGCGTCCGCTGCCCAGGCGAGCCAGGAATCGGTTCGCACGGTCCATTTCCCGGTTCAGGTTCTCCGCTACAGGGGTCCGACACTCCTGGCAATGGGAGGAATAGATGAATATGTCACGCCCTTGCGCCGTCTTCGGCCATGCCAGAGCCACCAAATCGCGCGCATTCAGGAATCCGAGGCAGGGACCAGGGGCCCGTTCCATAACGTCGGCAGGAAAGGTGCAATGGGTCTTCCGTTCGTTCGGTCGCCTCTTTCCAGGCCGATACAGGAAGGCCTTCGACGCCGATGGCATCCACGGGACAAACCGACAGGCAGAGCCCACAGCCATTGCACCGCTCAGGCAAAGTCTGACCGGTTTCATCCCAGCAGCCCTGGGGACAGATATTCCGGCAGTTGTGACATTCCGTCCTTTTATAGTTATAATTAAGGCAACGGTCTTCATCAATAATAAAGTAACCCATTCGGAATGTTTCGATACTCCCGGGAAGATGTCCTGCCAAAAAAACAAGATAACTTTTTGTTCATACAAGGATTCCTAAAAATTTTGGCGAATAATAAAATGAATACTGAAAGGATTTGTTTATGCTGAAAGCTTGGTTTGTCGCGATGCGGCCCTGGTCCTTCACTGCCTCCTTCGTCCCTGTGGCAGTGGGAACAGCGCTCGCTTGGGCTCAGGGTTTTTTCAACCCATGGTTGTTTTTGTTTACTGCGCTCGGAGGAATGTCCATCCAGGCCGGGACCAACTTCATCAATACCTATGGAGACTATCGTTCTGGCGTCGATACGGTCGCTTCCGCAATAACCTGTCCCCAGCTTGTCAACGGTTCTATGAAACCGGCCGACATGAAGAGGGCAGGCCTATTTGCGTTCGGCTTCGCGGGGACCATCGGGCTCGGATTATCTTGGCACAGCGGCTGGGAAGTCCTGGTGGTAGGCCTCGTGGGAATTTTGGGCGGCTACGCCTATACTGCAGGCCCTTTTCCGTACAAATACCGCGGCCTCGGAACAATTCTCGTTTTTTTCCTCATGGGCCCGATGATGGCCTGGCCCGCCTGGTTCATCCAGACCGGCAGCTACAGCTGGACTCCCCTGCTCGCCGCCATCCCCGTCGGGTGTCTGGTTTCGGCCATTCTGAACGGCAATGATGTCCGCGATATCGAACATGACCGTGCCGCCGGCATCATTACCCTCGCCACCCAACTCGGCTTTAACAACAGTCTGCAACTGCAGCGGCGTCTGTTTTGGATTGCCTTCTGCTCCTTATTAGCCCTGGTCGCACTGAAAGTACTCCCCGTTCCAGCTCTGCTGCCATTCATCCTCCTGCCGATTTTTCGCCAGAACCTGCTTCTCATCAAAAAAGCGGAAGCAGGAATCACTGCACCCTTGCTCCAATTGGAAGCAACGGCGGCAGGATTTCATTTTCAGTTTGGAATTTTATTGGCCGCGGGATTGATCTTTCATCCCTGGTTGGCCGGGAAAGGGTTATAGACGATGCAGGCGCTCGGGTTCACACTGCTGTTGGCAGTTTTTTTCTGGTTTGTGACATTTTCGCTGCAATGGTTCAATTTTTGGCTGTCCATGTGTATTGCCGTCTCAATTCTTACGGCACTGGCTTTACAGCTTGGCGGCAACCCTTTTTCCCGCAGGGATTGGAACGCGCGGGCCGTTTTTTCGGGTGTCGCTGCTGCGGCCGCTCTGTATGCTATTTTTTGGCTTGGCAACAGCCTGTCTCAAGTTCTGTTTCACTTCGCCAAACCGCAGATCGCTTCGATCTATGGCATCCGGACCCAGGGTGAAGCCGTCGTGATGGCGCTTATCCTGCTGTTCATCACCAGTCCCGGGGAAGAGATCTTCTGGCGCGGTTTCGTCCAACGACGCCTGGTTCAACACTTCGGCGCACGGCGAGGCTGGTTATTCGCTTCGGCGGTATATGCAGCAGTGCATATTGCCTCAGGAAATTTCATGCTCACGATGGCTGCGCTCATAGCCGGGCTATTCTGGGGATGGCTTTACCAACGGGAACAAAACCTGGTTCCCTGTATCGTGTCCCACGCCCTTTGGACCGTAACCATTTTTATTTGGCTTCCCATTTCGTGAGAGTCAGTTGAGTATCAAAGGAGACGAACGCATGAATCTTTCACCCATTTATGCCCCGGTCCAGTCACTGCTGGAAGCGGCCGAGGCGGAAATTACCCGTTTGGTCCACGATTTTGGCGAACCGGAAGTTCGCGAGGTGCTCGGCCAGTTCCTGTCTCATCCAGGAAAAAGGATTCGGCCGGCGCTGCTCTTTCTCTCCGCCGGTGCAGGCAACCCCGATACACAAACTCCGCCGCCGTTTCTGGTCAAAGCCGCAACCGCTTTTGAACTGGTTCACAGTGCCAGCCTGGTCCACGATGATATAATCGACGTCTCCGACTCGCGCCGGGGCGTGCCGACAGTCAACGGACGTTTCGGCAACACCGTCGCGGTACTGGCAGGCGACATCCTTTACGCACAAGCCTTCCTGATGCTTTCCGGCAATGTGCCGATCTTCCGGATCATCCTGGATGTGACCAAACACATGTGTATGGGAGAAATTCACCAGATGCGGGCCAAAGAAATGACCGAAGATCTTTATTTCAAAGTCATCGAAAGCAAAACGGCGCATCTGATGTCAGCCAGCTGCGAAGTAGGCGCGACCCTATCCGGAGCTTCGCCTGAAACGGTGGAAGCGTTGCGCGAATTCGGCCGCCGCTTCGGCTTTTTGTACCAGCTCGTGGATGACTGGCAGGACGGTGACGCCCCTGTGACAAACTTCCACTTCGCAGGACAAATCGAGCGCCAACGGGTTTTGGCCCGGGAAAGCCTCAATAACGTCCCCGAATCGTCCTACCGCACCGCACTGCTGGGGTTTGTCGATGAACTGGCTGCCGTAGCCCTCTAAATTTAGGGATATATATACGAAAGCCTCCTGCGTAGAATTTGAATTTCTACATCAGGAGGCTTTTTTCATTCTTCCCAGTCCATTGTCCGCTCGACTGCCCGCTGCCACCCCCGGTACAGGCGGGTTCGATCCAGTTCGATCATGCCTGGGGAAAAACGCCGATCCAGGTGCCAGTGTTTTTTCAACTCGTCCTGTCCGCTCCACACTCCAGTGGCCAATCCGGCGAGATATGCCGCGCCAAGGGCGGTGGTCTCCGTGACCTGCGGCCGGTCCACCGGCACTCCCAAAAGATCGGCCTGGAACTGCATCAGCAGATCGTTGGCTGTGGCGCCACCGTCCACCTTCAGACTCTGTAACGCGATGTTCGAATCCACTTCCATGGCGCCCAGAACGTCTTTGGTCTGATATGCCAGCGAATCGAGAGCGGCGCGGATGAAATGGGATTTGTTCGTGCCGCGGGTCAACCCGAACACAGCTCCGCGGGCCTTCATGTTCCAATATGGCGCACCGAGACCCACAAAGGCAGGAACGATATACACACCGTCAGTGTCCTGCACTTTGCGCGCAAAATATTCGGAGTCAGCCGCCGATTCAATCATTTTGAGACCGTCGCGCAGCCATTGGATCGCCGCGCCGGCCACAAAAATGCTGCCTTCCAGCGCATATTCCACCTGTCCGTTCAGTCCCCAGGCGACGGTCGTCAGCAGCCCCTGCTTGGAGTCCACCAGTTCTCTCCCCGTATTCATCAGCATGAAACAGCCTGTCCCATAAGTGTTCTTGGCCATGCCGGCGGAAAAACAGTTCTGTCCGAACAGCGCCGCCTGCTGGTCTCCCGCTGCGCCGGCGATCGGAACTTCGCCGCCAAAAAAGGCTGCAGGATGGGTCAGTCCATATACTTCCGACGACATCCGCACTTCCGGCAGCATTGAGGCTGGGATATCCATGATGCGCAGGAGATCGTCATCCCACTGCAAGGTGCGTATATTGAACAACATGGTGCGTGATGCATTGGATACGTCGGTAATATGAAGCTTTCCGCCGGTCAGTTTCCAAATCAGCCAGGAATCGATCGTGCCGAAACGCAGCTTCCCAGCAGCCGCTTTGGCTCTCGCCCCGGCAACGTTGTCGAGAATCCATTTCACCTTAGGCCCCGAAAAGTAAGCGTCTAACACCAGACCCGTCTTTTGCCGGATTGTCTTTTCCAACCCCTGTGCCTTGAGTTGCTCACAATAATCAGCCGTACGGCGGCACTGCCAGACGATTGCATTATAGACCGGTCGGCCCGTCTCGATATCCCAGACCACTGTTGTTTCCCGCTGGTTCGTGATACCGATGCCGCTGATTTTGGCGGGGCTCAGGCTCGCTTTAGCCAAAACTTCAGCAGCCGTACCAATTTGATTGCTCCAGATTTCTTCCGCATTATGCTCCACCCAGCCGGGTTTGGGAAATATTTGGCTGAATTCATGTTGCGTCATCGCGAGATTATTGCCGTTTCCATCGAAAATGACAGCCCGCGAGCTGGTGGTCCCCTGATCCAGGGCTAAAACATACTTTTTACTCAAGCAAATCACTCCTGTTTGCAGGAAGGCAGACTCCCTGCGCCGAATAGTTTGTAAGGAAAACACTAAAAGGGAGGTTCTTCCATGCTGATATTTGGCCATCGTGGAGCGCGCGGATACGCACCGGAAAACACCATGTCATCGTTCCAGATCGCTCTTGATCAAGGGGCAGATGGCATCGAACTGGATGTTCAGATGTCAAAAGACGGCAAAGTCCTCGTCTGTCACGACCACTCACTGGAACGCACCAGCAACGGAACCGGCTGGCTCATCGAACATACCCGGGATGAACTGCGGGCTCTGGATTTCGGCAGCTGGTTTGACCCGAAATTCGCCGGAGAAAAGATCCCGACCCTGAGGGAAGTATTGCAGTGGGCCGCACCGACCCGCTTGATCGTAAACATCGAAATCAAAAACGGACCGGTGATTTATGACGGCATTGAGGAAAAAGTATCGGCGTTGATCCGGGAATGCCGAATGGTAGATCGGGTCGTTGTCTCTTCCTTCTATCATCCCTCGCTGATAAGGATGAAGCAGCTTGATCCGTTGATCAAAACCGGACTTTTGTATGCCAGCCGGCCTGTTGATCCCTGGTTGCAGCTGCGCGTCACCGATACCGACTATCTGCACCCCTTGTGGCATTATCTCGATGCCGGCTGGGTCTCCGACACCCGCCCGCACGGCGCCAAGATCTTTACCTGGACGGTCAATGAACTGCGCGAATGGGAGCATATTAAAAATCTGGATGTAGACGGAATCATCACCGACTTCCCGGACCGCTTTGTCGGCAAAATATAAAACCATACCTTACATCCGACCCACAACGGAAGACATGTGACCGCACCATTCAGCGGTTTCGCGGAATACGTCCCTGAGCAGATAATAGTACAGGCTTTCGGCGAACGCAGCCGTCGCCTGCTCGGACAGAAGCGCCCCCATGTCCTCGGACAGGGGCGTTTCCAACTTTGAGCCCAAAACCCAACTTACAGGCCCAACAGCATATTCTTTCCAGCTGTAAACAGTCCGCCAATTATCTGCAAAGGCGAACGTGGTTTCCAGCTGTTTCTTTACCATAAATACTTTGGAGCCCAGCGGGTCCAACAATACCCCAAGGTTCTTTGCATCAGCGCGTGCACTAGAAGAGCAAAACCTATCAACCCAGACAACATCAATGTTGTCGGCAGTCGCCGCCGCACAGTCAAACCCTGCATACTGCCATATTTTCTGTTCCGCCGCGGACATGCCCGGCGCCAATAGCACGAACCGCTTCATCGACCACCCTGCTCCCCCTTACTTTACGCGTCTATCCTGTAATGTAAATAATTTCGA
Source organism: Negativicutes bacterium (assembly GCA_963665275.2). Classification (GTDB taxonomy): domain Bacteria; phylum Bacillota; class Negativicutes; order UBA1444; family UBA1444; genus UBA1444. Next base: position 38,678 of record CAXXIN010000019.1, read on the forward strand.
CAATATTCAGCCATTCCCTGCTCCTGTGCAGTTGCCGGGAGAACAATTACGGTACAATGCTTGCACTTGGGAGTACCCCTCAAATTATAGTTGGCGCCGAGAGAACAAAAGCAATTATACTAATGATGTCAATCCAACAGAAAGTTGCCCAAGGAGGAACGAGATTCACCCATGATACGAATTCACAACAACTCCGATACGGTCTTTATCGTGGTGCATGAAATCTATGGAATCAATGCACACATTACGGGGGTCTGTGACAGGCTGGCAAAAACCAAAGCCGACGTGCTGTGCCCGAATCTGCTCGGCAACAGACATGAGCCCTTTCATTACACTGAAGAGCTGGATGCCTATCAATATTTTATGCAAAATGTCGGGTTTGCTTCAGCGCAAGAGCAAATCGAAACGCTGGTTCGAGGCGTACGGGATCAGTATCGTTATTGCTTTGTCATAGGCTACAGTATTGGCGCGACTATCGCTTGGCTTTGCAGCCGCCAGGCAGACTTATGCAGCGGAGTCATAGGAATATATGGTTCACGCATACGGGATTATACGACTCAGGAAGCGCAATGCCCGGTATTGCTTTGCTTTCCCCGCGTGGAAGAGAGTTTCGATGTGGCGGAGTTAGTCGAAGCTCTCGCAGGCAAAATCAACGTGAATCTGATCAAAGCTGATGCACTACATGGCTTTGCCGATCCTTTGTCTGAGAAATACTGTGCGGCGGAAAACGAAACGCTGTGGAGGAAAATATTCACATTCATCGAAGCACAGAAGGAGAACGCACCCATGAAACTAATCCAAGCAATTGAAAGTCGCTAGAACAAACGTCAGCCGATGGATGGCGCAGTATCAGTCTTTTGGATCAGAGGTGCTACAAGACACTTGCAGAAAGCAGCCCTATTCGCGACGCTGAAAGAAGCGGCCGTACTGGATTATTTATCGGGTTACAATTTGAAAATGGAGCTTTGCGAAAAATACGAGTGTAGAAATCAAATGACATACGGAAAACGGTATGATAAAATTCTTTTGTATATGGAAATTGTGGGGTAATTGTCAACAATTATGGAACAAAAGTTGCTAACCATCATACTCTTGTATGGTACTGTTGTGGGAACACTCAATGTATTCAGCAGCTCCTGTTTGAATATGGGGCCAATTATTGTAGGCATATGCGCTATCAGCGCTTTATTTTATTGTGCTCTATTTTTTGTGGCGAAGAATAAGCAAAAACATAAACTTGTGGTGGTACTTTCTCTTTCTTTCACCTACTTGGTTCTTGTTCCAACCATCTGGATATTCAACGGAGGGACATGGGGATTCAACGGGGCATACATCATATTAGTTTCCTCTTGCTCGGCCATATTATGCAGAGGAAAGAGTCGCATCGCAGCGATCGGCAGCCTATTAATCATCTCAAGTTTCTTAATTTATCTTGAATATATACACCCAGAGATGATAGTCGCTTACGAAACAAAGTTTGCGAGATATCAAGATATTTACACCACTATACTTATGGTTATTATCGCTAATGCGATGCTATTTGGCCTTATTCTGCGTGAGTACGATCAAGAACACTCTGATTTGGAAAAATCTCGCATTGAACTCCTACACTTGAGCTACTATGATACCCTCACAGGGATATACAACAGAACTTTTTTTATCAAAGAACTCAAAGAGGAGAAATATCTTCATGGTGGAGGTATAGCACTCTTTGTCGTCGATACTGATGGGCTAAAATTCATTAATGATACATTTGGTCATGCGCAAGGGGACAAATTGCTTGTGCAAACGGCCCAATGTCTAAAAGATATTTTTACTGACAAAGGCATTATTTGTAGAACTGGTGGAGATGAATTTGCTGTGCTGCTCCAGGACCTTACGCTTGACGATGCCGAAAACTATCATAAAAGCCTGCAAGAAAGAGTTCAAAATGAAAGTCAAGAAAAATTGATAAATGCAAGCCCCTTGCAAATGTCGGTTGGTTATGCCTATTCAGACGAAATCGGGGTCAATCTTGAAGAGCTTCTTCTAAAGGCGGACAATAAGATGTATCGCCAAAAATTGAGTAAGCATATTGGCGGCAAAGGAGCCATCATTCATACGATTCAGCAAGTAATGTCAGCTCGTGATATCGATACAGGAAAGCATGTTGGCAGAGTAAAACAGTTAATTGAAGATTTTGCTGGAATAGTTGGAGTTCCCGAGTCGGAGATTGCTGAATTACAATTGCTAGCCGAGTTTCATGACATTGGCAAGGTTGGTATTCCAGACCAAATATTAAATAAACCGGGCCCCTTGTCCACAGAAGAACGCGAAATAATGGAACGGCATGCTGAGATTGGCTACAACATTGCAAAGACATCGCGAGAATTGTTTCCTGTTGCTCAATGGATACTGGAACATCATGAGCGGTGGGATGGAAAGGGATATCCCTTGGGCACTGCCCGAGATGCGATTCCTCTTGCAAGTCGCATATTGGCAATTGTTGATGCATTTGACGCAATGCTAAGTAATCGCCCGTATCGGGCGGCTATGAGTAAAGATAGTGCATTAAGTGAGTTAGAAAAACATGCTGGAAGCCAGTTTGACCCTGTATTAACCAAACAATTTGTTGCATATGTGCGATTAGTATAAAAGGTGGTATAACCGGAAACAAAAACTATGCACCAAGCTAACAAAATCAAGCAGTTCATTGATTTAGCACTTCAATTACGGTACAATTACAAGGTGATTTATTTCAACAGGCAATAAAAGTTAGAACGGAGGATTCACCATGATTCTAAAAAACAGATGGGCCACAGTGCTCATGCTCTGCACCTCGATGCTGTTCATGACCGGTTGCTCTGGCAGCGCCGGCACCCCCACTCCCGCCGATAAGCCGGCCCCTAAAGCAGAAAATGACAAACCGACCACACCGGCAGCTCCGGCGGCAAAAAACCGTGTGGCCCGTGTTGAAACAAGCAAGGGAACCTTTAGAATCGAATTGTTTGAAGACAAGGCGCCGATTACGACGAAAAACTTCATCGATCTGGCAACCAAGGGTTTCTATGACGGAGTCATTTTCCACCGGGTGATCGATGGGTTCATGATTCAGGGCGGCGATCCCACCGGAACGGGTCGTGGCGGCCCCGGCTACAAGATTCCTGACGAATTCCACCCCGACCTGAAACATGATGTCCCCGGCATCCTGTCGATGGCCAATGCGGGACCCAATACCGGCGGTTCCCAATTCTTCATCACCCTCGGCCCCACCCCGCATCTGAACAATCGTCATGCGGTATTCGGCAAGGTCATTGAAGGACTTGATGTCGTCAAAGCCATCGGCAAAGCGGCTACCGGCCCTGGCGACCGCCCCCTCGACGATATCGTAATGAAAAAAGTCACCATCGAATAAATCACCATTGCAAGATAAACCTTATCCGCTCTGATAAAGGTGAAAAGGGAGTCCCTCGCGAGGGGCTCCCTTTTGTATGTCTTTTTCTTTTCTCGTTGACGCAAATCCGCCCCGGTTAGTGCCGGGTCTTGGCCAAGGCCAAGGCGACTCCCGTTTCGGCATCAAACAGATGAATGTTGCCGCGGACCGGCCTAACATGAATCATTTCCCCGGCACTCGGCACCGTCTCCGGCGTAGCCATGCGGATGACGATCACCTCGCCGTCTGGGGTTTTGCCATGGATCAACGCCTCGGAGCCGATATTTTCGACCACGTCGACCAGACAGGGAATCGCTGCGCCATCTTCAACCAAGTCGAGGTTTTCCGGACGGATACCAAGAACGATACGATCACGGACCGGCGCATCTTCGCTGAATTCCGGCAGCGGCAATGTGACGCCCTGTCCTTCGAACCTGAATCCGTCGGCTCCACGCAGGGTTTTTCCCCGCAGAAATTGCATCGGCGGCGAGCCGATGAAGGCCGCCACGAACATGTTGGCAGGCTCCCGGTAAATGATGCCCGGTTCGCCTACCTGTTGGACATAGCCATCTTTCATTACCACGATCCGTGTTCCCATGGTCATGGCTTCCACCTGGTCATGGGTAACATAAACCACCGTGGTTTTCAAGCGCTGGTGAAGTTTGATGAGTTCCGCCCGGGTCTGCACCCGCAGTTTGGCATCCAGATTGGACAACGGCTCGTCCATGAGAAATACCTGCGGGTCACGGACGATCGCCCGCCCCAAAGCCACCCGCTGCTGCTGCCCCCCCGACAACTGACGGGGAAAGCGGTCCAGCAGCGCTTCGAGTCCCAAGATGGCCGCGGTTTTCTGGATGCGCGCATCCACCTCGGCTTTATCCATTCCGCGAAGCTTGAGGCTATAGGACATATTGGAATAGACCTTCATGTGGGGGTACAGCGCATAGTTTTGAAAAACCATCGCGATGTCGCGATACTTTGGTTCCAGGTGTGTCACATCTTTGTCACCGATGCGGATTTCCCCGGACGTTGGTTCTTCCAGGCCCGCGATCATGCGCAATGTAGTTGTCTTTCCACAACCGGAAGGACCCACCAGGACCAGAAACTCCCCATCGACAATTTCCAGATCCATCGGCGCCACAGCTATCTGCGCGCCGAACAATTTACTGATTTTGCGTAGAGTTACCCCCGCCATGTCGTCATCCCCTTGCTATTTTGCAGTCTGATTGTAACGGGTGATTGCCGCATCGACAATCCCTGCCGCTTTGGTCAATGCTTCTTTCGGTGAAGCCTGGTTGTTGAGTACCTGCTCGATTGCTGCTTCGATCTCCTGGCGAGACTGAGTGAACACGCCAAGCAATGCGCCTTGAGTCGCCTTGGTGATCGGTGTGCTATGGAGTTGGTCGACCGCAACTTTGAATTGCGGATATTTTGCATGATGCGCCTTGACGTCCGGATCATCATAGGCTTTCATCGTAACCGGGAAGTAACCGGTGTTGATGTGCCAATAGGCCTGTTGTTTCGCATCGGACATGAATTTGATGAAGGTCCATGCTGCTTTTTCTTCGGCATCCGGATGACCTGACAGCATCCACAGGGAACCGCCGCCGATGATCACGCCGCCCTTGGCGCCTTCCGGCCGGGGCATAAAGGCCGTGCCGACATCGAATTTGCCGCCGACACCGGTTACAACGTCGCCAAGAACGCCGGTGGAATCGATCGTCATGGCCGTTTGTCCGCCGATAAAGGCTTTCTGTGTGTTAGCCGTCAAGCGGCCGATATTGCCGGCAGTACCTTCCTTGACCATTCCCTGCCACCAAGTGAGGATTTTTTCGCCCTCGGGGGAGTTGAATGACGTCGCAGTGGCTGCGGCAGCCCGGCCATTTTCGTTGTTGGCATAGAAAGCATTCTGTACCGCCATCAGCTGCTCAAAGAACCAGCCATAGATCGCGATAGTGATGCCGGGACGCGTCACTTTGCCTGATGCGTCTTTAACGGTCAGCTTGCGTGCAGCCGCTGCCACTTCGTCAAAGGTTTTGGGTGGATTTGCCGGGTCAAGTCCCGCTTCTTTAAACATGGTTTTGTTATAGTACAGGATCGGAGTCGAAGTATTGAAAGGCATGGAGTAAAGTTTGTTGTCAACCGTATAGTAAGCCAACAAATTCGGCTCATAGGCTTTCAGGTCGATTTTGTCGGCGTCGATCCATTTTTGCACAGGAACGACGGCCTTGCTGTCGATCATGAAACGGCTGCCAATATCATAAACCTGCATGACATGAGGCGCCGATTTGGAAACGATGGATTGTTTCAACTTGTTGATGGCATCGTCGTACGAACCCTGAAAAATAGCTTCAACAAAAATATCTTTCTGGGATGCATTGAATCGGTCCACGAGAACTTTGGTTGATTCGGACACTTTGCCCCCTACCGAATACCAGAACACGACTTTGATGGGCTTCTTTTCCTCCGTCTTAGGTTTTTCGGCGCCACCGCAACCCACTGCGCCGACCACGAACAGGACCATGACCACCAGACACACGAGTTTTTTCCAGTTCATCCTTCATTCCCCCTATATTTAATTTCGATCTATCCTTTCATAGCACCGGCTGTCATGCCGCGGACCAGCTGTTTCTGGCCGATGATCAGCAGCAGCGCCGCCGGCAGGGATACCAATATCACCCCGGCCATGATGCTGTTCCAGGCTGCCGCCTGATCCCACTGCAACATCGCCAGACCGATCTGCACCGTCCGCATCGTGTCCTTGTTGGTCACGAGCAACGGCCAGAGGTACTGATTGTAAGTCATGAGGAAGGAGTATACCGCCAGTGTGCCGAGCGCGGGGCGCGACAGCGGCAGTACCATCGTCAGGAAAAAGCGGAAGTGGCCGCAGCCGTCGATCCGGGCGGCATCATATAATTCTTTGGGTATGGTCATAAAAGCCTGCCGCAACAAAAAAGTCCCGAACGCCGAAGCAAGGAACGGCACAGCTAATCCCTGATACGTATCGAGCCAGTTCAGTTCGCGAATCGTGAAATAGTTGGGGATGATCGTAACTTCCCAGGGGATCATCATCGTCGACAGGAAAATATAAAAGATTGCGTTTCGTCCCTTAAAGGTAAGAAAACTAAACGCGTATGCCGCCAGGCTGGCAGTGATGAGCTGCCCGACCGTGACAATGGCGGACACAACAAAGCTATTGAAGATAAATCGGAAAATCGGTGCTGTCTCCATCGCCTTGATATAACTTAGCCAATTCATTTGCGCCGGAATGAAAACAGGCGGGTAGGAGACGCTCTCAGATGCGCTCTGAAAGCTGACCAACAAAGCGTACAGCACCGGAAAGAGCAGTAACAGGGATGCGAATGCCAAAATCAGATATTGACCTGCCTTAACCAATTTTCTCATTTATAGAACACCTTCTTTTCCAGAATCACGAATTCCAGCAACGTCAAAACGAGAATGATCAGGAAAAGAACGAGAGCCTGCGCGCTGGCATAGCTGAAATGGAAATTGAAAAAGGCTTCGCGATAAATCGAATAGACTATGACGCTGGTCGCCCCAGCGGGACCACCCTGCGTCAGGATGTTAATTTCGCCGAAGGTCTGCAACGCATTGATCACCGATACGATGAACACAAAAAACAGCGTCGGCGACATCATCGGCAGTGTAATATCCTTGAACTGACGGAATGCTCCGGCGCCGTCGATACGGGCGCTTTCATATAGCGGTTCGGGGATGGCCTGCAGCCCGGACAACAGAACAATCGTATTGAAGCCCAGTGAGCGCCAGACTGAAACGACACAGACCGAAATCAGAGCCCATTTGGGGTCGGACAGCCAGTTCACCTGCGACAGCCCCAGCTTTGAAAGGAAAAAAGTCAGGATCCCGGCGCTCGGATTGAAGATCAACATCCAGATCATCGAAGCGCTGGCCACGGCGATCACGAGCGGAGACGCAAAGATCGTGCGGAAAAGCCCGATGCCTTTCAGACGCCAGTTCGCGATATAAGCCAGCGCCATGCCGAGAACGATACCGGGCACGACGGTGTAGATGGTAAATAACAAAGTAATCCAGAGATTCTGACCGAAATTGCCGGTCGTAAAAATCTCCACATACTGGCTGAAACCAACATAATATTTTTCAACGCCGATAATGTTCGTTTCATGCATGCTGAGCCGGATTGACTTCAACAATGGATAAAACACAAACAGCGTAAAAATCACCAGTGATGGCCCCAAATACAGTGCTGCCCGTCCAAGATTCCGCCAAACCACTTAAGTCACCCCCGAGTCAAATTATAGCCCGCCTGAATAGAACTTAGTTGATTGATACAGTTAATTTCTGGTTAATTTTACAAAACCCTCTTTTGCAGTCCCGGGCTTCTTGCACCTTTCTCAGGCTTTTCCTGCCTCATAGGAGCGTCGCAGCAACGTCATCGGGTGAAGCGCGGGGACGCCGGTGTTCTGTGAAAGCTGCATGCGGCATCCGCTGCAGTCGGAAACGATGGCGTCCGGCGCGTACTCTCTGATTCGTTGGAACGCAGGTTCGCCGATGGCCATGGCGATTTCATGCTTGTCCACTTGGAACCCATAAGTTCCTGACTGACCGCAGCAGCCTGCGTCCACATCTTCAATCTGAAACCCCGGAATCTGCGAAAGCAGTTCCAGACTGGGGCGGCCGATTCCCTGCGCCCGCAGATGGCAGGGGGTATGATACATATATCGCCCGGGTACCGGCCCGAATTTCATGTTCAGCCTGCCTTGGTCCTTCAGTTCCAGCAGGAATTCTGAAGAATCGTAGTTGAGTTCAGCCAGTTTGTCCATGTAGTCCAGATCCATCAATTCCTGGATTTCCATCTTCAGCATCAGTCCGCAGCTGGTGCAGCAAGTGATGATCGGCAGTCCCTGATCAATGAACGGCCTGAATACTTCAATATTTTTCCGGGCCTTGTCCACCGCTTCGTCCAAATATCCCTGAATCACCTGCGGGGATCCACAGCAATCAAAGCCATCCGGCACAATAACCTCAAAGCTATTTTGCTGCATAACGGCTACGAAATCCATCCCTATGCCTGGTTCATAGTAATTAATGTAACAACCGGGAAAAAATACGACCTTATCTGAGAAACTCTGCTGCTTCAAAGCATGGAATTGCCGGAGAAAAGTTTTGGGGGCGTAGGCTGGCAAGCTCATCTTATCCGTTACACCGATCATTTTCAGGATCATTTTCGTCACTGGATTGGCCATGCCAAAATTGGACAGCGCCGCTATTGGACTCGCCAGCTTGGAGATGATGTCGGAATGGGCCAGGATCCACTCAAGCAAGCTGTGCTGTTTGGTTTTGTATAGTTTGGACTTGGCCAGCATATTCAAAGTAGAGATCGGTACGCCGGATGGACAGGATATATCGCAGTTTTTGCAGTTCGAGCAGTATTCCAACGAAAACTCCGTGTTCTCATCCACGCCCCTGAATCGCTCCAGCGCCGGGCCCATCATTTTAGGTCCGGCATACTTGCGTGTGACGGCAGAAACGGGACAGTACGCGACACAGGAAGTACAGGCTATGCAACTGTCAGGATCATTGTGTTTTTTTTTCATTATATTTTCCTCCTATGCCTCGAGACCAGCCCGATAGGCAGTGGCCAGAGCGACACCATTGCCCGATTTTTCAGAGCAATAATCATAGCCAGCCAAGGTCTTGCCGGCGACAAACACATTTTCCAACAGAACATTTCCCGCATCATCCACAGGTCGCAGTTTGTCATCGACCTTCACGCCGAATTTGGCGAACGGCTGCCCCGAGGTGAAAAACAGGTGTTCCTGGCTCCATTGGTCCGTTTGGGCCGGAACCTGGACAGGCAGATTGAATATATTTTCCCTCACTTGACCTGGAGCAGCCTGCAGGCCGCCGCCGAATAATCCGCCTGTTGCCAGAATGAAGGACTGGGCCCGATAGATGCGCTCACGGTCCAGGTTGCCTGTCACGATCTCGCAGCAGCGTCCATTCGTGATTGTCGCCCGCAGCACATTAGACTGCTCGATCACGCGCACCTTCAGTTGGGTCATGCACTTGACCAACAGCCTGCGCAGCCTGTAGCCGGTCACAGCCGGAGGCAGGCCGACGGTTTCCAGGACATGGCACTGCGTGGCTTGCTCAATTTTATGGAACAACTCATAATCCGGACGGGTACCCAATACGGGCGGTACTAAAATTACACTATGCGGCCTGACGGAGCGGGAAAGTTGATCAAAGCAGGAGACCTGTCCTTTTTCCGTGTCCAGCCAGCGGGCGACGTCCAGCGCCGTCAAATCTCTGCCGTCCTCGATGCCCGTTTTCAGTGTCACGATTGAATATTTTTTCCGATAGCCGGGGCACTGGGCCAGCCCATCGGCGATAATTTTGCCTGAGTAATCCTTCAGGCCGTCAACCGCAACCACAGCGACCTCATCTGCAGCCTTCAAGTGAGCCGCATTCATAGTCAGGGGAACGAGACAACTGGGCTTCACGCGTCCGAGTGCGGTAGGAATCCATTGATTTTCCTGCAGATTTCCCAGATAGGGATAGCCGGCTTCCTCACAAAGCGATAGGAATGCCTGAGCCGCCTGAGCCACGGTTTCCCTGCCAAGCAGCGTATAGGGATGGGCTGATTCCAGGTGCGTCATCGCTTCCCAGGGACTGCGCACAGGGACGCCGGAGGCATCATACCCCAGCATGTCGATGGTGCCGCCGCCGATGGCGATAGCGCCGACCCCTTTGGTCACGAGCAGAACCTGCCTGCCCCGCCTGGCTGCGGTAATCGCGGCGAAAATTCCCGCCAGTCCGCCGCCTATAACAATAACGTCATTCTCTTTCATCTGGCACCGCCCCGTCTATATTCAGTCCCGCTTCGTAGATTCCGCGGGTCAACTCGACCTCACGCATCTGATGTCCCCAAATAATCGGCCGGATCCCATTCCAACGGGATTCCAGAAACTCACGCAGCAATTCGGCTGGCGCTGTCCCCTTGGCCAGATCATTGTCCACCATCATCCCCACGCCGCGCAGCCCGCAATATGTTCCCTGGCAGGTTCCCATCCCCATTCGGGTACGGCGGCGGATATCGCTCATGGAAAAAGTGGATGCATCAGCAGCCACGGTTTCGACTTCCGCCAGCGTGACCAGTTCACACTCGCAAACCAGTTCTCTTTTCTGCGGATTCGCTTGAACCCGTTCCACAGCCTCGGCGAAATCAGGCCCCAGCCGCGAAGCGGCAAGCTCGATCCCAAAAGACGGAAAAAACTGTTTGGCGCTCTTCATCAACTCAGGCGACACATCTTCAACCAAGGCTTCTTCTGCCGTTCGACAACTGGCGCCAACCGCCAATTGGCGGCAGACGAGATCAGAGATTTTTTCCGCCATCAGCCGGTAGGTCGTAAGCTTACCGCCGACAATACTGACAAACCCCCGTAACCCTTCTCCTGAATGGTCGAGGGTCACAAAATTGCGCGAGATTTCCCGGCCATCCGCCGTAGGATCGGCGCAATACAGGGGCCTGGTGCCGGTGTAGGCGCGCAGGAGACGGAACTGCGGCAGCTCTTCGAACAGGGCTTTCCCAGCCCCGATCAGCTCCAGAACTTCTTGCGTCGCCGGCGTAAAATCATCAGGTTTCAGTGCGGGCGAAGAAGTCGTTCCCAGCAGTGTAACTGAACCATGGGGCACAAAAATATCACCGTTGGCTGGTGGCCGGAGACGATTGACAACCCGATCGGTAAACCGGTGATTGAAAGCAATCAGCGTACCCTTGTCCGGGATGACGTTGATGGAAATTCCTGCAAGCTCGGCCACCTTGCCCACCCAGGAACCGGCCGCGTTAATGACAACGCTGCAGTGTATCAGGTCAAGCTCCCCCGTAATAGTGTTGCGGATTCGCACGCCTTCCACCTGGTTGTTTTTCTGCTCGATCCCTGTCACTTCGGTATACGTCAACACCCGGCCGCCATATTTTTTGGCGGACAACACATTTTGCCTGCACAGACGAAACCCGTCCACTGCGGCATCCGGGACGCGGTAGACCGATTCCGCCCTCTTTGTCAGATGGGGTTCCAGGCGATGCGCTTCTGCCAGATCCAGCTTCACAATCGGAATACCGGCTGTTTGGCAGCCCGCTACCCATTTGGGCTCGTAGGCAAGATCATCTTCCGGCAGACGCACGAAATATCCTTCGGTTTCTTCAACACAGTGCCGTCCGATCCTGCGTAGGATCGTATTTTCTTCGGCGCACTCTCTCGCTGACTCGGGATCTTTCACCGCATAGCGTCCACCACTGTGCAGCAGCCCGTGAAATCGCGAACTTGCCCCATAAGCCAAGTCGCGCTGTTCAAGCAAAATCGCCGCAACGCCCCGCATCGACAGGTCCCGCAGGATCCCGACACCGGTCGCTCCGCCGCCGACGATGACCACTGTTGTTTTTTCCATCCGACTTTTCCTCCACTTCTTTGTCACGGCAAAAGGCAAAAATAAAAGTCCCGACCCGCTTTGTGCTTAGCACAAAATACGTGTCAGGACTATCTCTCATTCTCTAAGACTCCGACGCCTTTATTTTACGCCGCCGGATGCGACCCGTCAAGCTTAATCAAAGATTCCACAGCTGACGCTGGCTGGTGCTCACTGCGCAGGCTCCGTTAGCTACGGCCTGTTCCAGATCTTGCTGCGATCGCACCAGACCGCCGGCGAGAATCGGCACATCCGTGGCCGCTTTCAGCTCGGCCAATACACTGGCCGGAGTAGATGCCGGCAACGCTTCGATCGCATCCGGCCGGAAGCCCTTCAGCATATGAATGCCCGTCCGAAGCGATTCGGAGTCCAACAGGAACATCCTCTGGATCACCCGCATCCCTTCCTGCTGTGCAATCTTGCCGAGCTGGGGTTTCGTAGTGAGCAAGCCTCGCAGACCCAGCTTGGCCAAAAATACGATACCGGCCCGGTCACGGCCGACACCATCAAGCAGATCCAGATGGACCAGTAGCAGTTTGCCGGCAGCTTCGGCCCGGCGGAGAAGATCCGGCAGTGAATTGATATCGCCGAACAGGATAATCAGACTGGGCGCCTGGGGCAAGCGCAGCGCGCAGACGAAGTCGGCCTCTGTGCGGCAGGCCGGGATAGCATGTCCAGAGCAAAGCCAAGGCATTTTTTTCATCATCGGTTCAAATCCATTCTATCCTTATTTCTTGCGGCGACAAGATGGCATGATCTCAAGCTCTTCCCGATACTTGGCCACAGTTCGCCGTGATACGGCGACACCTTGCTTGATCAGTAGTTCCGTCAGCGCCTGGTCGCTCAGCGGATGGATCGGATCTTCCGCCGCTACCAGTTCGCGGATCTCGCGTTTTACGCGGGTTGCAGACATCGTACTGCCATCCACCGCCGACACACCGGCGGAAAAAAAAGATCGAAGGCTGAACAACCCATGCGCAGTCGCAACATATTTATTGGCGGTAGCCCGACTGACAGTCGATTCATGAACACCCACCCGGTCGGCCACTTGTTTCATGGTCATCGGCAACAGATGCCGGGAACCGATATCAAAAAAATCAGGCTGCACTTCAATGATCGTCTGCATCACTTTTTGCAGGGTCTGTCTGCGTTGCTCGATGCTGCGGATCAGCCAAAGGGCGCTGCCGATCCGACCCTCGATAAATTTGCGGGCATCGCCGTCCGTATCACGGGCCATCCGCTTGTAATATGGATTTACCCGCAGAGCAGGCACCTGGGTGTCGTTGATCAGAATGATATATTCATCATCAATTTTACGGACAGTAATGTCCGGGATGACATAACTACAGGGACTTGCCGCAGATATTGCGGACCCTGGCTTGGGGTTGAGGGTACGAATCAGCTGCATCGCCTTGCGCACTTCATCCGCCGTCACGCCTAGTTTGCCGGCAATCCATGCATATCGGCCAGAAGCGGCTGCCTCCAAATATTCGCCTACAAGCCGCTCAACAAGCGGATCGGTGATGCCGCGCTGACGAAGCTGAATCTGCAGACATTCCTGCAAATTCCGGGCCCCCACGCCAGCCGGGTCAAATCCCTGTATCAGCGTCAAAAGGCTTTCCACCTTCATTGCCGGCAATTTGAGCGAAGCAGCGGCATCTTCCACCGAACAGGTAAAATAACCGTTATCATCGATACAACCAATCAGATAGCACCCCGCGAATCGCTCCTGACGGTTCAGGCTCATCAAATCCAGCTGGAGTTCAAGGTGTTCACGCAGTGACATTCCACAGGCAGCTACATCATGGTTTTCGGATTCGCCGGAATCAGTTCGGGTATAAAGCCCGCGGCTGCCACCCTCGCTGAAATAATCGGCCCAGTCGAAATAATCCGGTGCCGGTACGGGAATCGGCTCCGGAGCTTCCGGCAAAGAGACATCCTTTTCCGGCGGATCTATTTGGTCCAGCACTGGATTATCCAGCAGTTCCTGTTGCACCAGTTCCGCCAGATCCAGTGCCGACAACTGAAGAATCGTGATGGCCTGACAGAGTTGCGGAGTCATGACCAACTTCTGTGACAAATCGAGGCTCAGTCCCATGTCCAGGTGCATCTCAATCCTCCTTTCCGGAAGCGGTTGCATCACAGCAATCGCTCATTTCACCGTTCAATCTGACACACTAATCTAAAATATTATCACTTGTAGTAAATTCGCCATAAAACTCAAATACCCTCTTCAGTTTGACCCCTGACCCTGTCGTTGCAAGCCAATCTGTACCGCAATTGCACATTCCAGACGTTTTTTCTGCAATTCGCACCCCAGTTGGTAAGGAATCCCGATCGTCCCGTTATAAGCGTGCGCATTCGCATGACAGCCGCCGCTGCAATAGAAGCGTGCCCAGCATTCACGACATTCGGCTTTGGTCAGCACATGGGCCTGGCGGAACTCGTCACACAGCTCCCGGCGGTCGATGCCGGTAAAGACGCTACCAACCTTGAAGTCATCGCGTCCGACAAACTGATGGCAAGGATACAGATCTCCTGTCGGAGTTACTGCGAAATATTCGTGCCCGGCGCCACAACCGCTGAGACGTTTCACCAGGCAGGGGCCGTTATGCAAATCCACATTAAAATGGAAGAATTCGAAGCCGTTTCCTTCAGCTTTTCGCCTGAGATATTCCGCCGCCAAAAGCTCATACTGCCGGTATAGTTCGGGTAAGTGCGCCTCCGTCAGCCCATACGGTGCATCCTTGCCAACTACCGGCTCCACCGACAATCGCCGAAAGCCCTCATCGGCCAGATCCAGCACATCCGCCGCAAAGTCCAGATTATACGCCGTATAGGTTCCCCGCGCATAATAGTTTTCCCCCCGCCGAGAGTCCACCGCATTGTGCATGTTCGCGACCACCAGATCGTAGCTTCCCGCTCCATCGGCAAAAGGCCGCATTTTGTCATGCACTTCACGGCGCCCGTCAATACTGAGAATCAGCTGGATATTCTCCTGATTCAGAAAATCGAGAATCTCCTGGTTCAGCAAAACCGTATTGGTCGTCAGCGTCAGATTGAAATGTTTCCCAGTTTCGGTCTCCCGCCGGCGAATATGCGCCACGGCTGCCCGTACTGTCTCCATATTCAGCAGCGGTTCCCCGCCAAAGAAATCTATTTCGGCATTTTTACGGTTTCCGCCATTCTCCAGTAGAAAGTCGACTGCCCGGCAGGCGACTTCCGGCGTCATCAGGCCCCGGTCATGCCCGAACGATCCAGTCCCGGCAAAGCAGTAGCCGCATCGGAGGTTACAGTCATGCGCGATATGCAGGCAAAGCGACTTCACGATCGGTTTCGCTGCAAATACCGGCGGGATTTGTGCCGCTGGGCTGAACAGCCCACCCGCATCCATCAACTCATGTAACTCCGCCAAAATTTCCCGCACGGTTTCCTCACCGAACTTCGGCGCGAAAGCGTCCACCACGGCCGCATCATTCGTCCCGTCGAAAACATCCATGATCCGGTAAGAGGTCTCATCCAGCACATGAACTGCACCGCTGTTGACATCCAGCAAAATGTATTCCCCATTGACTTGAAACTTGTGAATATTCATTAAAAACCCACCCATCATAAAGCAAGCCCCCGGCGGCTTGTCGCCAGGGGCTTCTCAAATTGGTCTGCTAATCAGATTGTTGAGCTATTTCTGGCAGCCCTGGTTGCTTACTGTGCAGGATGTCTTACAGGCCGACTGGCAAGAAGTCTGGCATTCGCCGCAACCGCCGGTTGTGGCTGTTTTAGCGAGTGGTGCATCATTTACGGTCTGGATATGCTTTCCCATGTGAATCTTCCCTCCTGGTTCATTGTTTTACTATATTGTTTAGCTACATTCTATCGCTTTTTGAGATGTCAGGCAATAGCCTTCACTGCGCCGGAACAAGCATCAGCCGAACCGGCAGGTTGGAAGCGCCGGGCGGCGACAAGGTCACCCACAGAGATTCCCCTGCAGTAAATTCGGCAATCATCTCAAAATCCGCCAGCGTGTCGATCCCAAAGGCATAGGTTCGGGACGGAGTCCCAACCAGTTTGTGTTCAGTTTTTGTTTTTACGGCAACCCAGCCGGTATAAGCTCCTCCACGGGGATTCAGATAACAGCGGATCTTGCCTTTCCCGGTCGTGGGTATCATCAGACGATAAACAACGCCATAGTTTCCCTGATTCTGAACAGCCTTCCCGTTGGTAACATCCAGGCCAGCCAAAAACGGATCAATATCCCCATCGCCGATCGTAATCGCCACAGCCGCGTCAGTTCCCGGATCGTAGGGGCGCTTACCGATCAACACCCTGTCACCATGGGTAAAGCTGCCCCGGAGGTGCGGCTTCCATTGAGCGAGCGGCACTATATCATAAAGAGGAACTACGGCCGCCGGATCTCCTAGTTCGGGAATCGCAGCCACTACCAGCCGAACTTCCTGATCCACGCGAAAATCAATCATGCCTGTCAAAATCATCTGGGGTGACAGGGCCAGGCTAGCTTTCCCGGCCGGCAGCATCACGCTTTTTCCTGCTGCCAGATCGAACTTATTCGGTCGGTCAGCCTTTAGGTATTCGCTTTGGATATCCCGGCCAGCTTTCATATAATCAGGTCCGGGTCCACTCACGCCATAACGGAGCACATCCACCTTGGCAGGTACACTCCCGGAGTTGAACAACATGGCAACAATGCGTTTTTTCTCAGTCATGGCATTGACATGATGAAAAAACAGGCGCACATCCCCCTTTACTTTATCCTGATATAAGATCCCTTCCTGGGCAACATCCTCAGGACTATCCGACAGTATCAACCGAACACCTGACTCAGAGGCAGCAACCGGCCATTCCGGCAAAATATCGGCCATATCCGACAAGCGCGGTGGCGCCGCCATAACGGCAGTCATCAGGCACATATTGATCAGGCATGCAAACAGAGTTAACTTCCAGTATCTCATATTCATACTCCCAGTCGATCCGCCAACTGCAGCCACCACAACCGGGCCCGCAGGTCCCAGAGACCAAAACGGGATCGTGGTACACTCAGTCGACGGATCATATAAAGATTCTCCCCCGGATGATTGACCCCAACTACCGACGAACAGGCCGCCGAATAACCGGTCCGACCCAGCAGATTTACCACCGCTGGAGCAGTTTCACCAAAAGGGTTGGCGAAGATGGGCGCCGAAGCCGGCAGATTGTTTTCCAGCATAAGCCGCGAAGAAAGCAATTCTCGCTCCAGTTCCTTCAGATTGATCTCGTTCAGGGTGTAATGGTTGACGGTATGCGATCCGAGCTCCATGCCGCCCTCGCTCATTTTACGGGCCTGTTCCCAGGTCATGTAGCCCATTTGTCCGATTTTGCCTGTCACGACAAAAAACGTACCCCGCATCTGCTGTCGCACCAAGATGGGAAAGGCGGCTGAATAGTTGTCTTCATACCCGTCGTCGAAGGTAATGACGACCGGGCGGGACGGCAGCTGCGTCGCACCGGACAACCCGGCCGCCAGCTCCATCACGCTCACCGTCGTATATCCCTGGTCCCGCAAAAAGACCAGTTGTTTTTCGAAGTCAGCCGCACTCGTATTAAACCATTCCGGCCCATCGCCGATATGATGGTAAGTCAGGACCGGCACTCCAGACCCCGGCGATACGAGCCAAGCCATAACCCCCACTGCCAACAGCAGCACTGCCAGAAGTGTAAGTAACCCGCGCCGCCTCATGATGGATCAGCGTCCCTTAATTCTTCAGCGATTTGCTCCAGCGCCCTTAGCCGGTGACTCATTCCTGAACGGCTGATTTTGCCGTCAAAGGCTTCCACCAATTCCTGCAGGGTCGCTTCCGGATTCGCCAACCGCAGCTCCGCGACATCCCTCAACGGTCGCGGCAAGGAGTCAAGCCCCCGGTGGCTGCTAATCCGGCGAATCCCCTCGATCTGACGCACAGCGGCATTCACGGTTTTTGCCAGATTGGCTGTTTCGCAGTTCACCAGACGGTTTACCTGATTGCGCATGCCTTTTACGATCCGGACATTTTCGAACTCGAGCAGCGCCTCGTGCGCGCCCACAATGCTCAAAAACGACGTAATGGCGTCCCCTTCCTTCATGTACACGACGAAATCCTGTTTGCGCGTCGACATCCCGGCCGCAAGACCAAAGGACTTCAGCGAAGCCGCCAAAGTTCCGGCGAAGCCCTCATTAGGAGTCACCAGTTCGAGATGATACTCCACCTCGGGCCGGTTAATGGAACCGCCGCCGAGAAAAGCGCCCCGCAGCCATGCTTTGCGGCAACAGGCCTTCCGCGGCAGGCTGACAGGAAATTCAAGCAGTGCGCCTTCGCCCAGAATCCCCATGTGTTCGAGAAATTGCCCAACTATCGGAGATGGCGGCGCCTTCAGTTCATAGGAATTGTTTTTTTTCAGGCGTAGGGCTCGTGTCACCTTTACCTCAATGTCGACAATGCCTGCTTTTTTTAAAGACCGTAGCACCTTACGCGCTACCGCGGCATTTTCCGTAACGAATTTTATCCCAAGCCGCCCCTTGCCGCCGAACGAAACAACCCCACCCATCCAAAGCAACGCTGAGAGCTCCGACTGTTCGCAGCAGGCGGACTCTTCTTCCATCCGCACCAGTTCATTTTTCACCTCACCGGCAAATGACAACAGAAATCCTCCCTTATGACCCAGATTATCTAAACGTCTGTATCCATCGCGGGGTCAACACGTTTCTCTCCGTTTTCCGGCTGATATTTTTTATTCCGGCGTCGATCCAGCGTTGCGAGCACAATTTTCGCCAGCCGCTCAGGATCGTGCCTTACCCAGTTGGTTTCACTGATCATCTGCGCTGGAATGACTCTGACCCCCAGGAGTTCAAGCTCCGGAATATCAGCCTCGACCGGACAGGCGCCCCCTCTCGCGTAATTATCCAGCAGACAGGAATCGATATTCTCAACATTAACCAGCACACAGTCAACGATTCCCGGTCCGGCATGCTCGAATAGAGCCCGCACATGATCAGAAGCCGTGTAGCTGTCCGTTTCGCCTGGCTGAGTCATCACATTACAGACATACATCCGCTCCGCCTTTGTTTCCCGAAGCGCTCCGGTTATCTCGCGCACGAGCAAATTCGGAATTATACTGGTATACAGACTTCCCGGCCCCAGCACAACAATATCGGCGCTCAAAATCGCATCGATCGCACTCTTGACAGCTGGAACGTCCGCCGGTTCCATTTTGATGCGGCGAATGCATTTAAATGCGCCGGAAATTTCGGATTCTCCATTCACTACCGTTCCATCCGTCATTTCCGCAGACAGTTTCACCGGGATCGCTGAAGCAGGAAGAACCTGACCGCGGACAGCCAATACCCGGCTGGACTCCTGCAGAGCTTTTTCCACATCCCCGCCCACCACCTGCATCATCGCGGCTATGAAGAGATTGCCGAAGCTGTGTCCCGCCAGATCACCCTCTCCGAGAAAGCGATATTGAAACAATTTTTCCATCAGGGGTTCCGTATCGGCCAAAGCCACCAGACAACTTCGCAGATCTCCCGGCGGCACAATCCCCAATTCGTTACGGAGACGACCGGAGGAGCCGCCGTCATCCGCCACTGTGACAATGGCGGTCAAATTGCTGGTGTAACGCTTCAACCCACGCAAGAGAGTCGATAAGCCGGTCCCGCCGCCGATGACGACAACAGAAGGTCCTTTGTCCAGCCGGCGTTTTTGATAAATGATATCCACCAGGCGATTCGCACCCTCAGGCGCCACCGCGTCGATGATCGATCGAATAATGCGACGCATGGCGTAAAACATCGTCCCCAGGCCGAGGCACAGCACAACGGCTCCGACCAGCGTCGGCATCCAGCCGTAATAATTACCGGTCATCCGGTAGATGAACCAAAACAGACCGCCTTCCACCAATCCGATGAAGCGGTAATTCAACAGCAGCGCCAAGCTGAACCCGGCAGCCACGACGCCACCGGCGAACAGAAAGAACCAGCGCTTGATGCGCATTCCTGGATACAGAAGTTTCAGCAAGGCCATGATCTATTCCTCAACAACATTCTGTTTGATATCCCGGTGTTCGAGAGAAACCTGATAGCCTTGCGCGTGCAGGGAATCGCGAATCTTCGAGGCCACGAAAACCGACCGGTGAAGGCCGCCGGTACATCCCACAGCAATCACCAGCTGACTTTTCCCTTCTTTCACATAGTGCGGAATCAAAAAATCGATGAAGGATTGCAACCGACTCAAAAACTGGTGGGTAACCGGCCATTTATCGATATACTCCCGCACCAGGGGATTTTCTCCTGTCTTACGGCGTAACGGCTCCACATAAAACGGGTTGGGCAGGAACCTGACATCATACACCATGTCGGCATCGAGCGGGATCCCGTATTTGAAACCGAATGACACGACATTGATATGGAGACGGAAAACTTCGCTGCCACTTTCGTACAGTTCGGTAATCCGGGCCTTCAGGTCCTTCGTTGTCATATTGGACGTATCGATGATATGGGTAGCCCGGCCCCGGACATACTCGAGCCGGTCGCGTTCCTGCCGGATTCCCTCGCTGATTCGCCCCTCAGGGGCCAAAGGATGACGTCGCCGGGTCTCCTTGTAACGATGAATAAGAGTCTCGTCGGATGCCTCCAAAAACAGCACTTCCGACATCAGGTTCTGCTGATCCATTTCTCCCAGCACCTGCATCAATTGGTCGAAAAACTCACCGCCCCGGATGTCCACCACCAGAGCGATTCTTTTCACTTTGCCAGCGGACTGCTCGCAAAGCTCGGCGAATTTCGGGATTAACGCCGGCGGCAGGTTATCGACGCAAAAGTAGCCAAGGTCTTCCATAAACCGCATGACCTGGGTTTTGCCGGCGCCAGACATGCCTGTAATAATCACGAGTCGGGGATTTTCCATTCAACAGATCCCTCCTATCACACCGCTACCGGAGAATGGTTGGTACGGCGGTTCAAATGGTTGAGTACGCGTTCAATCGAAGTATTGAGCACCTGTTCTTCCGGAATGCCGTTTTTCGCCAGAAGTTCCGCCGCTACAGAAAACTCACCGACTGTTTCACAAAAATGGCTGTCGGATCCGACGATCAGTTTCGTGCCAAGCTCTCTGGCCAACCCTACGATTTTGTCGCAATATGGCAGGCTGCCTTTGCGGGAAACCGTGAGGGAACTGTTGTTCACCTCGAGCGCAATCCCGCAGCGCGTGGCTTCTTGAACCACTGCTTCTTCGTCGATGAGATATTCGGGATTGCCCGGATGAACGATCACATCCACAAACGGGTTCTGCATCGCCGAGCACAGCATGGCCGTGTTTTCGATTATTGTTCCATACGGCGCACAAACAGTATGTAACCCCACAGCCACGATATCGAGCTTGGCCAGACGGATTTCGTCCAAGTCCAGCTTGCCGAGCCGATCCATCACGTTGGCTTCGATCCCCTTCAGCACACGGACTCCGAACAGGGTATCCGGCATCGCCGTCTGATTGGAAAAATGATATGCATGAGCTCCGCCCGGCATTCCTGGTCCATGATCCGTCAGGGCGATCATCGCCAGTCCCTTGTCAGCCGCCACTCGCGCAATTTCCTTGACCGTGCTGTAGGCGTGGCCGCTGGCTACCGTATGAACATGCAAATCTGCAACAAACTGCATAGTATCACCTCGTTTTTTATTATACAGTATTTGCGCCCAAACTGCCTTACCCTCCCCGCAGTATTTTAGCGGCAGGAACCTGTCCGGGTCTTGTTGAATGTTTTAGAATGACCAGTTGAGGGAAAAGGGAGAGTGCTCGATGATTCCCCTACGTGACAACATCCACCCCAATACCATCCCCTTCGTCACTGTCGCTTTGATCGCCGCCAATATCGGCGCGTTCGTGACAGAGCTCAAGTGGACGCCGGGCGAACTAAAGACCTGGGTTTCCGCCCTGGGCATGATCCCCGCACGCCTCGCGGAAGCCGCGAATTCCGGTTCCCTGGATCCCGCCGCCTATCTTCCTCTTGTCACCAGCCTTTTTCTGCATGGCGGTTGGTTGCACATCATCGGCAACATGTGGTTCCTGTGGCTGTTTGGCTCCAGCGTGGAGTATTGCCTAGGTCACGCCAATTTTTTGACGTTCTATTTCGTCTGTGGAATCATCTCGAATCTGGCCCAGGCCGCTTTTGACCCTGCATCCACCGTTCCCGTCATCGGCGCCAGCGGCGCGATTTCCGGCATTTTGGGCGCTTATGCGGTTTGTTTTCCCCATGCCAAGATCAAAACGTTGCTGTTTCTGGTGTTCATTTTCACCATCGTGGAAATTCCGGCCCTGGCCTTCTTGACCATCTGGTTCGTCTATCAGCTGCAAAGCGGCACTGCCGCTCTATCCATGGGTGGATCGGGAATCGCCTGGTGGGCTCATGTCGGCGGTTTTGTGGCCGGCGCTCTGCTCAATCGTTTTTGGATAAAAAGGCACTGACTTTGATGTGAAGTTACAATTCAGTTAAATAGGATATCAAAATTGACTTGTCGAATTCTTCATTTGTGTAAGTTAAGCTATCATTTTATGGATCCATTATTATTTGGACAAGGAGTATCGCTTGAACAAGAATTTTTCTTTCCCGCGAATCTACACACTCACCTTTTCGTGCTTGATCGCCCTGTCAATGCAGCTGGGGACGATATGCGCCGAGGGGAGTTGGCAAACACATCCTACGACTAGCTGCAAAGTCTGGAATGCTGATCCAGGCACGGATATGACCTTCACTTGGACAGGGAACTGCAAGAGCGGTTACATCGAGGGGCCCGGAACGCTGCAATGGTTTGAAAAAGGCGTGCCTGGCGACAAATATGTTGGCCAATATTTGCGGGGAAAGGCGCATGGCCGAGGCGTCTTCACCTGGTCCTCTCCCGCTGCCCGCTACGAAGGCGACTTTCTTGATGGCCAGCGCGCAGGCAAAGGCATCCAGTTTTTCGCCAATGGAGATCGCTACGAAGGAGATTGGCGTAGCGACCTGCCCAATGGCAAAGGTCTCTATATCTGGATCAACGAAGACCGTTACCATGGAGATTTCGTTGACGGAAAACCGCAGGGCAAAGGCGTTGAAATCTGGACTGATGGAACCCGTTACGAAGGCGACTTCGCCAACGGCCTGCCAAATGGCAAAGGCATCAAAACCTGGATCAAAGGCGCCCGCTACGAAGGGGACTTTCTCAATGGGAAGATGCACGGATACGGCGTCATTACACTCAGGAACGGCCGGGAGTTTCGAGGCAGATGGGAGAATGACAACTACCTGGGACCGTAGTCCTGGTCACAAAAACCTGAAACAGACAGGGGGGCACCATCATCCGAATCATCACTTGGATACTGGCTTTGTTGATTATTTGCACTTCCACCGCATTCGCCAAACCGGAGATCGTTCTGAACATCCCCGAATACACCCTTCGGCTGATTGATGGCCAAAGAGTACTGAAGCAATATGAGGTTGCTGTCGGAACCTCTATTGAGCAGACACCCGTGGGGAAATTCGCGGTCTTCTTTAAAGAAATCAACCCCACTTGGTATCCCGCATCGGGTTTTGTGGACAAGACTCCTGTGCCACCGGGTCCGGATAACCCCCTGGGAAGCCGTTGGATTGAATTCGCACCCGCCTTTGGAATCCATGGAACTCATAAAGTTTGGACCGTAGACTACCCGGTTTCTGGAGGCTGCGTGCGGATGTACAATCCTGACGTAGAAGAACTGTATGAACTTGTAGATATCGGCACGCCGGTTACGGTCACCTATGAGACGATAACATTGCTTGAGAAAAATGATGGACTCTATGTGAGAATTTTCTCTGATATCTACGACAAAAATACAACGACACGCGAAAAATATCTGGAGCTCATTGCACCCTTTAAAAATCGTTACAAATTCATCAATGAACCGGTATGGCCCGTTAAAGTCGAGTTTGCTCAAATCGTTGAACTGAAAATCGGCGTACTTTCAGCGCGCAAAAAATAAGTGAGCCCTGGCTGAGGCAAGGATATGCATCCCTCCCTCAAAACCGGGCTCACTTGCAGTACAATGGAACGATGATTAAGACCCAATGATCACTTTGGCGCCTGGTTGAATGATGGAATATAATTCTTCCAGATCAGAATCCAACATGGCAATGCAACCTTCTGTCCAGTCGATTTTTTCTTTGGTCAGGTCACCTCGACCGCCATGGATCCCGATCCAGCCGCCCAGTCTCGTATTCTGGGGCGGCAACGCTCCTCTCCGGTTAGCGTCGAGGATTGCATGATACTGTTCAACGCTGATGAGTTTTTGATTGACAGCACGTTCGGCATGACTTACATCCGGATAGCTGAGGCCCAACCAAGAGCGTCCCAGATAAGGATGATTGCCCAATTTTTCTTTGTCAGTAATGTAAAAAGTTCCTTCGGGAGTACGATTGTCGCCTTGTTGTATCTTGTCACCATCTGGATTGACACCAAAAACACAGGTATACTTTTTTACGGCGCGCCCCTCCTGGAAAAGAGTCAGCGTATGCGCCGACTTACTGATCACTAGCACCAATGGGTCCTTATCAACATCGGGAGAAGTCTGAGCAGCAAGAATCGCCGGCTGTCCGCACAGCAACAGACCGGCTAGAAGCACCATTCCTATAAAACGTCTTTGCATATATTCACCTCAACGTCTTATTTTAACACATCACATAATTTAATGTTTCTCTATTGACAGTAAATATCCTGCTGTCAGGACGATTCATTCGATGATTGGCGGATTTTTCTGATACGGGAACTATTTAATACGGGAACAAAAAGAATAGAATGGCTGCCGAAAACCGGCAGCCATTCTATTCTTTTTGTCTAATTATAAGACGAACATTTTGAAATCAAGCAAATCATATTCCACTTGTTATACTGTAAAATATAAATATTTTTAATATTGTAATTCAATCGATTCAACTAGCGCAGTAAAGACTTTACCGCTGCATCAGCCAATTGAGATAGCGGCCCTGGATAGACCCCCATCACCAGCGTCGCCGCCATGGCAAACAGCACTGTGAACTTCAGCGGAACTGCAATCTCAAACGAGCGTTCATCAGAGGGCTTACCGAGGAACATCGCTTTCACCACGTTGAGGTAGTAGTACACAGATACCATGGAAAGCACGAAGCCCATAACGGCAATGCTGAGATATCCGGCATCAATGACTGCCGAAAAGAGGAAGAATTTGCCCACGAATCCGGCCAAAGGAGGAATCCCTGCCATCGAAAGGAGCGATACAGTCATCGCCGCTGCCAGCATCGGGGCCTGGCGTGACAGTCCTGAAAAATCCGCAATGTTCTCGCCGCTCGTATGTTTGCTCACGGCGGCCACGACGCCGAAAGCGCCGACATTGGCGAACACATAAATCATCAGATAGAACAGCATGCCCTTCACGCCGGCAGCAGTGCCTGCCACCAACCCGGTCATGATATAGCCGGCCTGGGCGATGGAGGAGTAAGCCAGCATTCGCTTAATATTGGTCTGAGGAATGGCGACCAGATTTCCGATCAGCATCGAGGCTCCGGCAAGCAGCAACAGCAGCATTGCCCAGGGATAACCTGTCGCAGGAAACACGATCGTGACTACTCGAATCAACGCCGCAAAACCAGCCGCTTTCGATCCCATGGCCAGCATCGCAGTCACCGGAATCGGCGCTCCTTCATACACATCAGGCGCCCACATGTGGAAGGGTGGCGCAGCAACCTTGAAGGCGAACCCCGAGAGCAACAGGACCCCGCCAACCAAGAGAGCCGGTGATGCCGTCAGTTCCTTGGCAATCGCGGCATACCCCATATGGCCGGACAGGCCAAAGATCAGACTCATGCCGTAGAGCATCACCGCGGACGCCGCAGAAGCCAGCACGAGATATTTGATAGCTGCCTCCGTGGAACGGGTATCTGACAGAACATATCCCACCAGAATGAAGAAACTGAGCGTCATCAGTTCGATCCCTGCATAGAGTGTAATCAGGTCGTTGGCAGAAGACAGGACCATCATCCCGACGACGGCAAACAGCAGCAGTGCGTAGAACTCTCCAT
The DNA here is from genome assembly GCA_963665275.2 of Negativicutes bacterium. Classification (GTDB taxonomy): domain Bacteria; phylum Bacillota; class Negativicutes; order UBA1444; family UBA1444; genus UBA1444. Next base: position 64,650 of record CAXXIN010000019.1, read on the forward strand.
GAGAATGCGGCAGACGATCCACCGTATCCAGAGAAAAGAGAATGACTAGGATCGCACCGATCAAAAACGCCTGTTTGAAAAACACGGCATAATCATCCAGACTGAAGTAACCATGCCAAAAGGTCGCATTGACCCCATATTGAGAAAACGAATAGAAGAATATCGCAGTCAATCCGCAGGCAGCCAAGGTCCCCAGGCTGCGCCGGGACCGACCGACGTCCATAAGCAAATCGAGCACCAGCAGGAGCAGCGCCAGGAGGGCTACCCCCATTTCCAACAACAAAACATTATAGTTCATCATTAAAGCCCTCCCCACAAGGTTGCCGCAGCCTTAAGCTTGACGAGCAGCGGGCCCAACGGAGCAATACCGCTGTTGACAACATCCATCAGCAGAGACGGCATGATTCCAAACCCTATGAGGAATACGCCCAGAACGATCAGCGGAACCCAGTCCGGACCCTGCAGGTCATGCACCCCGTCCCATTGCGGCAGGCGCGGTCCGAACAGCACATCAGCCAGAACCCGAAGTACATACAACGCCGTCAGAATAATACCGGCGATGGCCAGAACAGCAAACAGGGGATAAGTGATGAAGGAACCGACAAAAATCGAAAACTCCGGCACAAAGCTGATCAGCCCGGGCAACCCCAGAGAAGCCATGCCGGCCAGCATGAACCCAACCGCAGCTTTGGGCATTTGATGCGCCAGTCCGCCCAAATCCGGAATATTCCGTGTGTGGGTGGCATGGTAGATATGACCGATCATGGCGAAGAAGAGCGCCGCCATGACGCCATGCGCGAACATGTTGGCCACCGCTCCGTTGATGCCGATAACATCGGCGGCAGCAATTCCGATGAGAACATAGCCCATATGGGAAACGGAAGAATAACCAACGACATATTTCATGTCTTTCTGAACAAGGGCGATGAACGCTGCGTAGGCGACGTTCATAACGCCAAAGGCCGCGATCATCGGCGCCCAGAACTTGAATCCGAGTGGCAGCATCATGAGTCCGATACGAATCAGGCCATAGCCACCGATTTTTTTCAGCACGCCGGCATGGACCATCGATACTGCGGTCGGTGCACCGGCATATCCGTCAGGCGACCAGGAGTGAAACGGCCACATGGATAATAGTGAACCAAATCCCAATAGTACAAAGAAGAAGGCGAAAATTTGGAACTCCGGTGAAAGCGCTCCGGAGATACCGGCCTGTGTCAAGGCTTCCATCGCGAACGTCCGCTTGCCGGCCGGGTAAGCCCCCAGATACAGCATGAAGATCCCCGCCAGCAGGAAAGCCGATCCCATCAATAGATAGATGGTCAGTTTCATGCCCGCGTATTCCTTGGTCACCCGTTTACTGGAACCCCAGATCAGGATCATGATATAAATCGGGATGACCACAACTTCATAAAATAATAGGAACAGGAACAAATCACGCGCCACAAAGGTTCCGGCCACGCCGGTCACTAGCAGCAGGAACAGGATGAAAAACTCCTTCGGCCGCTCTTCGACCCGCCAGGAAGCGAACACCCCGGCGAAACCGATTAACGCCGTGAGCAGGATCATTGGCGCGGACAGGCCATCAATACCAAGACTATAGGAAGCTCCAATGTCCGGCAGCCAATTCAGATTCTCGATAAACTGCATACCGCCGTTGTGCCAGTCGTAGCCAAAAAACACAAACAGTGACAATAGAAAGGAAATCCCCATGGAAACCGCACTGACTCTTCGAATCGAAGCGCCAGCCGTAGGCGGCAAAAAAGTAATCGCCGCAGCGCCGATGATCGGTGCGAACAGGATTGTAGACAGAATCGGAAACGACATCACAACTTCCCTCCCCCGGCGACCGCACCGGCAGTGAACGCCAGTATCAGGGCCAAAGCTACTGTAGCCACGAACATAACCGCCGCATAATGTTGCATCTGCCCAGTCTGGAGCCGTCGCAGCACCGCTCCGGCCGTGCCGGTTCCCCGGGCCGCACCATCGACGATTCCGTCAACTACATGGATATCTACCCAGTAAAGGATCCGGGCCAGTCCAGTGAGAACATTGCGGTTAAGCCACTGATATAGTTCGTCCACGAAGAACTTATTGAAGCTCAGAGTGTACAACACTCCAGCTTTTTGGGCGATTGCATCAGATTTTTTATGCCCTGCGCCGTAGACCGACCAGGCCAGACCAAACCCGGCGAGGGCAATCAGGGTCGAGCTTGAGGCAACGCCCCAATCAATGCCGACATGATGCGCCGGACCGAAGCGCACCCAGTCACCGAAACCGAAAGCATAGGGAACGATCCCTCCCACAATACTCAGGAAAGCCAGCACACCCATCGGTACCAGCATCGATTTACCTGATTCGTGTGGATGATTGTGCGGATTGGGTTCGCCCAGAAAGGCTACTATGAACAGCCGCGCCATATAAAAAGCCGTCATCAAAGCGGTGACCGAAGCGGCAATATACAAGGGCGTGGACACATGCGCGGCGGCTGCCAGGATCTCATCCTTGGAAAAGAAGCCTGCGAAAGGCGGAATCCCCGAGATAGCCAGCACCGCGATTCCCATCATGGCGCAGGTGGCCGGCATCGATTTGCGCAGCCCTCCCATCTCGAAAATGTCAGCCTTGTCATGCAACGCATGCAGAATGGAGCCGGCGCCGAGGAATAGCAGCGCCTTGAAGAAGGCATGAGTCATCAGATGGAACATGGAAGCGGTCAAGCTTCCCAGCCCCAGGGCCATCATCATATAGCCCAGCTGACTGATGGTTGAAAACGCCAGAATGCGTTTGATTTCGCGTTGAGTCAAGGCAATGGAAGCAGCGAAGATCGCGGTGAAGCAGCCCAGCCAGGCAATCACGGTCATCGCGCCGGGCAGGACAGAGAAGATCGCGAAAGCCCGCGCCACCAGATAGACCCCGGCCACCACCATCGTGGCCGCATGGATTAGTGCGGATACCGGTGTGGGGCCTTCCATCGCGTCAGGCAACCACACATGCAAGGGAAATTGGCCGGATTTTCCGATTGGACCGACGAACAGCAGCAACCCGACACCGGTGAGGGTTGCCGCACCGTTGGCCTTGACGAAAGCGGGCACTTTGACGCCCAGTTCCGTAAAGTCCAGCGTTCCGAACAGAATCTGCAGGAACAGAATCCCCATCAAGAGGCCGAAGTCACCGATGCGTGTCGTCATAAAAGCTTTTTTGGCGGCTTCCCTCGCCGAAATCTTGTAGAAATAATACCCAATCAACAGATAGGAACATAGACCGACCAGCTCCCAGAAAACGAACATCTGCAGGAAGTTGGTCGCAATGATCAAGCCGAGCATCGATGCCGCAAACAGCGACATGAAAGCGAAGAAGCGGCTAAAGCCGGGATCACCCGTCATATAACCCGTCGAATAAATGAGTATCAGGAATGAAACCAAAGACACGACGAATAACATCATCGCCGCGATAGGGTCGACCAGAACTCCCATATCAATGGAAAGCCCCGGCATCGAAAACCATACGGTTTTCATCAGGAACGGCGTTTCCACCGTGATCCCTTGACTCACCACAGCCCAGCCTACGCCGAGCGCAATGGCGAAAGAGGAACCCATGGCCGCGATAGCCAGTCTTGATGCCATCCAAGGCGATCCCAGCAAAAAAAACGAAATTGCAACAAACGCCAATGCCGGCAACAACGGAATCAGCCAGGCATGGGTCAGTGAAAATTCAGCCCACATGTTCGTCACCTCCTTCTATTACCATTTCAGCCAGTTAATTTCGTCGACTGAAAGAGTATTGCGTCCGCGATAAATCGCATAAGCCATCGCCAGTCCGACAGCAACTTCAGCCGCCGCCACCGCAATGATAAACAATGAAAATACCTGTCCGGCAGCCGCATCGATGGCAGTATACCGTGAAAAAGCCACAAGGTTTAGGTTCACTGAATTCAACATCAGTTCAATCGACATCAACAGAGCAATCAAGTTGCGCTTGGTCAGGAGGCCGAACAGGCCGAGACCGAACAAGCAGGCGCCAACCAGCAGATAATGCGTTAATCCGATCATGATTGCACCTTACCCCCTTTAAACAAAACCACTGCCCCGATCAGCGCCGCCAGCAACAACAATGCGACCGCTTCAAAAGGAACAGCGAAATCAGTGAGAAACCTTCGCCCGATATCAGCCGTGTACACCACTGTACCCGCGCCGATTTTCCAGGGTGTCGCCAGCACCGCCCACACAATTGCGCCAAATAGCGTGAGAGCAGCGAATCCGCCAACCGCAACCATACTATTGGCCGGATTGGTTTGATCCATATTTTCACGGTGAGTCAGCATCACGCCGATTACCATTAGAACAGCCACTGCCCCACTATAGACAAGCGCCTGCACCGCTGCCAGAAATTCCGCTTCCAGCATCAGATAGAGTCCGGCAAGGCCCAAGAATGTCAGTGCGAGCAAGAAAGCACTGTGCACCAAATTCCGGCGAGTCACCACGCCGACTGCGGCAGCCAGCGTCACACCGGCCAGGAAATAAAAGGCAACGGTCTGTACCACACCGGTTCCGTTCATCATTCTTTCCCCTCCTTTGCCGCTGCCCAGCAATCGATAATGAGTTCTGCATGAGTCCATTTGCTCATCTCATAATTTGCCGTCCAGGAAATTGCTTTGGTCGGACAAGCCTCAATACAATAATTGCAGTACATGCAAACCGGCAACGTATGAACATAACGCGTCAGTTCTTTCTTGCCACTTTCATTTTTTTCCGAAGCCAGACTAATCGCCGCATTGGGGCAGGCCATAGCGCAAAGACCGCAGGCAATACACTTTTGAAGATCCAGGTTTAAACATCCGCCGCGGAACATCGGTCCAACCGGCAGGCGTTCTTCCGGATATTGCACAGTGGTCGGTTTGGAAAACATACGCTTGAACGTAACACTCATTCCTTGAAGCAAACCTATTCCATACATACTTTCACCCCCTTCAGCTTAACGGAAAGAACAGCCACAGTCCCATCCCGGTCACAACAATATTGGCCAGGGAAAGCGGCAGCAAAATCCGCCAGCCGAATGACATCAACTGGTCCACTCGCATACGCGGAAACGTCCAGCGAAACCACATAAATACGAAAATCATGGCGAACACTTTAATGAAAAACCAGATCCATCCCGGCAGCCATGGCCCATGCCAGCCTCCCAGGAACAAAGTAGTGGCGATACAGGACGCAGCAACCATCGACGCATATTCCGCCATGAAGAAATAACTCCAGCGCATCCCACTGTATTCAGTGAATGGCCCGGCAACCAGTTCAGACTCGCATTCAACCAAATCGAACGGTGTGCGGTTGGTCTCGGCAGTCGCTGCAATCATAAATATTACGAAGGCCACCGGCTGGGTCAGGATAAACCACATGCCGTCCTGCGCCTGGACGATGTCACTCATCCGCATTGATCCGGTAATCATCACCACTCCGAGAGCTGAAAAAACGAGCGGAATTTCGTAGGAAAGCATCTGCGCCACTGCGCGCATGCCACCGATCAGGGAAAGCTTATTGTTGGAAGACCACCCGGCCATGAGCATCGTCAGGGTCGCCTGAGAACCCACGGCGAAGAAAAAGAAGATGCCGATATTGATATCCGCCAGCACCAGGCCGGAGTCAAAGGGAATCACAGCATAACTCGTCATGGCAGCCATAAACAGAAGAATAGGCGCCAAGGCCCACATTTTGGAGGATACCAGGGCCGGCTTGATTTCTTCCTTGGTAAGCAACTTGATTGTATCGGCGAGCGTTTGAAAAATCCCATAGGGTCCGAGACGGTTGGGACCGTAACGCATCTGCATGAAGGCGCAGACTTTCCGCTCCAGATACACGAGGATCAGGGCAAAAACCAGTATAAGCGATAGAATGCCGATTACACCCACGAGCGCCGTCACCGCGTCAGCCAGCACAGCAGAGCCCGAACAATCCAGAACCGCCATTTTGATTAACCCAGTTATTTTATCCCAGATAGACTGTTGCATCACTTACCCACCTTCCTATGCATCGGCTTCACCCATGCAGGGATCGAGTACCGCCAGAACGGCCACCACATCTGAAATCTTCATGCCCCTGCAGAGTTCATCCACACTTCCCAGATTATAGAATGTCGGTCGTCGCACATGCAGACGGTAGGGTTTCGTGCTGCCGTCGCTGACGACATAGAAGCCCAACTCGCCGCGAGGCGTCTCGTTGGCATGATAAACCTCGCCGACCGGCGGTTTGATGATCTTCGCCGTTTTGGCCATGAACGGCCCTTCCGGCAACCCTTCAAGCGCCTGTTTGATAATCTTGGCGCTCTCGGAAATCTCTTGGTAGCGCACCATGTAGCGATCCCAGTTGTCACCGACTGTACCTGTCGGGATGTCAAACTCAAACCGATTGTAAACGCTGTACGGTTTTTTCAGCCGCAGGTCGTACGGCACACCAGCAGCCCTCAGCACGGGCCCTGTCACACCCAACGAAACCAGTGTGTCAGCAGACACAATCGACATACCTTTGAGACGGTGTTGGAAGATTTCATTGCCGTTAATCAATCGATTATACTCATACAGCATATCCGGCAAATCCGCCAGAAACTTCTGCAGCAGTTCGACGAATTCAGTGGAGATATCCGCCATCACGCCGCCAATCCTGACATAAGAATAAGTCAGCCGCGAACCGCAAACCAGATTAAACAAGTCCAGAATTCTTTCCCTGTCGCGGAATGTATACATCATGCCGGTCGCACCGCCGAAGTCCAGAGCCGTAGCCCCGATGAACAGCATGTGGCTGGCGATACGATTGAGTTCCGCCATCATGACCCGAATATATTCAGCGCGTTCCGGCACTTCAATGCCGGCGAGTTTTTCAATCGTCTGGCAATACGCCAAATTGTTGCACATGGACGCAACATAGTCCAACCGGTCCGTGTAAGGAATAAATTGCGGATAAGTCCGGCTCTCCGCCAACTTTTCAAGTCCTCGATGCAGATAGCCCATCACAGGTATCGCCCGAACTACGGTCTCTCCGTCAAGTTCGAGCACCACACGGAAAACACCGTGCGTACTCGGATGCTGCGGCCCCATATTCAGATAGTAAAGTTCCGTGCCTGTCGGCGTCATTCCGGCAGGTGTCAGATTCAATCCTGTCGCCATGCCTTCACCTTCCGTCCTGCTGTCCGGTTCGCCCAGGCAGCTTGTAATCCTTGCGCAACGGGAAGAAGCCAAATCCGTCCTCCGGCGCGAGCAGCGGTCGAGGGTCCGGATGTCCGGCAAAAACGATGCCAAACAGGTCCTGCACTTCCCTCTCGCCAAACATGGCAGATAGCCACAGGTCCGTCACCGAAACCACCTCGGGTTTTTCCCGCGGAATTTCGACCTTGACGACCATATCCTTATCATACTTTAGAGAGTTCAGGTGATAAACGACTTCAAAAAACTCACCGCGGTCTACGGCTGTCACATCGATCAACCGGTCAAAGCAGCAGGCCGGATTCTCTTTCAAATCGCGCATCCAATCTTTCATTTCAGCAGGCGAAGGAGTAAGCAACCCGGTTGCCATCATTTCTTCATTCATTTTTTACCACCTCGCCGCTTTGACTCCATAACCTTTTCCCGCAGCGTCAGCATTCCATGCAAAAGTGCTTCGGGGCGCGGCGGACACCCTGGAATAAACACATCGACCGGCAAAATCTTATCAACGCCAGGCACAACCGAATAGGAATCCACGAAAGGTCCGCCGCCAATCGCACAGCTCCCCATCGCAATCACCCATTTCGATTCCGGCATCTGTTCGTACAGACGAATCAGCGGCGGCGCCATTTTTCTTGTCACCGTTCCCGCCACAATCAGCAGATCCGCATGACGCGGCGATGGACGAAATACTTCGTAACCAAAACGAGCCATGTCGAAACGACCGGCGCCGCAGGCCATCATTTCAATCGCACAGCATGCCAAGCCGGAAGTCAGCGGCCAAAACGACCGTGTCTGCGCCCAGGCCAACACTTGTTCCACTGTGGTCACGATGATATTGTCTTGCCCCAGCAATCCTTCCAAACGACTTTGGGCAGGTTGTTGATCGGTCATCATTTCCATTCGAGAGCCCCCTTCTTCCATGCATACCAAAGCCCCAGCAGCAATATCGCCATAAACACGAACATCGCGAGAAAGGCGGTGATATTCATCGTGCGAAATACGACTGCCCACGGGTAAAGAAATACAGTTTCCACATCAAACACAACAAAAGCCAACGCGTAGAGAAAATAGCTTGTCTTGAACTGCACCCACGACCGTCCGATCGTGTCTACACCACATTCATAGACCATCTCTTTCTCTTTGCTTGGCTTACGTTTTTGAATGATTGACGATACAATCAGTGGAATAAAAGGAAAGATAAATGCAACACCGGCCAAAATCGCAATGGCCCCGAACTGTTCCAACATGAAAAAAACCTCCCGTTTCCCTGTAGGGGTAATGATGGATAGATAGTCCAGCTTATATCCAATCAACGTTAGGCATATTTCTTCAGCAGCATCAGTGTCGAGAAAAACGACATCAATAGTGCGACGATCAGCCCCACGGTAACCCAACTTATGCTCCCCCGTTGCCAGCGATCCGGTATATCCAGAAACGCCTCGGTGGAATCCGACGGATTACAAAAAGCGACCGCAAAAGTCTCCAGTTCCCGTTGCACCCGTTCCCTCTCCGTTTCACGGATGGTCCAGTTAACCGGTAACAGTTTGCGGCTCCTGTGCGTACAGCCTTCTATTTGATATTCAAATAATACGGAAGCAATGCGTAAACTTTGGCTGTTGCCAAAACTTGGCCACCCGGCGCGGCGAAAGCAGATGGAGCCAGGAACAACGTGCACATTTACGTGCGGCCAGAACAAAATCGACTTTTCCTTTAATCGAATTCGAAACAACACGCCGGATGCTGTCACCGACAGCACAAATCCTATCCACAGGCCCACTGTCTCTATGTTAAAATCTCCTTCATATATGATACCACTTAAACACGGAGGGGGGTCAACTTTTTCCAGTCGAGCAAACCCACTCCCAATTCAGCGGCAATGACGATATGGCTGATATCCGCCGCCTTCAGCCCGAACAACTCCGCGCCATATGCATCGGCGGCCACCGGATCGGTACTGAAGATCAGCTGATTGTATTCACGAATGGTTCCCGGTCCCATCGGACCGTGCGTTGTAATTCCTTTCAATGCATCCATTATGACCAGATCAGGCTTCTTGAAAGCAGTCAGTTCGGCGATGGTCCGGTGTAGGTCTGTACGGTGAAAAAAACCACGGTCCCAGACCAAGCCCATCATATTTTTGAGACCCATCGTCAAGCCGGTTCCGTTATGATGTTTGAGGATGGGGAAACTGATAAAAACATCGGCTTCCAGCACATCTTTCGAGTATTGCATTGATTGTAAAATGGACCCGCCGGCATTTACCGCCGAGTAAACCTCACCGGACAGTTTATTGGTCGTATAAACCTTGCCGCCAGCCGCTTCCACGGCGCGGCGGATGCCGGAATTCTCCAGAGCGATCTGCGCGTTCGTGAACGGATTGTCGATGACTTTTACCGTTCGAGCTCCGGCGCCGAGACATCGCTTCACCAGCGCCGCCACTAGGAACGGATTGGTTGTCGCAGCCTGGTCCGGCGTGCGTGGCACGCTGAAATTGGGTTTGATCACAACAGTCTGCCCTTGTTTAACGAAGCGGCCGATTCCGCCCATCGCTTGCAGGCCCCGTTCGATCAGTTCGTCCGGATCAGTCCCGTTCGCGACAGCCATCGAAGGAGCGGCGGTGTTGGAAACAGGAGCAGGAGCGGCTGCGACCGGATCCGCAGGTTTTTGCGGTAGACCGACATCGGCGCTTGTTTTATTATTTCCGCACCCAGGTAAGCCCATGAGAGCAATTGAACCTGCAACTGTCCACTTCATAAATTCTCTACGCCTCATGGTTTTCCTCCCCCTATCTCATATTAATTTGTTATGTTATCATAAATTTTTTCCGCATAACGGACGCAATCTTTCTAACATTGCAATAATCGTGCCAATCATCCGGAGCAAGCTTTGTTTTTCGCAAACGCTTTATTTTTCAGGGCTCCGCGCAATTTTCAAGATTTCGTCCAAAGTTGTTCGATATGCAAATTTGCCTCTTCGTGTTACAACTGCAATGCAACAAAGTGACAGTGCAAAAACTACTCCACTTTTTCCTTTTCATCCGTTTCGCACTCAAAGGGCCAGGCGGCTACGCCACCCTCCAGCACTTTTACATCCGTGAAGCCTTCGCCTTCGAGAATGCACTCTGCTTCGTAACCCCGCAAACTAATCTTGCAGAACGCGACGATTTCATCTTCTTTGCCCAGTTCCGCCATGCGGCTGCGCAACTGTCCAAGCGGAATATAGGTCACGTTGCGGCAGGGAGCGAGCCGAACCGCCTTGCACTCTTCCGGTGTCCTGACATCCAGAAATACCGTTTGGGGCGAGGCCAGTTTGTCCTTGGCTTCAATGGGTGAAATCCCCTTGAATTTTCCTGCGATCTTGTTCATCAACGTATTGGCCGCAACCGCCGCATTATCGATGGCGTTGTTGAAGGGTGGCGCGTAGGATAGATCAATGTCGAACACATCGTCGATCGTCCCGCCAAAAGTCAGCACGGCTGCCGCCACATCGATGCGTTTGGCCACTTCGCCTTCGCCAAACGCCTGAATTCCAAGCACCTTGCGAGTCCGTGCGTCGGCGATGAGTTTGATGGTAATCATTTTGGAACCAGGCATATAATGAGCCCGGTCATGACCAGTGGTCATGGTGGTGACGAGCTCGTATCCCGCTTCTTTCGCTTCCCGCTCGGTCAATCCGGTCTTGCCGATGTTCAAGTCCAGCAGCCGTACGACAACAGTACCGAGAATTCCACGGAACTTGACGTGGGCGCCGCAAATATTTTCACCGATGACGCGTCCATGTTTATTGGCGATGGAACCAAGCGCGACAAAAGCTTTTTTTCCTGTCACCAGGTGGGTGTTCTCGGCGCAGTCGCCACCGGCATAAATATCCGGATCGCTTGTCTGCATGAATTCATTGACGGAGATAGTCCCGGAGACGCCCAGCAGCAGTCCCGCTTCCTGCGCCAGTTTGGAAGTCGGTTTCACGCCAACCGCCATGACGACAACATCAGCAAGCAAGATTCCCTTATCCGTCACGACCGATTTCACGACACCTTCGCCCTCGAAGCGCTGCACTTTTTCCTGCGTGCGGATTTCGATCCCCTTTTCACTGGCGTACTTTTCAATGGCCAGCGCAGCTTCCGCATCCAGGAACGCCGGGAACACATGGTCCTGCATTTCGACGATAGACACATGAACTCCCCAGCGATGAAACGCTTCCGCCATCTCGATGCCTACCAGACCAGCTCCGATGATCACTGCGTTTTTGACTTGTCCTGCTTCCAGAAGGCTGCGAATATCGCGGGCATCATAAGGATGCCACATCGGAAAAATATTACCGAGATCCACGCCGGGAAACGGAATCCGTACCGGTGTGGAACCGGTGGCGATCACCAGCTTATCATAGGGAAGGTCCGACTCTTCCCCCGTAGTCAGAGTTCTGATCCGGACGGTTTTCAACGTCCGGTCGATACGAAGGGCCTCGGTCCGCGTCAGCACATCCAGATTCTTCGTGGCTTTAAAAAAGCCGGCATTCCGCATGGAACCGGCAGGTGTCATCATTAATTGATCTATGGAAAGAATGTCTCCGGCAACAACATAAGGCATACCGCAGGCGCCATAGGAAACGATTTCGCCGCGTTCCACGACGGTGATGCGGGCATGCGGATCACCGCGGCGCACTTTGGCTGCAGACTTGAGTCCAGCCGCCACTCCGCCGATCACGACTATGTTTCGGGGCATCGGTTGATTGTCCATCATTGCCTCCGTTTACCCCCCTATAAGGGGGGCTTCTATATCATTCATTTTACTTGATAATAAGTTGCTTCGTCAATTGATGGAATATCGCAGTCCAACCCATAATATGGTATGATAAAAATTGAATAATCTGCGAAATCCGAGGAAAGGAGTTCTTTCCTTGATAGAATATGAAAAGATAAACAAATCTTATCAGACAGGAAGTTATGCCGTATCGGACTTCAACCTGTCCATCGCACAAGGGGAACTGCTCGCCATCATCGGCCCGAGCGGGTGCGGCAAAACTACTGTGCTGAAAATGCTCAATCGTCTCACCGAGCCGACAGGCGGGCGAATTCTGCTGCACGGGCAGGATATTCGCGCCCTGGATCCTATCGCGCTCCGCCGCAGAATGGGTTATGTCATCCAGCAGGTGGGCCTGTTTCCCCATATGACTGTTGCGGAAAACATTACCGTGGTTCCCGATATCCTTGGCTGGCCTGCGGCGAAAAAGCATTCCCGGGCCCTCGAGTTGCTTGAACTCATCGACATGAATCCTGCCGACTTCCTCCACCGTTACCCGCATCAGCTTTCCGGCGGACAACAGCAGCGCATTGGCGTCCTCCGGGCCCTGGCCGCCGACCCGGAAGTAATTCTGATGGACGAACCTTTTGGCGCCGTCGATCCACTGACCCGGACCAAACTGCAGCAAGAATTGAAAGCCCTCCACAGCCGCCTGCACAAAACCATTCTTCTTGTCACCCACGATATTGACGAAGCCTTCCGACTTGCCGACCGGATATTGCTCATGCGGGACGGACGGATTGTACAGCTCGGAACGCCCTCTGATCTCTTGGAACATCCCGCGGTTCCATTTGTCAGCGAATATATTGGCGCCGCTCAACGCCAGGCTTGCCTATGAATGCGGCATTGATTTTTTCAGCCTTTCTGCGGCATCTGGAACTCTGCTCCCTGTCTGTCGGATTGGGCACGGTGACTGCAGTCAGCCTGGGTATTTACCTTTATTACCGCCCCCGCGCCGCCGCCCTGTGGCTCGGAGGGACCGGCGCCCTGCAGACGATCCCGAGCCTCGCGCTTTATGGCCTGTTTCTGCCCATTCTGGGCATCGGTCTGTTGCCAGCCGTCACCGCCCTGTTTCTCTATTCGTTGACCCCCATCCTCCGGGCTACACTGGTAAGCCTGAAGGAAGTGGATCCCTCTTTGACGGAAGCCGCCCGCGGAATGGGCATGGACCGATGGCAGATCCTGCGGCGGGTGCTGCTGCCGCTGGCGTTGCCTGGCATCCTGTCAGGAATTCGCATGTCAACCATGTACATCATCAGCTGGGCAACGCTGGCTGCTTTCATCGGCGCCGGCGGCCTGGGAGATCTCGTGCTGGGCGGCATCTACAATTACGATATCCGCCTGATTCTTGCCGGATCCCTACCGGCTGTCCTGCTGGCGTTTCTTTGCGGGCTCGCCTTCGACAGGCTCGCACGCCGTTTGAGTATCCCGGGAGCTAAGAATCATGAATGAAATCCTGATGATGACTCTAGAGCATCTCTCCCTTTCAATGCAGGGCGTGTTCTGGGCCATACTGGCAGGAATCCCGCTGGGGTGGGTTTCCTATCGTCACGATCGCTTTCGTTCTTTTATTTTTACAGTTTCGGAATGGCTGCAGATCTTCCCGACCTTGGCGCTCTTGGCCCTGTTGTTGTTCGTTTGGGGACTCTCCGACACCACGCTCATTGCAGCGCTGTTTCTGTATTCACTCCTTCCGATCGTCACCGCCACCCATGCCGGCCTCGTCGGAATCAGCCCGTCCATCCGCGAATCCGCCCTAGGGCTCGGAATGAATCCGTGGCAGTTTTTCTGGCGGGTTCAGTTGCCACTCTCCCTGCCTCATCTGCTCAGCGGAATCCGCATCGCCCTCGTTACGGCAGTCGGCATTACCACTGTCGGCGTCCTCGTCGGAGCAGGCGGACTCGGTAAGCCCATCTGGCGAGGAATCCAGACTCAGAATACGCCGATGATCCTATCTGGCGCCTTACCGGCTGCCGCCCTGGCAATCTGCATCGATTGGGCTGGACAATGGCTGGAAAAGCGCAGCACGCCCTGGAAACGTGATCGCGAACAGATCTGACGACATTTTTAAAAAACAAGGAGGGTGACCCATGAAGAATCAGTCAGCGACTTCGAAACTTTCCGCCCTGATCCTCGCAACAGCGCTCGTCTTTGTTGTTTCTGCCTGCGGCTCCTCTTCCGCACCCGCCAGCAAACCGATCGTCATTGGTTCCAAGCCTTTCACCGAAGGCGTGCTACTCAGCGAACTCGCAGCACAGCTCATCGAAGGGAACACCCCGCTCAAAGTGGACCGCAAATTCAACCTCGGCGGTACAATCGTCGCTTTCAACGCCTTGAAAAACGGCGACCTCGATCTTTATCCCGAGTACACCGGCACTGGCCTGGTAGCGATTTTGAAGCAGCCGGTTGTCGCTGACGCCGACAAGGCCTACGAAATCGTTCAGAAGGAATTCAACAGCCAATACAAAATCAAATGGCTGAAACCCCTGGGATTCAACAACACTTACGCCATGGCGGTACCGGAAGATTTCGCGGCACAGAATAATCTCAGACAAACCTCCGATCTTGCCCGGATTAACGATCAACTCATTTTTGGCGCGGAACAGGATTTTTTTGGCCGGGCGGACGGCTATGACGGATTCACTCAGGCTTACGGCTTCAAATTCAAAAACGTGAAACAGATGGAAATCGGATTGAAGTACAAAGCCATCGCCAACAAAGAAGTCAACGTCATCAACGCATTTTCGACCGATGGCCTGTTGATCACTCACAAACTGCGGGTCCTGACCGATGACAAAAAGTATTTTCCCCCTTACTATGGCGCTTTTTTGATCCGGATGGGTACGCTGGAAAAGCATCCCGAACTGGAAGAGGTCCTCAATAAACTCTCTGGCAAACTAACGGATAGTGAAATGCAGAAACTCAACTTTGAAGTCGAGCAAGAGAAAAAAGATCCCGCCGCCGTCGTAAAGGCGTTTCTGAAAGCAAAAGGACTGGTGAAATAGGCGGTCGCCAAAAATACGAATACAAAAAACCGGGGAGTTCCTTTTGAGGAAACCCCCGGTTTTTCGTTCAGTTAATAATGGATTTATTTACCGCGGTGACCCAGCGCGTGGTCGAGCTGGAACAGTCCGCCGACGCTCTTGTCGCCGATCATCTTGAGCTGAGCAACGATCTGGGTGGCATTGGCTTCTTCTTCGACCTGCTCGTTGATGAACCATTGCAGGAAGATCTGCGCCGCATAATCTTTTTCCTTCAACGCCAATTCATACAGGTTGTTGATCATGGCGGTGACTTTTTTCTCATGGGTCAACACTTCTTCGAACAGTTTGAGCATGGAACCAAACTTCACAGGAGGAGCTTCCACCGCTTTCAACTCGACTTCGCCGCCCCGTTCCTGAATATAGTGAAGAATTTTCATCCCGTGAGAAGTTTCTTCTTCATATTGCACTTTCAGCCAACTGGCAAATCCTCTGAAGTTTTCCGCCTCACTATAAGCCGACATCGACAGATACAGCTGTGCCGAATAGAACTCAGCCTGGATTTGGTTATTCATCATGTCTTGCAATTTTTTACCCAACATATTCATCTCTCCCTTTTTCATAACAATTATTAATTGGTATGTATTCCTATTAGTTCTTATTATAGCACACTACTTGGATATTTCAAGACTTTGTGGTCGTTAATTCCATTTTTGCAGGAAAATAATCTGACAAAGGCGAAGTACTTCGCATGATTAAATTACGGGAGGAGCGATATTTATGGCTTACTTTATCACTGACCGTTGCAACCGCGTGGGGGCGTGTCTGCCGGTTTGCCCTGTAGAAGCCATTTCAGAAGGTGACCCCGTCTATGTCATTGATCCAGACAAATGCATAGAATGTGGAGCGTGCGCCGCCGTCTGCCCTTCGAATGCCATCGATCCACCCAAATAAAGTTTGGCATTCGACATCCTTCCTGTTAAAATTATAACAACTGGTTAGTAAGGGAAGCAAACTCCGGCTGAAAATTGCCGCGCAGTTGGCTTTCCCTTTTACTGTCCTATCTTCACCATAAAGCATTGAGAAATGGAGCTATATCATGCAAAAATATCTGCCTGTGACCCCAGAAATTTTGACTGAATTAAAAAACATCGTCGGCGAAAAATTCGCGTTTGCCGATCCGGAAAAAGGCGAAGCTTATTCGCGTGACGAAACCCCCGACAGCAAGTATGCCTGCCTGCCGGAAGCTGTCGTTCTGCCAGCAACGACTGATGAAGCGGCGCGAATCGTCAAACTCGCCAACCGCGAGCATATTTCTATCGTACCCCGGGGCGCCGGAACGGGTCTGGCCTGCGGAGCCATCCCGATCAACGGCGGCATTGTCGTGTCGTTGGAGCGGTTCAATCAAATCCTAGAGGTCAATGCTGAAGCCATGTATATGGTCGTACAGGCCGGAGTGCGAACTGAACTGGTCCAGCAGGCAGCCAAGGAAGCCGGGCTTTTCTATGCAGGTGATCCCTGTAGCGGCGACAGTTGCTTCATCGGGGGCAACATCGCCACCAACGCCGGTGGAAACCGCGCCGTCAAATATGGAACCACCCGGCATCAAGTCTACGAATTTGAAATGGTGACCCCGCTCGGTGATATCGTACGTCTGGGAAGCCGGCTGAACAAAAACACCACCGGCTACTGCCTCGAACAACTAATCATGGGCTCCGAAGGAACTCTCGGCATCATTACGCAGGCCACGCTGAAGCTGAAACCGTTGCCGGCTCATGTCATCGACTTGCTGGCGATTTTTCCCGACGTGGAAAAAGCCATCGCTATCGTCGGTCTCATGCTGCGATCCGGTTTGACGCCCACCTGCGTCGAATTCATGGACAACGCTACTGTTCAGAGCGTGGAACGTTTCCTGCAGGAAAGCCTGCCGCACAGTGATGTCGGCCACTATATCATTATCCAGATGGAAGCCGCCACCGAAGACGACCTGGAGAACAAGACGGTTGCCATTGACGAACTATGTTCAGGTAACGGCGCCATCGCTGTATTGGTCGCCGATTCGCAAAAAATCTGGAAAGCCCGCAAAGCTTTCACAGAAGCAACCCATGTGGAAAGTACGGTTCAGTCATTCGAGGATATCGTGGTACCGGTAGAAAAAATTCCCGAAGCCGCAGATGCCAGCAATCGGCTCGCCGCTCGACACGGTTTGATTTTTCGCATGGTAAGTCATGCCGGTGATGGCAACATTCATCTCACAATGTTCCGGAGCAATTTGTCCGAACAAGAGTGGGACAGTCGACTCAGTTCGTTTCAAAACGACCTGTACGAAGAAATTTATCGAATGGGTGGACGTCTGTCTGGTGAACACGGTATTGGTTATAAACGCAAAAATCTGATGCAGAAATTTACCGATCCCGTGGAACTGGATATGATGCGTCGGATCAAAAAAGCTCTCGATCCCAATCTGATCCTCAATCCCGGCAAAATATTCGACGTAGACGACTAAGCGACTTTCTATTTTCGTGCCAAGAAAAGACCGCCTCAACGCGGTCTTTTTTGCTGTTTATCTCCACCAAACATCACTGGGATACGTAACTGCACCTACCCTAATTGGTTCGCCGATTTTCGGTGTTGAAACAAATATTTGTCGTTCTTTGGCCGCCTTTGTCACCCGCTCAATCGGGTCAGTCCAATCATGCAAAGCTAAACTAAAGGCCCCCCAATGAATGGGAATCAGGTTGTTCCCTTTTACATCGATGTGGGCTTGCACTGTTTCTTCCGGCATCATGTGAATGGCAGACCAACGTTCATCATATTGACCACACTCCATTAGCGTCCAATCGAAAGGCCCATACTTTTCGCCAATTTGGGCGAAGTGTGGGCCAAACCCGCTATCGCCGCTAAAAAAGACTCTTGTCTGTTTACCGATAACCACCCATGAGCACCACAGCGTTGTATCACGGTTAAATAGCCCTCTGCCAGAAAAATGCCTTGCTGGCGTCGCAACTAGTTTTAATCCGCCAACATCCGATTCAGCCCACCAATCATGTTCCTTGATCTTCTCTTTCTCAATACCCCATCGTTCCAAGTGGCTTCCAACGCCAAGGGGAACATAAAACTGACCAACTTTGTCCTTAATCGACATAATGGAATCATAATCCAAATGATCATAATGGTCATGAGACAAGATAACAATATCTACGGATGGTAGTTCTTCTATCTTCACGGGTAATGTTTCGCTATACCGTTTGCCGCCGACCAAAGGAAAGGGTGACGGAGTCTTGGCAAACATGGGGTCTATCAAGACTCTTTTGCCTTCGATTTCCAGCAGTACCGTTGAATGACCAAACCAATAAATCCTTGTTTCTCCCTTCTCCTGAAAACTTATAGTATTGATAAACTCCACAGGAATAGCTCCATTCGGCCTTCCTTGCGGATTTCCTTTTACAAAGTCACGCACTATCGTAACCAAGGTCTCAGGATTCATATCCATTGATGTAGGAATTTGATTCATAAACTTATTTTGTCTGAAATTTGAGGATTGGCTAAAAGTCTGAAGCTTCGCATCCGATAATCCCCCACCAAATACCGGGTGGAATTTTAATAAACAAATGCCGAACAGGCCAATCCCAACAAAGATACTGATCATAACTTTCATCTGTTATCCCTCATTTTAGTCTATTGTGTACCGAGCAGTTCTGACGTAGTCGCCTCTTTAGTTAGTGCAACAGTTTTTCATACAACCAATTTTTCTTAATATGAACCGCCTTTTGTGGGCACAACTCATGGCAGCAAAAACACCGGATACATTTCTCTGTATTTACTATCGGTCGGTGATTTTCCATGCTGATAGCTTTGGGCGGACAACTTTCCATGCACAAGCCGCAGGAAACACAAGCATTATAATCAAATACCGGCTTCGGCCGCATCTTGTGTAAAATAAAGTCTTGAATGAATGTAGGAACTCCTTTGATACTTAAGCCTCCTATGGCATTGGTGCTTTGCGTAGCTGGAAGCTTAAAGGGTTCTATTTTTGTTGCATGTCGTTGTAGCCCTTTTAATTCGATTTCTGCCCAATTGCCGCCAAAAATGTTTCTGTTCTTGGCTTCGACCATTGTTGGAACCGCTTCCGGATTCATGCCAATGGTATGAATTGCCGCAAAATCTACGGCGTAAGGATTAGCCGAAGCAAAAACAAGGCCGACATGCCTTTTGTCTCCCGCTGCCGGACCGTCCCCTTCCATTCCTTCCACGCCATCAATCACAGAAAAAACGGGTTTTACGTATTCACATATATCAACTAGTAGCGCCGCAAAGTTGTCTACATTGTTCATTTTTAGATGGTAATCAATTTTTGTGCGCCCAGGAATGACGCCAAACAGATTTTTTACCGCTCCCGTGTAGGTCATCATGGTATGAGTCTTCAATTTAGCAGCCGATACTACAAAATCGACATCATTAACTATCTTGATGATTTGCATGGCGGGAGCAATTCTGGCCGCTTCATTTTCTACTTCAATAACCGAGCAGTCATAATTCAATTCACAGCCCGTTTTGTTAGCAACCTCTACCATTCCCGTTATGTTATAAACCGAGTGCAAGAGCTTTTCATTAAAATTCAAAGCTGACCCGGGACTATCCCCAATAATCACCGAACATCCCAACGCCTGCAAATATCGAACAATGGCCTCTACAACGCTGGGATGCGTCGTAATTGCTTCTTCCGGACTGTTGCCCCGCAAAAGATTTACCTTGACTAAAACCCTGGATTTAGATTTAATTTTTTGTTTCATCTCTGGGATTTCATCAAGACACTGAAATATTGCTTTTTCGACATTGTCATATTGGTAATCTGTGCATCTGGCTATACTTACTATATTCATTCTAATTCCCCCCTACCTATTCACAATCTCGGCTAACGGTCTTCATGTTATAAAGTTTATATAGTTTCACAACTATCGAAATATAAAATTAAAAATTTTTAAGTTTGTCTCATTTGATCAGCAAACAGCTTGTTCACTTCAGCCACAGTTTCTTCTTTGACCTTAGCCGATAGATATTTCCCTTTTCGTTCCGTCGTGATCAATCCTGCATTCTCAAGCTCCTTGATGTGGTGTGAGATAGTAGGCGCACCAAGTTTGAGCGATTGGATCATATCTGTAACAAAGCATTCACATTCACACCCTGTTTTAAACTCCGTTTCCCTCTTTTCGGCAATTTTGAAAAACAATTCTAATCGTTTCGGATGGGAAAGCGCTTTTAATATTTTTGCCAGTTTGACCGTATCCATCATACTTGCTTCCTCCACAATTTCAAAACTACATTTCGACAACCGTCGAATTAAATAGTAATTGCTTCGCCTGTTCATGTCAAGTAACTTTCAATAAAAAATTAGCGGTCATTGTAAAACGAAATGCAACAGAGACCCAAGGCAATAAATAAACAGCCATAGTGATAAACTGTGTATGATATAAGCGTCCAAACCCAAATCATACGGAGGAATCAGCTATGACTGTTCAAAGCCCAGCATAGTAAAACCTTTTGCATACCCGCGCACAGGAACGAGGGATACTCTTTGCTCTGTTAAAAGAGAAGCGGTCGATTCGCTACATTGTCCAAGAATTGCAGCTCAACCCTGGGACCCTTTCGCGTGAAGTCAAGAGTGGAACCACCACCCAACTCCGGCAAAATTCGACCACCTATGAAGCTTATTTCCCCGAAACCGGTCAAGCCGTATATTCCAAACATCGCTCGGCAAGTGGTTTTCTCGCAATATCCATATGGTTGATCCGTTATTACAGTTTGCCGAAACCAAATTTCTCCGTGACAAATGGTCTCCGATGCCGTAGTGAGATTTTGCCGAAGTCAGCCAGAATGACTGGACAAAGAGCTAGTTTGCACTACCACCCTATACAGCTATATCGACCAATGCCTGCTGAAAACGCGAAACCTTGATTTGTTGCTGAAATTTCGGCGTAAAACAAAGAGACAATTTCTGCGCAAAAACAAACGCGTTCTCGATCAAATCATTGAGCTGTGCCCGGCAGAAGTAGAAAACATGCAAGAGTTTGGCCACTGGGAAATCGATACGGTGATCGGCAAGCGTTCCAACGATGCAGAAATTTACCAATCCCGTGGAACTGGATATGATGCGTCGGATCAAAAAAGCACTCGATCCCAATCTGATCCTCAATCCCGGCAAAATATTTGATGTCGAATAAGGGTACCGCCAAAGCAAAAAGAGGACTAAAACAAAACGAATGGCCGTCAAAAGCGACGGCCATTCGTTTTGTCTATCCAGGTTTTAAAAATCCTTTTATGTTAGTCTTTAAGCACTACACATATTATACAAATATAATATGTGTAGTGCTTTATTATTTATTTTATATTTTTTTTATCATTTCTCAGTGCTCTATGAGCTATGTCCCTGCGGTATTGCATCCCTATGAAGTTTATTTGTTCCACAGCTGGATATACCTTAGCCACAGCGGCGGCAATATCTGAGGCGACCGCGGTCACGCCCAGAACCCGGCCGCCGTTTGTCACAACTGTATCCCCCGACAAAGCCGTCCCCGCATGAAAAACCACAGCATCTTTGGATGCGGCTGCCGCAAGTCCGCTGATCGCATCACCGCGACGATACTCAGCGGGATACCCACCTGCAGCCAGCACGACGCATACTGCTGCGCTGTTTTTCCAACGCACGTCACAGTCTGCCAACGTTCCCTCGATACAGGCTTCCAGAACCGGAACAAGATCGCCTTCGAGCAGCGGCAGTACCACCTGTGTCTCGGGATCGCCAAACCGTGCATTGAATTCGATCACCTTCGGTCCGTCGGCCGTAATCATCAGCCCGGCATAGAGGCAACCCTGATAGAGAATGCCGTCTTCCCGCATGCCATCGATCATCGGCTGCAGAATCGTGTCCTGAATCTGTTTCAACAGTTCCGGCGTGACTACCGGCGCTGGTGCGTACGCCCCCATGCCGCCCGTATTTGGGCCTGTGTCGCCGTCGCCCACCCTTTTGTGATCCTGCGCCGCCACCATCGGGATTACAATGGTTCCATCCGTGAATGCCAGCAGTGATGCTTCTTCACCGAGCAGCAATTCCTCCAGCACGACCTGATTGCCGGCATCTCCATGCACGCGTTTCAGCATGATGTCATCAATCGCCGCAAGGGCCTCCTCAGCGCTCTGCGCCACCACCACGCCCTTGCCGGCGGCCAGACCGTCAGCCTTGACCACGATGCCACCCGCTTGTTTCCCGATATATTCCTTAGCTTCCGAAGCCGAAGAAAACACCGCAAAATCAGCGGTCGGAACGTGATATTTTTTCATCAGTTCTTTGGCAAACGTTTTGGAGCCTTCCAACAGCGCCGCTTCCTGCGTCGGTCCAAAGACCTTCAAGCCCTGTTGCGTGAAATAATTGACGATGCCATCAGTGAGCGGTTTTTCCGGACCGACAACCGTCAAATCAACATTGTGTTCACGGGCAAAACCGCACAACGCCTTAATATTATCTGCTGATATATTGACGCATTCCGCAATCTCACCGATTCCCGGATTGCCTGGCGCACAATAGATTTTTTCAACCCGGGGACTCATGGCCAGTTTCCAGACCAGCGCATGTTCGCGGCCCCCGCCGCCAACGACCAGGATTCGCATATCCAACCCTCCAGCTCTATCTCAATGTTTGAAGTGGCGCATCCCGGTAAAAACCATCGCGATACCGTGCTCATCCGCCGCAACTATTGACTCCTCATCCCGCACCGATCCACCGGGCTGGATGATCGCCGTAATTCCGGCCTTAGCCGCTGCGTCCACCGTATCCCGGAACGGGAAGAATGCATCCGACGAGAGAACCGCACCCTTTGCTGCCTCACCGGCCTGCTTCAGGGCAATCTCGGCCGAGCCGACCCGGTTCATCTGTCCAGCTCCCACGCCGATGGTCCGCCCCTCACGTGCTACGACGATGGCATTGGACTTCACATGCTTCACAACTTTCCAGGCCAGTTCAAGTTCCCGTAATTCTACTGCAGTAGGAGCGCGCTTGGTGACGGTTTTCCATTCCGCAGGAGGGGTGTCCATGGTATCCGTCGTCTGAATCAGCATGCCCCCCCGATACTGTCTTGATATCATAACGTTGTTTGGCATTGGGCGCCGGCAGAGCCGCCTCAATCAGGCGCACGTTTTTCTTCGCAGCAAAGATCTCTAGTGCCGCTGGGTCAAAGGAAGGTGCGATGACCGCTTCCAGGAAGATTGTCGCCATCTGCCCGGCGGTCGCTACATCTACAGGTCGATTCAGGGCCACAATTCCACCGAAAGCTGAAACTGAATCGGCTTCATAGGCCAGTTTATAAGCCGCGGCGATATCATCAGCCGTTGCCGTTCCGCAGGGATTGGTATGTTTGATAATGGCTGCAGCAGGACGATCGAACTCAGCCACGATGGACCAAGCCGACTCCAGATCAACGATATTATTGAAGGAAAGTTCTTTTCCAGCCAGTTGTTTTGCATGAGCTACGCCGCCTTTAGCCGAGTTGTCCCGATAAAAAGCCGCCGTCTGGTGAGGATTTTCGCCATACCGCAAGTCCTGCAGTTTTTCCCAGGGTTGGATCAGCGTCGAGGGATATTCCCCTTCGCCCGTCTGAGAAGAGAAGTAGCGGGAGATGGCCGCATCGTATTCCGCCGTATGTGTAAATGCCTCACGGACCAGCGCCAGCCTTGTTTCCGCTGTTACTTCACCGTGCTCGGCCAGTTCCGCCACCACGTCGTCATATCGGTCCGGGTTGACGACAATCGTCACATACCGGAAATTTTTCGCAGCGCTGCGGACCATCGCCGGCCCGCCAATGTCGATATTCTCCACGGCTTCTTCCTGGGTCACACCGTTCTTGGCGATCGTTTCACGGAACGGGTACAGATTCACAACCACCAAATCGATGGGACGAATGCCGTGTTCCTCCATCGCCGCCGCATGCTCCGGATTGTCGCGCACCGCCAGGATACCGCCATGAATATAGGGATTCAGGGTTTTCACACGGACCATCCATCATCTCAGGGAACCCGGTAACTTCGCTGATATAGATGACCGGAATCCCGGCTTCCTGCAACGTTTTCATCGTGCCGCCTGTCGAGACGATCTCGACGCCCATCGCAACCAGCGCCTTGGCGAAGTCCACCAGGCCGCTCTTATCCGATACACTGATCAACGCTCGTTTCAATTTCAATGCCGTTCGCCTTCTTCCCTTGGATTTTGCCTGGGCGGCAATAGCTTCACAGCCCGCCCCTCCATGAGGATCCGTTCCTCGCAATAGAGCCTGACCGCCCTCACATAGAGGCGGTGCTCCAGATGCAGGATTCGTTCGGAAAGAGTCGCCACCGTATCATCCTCTTCAACAGGCACCGCTTCCTGCAAGATAATCGGGCCGGAATCCATTCCCTCGTCCACGAAGTGCACCGTTGCGCCCGATACCTTCACCCCGTACCGCAGGGCCTGTTCCTGTGCATCCAGGCCGGGAAAAGACGGCAGCAGCGCAGGATGGATGTTCATGACCCTCGCTGGAAAACGGTTGATGAACTGTGGACTCAGTATCCGCATGAAACCCGCCAGCAAGACCAGCTCGACATGGTGCAGGTCCAGCTGCGCGATGATCGCTGCTTCGAATTCTTGTTTCGAGGCATACTTCTTGCGCTCCACAACTGCGGTCGGGATGTCCAGGCCTGCAACACGCCGCAGGGCGTTCGCTTCGGGGTTATCCGAGATCACGACGCCGATCTTCGCGACAATACGGTCCGAATTGATCGCATCCACGATCGCCTGCAGATTGCTTCCCCGACCGGAAACCAGCACCCCCAGTACTTTTTTACGCACCGAACGCCCCTCCCTTCAGTTCCACCGTCTGATCTCCCTTCACCACCTGACCGATCCGGTAGCAAAGTTCGCCCTGAGCGGTCAGCGCCCGATGAATCGCAGGCACATCCGCCTCCGCGACGACGAGGATCATGCCGATCCCCATGTTGAAAGTCCGGTACATTTCCGGCCAGGCGACATTTCCCCATTGCTGCAGCAGCGAAAAAATTAACGGTTTCGGCCAGTTTTCCGTATTCACCGTGACGCCGCAGCCTGCAGGCAAAACCCGGGGAATGTTATCATAAAAACCGCCGCCGGTGATATGAACCATTCCCTTGATAGAAAAATTCTCGATCAACGGTAAACAGACTTTAGGGTAGAGACGAGTTGGGGTCAGCAGTTCTTCCCCAAGAGTTTTCCCCAGCTCCGGGATAAAAGAATCAAAGGAAAAGTTCTGATGGTCAAAGCAGATCTTCCGCACCAGGGAAAATCCATTGGAATGCACACCCGACGAAGGCAGCCCCAGCAACACATCGCCCGGAGCGATGGTGGCGCCGGTGATCAGCCTGGATTTCTCCGCCACGCCGACGGCAAAACCGGCAATATCATATTCGCCGTCCGGATAAAATCCGGCCATCTCGGCGGTTTCGCCACCGATCAGTGCGCAGCCGGATTCCTTGCAGGCCCGGGCGACGCCGCCAACGATGTCGGCGACTTTCTCCGGTTCCAGTTTGCCGACGGCAACGTAGTCGAGGAAGAACAGCGGCTCCGCGCCCTGCACCAGAATGTCGTTGACACACATGGCCACGGCATCTTGCCCGATGGTATCATGTTTATCCATCATGAACGCCAGTTTCAATTTGGTTCCCACGCCATCCGTCCCGGATACCAGGACCGGTTCGCTGTATTTTTGCGTATCGAGCGCGAACAGTCCGCCAAAGCCGCCGATGTCCGATAGAACTTCCCGACGGAACGTGGAGCGCACATGCGCCTTCATCAGTTCGACGGAGCGGTTTCCCGCGTCGATATCCACGCCGGCGTCACGATAGCTGAGCCCGGCGCCTGGCTGATTTTCCTTCATGAGCGCTTCCTCCCCTTCGGTTTTGGTAACTCGGCGCAGGCATTTTCCTCAAAGATAAACTTGGATCCGGGATTCTCGCCCATGCAGGGAACCCGAGTGGGGTATTCTCCATTGAAACAGGCAGCGCACAAACCGCCTGTATTCACATTTGGCACGCATTTACGCAGCCCTTCGATCGACAAATAATACAGGGAATCCACGCCGATATAGCGGCGAATCTGATCCACCGTCTTTGAACTGGCGATCAGCTCCTTGCGAACTGAGGTATCGATGCCATAGTAACAGGGATAAAGGATCGGCGGTGAGCTGACGCACATGTGGATTTTCTTTGCGCCGGCTTCGCGCAGCATTTTCACGATGCGCCCGCTGGTCGTGCCCCGGACGATCGAGTCATCCACCATGATGATCGACCGGCCCTCTACCGCCGAGCGGACGGCGTTGAGTTTAATTCGGACGCCTGCATCCCGTTTCTTCTGTTCAGGCTGAATGAAGGTCCGGCCGATATAGCGATTTTTCACCAGCCCTTCCTCAAAGGGAATCCCTGACTGGGCGCTGAATCCCAGTGCGGCCGTCGTACCGGAGTCCGGCACTGAAATGACAATGTCCGCTTTCAGGTTGCTCTCAATGGCCAGCTGCCGCCCCATGGCCAGCCGCGCCTGATGCACGCTCTGTCCGTCAATCAGACTGTCCGGACGGGCGAAGTAAATATATTCGAACACGCATAACGCGGGTGGCTGTTTTTCTTTGTCGATGCGCCGGGAGCGCAGTTCCTTGCCGTCGATGATGACCATTTCACCAGGTTCGATGTCCCTGATCATTTTGGCATTGACTGCATCCAGGGCACAGGACTCCGAGGCAATGACCCAGCCGCCATCCGGCAGCTTCCCGAGGCAGAGCGGCCGGAATCCATTGGGATCGCGCACGCCGATCAATTTGTCTTCGGTCATGATGACCAGACAATAGGCCCCGCTGACCTGAGCCATACTCTCAACGATCCGGTCTTCGGCGCTTTTTTTCTTCGAGCGGGCGATCAGGTTGACGATGACCTCACTGTCGACAGTGGTCTGAAATACGCTGCCGCCTTGCTCCAGTTTTTTGCGCAGGGCCGGCGCATTGGTCAGATTTCCGTTGTGGGCCATGCTGATGCGGCCACCGGCGTAGGAAACCAAGAGCGGCTGAATGTTGGCCGCCAGACTGGAACCGGTCGTGGAATAGCGGACATGGCCGATGCCGATATGTCCCGGCATTTCCGGCATCGAGTCCCGGAACACCTCATTGACCAGACCCATGCCGCGGCGGATGTCCATTGCATAGCCGTTGGCCACGCAAATTCCCGCGCTTTCCTGACCCCGATGCTGCAAAGCATAGAGACCCCAGTAAGTATTCAGGGCAACATCTACACCTGGAGCGTAGATTCCAAAAATACCGCATTCTTCATGCAGTTTATCGAGACTCAAGACATCATGCAAGATATCGTCTCCTTCCACACCTTCGCCAGCTCTTCAACCTTCGGCATGGCAATTACTCTGGCAATGAACATCAAATTACTTCCCCGGTCAATCGCTTGAGGATCTCCCGATAAGCATCCTCGACGTTGCCGAGGTCACGGCGGAAGCGATCCTTGTCCAATTTTTGTTTTGTTTCGCTATCCCACAAGCGGCAAGTATCCGGCGAAATCTCGTCACCGAGGATGACTTTGCCTTTATGAACGCCAAACTCCAGTTTGAAGTCGATCAATTCAATTTTTTTGGTCTGGAGATACGCTGACAAAACTTCATTGATTTTCAGCGCATAGGCTTCAATCTCTTTCATTTGTTCAGGTGTCGCCAGTCCCATCGCCTTGATATGGTACTCGTTGATCATCGGATCATGCAGGTCGTCATTCTTATAGTAGAGTTCCAGCACCGGCGTCGGCATTTTCGCGCCTTCTTCCCAGCCAATCCGCTTGGCCAGACTGCCTGCCGCGACATTGCGGACCACGACTTCCACCTTCAGAATGTCCAGAGCCTTGACGATCATTTCGCGATCACTGATCAGTTTGACAAAGTGGTGCGGAATGCCGTGTTCAGCCAACAAATTGAAAAAGAAAGCCGAAACCTTGTTATTGATAATCCCCTTGTTGATGATGGTGCCGCGCTTGGCGCCGTCGAACGCAGTGGCGTCATCCTTGTAATATACGCGGTATTCATCGGGATTCGCCGTCGCGAACACCTTTTTGGCTTTTCCTTCATACAATTGTTTCTCTTCCATTTTAGCACCCTCCAAAAAATAAAAATTTATTGACAGTTAGCCTTCCAGTTTGGCCGCCAGTTTCTGCGCCTTTTTCTCCACCTGTTCGGCCATCGTTTTGCGATAGGCCCTGAGCTTGCGCTGCAGTGTCGGCGAAGCGGTCGATAGGACCTGCGCCGCGAACAGTCCCGCGTTCTTGGCGCCGTTGATCGCCATGCAGGCCACCGGGATTCCCGCCGGCATCTGAACGATGCTGAGCAAAGCGTCCATGCCGCCGAGAGAGGTGCTGTTAACCGGAACCCCGATCACCGGCAGTGTCGTATAGGCTGCCACCACGCCAGGCAGATGCGCCGCTGCGCCCGCTGCCGCAATGATCACTCCCACGCCGCGCCCCGCCGCGCCCTGAGCAAAGGTCTGCACTTTTTCCGGTGTACGGTGCGCGGAGGCCACGACGACTTCCGTCTCGATCCCCAGTTCCTTCAGAATGTCCACTGCGGGCGACATCACATCCCAGTCCGAATCACTTCCCATGATCATGGCGACTTTCACAACAGATCCTCCTTGCGAAACTTTTTCGTAGATAATCGCAGATAAAAAACGGACGGGGAGCTTCGCACGACTTGAATCAGCGAAACCTCCCCGCCCGGGCTTTTATCCCCTCGGTGTAGCGCCATAGCGCCTGTACCACTCGGTCACAGCCACCACCGGCATTGTCCGTTCTTTGAAAAAGAACGACACGGGCAACGTCGGCCGTGCGGAACCCTAGGCACACTTTCGCACGTAAGACTTTTGAGACAGCTCAAAAATATACGGCGGTTTTTTATTGCACCACCATTGTATCAGTGAGCCGAAAATCATGTCAACCCGAAAACGAACTTTAATTAAATTTCAACAAAAATTGTTCGGCATTTACGATCAGCCAATCCGCTTTGCAATCAAAACTTCTGTTCCAGTTGCGTTATAGACAAGCCGATCCGACAGCCTCCACATGATGGGCAGTCCCCGGCCACCTTCCGCACAGTCATCACCGATCTCGTCCGTCCCCATCCAACCGGCCCTGAGTCGTTGTAATACGCGGGACACATCAAAGCCCTTTCCAGAATCCTTGACACGAATGATTAGGCGCGACCCGATCCGGTTCAATTTGACCCTTACAACCGCCCGATTCCCTGCATCGCGCAACGAATTATTGATGGCTTCGTTAAGAATCACCTCAATGAAACCAGCTTGACCGCCAGCCGCCCTGCCCAACATCTCCCGCAGCCGTTGCCGCAAATACAGCAGTTCATCCGGTCGGGATATTTCAAAACAAGCCGGCCACACCGTGGCGCCGGAAAAGCGGAAACACAGAGCCGATGCGTCGTCTCTTCCAGAGTCGCCGGCTGCCCAGGATTGCAGCTCATTTACGGTTCGATCGAAATCATGCAAATGTTTCGGTACGTCCTGCGCCAAGTGGTCCATCAGGCCATCCGTAACAAAATAAAAAGCATCGCCGGCCTGCACCGGCACCGTGCATTCAACAAAGTCAGGTTCGAAGCCAAGACCGATCAAAGAGCCCGGTGTCTTGACCACTCCGTGCATATGTCTCGCGGACGCCAGAAAACAGGTAATCCCGCCGGAAACATAGCAGAGAGTCATTCGCGATAAATCGATTTCAAAACACAAGGCCGCGGCGAACGCACCCTCACTGAAATATGCCTGGGACTGCCGGTTGACCCGCTGTAGGGTTTCTAGCGGCGACAAGCCTTCATCCAGCGCCTGGTGGAACAATACGTTAATGGCGGAAGTCTGTAACGCCGTAGCGATGCCGTGACCCATGACGTCCAGCAGAAAACCCTGCAGCAATGTGCCGGACCGACTCCACCGATACCAGTAAAAATCGCCGCTGACCTCATGATGTGGCTGATAGATCGTCCGGATCTTCAGGTTCTCACGGTCGCAGTCAAGAGGCAGCAACAAACGCTGCAAGGATCCGGCGCGCTGCAGTTCCGACTTCATCTGCTCGCGCAGGCGTTTTTCCGCCGTCACATCATGCCAACTTCCCAGGATCAAGGTCCTGTCATTGAGCACGATATGGCTGAGCGTCCGTTCCACATCGATAATACGGCCTCCGCTGCAAACCATTCGCCGCCGTTCAAGCACAGGACCTTGCTCTCTCGAAAGGTGCTCCATCGCAAACCGTCTATCCACACTCTCACGTGAATCAACGACGAGATCATAGGCGGTTAACTCAGCCAGCTCGGCTTCCGAATATCCGGTCATCTCGCGAAAGCGCCTATTGGCCTTGATCAGATGTTTGTCGTGAATATCGAACAGAGCCATCGCATCGACAGATTGGTCGAATAACGCCCTGGCATTGGCATCACTTTCCTGCAACGTTTCAAAAAGCATAAGGTTATCAAGCGCCAGCGCCGCCAATTCTGAGGCGCGTTCCAGAAAATCCACCAGTTCTGGCTCAAAGTGTCCGACCTCATCCAAAAAGGTCAGCCCCATAACGCCGACGATATCATTCTTCCCGCGCCGGACAGGCACGGCCAGAATCGTTGTAAAGCGAGAAAAAACCGCATCAGGATCGCGTTTTTCCCACGTCCGATAATCCTCAACCAGCAATGTTTTGCCAGTATCCCATACGGTACCTACAACCGCTTCCCCCCGCCCATAGGACTGGATATCCACTGGCAGGCTTTCATGGATACCGGCTCCGTACCGGCGCACCATGCGATCTATCGCCGGATCATACAAAAAAAGAAAGCTATGATGGATATCTGAGGTTCGCGCCAACAACTTCAGGATGGACTGCAGGAGATCATGCCGGTCGATCCGGTTTAAAAGCCCCAGAGAAAATTCATGCAACAGTTGATAGTATTGATTCTGCATACCCACTGTCCTCTCGATCTGATCCAACACCGCCAACCGTTGGCGTTTCTGGCAGGACTCCTTAATTTATTATCCTTTCTTGCCTTTAACCCCTAATTCCTGCAGAAAAAACTAGTAAAAAAGGGAAAACCTTACGATTTTCCCTTGCAACAAACAATTGTTACTTTATTCCCACTCGATCGTCGACGGAGGTTTGGACGTTACATCATAAACGATACGGTTGACGCCCTTGACTTCATTGACAATGCGGCGCGATATTTTATCGATCACCTCATAAGGCATCCTAGACCAGTCAGCCGTCATCCCGTCCTCGCTTTCCACCGCGCGAATCCCGATGGTGTAGGCGTAAGTGCGTTCATCGCCCATGACACCCACGCTTTTGAGAGCTGGAAGAACCGCGAATGACTGCCAGATTTTCCGGTAAAGCCCGGCCTTGCGAATCTCGTCAAGCACTATGGCATCCGCTTCGCGCAGGATATTCAGACGTTCGATGGTAATTTCGCCGATGATGCGGATGGCTAGCCCCGGTCCCGGGAACGGCTGACGATGGACGATATCTTCCGAAAGTCCCAGCTCGGTGCCGAGCGCCCGCACCTCATCCTTGAACAGCTCCCGCAAGGGTTCTACCAGCGCAAACTTCATGTCCTCAGGCAATCCGCCCACATTGTGATGGCTTTTGATCACGGCTGCCGTAGAAGTGCCGCTCTCGATCACATCCGGGTAAAGCGTACCCTGCACCAGGAAATCCATGGCGCCGATTTTTTCCGCTTCCGCTTCAAACACACGGATGAATTCTTCGCCGATGATCTTGCGTTTGCTTTCCGGATCCGTTACGCCGGCAACGCGGTTCATGAAGCGCTCGGTCGCATCGACATGAACCAGATGGATATGAAACTCATCGCGGAAAGTGCGCACCACCTGCTCGGCCTCGTTTTTGCGCATGAAACCGTGATCCACGAACACGCAGGTCAGTTGGTCGCCGATGGCCCGATGCACCAGCACGGCAGCCACCGAGGAATCAACACCGCCCGACAGTCCGCACAGAACCTTTTTATCGCCCACCTGCTCCCGGATTTTGGCCACGGCCGTATCGACAAACGACCCCATGTTCCAGTCGCCGCGACAGCAGCATATATTATACAGGAAATTCTTCAGCAAAGCGGTTCCTTCACGGGTATGAACCACTTCCGGATGGAACTGCACGCCATACAGGCGCCGTTCATTATCAGCCATCCCTGCCGTCGGTGTGTTGGAAGTATTCGCGATCACGCCGAATCCGGCCGGCGGGCGGACGATCGAATCGCCATGGCTCATCCATACCGGTGTGGGAGAGGAAATGCCCTCGAACAGCGCCGCATCCACATCGATATTCAAGTCGGCGTGTCCATATTCACGGGCTTCGGCTCTTGCGACCTCGCCGCCGAGCTGCAACGCCATCAGCTGCATTCCATAGCAGATACCCAGTACCGGCACGCCCAACGAATATATCCCCGCGTCGCTGCGAGGCGCCTTATCCCCATAAACGCTGTTCGGTCCCCCGGAGAAAACGATCCCCTTCGGCTTTTTCGCAGCAATTTCCGCCAACGATGCATGGTAAGGGATGATTTCGCTGTAAACGCCGCATTCCCGGATCCGTCGGGCAATCAGCTGGCTATATTGCGCTCCAAAATCCACCACCAGAACCAATTCTTCATGTTTGCCTGTCATGCGTGACTCGATGCCTCCTGCCATGTTTTATATTTGGTCAATTATAGCATATCTATCATTAAAATTCAGCGTCAGGTCATTCGACAATTCTTTTGAGTACCTTCAGTGCAAACTGTGCATACCAGCGTTTGCTGACATCGATCAACCAGTGATCAGTCGCCCGCTGAATCCCATAGCCCCAGCTGGGATAGACATGCGGCAGGGAGGACAGTGTCCCCAGCCCATCCCCGCAATTCTTGGCCACTACGATTTCATTGAGCAAATCGGCCGCTCCCGAGCCCAGGATGTGCGCGCCCAGAATCTTGCCGCCAGGCGTGGCGATCAGCTTGATCATGCCGGCATCTTCCTGCTCAACAATCGCCCGGTCAATGAGCGAAAACGGCTGCCGATACACGCGATACGTAAGGTCCTGGGCATCTGCCTGCGCTTCCGTCAGCCCCAGATGCGCCAGCTCCGGATCGGTGAAAGTAGCCCAGGGAACCCCCGCATATTCAGGGGCCCGGTCAACCGGCAGCAGAATATTCTTCAGGATGGTGCGTGACTGAACTTCCGCGATGTGGGAAAAACGATGAAGGCCGTTGCAATCGCCGCTGGCCCAGATGTGGGGAACAGTAGTACGGAGATGCTCATCAACTTCGATGGCTTTGGACGTGTAGGCCACACCGACAGAATTCAGACCGAGTCCTTCTATATTGGCCCGACGGCCGGCTGCCACCAACAGGGTTCCGACCAGGGCAGACGAACTGTTTCCTGCTGTGTCGACCGCGATGATCCTTACCTGGTCGCCGACCTTCTCGACTTTTTTCACCCGATGACTCAGGTGGAAGCGGACACCCTCATGCCGCAGAATTTCTTCCAGCTGGTCGGCGAGTTCCGCGTCATCCTTCGGCAAGATATGGGGACCCGGGTGAAACAAAGTCACCTTGCTGCCCAGGCGTGAAAACGCCTGAGCCATCTCGATCCCAATCGGTCCTCCTCCAATGATTCCCAACGACTCGGGGATTGCTGCGAGATCGAATACCGTCCGATTTGTTACAAAGGGGACTTCCTCCAGGCCAATTCCCGCTGGCACTGCCGGAGAAGATCCTGTGGCGATTACCACATCATCGCCCCAAAGGCTTTTGCCGTCCACCTCAATTTCGTTCGCCGAGACCAATCGAGGGGAACCGAAAAAAATCTCCACCCCCGCCGTCTGCAGCGTTTTTACAGTCTGGCTTCGGGCGGCCGTAAGCTCTGTGAGCTCGCGCACTTTCGCCAGCACTCCCTGAAGATCGGGAGCCGCGTCGAGTGTGATTCCCCACTTCGCGGCACGCCGAATCCTGTGGACTTCCTTGGCCGCCGCCAGCAAGGCTTTGGAGGGAACACAGCCAGTCCAGGAACATTCGCCGCCGATCCGGTTTTTTTCGATGAGCGCCACCTTCAGTCCCATGCTGGACGCTCCCATGGCTGCGACGATTCCGGCTGCGCCACCGCCAATTACCACGATGCGATATTTTTCCACGTGATTCGCCCCCTTTCACGTTCAGCTCTCTGATTCACAAGCAGGACGACTCTCCCTATTATTGGGGCTGTTGCTCATACAGACTCTTGAGCCTCATATATCTTTTCCGATTAACTCCCAGATCCGAATAGCCGACACGCGAGGCAGAACGATAATGAACCTGGTTGTCTTTTTCGCTGAAGAAAATCTCTACATCGTCCTTGAACGGGATGATGGGCACAGTAAACACCACGTGCAGATAGTCCGGTTTCTCGGTCAGGATCTGTGCCCCGCCGAACTCAGCTACCGCCTGCTTTATGCGGGTTCTGGTTCGCTCCAGGCCGCCGGAAAACAGCAAGGGTTCCACCCGTTTCTCTGTCTGATCCGTCTGCGAAGAGACCGCATTGGGGGAGTCCGGCAGCGGCGCGAGAACGCCCTCCTTCACTCCGAGGTTCGTCGGTATGGCGTTATTTTTATGTGCAGCCAAAACGACGATCAGGATGATGATTCCTGCGGCAATGGCGGTCACAATCGTCTTCATGCAGCCACCCTCCCCCGATCACGTTATTTTCGCCTTCGCTTAGAGAAGTCTGGCCTATTTACTTCACGAGAGGAATGAAATCGCCGTATCCCTGTTCCACCATTTGTGCAAGCGGTATGAATCGGAGCGAAGCGCTGTTCATGCAATACCGCAAGCCCCCCTTATCTGTAGGCCCGTCTTCAAACACATGCCCCAGGTGGCTTCCACCAACTCGGCTGCGCGCCTCCACCCGCTCCATGAACAGACTGTTATCCGTTTTGTTGACCACTGCGTCAGGCGAAATCGGCTTGGTGAAGCTCGGCCATCCGCTTCCGGAATCATATTTGTCCCTGGAGCTGAACAGCGGTTCGCCTGTAACCACGTCGACATACAGTCCTGGCTCGTGGTTGTCCCAATATTCGTTGTCAAAAGGGGCTTCCGTTCCGGATTTCTGGGTGACTTGATATTGCTTGTCCGTCAGTTTTTGCCTGATTTCCTCGGAACGGGGTTTCACATAGTTTCGCTCCGACTTGGACGCCGCAACGGCATTGGCCTTCGCCAGCGGATCCTCATCCAGACTGGAGATATCGATGTGGCAATACCCGTCCGGATTCTTCACGAGGTATTTCTGGTGGTATTCTTCGGCCACGTAGTAGTTTCTGATGGGCGCGACTTCCGTAACAAGGTTCGTGGGATACTTCCGTTGTTCGTTGGACATCACCTGGTCGATCACCGCCTTGTCGGCGGGATCTTTATAGTAGATGCCGCTGCGGTATTGCATCCCCCGGTCATTTCCCTGCCGATTCAGGGTCGTAGGATCGACCACTTTAAAGAAATAAGTCAGTAATGTAGCGAGGTCGATGCGCTGCGGATCATATTGCACGTAGACCGTTTCGGCGTGACCGGTATTGTTGTAGCAAACCTGCTCGTAGGTCGGATTCTCCGTATTGCCGTTGGCATAACCTACGTCAGCGTAAACGACGCCGTTCAGCTTGTCCAGATAAGCTTCCAGTCCCCAGAAACAGCCGCCTGCCAGCCAGATTTCGCGATGATTCGTATCGAGTGTCGGCTGCAACGGCCGATTGATTCTTTTTTCCTTATTGGTTGTGTTATTCGTGTCCATGGTTAACCTCTTTCCGCAGCCACTCATGACTGCAACTTACGCGATGTGAAGATATTTTTCATCGTGAATCATTTTTTGATTCCTCTTTAATTATATACCATTGATAACCATTTGATAATTAATCTCTTTTGCCATTTATCAATCGAATTCTGGTCATATTTTACAACGCCTAATAAAAAAACCTCCGCCACAAATTCGGAAGTCTTTTCGCCAGAGCTATCCCTATCCTACTTTATCCGTCAGATTCCCCTGGCAACTGCTGCCGGAACCGGCAACACAGGCGTAACAATGGTTCCCTGTTGCGATTCCCTGCCCTTCCAACTCCGCTGCATTGAGCTGATTGATATTCAAATCGTTAGCAATTGGCAAACCCAAAACCTGATTGAAATCACAGTCGAATACTCTGCCGCGCCAGTCGACGCTGATCAGGCTACGGCACATCACCGCATCAAGATTGCAGCGATTAAAACTGCTTGCGAGCAGCTCCTGATAATTCTCAAGCAATCCTTGTTTCGCCAACTGAGCCCGGAACCTCCCAATCGGCATGTTGGTGATCGTGAACAACGTATGGAACGAAATTCCGTATTCTTTACTCAAGTGCTCTTTATAGTCGGCTTCCAACTCCGCCTGCGGGGCCGGCAGGAAATTTCCCAGGGGATTATATACCAGATGCAGCATCAAAGTTGAACTTTCCATGCCGTATCCGAGCAAATTCAGCTTTTTCAAGATGCGAATATTTCTCGGATGCACGCCTTTTCCCCGCTGCGCCTCGACATTCTCTTCAAGATAACAAGGCATCGAAGCCACAACCTCAACGTTATGTCCGGCAAAAAGTTCAGGGTATGTTTCATATCCCGGTTCTTCCAGAATGGCCAGATTCGTCCGCAGCAGAATGCGCCTCACCGTTTCGATGCGGCGGAGCCGCTGGATGAACTCCGGCAGATCGGGATTCATCTCGGGAGCCCCGCCCGTAATGTCGACTTCTTTCACCTTCGAACGGGCAATAAAAGCCAGCAGGTCTTCCATGACGGGCCACCCCATCATCTCTTGCCTGTCAGGTCCTGCTTCCACATGACAATGGCTGCATTTCAGATTGCAGCGATACCCCACATTGATTTGCAGACATTGCAGCGCCGCTCCCCGCACGAGACAGGTCTCTTCAGATGCGATACGTTCCCGAAAATTCAACAATGCGGTTTCTCCTCAATCTTTGACAACCCTGACGT
Source organism: Negativicutes bacterium (assembly GCA_963665275.2). GTDB lineage: Bacteria > Bacillota > Negativicutes > UBA1444 > UBA1444 > UBA1444. The sequence continues at coordinate 101,721 of CAXXIN010000019.1, forward strand.
TTTTCCAGAAAGCGATATGCCCCCGGATCATAGCGGCCTCGGTTGATGGCTCCGGATAATACCACGCGGCATTCGGATCGGTCTCGTCATCGACCGCTACATGATAATAGCTTGCAGTCCCTTTCCAGGGGCATACGGTATGATGATCGCTCGGTTTCAGATATTCCATTTTCACATCCTGCTCCGGGAAGTACTGATTTCCTTCCACCTCAACCGGATGGTCAGTCTCAGCAATCAGTGTGTTTTTGAAATAGGCCTTTGCCAAAGCAATCCCTTCTTTCTTTTCTGTGTTTTTATTTTCCGCCCGTCACCGTGCAGAAATATTTTTTGTCGAGGCCATACTCAGCTGTCAGCACACACTTGCCGCAGACACAGCCTTTTTCTTCCTCGATGCAACGGCTCTTTTCATACGCGCAATACATTCCCTCGAGGTTGTCTGTCTTGTCAATTCCTTTGATGAGGTCCATAACATTCGAAGGCATCGATTTGATCTTGCAGGCAAAAGTATAGCTGGGACAGCTCATACAGATGCACTTGTGCATGTTTTTCATGGTTTTCGGCACTTTTTCCACGATAACCCTCCTCATTTTCAGCCCGTTATCAACGGGTGTTTTGATAGCGAATCCAGTCCTCATAGGTATCGATGTCATTTTTCAGCGGTAAATATTCAAGGAAGAATTGATAAACCCGACACCATTTTTCCAGTTCAGCGAGTACTGCTGGCGTTGACCACGGAATCGGTCGACGGAGCAGTTCGGACGCTCTTGACACATATTTTCCAGCGACTCCGAGCAGATAAAAACCACCGTCTTCACTCGGGCCGATCACTGCCGGACCTCTTGCAAGCATTTCGAAAGCTTCCACGATATCAGAGTAATTCAGCGATGGAATATCCGATCCGATCAGCACGATTTTTTCGCTGCCGTGGTTCGAGGCGTCGAGAAACGCGTTCGCCATGCGTTCTCCGATGTCTTTGCCTTTTTGCAGCTTGGTTTTTAGTCCGCGTCTGAAGAAATAATCCGCATCGGACTCCGGCGTGATAAACAAGAGCCGCTCCCACAGGTTTTCCGGCGCGCTCTCCCGCAGAATTCGATCCAGCATTTCCTCGTAAATCTCGGCGGCTTTATCAGGGCCGACCTCTTGCGCGATCCGCGTCTTGACCTGGCCGGGCTCAGGGCTTTTCGCAAAGATCAGCAGACTGCGGCGCTCGCTTGTTTCGTTCACTCCGGGCCTTTTCTTTCCAGCCGATAATAGCCGGCTTTTATTTTTTCCGCCGGGACCCCCAGACGATAGGCCGTATAAGCCCAGACTGTTCGGTAAACGGCTTGCAGTTTCGTCTCGTGGACATATTTGCGAGCGCTGGTCGCCACAACTTCCGGCAATATCACGATCTTCCCCGCCCGCCGCATTGCCGTAGCCAATGCCGCATCTTCCATGATTGCTGTTTCAGGAAACCGTCCCAGTGCCGCAAAATCGCCGGCCCGAATGAACATGCCGCGGTCGCCGAATATCATGCGGGTCATTCTGCAAAACAGATTGGCGCCGATAGCCAAACCTGTGTAGAAAAAAGCAGAGGGGAAAAACTCTAACGAAAAGCCGCCGCCGATCACAGCCGGATCCCTCATCGCCGAAATCATGGCGTCGATTCCCCCCGGCGGCACCCGGCTGTCCGCATGGAAAAACAGGAGCAAGTCACCCTTCGCCAACGCCGCGCCTGCGTTCATCTGTATGCCGCGATTGGCGCAACCGATACGAATCACTTTCACGCCATAAGACTCGGCCAGCCCCACCGTATTATCCGTACTGCCGCCATCGACTACGATCACTTCGCCGCAGACCTGGTTCAGGCTCTTCAGGCAATCGCCCAAGTACCCTTCTTCATTTAACACAGGGATAATCACCGATACCAATAAAAGAACCTCCACCCTACCAGCGGGTTCCGTCACCGCCTTCGCAAGCACCGCCTCAATGTTTCATAATTTCATTATCCCCTGAAGCCCGATATCGGTCAAGCCTATTTTCACAGAATATTCTCTTCATTGTGTATAACGTTTGTTCCCGGCGGATATGAAAAACCCCGGGCGGATTTCTCCGCCCGGGGTTGGTTCGGTTGCCCGAACTTACATGTCCATACCGCCCATGCCGCCCATACCGCCCATGCCGCCCGGCATTCCGCCAGGAGCAGACTTCTCAGGCTTGTCGCAAATCAGGGTTTCAGTGGTCAGAACCATCGCCGCGATGCTGGACGCATTCTGCAGAGCAGAACGGGTAACTTTCGCAGGATCGACGATCCCGGCTTTGATCATGTCGACGTATTCGCCGGTCATGACATTATAGCCCATGCCCTTGCCGGCTTTGCGCACGTTCTCGACGATGACGGAACCTTCTTCGCCAGCGTTGAATGCGAGCTGACGCAGAGGTTCTTCGATAGCCCGGCGAACAATCGCCACACCGGTCTTTTCGTCGCCTTCAAGTTTCAGGCTGTCCAGGACATACTGAATGTGAAGCAGAGCCGAGCCGCCGCCGACGACGATTCCTTCTTCCACAGCCGCGCGGGTTGCGTTCAGGGCGTCTTCGATACGGGCTTTCTTCTCTTTCATTTCGACTTCGGTTGCAGCGCCGACATTGATGACAGCTACGCCGCCAGCGAGTTTCGCCAGACGTTCCTGCAGTTTTTCCTTATCGAAATCGGAAGTGGTTTCTTCCACCTGAGCGCGGATTTCTTTGATCCGGGCCGCGATGGCATCAGCAGCGCCGGCGCCATTCACGAGAGTGGTTTCTTCTTTGGAAATGCGGATCTTCTCAGCTTTGCCGAGGTCTTCGAGGGTCACGCCGTCCAGCTTGCGGCCGACTTCTTCCGAAATCACAGTGCCGCCGGTCAGGATGGCAATATCCTGCAACATCGCCTTGCGACGGTCGCCAAAGCCAGGAGCCTTGACGGCAACCGCTTTGAAGGTGCCACGCAGTTTGTTGACCACGAGGGTTGCGAGAGCTTCGCCTTCAACATCCTCAGCGATGATCAGGAGTTCTTTGCCCTGTTGAACGACTTTCTCAAGTACCGGGAGCAGGTCCGCGATGGCGCCGATCTTGCGGTCGGTGATGAGGATGTATGGGTTGGTCAGAACCGCTTCCATCTTGTCCGCATCAGTGATCATGTAAGGAGAGATATAGCCACGGTCGAACTGCATGCCTTCCGTGAATTCCAGCTCGGTGAGCATCGTTTTGGATTCTTCCACCGTCACGACGCCGTCTTTGCCGACTTTGTCGATCGCTTCCGCGATCAGGTTGCCGATGACGTCATCGCCGGCAGAGATCGTGGCGACTTGGGCAATGGAAGCTTTGTCGCTGACTTTCTTGGCGTCTTTTTTAATCTGATCAACCAGAGCAGTAACGGATTTCTCAATCCCTTTTTTCAGAACCATCGGATTGGCTCCGGCGGCTACGTTACGCAGACCTTCCTTTACCATTGCCTGGGCCAGAACGGTAGCGGTGGTGGTGCCGTCGCCGGCCACGTCGTTGGTCTTGGTCGCCACTTCTTTGACCAGTTGGGCACCCATGTTTTCGAACGGATCTTCGAGTTCAACATCGCGGGCAACGGTTACACCATCATGGGTGATCAGCGGTGCGCCATATTTTTTGTCGAGAACAACATTACGACCCTTGGGTCCGAGAGTAACTTTAACCGCATTCGCCAGCGCATTTACGCCTCTTTCGAGAGAGCGGCGGGCTTCTTCATCAAATAAAATCTGTTTGGCCATTGTGCTTTACCTCCTCAAATCAATTAGGGTTTGCTTATTCAACGATGGCGAGAATGTCACGCTCGTTGAGGATCATCAGTTCTTCGCCGTCCAGTTTGACTTCGGTTCCGGCGTATTTCGAAAAGATGACTTTTTGACCGGCTTGAACTTCCAGCGCCACCTTGGTTCCGTTATCCAGCATTTTTCCGGATCCAACGGCGATGACTCTGCCCTCTTGGGGTTTTTCTTTGGCGGTATCCGGCAGCACGATGCCGCTCTTGGTTTTTTCTTCCCGCTCGAGTGCTTTAATCAGGACGCGATCTCCCAACGGTTTAATTTTGTCAGACATTGCGTTTTCCTCCCTTAGTGATGCTATTTTTTTGTTTTGTTAGCACTCACATCATTCGAGTGCTAATTCCTATATCATCTTAACCAATTTACCAAAAAAAATCAAGGGCCTCCGCATAAAAAATTTCGGAAGCCCTTGATTATAAACAGATACGCAGTAATTTTTATTTTCCTTCGCTCAGGATCCGTCGTCCCCAGAAATAGATGACCAGCGTCAGCCCAAGGCTCGCCCACATGGCAAATGAAAATTCAACCGTCGATGGCAAACGCGGGTAAACCATCCACAACCAGTCGGCGTAATCGTTCGCCAGGAACCAGGCCATCGCCGTCCCGTACATCAGCGGCATCATCGGCAGCTGCCGCCGGAACAGCAGCCCTTCCGCGAACAAGCCGAGATGGCTCGCCACCAGCATCCAGTCCTGTCCATCCGGCTGACTGCCGGGGGACAAGATATACTGCCCGATCACGACCACTGTCCAGACGCCATATTTGAGCGACCCCAGAACTGCGATCCAGGAAACCACCGCCTTCCATCCCGGACGCCAGGCTTTTCCTTCGCGAACCCACCAGAGAAATGCCAGAAAGCACAACGACGTCAGCGGACAATCAGGGGTCAGCGGCCACAGATACCAAGGCGTCTGACTTAGTTGATCCTTGTACCAGAGGAATCCCCACAGGGCGCCTATGGCATTGAATCCCGCCAACAGCGCCAGCACATCCCGCCGGAGCAAAAACTTCATCATACAGGTTCAGCCGCCGGACGAATCTCCCGCACCGGCACGCCGCCCCAGAAAGAATACGGTGGAATATCCCGGTTGACCAAGCTCATCGCGGATACCGTCGAACCTTCACCGATGATCACGCCAGGCAGGATCGTGCAATTCGCACCGATCGTGACATCCTTCTCGATGACCACGCGGCCGATACGCCATTCGCGCACCAGAAACTCATGGCCGAGAACCGTAGTATTGTAGCCAATCACCACATTGTCGCCGATCTCGATCTGCTCCGGAAAAAACACATCCAGCATGACGCCCAGGCCCACTGACGCGTTCCGGCCGACTTTGACCCCAATCATGCGATACAGCATATTTTTAAATTGAAACGATGGCGAATATCGGGCGGTAAAAAGAACACAAAAATAGAAAACAACCTTGATTGGATGAATAATCTCAGGCCAGAATCTGAGTGAGTTCTTGCCTGTTACGAAATTCCTCTGCGTCCTGCGTGCTGCCATGCGCCACTCCTTGCCCACTTAGCGTGTCTTCTTTTTAGCAGCGTCGATGATCGACTCCGCCACTTCACGAATCGATTTCCGCTTGGCCATGCTATATTGCTGAATCCGGCGGAAAGCCTCCTGTTCACTGAGACTGTAGGCGTCCATCAAAATCCCTTTTGCCCGGTCCAAAATCTTGCGTGTCTCCAGGGAGTTTCGCAGATCATGCAGTTCCTGTTCGATCTCCAGATATTCACGAAAACGGGACAGCGCGATTTCCATTGCCGGGAATAAGTTGCTTTCTTTCACCGGTTTGACCAAATAGGCCAAAACCCCGGAATCTTTAGCCTTCTCAACAATTTCTTTCTGGCTGTAAGCTGTCAGAAGCAACACCGGCGCCAATTTCTCGTTGGATATGATTTTTGCGGCGGCAATGCCATCCATCTCCGGCATTTTAATATCCATGATCACCAGGTCCGGCTTGAATTTACGGGTCATTTCGACGGCCTTGAGGCCGTCAGCCACTTCCGCGACAACTTCGTGCCCCGCTTCTTCCAGCAGCTCCTTGAGATCCATCCGGATGATTGACTCATTATCAGCAATCAAAATGCGTAAGCTATCCATCATCGTTCTCCCTTCTATGTGCGGGGTATTGTAATCACTGCATGGGTTCCGTCCGTGCCGGAAAGTTCGAAGGTTCCCCCCAGATCGGTTTCCACCAGGGTCCGGACGATTTGGATGCCGAGACTTTTGGTTTTGGTTCTGTCAAAGTCCGGCGGCAGGCCAATTCCGTTATCATAAATTTCCAGCCGGTATGAAGTCTCCGATGCGGTAGTCAGTTTTAAGCCTATCATACCACTGCGGCGACCCACAAATCCATGTTCGATTGCATTCTGCACCAGCTCATTTACCATCAGAGCCAGGCTGCTCGCCTTTTCCGACGGCAAAACGACCGGCTCGGCCTCGAACACTTTCTGGATCGCAAAACCCGGTTCCACCATGCTCTCAATGACCAGGTCAAAAATATTGCGGGCCACTTCCGCCACATTGATCACTTCTTCATCTTGTTGCGACAGGAATTCGTGGACCAGAGATATGCTGAGGATCCGGTTGACACTTTCCCGCAGAGCCGCCCGCACTTCCGGCGACTCACTGCGGCGGGCCTGCAATCGAAGCAGGCTCGCGATCGTTTGTAAATTATTCTTGACGCGATGATGGATTTCCTGTATGACAGCCGACTTGACCAACAATTCTTTTTCTTTTTTTCGGAGTTGGGTCACATCGGCGACAAACAAAAGCATACGGACAGTTTTCCCGTTTTGCACCACGGGAATCGCTTTTTCGGACAGGACCATGCCTGCGACTTCCAGTTCCATTTCCTGCGGCTGTCCCGTAATCGTCGCTTTTCCCGCCAGTCGCAAATGGAGCGCCCGTTCGTGAACACGTCGCCCGAGCAATCGTCCCACACCCAAGACCCGGTAAATTCCAACAGCGGCTGCATTGGCATAAATGATCTGGCCCCGTTCATTCACAGCCAGAATCCCGTCCTGGGAAAACACCGGGCGATACACCAGCGTATTGTGCGGATCATAATCCGAAATCAGCAGCATATACACCGTTTCCAACAGAATCTGGTGGTCAGCGCCAGTCTCTTCTCCGCTCAATTCAAAACTGAGTACAGCCAGAACCTTGCCTTTAGCAGTATGAACTGGAAAAGTTTCCATGAACAACGGATCCATGCCGAGGGCCCATTCCCGATGCCCGGTAATTCGCTCCCCTGTTTCCATTGTTCGCCACACGAGAGGTTCTTCGGCTGCCGCAAAAACCGTTCCTACCGCTCCGCCTCTTTGCGGCGACAAACTCGCCCGTGACCGGACCTGTCCGACCAACACCAGCTTCGGTTCACGCCCCACCCTCACATACAGACTAACCTGTGCGTGGGAAATATCTCCAGCCAATTCGAGTCGTGCTGAAATTTGTTCCAATAATGCCATTTCACTTTTCGTCAATCGTCCTGTTTTACGAAAATGTTCATCCAGCGCGGTCACGTTATTCTCTCCCTGCCCAGTTTTTTTACGACTTCAAAATGAGTAATCCGTAACTTATCCCCGACTTATCCACAGTATCAACAGGTTTATCCACAGGTCTGGCCGCTGTAAAATCAGGCATTGAGACCCTGACCCAAAGACTGTCCACATTCGGTTATTTTAGTTTTCCACCAAGCGGCAAGCTGGGAATCGCATTGAGCGACAAGTCGGCAATGTCTCCGGCTTGCAATTGGTAGTAGGCTCTGCAGCCAATCATAGCGGCGTTATCCGTACACAAAATAATGTCCGGCGAGTAAAGTTGGACCTTTTCAGCATCGCATCTAAGCTGCAACGCGCGGCGCAATGATCCATTAGCAGCGACTCCGCCGGCCAGCACTAATTTGAGGCATTCACACTGACGAACTGCCTGCAATGATTTTTGCGTCAGGATATCCACAACTGCGAACTGAAAAGAAGCAGCCACATCAGCTGGATTCACGATTTCCTTGCGCTGCGAAGCCGTGTGCAGATAATTGATCACAGAGGATTTCAATCCGCTGAAGCTGAATTCAAAGGAATCATCACTGGTAAAGGAACGGGGAAATTTGATGGCTTTGGGATCGCCAGCTTCCGCCAGCTTTTCCACATGCGGTCCCCCCGGGTAAGGAAGTCCCAGCAGCCGGGCCACTTTGTCAAAAGCTTCGCCGGCGGCGTCATCTCGGGTCTGCCCCAGCAAATGAAAGGTCGAATAATCCCGGACGTGCACCAGTGAAGTATGTCCGCCGGAAACGACTAAGGCAATGAAGGGGGGCTCCAGTTCCGGATGCGACAGTAACGATGCAAAAATATGGCCCTCCAGGTGGTGCACCCCCACGAGCGGAAGGCCGGTAGCAAAAGCCAGTGCTTTGGCAGCCGCCACTCCCACCAACAAAGCGCCCACCAATCCGGGACCATGCGTAACCCCCACGGCGTCAAGATCCGCAAGCGTCACACCCGCCTCTGAGAGCGCGTGGTCGATCACGGGAAGCACATTTTCCACATGCCTGCGGGAAGCCAGTTCCGGCACCACTCCGCCATATTTTTGATGAATCGGAATTTGCGAAGAAATAACGTTGGACAGGATCTTGCGCCCGTCTGCGATAACGGCAGCCGAAGTCTCGTCACAACTGGTTTCCAGGCCCAACACTAAAATGCTCAAAGCTTTTCACACCACAAAATCAGGGCGTCCTCCTTGGTCTCCGAATAATAGTTTTTGCGAATTCCCGCTTCCACGAACCCCATCTGTTGATACAAATGGCGCGCCGCATCATTAGTCACCCGCACTTCCAGGGTCATCGAGTCCATGCCGCTATCTCTGGCCAGCTCCATCAACTTTTCCATCAAAAACCGGCCGATTCCTTCCCGGCGGTGCTGCCCGGATACCGCGACATTCGTCACATGCGCTTCGTTGATCACCAGCCAGGTTCCGGCGTATCCGACAATATTCCCGTCTTCCTCCGCGACGATATAGCGGGCCAGACGGTTTTGGGTCAGTTCTTCTTCAAACGCCGAGCGGGACCACGGGGTCAGAAAAGAGTCAAATTCAACCGACATAACGCCGTCCAAATCTTCTACCGTCATCGGCCGTACGATAATTTCCGTCTTCATGAGCTGACGCCGCAGCGTTTTTCCCAGAGTTCTTCCGCCTCAGGCCGCCGGACATAAAGGGGATTCAGTTCTGTGGCTGCAACGGCCAGGCCGGCCTGCCATTTGCGCAAGCCGAGGAAAGCGACGGCGGCTGCGCGCGGCATGACGGCATGCTCCGGCGCCAGAAATATATTCCCGCCTGAGGATTCGACCAGCCCGGCATGCTCCCGGACCGATTCGCCGACCACCAGCACCGGTTCCATCAAGGCCGCTATTTCCTGAAACGCCTGCTCTGCTGATACGATCCGCACCGGCGCAACTTCGATGAGCAGTCCAGAGCGCCACTGATACATAGCTTGGTAAACCCTGCCTTTTTGTGCATCCAGCATCGCCGACACCCTGCCACTTCCTGCGGGGCATCCATACGCCAGGGCTTCGAGCGTCGGCACTCCCACAATGGGCTTTTGCCATGCGTAAGCAAGGGTTTTGGCTGTTGTCAGCCCGATTCGCAAACCTGTGAACGAACCCGGACCGATACTGACTGCCACGACTTCTACTTCCTGAGGGGACACTCCTCCCAGCGCAAATACTTTTTCAATCTGCGGCATCAAACGCTCCGAATGGGTATTGCCTGTTTGAACATTGATTTCTGCCAGTAACCGATCACCCTTTAACAGAGCGACTCCCGATACCGGTGTTGCAGTTTCGATTGCCAGAATCAGAGGAGGTCACTCCCTTCCAATCGGGCGGCGTAACGGTCGCCTTTTCCTTCGATTTGCAGGATACGTTCCATCGGATGGTCCCCTTGCCGCAAATCCACTTTCACATATTCATCCGGCATCTCAGACGGAAACAGATCCGGCCATTCGATGATTGCCACTCCATCACCGCCAATAAATTCATCAAAGCCAATGTTCGCCAGATCTTCCGGATCATCCAGCCGATACAGATCAAAATGATAGAGAGGCAACTTCCCCTGATAAATATTCAGCAGCGTAAAAGTTGGACTTGTTACCCTCTCTGTTACCTCTAATCCCTCCGCAAGGCCCTTTACGAACTCGGTTTTACCGGCTCCCAAATCTCCTTGCAGCAGAACTGCGTCACCGGCCACCAATACGCCGGACAAGCGGCGGGCCACCTCTCTCGTAGCCTCAGGCGACGAGCTGGTATACCGTTGCATTGCACTCACCCGCCTTTCTGAAAAGTAGTATATCATAATTTCAAAAAACTTGCGCCAGCACAAGGAAAATGCCCGACGCATGCATAATATTCTATAGAATGAAAGTGAGGCGATGTTCCGTTGCGTCCAACCCAAGTCATTATCGATCTGTCTGCGATCCGGCATAACGTCCGTCAAATTCGCGGCAGTCTGCCTGTCACCACCCGCATGATCGCTGTCGTGAAAGCCAATGCTTACGGACACGGCGCTATCCCCGTCAGCCGGGCTGCCCTCGGCGCCGGCGCCGATTCTTTGGCGGTAGCCATTCCCGAGGAAGGAATTGAACTGAGGGCCGCCGGCATCCAGGTTCCCATCCTAATTCTCGGACTAATACTGCCTGAGCAGGCAGCTCTGTTGGTTGACTACGACCTGACGGCAACCGTCGCATCCAGCGAAGGGATGCGGGAGCTTCAGGCAGCCGCGCTCAAAAAGAACAAGCAAGCCCGAGTCATGCTCAAACTGGACACAGGCATGAGCCGCATCGGCATCCAGCCAGAGGCATTGGTTCCTTTTGCCCGGGAGGCGCTTACCCTGGACGGCATTAACGTTATCGGCCTGTTCACGCATTTTGCAACAGCCGACGCTGCAGATAGTTCCTACACTTTGACCCAATTCAAATGCCTGAACGAGGCCGTCTGCTCCCTCCAGGACGCAGGGCTCTCTGTACCGGTGCTGTCCGCTGCCAACAGCGCAGCCACCGACTCGTTTCCTGCCGCACACTTGGATGCAGTCCGCCCCGGCATTATTCTGTACGGCCTGCCGCCCGATCCCGCCATGCACCTGCATCTGGACCTGAGGCCCGCCATGTCGCTGGTGACCCGCATTGTTTTCATCAAGCATGTTCCCGCCGGAACGCCGGTGAATTACGGCTGCACCTATTATACGGAAGCGCCGACCTGGCTCGCTACCCTGCCGATCGGATACGCCGACGGCTACAGCCGCCACCTCTCCAACAAGGCCGAGGTGTTGGTGCAGGGGATCAGGCGGCGAGTAGTGGGGCGCATCTGCATGGACCAGACCGTCATCGACCTGGGAGGGGAATGCGACGCCGCTATTGGTGACGAAGTGGTGCTCTGCGGCCGGCAGGGGCAGAATGAAATCACGCTGACCGAGCTGGCAGGCCTCGCCGGAACCATCAACTACGAGCTGGCCTGCGGCATCAGCCCCAGAGTTCCGAGAGTGTATCAGGATAACGGATAGCTTGAATGAAGGTTCAAATATCGAAAAGAAGCGGAAGCTGGCTTTAACCCTGCTTTCCGCTTCTTCTATTTTTTCGTATGCCTATTTGTTTTTGATAATCCCCGGCGACCGGCTCAGTGGGTCAAACACGTCCAGATGGCCGAACAGGGTGTCCACTTTTTTTCCTTCGACCAAGATCTGTACCCGTTCCACGTCAGGGAACTCCGTCAGCGTGTTGACGATGGCGCCCACCGCCAGAATTTCTGTCGCCGATCCGCCGAAGCCGCGCTTCGCAATCTCAGATGAAAAATCCACAAAGGCAGTTTTGTCACGGACCACAACGCTCCTGACCTGCGTTGCCTTGGGAATAACGGCTACCAGCTCCGTATTCGTCGGTCCTGCCGCCATTACTTCCAGAGCCCGTTGCATCAGCTGTGAATCGTTTTTCAACGAATGCACTTCCGCCACGACATAGCGACCGTCATGGGTTCCAAAATACACTTTCACGGGAACCGTATCATTATTGGACGCAGGTTTTTCAGGGGTTGACGGTTTCGTAGCAGGCGCGGTTGCGCCCTTGGGGTCTGCGGCATTGCCACTCTGATTGGGAGTGCATCCGGAAACCAACAGTAAAGTCAATGACCCTATCAAAATTCCCAACAGCCATCGGCGTTTCATCATTGTTCACCTCTCATTTTCGCAGCCTGACCGAAGAACTGATCAATACCGGCTACGATCGCCAGCGCCATCTTCTGTTGGAACGCAGGGCTATTCAACATTTGTTCTTCCTGTGGGTTGGAAAGGAAGCCGATCTCCAGCAAAGCTGCGGGCATCCAGGTGTTTTTCACCACAAAGAAATTTGCTGTACGCACCCCGATATTATCCAGTCCACCGCCCCGAACCATCGCATCCTGAATACATTGCGCCAACACGGCGTCAAACAGCGTCTTGCGATAATAATACGTCGTAGTTCCGCTCAGGTTGGAGTTGGCTGAGGAGTTATGATGAATACTGATGAAAATATCGGCTTTGCGGTTGTTGGCCGCCATGGCCCGGGCCATGAGTTCTTCCCTGTCCGTTGCATCCGGATTCGAACAATCGATATCAGTCTGGCGCGTCATTACCACTTGTGCGCCGGCCCTTTCCAAAATCGCCTTTACCTGCATACTCAAATCGAGATTGACTTTCTTTTCAAACGTACGCTGGGGACCAATCGCTCCCGGGTCAGACCCTCCATGCCCCGGATCAATGGCAATCACTTTTCCCTTGAGTCCAGCCGAAAACTTAACATCCGTTATCGGCACAGTTTTTCCCACATCAATAACGATGCGGAAAGGGCGATTTGCTTTGGGATCAGCTTTGACTGTAAAAACCTTGTATTGATCTTCCGGCAAAGATCCCGGCAACTCAATGATGGCATGAACCGTATCTTTGGTAGATTTGACCAGGCTCAAGCCTTTGACGATCGTTTGGTCGGGCGAGGGAGGGATCGCAATATTGTCGGCGCTGGCGCCCCGTAGCGTTACAAACAGTCGCCAACTGGGTTTGGCGGTGATGAATTGCTCTACTGCGACCGGGCCGCTGGCATCCAGAACCAAGCGAACTTTCACCGTTCCGGTCACGGCGTCCACAGTCCGGCCCCACCGCACGGCCGTTATTTTAACATTGGATTCGGCGGGAGCCGCCCAACCCAGAACAGATGTGAGACTCAGAAGCAGTGTCAGCAGCAAACCCACGCAGTATCTGATACGCAACCAGTATCACCCCCATTCGGCAAAGTTTTCGTTTTAATTATACCACAAGTTCTTTCACTACGAGAGGAACGAACTCCGCCAAATCCAGCGCGCTCATGCCGACCGGCCGTTCCAGCGCCACCCGGTCGCCTGCCAGCCCGTGCAGATAAACGCCGAGCACAGCAGCATCATGACTCGATAAGCCTTGCGCAATCAATGCCGCGATGATACCGGCCAGGACGTCTCCCATGCCACCGGTCGCCATGCCTGAATTGCCGGTGGGATTGACGTAGATCTCCCCGTCCGGAAACGCCACGATTGTGCGAGGGCCTTTCAGAACCACGATATTCCCCCACTCAATGGCGAAGCGGCGCGCAACGCCGATGCGGTCGGCCTGGATCTGCCGCACGGACAAGCCAGTCAGCCGGGCCATCTCTCCCGGGTGCGGCGTCAGCACCGCCAGCGCGTCCGCCGCAGCCAATATTTCGACATGACCGCTTAATGCGAACAAAGCGTCCGCATCCAGCACCATCGGACGATCCATCAGCTGAATCAGCTCCAGAACCGCTTCCATCGTATCTGCATGGCGGCCCAGCCCCGGACCCAGCAGCACCACTGAAGAATGGGCGGAAAAATCATGCAGCATTTTCACGGCATCAGCGCCCAATCCGCCATTCAGAGTCTCCGGCAGTTCCAGCGTCATGGCTTCTGTCGTCTTCATTTCCATCACAGCACCAATGCAAGCAGGCACTCCGACCGTCACCAGACCGGCTCCGGTCCGCAGAGCGCCCTGTGCGGCCAGGAAAGCCGCGCCGCTCATCCCACGGGACCCGCCCATCACCAGCACATGACCGAAACTTCCTTTGTGCGAGTCCGGCGACCGCCGAGGCCGCAGCGAAATGGCCTGTTCGCGGGTAATCAGCGTTTGCCTGATGGTAGCAGCCGTCAGCAGTTCGGCAGGAATCCCAATCGGCGCGACCTCTACCTCGCCGGCGCAGCCAGCGCCCGGATACAAAAGAAGCCCCGGTTTGGGCAGTCCGAACGTCACCGTGCAGAAGGCCTGCACCGCCTTCTCTCGGACCAACCCTGTATTGGCATCCACACCGGAAGGGATGTCAACCGACAGAATCTTCTTGCCTGCCCCGTTCATCATTTCGATACTTTCCCGGTAAGAATCGCTCAGCTCCCCATGAAAACCTGTGCCTAACAGCGCATCAATCACCAGGTCGGCGAAGGCTGCCCCGATGCGGGCTTTTTCCATGCCGCGCGGCTCCGTGAAGTCAACGCACTCCACCCCCATGCGCACAATCGTTTCCAGATGAATGAGCGCATCGCCCTTGATCAGCGCACGATCCGCCACCAGAAACAGTTTCACCCGTACACCGCAGTTATGAAGCCAGCGGGCTGCCACGAAACCGTCGCCTCCATTGTTGCCGCCGCCGCATACAATGAAAACGATCTTGCCGCGCGGCTCCTCCAAAACAGAGACTGCCTTCTCCGCCACGGCGCGTCCTGCATTCTCCATCAGCGCTATTCCCGGCAGTCCGAACCACTCCATGGTTGCTTTATCGATATCGCGCATTTCCTGCGCTGTCGCGATTTTCATTCCATTTCACCCCTCCACAACAATACCTGAGCCGTCGCATAATCCTGCGCATGCGAAAGAGAGACATGGATCGTAGTGACGCCAAGCTCCCGGGCCAGTTGGCCAAAACCTCCTGTCAGACTCATGACTGGTTTGCCCTGATCATCAGGCAGCACCTCGATATCCTGCCAGGTCCCGCCGCCGGCCAGACCCGTCCCCAATGCTTTCATGACCGCTTCTTTCGCTGCGAAGCGGGCCGCATAGGAGGCTGCGCCCTGTCGCCCCCGTCCATTGCAGTAGGTTTGCTCCGCAGTCGTAAATACACGTTGCACAAACGCAGAGCTCTCGATGGCTTTTTTCATGCGGTGAATTTCCACCAGATCGATGCCAATCCCTACAACCATCGGAGCACCTCCCGCTTCAGTCCAAAACAAACTTCTCGATGGCCACAGCCACTCCGTCTTCCGCGTTGGTCGCGGATATGAAATCAGCCGCCGCGCGGACCGTTGCGTTCGCATTGCCCATCGCCACGCCAACGCCGGCATATTCGATCATATCGACATCATTCATCGAATCGCCGATTGCCATGACCTCATGCTGTACGATTCCGAGCCTTCCAGCCAGAAAAGCCAGCGCCTCGCCTTTGTTCACTCGTGCGTCCACCATCTCCAGATAGCGTTTTTTCGACGATGCCAGATAAAGTTGATCCCCATACAACTGGGTTACCGCTGTCCGGATTTCCTTCAGTTCGTCCGTATCCCCCATACTGAGCAGTTTGGTCGGCGCCGCCGTCATCTGAAAAAACTCCAGCCCCTGCGGAATCGCTTCAACCCGGGCATAATCGGCATAAAATCGGGCGTTCTCGTCCAGATCGGCAACATAAAGCCGATCATCGACATATTTCTGCAAGTACCAGCCGCGCTCACGGAACAGATCCGCCAACCCCTGCGCCAGCCCCGTCTCGATGGGCCGGTGGAACAGAGTTTTACCGGAAGCTCCTTCCCTGATCATCGCACCATTATAAACGATTAGAGGCAACTGTATCCCCAACTCCTTCGCATAAGGCAGCGCCGACTGAAACATCCGTCCTGTGGCGATCGTCACGGCCACACCCGCATCCATCGCCCGGCGGATCGCCTCCCGAGTCCTATCTGTAACCTGCTGCGTTTCGTTCAGCAGCGTATCATCCATATCCATCGCAATCAGTTTGATCTTCATATACTCTCCCCGGTGACAGGCACCGATTCCTCTTCCAATTATGGGATTTTATTTCTTTTCAAGTCCGAGCAGTTCCTGCTTCAGCGTCAGTCCGCCGCCGAATCCGGTGAGACTGCCATCCGAACCCACGACCCGGTGACACGGGACAACGATGGGCGTCCGGTTCGCATGCATCGCGCCGCCTACAGCCCGCGCCGCCCCCGGCCGTCCTACCGCCGTTGCGATACCGCCATAGGTCGCCACCTGTCCCGACGGAATATCAGCCGTGAATTGCAGGGCTTTCAGGCGAAACTCCGTATAGCCCGACCAGTCGATCGGTACTGTGAAAACAGTCGGTTCGCCGGAAAAATAGCGCTCCAGCTCCTGCAGCAAAGCCGCCTGCCATCCCTGCTGACGCTCGTCCAGCTGACCCTGCGCCGGATTGACTGTCGTTAGATGCCCGAGGGCTTCCTGCTCCGACGGATAGGGGAAGGTCAATTCATACAGTCCCTGCTCCGACCAGACAGAGGCCAAAATCCCGCGCCCAATATGCAGGAAAACCAATTTTTTCGTCATCTCACTCACTCCTCCGGCAAATTGGCATTGGCGGCTTTCCAGGCTTCCTCCCGGATCAGCTCCAACACGTCCCTTTTGATATCAAGGAATTCATCAGACAGCTTCATATCATACGTCCGTTTCGCCGGCAGTTTGACCTCGATCCGGGCCTTGATGCGCCCCGGCCTGGCTGTCATGACATAGATCGTATCACCGATGAACACAGCCTCTTCCACATCATGTGTCACGAACAGGATTGTCTTGTGCGACTCATCCCACACCGACAGCAGCAGCTCCTGCATTACCGAGCGGGTCTGGGCGTCGAGAGCGCCGAACGGCTCATCCATCAGCAGAACTTCCGGATCGTTAGCCAGTGCCCTTGCTATCGCGACCCGCTGTTTCATTCCGCCGGACAATTTGCGCGGATAAGCTTTTTCAAAACCCTTGAGACCGATTTTTTCAATATAGAACTTCACCGCATCCTGCTGATCCGATTTTGGCCGTCCTGCCACATCCAGCCCGAATGCGATGTTTTCTTCCACGCTCAGCCAGGGAAACAGCGTGTACGCCTGAAACACCATGCCCCGGTCCTTGCCCGGCTGCCGGATCTCCTTGCCGTCCAATAGCACCCGGCCGCTTGACGCCTCTTCCAGCCCGGCGATGATCCGCAGGATAGTGGACTTGCCGCAGCCCGACGGTCCGAGAATCGTCACGAACTCACTTTCCGCCACACAGAAACTGGTGTTCGACAACGCCGTCACCGTGCCGTTTTTTTCACGAAATACCTTGGAAACATCCTCAATGCATAATTTATTCTCCATCAGGCCGCCCCTCCTTTTCCCATCCAAGGATACAGCCTCTTATACAGCCACTTGAAGACCAAATCAATGAGGATGCCGATCACGCCGATCACGAGAATGCCGACGATGATATTCGCTGTTTTCAGAAACCGCTGGGACTGCATGATCATGTACCCCAGTCCGGAGCTGGCTGCGATGATCTCCGCCACCACCAGATACGTCCAGGCCCAACCAAAGGTAATCCGCAGGGTATCCATGATTCCCGGCATGCTGGCAGGCAGAATGATGCGCCAGAATACGCTCCGCTTGGAAACACCCAAGGTATAGGACGTGTCGATCAGTTCCTGCGACACGTTTTTGGTCACATCCATTACCATCAGGGTCATCTGAAAAAAGGTGCCAAAGAAAATCACGGCCACTTTCTCGATTTCGCCGATTCCCAGCCAGAGAATAAACAGCGGTATGAACGCCGACGCAGGCATATAGCGGATAAAGCCGAGAAACGGCTCAAAGAACGCTTCGAAAACTTTCAGACTGCCCATCAGAACTCCTAGCGGGACCCCAACCACGGCTGCCACCAAAAATCCTGCAGTAACGCGCAGTACGCTGGCGGTAATGTCTTTCATCAGATCAAATTCGGTAAAAAGCGAAATAGCGCCTGTGACGATGGCGTCCGGCGCAGGCAAAAAGAGCGGCGGCACCCAGCCGCTATAAGTGATCAGGGCCCATACCAGCAAGAGCAGCACAAAAGCGAGCCCTGCCAAAGATCCGTACAGGGATCGGGAAATCTCCGCCTTGGGAGTGGCCCATTTGCTTGTGGCCAAATCAAATCACCATCCAAAAAAAAATATCGGGGCTGTGAAAACGGCATCAGACGCCTTTTCCACAGCCCCGCCGCTGTCTTCTACCGTCTTATTTTATCTTGGTAATGAAAGAACTGTCAATGACATTGGTAACATCGGGCACTTTGGTGAGGATTTTTTGTCCGACATAGAATTCGCCGGCGATTTTGGCGACTTCAAAGAGAGCGCCCGGTTTTTCTTTGGTGCCGAACAAGGCAAGATTGTCCTTCAAATTGTAAAATTGGATCGTCTTGTTCCCTTCCAGGGTTTCTTCCGGCTTTTCCTTTAATTCGCCCGCCATGATTTTTGCGGCTTCAGCCGGGTTTTTCTGGATGAAGTCGGTTGCTTCGGACAACGCGGCGACAATTTTTTGCACTGCATCCGGATTGGCCTTTACGAAATCTTCATGCAAAGCCAGCACGTCGGCGATCAGCGCCGGTGTATCCTTGGTGGTGGAAAGGATGATATTGCCGGCAGCAGCCGCTTTGGTGATATGCGGTTCCCAGGTCACGGCAGCGGGAACTTTGCCAGCCATCAACGCGCTGGCGGCTTCACTGGCCTTCATTTCGACAGCTTTGACATCCTCATCCTTCATCCCGTTCTTTTTCAGCAGGGTGGAAAGGTAGAGGTGGGAAGCGGAACCTTTGTTGAAGGCAATTTCTTTGCCTTTCAGGTCGGCGATCGTTTTGATTCCGCTGGCCTTGGTCACGAGGATCCCGTCAGCGCCTGCCGAAGCGTCAAACGCCCAGACGAGCTTGAGGGGAACGCCCTGTCCCAGCGCCGCAACGGATACGTCGACGGAAGCGGCCATACCCTGGATTTTTTTTGCAACAATGGACTGTTTGCGTACGCCTACGTCTTCGATGGACTGGATTTGAACATCCAGGCCGCGGGATTTGAACATGCCTTTTTGTGAGGCGACAAAGAGAGCGCCATAGCCATTCCATGGAGTATAAGCGATGATGATGGGCTCAGACTTGGCAGCCGGAGCAGGCTGCGCAGCAGGCTTGGCGGGTTCGCTCTTGCCGCAGCCGGCGGCAAAAGTCACCAACAAGAGAGTAACGAGCAGGAGTGCGAGTGATTTTTTCATGTTCTCACCTTTTCTTTCTTTATTGTACTAAAGCACAGAAATATATATTCTACGTGGACGGCGAATTTCCTGCTGGAGAAAATTTGAATCAGATAGATTTTATTTTGCGCTTTTATTATTTAACACATTTTTTCAGCACGTCGACGAGCGCCTGATTCTGCTGGTGCGTGCCGAGCGAAATTCTCAAATAGGTCGGGTAGCCCCAGCCGGTCGCGCCCCGGATAATAATGCCGGCAGCGCGGGCTGCATTGATCAGTGATTCCGTTTCCCTTCCCGTATCGACAAACACGAAATTGGTCTGGGAAGGAAAGACCCGCCAGCCCAATTCCGTCAGTTGCTCTGTAATCCAATTCCGCTCCGCCGCATTCTTCGCTGCCGCCATCCCGACGAACTCCGCGTCGTCGAGTGCGGCGATTGCGCCGAACTGGGCCAGCGTATTCACATTGAACAATGGACGTACCCGCTGAATGAGACAGGTAACATCCGGATGGGCAATGCCGTAGCCAACGCGCATACCGGCAAGTCCGTAAATCTTGGAGAACGTGCGGATCGTCACCACATTGGGAAATTCCTTCTGCAGATCCAGACTGGACATAAAGGACGGATCCTCGACGAAATCGATATAGGCTTCATCCAATCCAACCAGAATGTGGGGGGGAACCGCAGTCAGGAACCGGTGCAGTTCAGCGCCGCCGACCGAAACGCCCGTGGGATTGTTCGGGTTGCAGAGAAAGATTATTCTCGTCCGGGACGTCACCGCCCCCAGCATTGCATCGAGGTCAACCTTCAGATCATCGGCGCGTACCGGCACCTTCACCGGCCGTCCGTCCATGATCGTGGTGGCATTGGCATACTGGCCAAATGTCGGCCACGGCATTACCACTTCATCCCCTGGCGACACAAATGCGTTGACCAAGAGAGCAATGGCTTCATCGCCGCCATTACCGATATATACGCTTTCCAGGGTCACGCCATAACGATCGGCGATCTTCTGCCGCAGCTCTTTCGCTTCCATATCATGGTACAGATGCACCTGACAGGCAGCCTGACGCATGGCGGTCACCGCCTTGGGCGACGGCCCATAGGGGCTCTCATTGAAAGAAAGTTTAGCGACTGATTCCCGCTCCAGCAGGCGGCACAGCTCGGCTGGCGTATGATCCGGCCAACTAGGAGCATAGGGTTTGATACTTTCGATGACCGGGCGCGGCGTTGTTTTCTTCTGTTGCATCACAAATCTCCTGCCTGTTTGAATTTATTCTCTATAATCAGCAATGGCTAAATTTTATCATAGATCGGCCGTGCAACCAACTGCCTTGGCCTTTCAAGCAATAAGAAACGAGGACTGCGGACAACTTTTACAAGTTCGCCCTCAGCCCTCGTAGGGTGGATATTATTCGGCGTTGAATTGATCCTTGTTTACGCCGCAGACCGGGCAGACCCAGTCCTCAGAGACATTCTCCCAGGCGGTACCGGGTGCTACGCCATGATCGGGGTCTCCCTCTGCCGGATCGTAAACATAACCGCATACTGAACAAACATACTTTTGCATTCTAAATTTCTCCTTCCTTTTATAGCATGACATTCTGCCATTGCCTTTATGAGCAGGCTTTTCCTAACGGTTGGCGCCCCCGCCGCCGCCGGATCCACCGCCGAAACCACCACCGCTACCGCTGCCGCCACCTCCTCCACGCCCGGAGAAAGCCAACGCCAAGAGCAACTGGGTAAAGAATCCGCCCAAGACAAACCAGTCAAACAGTAGGAACAGAATAATGCCGACACCGATCAGCAGTTGCTGCCAAACAGGGATATCAGCCGCTGCACCGCTGTTCTTCGGACTGGTCCGGGTTGTCGTTTTGATTTGCTGCTTGTATTCAGCGGCAACTTCCTGCAACACCGCTATGTAAGTGTTTCTCACCGCGGTATTGTAATCGCCTGTTTCCATTCCGGGGCGCATAAATTCATCCATGATTCGGCCAACCTTGGCGTCAGGCAGCGCCCCTTCCAGTCCATAGCCGATTTCAATACGCGCTTTCTTCTCAGTTACCGCAACCAGGATCAGTACGCCATTATTGAGTTTACGGTCGCCGATACCCCACTTGCGGAACAGCGCCAGACTATATTCTTCAATCGGCTCCCCTTCGAGAGATGGAATCGTCACCACGGCAATCTGCGCTTGGGTGCGCGACCTTAGCTCAGTGCTGAGCCGGTTGATCTGGCTTTCCGTTTCGCGCGACAAAACGTCGCCATAATCCTGGGCATAAATATCCCGGGTCGGAACGGGCGGAATTTTGGGTGCAGCCAGGGCCGGCACGGCGAGAAGCAGCACGCAGCCGACAATGGCAAGCCACGCCGCTATGCGTTTAAACAAG
This sequence comes from Negativicutes bacterium, assembly GCA_963665275.2. GTDB lineage: Bacteria > Bacillota > Negativicutes > UBA1444 > UBA1444 > UBA1444. The sequence continues at coordinate 123,244 of CAXXIN010000019.1, forward strand.
CTTCCTCAGCCTCCTTCCGACTTTTGAGCCGTAGCGGCGCAAAATCAGAATTTGACCGCCGGAACCTGTTTGGCGCCTTCTTCAGCGCGGAAATATTCCTTCGACGAGAAGCCGAACATACCGGCGATGATGCTCGTGGGGAAAGTTTTGATCCGTGTGTTGAAGGACTGGACCGCCAGGTTGTAGTCCCGGCGCGCGACTGCGATCCGGTTCTCCGTGCCGGCCAGTTCGTCCATCAGGCCCTGAAAAGTTTTGTCGGATTTCAACTGGGGATAGTTCTCGACCACCACCAGCAAGCGGGAAAGCGCTCCGCTAAGTTCGTTATTGGCTTCGCCCCTTGCGGCCGGTCCCTGTGCTCCGGCCAGTTTGGCCCGTGCATTGGTCACTGAGTCAATAACGCTTTTCTCCTGAGCGGCAAAGCCTTTCACGGTATTCACCAGGTTGGGGATCAGATCCGCCCGGCGCTGCAGCATGGTATCGATCTGGCTCCATTGGCCGTTCACCTTTTCCTGTTCCGCCACCAGGCCATTATAGGAGGACATCAACGTCAGGCCGAACACCCCGACGATGGCTACAATTGCAATTAAAGCAATGGTTGATTTACTCATCATTACATCCCTTTCCTTACACTATAAAATATTTAATCAGCAACAATTCTGTGGATCACAAACGAGAGAACAAACAGGATTCCCACGAGTCGATGCACGTACCTCAGTTTGGTCATCTTGGGCATCCAACGGACGTAGAGTCCCGAAGCGGCAACCACCAGCATCAGAGCGGCAGCCATCAGTCCAGTCTCGACGGCGAAGCTGAAATTACCGGCGGCCCAGATCCACCACATAACATACCCATGCAGCAAAACAACCGAAAACACCACAACTCCGAGCAGGGGATGACCGAGACGCAGCACCGTGATCCAATATTTCACGCCAGAATCCACGCGCGCCGGAATCGGAATCTGCATCTTGCGCACCATCACGAAGGAATCTCTCACGCCGTAGTACAAAGTCGCGACAAACCCGAGCAGGAAAGCGGCTTTTCCTATGCTCTCCCCCAATTTGCCGATGCGTTCGAACGGAACAAGGGCTTCAATCCAGTGCGACAATTGGTCGCTGAGAATCATCGCGACGACCGCCAGTATCAGGATGGAGGCAAAAACATGAAATTTTTGGTGTGCATTTTTTGCCAGGTTTTCCAACCAGAGCGCCATATTTCTACCCCCGTACTTTCTATTGTACCCAATTTTTAGGGTTTTGACCAGCAATAGCGTCTCAGGCGCCTTCCGGACGGAAGAAGCGGAATACCGCCTGCGCTGCTGGCAGATTCATTCCCGGCGCCGCCGTCAGTTCTTCCACCGAAGCATTGCGAATCCGCTCGATTGTATTGAAATGCTTCCACAGCGCCTGTCGTCGTTTGGCGCCGATGCCCCGTACATGGTCCAGCACCGAGACCAGATTGCGCTTGGACCGCAATTTGCGGTGATAGCTTACCGCGAAGCGATGCGCCTCATCCCTGATCTGCTGCACCAGTCGCAGCGCCTCCGAGTGGCGTGGCAACACCAGCGGTTCGCTGATATTTTCACGAAAAATCTGCTCAAATTCTTTGGCCAGACCGATCACCGGAATATCTGCCAAGCCTACGCCGCGAATGACTTCAAGCGCCGAGGAAAGCTGTCCCTTGCCGCCATCGATGACGATGAGATCAGGCAGTGGCTCCTTTGCTTCGCGATAGCGTCGTAGCGTGACCTCCTGCATAGAGGCGAAATCATCCGGACTGCCTTCGACGGTTTTTAATTTGAAGTGCCGGTATTCGGATTTATCCGGCTCGCCGCCGGTGAAAACCACCATGGACGCGACTGTTTCCGCGCCTTGAATGTGGGATATATCGAAGCATTCAATGCGCTCGGGCAACGTAGCCAGCCCCAGCCTCTCCGCCAGCTCCTGCACTGCCGCCGAACGCTTGCCGGCCAGTCCGGCTTCGCGTTCGGACCGCTGGCGTAGCGCTTCCGCCGCATTATCGCCGGCCAGCTGGACGAGTTCCCGCTTCGTTCCCCGTTGCGGCGTCAGCAGATGTACTGCCGCCGCCTTGCGCTCGCTCAGCCACGCGCTCAGCAGCTCTGTTTCCGGCAGCGTCGCCGGCGTCAAAATTTCTCGGGGAATAAAGGAAGACTCGTTGTAATACAGCTTCACGAAAGCAGCCAAAACTTCGCCGTCCGACTCGGCCTCGCCGCCTGACAGCAGGAAGCGGTCCCGTCCAATCATTTTGCCGCTGCGCACAAAAAAAACCTGCACGCAGGACTGCCCGCCGGATCGCGCCAGACCGAGCACATCCTGGTCACCGGCGCCGGTTACGATGTTCTGTTTTTCTACCACCTGCCGCACCGCCGCCAGCTGGTCGCGCAGACGTCCTGCCAGCTCGAACTTCATCTCATCGGCGGCGGCCAGCATCCGCCGTTTCAAATCTTTTTCCACGTCGGCCGACCTTCCCTCCAGGAACAGGCAGACGGTTTTCACCATTTCCCGATAAGTAACGGCGTCGATGAGTCCTGCGCAGGGAGCCATGCAGCGGTTGATATGGAATTCCAGGCAAGGGCGGCGCGACTCCATCGTGCGGCAGCTGCGCAGCGGAAACAGACGCCTCAGCAGCGCCAGCGTCTCATGCATCGCGCCGGCGCTGGCATAGGGTCCATAATACTTCGCCCCATCCTTTTCCACTCGCCGGGTGGCATATACGCGCGGGAATTCCTCGTTCAAGGTCACCTTGACGAACGGATAGCTCTTGTCATCGCGCAGACTGATATTGTAACGGGGCCGGTGTTTCTTGATCAGATTGCATTCAAGAATCAGGGCTTCCATTTCGGTCGCCGTAACGATGGTCTCGAATTGAGTAATCCGGGCCACCAACGCCTCGGTCTTCGGACTCAGGCCGCGCAGCTGAAAATAGGAACGCACCCGATTCTTGAGATTGACGGCTTTGCCCACATAAATGATCTTGCCTGCTGCATCCCGCATCAGGTATACGCCGGGCTTGTCCGGCAACAAAGCCACCTGGGCCGTCAGTTCCTCCCGGTGTTCATTGCCCGGGCCGCTTTTTTCATCGATGCTCATGCTTCTTTTTTACGCTGCCCCGTTTTGCTATTTCCAGTAGTTTTGCTTCTGGCAGATTTTTTCACCGGAATCTCTGGCGCTTTTGCTGCAGGCAGTACCGGCTTCAGATATTGCCCGGTATAGGAGGCTTCCACCGTCGTCAGATATTCAGGTGTGCCCGAGGCAACAACGCGGCCGCCGCGCAGGCCGCCTTCCGGTCCGAGGTCGATCACATAATCCGCCCGTTTGATGACATCCAGATTATGTTCGATGACGACGACCGTGTCACCGGCGTCCACCAAACGGTCCAGCACTTCCAGCAGGCGGTGCACATCCGCCACATGCAGGCCCGTGGTCGGTTCATCGAGAATATACAGGGTTTTCCCGGTGCTGCGTTTGGCCAGTTCGGTCGAGAGTTTCACCCGTTGCGCTTCGCCGCCGGACAGCGTGGTTGCCGGCTGACCGAGCTTGATATAGTCCAATCCCACGTCATGCAGGACCTGCAGCTTCCGTTGGATTTTCGGCACGTTGGCAAAAAACTCCAACGCCTCCTCGACCACCATGTCGAGCACCTGGGCAATATTTTTACCCTTGTAATGCACATCGAGGGTTTCGCGGTTATAGCGGGCCTCTTTGCATACTTCGCAGGGGACATAGACGTCCGGCAGGAAATGCATCTCAATCTTGATCAGGCCGTCGCCCTTGCAGGACTCGCACCGGCCTCCCTTCACGTTGAAACTGAACCGGCCGGGCTTGTAGCCGCGCATCCGGGCTTCTGGCGTCTGACTGAACAGCTCGCGCACCGAGTCGAACAGTCCGGTGTAAGTGGCGGCGTTGGAACGGGGCGTGCGACCGATAGGAGACTGGTCGATATCGATGATTTTGTCGATATACTCCGCGCCGCGGATCTCCGCATGCGCTCCCGGCCGGGTGCGGGTCCGGTAAACCTTCTGCGCCAGCGCCTTGTAGAGAATTTCATTCACTAGGGTGCTTTTGCCGGAGCCGGATACCCCGGTCACCGCTGTAAACAAACCAAGGGGGAACTTCACATCGATTCCCGCCAGGTTATTTTCCGTCGCGCCAAGGATCTCCACCCACTTGCCGTTGGCCTTGCGCCGGGTTTCCGGTACCGGGATGGACAGCTTGCCTGACAGGTATTGTCCGGTGATGGAAGCCTCGCAAGCCTGGATCTCTTCCACCGTTCCCTGCGCCACCAAATTTCCTCCGTGCACTCCGGCGCCTGGTCCGATGTCGATAATGTGGTCAGCGCTGAACATGGTTTCCTCGTCATGCTCCACGACCAGCAGAGTATTGCCGAGGTCGCGCAATTTTTTCAGCGCGTCCAGCAGTTTTTGGTTGTCGCGCTGGTGCAAACCGATGCTCGGCTCATCCAGAATATACAGCACACCGACCAAGCCGGAACCGATCTGAGTCGCCAGCCGGATGCGCTGAGCCTCCCCGCCGGACAGAGTGCCAGCGGCCCGGTCGAGCGAAATATAATCGAGTCCGACGTTCATCAGAAACCCCAATCGCGCGTCAATTTCCTTGCGAATTTGGACCGCAATGGCCTGTTCCCGTTCCGTCAGGTCCAGGTTCAGAAAAAAATCCCGGCTTTCACCGACCGTCATATGCGTGGTTTCCTGAATATTTTTGCCAGCGATTTTAACGGCCAGCGACTCTTTTTTCAGGCGCGCACCATGACAGACCGGACAGGGTTTGGAAGTCATGTATCGCTCGATTTCTTCGCGCATGGAGTCCGACGTTGATTCGCGATAACGCCGGGTTAAGAGCGGCAGAACGCCTTCGAAAGAAGTGAAATGCGTTTTGACTTCGCCGAATAAGTTTTCATATTCGAATGACAGGCGCTCGCCTTCCGACCCTTGCAGGATCAATTCGCGGACGTCCGCCGGCAGATCGTTCCAACGGATATCGAAAGAATAACCGCGTTTTTCGAGCAACACCTTCAGCTGGCACATGAAGAAAGATCCCGGATTGCTGGAGACGGCCGTGATCGCGCCTTCACCGAGGGTCTTGGTTCCATCCGGCACCACCATCTCGGGGTCGATCTCCATATTGACCCCGAGGCCGGTGCAGGCAGGGCAGGCTCCATAAGGGGTGTTGAACGAAAACATGCGCGGCGCGATCTCCGGCAGGCTAATGCCGCAATCAACGCAGGCGAAATTCTCGCTGAACGTCAGCTCCGTCTCCCCATTTACATCGACTGTGACCAGTCCTTCACCCAGTTTCAAGGCAGTCTCCAGGGATTCCGCCAGACGCCGGGCAACACTTTCTTTCACAACGATCCGGTCGATCACCGCTTCAATCGTATGCTTCTTTTTCTTATCGAGCTTGATCTCTTCCGCCAGCTCGCGAACTTCTCCATCGACCCGCACCCGAACGAAACCGTCCTTGCGAATCTCTTCCAATACTTTTTGATGCTCGCCTTTTTTTCCCCGAATTACCGGCGCCAAGAGGGTCAGCTTCGCCCCGTCGCCCAGCGCCAACAAGGCATCCACCATCTGCTGAATGGTTTGCTGCGTGATGGGCTCGCCGCACTCAGGGCAATGCGGACGACCGGCCCGCGCGTACAGAAGCCGCAGGTAGTCGTAGATTTCCGTCACGGTTCCCACGGTGGAACGCGGATTGCGGCTCGTCGTCTTCTGGTCGATCGAGATGGCGGGAGACAGGCCTTCGATATAGTCCACATCCGGTTTATCCATCTGACCGAGGAACTGCCGGGCATAGGCTGACAATGATTCCACGTACCTGCGTTGACCTTCCGCGTAGATAGTGTCGAAGGCGAGAGAGGATTTGCCTGAACCGGACAGTCCGGTCAGCACCACCAGCTTGTCACGGGGAATTTCCACGTCGATGTTCTTGAGGTTGTGTTGGCGGGCGCCTTTGATAATTATTTTATCTTTCATTTGAGAGTTTTACCCTTTTTCCACCTGTTGCAGCTTGTTAACCCTTGCAAACATTGGAATCCTTTATTTATTTGCCTGGCAAAAATCGTTGATGCATCATAACGCCTTGCGAAGTTCCATTTCCAAGGACTCATCAACTACGCATTCGTCCAATGCTTATGTTATCATTTTACTAAAAAAGAAACATTATCGCAAAGGCACATCGACCGAACGGATCGCAGCATCAGCCACTCCAGCGTCATTGGGCGACTTTTAATCGTTTGTTTGGAGTTATAGATCAATATTATCTTTTGATCATCCCTGCAATTTTGCGGTAAATGATAGGCGTACAAAAATATGAGGCAACAGCTGCAATCCCATAGGCGGCAGACATGGAACCGAATTCGGTCCCTGGCGGCAAAAGCAGTGATGGGATTGCTAAAACTGCTAATAATATCAAAAAACATAATAAACCGATCACTGCATAGCAGACCCATTTAATCATTCTTCCCACGCTCCTTTTATTTATAAGCACAAGCACGACTTTGCATCCTTGAAATATTTCCGTTTGCGTTCCTGCCAATCATTCAATTGATACACAGCCGCCCCTTCACGAACGAACAAACGTTTGTATATTAAATTATAGCGAATTTGCTGGAGAATGCAACTAGGAAAAACTTCAAACTTATTATAACAAACCTTTCGTATAATTCCTGCTGATGACAAATGATACCTTTTCCAAAAAACAAAACCGCCCACCCTGCCGAAGCTGGATGAGCGAGCAATCCTTACAAATGAACTTTTATTTGCCCAATATCTCGACAATCTCGCTGGTCGATATCGAGGTTCCGTTGGGCCACATGACTGCGCGGCCGTCTGTCGTCGCCGAGGCAAACAGAGCCCAATCGCTCAGTTCGGAAAAACGGACCGTCTGAAGTTTTCGCTTCATGTCGAGAGTCACCGTATGTTCGTTGTCAAAGGTTACAGTCAACAAATAGTCCGCGCTGGCGACGACTCTGATGATTTTCATGATCCTGCACCTCATATTTTTTTGATCCGACAGAATGGGAACAGTAAACAAAGGCTGACGTTCTTTCCCCATTTATCATAGAACAGGTCCTCTGTCACAACTACTATCAAAAAGTATAGTCTTTGCGTTTCCACATTCTCGTTCGCCATAAGTCCTGGCGAGCAGGAAAAATCCCCCTCGAATCGAATAGATAATAGATATTTAAGTATAGTTAAAACAGGAGTGCCTTATGCCCCACTATAATCCTACCGCCCTGTATCTCCGCAAGCCGATCCGTACGATCCTGAACCGGCTTCTTGAAACTCCGCTCACCGTCGTGGAAGCGCCGATGGGATACGGCAAAACCACTGCAGTACGAGAATTCGCCAAAGAATCGGGCGCCTTTGTCATTTGGAAAACCCTGGACAACGATTCGGTCCAGGCGTTTTGGTCTGGCTTTTCCCGTTTGATTGGGACAGTGGATCAGAATTGTTCGCAGCAACTGGCGAAACTGGGTCTTCCCGATACCGACTTTTTCCTGGATGAAGCGATCAATCTCTTGGGGAAAGTTTCCTTCCCGCAACGCACACTGCTCGTGATCGACGATTATCACCTGCTGTTGTCGCCGGAAGCTGACCATTTTATTGAAACATTGATTAAAGCGGAACTCCCGAACCTGCATGTCGTGGTCATATCGCGGGTCGTTTTTGGCAGCAAAATCACAGAGCTTCGGCTTAAAGGGTATTGCACCCTCATCGACAAACACCATTTTGAACTGACACCCGCCGAAATTGTGGAATACTATAAAAATTGCGGCGTCCGCCTCACTGCAAAGCAGGCGGCGGATCTGTTTTCCTACACGGAAGGCTGGATCAGCGCCTTGTACCTGTGTCTCTTAAGTTTTTTGCAAGAAGGCCGAATTGAGCATCAGGTGAGTCTGCATGAATTACTGGAAAAAGCTGTTTATCAGCAATGTTCTGATGAAGTAAAGAATTTTTTACTCACGTTCTGTATTTTCGACAACTTTTCACTGGTGCAGGCGGAAGCCCTGTGGCCGCAAAGCGATGCCCAGGCGATCCTCAAAAAACTTGTGGCCCAAAACGCTTTTATTGCCTATAATGCATCAACCCAGACCTTTCAGCTGCATAACATCCTGACTGTTTTTTTACGGGGACTGTTTGACCGGAAAAGCATCGAAGAGAAAAAAAGCATCTGGCAGGCTGCCGGACGCTGGTTTTTTGCCAGCAAAGACTTTCTCTCCGCCATGGAGTATTTTTACCAAGCTGCCGACTACGACAATTTGATGACCGCGCTGGAATCGAACAAAGGCTTCGCCGAGAATTCGTCGCATCTGGAATCCATGCGGCGTTACTTTCGGGATTCGCCGCCGGCAATCATCGCTATGCACCCAAGAGCCTCACTAATCTTCGCCTTAGAGCTGTTTGCCAATAATGAGTATGAGCTGTTCGCTATCCAGTGCCGGACAATCCATGAAAACATCGCCCTGACCCCCCAGCTTGCCGAAAAGGAAAAGAATCAGCTGTCCGGCGAACTGGAGTTTTTGTGCAGTTTCTCCCAATTCAACCGCATCCAGGCCATGTCCGCCTATCATCAGAACGCCTGCCGCCTGATGCATAAACCCACGGACTTTTTCGACCGCAACGGTTCCTGGTCGTTCGAATCTCCTTCCATTGTTTACATGTTCCACAGAGAGCGCGGCGGTTTGGATCAGGAAGTCCGCGACCTCACTGCGGGCATGCCCGCCTACTATGCAATCAGCGGTTACCATGGATTCGGCGGTGACTATGCCATGCAGGCAGAACAGCATTACTTCTGCGGCGAATTCGAAAACGCTGAAATTGCCGCTCACACAGCGCTCTATGCCGCAAAATCAAAGAATCAGCTGTCCCCGCTTCTGGCCGCGCTTTTTGTTCATCTCCGTCTGGCGTTGCTGCGAGGAGATGCTGCCGCCGTTACAGACGTCATGGAGCAAATGCGTGAAGAAATCCGTCAGGGGGGGCTTTCAGCTTATTTGCATACTTTCGATCTATGTGAAGGATTCTTGTATGGTTCCTTATCCGATGGAAAGAAAATTCCTGACTGGATTGTGGCGGGAAACGAGCGGGAAACCCGGATACCCTTCCCCACGCAGGGGTATTACAATATTATCTATGGCAAAGCCCTATTGATCCAGGGTGAATTCGCCAAATTTCTGGGGCTTGCCACCCAATTCCAGAACGTTGCCGCTATTTTTCCCAACCTCTTGGCGCAACTCTACATCTTTATTTATGAAGCGGCAGCTTGTTTCCGAATGGGCCGGATAGAATCAGCGCAGAACGCCCTCTACCAGGCGCTGGATTTGGCGGCGCCCGATCGCCTGATAATGCCCTTTGTCGAAAACGCCTCTTTTATCCTGCCTGTAATAACGAGTCTTACCGCAACAGGCCCCCAGGCATCCTTTCTTCACGATATCCAGGTGCTCCATGTGAAATACGCCAAAGGAGTTGCGGAGGTTCAGCATTCCCTGACCACCGGCGCGAGAAACCCTTTGAAGCTCACCGCCCGGGAACAGGAAATCGCGGAACTTGTGGCATCCGGACTATCCAATCAACGGATCGCCGCCACCCTATTCATCACGGAGGCCACCGTTAAAAAGTCGCTGCAAAACACCTATACCAAATTGAATATCAACAGCCGGACTGCACTTGCCAAAATAATTCTTGGATAAACTGCGATATATCGGCAAAAAGTATACTTTCGGATAGTATCGTTTCAGGCTTAAGCATTTTAAAATAAATGCATAAGCCTTTTGTTTTCTAAAGAGGAGGATCGTGTGAAAGCATCTGGAGAAAACAGGCGTAAACAGACAACAAAGAAATAAAATTGAATGGGGGATTATTATTCTATGAAAAAACTCGCATTGATTCTGACCGTCATGTTCGTTCTGGCCTTATCCTGCAATATTGCCTTCGCCGGCGCCCAGGACTTCACCCTGATCAACAACGCCAAATACAATATCGTCAAAGTTTATGTGTCTCCATCTGTCTCCAATGACTGGCAGGAAGATGTTCTCGGCGATGAAGTGCTGATGATCGGCGAAAGAGTCAATATCACGTTCGACCGCAGCGAAACCGACGCCATGTGGGACATTCGGGTCGTTGATGAAAACGAAAAAACGCACACCTGGAAAAACATCAACCTCAAGAAAATTTCCACTGTCACCCTGAACCCCACTGGAACCGCCAGCTGGAAATAACCTGCAAAGCACATCAGCTGCAAATGCAAAAGGGTTTTTAATGATGACATATAAAAGAGGCTGCGAGGATTACTTTTAAAAAAGTGTCCCACAGCCTCTTTTATATTACGGCGCCTGTCACCGGTTCTTGTCGCGTATTTCGAAGATCATGTCGCGGAGTTCGGCGGCCCGTTCGTACTCAAGCGCCTTGGCCGCGGTGCGCATATCTTTCTCGAGCTTGGCAAGCAGCGCCTGTGTTTCCTTTTTACCCAATTTTTTTATCTCTTTGACGGTATAGGGTGTCGCGCGTTCGGCGACCTTCGTCGTCTGAATGAGCTCCCTGACTTTTTTCTGAATGCTGGTCGGCGTAATGCCGTGTTCGACATTGTAGGCCTCCTGCACCGCCCGCCGCCGGTCGGTCTCGCCAATGGCCCGCCGCATGGAGTCGGTGATGCGATCGGCGTACATGATGACCTTGCCGTGTACGTTGCGGGCCGCCCTCCCGATCGTCTGAATCAGGGAAGTATCGGAACGCAGGAACCCTTCCTTGTCCGCGTCAAGGATAGCGATCAGCGACACTTCCGGCAGATCGAGGCCTTCCCGCAGCAGGTTGATGCCAACGAGCACGTCGAAATCGCCGAACCGCAGACCACGGATAATCTCAGCCCGTTCGAGGGTCTCGATCTCGGAATGCAGATAACGGACCCGGATCCCCATCTCCCGGAAATAGTTCGTCAGGTTTTCCGACATTTTCTTGGTCAGGGTCGTGACCAGCACCCGTTCGTTCGCCTCGACCCGGCCATTGATCTCACTGATCAGATCGTCGATCTGCCCCTCGATCGGCCGCACTTCCACTATGGGATCGACCAGACCTGTCGGCCGGATGATCTGCTGCGCCACCTGCGTCGCCGAATTCAATTCATAGGCCGCCGGTGTGGCGGACACATAAACGATTTGGCGGATACGCCCCTCGAATTCCTCGAACTTCAGAGGCCGATTGTCGAGCGCTGACGGCAGCCGAAACCCGAAGTCGATCAGGTTCTGCTTGCGCGAACGGTCACCGTTGTACATCGCGTGAATCTGCGGCATCGTTACATGGGATTCGTCGATGACGATAAGAAAATCCTCCGGAAAGTAATCGATGAGAGTGAACGGCGGCTCCCCAGGCGCTCGCCCCGTCAAATGCCGCGAATAATTTTCGATGCCGGAGCAATACCCCATCTCCTGCATCATCTCCAGATCATAGCGGGTGCGTTGCTCGATCCGCTGCGCTTCCAGCAGGCGGTCTTCACGCTTGAAGTAAGCGAGCCGGTCGTCCAGTTCGGTTTCGATATCATGGGCCGCCCTGAGCAGATTCTCCCGCGACGTCACAAAGTGGGAGGCCGGATAAATCGCGATATGATTGCGTTCCGACAGGATTTCGCCAGTCACGCTGTCGATCTCCTGAATTTTTTCCACCTCATCGCCGAACAAGGAAATCCGAATCACTTTCTCGTTCGCACTGGCCGGGAACACCTCGATGACATCGCCGCGCACGCGGAACGTGCCGCGTGTGAACGCCACATCATTGCGATCATACTGAATCTCGATCAATTTGCGCAGAATCTCATCCCGATCCCGCGTCTGCCCCTGGCGCAACGACAGCACCATATTATAGTACTCGTCCGGCGAACCGAGGCCATAGATGCAGGAAACACTGGCCACGACGATAACGTCGCGGCGCTCGAACAGGGAGCTGGTGGCGGAGTGGCGAAGTTTATCGATTTCATCGTTGATGGATGAATCTTTTTCGATATACGTGTCGGATGCGGCGACATAGGCTTCCGGCTGATAATAATCGTAATAACTGACGAAATACTCCACCGCGTTATGCGGGAAGAACTCTTTGAATTCGCTGGCCAGTTGTGCGGCCAGCGTTTTATTATGCGCAATGACCAGTGTCGGTTTCTGCACGGCCTCGATGACTTTGGCCATCGTGAAGGTCTTGCCGGTTCCGGTCGCCCCCAGCAACACCTGGGCCTTGTCACCCCGCTTGATTCCCTCTGTCAATTTGGCGATGGCGTCCGGTTGGTCGCCCAGCGGCACAAAGGGAGCTTCAACTTGAAACTCTGGCATTATTTATCCCTCCGCAAGAAATTCAGGGCCCGTTGAAACAATTTTGCAATCGGCCCGCCAGAACCCTCGGACATCGTCACATAATAAGTTTCATGACCCTCAGGAACCAATATCAGGCCGAGCATCCGCGGCCCGGGCGGAAAGCGGCCATCCAGCTTCAGTTCCTGCCCTGCGCGCAGCACCGTCATTTCGAACAGCGGCGGCGCCCATTCGATCGCATGAGCGAGTCCCCCGCCCCGATTGGTCACGAGTCCGGAAATCTCCAGAATCACATCGCCGGTCCGCACTCCCATCTGTCTAGCTATACCGTCAGCAATGGCTTCGAGCACCATCACACCCCGTTCCGGCGGGACATAGAGAGGAATCCCTGCCATTTCCATCCGGTTGTCGCGCCGCACCAGGAACTCATGCCCCAGCGGTGACAACAACGCAGCCGGCAGTTTCAGCCAGGCGAACTTCGCAGCCAGCAGCGCCATCGTGAGCAGGCTCAGACTGTAGAGCGCCAGCGCCAGCGCCGACTTTCGCCGCCGCTGCTGCGGTGTGCTTGAGATCGCCATATCCGTATATCCCAGAGCCGCTACCACCGGCATCATCACGTACACCCACTCGAAACCGGCCGGCGGATCGATGCCGAGCGGCAGCAGCGGCCACCAGTCAGGCGTATGAAAAACCCCCTCCGGCAAAGCAGTGGCCTTCATCGCGACCGTGCTGAGCACTACGAGGGGGAGCGGCCAGAAATTTTGCAGATTGAAGGCGCCGACCAAACGACCGCCGTGTTTCAGAATAACAGGCACGGAACCATAACGTCCGCTGATGGCGATGAGAACGCTCTCGGTCACATGCAGGGCCGCTACCAACGCCAGCACCTGCGGCACGTCGACATCCGGCCATCCGGTAAGTGCGCTGGCGACAGCAACGAGGCCGCCAGCATACGCAAAGCAGAGAAACCGGATGTTGATCATGGCTAGGAAAATCGCCAGCGGCCAAATATATTGGAATCCCATCCGCTCGATATTGACGCCGACCAGGGTCAGCACCAGGCTTCCCATCAGTCCGCCAACGGTTCCATAGAGCATCGCCCACATCACCTGACGGCCGAGCGGCACCCCCGTCAGACCAAACATGGCCTGTTGGTTTTTTTGCATCTGCCAGTATTGATACGCAACGATCCCCAGAATGCCCCAAAACAGCGGCTCGAGAAAAACCGCCACCGTTGTGATGAACAGCATCTGAAAAACATCCAGCCATGGCATATCCATTATATCTTCCCTTTTAGCAGATTGATCGCCGCCTCCATTTGCAGGTCGGCCGGTGCATCAGCACTGGGGGTTCCTTCCATTCCTGTCATTGGCAAGCGGCCCGGACGCCCTTCGGCGCCATTTTTGATTTCCGGATTCTCCACTTTGAGGTCCGGTTCAATGCCAATTCCATTGATAAAGCGGTTATTGGGCGTCGCATATTTGGCGATCGTCAGTTTGATCGCCGTATCCGGCGATAGTTTCAAGATGGACTGTACAGAGCCCTTGCCGAACGTCTTGGTCCCGATCAGTGTCCCTGCGCTCGTGTCCTGCACAGCTCCGGCCACGATTTCCGAAGCGCTAGCGCTGCCGCCATTGACCAGCACCACCAACGGATACTTCACTTTGTCCAGAGTGGACCGATGGACTTCTGTTTCGCCATCCCGCGTCACTACGGACACGACAGGTCCCTTCGGTACGAGCTTATTGGAGACCCGCACACTGGAATCCAGCAGTCCGCCTGGATTATCCCGCAGGTCCAGGACCATCGCCTTCATCCCCTGCGCTTCCATCGCTTCATACTGTTTATAAAATTCGCCGGCGGTCTGTTCATTGAACATGGCCAGGCGGATTACCGCGATTTTTTCCGGCAGCATCTTGCTGGATACCGTCTTGATCTGAATATTGGCGCGTGTCAGTTTGTAATCCTTGATGACTTCGCCGCGACGCAGGGTCAGCGTGACATCCGTGCCTTCCTGGCCGCGGATTTTGCCGACAGCCTCGTCCAGCGCCAGATTCATGGTTTCCTTGCCGTCGATCTTCAGGATCTGGTCTCCGCTGCGGATCCCGGCTTTTTCGCCCGGCGTTCCCTCGATCGGTGAAACAACCGTTAACAGCTTGTCCTTGACACTAATGACGATGCCGACACCACTGAAAGAACCTTCCGTTTCCATGCGGAATTCCTTGTACATCTTCGCATCCATATAAATCGAATACGGATCGTTCAGGGAACTCACCATTCCCTTGATTGCCCCGTTCATCAGGGTTTCGACCGGTACTACCTCGATATAGCGGCTGCGCACCACATCCATTGCCCGCAATAGTTTGATCGCGCCGGGTGCGTCCGGGACCATCTGATCAAAAAGATACAGCGCGCCTCCTGCCGTCAGCAGGAACGTCGTCACTACGAGCACGATGGCGCCGATGATAATATTACGACGACTGTTCAACACAATTCACCTCATTTTATATCCGGGGGTCAGGGCAGGAAATTCAGCGGATTCACCGGCGTACCATTCTGCCGCACCTCGAAATGCAGATGCGGACCGGTGGAATAGCCTGTTGATCCTACCCGGGAAATCGCTTGCCCCTTGGCGACCGTCTGCCCCTCGCTCACCAACAGCTGCGAATTATGGGCATACAGAGTGGAAATACCGTTGCCGTGATCGATGATGACTGCGTTTCCATAGCCGCCCATCCAGTCGGAATGGATGACTACCCCGCCGTCGGCCGCCCTGACCGTATCGCCGTAGTCAGCGCCGATATCGATCCCGGTATGCAGACGCTGCGTACCAAAAATAGGATGCACACGCCAACCGAAAGGCGAAGTAATCTCACCTTCCGCCGGCCACAACATCGTGCCGGTGCTGCCACCGACATTTTTTTCACCGGATTGGATCTTGCGAATCATCGTTTCAATCTGTTTGGAGGTCTCGATCAATTCGCGATAGGCCCGTTCGGCCGTCTCCCGTTCGTATGTAGCGGCATTCAGCACGCCCTGCCGTTCCTGGCGGCGCTCTGCCACCAGCGCCTTTTTCGCAGCGGACTGCTTGCGCAATTCAACAATCTTGACCCGGTCGATTTCCAGCTGAGCCTTGGCTCGGGCCAGCGCCTCCCGGTCCGCCTTGGTTGCCTGCAGCAACGCATTATCATAAGCCAGGATTTTTTTCAGGATATCCATGCGGCTCACAAAGTCGCTGAAATCCTTTGCGCCAAAGAGCACATCAATGTAATTGACTTGCCCGTTTTTGTAAATATCACGGATCCGCCGGTGCAGCGTCTTGGTCTGGGCTTCCATTTTCTTCACCAGCCGCGCCGACAGTTCAGTATTTGCTTTGATCTGTTCCTCAGTCTGGCTCAGTTGGTCGTTGATCGCGTCAAACTCCGCCTGCGCCTCACTGAGTTCGGCCTGAATGACCCGTAGCTGTTCGGCGACGCTTCGCTCCTTGAGACGGGCGCGTTCCGCTTTGCGCTGCGCATCATCCGCCTGTTGCTGAATATTGGTCAGTTCCTGCTGTTTATCTTCCAGTTCATCCGCCAGCGCCGGTGAAATGGCCAATACAACAAAAGAAACTGCTAGAATTGCTGACAAAACTCGCCGCCAAATAAAATGTCCCTGCATTACGCACCCCCTGGTCATTTAGACTTTGAGAAACTTTTTCACAGAAATCAGGCTACCCAAAACACCGATTCCAATCCCGGCGACAAGCACAAAAATGTTCACATAGCCCAAAAACGGATACTGGGGCAAGAGCGGCAAAAATGCCAGGGATTCATAGACCTGCCGGGTCACCATGCTGTAAAGCTGTGACAGAAGGACTGCTGAAATGAAGGCGCCCAGCGCGCCCAGCAGTACCCCTTCGATGATGAACGGCCAACGGATAAACCAATCCGTAGCCCCCACATACTTCATGATGCCGATTTCGCGCCGCCTGGCGAATACCGTCAGCCGTATCGTGTTCACAATAATGAACAACGCCGCCAATCCCAGGAAGATGATCAACACCACGCCAAAAATCCTCACCATCCGGGTGAGGCTGAATAATTGTTCCACCACTTCCTGCCCATAGCGGGCCGCCTCGATCCCCTTGAGCTGGGAAATCGCGAGCGCCACCGCTTTCACACGCTCCGGACGATCGACCTTGACTTCGAACGAATTGGGCAGAGGATTGGCTTCACCCAGCTCCGCCAGCAACCCTTGTTGACTTCCAAGCCTGTCTTTGAAGCGTACCAGCGCTTCTTCCTTGCCGACGAACGTTACCCGGGTCACACCCGGCAGCTTCGTGATGCGGGTCCCGATTTCCCGGGTCTCGACATCTTTCAGCGTATCCTGCAGATAAACCGTTACCTGAATCTGAGACTCCAATACAGCAGCCATATGGTTCAGGTTCATGACCACGACGGTGAACATGCCGAGGATCAACAGCGACAAAGCCACCGTCATCAGCGCCGCCACGCTCATCAGGCCATTGCGCCGGATAGAGTGGAGCGACTCGGTGATGAAATATTCCGCCGTTCTAATCTTCATAGCCGTAGGCTCCCTTGGAATCGTCACGTGTAATGCGACCGTTTTCCAGCGCAATGACCCGCTTCATCATCTGATCGACAATCGGTTTGTCATGCGTTACCATTAAAATCGTGGTGCCTGTCTGATTGATCCGGTCGAATATCTTCATCGCTTCCCAGGAAGTATCCGGATCCAGATTCCCAGTCGGTTCATCCGCGATCAGCACTGCCGGATTGTTCACGATCGCCCGGGCGATCGCCACCCGTTGTTGTTCCCCACCGGAGAGCTGCCCCGGATAGATTTTGGCTTTGGGCAACAAGCCGACCAGATCGAGCACATGTTTCACCCGACGCTGGATATCGCGCCGGGATGCCTCGATGACCCGCATGGCAAAGGCCACGTTTTCATAACAATTTTTGTCAGGCAAGAGCCGAAAATCCTGAAACACGATGCCGAGTGAACGACGAAAGTAGGGAATTTCCTGGGGCTGCAACATAGACAGATTGCGTCCGTTGACGATGATTTCTCCGGTCGTCACGAGCTGCTCACGAAACAGCAGCTTGATCAAGGTAGACTTGCCGGCGCCGCTGGGACCAACCACAAATGCAAATTCGCCCTTGTCGATCTTCAAGGTCAGATCGGACAGCGCAACGAACCCATCATCGAATATTTTGCTGACTTCACTAAGTTGTATCAAAGCAATTGACCTCTCCTGCTTATTTCTATTTAACTTTATTATTATTCGACAGGGAGTGTTTATCCCCCTTTTTTTCGAGCAGATCCATGGCAAAACGAGCGTTCTGCAGCGCCTGCGCACGCAGCGCCGCCACTTTGCCGCGTCGCCTTTCGCCAGCTGCGGCATCGATTTGAACCTGCTGAATCTGAGCCAACAGATTCTCGGAAGTCAGGGTCTCGAGTGTTCCGGCATGCCTCTCGCCGAGGGTTTCCAGAAAACGGTCGATTTTGGGATCGTACGATACCCCGACGAAGGGTCGCTCCATGACGGCAGCAAAAATCAACGCATGCAGTCGGACGCCCACCAGCAGGTCAAGATTGCGGACCACCGACAGAAGCTCGGCTGTATCGCACTTCTGGCCAATCAGCGCGTGGGGCTGCCGCATTTTGGCGGCCACTCGCTGGGCCGCTTGCACGTCATCCGGCCACTGCATGGGAATGAAAACGATACGGGCGCCAGTCTCGGCGACGAGCCGATCCGCCACAGCCGCGAATACATTTTTGTAATGCTCTCTTCCCTGCCACTCGCGCACGGAAAATCCGATCAGCGGCCCCTCGCCGCCTAGACCCAGGCTATCGAGGATCCTTCGGCCTGACTCAATTGACGCCGGTTCCAGCGCCAACACGGGATCCGCCGTCACACTTACCTTCGGTTTGACAACACCAAGGCCCGCCAGTTCGACCAGCGAGCCCTCATCGCGGACCGTACCGCCGGCGATGCAGTTGCCGATATGCTTCATGAAGGACCTCGCCATGCAGCTGCGAATCGGTCCGATCCCCTGTGCGTAAAGCATGACAGGTCGTCCCAAAAAGCAGGCGAGCTGCATGATTCCCAAATAATAAAAAATGCTGCGGCCGCTGGTGACATCCTGCAGCAAACTCCCCCCGCCGCTGATCAGCAGGTCGGAGGCGCGAATCGCGCGGGCGATCCCCCACAGATTCAGCCGGTGAACAGCCGATACCGCATGCTTCTTCGCAGTATCAGCTGGATTGCCGGAAATGACAGTGATTGCAACCTGAGGGTCGAGCGCGCGCAGAGCAGACACCATCGCCAACAACATCGCTTCGTCGCCGGCATTGCCGAAACCGTAGTAACCTGATATCACCAGTTTATTCATCCGATGGCAGTCTCCTTCCCATCAGGAAAGTCAGCGACTGCAGCCAGTGAAGGGCGAGAACCGCGCACACGCCGAGCGCGGCGCCGAGGCCCACGCCGTTGACTCCGCGCAGCAAAGACATGATGAAAGGCGTTCGCATATGAGCAAATGTTTCGACCAGCGAACCCATGGCGATAGTTGCCGCCACAACGAAGGCGAAGTGAAAGAACCGCGGCCAATTCCGATATAACGCCATCACGGCCAACAGAAAAGCGGGATGGCCGATGAGAAATTCTTTTTCACGCGGGCGGGCATACATCGTGACTTCCAGGAACCGGCGCAATTTGATTTCAATTTCCGGCACCGGCACCCCCGAATCGTGTCCGGAGCGTCCCACGAAAACATAAGCAACCGCCGCCGCCGCCCCGAAACCCAAGATCGTTTTGATATAGGCCGGATAGTCGAGCACATGCAGCAGCTTCGCCCAGAGGTGGCGGGAATCATCCGCATCCACGCCAGGGAACAGGTTGAACCGGGTCAGATATACGATGCTGATGAGCAGTAGCGGCAAGACAAACGTCAGTTTGACTCCCCGGAAAATCTCCATTTCGAGCAGAAAACGCGTATCGGACAGCACCGCCGCCAGATAAAGGCCTCCCACCAGCGCCAGCAAAAATGTCCGGGTCAGGCCAACGAGACCGTCCCTCAGAATACGCCAGAGAGGCGCGCCGCCGCGGGGAGCTTTCGCCCGCCAGCAATCGAGCTGCCAGGTCATCGCCAGCACCGGGAAAATAACGGCGCTGCCCAAAGCTGTCATTTGCCGCACCAACGTTGCAGATCCCATCAACATGGGTAGCCCCAGTCCCAGTGATAATAAGGCGAACAACCCATACTGCATCCGCCGGGGAAACGGGATCGCCACGCTGACCAACAAGACACCGGCAGCCACTGTGCCGACGGCAATCAACAGGAGCAGGAATCGATTCGGCATAAAGGGAGGAAAAGTCGTCGCCGGTCCTGTCGGCACATCGAACGAACTCAGCCCCTTCTTGACGCCACTGACATAAGCCACATGCGTTTCCGTCAAATTTTTACCCGGCAGAGGGCGCTCGTACATCTTCAGATACTGCATGCGGATATTGCGTTCCCGACTGCCCAGCACCTGTCGATGAACCGCTTCCACCATCGACAGTTTGGGCTGTTCGACCTTCAGCAGCTGATGAAGTCGGGCGGTAGAGTAATTGGTCATTTTCGCCAGATCGAACATGCCATCCTGCATCTTGAACTGCAGCTGCGTATAATGTTCCATCATCGCGAGCGTCAGGCCGCGCTTTTTCATCTCGGCGGCCACCAGAGGCAACTGGTCGGGGAAGCCCAGCACTTCATCCCCGACAAAATAAATTCCCGATACAGCCGATCCCACCGAATCGATGCGTTCGAACACCGACTGTACATCGTCCGGATTGACTTTCAGATAGTTGGTCGGCCGCGCCAGTATGAGGAACCCGTTAGAAGCCGCCGTCTCCATCTCGGAAACCGGTATTCCCAGATTCCAGCGGATCAAGGATTCGAACGGCGCATCAATGATAAGGAACCGCCGGCCGCCCTCGTTGAAATATTTGATCCGGTGTTTGCCGACCCGACGTTCCAGGTCGCTCTGCACTTCGGCGAACCGGTCTGTTTCCCGGTCCAGTACATAAACCTGCCTGGCCGCCAGCCTTCCCGACTCGACCTCGTTGCGCCACCACCAGTTGGTCAGCGTCCCGGCATGATAGCTGTGCAGCATCTGGGTGGTGGATACCGCGGTCACCACACCTTCATCAGCCAGCTTTTCCAGATTGGTTTCAAAAACCGCCAGCGTAGTCAACCCTGCCGCCTTCAGCTGCCGTAGCGCCGATTGCAGCGGTATGCCGTCAATCCGGGCCATCTCCACTACTTCCGCCAGATCCGATACCAGCTCCACTTGTGTATTGGCGCGTTCGATTCCATAGCGCTGCCAGTTCACATAGAGAGCCGCCAACAATCCCAGAATGATGAAGACGATGAGAACCCGATTGTATCGAAAAACCAGCAACTTTCATTCCACCTTATAATTCGGATACTTAGTGATTGTCGGCAAAAAGAGTGATGAGGCCGGGTTCCATGACGATCTTGCGCACACCGGCCTTGAACGGCAGCGTCGTCAGATCCAGCAGGGGAATTTCCGCAAACAGCGAGTTGAAATTGATACCGCCGGCATTTTTCACTTCCAGCCGCTCGCTACGAAAGCGGATCGACTGCGCGTCGCCGACGATCTGCCCCTCCGTGCTTACGGCAATTTTGAGGATGCCCAGGTCCACATCGCCGTGGATCTGAATTTTATCCGCCAGAATCTTCACTGACGGGTTCTTAACTTCCTTTACCTTGGCGCCGAGATATTCGGCGAGATCTTTTTCATTGAGCTTCATCACGATTTCGAGGTTGCGTACATCCTGAACCGTAACCCGGTTGCTGCGCACCAACGTGCCCATGTTGATCCGTGCATCATCAAGCGTCACCCGCGCCTCCTGAATCTTCAGACCGTCTATGCGGGCGTCCTCCGAAACGGCCTTCACTCCGTCGAATTGCCCCATCCACAAGGAAATTCCAGGCAAGGAGCGGGCCGAAACATTGTGCTGACGCGCCGGCATCACCTTGGACAACGCACTGTCCAACCAAAAAGAGACAACCAATGGCGTGATAATCTCGCTGAAAACGAGCAACGCGGCAAAAAAACTAATGAAAAGTACTTTTTTCGACACTAGGTCCTCCTACAGGGCTTTTTGTTTCAGATAGGCCTCGATGAAGCCATCCAGGTCTCCATCCATCACCGCCTGCACGTTGCCCACCTCGTAACTGGTACGGTGGTCCTTGACCATGCTGTAGGGGTGAAACACATAGGAACGAATCTGGCTGCCCCACTCGATTTTCTGGTAGTCACCGGCCAGCTCCGCCTTTTCAGCGGCCTGCCGTTCCTGTTCCAGTTCGAACAGGCGGGAACGTAGCAGTTTCATACACTGCTCGCGGTTCTGAATCTGAGAGCGCTCGTTCTGGCACTGGACCACGACCCCTGTCGGCAGATGGGTCATCCGGACTGCCGAATCCGTCTTGTTGATGTGCTGTCCGCCGGCACCGCTGGCTCGGTAGGTATCAACGCGCAGATCTTCCGCCCGAATCTCGATCTGCACATTGTCGTCGATTTCCGGCATCACGTCGATCGCCGCAAAAGAGGTATGGCGACGGGCATTGGAATCAAAGGGTGAAATACGTACCAATCGGTGCACACCCTTTTCCGCTTTGAGATAGCCATAGGCATTGCGTCCGGTAATCATGAGCGTGGCGCTCTTGACGCCCGCTTCATCGCCATCCTGAAAATCCAGGGTCTCGACCCGGTAACGGTTGCGTTCCGCCCACCGCACATACATCCGCAGCAGCATCTGGGCCCAGTCCTGGGCTTCGGTGCCGCCAGCGCCGGCGTGCAGGGTCAGGATCGCGTTATTGGCGTCATATTCGCCGGACAGCATGAGTGAAAGCTGCAGCTGTTCGAGGTCATGCTGCAGTTCCTTGATCTGCTCCTCCAGTTCCGCCTGGATGCTGTCGTCATTTTCTTCCATGCCCAGTTCCCAGAGAGCGGCTATATCGCCGTGGCGGTTTTTTAGTCCATGAAACTGTTCCACCGGCGCCCTGAGCGTCGTCAGGTCCTGCATGACTTTTTGCGCGGCCTGCGGATCCTCCCAAAGGTCGTGGGACTCGGTCACCCGTTCAAGCCGGGCAATCTGTACTTCCTTTTCAGTGACGTCAAAGAGACCCCCTGAGTTCTTCAACCTTGCGGCCCAATTCTTCGATGGGCCCTTTCCATTCTGACAATAACAACTAACCTTCACTCCTATTTTTAAAAAACTTTTAAATCGTCTATGTTTGCTCTTCTCAAAAATATCCCCAGGCGTTTCAGGCGGATGCAGCTGCAAGGCGCGGCAAGAGTTCAAGCGAAGGCGTACTGCTGTACGTCAAGCGCAGAACTCGTAGCCGCAACGCCGCAGATGCGCCGCCTGGGACACCTAAGACCCCTTGTTCAGCGAGAACTCACTCACCGTCCTGTTGATTTCGCGGGCCAGCGACTCGGGGATGCCTTCGATGTTGACGTTCAGGAAACCGCGCACGATCGTTGCGACCGCTTCCTCCTCGTCCAACCCGCGGGCCATCAGGTATTCGATCTCTTCCGGCGCGATCTTGCCCACCGCTGCCTCGTGGCTCAGTTCGGCATTTTCGGCGCGGGCTTCCAGCTCAGGCACCGCATGTATGACGCCGCCCGGCGCCAATAGCAGGCCATGGCACTCCAGATGAGCTTTGGATTCCGTGGCATTGCCGACCAAATGACCCCGGTTGATGATGATCCCCCCCGTCGATATGCTGCGGGCCACGATCTCGGCTCTGGTTCCGGGCGAATCCAAAATCACCCGCCCGCCAATGTCCATATGCGACCCCGGCGGCGCAACCAGGATGGAGTTCATGCGGGCGACAGCGCCCGGCGCAGTGAGACGCGCACTGGGATACATCTGGAGGTCTTTCACTGTTTTCAGACAAATATAGTTGGAGAGATACAGCCCGTCTTCCTCCACGATGACGCCGGTGCGGGGCCGGACAGTGATGTCTTCGCCCCAGCGGTGGATCATAGTGAAAGTCAGCTTGCCGCCCTTCTTGATGTAAAATTCGCTGATGCCGATATGGGCGCCTTTTTTCACATCGGGGTCCGTCGCGCAACCGGTGATGACATGCAGTTCCGCGCCTTCCTCGACAATGATGATGTTATGAACATCCTGAATCAGGCCTTCCTGTCCGATATAGAGACAGGCTTGCACCGGTTCAGCGATCTTCTGCCCCGCCAGGGCTCGGATGAAATAACCGTGTTCCTGATGCAGAGCCGCCCGGGCCGTGAATTTATCTGCATCCGGCGCTACCGCCCGCCACCAGTAATCCATCAGCCAATCGTGGCATTTCAACGCCGCATCGGTGGACATGATCTCCACGCCCTCGGCGGCAATATCACAGTGGGACACGGAGTGGTCCATCTGCATATACGTGCCGGCCCGACCGGTTCCCGAAGTATCGAGACCGATCGCTTCGAGCTGTTTGCGCTTCTCGGTCGACATGGCTGTCAAGTCGGGAATCGGCGCATCTTCTTTGCCATATTCGACGAAACTGCTGAAATCTACATCGGCGCCATAAATGGCTTTTTTATCGATAGCCGCTCTGGCTTTTTCGTTCAGAATATCCTGCTTATTCATCGCCTAGCCCTCCTCACATCGCACAACGGATACATTCTTCGTACCCCTTGTGCTGGATGCATTGCAGCATCTCCTGCGCATTGCCGCTGCAGGAGAGTGTTCCCTGATACATCACGTGGGCGATATCCGCCGGCACGTACTGCAGGATATGACCGGTATGGGTAATGATCAGACCGGACTGGGTCCGCTCGGCCCGTTGTTTACGCACCGGGGCCTGCCCTTCGGCGTGGCCGCGGGACAGGATTCGATTCACGGCCTCTCCGACCAAAGCGATATTTTCGATATCGACACCGGATTCCGGTTCGTCAAGCAACAATAGATTCGGCTGCTGCGCCATGAGCTGCAGCAGTTCCGAACGTTTGATTTCGCCGCCCGAAAATCCTTCGTTGACGTTGCGTTCCAAAAAGTCCGACATGTTCAGTCGCTCAGCCAACGCATCCGCATCCGCGCGCTGGTGGGAGCAGATCCCGACCATCTGGCGTACGGTAAGGCCACGCACTGTAGGAGGACGCTGGATCATGACGCCGATGCCGGACCGTGCCCGCTCATAGACCGGCGCAGCCGTGATATCGACGCCTTTGAACCAGATTTTACCTGCCGTGATCTGGAAACGGGGGAAACCCATGATGGCGCCGATCAGCGTAGACTTTCCCGTGCCATTCGGGCCGAACAGGGCATGCACCTGTCCCGGTTTGATTTCGAGGTTGACATCATGCAGAATCGGCTTGCCGGCAACCGACACCGCCAGGTTCTCAATCTTCAGCATATGTATGACCTCCTTGGTAGTTTATTTAGCGCCGCAACATTTCTTGTATTTCTTGCCGCTGCCGCAGGGGCACATCTCGTTACGTCCGACCGCTTCCTTCACCCGCACCGGTTCTTTGGGGCCGGCGGCTTCCTCACCGTGGCTCGCCGTCGCCTGCGCCAGCCGGTCCTCCGCTTGGGTCACGATATTCACCCGGTAGATATAGCGGACGATATCTTCCTGAATATGCTCGATCATCTGACCGAACATATCAAAAGCTTCGATTTTGTATTCGATGAGCGGATCTTTCTGCCCATAGGCCCGCAGACCGATGCCCTGCCGCAGCATGTCCATCGCGTCCAGGTGTTCCATCCACTTGGCGTCGACTACTTTCAGCATGACGACCTTCTCCAGCTCCCGCATGTTGTCGGCGCCGAACAAGGCTTCGCGGCGGTCATAGTTTTCGTTGGCCGCATCCAGCAGATCTTCACGCAGTTCGTCGCGGCTCATATTCTCCATCTCGGATTTTTTCAGATCGCCTTCCGCCGCAAACAGGTCCACCGCGTACTCGATCAGTCCGTCGAAATCCCATTCTTCCGGGTGAACCTTGGCATTGGCGAACAAATCCATGCCCTGGTCGATCAGTTTCTCGATCATGAAGAAAATATTCTCGCGCAGGTTTTCGCCGTGCAGAATCTGCCTGCGTTGTCCATAGATGACTTCGCGCTGCTGGTTCATGACATCGTCATATTCCAGCACGTGTTTACGGGTATTGAAATGCTGAGCTTCAACCTTCTTCTGCGCCTGCTCGATCGAGCGGGAGATCAGGGAATGTTCGATGGGTTCGTCTTCTTCCATCCCCAACTTGTCCATCAGCGAAGAGATATTATCCGCGCCGAACAGCCGCATCAAGTCGTCTTCCAGTGACAGATAGAAACGGGAAGAACCCGGATCGCCCTGACGTCCGGAACGGCCCCGCAGCTGATTGTCGATCCGGCGGCTTTCATGCCGTTCCGTACCGATGATATGCAGCCCGCCAAGCGCCGGCACACCTTCGCCGAGCACGATGTCCGTGCCGCGGCCCGCCATGTTGGTCGCGATGGTCACAGCCCCCGGCTGCCCCGCCTGCGAGATGATCTGCGCCTCCATTTCATGGAACTTCGCATTCAATACGTTATGCGGAACGCCCTGCCGCTTCAGCATCGACGACAAGTCTTCCGACTGGACGATCGACGTCGTTCCCACCAGGACCGGCTGGCCTTTGGCATGCAGTTCGGCGATCTCCGCCACTGCCGCCTTGTACTTGCCCCGTTTCGTCTTGTAGATGACATCGGGGAAATCGACACGGACCATCGCCTGGTGAGTGGGGATCATGATGACATCCAGATGATAAATCTTGCGGAACTCCTGCTCCTCAGTCTTCGCTGTCCCGGTCATGCCGGACAATTTTTTGTACATGCGGAAATAGTTCTGGAAAGTGATCGTGGCGAGAGTCTGGCTTTCGCGTTCGACCTTCACGCCTTCCTTGGCTTCGATCGCCTGATGCAGACCGTCCGAATAACGGCGGCCGAACATGAGACGTCCGGTGAACTCATCAACGATGATGACTTCGCCGTCTTTCACCACATAATCCTTGTCCCGGTGCATCAGCGCATGCGCCCTGAGCGCCTGGTTGAAGTGATGCGACAGCTCCATGTTTTCGTTATCATAAAGATTTCTGACATTCAGGGCCCGTTCCGCCTTGGCCACGCCAGCCTCTGTCGGCGCCACCGTGTGCAACTTTTCATCGACCGTGTAGTCTTCGCCTTCAGTCAATTTAGGCACCACTTTGGCCAGAACAAAGTAGAGATCCGTCGACTTTTCGCCCGGCCCGGAAATGATCAGCGGCGTCCGCGCCTCATCGATCAGGATGGAGTCCACTTCGTCCACGATCGCGTAGTTCATCGGCCGCTGCACCATCTGTTCGGCATAAACGACCATATTGTCACGCAGATAATCGAACCCGAACTCATTGTTGGTCCCGTACGTGATGTCCGCAGCATATGCGGCCTTGCGGTCGTCGAAATCCAGTCCATGGGCGATCAGGCCCACCGACAACCCCATGAACTTATAAATTTTTCCCATCCACTCGCTGTCGCGCTTCGCCAGATAGTCATTGACCGTGACGAGATGGACGCCTTTGCCTTCCAGTGCATTCAGGTACACCGCCAGCGTTGCCACCAGCGTCTTGCCTTCGCCTGTCTTCATCTCGGCGATTTTTCCCTCATGCAGCGTCACGCCGCCGAGCAGCTGCACATCGAAGTGCCGCATGCCCGTGGTCCGGACTGATGCTTCCCGCACCGCCGCGAACGCCTCAGGCAAGAGTAGTTCCAACGTCTCGCCATTTTCCAGCCGCTGACGGAATTCCACCGTTTTCGCCGCCAAGGATGCGTCACTCAGTTTCTGCATCTCCGGTTCAAGCGCATTGATCCGTTCCACATATTCTTCCATGCGGCGGATCTCATTTTCATTATCATCACCAAATAGTTTTTTCAAAAATCCCAACAACTTTAGATCACTCCTTTGCCTATCTAAGATATTTTATCAGAGTCCCCCGCAAAGTGCAAAAAAGCTGTGCCGAAACTTACGTTTCGGCACAGCCCTTATTGGTTCAAGTTACGTCTGAGGTTCTTTCACCGGCTAAAATTCCGGCTCCAGAAGACCATAGTGTCCATCCTTGCGGCGATAAACCAGATTCACCTGTTCCGACTCGATATTCAGAAACATGAAGAAATCGTGGTTCAGCAGATTCATCTGCAGAATTGCCTCTTCGGAATCCATCGGTTTGACCGCGAATCGTTTGCTCCTCACGAGAGTTTCCTCTTCGACATCCGGCACGGCCACCGCTTGAGGCCACATCGGCCCGGAATCCAGCGCCACGGAAGCGCTTCTCCAATTTGGTCTTGTGTTTTTCGATCTGTTTCTCGAGTTTGTCCATGACCTGGTCGATGGACGCATACATATCGGTAGTGGATTCTTCACCTCGAAGCAGGATTCCGTCGACAGGAACAGTAACTTCCACCTGATGACGGCCTTTTTCTACCCGGAGAATCACCGAAATGTCTCCTGTCTTGTCAAAATACTTCGTAACTTTTTTTACGCGTTTTTCCACATAATCTTTCAATGCAGGCGTAATGTCGAGATTTTTGCCGCGTACGTTAATAGCCATAAGACTCAGATCTCCTTTCCTGATCTATAGTACTATTAATTCGCCATCACTCGCCAAAACTCCTGCGAAAAATGAACGATCCCGTCTATAACTTTACCACATGCGTAGCTTCCGGGTGATCCTCCGGAGACAGCACTTCATAGGCAACCGGTTGCCCAGCCTCCAGGCAGCGAAAGCCTCGCGCCTCGATGGCCGAATAGTGCACGAATAGATCTTGTCCGTCCGCTTGCTGGATAAATCCGTACCCCCGCTCCGAACTGAACCATTTTACTTTTCCAGTCATTAAATCTCCTCCTGTACAAATAAAATACCGACCGCGTAAAGCAGCCGGCACTTAAAAGTATAGACCACCTGGGAAGCAGTGGTAAACTCGGATATTTTCCCATATGTTTTTCTCAGGCCATATTCGAAGGACTTGTGAGGGTTTTACTGACCAAAAACACCTTATTCTTGGAAATTTCTATGAACCCGGGATAATAGAATTTTCGATATAAAAAAGTCCGGACAATAGAGTCCGGACAGTAAATGCATTCATTAGGTAAGAAAAAGTTGAGTTCGCAGATTACCCGCGGCTCGAGGTGAAGCAATCCCGGCACAGAATCGGCCGATCGTTGCGAGGTTTGAACGGAACTTGAGTCTCCGCTCCACACTGTGCGCATACGGCGTCATACATTTCGCGGGGTCCTGACGATGCTCCGCCACCATCGCGGCTGCGTTTCCGTACATCGCGGCAGTCTTTGCAACGGACCGGCTCATTCTCGAAGCCTTTTTCCGCATAGAATTGTTGTTCGCCGACGGTGAATACGAAGTCTTTGCCGCAGTCCTTGCACTTGAGTGTTTTGTCTTCGAAAGCCATTAACCCAATCCCCTCACCTTGTTCGAAATTAAAGGACCTTGCTTAGCCGACCTGGTCTTTTACCCCACACTCGCCTGCTGGAAGGTTCGCTACCCCGGAATAATCCTCTCACTACTACTTCTCTCGGATCGGAATCCGGCAGGACTTATTTCTAAGCCGCACCATGCTCAAGGCCGCTTTGGGCCCCTTACGTGGATCGTTTCGCCTGCGACTGGCATCGATTTTCAACCACGGACCTAAGCAAAAGTTCTTTACAAAACAATTATATATCAGTTCTTCCAAATAAAGCAAGAAGAAGTGTGAAAATTATATTTATACTGCCAGATCGATTTGCTGCATGACGCCGGCAGTCCCGTTCTCCCGCAGGAACATCCCGCTGCGCCGGACTTGTCCCTGTAGGTCGTTGGCGGCATCCTTCACCGCAAATTCCGTGCTGACGTTCCCCAGATAGATCGCGCCGACGCCCGCCTGACCCAGCGCAACCAGCTGATCCTGGCCCGACTCGTCTTTCGTCCAGATCCGCAGTTTGTCGAAAATAGCGTCGTTCTCATCAATCCAGTTGTTGCCATCTCCGTCGAGCTGCGCCAGATCCGAGAACCCATTGCCGCTCTCCGGTCCGAACAATTCGCCGCCGTCGTTGATCTTGCCATCGTTGTTGCGGTCAAGGGCCAAAAAGCCGCTGCCTGCTCCCGCGAACGAAATCTGCTCGGCGCTGCCATCTGAATCAATATCGAAACTGTATTTCTGGTCCGTGAGCGTTCCCGGCGCGCCCGACAGGTTAATCACCAATGGATCGACCGGTTGGTCCCCTGCCCGCACACTTATATCCAGCCGCGATTCGAACTGTCGGCTCATCGACACATCCATCGCGAAGTTGATCTGGCGACCGTCCGCCGTCTTCACCACGCCAGAAGTCTGCATCGTAGTTGTTTCCTGCTCGGTGCGCGTCTGGTGCAGATCGTAGGAGAGGCCCCAGCCGAAATGCTTCGCAGGCGCAGCCTGAATGGTCTGCACCGCTGTTCCATTGGTCCCCTGCTGTGAAAAGTTGACCGCCGCTTGTTTATTAGCCCACGCGCTGGGATCCAGCACGCGCAGCTTCACCTTTTTGCCTGTCAGCATCTCAATCATTCTTTCGATCAGGGCGACTTTCTGTTGGTCCGCATCGCTTAGCTCATACACGGATGCCGTCCGGGTCCCGGCAACCGATTGCCCTTCCTGAGACTGCACCTGAATACTCGCCTGCACCTGTGACTGCACCTGTGACTGTGACTGCTCCGCCCAGAGGCTCTGCGCTTGGGCGGAAATTTTCAGCTGGTCCTGTCGGGTTGTCAGTTCCTGAGTCGGCTGCCCATCCCGCCAAGTTTTCAGCGACTCTTGCCGGCTTTCCTGTTCGACGAGACTGTGCTGACCGGCCATAGACATATTTGAACTGGTAATAATCATCGCTATGCCCTCCTTGGTTTTCTTCACGGGGTAATCCTTCACCCCGTACTTGCAGATTCTGTTAGCTTCCCCGATTCATCAGGCTGCCCGCCGGAACCGCGGAAAAAGAGTCGTACGCATCGACAATGCGCTGTTGAATATGCGCCTGATTGGTCATCAATCGCAATCGTTGGGCAACGGCCTGTTCATCAACCTGGATCGCCAGAAGTAAGGCCCGGCCCTTGGGAGAAGCGGCAAAACTGCTGTTGCCACAGTCTTCGATCAGTCTCTGCATCGCTTCACGTTGATCCATCAACGTGAAGAACATATCCCAATCCTGACGCACAACAAACTTAGCCATCTCCCTGGTTAGAAATGCATAATCTTGCCACAAAGCTTCCGAACTTTGACTCCTATCAAAAATTGTCATATCACTTACCGACCGCTTCGGGAATCCGAGCCGCCTTCATTGCCTGATGCCATGCATCGCGAAGTTCCGTGAGCAAGCCACGGGCCTCTATCAACATATCCTTATCTTTCTTTAGATTCGCCTGAACCAATCGATAGTGAATGTACTCGTACAAAGCCGCCCAGTTTTGGGAAATCTCGTACTGCATATCCAATGTGTAAATAAATTCACGAACTATATCCTGCGCCCGCAGGTTGGCGGTATGGCTTTTATTCAAATCATCGTTTTCCAGTGCCATGATGCTTTCACTGGCAAAACGGATCGCACCGTTATACAGCATGAGAGTCAGTTCGGCAGGCGATGCCGTCATGATCTGCTGGTTTTTATATGCCATAGCGGATGCTTTTGCGTCCATCACAATTCTCCTCACCCATTCCGATACTTAAAACCTCAGATTAACCTTATCCGGGTCAAGAACTACTCGAATTGGTACCCAATTGTTGCTGTAACCAGCTGCTTTGGTTCGTAAGTTTGGTCAACGCAACCTCCATTGCATCAAACTGTTTGTAATAACGATCCTCAATCGCCGTGAGACGGGTATTCAGGTTGTACATATCCTTGGTATAGGTATTGATTTTTTTTGCAAGACTGCTTTTGCTATCGTCGGAAGCGGATGCGCTGATGCCGGCCTCGGAGACAATACTATCCATCGCCACCTTCAAGCTATCATACATACGAACCGATATTCCCTGCTCACTACTGCTTTCACCAGTCTTTCCGAATACATTTTTGACTGCGTCCGAATCAGCTGCCAGCGCTGTCCGCAATTTGCTTTCATCCAGATACAGTTTTCCGCCTTCGGTGTAGGTTCCTGTCGTGATCCCGATCGCAGAGGCCGAATTATACTGGCCGGAAACCCCCGACACAGGCGTGGATAGATTGCCTCTCACCTTATCGACCATTTGGCGGAGAATCGGATCATTTCGCAGCAACCCGCTTTTTGCCTTTGCTTCCCAAGCTGTGATATCCGCTTCCTTCATATCTGTTTTTTGCGTGTCGGTCAAGGGAGTATAATCTTTATACTTTGTTTCCCCAATTGCGGTATTCACCTTTTCCAGCAGTGCATTATAGGACTCGACATAAGCTTTGACATTAGCTACTGTTGTATCAATGTCCGAAGAAACCGCAACTTTTACAGGTGTTGCAGCCGACCCACCGACCGATTTCAACGAATAGTTTACACCGGAAATGGTAAAGTCATTCGTTGATTTTGTGAGAGCAACTCCATCCAGACTGAATGAGGCATCCGATCCAGTAGCAGCAGTCGTAGAGATTTTTAGGTTATTAGCCAAAAAATCCGTTCCGGCAACGTCACTACCGGCAAAACTGATCCCCGATGCAAGCACCGGTGTCCTTAGTTGAGAGGAAAAAGCGGTCAAGAGTTGCATCATAGCTGGCAGACACGTTGGTTCCCGAATTATTGATGCTGCTGACCAACTCATAGATACTCTTGCTCGAATCCACCCGCAATACTTTTTGTTGCTGTACCGTTGGTAATACTTATGTTAAAGGTCCCACTGATACCAAATTGATTGGCTAGCGTGTCTTTTACCGTACCTGTTGTAATAGCCGCACTGCTTGTTTTTTTCACCCCATTCGGCCAATGCGGTTTACAACCAGGTCGTGGCTAAGATCGGCAGCCTCAGCATTCGCTTTGACCGTGACAACCGCCTCATTGCTGGACGCAGCCTTTTTCGGCGCTAACGTAGACTCCAGTTTGTTGTTGAAAACCTTGGTCCGGAATTCACTGATCGCTTTGTACATCGTGTTGTAACTGGCTTTTTTCCATTCCAGTTGCGTCTTTTGCGAATACATTTTGTCGTATGGCACCCGACGGGCCGTCATTAAGCTTTTAACGGTTGATTCTATATCCAATCCAGATGATCCGAGATTCGAAATTCGTGTCGTCATAATGTTTTCTCCTTTCCCCCTGCTGAATCAGACTTTTTTATCCAGCAAGGCTCCTACCTGTTCGCTGATGGCCGCAATGGTATCCAGCAATTCATGCGAAGGAAACTCCTTCACAACTGCCCCTTTCGAATCTTTAACCTGAACCATCAATCGGCCGGTTTTTTCATGAATGGAAAAGCTGATATCCGTATTGAGGTTTTGCATGAACTTATTTAGCTCAGCCGTGACATTCTCCAGTTCAGCTCTACTCAATACCTTCTGCCGGCTGCCTTGTTCCGAATATTTTGCCGTATCCGTACCGGATTTAAGTTTGGTATCAGCCGTCGAGTTTACGGCTTCGGGGGCACTCGTGACAGATATTCCATTTTTTTGAACAGTACCAGAGTATGAGCCCACGCCAGCATCCTGCAGCGTCCCGAGATTCACATCCATGTAAATCACCTCAACTTAATTATTTGCGATTCCCATATGAATATATGGATTTCATTTATTGTATCGGCATTACTATGCTTTTTCTTTAGCACTTTTTCCAAATTTTTAAATATTTTTTCGACGCAAACATTTTTGTATAAAAGAACCGGCAGCAAAGTGCCGATTCTTCATTTCTTATGCTTGAATGTCAATCGACGCTCCTAAAAAGGGTTGAACCGAACGTTTCCATGGTTTTAACCGATTCCCCAACTAGTGCTGCAATCTGTTCGCCCTGATTCGTTGCAACGTCCATGGCCATCTTCATAACTGACAAACCAACCTGTTGCTGAACTTTCCCTTGATTCAGCAGCACCGACATGGCCTGCGATATCCATCGGATCACCTCCTTAAAAAAACAAAATATGAAGATCTGTTTCCTATCATTTTGAACTACAAGAGTAAATGCAACTAAATTCGAAGAAATTTTTTCCAAGATCTTTAATCCAATCAACCCACTTTTCTCCGGGTGAAACTGACACCCATACATTTTATTTTTGCGAATCGCCGCTACTATCTCATGCCCGCCATAACTACATTCTGCCAATCGACAACTTGCATCAACCGGAATAGACGCGAACGAATGAACAAAATAAACCGCATTCATCGCCCTGGTTCCTTCCAGAATAGTACCTCTCCAGCAATCAGATCCTTGGTCAGCGGGAATGTGGAGACAATTCCAACCAACCTGCGGAACCCTGAGAGGCTCCCCTTGAACCGTGGTATCTGGAATACGGGTAACTTTTCCGGCTATGAGACCCCAGTCCCTTGTGCTCTCCAAACTCTTCGCCGACCTCCATCATCATCTGCATACCGAGGCAAATTCCCAAGAAAGGACGGCCTGTTGCGACATATCGAAGAATGGGTTCGATCAACCCGGCGCTTCGCAGACCTTCCATCCCGTCGGCAAAAGCACCTACTCCCGGCAACACCAATCGTTCAGATTCCTCAATCGCCTGCGGCGAATCGGTCTGCAGCACCTCACTGCCAAGATGTTCAAAAGCCTGGCAAACGCTTCGCAGATTGCCGATTCCATAATCGATTATCGTAACGGTTGACGTCATGTTTCCATACTCCCTTACCGAAATCCCGGCATCAGTACAGGCACGCCTGATGTCAGAGATCGAATGCTTATCATAATGCAGAACATGCGCCATCGCCACCGCATCTGCCCGGCCCTCCAGAACAGCTGCAACCAAATGTTCCGGCCGTCCCCATGCCGCCGCTGGCAATCACCGGGATCGGGACTCTTCCGACGATGCTTCGAATCAGCTCGCAGTCAAATCCTTTCGCGGTTCCTTCCTGATCGACCGAGGTAAGCAATATCTCCCCTGCTCCGAGCTCGTATCCGCGGCAGGCCCATTCAACAGCATCCTGTCCCGTTTTTTCCCGTCCGTTGTCGCAATAAGCTTCCCACCGGGACTCCCCGACCTTTTTGGCTTCAATGGACAGCACCATGCACTGGGAGCCGAACTTTTGGGATATCTCCCGCACCAATGCAGGACGTTTGATAGCTGCTGTGTTAATTGCAATCTTATCGGCGCCGGCCCGTAGAACTTCACGCGTATCCTCAATTGATCGAATCCCGCCGCCGACAGTAATCGGGATGAACACTTCCTCCGTCGCCCTGCGGACGATTTCCAAAAGACTGTTCCGCCCATACAGGCTTGCGACACTATCCATGTAGATGATTTCGTCAATTCCCTCTTCGTAATATTTCCTGGCCAGCTCATTGGGGTCGCCAACCTTGCGCAATCCCTCCAGATGAACGCCCTTGATTACGCTAGATCCTTTAACATCCAGTCGTGCGATAAGTCGGACATTTTCCATCAAAGCGCCTTCTTTTTGCCGACAAACAAAAATTCAGTCGGCTGAAGCATTCCGAGTTTGCAAAGTTTTCCATCTGTATCCCGAAGATAACGGGCCAACAAATTGTTGGTAGCCTGGCCAAAGCGCAACCCGCCGATCATTTCATGGAAAAAGGCATACCGTTCCTGGTATTCCAGCTCACTAAACGATTCCAGGAGCGCTGCATACATTTCCTTGTGCCCCGCGTCGTTATCATGCGCAGACTGCACATTTTCTCCGCTCTCGTCTTCATATTTCATCTCGCGATATATTTGGGAAATTTCCTTTTCATGTACGGTAATATCTGCTGGAATCGGAGTTTCCTGATAATATCCCTTTCCGGCGGATAGAATTACCCGCAAAAGATGGATAAAAGTCGCATTTCCTTCGGTCATGCGATCGCGGGTCGGTTCGTGGGCCACGACAATGCCCTCGGATCCCAACACCCGTTCCACTTCTGCCATCACTTTTCGCTGGTCGGCAAAATGGTGCAACGACCCCAGAAAAACAACAGCATCAAAACTGCCGTCCGCAAAACCCGATTGAAAAAAATCACCGGCTATATATTCCAAAGCTCCCCGGCTTTCCAGCCATGGATCGCTTTGAGCCTGTTTCATTGCCACATTGATGCAATCCGAAGAAAGATCCAGTCCGGTCACTCGATAACCAAGCCGGGCCAACTCCAAAGAAAGCCAGCCGGGACCGCATCCCACTTCCAGCACGCGCAACGGTTTCGCCTGCAGACACTGCCGGCGTCGAAGCACAGAACCAATCAAATCGAGTTGTTCCCCCATATCGATTTTCACGTATTCCGGATGGCGCCAGGAGTTGTTATAAAAATATTCACAGGGCTGTGTAAGACGGATATCCGGAATATGACCCTGTCGTATCCGTTCTGCAATCTGGCTATCGAATGCTTGCGCTTCCCGATCCAGCTCTTCCATGCCAACCCTCCTTTTGAATCTATCAGTTGCGTCTATCCAGAAGGATGCCCGCCATGGACAAATCGGATTCGTCATCAATATCGATGCTGCTCTCCCGATTCATGATGTACGGATGAACCGGCGGCACAAAAAAAGCACCTTCTTTTAAAAACGCCGCGCTGGGCAACAGATAAATCGCGCCATTGGGCCGGTACATCCGCGGCAGTGTTTGTCGCGGCGCCTCCAGCGTCTCATAGTCAATCACCGGCATCCATTCATCCCCGCTTACCTTGAAACATTTATAAGGGTGATGCTCCATTTCCGTCATACTGACCGCAGACGTTTTTCCTGAAGCAAAAAACTGTTCGATCGCTTCCGTCAGATGACGGGCCGTCCGCAACGGCGAAGTCGGTTGCAGCAAAACAAAATACTCCGGCAATCTCTGCTGGCTTTCGAGTTCTCCGAGCACTTGCCGAACGACATCCCTGCTGAGTGAAGTATCTGTTGCCAGTGATGCGGGACGGTCCACGACCTCGGCGCCCCACTGGAGGCTCACGGTTTTAATCTCCGGATCTTCCGTGCTCACGATGCAGCGTTCAATCAACGCGCACTCCAGCGCAGCCAAAATACTATGGGCAATCAGCGGTTTGCCGCACAATTGCCTGATGTTTTTTCGGGGCAACCCTTTGGATCCACCTCTGGCAGTGATGATCGCAACAACGGGTTTCACTTTCCCGGTTTCGATGGAAGATCGCAAAACTGCTTCTGTTGTGTCGTTTTCCATAGTTCTTCCGTCCTCAGTGCTTCCAGAAATTGTTGAGCACTCTCTCCCTGCCCAAAGTGCAGGTTGCCGTATTCGGGTTCCATTGCGCGCGCCGCATCGATCGCACGACGAATCGCCTGCCGGTCGCCGTCGACATTTTGAATGCACGGATGCGTAAACCGGTTCTGTTGCCGTGTTCCTATATTAATGCAGGGAATCCCATATACAGGAGCTTCCCGCACACCCGCGCTGGAATTTCCGATGATAAAACGCGCATTCTTGAGCAGGGTGAGAAAGAATTCAAATCGCAGCGAGGGGAAAATTCGAAATCGCGGATTTCCTTCCAGATGCTTATAAGCCGCGAAAATATCTTCGCAACCCATGTCATTGTTCGGGTAAATCACAACATATTTGAGGTCGCTGCCCAAGACCGCCTCTACCAGCTCATTGACCTGTTCGCGGATCATCACCTGCTCGGTGGTGACCGGATGAAACAGCAATATCGCATACTCGCCATAAGCAATATCGTAGTATTCCTTTACAGTCTCAAGTGCCGGCAGATCATGGGACAGCATGAGGTCAATGTCCGGCGATCCGATCACATGAATGGCCCCGGGATCTTCCCCCAGTTGTTTCAGGCGGTCTGCAGCCTCCTGATTGGCGACGAAATGCAGGTGAGAAAGTTTCGAGACGGAGTGGCGGATCAGTCCGTCAATCGTGCCGGAAATCTCACCGCCTTCAATGTGGGAAACCAGGATATTGTTCAGTGCGCCGACAATTGCTCCGGCCAGCGCCTCCACCCTGTCCCCGTGGACCACAATCATATCCGGCCGGTACTCATTCACATAGCGCGACAACCCGGCGATGGTATTGGAAAGAACCAAATCCATCGGCTCGCCGATAATCTGGTTCATGAACACGTGAATGTTTCGGAAACCCGCCTTGTAAACTTCATCGACTGTGTACCCGTAACGGGACAGCGTGTGCATCCCGGTCACAAAAATCGAATATTCAAATGTCGCATCATCAGCCACCGATTGGATCAGCGATTTGAGTTTGCCAAAATCGGCGCGTGTTCCAGTCAAAAATAAGATTTTGCGGCGTTGGTCATCCATCGAAATCACTCCAGCGAATTTGCGTATTGCGAGTTACAGGCTGTTTTGCCGCTTTCCCCAACACCCGGTCATAAAACTCCGCCTTGATTT
This sequence comes from Negativicutes bacterium, assembly GCA_963665275.2. GTDB lineage: Bacteria > Bacillota > Negativicutes > UBA1444 > UBA1444 > UBA1444. The sequence goes on from CAXXIN010000019.1 coordinate 161,069, forward strand.
CTCCTGTCCCAGGCCTTTTGACCCAAACATTATCCGCAGTAAATAATTCTCCAGCACCGATGTCTGCGGTTGCAACCACGCAGGCATAAGCAAAATCGATCGTGGGCTGTTCTTCCGTCAGTATATTTTTACTGCCGCCCAAGGCCTGATGAATAATTCGGCTTCCCTGCACCAACGCTCTCAAATCGTCAGGATCCATGGAAATATTGATATCCGGTCCCGGCCAGCTTTTATCGGAGGTAAAGTGTCGCTCCAAAATGCTCCCCCCCAAAGACACAGCCCCCAGGCAGGGATAATTGGACAACGAATGATCGGAAAGCCCTACCACGGCATCCGGGAATTCCTCCATCAATTCTGGAATCGCCCCCAGCCGCACTTTATCATACGGTGTGGGATAGATGCTCGTGCAGTGCAGCAATGCAAAAGGAACCCTATACCGACGCAGAATGTCGACCGATTTGCGGACGCTTTCCAGATTGTTCATGCCAGTGCTGAGAATGATGGGCTTGCCATATTGGGCAATATGTTCGATCAGCGGATAGTTGTTGCATTCCCCTGAACCTATCTTGTAGGCGGAAACCGCCATTTTTTCCAACCGAACCGCAGCGGCGCGGGAAAAAGGCGTACTCAGAAAAATCAGGCCCTTTTTCTCAACATATTCCTTCAGGGCCCATTCTTCTTCTTCGTGCAGAGCGCACCTCTTCATGATTTCCCAAATGCTTTCGCTGGCGTTCCCTGGAATCACATTATTCGGGATCATTTCATCCTCGATGATATGAGTCTGGAACTTGACGCACTCACAGCCGGAAGCAGCGGCATCATCTATCATTTTTACAGCTTTTTCAAAACTACCCTCATGATTGATGCCAATCTCGGCAATGACAAACGGAGCATGCATCGGGCCGATTTTTCGGCCGGCAATTTCAATTTCTCTCATTCTGCACCCCTACGAGATTTGATGCCGAAGTATCCAGTCCCCGTTCTCTTGCTTCCAAAGATGCGGAGAACGCGCCTGATTGATAATCTCCCAAAAACGACTTTCGGGAATCTGCATATAATCCAAGATTTCTTTAAAATATTTTGCCGGGAACTCATGGTCATACCTGCGAATCAAAGCTACGCCTTCTTCACGCGTGATCTTGCCTGTCCGCACTTCCTGCGCGCTGTCATAGGTCGCGCGGCCAATCCCGAACTTGATGAAGGTCGTATAGTAATGCAGCGGATCAATGCGGTCATCGATGGAGCTATATTTGGAGTAAGAGCCTTCAGTCCTCTCCGTATTGGCTTCGAATCCAGTTTTCTCCGATGCATAGTAGTAGCATTCCTGTGGATCCCACTTGATATAGTAACTCAAATAATGCACTTCGGTTCCTATTTTGCGCAGTTTCCCGCCGTCGACGGGGAGATAAGGATTGAGGTCCTTTCGGTCCACTCCGTACTCCTCGATCAGCTCTTTTGCACTCACTCCACCCAGATACAACGCATCAAGGTCGGGTTTTTCCTCATAAAACACCGGGTTCATGGTCGGCCGGTCGTTTTCTTCGATGTTGTTCCCATACTCCGCCTGATTTTCACCGTAAAAGACCAGCGGAATTCCATACATCCCGGAAAACCGGGGTGCGATCATCCGCTGACCGATAATAAAAGGCTGAAAAGGGTGAACCAATTTTTCAAAGGCCAGTCGTGTCAGCAGGCGATGAACCTGTCCGTTCGGCGAAAACAGGATATTGTCAAATCCGCCATGAATCCAGGTCTGCATGTTTTTCCAGCCAATATCGGTGTACTTATGAGGCGCCCAGGTCACCGTCAGCGGATTCATTCCATATTTGAATTTCAACAGATGGGAGACGAAAATGCTGTCCTTGCCGCCGCTGCCTGGCACGATGCAATCGTAGGAGCCGTCCTTGCTGCGATGTTTGTCGCAAAGGTCCAGCAACTCTTTTTCACGCTGTTCCCAGTCAATTTTGGTATCCTTGATTTCCTGAAATCGGCAGGCGCTGCACACTCCCTCCGAATCGAATTCAATAGTAGGCTTTTTATCAGAGGGCCTGTTCTTGAATTCCACCACCGAACTGGGCCGCTGATTGGAAACCGTGCATTTCGTACAGAACTTTACCTCGGACGGAAGACCGTAGTAAGCGTCCAATTTCTCCTCCATAAGCCCCTCCAGTTTATGCTGTGTATTTCATAATCAAAGGTTTAATTTCATACCATAGCGTATCCCGTATCGACACAAAATCACGGCGTCCTTGCGCGGCTAAAATATCATTCAACCGCTTATTCAACTTCTTTTGATCTGCTTTGGCGAGTGCCTGAAGTTGGCTCAAAGTGCCAATGATGCCGAGGAACGACTCCGTCAGAAGATCGGGTTCCATGCGAAATGACTGCAAATAATATAGGTTGATCTGCTCGATCAAAAGTTTTTCGCGTTCATTCCCCATCATTCTCCCAATTCTCCAATGTCCAAGTTTTCCTGAAGTCCCATCCGAGTCTCGCGAATAACTTCTTGTAAAAAGCCGATCCAATACAAACAGCGCTGGCGCAACATTTCTTCATCATTCTCAGCACCTGGCACCTGTTCGCGCATCCGGATTCGGCAAGCCATGATGACCGGATCGATAACGGCCTGTAGGATGGAAATGCCTTTATTTTTTTGTATTTTATTTATGAACGGTTCCAATCCCATACTGTCAGAATGTACGGCTTCACAGAATTCATACAATTCATCTTGTATGTTTTTCAATTCTCTGTCAAGCGCAACAAATCCTTTTTCATCTTGTTCCGGTAGTTCGCCCATGTCCATCAAAAACGGCTGCTGAAAACTGCTATGCAAAACTTCTGCCAGAGGTAGATGCATTGCGCCCGAAATCAATGCGCCGCCCTCCGTTGCATTGATAAAATCAGTACCGGGGTACTGTTTAATATACTCTTGCAGATACATTAGAATCGCCCTGAGGTCGGTAGGAGTCGTGAGCACCGATCCGTCAGCTCCGGGAACTTCCGTCAAATAGTTCGTGTCGTCGATAAAGACCTGATTGACTCCATCAGCGTACCGCTTATTCTTCCCTTCGTAAGCCAAGTCCTGACCGACGAAAACGATTGGGTTGCATCCCGCCTGCCTGGCAAAATCGACCGCCATTGTCGTCACACTGATACTTTTCCGTAAAGTACCAGTTGCGGGAAAAAAATTTTGAAAGCGTTCCAAAATGTTAATTCCCTGTGTCAGCGCAAAATAAATTTTTCCTTGGTGCTGTGCCAGCATTTCATACGCAGAATCATAAGCACTCAGGATGGCAGTGTCAGTCGTAAGGCAATTTATGAGATTTTCAGATGCCTCAGGGAAAGGATCCGCCACCGCCAATATATGAGGCCTCACTCCGTAGTCCGCCAGAACTTTCATCGTGGAACCACAGGCGATCAGCAGTCCCCGCTCCTTGCATTGTTGCAGCAGGTGAATATTTTTTTTCAGGCTGGGACCAGCGCCAACAATAATTGCAGGCACACCTTGCAAACTATTCTGAAAACCAAGAGTCCCCGGGCTCCGAATTATTTTTCCAATATTTCGCCAGGCATTTTCAAACAAGAAAGATTTATTTTTCAGGTGATAATCCATATGGATTCGAAATCCCTCAGAAATTTCTCTATGGATATTTTTCCTAACTGTTTGGTAGTAGTTCGGGAAAATAGCCATCGCCGGAAAATAAGGGCAAACAACAACCTGATACAAGTGTTCCTCAACCATACGTGTTGACACACTTACAGATACGTCCATCGGATTGGTAATGCAACGTATTTCCAGACGCGAGTCTGAAATCCAGGTCTCTCCTTTGTAATATTGCATGGCAGCTGCGGCTGGGCTGCAGTCCACCGTTGGTTCAACAACAATAATTCGACTGGTCCTGTCCATCGCATGCAAAAGCGCCTTAATATGATGCCCGATACCAAAACCAAGCACAATATATAAAGTATGGGTAGTCATTTGCAGCGTTTTCAGCCAGTCCTGCGCTTCCGCAGAGGGATTGTAACGGCTGTGCAAAAAAAAGGTTTCTCGCCCATCGACGCTAACAGAGGCTGTCATCTCCTTGCCTAATAACGCCGGCGCCATGGTCACATGAACATGTTTTGTCTCCATCGCAATTCACCTCTTAGCTTTTTGTCCACTTGGACAGAAAGCCGGGACCGGATTATATCCCGGTCCCGGCTCAAAAACGGACTGATTATTTGAGTAGCTGGAGGACTCCCTGCGGTTGTTGATTGGCCTGTGCCAACATCGCAGTCGCGGCTTGCGAGATGATGTTGTTTTTCGTGAAGGACATCATTTCTTTCGCCATGTCGACATCACGCACACGGGATTCAGCAGCCGTCAGGTTCTCGGATGAAGTGCCGAGGTTATTGATGGTATGCTCTAGGCGGTTCTGCAAAGCGCCCAGTGAAGATCGTTGTGTCGATACTTTTGTAATAGCCGAATCAATTACACGAATGGCTGTATTTGCCTGGGACTGCGTTTGGATCTGCAACCCTTTTACGCCCAAAGCTGAATCATTCATGGTGCTAATCGAAACATTCAGAGTTTGGTTCTGATTGGCGCCAATCGCCAACGTTGCGGTTCCGTTAGTTTGAACATTGGCGGCCGCAGTTGTTTCGCTGAAGCCAGACATTGCATTGGTGGCCGCAGTTTTGACAACTCCGTTGGAATCTTTAACCGTTAGGGTAAGTCCATTGACCGCACCGGCAAAACCAGCGGTTCCGGCGGTAGAGCCGATCGTTCCGGCAGTAATGGTAACCGCCGCATCTGTAAGTTGGGTATCAATGCTTGCGATGGTCGTAGCTGCTGCAACGGCAACGGTACTTGAGAACGTCGTTCCGTCTTTAACCCACGACACTTCAATGGTATCGCCAGAAACGATACCAAGACTGTTACCGCTGGCATCCGCATAATCAATCAGCAAAGCAGCTGTTACAACTGCCGCTGCTGCCGTGGTGGTTTTCAGTGAAGAATTGGTGTTGACGTTGGCAACCGCGGTATTGACCGCAGCTCCCATTTCTCCGTTGAGCAGTTTTTTGGTATTGAACTCGGTGGTGTCTGCAATTCGTTTAATTTCCGTGGTCAATTGTGTCATTTCATCTTGCAGGTTGACCCGGTCGGCAGCGGTATTGGTGTCGGAAGCCGACTGTACCGCCAATTCACGCATACGCTGCAGGATGCTGTGGGTTTCGTTCAGCGCGCCTTCAGCTGTTTGAATCATCGAGATGCCGTCCTGCGAGTTACGGGTGGCTTGGTCGAGGCCGCGGATCTGTCCGCGCATTTTTTCGGAAATCGCCAGACCGGCTGCGTCATCGCCTGCACGGTTGATCCTGAGACCCGAGGACAGTTTTTCCAAAGACTTGCTTGTTTGTACGTTGGTTGCGGACAACCGGTTGTAGGTATTCAGAGCTGCTACGTTGTGATTGATAATCATGTTTTCTTCCTCCTTGATTTTTACATCGGGCTTCCTTGCCCGATTTTTTCGGACTGATTCGGCTGAAATTTTCCGTCGGCCGCCGGCAGAACTTCTACCGAATTACAATCTCATTATGTATATCGAAAAGTCGCGACATTTCTTAATAGTTTCTTTGAAGATTTTAAACTTATTTCTAAGATTATTTTTGCGACAACGCCAAATATATGCAAAAACGAACTCCCCCGCCTAGAACAATCATTCTACGACAGGGGAGTATTGAGCTATAACAAAAGCAGACACTTCAATTTCGTCTACAGATTTTTCTTCATCTGGGCGACTTTCAATTCACTCAGTCCGGTGATTTCAGTTGTCAATGCAGCCTCTCGGTTTTCGGCAACGATAGCTTCATAGATTTCCCCACGATATACCTTCACGTCGCGCGGGGCATCGATCCCGAGCCTAATGCTGTCGCCCTTGACCTCAACGACAGTGAGCACGACGTTATCGCCAATAACAATACGCTCGCCAGGTTTGCGGGTCAATACCAACATGGCTATTTGCTCCCTTCGGCAAGGGTTTTATTGCCAGAGTCTGGCGCAAACAGCCGATAACGGGTAGGGTAGTCGCTTTTCTCCAGAACGATCTGAACCGCTTTGCGGTCCCGAGCATTGATGAGCAATGGCGCCACCAAATTTACCGTCATATTTTCCGCCTTATCCTTCACTGTTGCGATATTGAAGACAGACGGCGGATTATCTGCCGTCAGACCGATTTCTTCAGCCAACTGGTCATCCAGGGAAAATTCATAATCCGTGAAAAATGCAAACGGGTCGATGAGTAAAAAGGCCAAATCCGCGTCAGTCATTGACTGCAAAAAATAAAAAGGACTATCCTGTTGATACTCCAAGAAAGCAAACTTATTTTCTTCCGGGAATCCGGGCATTCCATGGGGAAATGCCAAAATATTTTTCTCAGCCACATCCAGTTCACCGAAACGCGTTGATTTTACCTGCACGAGTCATCCCTCCTCCGTATGTTACCAGTATAATTCGCCTGACCGAAACTATCAAGAGAAAGGCGCGACGCTCTATCTCTTTGGCATTTCCTAACTTCGCACATCCACACTGTTGCCGGCCTCTACAGTCCAAAATTTTATGCTGGGATACTGAGCCACACGAATATCCACCGTGCCGCGGGTCAATTCGCCTGTCACGCCGCCTTGCTGCACCATTACGTTCAGCGTGCCCCGTACCCGGTCAATTTCAACCGCTCCCGCTTCATAGTTCATTGTCGGCATCGGCTTGGGCGCAATCGTGACTTCCACAGTTCCGGGAGTACTGCGTTCCACCCCTATCTGTATGATCGTTGCCCCTCCTGGAGCAATTTGGGCCAGACGGTCTCCGTCTCTCGCAACCATTGCCGTAACCTCTTGTGATGTCTGCAAACCCTGTTGGGCAAAGTCGCCGATCATATCCGGCAGGCTTTTAATTCCCAAAGCAGCCCGACTCTCATAGGAGTCGATTGTCAGGCGACCCGGTGATTGTTGAATATCAAACCGCCCATTGTCCGACTCCATCTCCATCTGCGCAGGTTGGCTTTGCAGATTCAGCACAGGCCGCTGACTGCTCAAGTCCAGACGCATCGGTTGGATAGACATTTGCAGTTGAAGTCTCATTTTTTATCCTTTAGACCGTTATTATGAGCACTATTTTAAGAAATCTACCAAAGATTGCGGCATGATTTTAGACCCCATGGACAACGCGGCATTGTATACATTTTCGCTGCTTTTGAAATCCACGATAGCTTTGGCAATATCCAGGTCTTCATTCTTTGACAGCGCTTCCGTTATGGTCGTATTATCGTTGTTCAGCATGTTTTCCATCATGGCATAGGTCGAGCTGCGAACTCCCACTTCCGTCTGGGCCTGCAGCACATAATCATGCCCAGCTTTCACATTCACCATTCCTACCGATGAAAGCCAATTCACATCCGGGGTGCTTTTGAGCGGAACGGAAAAGGAATAAGTATCGTTGTTCACGTTGGAAGCCGACGTGGCAACTTGCATTGTCATCCCTGTTGCGCCAAGCGTAATGGTCGGTGGTGAACCGGCCCCTACTCCTGCCGCCAACCAGCTCACACCTCCGTCTAGGGAATATGTGGCAGTAGCTGCATCCCCTGCCGCAAAAGTATCGATTTTAACGACAAAATCCTGATATCCAGAACCGCTGAACGTCCCGCCAACCGTCGCTGCCCCTCCGGCGCTGTTGCTTTGGGTTGGTTGCGCAGACGTTTTCATCAGTTCGTTTTTTATCCGCAATAGATCATTAAAGGTCTTTAGCGTTGTCGTTGGCGGCGTCGTTGCCAACGTGACCGCAGGCCCGAATGCGTCGATTCCTGTCAAATTCACACTATCTTGACTCGGTGTGGCAACGCCTGTTTTCAAAGGCATGGAGATCTTATTTTCGTCCCCATGGTAAACAACGACCTCCACCCCGTTGATCGTCTGACGCTCAAGCGGCAGTGTCTTATCGTTCTGCCCGGCGAAAAGATAGCGTTCGCCCAATTGGCTGTTACCAACAGCGATGGCTGAATTGATCAGTCCGTCGATTTCTTTCCCAATGGCCTGCAATGATTCGACAGGTTTGGTGCCGTCAGCACTGATCACCAGTTCCTTCGCCCGGGTCATAATCGAGCTGATCTCCGACATTGCGCTATCCGTCGTATCCATCCAGGAGGTCGCATCCTTCACATTCTGGGTGAATTGTTCATTAGCCGCCAGGTTCGTATTGTAGGAAAGACTGTGAACAGCGCGCACTGGATCATCCGAAGGCCGGTGGATCAATTTTCCGTCCGTCAGCTGTTCCTGAAGCTTGGCCATCCGCTCCTGCGCCTTGTTAAAGCTGGACAAATAATTGTTGCTGATCATATTATTCGTAATGCGCATGCCTATTCACCCCTATCTTCCAACGGTTCCGGTACTGTTGATCAATTTGTCGAGCATTTCATCCATGGTGGTGAGTACTCGTGCCGATGCGTTATAACCTTTCTGGAAGCGAATCATATTGGACATCTCTTCATCCAGGTTCACGCCGGAAACCGATTGCCGCCAGCTCTCGATCTGGTCGACTAATATTTGCTGATTTTCCGTAAGCCGAGTGGCGCTTTCGCCTTGGACACCCAATGCGCCGATCATGGATGTATAAAAGCTGGAAAGGGAAGCTGAACTTCCGAGCGTTGCATTATATCCAGCGCCCAAAAGAGTGGTGTCCTGCACATTGATCCGGAGCGCCTGGCCCAATTTGAGAGCATTGGTTCCGCTGGCATCCCCTTCAGTGGCCAAAGCCTTCGCTGCAATTTTTTGCAACCCTGTCGGATTAGTTTTCTGGTCGTAGAATTCAGCGTTCACGCTCAGCTCCGAAATCCAATCCCCTTTCGTTTTGAAATTGGAATCGGCAGGATCCAGGTAAGAGGCATCATCGTATGGAGTGGAACTCTCGCCGAAGAAATTGCGTCCGTTCACTTCATCTTCGCCATAACCGGCTCGGTGAATAGCGTTGAAATCCCGCAACAGAAATTCGCTGACGGTTGATACCTGATTCAGATATCCTTTAACACCTGTTGTTGTATCATCGCGCATATCAATCAAGCCCTGCAGTTCACCACCGCCCAGCGTCACCGATACTCCATTGACTTGCAAATTGAGCACCTCATAATTATAATCAGGATCCTTCGATGCATAGGTTTCAAGGGTTGTCGAGCGATTGGCGTTGACCAGAGTGAGCGAACCGCTTTGCACCGTGTAATTGCCGTCATTGTCCTCTGTGACTCTCACATTGACGAGTTGAGATAATTGGTCAACCAGCAAATCGCGCCGATCCCGAAGGTCATTGGCCGAACCGGAATTATTGTTTCCGATTTCGCTGGTGGAAATTTGTTTATTCAGCATTAAAATATCGGCCGAAATTTGGTTCACAGTGGACACTTTCAAACTCAAATCGGAGTTTATACCCGAAACAATATCGCGCAACTGGGTATTGGCCTGTTGAACGCTATCAACCAACTCCGCACCACGCTGAATTACCAAACTTCGAGTACTGTCATCGGATGCATTGGTTGCCAGCGACTGCCACGAGGACCAAAATTTGTCCAAAACAGTCTTAAGGCCCGTATCCGTTGGTTCATGAAAGACGCCTTCCACCTGTGAAAGTAAATTTTTCTGTGTTTCACCGTAACCAAGCGTCGAATTCTCTTTCCACATCTGCTGATCCATAAAAGTATCACGGGCGCGGGTAATCGACTGGATGTCCACCCCGGTTCCAAGCTGCATTCTGCCACTGGAGCCATAAATAGCTTCAGGCAAACTTGAACTCAGGTTTACCGCCTGCCTGGAATATCCTGCGGTATTGGCGTTCGATATGTTATGCCCCACGGTATTCAGAGCGACCTGATTTGCAGTGAGTCCACGCACAAGCGTATTGAGCCCACCAAATGATGAAGACATCTGTTACACCCTCCTATCCAGCAGGGCTGATGCCGCCCTGGAAATCGGCGCTGTCCCGACAGGGGCGTAGGTGTTTTCCGCCTGACTCCGGGTCAGTAAATTCAGGTTATAGTTGACAAAAGCCAGCGCTTTTTCAGTTAATCTGGCATTGATCAAATTAAGGCTGGAAAGTTCTTTCAAAGTTAAGCTGAAATCAGTATTAAAAGTTCGAATACGCTCTGCGGTATCCTGATCAGCCAGATCCATCAACTCGGTCAATGTAGGTCGGTTGTTGGATAACCCACAGGTAGTAACAATAACGGCGGTCGCTTTCGCCCGCCGATGTTCCAGTTCGTTTCCCTGTATAACCAGCGATTCTTCCAGGCGATTGATAGCTTCGAGTTCACCCGGCTTTCCCTGGACCAGCTGACGCCGCTTTTCTCCACCGAGTTCCAGCAAACGCTGATACAGCGCCTGCATTTCGTCAAGCACTTCGATTAGGGACTGCCACATTTCCGTCATTCGCGGCTCCCCCTATTTATTTTAGTTTATCCGCCAGCGCACGACCGATCATCTGGTCAGCGATTTTCGAGGCGTCCACTTGGTATTGGCCGGACTCGATCTTAAGGCTGAGTTCGTTGACGCGGTCAGTCCGGACATCCGGCAGCGCTTTGATGGCTGATATTTTTTGCTGCAAGTCCTGCGCTTCGGTCGACAGGACGACTGCGTCGCTGCGTTGGGAAGCGGATTTGCCGGCCTCACGGGCCCCCTTGGCGGATTTTGACTGCTCCACACCATACACTTTGTTAGCATTGTTGATGCCGCTGCTGCCTGAAATAATCATAATTAACACCTCTTTATCCGAACTGTCTCGACTTTTTTTGGGTCTGCGACATTCTGTTCATAATATATATCGCAAAAATGGAGCCGGATATTAACCGACTCCACCTCTTTTTGAAAAATAATTTTTTCTAGCGGTTAAAACGGGTGTGAATTCCTTCACCGGGACGCTTGGCCGGAACCGGTTCGGCCGGTTTCTGGGCACTTCGGGGGTCAGCCTTGATCTGCTCGAGGACGCGGCGGCCACACTCGCCGCAGACGCGACCTTCGGTGATGAGCTTGCCGCATGTTTCGCAAGGGTACTCCACCTGAACATCTCCGGTGATTCGACCTTTTTTGATCATTTTTAGAATGGTTTTTTCTTCCACCCCGGTTGCTTCATGCACTTCGGGGATCGAGGCCCGCCGGTGATCCCGCAGATATCTCGCCACTTTTTCTTCATTCTCTTCTTCGGCCCGGTAGCAGTCCGGACACATTCCTGAAGGGTTCTGCATGAACAGTTTTCCGCACTCCTTGCAATTCGCCAATCCCATGCCGTCCCATCCTTCCATTTGCATTAATTCCAATCTTATTATAATATATACCGGCGAGGTCGAAAAAGGCAACAGGTTCGATCGGCGCAATTTTTTTTCTGACGGCGGTGAAAATCCAGCAGGATTCTCTCTGTCGTTATCAAATATTAAACAAATATCAGATCGCAAGAATTACGTCCCCAAACGCATGGATGTCTGATATACTGTAGGTACTGTTGCAATGCATTTTACGACAGGAAAGGTGTCATGCTGCATGAGCAAAACAACGGCCCCAGCTGCTGCTAAAGTAGCGACTCCCGTCATCGACAACGCAATCGTTGAGAATCTGATTCAGCTGCTCAAGCTCAAGAATCACCGGATTTGCCAGCACAGCTTTCAGGTGGCGAACTATGCCGTCAGCATTGCGGCCCAGATGCGTCTGCCCAAGGAAGAGATCGAGCGAATCCGTATGGCGGCGGTGCTGCATGACATCGGACAGCTCTCTGTCCCCAACGCCATCATGTCCAAACTCCCCTATCTCAGCGCGCGCGAAACGAGCCTGTATCGAGGGCATTGCAATGCGGGAGCGGCGATGTTGGAGAATATTGAGGCTTTCACCGAATTCATTCCCTATATCCGTTTCCACCATGAACAGTGGGACGGCAAGGGATATCCGAAGCGCCTGAAGGGCGTGAACATTCCGCTCGGCGCCCGCATCCTCGCGGTCGCCAACTATTACGACCGTTTCATCAACCCCTGCGAGCAAAACTGGGTCAAAACGAAAAAAGAAGCGGTGAAGGAACTCAACAACATCGCCGGCACCGTCCTCGACCCCGAAGTCGTCAAAGCCTTCATCAACGCTTTGGGGTAGGTGACAGGCACCGGTTTCTCTGACATTTATGGATGAATTGTCCAGTTAGCCGTTGGCTAGAGCGAGTGCATGTACGCTGGATGCGCCGGTCTGGCGCAGAACGAGGGCGCATTCTTCGAGGGTGCGGCCAGTGGTGACGATATCATCGACGAGCAGAATCTGACGACCTTGGATGAGATCTGGCGCGTTTACGAAAAACGCGCCTTTTATATTTTCTGCCCGTTCCCGTCGATCCAGCTCCCATTGCGGCGAAGTGGGCCGTCGCCTCTGGAGCAGATCGCCTCCCCACTCCAGCCCCTGCCCGACGCACCAGTCGTGAAAGAGCAGATCAACTTGGTTGTAGCCACGTTCCTCCCTCCGGCTCACCGACAGGGGCACGGGGATTGCCAATGCGCCACAGAGAGGTAATCCTGCCAGTTCCACCTCATCCGCCATCGACAGCAGCCATGCCAAAGGCGCCGCGTTTCCGCGGCGCCTTTGAAATTTCAGTCCATGCAGCAGGCTGCGGACCGCGCCCCTATATCCGGTGAGCACCTGGCAACTCTCGATATGCCGCATCCCCCGCTCCGCCACATCCAGTCGCCGCGGATTCCACAGTTCATTCAGGCAGCTCGCGCACCAGGCGCCACCTCTGCCGACTTCCGCCCCGCAGCCTGGGCAGTTGGGCGGAAATACCAGCTGCAGCAGGGTCTGCAGCCAGCTCACGTGAAATCTTCCTGCCGCAGGCGTTCCGCCAGGAGCGAATGACGGCGGCGCGTCCGGTCGTTGGAAACCGCCGTGCCGAGCGCCGCGCTCGACCCCACCAGGATGACGCGCTGCTTCGCGCGGGTGATCGCCGTATACAGCAGATTCCGCTGCAGCATGACATAGTGCCCGCTCACCAGCGTCAGGATGACGATGGGATACTCACTGCCCTGGCTTTTGTGCACGCTCATCGCGTACGCCGGCGCCAGCGAATCCAGCTCGCTCCGGTCATACGGGACATCACCCTCTGGGTAGCGGACGAGCACCATCTCGTCATCCATGTCCGCCACACGGCCGATGTCGCCGTTGAACACGCCTTTGTCGTAATCGTTGCGGGTCTGCATGACCTTGTCGCCGACCCGGAAAATCTTCCCGGCGTGCGCCGCCTCAAGCTTGCCCCGCATCGGCGGATTCAGCGCCGCCTGCAACACTTTATTCAAGTTTTCGACGCCGCAGGCCAGCCGATGCATCGGCGAGAGCACCTGCACATCGCGTCCGACATTCACACCTTCATTCGGCAGTTCCTGCTGACACAGCTGCACGACCAGCGCCGCCGCCGCTTCATCATTCTCCACTTCCCGCAGCTGAAAATCGCGGGTCGTCCGCACATCCGGAAACTGTCCCCGATTGATCCGATGCGCATTCACCACGATCGGACTTTGCCCCGCCTGACGGAAGATCTCGGTCAGGCGCACCACCGGTGTCGTCTCTGACCGGATAATATCCTTCAGCACCGAACCCGGTCCCACCGCCGGCAGCTGATCGACGTCGCCCACGAGTACGATGCGGCAGCCGTTCGGCGTCGCCCGCAGCAGATAATACATTAAGAGAATATCCATCATCGAAACTTCGTCCACGATGATCACGTCAGCATCGATCGGGTTTTCTTCGCCCCTTCCAAACACCGCCCGCCCACCGCGCGACCCTGCCGCTTCCAACAGTCGGTGCACCGTCAACGCTTCGCGCCCTGTCGCCTCCGACAGCCTTTTGGCGGCACGGCCCGTCGGCGCGGCCAGCACGATCTTGCAGCCCTGCATCGACAGCACGTTCAGCACGGCCTGCACTGTCGTCGTTTTGCCTGTGCCCGGTCCGCCTGTCATGACCAGCACGCCGTGGCTGCTTGCCGCCCGCACCGCCTCGCGCTGCGCTTCAGCCAGCTGGATTCCCTTCTCCCGTTCGAACTTCTCCGTCATCGCCGCGACATCCGCTTCTTTCAGTTGTTTCGCCGAATCGCGCAGTTTGAGCAGGCGCGCCGCCACCTGGCGTTCCGCGTGATACAGATGATCAGGATAAATCAGCGTGCCGCCGCGCGCATCTTCCTTGGCGATCGTTCCCTGCCGCAGCAGCTGGGACAAAACTTCCGCCACGGAATAACTATCGCAGCCCAGCTCTTTCACCGCCGCCTGCACGAGCACATCCTCCGGCACACAGGTGTGGCCGGTATCCGCCGTGCCAAGCAGCGCATAACGGATTCCCGCCGCGATCCGGGCGAAATCCTCCGCCTGGGCGCCGCAGGCTAGTGCGATCCGGTCCGCGATGCGAAATCCGATGCCGTCGACCTCTTCCGCCAGCCGATACGGATCCTGCTCGATCACCGGCACGGCTTCCTCGCCGTACACCGTGTGGATTCTGCGGGCGTACGCGCCGGGAATCCCGTGGGACTCGAGGAAGAACATCAGATCCCGCAGCTCCGCCTTCGAAGAAAAAGATTCCACGATCATTGCCAGTTTCTTGGGTCCGATCCCTTCGATCTCCAGCAGATGCCGCGGCTCCCGCTCGAGGATATCGAGAGTCTTCAAGCCGAACCGGGCCACCATGCGAGCCGCCATGGCCGGTCCGATCCCCTTCACAGCCCCTGAGCCGAGGAAACGTTCGATGGCAGGCAGCGTTGCAGGCAGGATACGGCGCATCCCTTCGCCGCGGAACTGCCGTCCATACTTCGCATGAACCGTCCACGTACCGGATACTTCGATCTCTTCACCTGGCAGCGGCGCTCCCACGCGCCCCGCCACCACTACCATCCCCTGCTCTGTTTTCAGCCGAAACACGACATATTCGTCCTGCCCCTGAAAGGTTATATTTTCGACCACTCCGGCCAATGTATCCATCGTTACGTTTCTCTCCGATTTCTTCGTCTGCCAATGAAATAATTATTATTTTTATCAGCAGGATTTTCGATAATTATATCGTATCTAATAAAGCGTGTGATATGCCCCAAACATATTTCAGGAAAGAAGAAGGAGCCAGCCCGCATCATGAAAGAATGCATGTATTCCTACCATTACCACCGGAACCGCGCCATCGTGCGCAGAGACAGAACAGGGACCCGCTTATTATTCGGAATTCTGGGACTCGCAACGCTTTACGGCGTTTATTGCCTCAGCACACTGGTCCGATCCTAAAGTTTTACCAGCGTTATAGTCAAAACCGGAGGATGAAAACCCTCCGGTCTTTTTTTATTTTATTCCACATATACGATCTTGTGTTTGATGGCGAACAACACCGCCTGCGTCCGATCCGTCACTTGAATCTTGCGAAAAATATTCGTCAGATGGTTTTTGACCGTTTTTTCGCTGAGAAACAATTCGCGGGCAATCTCCGCATTGCTCATGCCTTTGCCGACGAGCCGCAACACCTCGATTTCTCGGACGGACAATCGGTCGCTATCGAGTGTACCCGGTGGCGAAGGCGCCAACTTCTGCTCTTCCTGGCTGGTAATACCGCGAAACAACTTCTTGGTGAGGGAAGGCTCGACATAAGATTCTCCGGCATGCACCCGTCGGATCGCCTGCACCATCATCGAAGGCTCCACATCTTTCAGCAGGTATCCGGCCGCGCCGCTCTGGATCATTTTCATCATATAGTTTTCATCGTCGTGAATCGTCAACGCCAGGATCCTGATCTCCGGGCACAGTTCCCGCAGCTTGGCAGCCACCTCAATGCCGGTCGCCTTGGGCATGTTGATGTCGAGCAGCAGCAGGTCCGGGCGCAGCGCGATAGCCTGGGTGACTGCTTCTTCCCCGTCGGCAGCCTCCCCGACGATCTCAAAGTCTGGTTCCAATGACAAAAAGTTTCTAATACCCTGGCGCAACAAAGGATGATCATCCGCGATGAGAATACGAATTGGCATGTTGCCCACTCCTCCCATCCGCTATTTCACGATTTTTGCTTTCAAAAAGATCACAACTTCTGTTTCATCCTTGGTTGAAGTCACGCTTTGGAACAGTTTGCCGAGAATCGGCAGGTCGCCGAGGAAAGGGACCTTGTTGACACCTTTGATATCAGAAGTGGAAATCAATCCGCCGATTACCAACGTGGCGCCATCCTTCATCCGTACGTTCGTCTGCGCCGAACGGGTCTTGATCTCGTAGGCCGTCGTGCCGGATATTACGACTTTACTGGGAATGGACACTTCGACAAAAACGCTGGCGGTGATGTTCTCGTCCTCGTTGATGCGAGGCACGTAGGCCAAAGTAATGCCGGCATTCTTGTAAGTTGTGGTATTGGTAGTTGTTCCATTGGTGGTGGTCGGCGTAACGATCGGCAACTGGTCGCCGATAAAGATGGTCGCCTTGTTGCCATTGAACGTCATGACGTTCGGTCGCGCCAGGATTTTGGCATCTCCGTTGGTAATGAGCGCATTGATCTTGGCCGTGACGCCGCTAAGACCGAAAGTATATTGTTTCCCATCGCCAGCCGTAAAAACTGCAATAGGGAGCGAGGCAACGGTTGTTGAACTGCTTGAAGAGGAGGATTCGGGTTGCGTCTGGGATACCGTGCCCCAAGTCCAGTCGATCCCCAGTTCCTTGGATGCCGATTTGGAAAGGTTGATCACCTGGGCTTCCAACAAAATCTGTTGGTAGGGAACGTCCAGTTCTTTGAGCAGCTGCCTTACTTTCTCTATCTGTTCCGGCGCACCGTAAGCGATGATCGAGTTGGTCGAGGCGTCGGTATTGATGACCAGTCCCTTGATGCCTGAGCTGTTGGCGCTGGAAGCGGTCGCTCCGCCGGCCGTCGTTTTCAGGGTCCCGGCATCCGATCCGCTGCTGGCCCCGGGGTTCTCCACCGCGAATTCACTGTCGCTCTTGCCGCCGCCGACGATGATGTTCTTGATATGGTCAGCCCTGGCATATTTCAGCGTGAAAACGTTCGCCTGACTAAACCCTTTCTCCATCTTCTCCTGAGTGGAAAAAACGAGGACATTGCCTGTCCGATAGAGACTGAGACCCTTTGTCTTCGTAATAATTTCCAACGCCGAATCAAAGGGAATGTTCTTGAAATCGACGCTGATGCGGCCGGTGACAGCATCATCGATAACCACATTGACCCTGCCGATTGACGCCAATCCCGTCAGCACATCCCGAACATCGGCATCCACTACGGACATCGAAACCATCGGACTATACGCGTAAGCGAACGCCGTAGCTCCCGTTGACAGCAGCCCGACGAAACAGGCCACACAAAGAATCATTTTCCACCTTTTGAAGCCTGAATTCATTTCATCACTGTCCCATCGTTAATACTTTGGTCCCTGAGGGGCCTTCGAGCGTCACGGAGTTGCCGCCGATGGAGGCGACCCTGTAGGAACCAGCCGATTCACCAACCCGATAGGAGCGGCTAATGGTTCCCTGTCTGAGGATAGCCACCCGGGAACCTTCTCCGACGATGACACCGGTCAGCTTCGGCAACGGTCCGGCGCTAAAAGCTTGCCCCCCTTTGGTCGGCGAAGCGCCGTTAGGAGGATTGCTGCTGGAAACTGCCAACAACGCCGCATACTCGGCAGGCGGCGAAAAAATATCGCGCGTCACCTGGCCAACTGTTGAGGTTCCTTGCGGCATCATCGGTGTGCTCGTATTAATGACACTCGTGCCTGGCTTTCCAACAGGAGTCGCGGCTGCCGGGACAACGGGATCTGGCGCTGCCACCGGCGTCGGGGTGCTGGGTTCATATAGCAGCAGCGCCGCGGCAATCGCCGCCACACCCACTAGGACAATGAGGAACAGTCTTTTCTTGCTATCTTTCATACCTGTGGCATATCCCCTTTGTGGAACTGTCGATAATAGATATTGTATATACTTTAAAATACTTATTCAACCATAAGAGGAAAACTCCTGTATTTTGTGGATTATTTTATGCATCGCATCGAAACATCCGCCGTCGTCAAGCCCGATTTTTATTTCAGTTTCGCGATCTTCGGACCCATGATTTTTTTGTAGGCTTCCACGCCAGGCTGATCGTAGGCGTCCACGTCAGCCAGTTCCCCTTCATAGGCAACCGACAGCGCCAATAGATAAAGAAGCTCACCGAGATGGAACGCCGACAGTTTCGGCAAGGTGAACACGGCGCTAAAGCGGCCATCCGCAGCCAAGGCTTCGGCGTTCGATTCCCGCGCCACTTCCAGCGCCGCAGCGAGTGAGATTCCGGCGAATTTGGCGACTGACGCCTCGCTCGGGAACACATCCGGCACCGTGATATCCTTGCCCCAGTCCTTGATTCGGAGGAACTGGACGACTTTGTCGCGAGCGCCGTCCTGGTGCTGCTGCGTCTGGGCGTGCATATCCGTCGTTCCGACAGCCACGATGGGAGTGCGGCCGTAGTATACAGGCCGCCCTTCGCGGTCCGTCCGCTTGCCTAGCGACTCGGCCAGCAGCTGGATGTACCACTCGGAAACGGATTTCAGATAATCCGCATAGGGCATGAAAACTTCGAGATGCCGCCCGTGGTTTTCCGAAGCGAGATATTTCAGCACGGCGCCCAGCAGGGCCGGGTTTTTGTAAACATCTGGTGTCTGGCAGGCCTCGTCCATCGCCCGTGCGCCACCCAGGAAAGCATCGATGTCGAACCCGATACAGGCAGCGGTGATCAAACCAACTTCAGCAAAGATGCTGAATCGTCCCCCTACGCCGTCCGGCACAGAGAACGTCGGCCAACCATGCGTGCGGGCCAACCGGTGCAGCACGGTCTCGTGCGGGCCCTCGGCCGGGTCAGTTACGGCGACCACCTTTACTTCAATCGGAGGAGTAAGGCGACGCAAAGCATCATAGAGAACCATGAAGTTTGCCGTTGTTTCAATCGTCGAACCCGATTTGGAGATCACGACGAGGCAGACTCGATACAACTGACTCGGGTGGTGCTGTCCCTTCAGACGCGCCTCCCGTTCCAGCTGCGCCAGGAGCTCGCCGGTGCGCCGTGGGTCCAGATTATTTCCCGAGAAATAAAGCTTGGGCCAGCCGCCGCGGTCAGACTCGGACTGCAGATTCCAGAACTCGCCGCAGTGCATGTCGAACAGCACTTTGTTGCCGAGGTAGGAACCACCGATGCCGAACGAAACGACGGCATCCACCTTGTTGCGCAGCGAAGCGCCGAATTCTTTCAGCCGGGCGATAGAGGCTGGCGAATTGAGATGGCCGTCTTCAACGTAAGGCAGCTGGGTGAACAGCACCTTCTCCGGCGTGCCGTCTTTGGACAGATGGGCCTTCACTTCGCCGGTCGATCGCATGTGGACGATCCCCTGGTGTGCAGCGCCAATCCGGTCCACAAGGGCGTCGATTTCAGCGGGTGTGACTTTCCCTTCGCCAAACAGGTTTTCATAATCAAACGTGAAGCCGGAAGGCAGTTGCAAGGTTGTATCAGACATGGGACGCACCTCCATATTCATCAGTATAAAAAACACTGAGAAGGGTAACGGGAAAAGGGACGCTCGATGCGGAATTTATTATTTGTCGCCGTATCCACCCGGATGGCTGCGGTGCCAGTCCCAGGCTGTGCGCAGGATCGTGTCGACATCGCTGTAACGCATCCGCCAGTTGAAATCCTGCTGGAACTTCGCCGAAGACGCCACCAGTACGGCAGGGTCGCCGGCGCGGCGCGCGGCCTCCACCACCGGGAAATCAACGCCGGTGATTTTCTTGGCTTTATCGATCACTTCCCGCACCGAAAATCCGGTCTGCGAGCCGAGATTATAAGTCCGCGACTCACCGCCAGCCAGCAGATGCTCGATCGCCAGCACATGGGCGCTCGCCAGATCCGTCACATGGATGTAATCCCGGATGCAGGTGCCGTCCGGCGTCGGGTAATCGGTACCGTACATCGAGATCGCGGTGCGCTGGCCAAGGGCAGTCTGCAGGATCAGCGGGATCAGGTGGCTCTCTGGAGTATGGTCTTCGCCCACGCCGCCCGCCGGCAGTGCGCCTGCCGCATTGAAATAGCGCAGAACGACATACGAAAATCCGTAGGCCATCGCGAAATCCGCCAACATTCCCTCAATGATCAGTTTGGTCCGTCCATAAACGTTCGTCGGCCTTAGCGCTGCATCCTCGCGGATCGGACAGGATTCCGGTTCACCGTAAACCGCCGCCGTCGACGAGAACACGATTTTTTTGATATTCGCCTGGTTCAATGATTCCAGGAGCGACAGCGTCGCTGCCACATTGTCCCGGTAATATTTCGCGGGATTCACCATCGACTCGCCGACTTCGCTCGCCGCTGCGAAGTGCATTACCGCATCGATCGGAAATTTCGCGAACGTCTCCGCCAACAGCGCCGCATCGCGGATATCGCCCTGGACGAAAGGAACTCCAGCCGGCACAGCGGCTCGATGGCCCTTCACCAGACTGTCGAACACCACGACATCATGCCCCGACGCCTTCAACTCATGTACCGCGTGAGAGCCGATATACCCAGCCCCACCCGTCACCAATACCTTCATACAATCGCCTCGCAAATTCTACTTTCTTCCATAAAAGGAAGGATTCCCGGTGCCTGTCACCGGCTGCGCACTTTCGTTGCGGCAGCCATTGAAGTATAATAAATTTGGGTGATGATGATGAAACAGCCGATTGATCTAAAAACTGCAATGGAACAAACTCGCTGCAAAACGGTCGGACTTCGCGCGGCCTCCATTGTTGTTCCTGAAAAAAAGCCACGTGTGAAACCTCGAAAACCTAGCGAAACGTTGGCGTTGTGCAGGGCAGTCGTTTGGGCAGTTCTAGAGGCCAAACGCTCCGGTCGGTTGGTGAAACTCTCCCCTGTCGGTTATCGGCTGCATTGGGAGGAATAATGGACGAACTCAAACAACTTCTGCACGACTTGCCGCAGGAAAAGTCAATTTTAGAACAACAACTCACAGTCTCGGGCATTATTGCCGACGCGTTCAAACCGTTTGGCGTTTTCCCTGTCGTTGTGGGCGGGGCTGCAGTTGAATTTTACACGATGGGAAGCTACACCACCCGTGACATCGATCTTATCGTGGAAGACCCGGAATTTATTAAAGATGTAATGACCGGTCTGGGCTTTAAAAACGATGCTGGGACCTGGTATCTGCCCGAAAATCCCGCTATCATCGTTGAATTTCCTAAAGGGCCTCTGGCCGGCGACTGGAAAAGAGTTCAACCAGTTGAGTTGCCGAATGGACACACAGCTTATCTGCTCTCTTTGGAAGATATCTTGATTGACCGCACGCTCGCCGCAAAATACTGGGCTGACGGGTCCGAGGAATGGGTGCGCTTCATGATGGTTGCACACTATGAAGAAATCGACTGGAAATACCTGCGCCGAGTTGCAACCCGTGAACTGTGCCTCGACACTCTGGAACGCGCCAGGAACTGGGCCCGCCGCAAGCGCAAAAAGCTATAATTACTTTCCGGTGCCTGTCACCGGTTTTTTTTCGTCTTCTTGCACCGAAGCATTCACATAGTTGATCCAATCAAGCGGCAATTCAATAGGTGGTTGCGACAATATCGACCACGCAGGACTCGGGAGCCTTCGCTCATGCGCAGACGACCACCGCCAGTCATCGCAGGATTTACACAATCCGGCCCGCACTGGATTGGCCTCAACATAACGCATCAGAGTAAACATCTGAGCATCATCTTTGACCAGCAGCGATTTATATCTTCCCTGCCATACATGCCCGACACTCTCATATTTTTCCCGATACCGATGCGAATGCGTAGACAAAAGCCAGTGCATACCACGGGACATATTGTCTGCCTCCATCGGCCATAACACAAAATGAAAATGGTTGGGCATCAAACTGTAGGCCAATACCCGCACTGGGAATTTTTCTTGCGCCGATTGCATTAAATCCAGGAAGTCTACATAATCCTGATTTGTTTGGAAAACAGCTTCCCGATTATTTCCCCGATTCAATACGTGATAAATAAATCCATCACATATGGACCTGGCCATCCGAGGCATATGCGCCACTTCTTTCGTTACGCCAAAGCTCGACTTTTTTTACATACATATCCATAAAAGGGAGGATTGTCGGTGCCTGTCACCCCTTCCCCCCACATTCATAGGTCGGTTTCCCGGCCAACGGTTTTCATCAGAAAGCGCAGGAACGGATCACGCAGATCAGGACGCTTGAGGGCGAAGTCCACCGTCGCCTCGAGGAATCCCTGCTTGTCGCCCACATCGTAGCGGCGCCCTTCAAATTCATAGGCATAGACCGGCTCGATCTCCGAAAGCTTCTTCAGCGCATCGGTCAGCTGAATCTCGCCGCCCCGACCTGGCTCGGTCTTCTCCAGAATCCCGAAGATTTTCGGAGAAATGATATAGCGTCCGAGCACCGCGAGTCGGGACGGAGCTTCCTCGATCGAGGGTTTCTCCACCAGATCATCGGCCCGCCACAGGCGCTCACTCACCGCAGTCGGCTTCACCACGCCATAGCTCGACACCCGGTCTTTCGGCACTTCCTGTACGCCCAACACACTGCCGCCGCAGCTGTCGTAAACATCCATCAGCTGTTTCAGCACCGGCACTTCGGCGTCCATGATATCATCGCCCAGCAGCACCGCGAACGGTTCGTCGCCGACGAAATGCTTGGCGCAGAGCACTGCGTGCCCCAGACCCTTCGGCTCCTTCTGCCGCACGTAGTGAATCGTCACTCGCGAGAGTTCCTGCACCAGTCCGAG
This sequence comes from Negativicutes bacterium, assembly GCA_963665275.2. Classification (GTDB taxonomy): domain Bacteria; phylum Bacillota; class Negativicutes; order UBA1444; family UBA1444; genus UBA1444. Next base: position 183,874 of record CAXXIN010000019.1, read on the forward strand.
TAAATCATATTTCCCCTGGGCCTTCAGCGTCATTTCCAGCTCGATCGCGCGGTCGAAGTGGTCTTCGATGGCGCGTTTGTTGCGGCCGGTGATGATCAGGATATCCTCAATGCCCGAATCGATCGCTTCTTCAATAATGTACTGGATACAGGGCTTGTCCACGATCGGCAGCATTTCTTTGGGTTGTGCCTTGGTCGCAGGCAAAAAACGTGTCCCGAGTCCCGCCGCCGGAATGACCGCCGTTCGAATACTAGGCTTTTTCTGCATGTTCCACCGCCCCTTTCAAAATTTGCTGCACCGCCTCGCTGCTCTGCGCCTCGCAATAAACACGCACGATCGGCTCGGTGCCCGATCCCCGGAAAATCACCCAGCCATCGGCAAACTCCAGCTTCGTTCCATCCCCGACCGTCACCGCCAGCACCGGCTTGCCGCCGATTGCCTGGGGCGCCGCGCTTTCCAGGGCGCTCATCAGGCGTTCCTTGCGCGCCATGTCCAAATGCAGATCCCGCCGGTCATAGAAGAAACTGCCCAGTTCGGCCGACATCTCGTCAAGCAACTGTCCCAATGTCTTGCCGTAAGCTGCCGCTGTTTCGATCAGCAAAAAGCCAAGCAGGATACCATCACGTTCCGGAATATAGCCTTTGACCGACAGACCGCCGGACTCCTCGCCGCCGATCAGGACATTCTCTTTCAGCATCAGCTCCGCCACATACTTGAATCCGACCGGAGTCTGGCGCGTCTGCAGCTCGTATTTTTCGCACAGGCGCTTCACTTGCTCCGACATTGTCAGCGTCTGCACCACGATTCCCCTGAGGCCGCGTTTTTCAACCAAATATTTCAGCAGCAGACACAGAATCTGGTAGGGAGTAATGTAGCGGCCATCCGAATCAATGGCGCCGATGCGGTCGCCATCCCCATCCGTGGCCAGCCCGATATACGCTTTTTGCTCCAGCACCGCCTGCCGCAGAGCATCCAGATTCTTCTCGATCGGCTCCGGATTCACGCCGCCGAACATCGGATCATAGCTGCTGCGGACTTCGGTGAGATTCAGACCGTACGTCTCCGCCAGGTCGGCCGCATACCCTTGCGCCGAACCGTGCATCACGTCGAATACGATTTTGTCCTTGAACGTCATCAGGATCTCGGGATCTAGCATCTGCCGCACATGATCGAGATAAGACTTTTGCGCCGAATACTTTTCCACCGACGCCGGCAGCGGTATTTTCGGCACGACCGTCTTCTCGCCTTCCAGCCGGCTCACGCAGGATTCAATCTCCGCCACCAGCTCCGGCGGCGCAGAACCGCCGAAAGAGGCCTTGAACTTCAGCCCGTTATACTCCGGCGGGTTGTGGCTCGCGGTGATCATCACGCCGCCTGCCGCTTTGCGATCCTTCACCTGCCAGGTCAACGCCGGGCTCGACAGCATCTCCGAGGATAGCCACACCTTGATGCCCTCATCCGCCAGCACCGCCGCACAGTCCTGCGCGTACTTCGCCGACAGGAATCGCGCATCATAGCCGACCACGATCCCCTTGGACTGCTCCTCACGGCGTCTCACCCATTCCGCGATGCCCGCCGCCACCAGCCGCACATTGGCGAATGTGTAGTCCTCGCTGATCACTCCTCGCCAGCCGTCAGTCCCGAATTTTATCTTAGCCATGAGCCAACCTCCCTAATTCTCTCAAAAATGTCAGAGATCCCGGTGCCTGTCACCGGCCTGCACGGCCGTAAACGTCCTCGAAACGCACGATGTCGTCTTCTCCCAGATAGCGGCCGCTCTGCACCTCGATGAGGACCAGGGGCACCTTGCCCGGATTGGCCAGTCGATGCTTCACCGTCTGCGGCACGAACACACTTTCATCATCGCACACCAGTTGTTCCCGATCGCCGATCGTCACCAGCGCGGTCCCGCTGACCACCACCCAGTGTTCGCTGCGATGATGGTGCATTTGTAGGCTCAGCACCTGAGCTGGATTCACGACAATCCGCTTGATCTTGTAGTCAGGCCCTTCGCCCAGAATTGTGTAGTTGCCCCATGGTCGATAATCAGTCAGATGCTCGCTGGCCTCACGCCGTCCTTTGGCTTTCAGCCGCGCCACCACATCCTTCACTTTCTGCGACTCGCCTTTTTTCGCCACCAGGATAGCATCCGCCGTCTCGATGACAATCATGTCTTCCAGCCCAATGCCGGCTACCAGGTGTCGGTGCGACAGCATTAGCGTATTGTTGCAATCAATATTGATGCAGTCGCCTTGTACCGCATTGCCGGCTTCATCCTTGCCCAGCACATCGTAGATCGCGTCCCAGGATCCAATGTCGTTCCAGTAAGCCGCCAGAGGGATGACGAGTACATCGGCCGCCTTCTCCATGATACCGTAGTCGATCGACACATCAGGCATCTGCTCGAACTGCTCCAGCACCGTCTCCACCGGTTGGGCTGTCAATGCGCTGATGGCAGGCTGTTGCGCGGCCAGTTCCTGCAAAAACCGTCCCATCGTGAAGGCGAACATGCCGGAGTTCCAGTAATAATTTCCTGCCGCCACATACTTCTCGGCTGTCTCACGGTCGGGTTTCTCGCGGAAGGAATTCACCACGAACGCCCCGTTGAAAGAATCACCGGCCTGAATGTAGCCGTAGCCAGTCTCAGGCGAGGACGGCTTCACGCCGAACGTCACAATACTGCCTGTCTCCGCCAGTTTCACGGCTTCCAGCACTCCGGCGGCGAATACGTCAACCGGGCGGATCACATGGTCGCAGGGAGTGACGAATAGCACTTCTGAATCGGCGACCCCCAGTTTGTCACGGCAAAAAGCAGCCGCCAAAGCGATGGCCGGGGCGGTGTTGCGACCTGCCGGCTCCAGTGCCACCTGCGCCTCCGAAGCTCCGCAGGAAGCGAGTTCAGACTTCACCAAATATTCGTGCATCTGATTGGTGATGACAACGAGATTTTTCGCCTCCGTTACGGCCAAAAACCGCTGCACGGTCTGGACAAACAGGGACTCTGCGCCGGTCACTTTCAAAAACTGTTTCGGGAACCGCGCACGGGAAAGCGGGAACAGGCGGGTGCCGCCGCCGCCAGCAAGCAAAATAATTTTCATCGGAATCAATTCCTCTCCGTCATCTTTTTTGCTGCGATTTATTCATTGAATATGCAGCCAATATACATCCGGCCACGACTTATAACGTATTTTATTTCGTCAAGTTGTCCCATATTTCCTGCCAGTTTTTCCATACCGGCGATAAATTAATGCCCCTACTCAGCTTCCTGTGATATAATTTTCCAAGAGTTTTCAGTAAAAATTTATCCGGGGCGGGGGGAATCTGCACTTGAGTCGAAAATCTGCACCGCATCAAAACATTCTCATCATCCACACGCATGGCGGCATGGGCGACCTGCTGCTGTCTTCGGTTTTGGCGGAAGCTATGCACCGCTGCTACCCCGGCTGCCGCGTAACTTTTTGGCCGAATCAGCGCTTCGCGGCGCTGCTCGAGCATCACCCGTTCATTGACGCCTGCCTCGACCTTGACCCCTCCGCCTCGCTTTTGACCAAAGCCCGGTGGCTCCACGCCGAACACTTCGACACCGTCCTCGTTCCTTGGTCGGTCAGCTCTCATGCGTGGCTCACTGCGCTCGCCGGTATCCCGACCCGCGTCGGACAGGGCGGTCGTCTCACCTACAGTTTTCTCTTCACCCACCCGGTTCGGGTGCGCTCCGTATACGGCGACATCACCAGCCACTGGACGGACATCCAGCTCGACTACGCCCGCGCCATCGGCTGCGAGACTCCGTCTGACCTCTTGCCTGTCGTCATCACCACCCCACAGGAAAAAGCAACGGCCGCCGCCTTTTTGCCAAGCGTCGGCATCTTGGGCGAACGGCCGGTCTGCGGCCTCCATATCTGCAAAGGTCTGGCGGTGGACGAACAGCGCTGGCCCATCGACCGCTTCGCAGATATCGCCGCCGGAATGATGCGCAAAGGGTTCGACGTCGTACTGACAGGCACCGCCAGCGAAAATCCGCTCACCGCCAGAGTGCGGGAACTGGCGCAAGCTCAACAGCCGGTAGAAACCGATCGTGCGGATACACACGCCCGCCCCCCCCTGATCTTCGACCTTGCCGGCGTCTGTTCGCTGCGCGAGACGGCTGCCGTTCTCGAACGCATGAACGTCTTCATCTGCCCGGACACCGGAACCGGCCACCTGGCCGCCGCCCTCGGCGTCCCGGTCGTCTCCATATTCCCCCTGCGCTCCGACATACCGGCCCGCTGGCGGCCAGCCATTGCCGGATCCCGCATCATCCGACCCACGAATTACGAGTGCACCGGCCCCTGTGTGAAGGAAACCTGCCCCCGCTTCACCTGCCTGCTGCACATCGATGCAGGCGAAGTGGTCCGGGCGGCAGAAGAAATCGCAAAACGGGTGTAATGAAAGTCGCGGGGCAACTGTCAGAAAAATTTAAACAGGAGGTGTGAAATCTATCTTTCACACCTCCTGTTTTCTCATACAAACCCCGACGGAGATCCCGTCACTCGTCTTTACTCGGACTATTTTGTTGCTTTCTTCCAAGTCCGAGACAGGTCCAGAACGCAGCCTGCCCACGACAATCCGACGCCGAACCCGATGGACACTACCTTTTTCAGGGTGGTTGCATCCACGGACTGCAGAATTTCAGCCAGCGCCAGCGGGATCGTGCTGGAAACGGTGTTCCCATACCGATCCGGCTTATTCCAGAAAGGCAGGTCGTTCAGTTTGCATTTGTGCTGAATCGACTCCAACATGAACCGATTCGCCTGATGAAAAACATAATAGTCGACGTCTTCCCGCTTCAGACCTGCGGCTTCCAGCACTTTTTTCAAGGTCTTGGGAACCACATCCTGAGCAAAAGAAATGACCGATCGCCCATTCATATAGAGATTGTAATTGGTTCTTTTGTTGCCGGCCGAATCAACAGTTTCGATTTCGGCAGTCGCGCCACCCGGTTCGCGCATTCCCCCGACCGGCACGATGATATCGGGGCCTCCGGATCCATCCGTCCCGAAAACAAAGGCACGCAGTCCGTCCTGCGCCGTATCTTCCACCTCGAGAAGCGTCGCTGTCGCCGCGTCGCCGAAGATCGCCCGAGCTGCTGCGTCTTGCGGATGGGTCCATTTGCTGTAGGTTTCCGCCGTCAACAACAACACATGCTTCGCCTGGCCCGTTTCCAACAGCCCTTTGGCGACAGACAAGCCAAAAATATAGCCTGAACAGCCCAGGTTCAAATCAAACGCGCCGCAATTCCGGGATATCCCCAAACGGTGCTGCAACAGGCAAGCCGTCGTCGGCAGAAAATAATCAGGCGACTGTGTGCACAAAATAATGAAATCTATTTTTGAACGATCAATGCCATAATCCGAAAATAAATTTTCTGCGGCGCAAACAGCCATATCCGAGGAGCATTCGTCCGGCGCCGCAATATGCCGTTCGTAGATCCCTGTTTTCTTTGTAATCCGGGAGTCGGCATCATTATATTCGATCTGACGGGGTACATAGGTGGAAATCCCTTTAATATAAGCTTTCATTTTCAACCCTTTCCTATCGTAATCATGCAGCAAGAAAAAACACGAAGCCCATCCTCGTGTTCATGTGTCCTGTTAATATTATAACTTGAATCCGAGATAAAGCTCAACAAATAAATTCCAGCCGTCCTCTTCATCCATCATTTGTAAAATATGTCAGAGATCGCGGTGCCTGTCACCGGCTTCCGCTGCGAACTTTCAGTGCAGCCAGCCCCAGATACTCTTTCAGCGCGATACTGGTTCCCCGCAACGCTGACCCTGATGGCACCCAGCTGGTGGCATTCCAGTAGGAACCCCGTGGCACATAATATCCCACTGGATACGGCGTCGCCACTACCCCGGCCTGTTTGAACTCCTCCACCGAACGCGCCATATGAAAGGCGGATGTCACCAGCACCGGCCGGGACAGGCCGCGTGCTTTGAGTATCTCGGCGGAAAAAATCGCATTCTCGGTCGTATTCAGGCTGCGGTCTTCCAATAAAACCTTGTCGGGCGCCATCCCGAGGCTGACCAGGATGTCCCGCATCACGACCGCTTCCCGGCCATCGCCACGGAACACCTCTCCGCCCGAAGTCACAACCGGCCAACCCGTCCGGCGGTGCAGCACATAGGCGCCAATGATCCGCTGCGCCGGCACATCACCCACCTGTCCTACCCAACCCTCCGGCATCGGCACGTCCGCCATACTGCCGCCGCCCAGGAGAATGATCGAGTCCCCCTCCACCTGTAGCGGCAAAGGATGTCGATATTCCAGCGGTCGCAGCAGCGCTTCGGAAACCGGCTGAATCGACGCCGCATACATCAGAGCGGCAATCACACAGGTCATTCCCGCCAGACCCCACGACTTCCGCCGCAGCCGCCACGCCAGCCACACCAGCGCCACAACGAAGCAGGCCGGAGGGAGAACCCAGGAGTAGAGAAATTTTATCGCATAGATCATTTAGCTTCATCTCCATTATCTGTCAGAAATGTAAGAAATCGCGGTGCCTGTCACCGGTCCACCGCATCACTGGTCCACAATAATCCGACGCACGATATCATGGAAAAAATCCCGGGACCAAACGGTGAGACCGCCGGGGTCGCGAACGAAAACCTCGACCTCTTTGCGCGCTTGTTCCACATTCAGCGTGTCAATCGCATTCTCCAGCAAACCAAAGAAGCTTTCCTCCGTTAGAGGCCCTTCCCCCTGCCAATGACCGCTCTGACGCATCCGCTGCTCCAAATGCCCCAGGTGAAGATGCGGATGATGGGTCACATACCACACCAGATCGTACCAATCACGACCTTTGACCCGGTCCTTCCACCTCCGGCACAACACCGCATGCATCTTGCCTGCGAATAGATCGGGCAACTCATAGATGCGCACCGGGAATGCCACCGGTTGCAGCAGATAACGCACCTGCGTGGCAAACCCCGGAGGTGGGTCGGTATCCACCTCCAGTTTGATCTTGAGCACTTGTCCTCGCGGCACGCCAGACAACACGGATCCGCCGGCATCGATGACCAACATCTGCTGCAAAGTATCAGCTTTCAGAAAAGCAGACTGCACCGCTCGCTCCGTCCGGACCGCTCGTGCCTCAAACCGGACATCAAAACCGAACGCACCCAATTCGGCTCTGAGCGCATCTCCATAGCGAGCAAGCTCAAAGGTTGACGACGGCTTCAGCAACGAAAAATCCAGATCTTCCGAGAACCGGTCCAAGCCATACAATAAGCGCAGGGCCGTTCCACCGTAAAAGGCCGCTTTGTCAAAAAACTTGCTCCGCCACAGTCCAAGGAGTGCGATTTCCTGCAAAATTTCCCGCAGCGCACGCACCGAATCCTCCGACGTTTTTCGCTCGTACCGCGCCAGCATCCGCCCAACCGCATCATTCATCTCGATCACCCGTTCTTTCGCGTTGCAGCTGCGCAACCCACAGCGCCAGCCCCAGCAGCTTCCGGGAACGATAGCCCTGGCCGACCGCTTCGATTCGATCCGCATCCAGAGTCGCCAGCACTTCGATATCGACGCGGAGCTGACCCACGATATATTCCTGCAGCTCAGCCGACGCGCCTCCGGTCGCACCCCGGTCCTGCTGAATTTTGTCACACAAGGCCTTTTCCGGCCCGGCCATCAGGAAAAATTGGTCCCTTCCGACTTCAAACTGGTCCATACCGAGCCGGAAAGCTCCCTGAGGAATTCCCCAATAAGTAAAAAGCCCGACCGGCGTCGAAAAACGGCGGCTCCTGCCACTCGTGACCGAAGTCACGGTCTCAGCCCGCTCCGGAATCAAGCCATGATAATGCAGGGCGTATTCCAGAGAAATATAGGACGGCCCGTAGATCAAATTGGCCAGCACTTCACGGGAGTAAGGACGCCGGCGATATTTTTCGCCAAAGATATATAACCCTTTTTTGACGCGGATGATATCTCCGTTGCGAAGCAAACCCGTGATCTTGTCCCGTGGTCGCGCATACTCTTTCAGACTGTCGAGGAGACTCTGATAATCGAACTCTTCGGCCTGTATCCGCCGCCGAATTTCTTCGCTCACACGCACCACCTCCTTGTCTCGGATAAAAACACATTTCCACATAGTATGTCGAATTCCTGCCGACATACTATGTGGAAATTCGAAAAGTTTTTCTCGCCAAATTAATGGGTCGGCATAAAAGCACCCCTTCATTTTTGGGATGCTTTCTTGGAGTCAGTCAGTGCGAAAACTCTCTACTCCTCATTCCACTGCAGATGCAGATGATAGTTGTCGCCCTCACCATGCCACAGCGCCCACAGTCCCTGCTGATCGGCATACGCAGCCACCAGTTCTTCCTGTGGCTGCGTAATGCCGTCCACGACAAGATCCACCGCGCGGCCCGACAGGTGCAGAGAATGCAGCACGCCGCCGACCGCCCCGTTCTTCGCCGGATCACGGAGTCCGGACGTGTAGGTCGGCTGCAGTCCCAGCGAACCCCGAATGTACTGATTCACCTTTGCCACCCGCCTGAGCACCTCCGGGATCACACCATCCAGCACCGGTTCCTGCAGCAGCGCCACTGCCTGCACCTCGACCTCGAACTTCACCCGTTCTCCATTGACGTATTCCACCTGATACCGCTCTGCGTTTCCCGCGAGGCGAAAAATCCCGGTTCCATGCATCAGTCCTGCCTGAAACTCTCCGACATAGCGGTCGCCATTGGCGAAGGTATAGACCCCCTGTCCCTGGAACAGCCCCGCCGCAAACTCGCCGGTATATCTTTCTCCGCCCGGCAGCGTCAGCGTCCCATTCCCTGTGAACAGACCTGCCGCCATCTCGCCGGCGAACAGCCGTCCGTCGCTAAAGGTCGCCACTCCGCGCCCCTCCGGCAAGCCCTCCCGGCAGTCTCCGCTCCAGAGGAAATCCGCCCCCATCACCTGAGCGGATTTTTTGGCATCGCAGACAGAAACCGGGGAAGCAACAGCCGAGGAAGGAATATCTGAGGTTGCCGCGAAAACGGAACCACTTTGGATATTCAATGCGCCCCATAGAACACAAAACGTAAGCCAAAAAGCCAATAAAAAATGTTTTCTCAATATTTTCTCCTAACGGTAACGAGCCGATTTCCAGCACCTTTGCAGGTTATATTTCACCGGCAACCCACGAACTGCGGTTTCTGTGTCAGCGTCACTACACCTTGCCCCGGCGCCGCGACCGCATGATCCCCGCCCATCGTCCAGGCCGCGAAACAACCTTTTCCCTTTGCATCGACAAACTCCAGCACGAAATCCTCCGAACGGGAAAATAGCCGCCTGGTATAGCGTCGGCCGGAAAGTTGTTGCGCCATCGTTTTCACCGCTTCCAGCGCCGGTTTCGGCATTCCGTCCTGTCGGAACAACCCGAAATTGTGCTCAAAACTGCGTGAGTCGGGCCCATCATTGCGAAAATCATACCAAATGGTAAACTCCACTCCGGCAACCGTATTCACGAGGAACATCCGCTGAAGATAGGTCGCCTGAAACTCCTCCGTCACCCCCGGATGCAAGGTCGAATACCCCCACTCGCTCACGACAATGGGCACGGCCTTATCCGGCGAATACTTGACGATGAGATCCTGCACCCGCAGCAAATCCTCCAACGCGGTCTCCGGATGGGCATCCCGATAAGGATGAACCGAAACGGCGTCCACATAGCGGAGCAACCCCAGTTTCATACATCCCTCCAAATATTGCAAATCGATGCCTGCAAGTCCAGGGGCAATCACATACGCGCCCGAGTCCGCCGAACGAATGGCTGTCGTCGCATCGATGATCAGCTTCATATACTCGAACGCTTCCGGCTTCGGTGGCCAAAAATGAGCAATATTCGGCTCATTCCAAATTTCCCATATGACGCCTTTCCCTTTGAAGTGTGCAGCAGCCGCCGCCGCAAACTTTGCGAACGCCGCCCGCGCTTCCTCAGTCCGCACGGCCCGCTCCCCATACAAAGGATTTCCATAGTCCAGAATAAACAAGGGACGAATGCCTTTCGCCGCCATCTGCGACATTAAACGATCGTACACCTGAAAATCATAGACGCCTTTTTGCCGCTCTATCTGTTCCCATATCATATCAAAACGAATCAGGCGAAATCCAGCATTTCGAGTTTCCGAGATATCCTTCTCATCCTGTGCAGGCTCCATCACGAAATGGTGATTGACTCCCAACGTCGATTCAAATAAGGGCGCAGCAGAAACTTCGCCGAAAGAGCTTAATCCTATGAAGCATAACATCAACAATATCCAGTTTAATTTTTTCATCAATACCTCTCCCTCCATTGAAAACAGCATTTATTTTAACTCACGGACCGGAAAATTCGCAATCGCTGACGCTACATACTTCGCGTACTCCTGTCGGAAGCGCTCTGGAGCAAATCGCAGTGCGTTTTCCCGGCAAAACTCCGGGCGGAATTCAGATTCCCTTGCCTCGAATGTCTCCACCGCAGCAATGATCGAACCCTCAGCCTGTTCAGAGAAAAACAGTCCTGTCGGCTTTTCCACCCCACTGCAACCAAGCCCTCGCACCGTTTCCAAGGCTCCGCCGGCGCCATAAGCGATTACCGGCGTACCGCAAGCTTGCGCCTCCACCGGCAGGATGCCGAAATCTTCCTTCGCCGCGAACACCAACGCTCGCGCCTGGCGCAAATAGTCCCGCAACACTTCCCGCGGCTGATATCCCAGGAACTCAACATTTGGTCCAGCCACAGCGCGAGCCGCCTCGTATTGGGGCCCATCGCCGATCACCACCAGTCGTCGCCCGGGCATTCGCGAAAAAGCCTGCACAATCAGATTCATTCGCTTGTACGGCACCATCCTTGACGCTGCCAGATAGAAATTTCCCTTAACGCCATCTGGAGTGTAATATTCCGTATCCACCGGCGGAAAAACCACTGCTGAGTCACGATCGTATGAGGAACGAATGCGTTCGGCAATAAACGTCGAATTGGCAATAAAACAATTCACATTATGGGAGTTGCGCGAGTCCCACCTGCGCAGACGTTCCAGCAGCAACCGGGCCACCCATCCCCGGACTCCGGAAGCCATACCGGCTTCCCGCAGATATTCTTCCCGCATGTCCCACGCATAGCGCATCGGGGAGTGGCAATAGCAAATATGGAGTTGATCCGGGCGAGTTACCACACCCTTGGCCACCGCATGCGACGAAGAAAGCACCAGATCATAACCGGACAGGTTCAGTCGTTCCACCGCCCATGGCATCAACGGCAAATAGGAGCGGTAACGGCGACGGGCTCCAGGCAGTTGCTGCACGAAGGTCGTGTGGACTGTTCGCCCTCCGAAAAAAGCACGGTCTTGCGAAGGCATAAATTCAACGACGGAGAATAAATCCGCCGTCGGATACAACGCCAACATTTCCGCCAACACCCGCTCCGCTCCGGCATAGGTCACCAGCCAATCATGGATAATGGCGATTTTCAAGGAGGATAACTTATCTTCAATCATTGATGCTATCTCTTTTCCTCTTTTTCCTCTAATCCCGCTTCAATACTATGCTGTTCTCAATTCCTGCGCAAGAATTACGCGATAAAATCTATATGTGAAGTACAATTGCTTGAAATAGCTTCTTAGTTGACTATTTTATATTCGACAATTTATCACTGAATCCTCTGTAAGTCAAAACAATGGGGTTCGTCAAAGGAAGTTCTCCGGTCTATCTTTCCTCTCTTTTGGATTACATTTTCCCTGGGAAAATAGCGAAGAACCCGCTAAGCATCTTCAGCTTCAGCGGGTTCTCGCATTGTGTCTTAACCAAGTTTCTCTTTATGATTTAATTTTCCTTAAGACGACCAACTGGCACCATCGGTTGTCTTGGTCCCGTTCGCGAAAGTGAAACTATTGAGTTTATGCCCAGGGTCCAAGTTCCAACCGGCTATAGTGACCGTATCACCGCCGATGGTGATGGTCAGGTCATCCCCGATCGAACCTAAAGTAGCGTCTGTACTCTGGAACGAGCTAAAGTCGATCTTATCCAAATTATTCTCAGTTGATCCGGCAATTGTGTCATTGCCGAAGCCTGCCGCTGTGAAACTGTATGTGTCGATGCCTGCGCCCCCTGCGAGCCAATCGTTACCCACGCCGCCGATCAGTGTGTCGTTCCCTGCACCGCCATCCAGCGTGTCATTCCCAGCGTCACCCCACAATGAATCGTTACCAACTGCGCCATTCAGAGTATCCATCCCGGCGCCGCCGAGCAGAACATTGTTCAGGGCGTTCCCGCTGAGCAGGTCGTCGCCGCTGCCGCCTGTCGCGTTTTCCATGTCGCCGAGACTATCCAGGTACAGACTCACGTTCGTTGTATACGCCGACGCATCCCACAGGTCCGTTCCATCTCCGCCGGACACGATTGGATCCGCGTCATAGATCAGCACGTCGTCCCCGTCTCCGCCATAGAGCTTATCTGTTCCCGCTCCCCCGTCCAGCGTGTCGTTCCCCGCCCCGCCGATGAGAATATTGACGCCGCTGTTCCCCAGCAGCGAGTCGTTGCCGCTGCCGCCCGTGGCGTTTTCGAAATCGGCATGGGTCACCAAATCCAGCGTGAGAGCAGTGGTCTGCGCCGAGGCATCCCACAGGTCCGTTCCATCCCCGCCGGTTACTGTTGTATCCGCCGCATCATAGACCAGCACGTCGCTGCCGTCTCCGCCGTCGAGCACATCCGCTCCCGTTCCCCCGTCCAGCGTGTCGTTGCCGATGCCGCCATAGAGCGTATCGTTGCCGGATCCGCCACTTAGCGTGTCGTTGCCGGATCCGCCGGTGAGTACATTGTCGGTGCTGTTTCCCGTAAGGGTGTCGTCGCCGCTGCCGCCGATGGCGTTTTCGAAATCAGCGTAGGTCGCTGTCAAGTCGAGATTGAGCGCCGTGGTCTGCGCCGACGCATTCAGGGTATCGTTGCCGCTGCCGCCGGAGATCACCGCGTCAGCCGCATCATAGATCACTGCATCGTTACCGTCTCCGCCGTAGAGGCTATCGACGCCTCCCCGGCCATTCAGCGTGTCGTCACCGATGCCGCCGGTCAAAACGTTGGCCAGTGTGTTCCCGCTCACGATGTCGTTGCCGCTGCCGCCGATGGCATTTTCCATATCACTGAGGGGTTCCATATCCAGCGTCACGCCCGCGGTCTTCGCCGACGCATCCCACGTATCGGTTCCGTCGCCGCCGAACACAGCCCAATCAACATCATAATAGATCAGGGTATCGTCGCCGTCGCCGCCAAAGAGTCGATCCAGTCCTTCGCCACCGTCCAGCGTGTCGTTGCCGGCTCCGCCCATGAGAATATTGACGAGGCTGTTCCCCAGCAGCGAATCATTACCGCTGCCGGTCGTGGCGTTTTCGATGTCGTCGTGACCCACCAGACTCAGCGTCACAGCCGTGCTCTGCGCCGACGCATCCCATAGGTCCGTTCCATCCCCGCCGGATACTGTTGTATCCGCCGCATCATAGACCAGCACATCGTTGCCGTCCCCGCCATTGAGCACATCCGCTCCCGCGCCCCCGTCCATCGTGTCGTTGCCGGTTCCTCCATTGAGGGTATCGTTGCCGGTTCCACCATAGAGCGTATCGTTCCCGGATCCGCCGGTGAGGATGTTGTCGGTGCTGTTGCCTGTGAGGGTATCGTCGCCGCTGCCTCCTATGGCGTTTTCGAAATCAGCGAAGGCCGTTGTCAGGTTCAGATTGAGCGCCGTGGTCTGCGCCGATGCATCCAGGGTGTCGTTGCCGCTGCCGCCGGAGATCACCGCGTCCGCCGCATCATAGATCACTGCATCGTTCCCGGCTCCGCCGTAGAGACTGTCCACGCCGTCCCGGCCGTCCAGCAGATCGTTGCCGGCTCCGCCGGTAAGAATGTTGGCCAAGCTGTTCCCCTTCACGATATCGTCCCCGCTGCCACCTGTGGCATTTTCCATGTCACTGATGTTTTCCATATCCAGGGTCACCGCCGCGGTCTTCGCCGATGCATCCCATGTGTCGGTCCCGTCGCCGCCGGACACGATTGTATCGGCATCATAGACTAGGACATCGTCCCCGTCGCCGCCGTAGAGACGATCCGCGCCGACGCCGCCGTCCAATGTGTCGTTGCCGGCCATGCCATTCAGAGTATCGCTTCCGGCGCCGCCGAGCAGAACATTGTTCAGGGCGTTCCCGCTGAGCAGGTCGTCGCCGCTGCCGCCTGTCGCGTTTTCCATGTCGCCGAGACTATCCAGGTACAGACTCACGTTCGTTGTATACGCCGACGCATCCCACAGGTCCGTTCCATCTCCGCCGGACACGATTGGATCCGCGTCATAGATCAGCACGTCGTCCCCGTCTCCGCCATAGAGCTTATCTGTTCCCGCTCCCCCGTCCAGCGTGTCGTTCCCCGCCCCGCCGATGAGAATATTGACGCCGCTGTTCCCCAGCAGCGAGTCGTTGCCGCTGCCGCCCGTGGCGTTTTCGAAATCGGCATGGGTCACCAAATCCAGCGTGAGAGCAGTGGTCTGCGCCGAGGCATCCCACAGGTCCGTTCCATCCCCGCCGGTTACTGTTGTATCCGCCGCATCATAGACCAGCACGTCGCTGCCGTCTCCGCCGTCGAGCACATCCGCTCCCGTTCCCCCGTCCAGCGTGTCGTTGCCGATGCCGCCATAGAGCGTATCGTTGCCGGATCCGCCACTTAGCGTGTCGTTGCCGGATCCGCCGGTGAGTACATTGTCGGTGCTGTTTCCCGTAAGGGTGTCGTCGCCGCTGCCGCCGATGGCGTTTTCGAAATCAGCGTAGGTCGCTGTCAAGTCGAGATTGAGCGCCGTGGTCTGCGCCGACGCATTCAGGGTATCGTTGCCGCTGCCGCCGGAGATCACCGCGTCAGCCGCATCATAGATCACTGCATCGTTACCGTCTCCGCCGTAGAGGCTATCGACGCCTCCCCGGCCATTCAGCGTGTCGTCACCGATGCCGCCGGTCAAAACGTTGGCCAGTGTGTTCCCGCTCACGATGTCGTTGCCGCTGCCGCCGATGGCATTTTCCATATCACTGAGGGGTTCCATATCCAGCGTCACGCCCGCGGTCTTCGCCGACGCATCCCACGTATCGGTTCCGTCGCCGCCGAACACAGCCCAATCAACATCATAATAGATCAGGGTATCGTCGCCGTCGCCGCCAAAGAGTCGATCCAGTCCCTTCGCCACCGTCCAGCGTGTCGTTGCCGGCTCCGCCCATGAGAATATTGACGAGGCTGTTCCCCTGCAGCGAATCATTACCGCTGCCAGTCGTGGCGTTTTCGA
The DNA here is from genome assembly GCA_963665275.2 of Negativicutes bacterium. Classification (GTDB taxonomy): domain Bacteria; phylum Bacillota; class Negativicutes; order UBA1444; family UBA1444; genus UBA1444. Next base: position 199,187 of record CAXXIN010000019.1, read on the forward strand.
TGTCGTCGTGACCCACCAGACTCAGCGTCACAGCAGTGGTCTGCGCCGAAGCATCCCACAGATCCGTTCCATCCCCGCCGGATACTGTTGTATCCGCCGCATCATAGACCAGCACATCGTTGCCGTCCCCGCCATTGAGCACATCCGCTCCCGCGCCCCCGTCCATCGTGTCGTTGCCGGTTCCTCCATTGAGGGTATCGTTGCCGGTTCCACCATAGAGCGTGTCGTTGCCGGACCCGCCGGTGAGGATGTTGTCGGTGCTGTTTCCCGTGAGGGTGTCGTCGCCGCTGCCGCCGATGGCGTTTTCGAAATCAGCGAAGGCCGTTGTCAGGTTCAGATTGAGCGCCGTGGTCTGCGCCGATGCATCCAGGGTGTCGTTGCCGCTGCCACCGGAGATCACCGCGTCAGCCGCATCATAGATCACTGCATCGTTCCCGGCGCCGCCGTAGAGACTGTCCACGCCATCCCGGCCGTTCAGGGTGTCGTTAGCGTCGCCGCCGGTCAGAACGTTGTTCAGGCTGTTCCCGCTCAGAATATCGTTGCCGCTGCCACCAATAGCGTTTTCCATGTCACCGAGGGGATCCATATCCAAGGTCACCGCCGTGGTCTTCGCCGAAGCATCCCAGGTGTCGGTTCCATCCCCGCCGGACACGATTGCATCGGCGTCATAATAGATCAGGGTATCGTCCCCGTCGCCGCCATAGAGCCGATCCGCGCCGACGCCGCCGTCCAGTGTGTCGTTGCCGGCCATGCCATTCAGAGTATCCATCCCGGCGCCGCCGAGCAGAACATTGTTCAGGGCGTTCCCGCTGAGCAGGTCGTCACCGCTGCCGCCTGTCGCGTTTTCCATGTCGCCGAGACTATCCAGGTACAGACTCACGTTCGTTGTATACGCCGACGCATCCCACAGGTCCGTTCCATCTCCGCCGGACACGATTGGATCCGCGTCATAGATCAGCACGTCGTCCCCGTCTCCGCCATAGAGCTTATCTGTTCCCGCTCCCCCGTCCAGCGTGTCGTTCCCCGCCCCGCCATTGAGCGTATCCAACCCCGCGTCGCCATTCAGTATGTCGTTGCCTGCTCCGCCGGAGAGAATGTTGTCGAGACTGCTCCCTGTGAGCGTATCGTTGCCGCTGCCACCCGTGATATTTTCGAGGTCGACGTAGGTTCCCGCCAAGGTCAGGTTCACGGCCACTGTCTGTGCCGACGCATCCAGCGTATCGGTTCCCGCTCCGCCTTTCACCACCGTATCGGCAGCGTCGTAAATTAGCACATCGTTGCCGATACTGCCATAGAGTTCATCTGCTCCCGCTCCGCCGTCCAGCGTGTCGTTGCCATCCCGGCCATCAAGCGTATCGTTGCCTGCTCCACCATATAGACTATTGTCACCGCTGTTTCCATAGAGGTTGTCTTTCCCACTGCCGCCCTTGGCGTTCTCAACGTCGTTCAGCCCCAAAATAGCCAGATCCAGTGTCACAGCCGCGGTCTGCGCCGACGCATCCCACGTGTCGATTCCATTTCCTCCATATACTCCCGTATCTGTTGCTTCATAGATCAACACATCATTGCCGTCGCCACCATAGATGCGATTAGGGCCTGCACCGCCATCCAGCGTATCGTCGCCGGCTCCGCCATCCAAAACATTTTCCGCGCTGCTCGCGTTGCCGATTAAATAATCATTGCCACTGCCACCTGTGGCATTTTCGACATCGGTATGACTCCTCAGATCCATCGTGACTCCCGTGGTCTGAGTCCTCGCATCCCAGGTGTCGTTGCCCGCTCCGCCAGATACCACTGTGTCAGCCGCATCATAGATCAATACGTCGTCATCTTCGCCGCCATAGAGATCATCCGTTCCGGCTCCACCGTTCAGCGTGTCGTTACCGGCCAATCCGTTCAGGGTATCGTCGCCTGCGCCGCCGGTGAGCGAGTCGTTCCCGGCTGTTCCCGTGTAAGTTGTTCCCGCGCCGAAGGATACGGTCGCAACCCCATCGGTCGCCTGCAGGGTTCCCATCTGGTAGCCGCTGCCCAGATTCCAGTCTTTCAGCGTCAGACTGCCGCTCGATCCTGTGATCGTGATGACCAGGTCGTTGCCGCTCAGCGCGCAATTCAGTTCCGCCTTGGTTGCGTCGCTAAACAGGACAGTATCGAGGTTGCTCGCAGCATCACTTGCGACAATATCATTTCCCTGACCCTTGAAGTACACATATTGATCAGTTCCTGCACCGCCACTGAGCATGTCGTTGCCGACTCCACCAGTCAGGGTGTCATTTCCGTCGCCGCCACTGAGCGTATCATCGCCACTACCGCCATCAAGCGAATTGTTCACGCTGTTGCCGGTGATGCTATTGGCCAGGCTGTTGCCGGTCCCGTTGATCGCGCCCGTTCCCGTCAGCGTCAGGTTTTCCACGTTGGCCCCGAGGGTATAGGTGACGGACGATTGCACCGTATCAGTCCCCTCGCCGGCATTCTCCACCACCGCATCTCCTGCTGCGTCCACAATATAGAGATCGTCGCCCGCGCCGCCCAGCATCGAGTCATTGCCGGCCCCACCGGTCAGGGTGTCATTGCCGGCCAGACCGTAGAGCGTATCATCGCCGCTGCCGCCGTCGATTGAATTACCCAGACTATTGCCGGTGATGCTATTGGCCAAGCTGTTTCCTGTCCCGTTGATCGCGCCGGTTCCCGTCAGCGTCAGGTTTTCCACGTTGGCCCCGAGGGTATAGGTGACGGACGATTGCACCGTATCGGTCCCCTCGCCGGCATTCTCCACCACCGCATCTCCTGCTGCGTCTACGACATAGAGATCGTCGCCCGCGCCGCCGAGGAGCGAGTCATTGCCGGCCCCACCGCTCAGGGTGTCATTGCCGCCCAGACCGTAGAGCGTATCATTTCTGGTTCCACCAATCAACATATCATCACCTGAGGTTCCTGTTAACGTCAAATTCAATACGTCGTCAGTCCAGCCATGACTGTATCCAAATTCAATGTATTGCGTAATTGCTGCAGCCCTGTCAGTACCGAGTTCTGGGTAGTTCGCCAAATACTGGTCTACATCAAAGCTTATCGTTCGTCCTTCCGAGTAGCCATTAGTAATATAGTGTGCGGCCGCCGCCGTCTGGTTCGTCCCGAAGGCCGCCATCAGATCCCCGTACGACGCCGTATACTCCAGTGCGTTGAAGGTTACCGTTCTCCCCTCCGAATGCCCATTTGCGATGTAGTGCGCCGCCGCCGCCGTCTGGTTGGTCCCAAAAGCCGCCATCAAATCGCCGTATGATGCAATATATTCGAGTGCATTGAAAGTTACCGTTCGCCCTTCCGCATGCCCAGTGGTGATATAGTGCTCTGCTGCCGCCGTCTGGTTCGTCCCAAAGGCCGCCATCAAATCGCCATATGATGCAATATATTCGAGTGGATTGAAGCTAACCGTTCGCCCTTCCAAATAGCCAGTAGTACTATAGTGCCTTGTCGCCGCCGCCGTATCGGTCCCGAACGCCGCCATCAGATCCTCGTACGATGCAATATAATTCAGTGCGTCAAAATTTTGGAGTGAGCTTTCCAGTGTAGCCATTCGATTCAATCCTCCCATTTTTTAGTTCACAGTACAGTATTCACGTGACTAAAACCCATCTAACAATTCTGTTAAACAAGGCGGGTGGACTCACTATTCGCTCCACACAGGACAAGTGACCGAATACATCCTGCGTTTCATTGCTCCACTTCTTTCGGAAAAGGGCAACGCATTGAAAATGATTCAACAACTTATCTTAATTATAATGTCGCCAATTTTTTCACGGCACCGTGCGCCCTTATAATGTTTTGCTAATTATTTTACTAATTCTTATAATTTCTGATAAAAGCAAACTAACACTAAGTGGAATCACAACTAATTTCCAACTTCAAAGTTGCTGCCACGATTCAATGGCGTGTCAGCGCGCGGCGGAAAAAAGATCATACTCCAACTGTGCCAATCTGCATTTCACTGCAAGCGCACCATAAAAAAACGTCCGATGCAATATCGGACGCGCGAATTATTCCATTAAATTCCCAATTGTGATTTTCTATTGTCGGGCGGCAAGCCTGCGCAGCAAGCCGATATGTATCGGCAGCAATTTTTGCAGCGCGTAGCGATCCAGGATGGTCTGCCGGGCCCTGATGCGAAGTTCCTTATAATCGTCCGGTCTGGCAAGCACCTCAACCACCCGTCCGGCAATTTTTTCCGGGGAGAAGAAATCGATGTGCAGACCGTTGACGCCATCAGAGATTACCTCGTTCACCGGCGCAGTATTGGATGCCACTACCAGAGCGCCTGCCGCCATCGCCTCGAGCATCGACCAGGAAAGTACGAACGGGTAAGTTAGGTAGACATGAGCCGAAGAAGCCTGCAGAACTTTGAGATAATCAGGCTTGGGCAAAAGCCCGGTGAAATGAACCCGCGACAGATCCAGCGGCACTTTTTCCAGCATGGCCTGTTTGAACGTCTGTCCACCTGGCAAACTTCGCCCATAGGCAACCCGGTCCGCGCCGACGATCACAACATGACATTCCGGCCGTTCCTCTATGATCAGCCGCACGGCTTCGATGAACTGGGGAAATCCCCGATAATCCTCCATCCCCCTCGCGACATAGGTGACAATCTCCCGGACATTCGACAGATCCAGACCGATTTGCGGCAAAACCAGTTTGATTCCGGGCTCCGGTTTGATAATTCCGGTGTCGACACCATCGTGAATGACGCTGATCTTTGGCTGATATTCCAGCGGAAACTGCCGGTGCTGCCAATAAGTCGGACTGACGCCCCAGTCGCAGCTGTCTAAGTCCAGCAGGATCGGCGCGTTTTTCACGCGGATTTTCAATTCCCCGTCAGGGCTCAGAGGATTGGTCGGATCAAAATCTGCATCCGTCCCGTGGGCATGATAAAACCACTCGAACAGACAGATCAGTTTGCTCTGGGGGAAAACATCCTTCACAAAGGTCGGCAGCCCCCATCCCGAGTGCCCGTAGACCACATCCGGGATAAACCCCTGCTGCTTGAGCTTGCTCAGTTCCCGATAAACAGCCTGTCCCTGCAGGATCGCATTTTCAAACCCCTGCAGGTAGCCATGCGTTTGTTTGCTTACCTCGCGCGGAGTTTTATAAATGATTTTCCGGACACCTGCAATGCTTCCTTCCTCGCGATTGGTGATGAACACCACTTCATTTTCAGGGCTATGTGCCAGATAGGAAGCCAGATGAACAAACTGCGCCGGAAAGTTGGAATGGAGAAAAACAATGCGCATCCGTTCTCTCCCTTACCTTTCCCTGAGCCCTTCGCTCTGGTATTTGCGGAAGGGGTCGAGGAAAAATTCGATGATGCGTTTTTCCCGGGTCTTGATCTCGGCGGACACTGTCATGCCCGGTCCCAAATAGACCTTCTGGTCGCCGACGTTCACATAGTCGCGGTCCAGCTGAAGGGTCGCGCGGTATACGCGGCCTTTGTCCTTGTCATCGATGGCATCGGCGCTGATTTCAACGACCTGTGCGTCGATATAGCCGTATTTCTGGAAATTAAACGTTTCGATTTTGACCTGCGCCGGCTGGCCTCTGTAAATAAAGCCGATATCCTGGTTGGCTACCCACGCTTCGACTTCCAGCTTCACATCATTGGGCACGATGACCATCAGCGGCTGAGCCTCGGTCACCACCCCGCCGATGGTATGCATGGCCAGTTGGGTCACTCGACCGTCGATCGGCGAAGTCAAGCGCGCCAGCCGGTTCTTCTCGTCCGCCTTTTTCAGGTCTTCCATTCCCGCCTGCAGCAGTTTGCGGTCATCCACCAGTTTCGTCGTGATGTCGCGGTTCCGTTCCGCGATCACGCTTTGCATAGCCTCCTGGCTTTGGGCTAGAGCAGCTTGGGCCCGCATGATTTCACCTTCCTGGGCCATCAGGTTTTGCTCCAGCTCGATTCGTCTCCCCCGGTAGTCCAGTACCGTAAACTGGGAGATGGCATTCTGCGCCAATAGGGTCTCCAGGCGTGCTTCCCTGTCCTTGGCGATCTCATAGAGGGCTGCATATTTGTCGCGGTTGATGCGGGCCACGTTCACGGCGACCACGCTCTGGCTGACGTTGTGCCGGGCAGTGAGGATCTTGCTGTTGAACTCGGCGGTGCGACTCGCATAGAGCCCCCGTTGGAAGGATAGGTCCTTTTCATCGATGTCTGGATTGTTCCCCGGTTTAAAGGGCGTATTGTTCATCTCCGCCAGCAACCGATCGATATCCAGGCTGTAATAAGCGATTTCCTTCTTAATCCGGGCCAGGTCGGCGCCGGAGAAGGTCTGGTCCAACTCAATCAGCAGATCGCCTTTTTTGACGGTCTGTCCGTCTTTGACGTGGATGGATTTCACGACACCTTTACTTTCCGGCTGGATGACCTTCACGAATCCGCTGGGGATGATTTTGCCTGGAGCCACGGCGACTTCATCCACGTGACCGAAGACCGACCACAAAAAGGCGATGCCAATGATCGAGACGATCGTCCAGACCAGGTAGCGAATCGTCGGCGACACCGGATTTTCGGTAATCTCCAGGATCGCTGGCAGGAATTCGGTCTCTTCGCGCGCCAGGGTCTCCTTGCGCTTTTGTTTCAGCTTCTGCCATTTGGCCATGATTTTTGCTTTAAGTTCCATCATCATCCCTCTTGTTGACTATACAGATTTTGATAAATGCCTTTCTGCGCCAGCAATTCCCGATGGTTTCCCTGTTCGGCCAGACGGCCCCGGTCGATGACCAGGATGGTATCGCATTGCTCAACAGTGGACAGGCGATGGGCGATAATAATGACGGTGCGGCCCGCGCAGATCGTATCCAGATTGTCCATGATGATTCGTTCCGACTCATAGTCGAGGGCGCTGGTGGCTTCGTCGAAAATCAGGATGCGCGGATTGGTCAAGAGGGCCCGGGCGATGGCGATGCGCTGCCGCTGACCGCCGGACAGACTGGAGCCGCGTTCCCCGACATTCGTATCGTACCCCTCCGGCAGTTCGCCGATGAACTCGTCGGCGCCCGCCATCCGAGCCGCCTCGAGGATCTCTTCCCCTGTCGCGTCAGGACGGGCCGTGGCAATGTTGTCACGCACGCTGCCGGAGAAAAGGAAGCTCTCCTGCAAGACGAACCCGATCTGCCGCCTGAGCCAGGCCGGCTCCACCTGGGCCACATCGACCCCGTCGATGAAGACCTGTCCGGTCTCCGCCACATAGAGGCGCTGGATCAGTTTGATGATCGTGCTCTTGCCGGAACCGGACCGGCCGACAATGCCGACACGCATCCCCGGGTTGATCTTGAACGAAAGTTCCCGCAGAACTTCGGGACCATCCAGCCGGTAGCGGAAGCCGACGTTGTCGAAGGTAATTTCACCGGCGATCGCGGAGAGCGTCGTCCGGTTGGGATCGAAAGCCGGTTCAGCCGGTACGTTCAGGATATCGCCCAGACGGTCGATCGATAGCTGAGCCTGCTGGAACGACTGCCAGATATTGACGAGCCGCAGCACCGGCCGCGTGACCTGACCGGCCAGCATGTTGAAGGCCACCAGTTCGCCGACCGTCATTTTGCCCTCCATCACCAGATTGGCGCCCAGCCAGAGGATGCCGAGAGTGGTCATCAAGGTGACCATCTGACCGATGCTGCCGAACAGGTTCGCCATATTGTTGGTGTCAAAGGACATTTTCACATAACGGGACAGGCTTTGCTCCCACTTCTGGTAAAACTGGTTTTCTAAAGCGAGTGACTTGAGCGTCTGAATGCCGGTGACCGATTCGATGAGGAACGAGTAGTTCTCGGCATAGGCCGAAAACCGGACATTGAGCTGGCGCTTAAAGATGGGGGTAAACAGGAAAGTCAACAGGACCAGAACCGGCAACGACGCCACAACGATGAAGGAAAGGGTGAAATTGTAATAAAACATGGCGGCGATATAAACGAAGGTGAAGAAGGTATCCAGCACGAGTGTAAGGCCGGTACCGGTGATGAAACTGCGGATATTCTCCAGTTCCCGGACTCTGGCCACCGTATCGCCTACCTGCCGTTCCTCGAAGAACCGCAGCGGCAAAGCGGATATGTGGCGATATAGCCGGGCGCCGAGGATGACATCGATCTTATTGGCGGTATGCACGAACAGATAGCCTCGCAGATAGGTGATGAGAGTCTGGAAGATATAGACGAACAGCATCCCGAACACCAGGACATCGAGGGTCGACGTCCCACGATGGATGAGCACCCTGTCGATGATGATCTGAAAGAACACCGGCGTGAACAGTCCGAACAGCTGGATGGCGAAGGAAGACAGGATGACCTCCGAGAATGCGCGGCGGAAACGCCAGAAAACCGGCAGGAACCAGGTCAGGTTGAACTGTTTGGACAACTCCCCGCCCAGCGTATTGCTGGTCATACGGCGAGCAACGAGAATCAGTTCCCCACTCCATACAGCCAGAAACTTTTCCAGGGTTACGGAGAAGGGACGGCTTTTGTAGGGATCGATCAGGGTGACGGCATTTTCATGGGTGCGGCCGACAACAACGCAGTTGCCGTTGGTCAGGATCGCGATGGCCGGAATCGGCAACTTGGCGAAGCGTTCCGCATCCGGTCGGATCAGTCTCGCTTTCAGCCCCAGGTCCTGGGCAGCCCGCAGCAGTGTGACGCTGTCCATACCGCCGCCGCCGAGAGCGTAGGCGCGGCGCAGCTGCTGCTCGTCAGCGGGGATGCCAAGAATTTTGGCCACCGTGACGAGGCAGATGAGTGCAGTATCCAGTTTAGCGGCGGATTGCGTTTCCAAAATCGCAGACTCCTTATGATTCAGCTTCCGGCTGCTTCCGTTGATTTGCTGCGGCTCTGCTGGTGGTACAAGTGATAGTACATGCCCTGGCGGGCCATGAGGTCAGTGTGGCTGCCTTGCTCGATCAAGCGGCCGCGGTCAATGACCAAGAGCGATTCACAGGGCCGAACGGTGGAAAGCCGGTGGGCAATGATGATGACCGTCCGGCCTACACAGATCTTGTCGAGGTTTTTCATGATGATTCGTTCGGATTCATAGTCCAGGGCGCTGGTGGCTTCATCGAAGATGAGAATCCGCGGATTGGTCATCAGTGCGCGGGCGATGGCGATCCGTTGTTTCTGTCCGCCGGACAACGAGGCGCCGCGTTCGCCGACGTTGGTGTCATAGCCTTCGGCCAGTTCCGCGATGAAGTCGTGCGCGCCAGCGGTGCGGGCGGCGGCGATGACTTCGTCCATCCGGGCGCTGGGTGCGGCGATGGCGATATTTTCTCTGACACTGCCGTTGAACAGGAAATTTTCCTGCATGACAATGCCAATCTGTTGGCGAATCCAAGTGGGGTCGACCTGGGAGAGATCCAGCCCGTCCAGCAGCACTTTGCCGCCTTCGGGAATGTATAGGCGCTGGATAAGTTTGCTGATCGTGCTTTTGCCTGAACCGGAGCGACCGACGATGCCGATGCGTTGTCCGGGCAGCATCTCAAAACTCATATCTTGAATGACCAGTGGCGATTCGGGACGATAGCGGAAGTTCACCTGCTCGAGGCGGATAGCCCCCTTGAGGGCCGCATGCTTGGCGGTGCCCGGCCGGACGGTCGGTTCGGGCGGCGAGTTAAGAATGTCGCCGATCATGGCGACCGAAAGGCGGGCCTGTTGGTAGGACTGCCACTGATTGGCGAGGTTCGTCACCGAACTGATGGCCTGTCCTGACAGCATGTTGAAGGCGATGAACTGGCCGACTGTCATTTCGCCGCCGATCACGAGGCGCGCTCCGACCCATAGGATGCTCAAATTGGACAGCAGACTCACGATATTGCTGAGACTGCCGAACAGATTCCCCAGGTTCGAGGTCTGGAAAGATATTTTCACATATCTGGCGATCGTTTCTTCCCACTTCTTGTTGAACTGCGGCTCCAGCGCCAGCGATTTGACGGTCTGGATGCCAGTCAGGGATTCGACGAGGAAACTGTAGTTCTCCATATAGGCGGCGAAGCGCGCCTTAAATTGTTCCCGCATGATCGGCGTAAAATAAGCCCCGATGCCGATAAAAAGAGGCAAGGCAGCGATCACCACCCAGGTGAGAAGGGGGCTGTAAAAAAACATGACCGCGAAGAACACAATTCCGAAAAACGTGTCCATCAATACGGTCAAGCTGGTTCCGGTCAAAAAACCCCGGATATTTTCAAGTTCGCGCAGCCGGGTAACGGTGTCGCCCACACGGCGCATCTCAAAATAGCGCAACGGCAACAGACAAAGCTGGCGATAAAGTCTGGCGCCGAGGATGGCGTCCACTTTGTTGGTGGTATGGTTGAACAGGTAGGTGCGCAGATAGCTCATCAGGCTCTGGAAAAAATAAGCAAAGAAGATCACCAGGATCAAAATGTTGAGCGTGGACATCCCCCGATGCGGCAGCACCTTGTCGATGATGACCTGCATGAACATCGGGGTGATCAGACCGAATACCTGCAGCAGGAAGGCCAGCAGAATGACCTGATAGAAGGTGCGCCGGTACTGCCAAAACACAGGTCCGAACCAGCCCAGGTTGAATTCCTGGCCCAGTTTTTTGAAACTGAACGGACGGGAGATCTCCACGACCGTCCCGACCCATATTTCCGCGAACCGTTCTGTCGTCGCCACCTCCGGCTTACCTACAGCGGGGTCAAGGAGCAGGAACTTGTTGCCTTCACAGCGGAGGATCACGACATAACTGCCGTTCTGGCAGACAGCGATCGACGGCAGCTTGATATCACAGATCTTGTCGATATCCGGGCGGATCAGGCGGGACTTCAGTTTCAGATTTTTCGCGCCCTGGCGAATGGCTTCGATCCCCAGCGTAATGTTGTTCACTATGAGCTGTTGACGCAATACTTCTTCTTCGGCAGGAATCCCGAGGATACGGGCAGCAAAAACCAGACAGGCCAGCGCAGGATCGCGCGGAGCTGCCTCTGCGGCGCTATTGTTATTCACTCCTGAATGGACTGCATCGTCACGGGATTTGCTTTGATCATTCACGTCCAGCGTCATTCAGAACCTCACGTTATTTCATTGTCTTGGGGATAATAGATAAAAATGGATAAACTATTCCTATTATTAGGATTCGCGTCATTGTTTAGCATTCCTGCTTTTCTACCCGCTTCGTATCAAACTGAACAAGTGTTTTCCCCAGTGCAGGTCGTTGGAAGTTGCATTTGTTTCTTCACATGCAAAGGAGGGCAAAGCACCCGCTTTGCCCTCCTTTGCATGTGTCGTTTCTCTTTCGATTGTATTTACAGCCAAGTTGTTCCATCGGTGCTCTTCGTTACTATTCCTCCGGCGCCATCGCTGAAGTTGAAGCTGTTGAGCTGATTCCCCCCACCCAGGTTCCAATCGACCAGAGTGATTGTATCAGTTCCCCTGACTGTAAGGACAAGATCATTTCCGACAACGCCGATTGTAGCATCGGCGCTCAAGAAGGAACTCAGGTCCACGGAATCATCGCTATTGTCCACTGCGCCGGCAATTGTATCGTTGCCGAATCCATTACCGGAGTAGTCGACAAACTGGTAGACATCGAAGCCAACCCCGCCGATCAGCAAGTTGTTGCCCTCTGTCCCTATAAGCATATCATCACCTGATCCGCCATTCAGAGTGTCATCGCCCCAAGAGTAGCTGCCGTCCAGAATATCATTGCCGTCCAGACCACTGAGCACGTTGTTCCCGACTGACCCAATGATGTAATTGTCGAGACTGTTACCAGTTCCGTTGATTGGCGCCCCGTATATCGCTCCGTCGAACAGTGTCAGGTTTTCGGTGAAATCCCCCAATGTGTAATCCACGGAGGAGTAAACGGTATCATATCCTGCTCCATCCTGCTCCACAACAACATCGCCCGCGTTGTCCACATAATAAGTGTCGTCATCTGTCCCGCCAATCATTGTATCGGCGCCCAATCCGCCGTCCAGGTTATTATATCCCGCCCCGCCGCCGTCCAGCACATTATCCATGTCGTTACCGACGATATAGTTGTCGAGACTGTTGCCTGTGCCGTTAATCGACGTGTCGGTCAAGGTCAGGTTCTCGACGAAGTTCCCCAGCGCGTAATCCACGGAGGAGTAAACTGTATCATAATATCCTGCTCCGTCCTGCTCCGTTACGACATCATTGACGTCGTCCACGACATAGGTGTCATCGCCCACGCCACCGATCAAAGCATCTGCACCCAGGCCTCCGTCCAGCGTGTCATTACCACCCAGGCCGCTGAGCGTGTTGTTCAAACCGTTACCGATAATTAAATTGTCACCGCCGATAAAGCCGCCGGAGCCGTTGGCGATGCCGGTGTTACCAGTGCCGGAAATCGCAGTGCCTGTCAGAGTCAAGTTCTCCAGATTGCCTCCCAATGTGTAGTTGATGGAGGACTGGACCGAATCCACCTCCAACGGGTACGAATAATTTGAAACGTCAATTACCACGTCACTGGCGCTGTCCACCACATACGTGTCATTGCCAACCCCGCCGGACATCGAGTCGTTGCCAAGCCCACCGGCAAGTGTATCGTTGCCGCCCCCGCCGCTCAGGGTATCGTTGCCGTCTCCGCCGCTCAGGACGTTGTCCAATGTGTTGCCTGTCAGAACATTGGCGATCGAGTTGCCGGCGCCGTTGATCGCCGTTCCAGCCAGTGTCAGATTCTCCACGTTGAGATCCGTCAACGTGTAATCAAAAGACGACACGACCGTATCGGTTCCCCCGTTTGCAACTTCAACGACAACCGTGTCCATACTATTAATCACATAAGTGTCATTACCCTCCAGTCCGGAAAGTACATCGGCCAGACTGTTGCCTGTAAGAACATTGGCCAAACTGTTGCCTGTACCGTTGATCGCCGCTCCCGTAAGCGTCAGGTTTTCGAGGTTGAGGTCAGTCAGTGTGTAATCAGAAGAGGATACCACCGTGTCGGTCCCTCCCCCCGGGAGTTCTACGATCGTGTCCAGACCGTCGATGACGTAGGTATCGTTGCCGGCTCCGCCGGTCAGCACGTTGGCCAGGCTGTTGCCTGTCAGGGTGTTGTTAGCGGCGTTTCCGGTCCCGTTGAGCGCCGTGCCCGTCAACGTCAGATTTTCCACATTCGGACTGGTCAATGTATAGTCAACAGAAGATAAAACAGTATCCGTACCGCTGTTCGATAGTTCATATATGACGTCTCCGGAGGAATCCACCAAATAGGTATCGTTCCCGGCGCCGCCATTCATCGAATCATTGCCGATGCCGCCGTCCAGCGTGTCGTTGCCGGCATCTCCGTAAAGCGTATCATTGGCGCCGAGACCGCTCAGCAGATTGTCGACGCTGTTGCCGAAAATTACATTGGCCGCTGAACTGCCGGTACCATTGACCGCAGTTCCCGAAAGAGTCAGGTTTTCCAGATTGGGATTAGCCAGCGTGTAATCGAACGAAGCCACCACCGTATCCGTGCCTTCGCCGGCATTCTCGACAATCAAGTCTCCCGCGCTGTCAATAACATAGCTATCGTCGCCCAGCCCACCGACCAGGGAATCGTCGCCGATCCCTCCGTTCAATGAATCATTGCCGTTGCCGCCGACCAGCGTGTCAGTCCCCGCTCCGCCGTCGAGGGTGTCGTTGTTATCAAACCCATAAAGGATATTGTTCTGGCCGTTGCCTGTTATATTGTTGAACAACGAATTTCCATTGCCGTTAATAGCCGAACCGGTCAGGACCAGATTCTCCAGATTGGTCCCTAATGTGTAGTCGATGCTTGACCGCACGGTGTCGGTCGAACCATTGCCCCCGAAGGTCGGCGGGTTGGCATCTGTTTCGACGATCACGTCACCGGTGTCGTCAACCACGTAGGTAGTGGTCATGTAACCCGACCAGTTTCCGCCGTACATGGTGTCGGCGCCCGTCCCTCCGTCGAGGGTGTCGCTGCCGCCGCCACCGTAAATGACATCGTTTCCGGCGCCGCCGAAAAAGTTCTGGATGCCGTTCCCTCCAGTCAGCACATTATTGAGTTCGTTGCCGGATATCAACAACCCGCTGGTATTGCCGACAGTCAGATTCTCGATGTTCGCCCCCAGAACGAATGCGGATACAGGGGTAAAGTTCAGGGTATCGATGCCTTCGTTGGGATTCTCGATTACGGTGTCAAAATAGGTATTATCCGCATAGTATACGTCGTTGCCCGCACCTCCATACATAGTGTCGACACCGGTTCCGCCATCCAGGGTGTCATTGTTGGCCAGTCCATAAAGGATATCGTTTCCGGCCAATCCAAGTATGTTGTCCCTTGAGATCCCCCCCGTCAGAGTATCACTGAACGCGGTTCCCGTAATCGTCTGAGGTATGGCTACCGTGGCGATGCCGTCAGTCGCGAGAAGAGCGCCGATCTGGGATGTCCCCCCCAGCAACCAGTCCTTCAGCGTTAGGCTTCCCGTCGACCCCGTGATCGTGATGACCAGATCATTGGCGTTGAGCACATAATTCAGTTCCGCTTGGGTCGCATCAGAGAACACGATGGTGTCCAGGTTGCTTGCCACATCGGCGGTAATGACATCAAAACCCTGCCCCTTGGCATATACATATTGATCTGCGCCAGCACCCCCGGTCAGCGTGTCGTTCCCCAGTCCGCCCGAAAGCGTATCGTTGCCGGCATTACCTGTGAGTATGTTATTCATACTGTTGCCTGTCATCACGTTGTTGTCCGCATTGCCGGTACCGTTGATCGCACTCGTGCCCGTCAGAGTCAGGTTCTCCACGTTCGTTCCCAGAGTATAACTGACACTGGATTGAACGAGGTCAGTTCCGGCATTCAACAATTCGGTCACCGCGTCACCACTATTATCCACCACGTAGGTATCGTTGCCCAAGCCGCCGAACATTGAATCCGCCCCAAGACCGCCGTTGAGCGTATCATTGGCAGCAAAGCCCCATAGAGTATCGCTCCCAACCAAACCTGAAATCAGCGCCCCGGTCACGATGGGAACATCAGTCCGTCCTTGCGCAAAGCCCTGCAAAATAAACTGCCGGGTAGCCGCAGCGGTATCCGTACCGAATTGATATTGCATTTCCGCATAGTTCGCCAGGTATTGCTCCGCATTGAAGGTGGTAGTTCGTCCTTCCGCATACCCATTCGTGATATAGTGGCTTGTTGCCGCCGAAGTGTTGGCGCCAAACGGGGCGATCAGATCCCCATAGGAGGCAATATAACGCAGCGGATCAAACGTGGTGGTTCGCCCTTCTGCATACCCATTCATGATATAGTGGCTTGTTGCCGCCGAAGTGTTGGCGCCAAACGCGGCGATCAGATCCCCGTAGGAGGCAATATAGCCGAGCGCATCAAAATTCGCTGTTCGCCCTTCCGCATACCCATTCGTGATATAGTGGCTTGTTGCCGCCGAAGTGTTGGCGCCAAACGCGGCGATCAAATCTCCGTAGGAGGCAGTATAACGCAGCGGGTCAAACGTGGTGGTTCGCCCTTCGGCATGGCCATTCGCAATATAGTGCGAGAAACCGGCTGCCTGATCTGTGCCGTACGCATTGATCAAATCGCCATAGGAAGCGATATAGTTTAACGGATTGAAATTTTGATAGGAGCCGGGAACAGTCTGGTCACTAAACTGAAGCGACTCAACATTGTTTACTGTATCGAACCCATTGGCCCCCGATAAATCCCCTATCCAGGACATAGTACTGTTGACTCTATAAATTGCATAATTCGAAAGTGGACCTGAATAAATCGCCGTATCTGTTCCGGTTCCGCCATCAAGAGCATCATTTGCGCCCAGTCCCTGTAATACGTCATCTCCAGCTAGCCCATTCAGAACATCTGCACTACTGGTTCCCACTAGATTGTCATTACCTGAAGTACCATTCAACGTAGCCATTCAAATCATCCTCCCTTTTTTCACGATATAAAGTCTTGCGTGATAAACCATTTAACCAATACGATTAAATGGGGCGGGTGGACTCACTATTGGCTCTGCGCAAGACAAGTGACCGTTTAAGTCTTGCGCTTCATCGCTCCATTGTTCTTAATAGATTTAATTTATTAAATAATATTGTCTATTGTTTATTATACGCCTCTAATTGTATTTTGCCTACCAATTTTTCAATAATTATATAATTTTGTATTAATTAAGATAATTTACCGACAGTATTCGACTTGCAAGCTCAACCTAAGTAGTGTTTTTTACCATATTCAATATGATTCTTCTAATAGTCCATTTTCCACAAGCAAAACTCAAACCGCCCTAGGCTACAAGTGCCTAGGGCGGTTTGAGTGGAAAGTAATTTAAAATTCTGTTTTATTTATTGATTTGTTGGCCCACTCCAGAATTCTGCCCCATTATTATACGTAAAGCTGTTCATCTGGCTGTCACCGACGCCCAGGTTCCAATCGGCAAGGGTAGCGGTGTCAAGAGAGTTGTTCACATTTCCAGTAGCTGTGGCATTACCGACGGCGTACTGCTCGTTCACCGAATTTACCAAACTTTGGTCTGAATCGGAGGGAGCATTTTGCCCTTGCTGACCACTTGAATAGGTTCGCCCTTCACGATATCCATAATTGATGTAATGATTCGTCGCCGCCACCTGATCCGCGCCGAAAGCGGCCCGCAAATCCCCGTAGTTCGCTAAATACTGCGCTGCGTCAAACCGTGTAGTGGAGCGATGTTCATTATAGCCGTTCTGGATATAGTGAGTTGCTCCCGCGGTCTGATTGGCCCCGAATGCGCTGATCAAGTCCCCGTACGATGCGATATACTCCAGTCCGTCAAAGGAAGTGGAACGGTGTTCATTATAGCCGTTCTGGATATAGTGGGTTGCTCCCGCAGTCTGATTGGCCCCGAACGCGCTGATCAAGTCTCCGTACGATGCGATATACTCCAATCCGTCAAAGGAAGTGGAACGGTGTTCATTATAGCCGTTCTGAATATAATGAGCTGTTCCTGCGGTCTGATTCGCCCCGAACGCGCTGATCAAGTCCCTGTAAGACGCGATGTACTCCAGTCCATCAAAGGAAGTGGCACGATGCTCACTATAGCCGCTCAGAACGTAGTGAGCTGTGCCTGCCGCCTGATTTGTTCCGAAAGCGCCGATCAAATCTCCGTACGACGCGATGTACTGCAGTCCATCAAAATTGCTGTAGGATCCGCCCACTACCCGATCACTGAAATTTAATTGCTCAATGCTTGTCAGGCGATCGAGTCCTTCAATATATCTATTGTCGCCAACCCATCGGTAACCAGCATAATCAATCACTGTATAATTGGATGATGACGCAAAATAGCAGGCGGCATCATCTCCAACGCCTCCATCAATAAAGTCGTTTCCACGCCCGCCATACAGTTGGTTCGTCAACATATTGCCGATAATAGTATCGTTCCCATCACCACCATAAGCTTTCTCAATCTTGTTTGCCGTAATAGAGAATGCCCGGCCAGCTATAGTGCTGACGCCACCGCTCAGATTGATCACGCTGTTTGATGTGACGGCGGCGGCATTAACGCTATCCGTCCCGCCGTTTGTATCATTCAGCGCTTGACGGGCAGTCAGGTTGTTGCTGGTCGTGCCAAATTCGTTAGTATACCCGTATACGTCGTCCGCAGAGAGCGAATCGCCATACAAGCGTAGCGACCATGAGTTCAATGTTCCGATGTCGCCACCCGCCATGTCCTGAACTTTCAATGTCCAGTTTCCTGTTCCAGTTTCGCCCCAAAACTGTGTGCTGGAAGTAACAAAATTGATGTTATTTTGCGTCCCGCCAGCGCGATTAAACAGCCTGCTGACCGTACCCGTGGGAGAGGTAATCGTTACAACCAGATCTCCGATATACGGATGCGTGATCTGAAGATCAACTTCCACATGGTCAATATTAATCCCTGAGCCGACTTCGATACTACTGGTCGCACCAGCCGCATCAGCATCCGGAATCGCAAGATTCGGAGTTGCCGTTTGAAGGATAGACGCTTCATTCGATACGGTGTGCTGCCCTTGCCAGGTTTCTGCCAAACGCACTGCCGCCCGTGCATCTACCAACCCGGCGCCCACATCATCGCTGAAGTGCATTCCGCCTCCGTTCCAATGCGTCGATCCATTAAACTGAAATGACGATGCTGTATTGGGAGTAGATCGAGCCGACAAAGCCAGAATCTCCTGTACATCACGCAATCCCAACCGAGGATTCGCCTCCAGCATCAGCGCTACTACGCCGGAAACCATTGGCGCCGCTGCCGACGTGCCATTAAAAGTGGTGGTGTAGTCGCCGGTAGTATAGCCGGGAGTACCGCGCCGGTCGGTAGTAACGATCGTACCTGCATAGTCACTACCCGGCGCAGCAACCAGGATTGACGCCCCTGGCGTGCTATAGGAAGCCACTGAACCATCTGCCAGCGTCGCCGCTACCGTAGTAATGAAACGGCTATTCTGGAAATTGTGATAGTTCACGTTGTCGTTATCGGGCCTCGCATTGCCTGCCGATTGCACAATAACGCAGCCTAGACCATTTCTCCCGTTGGTCGCCGCACCCGTCAGGGCCGTTGCAACCGGAGCAAAACTCGCAGACCGGAAGTCGTCGCCCATTACACCACCATAGCCCCAGGAATTATTCTCCACATCCGCATGTCCGGTGATGTAATTATAACCGTTGACCAGTCCCTGAGTCCCACTTCCATCGGCACCAAAATGGTCATAAATTCCAATCAGGATTGAGTCATAAGCCACTCCTACGCCACCGATCCCGTTGTTCGCAGTGGCGCCAATAATTCCCGCCACCGCCGTGCCGTGGTTGTCAGTGCTGAGTAACGGCACTCCCCCTACGGCGCTGGTGCTAGCGTTGATACTCTGAGCGGCATCGAAATGAGTCAGATCTGGATGGTTTGGATCAATCCCCTGGTCATACACCGCCACGCGAACGCCCCGTCCGGTATATTCATTCCAGACATCCGCTATATTGATGCCGAAAGTTCCGTTCAGATGCCATTGAGAACTGAAGAGGGGATCAGACGGAGTGAAATCAGCCTGGTTTACCGGGTCCGCGTTTGGACTGCTGCTTCCTTCCCCCCATGCGTTGCCCTCAACAGGCCCCGTCGTTGCATTCACTAGAATCTCGTTCCCCGTAATATTCTCTGTTTTCATGTGTCCCTCCCCATTGTCCACCTATATATACTTCTCATATAATTTTTTTCGAGCATAATTTGGAAACCCCTGCCCAAATTAGATTATTCTTTGAATTTATTTTTCATACAAAAATCGACACCAGTCATTCGTGACCAATGTCGAGGAGACACTGATAATTTCGGGCAAAAATAGGTTTCTATATAGGCAGTATGTGAAATTCTTGCCGAGATACTGTATAGAAAACATGAAGACAGTTTAAATCATCCCTCGGGCTTCCTCTTAGTCCCCTACTCCTCATTCCACTGCAAATTACGCTGATAATTGTCACTGTAGCCTACGACCAAGTCCACCGCGTGTCCCAACAGGTGCACAGCGCATACAGCACGCCACTTACGAAACTCCCAACCAATAGTTATATAATACGGGAAGCGCTACTGCCAGTCCGCTTGGGTTGGGTTTCATTACCAATGACACGCCTTATGATCTCAACAGTTCGGTTCGCTGCCTGGTCCCACAAGAACTCCATAGCCCTTTTACGGCCGCGTTTTTTGAGAATTTCACGTAGTGGATCGTCTTCCAATATCTGCCTGATCACTTCGGCCATCTCGATTGGATCTTTTGGATCAAAATAAACCGCGGCGTCCCCACAGACTTCCGGCATTGAAGCCACTCCAGAAACTGCCACAGGACAACCGGCCGCCATTGCCTCTAGCACAGTTAACCCAAATCCTTCATAAAAGGACGGCAAAACTAATGCCCGCGCATGGGCATAATACTGTTGCAGATCTTCGAACGAAACTCTGCCAGTAAAATGCACCCGATTTCCAAGTTGTTTCGCAACCGCCATCAGTTCGGGATCTCCAGTTAAAAAGCCTCCCCGTTCACCAACAATAACCAAATCCACATCCGTACTGTTCATAATAGTGAAATAAGCCGTAACCAAGCCCCTTAGATTTTTGTGCGGTTTTACGTTTCCAACATAAAGCAAATATTTGCGCGCGTATGATCTTTTTCCAGATGGAATCGAAAACCACGCCTCGTCCACTCCGTTTGGGACTACATAAATACGTTCACGTTCTGCCCACGCACCAAACAATCTTGTCAATTCATCGGCCGTAAACCGCGATACAGTCAAAACCGCCCTAGCCTTTTTCAGGGCGGCGCGAAACATTACATGCGCATACAGTTGTTTTTTACAACCCGGGAACAACTCCGGCATCGCTACATGCACCGCATCATGAATTGTCACCATTAATGGCACCCGCGAAAAAACGGGGATGTTATAGTGCGGTGCCCACAACAAGGAAGTTCCTTCGGGAATGGCCAACGCCAAATCCCACTGTTCCCTTATAGAATATATTGGCACAACTAGTGGCCTCACCGAGCAATTATTTGCACGAACGCCGGCTAACACATCTAAATTACCCAGTAATACAAACTCTGTATCAGGCATTCGCTTAATAACGCGTGGCACCATGTTTTGAAGGTAAATGCCGATTCCTGAAGCATTCCACATCCGACAATCGATGGTAATCATTTGTGTGCCACCTTCATTCCGTCCGCTATGGCATGTAATAGCAATGGAATTCTTCCAAACTGCCCACGAAAGATTCGTTTTCCAAGGCTCACCAGGAGCCCTGCAAAAACAGTAACTAAACCGAAAGGAAAATATCGGCTAGTAAACAGTACTCGATTTCGGATCATATAATAGTCGGCGGCCTCACTTTTCTTCCTGTCTGCCAATAAAGTGCTGGCACCTTCTTTATGCCAAACCAACGAACCAGGCGCGTAACTCATTTTGTATCGTCCCCGCGCTCGTTCGGCCCAGTCCAGCTCTTCAAAGTACAGAAAATAGTCCTCCGACATCATTCCAACATCCTGTAAAAAGTCACAGGAAACCAGCATAGACGCTCCATAGACAAAATTAATCTGTGTTTCGACCTGCGCTCGCAAATTTTCTTTTGAAGCAAGGCTATTCCATTCGCGCCCGTCTCCGACATGCCGGGTTCTGCCTGTCCAAAAACTGTATCTTCCGCCACCTAAACACTGCACAGTGTTAGGTCTATCCATTTGCAATACAGTTGAGCCACATAATCCAATGTCAGCATTTTGGGTGACAACTTGCACCATTTCTCTAAGTGCTCCAGGATCAACAACTGTATCATTGTTTAGCAGCCAAACATATTGCACAAAGTTCATTCGCAAGGCATATTTTAGCGCCCAATTATTGGCTCCGGCAAATCCGTGATTCGATGATCCTGCAATACAAGTCAGTGCACAGCATTGTGGGATTTCAGCCGACAGCAGCGCGGCATCTTTATCAGAAACACTTTGAAATGACACGTTTTCTGTCTCAGCCCACAAACGAAGCTGTTCAACTGAACCATCCTTCGATCCATTGTCGCATACCACAATAAAAAAATTCGGATAATCCAATTTTCGCAAACTTTCCAGACAAGTCAACGTATCTTGATATCGATTCCAATTCACAATGGCAATCATTACACCTGGAAATGCAATAGTTTCCATTTTACTCATAAATAATTCCTGTCGTAACGAGACAATAATGCGTCATGAATACCTCGCAGGATGAACAAAAAATTTCGCCATCGCTTTGTTTCAAATACACAGGCTTTAATAAAAATTTTCGGCAAATAATTTCCAATCATCTGCAGAGCCCACCGGGGATCAAAATACTTATATTTCCAAACCATGAACAATGTGTTGCGGAAAATATAGTAGCGCCGTTGCGGTAAATGATTAGTCACATTGAAAGAAAAACCCAAAATATGCCGTGTTGATAGCCTCCCCAGCGAATGGTCCATCAATGTCGCTGATGTACGCCAAACCGAATACCCCTTCTGTCTGACACGAAAACAGAAATCCGTATCCACCATATCAATAAAAAGCTTTTCTTCAAAGCCGCCCACAGCCGTGAATGCCTCAATCGATATTAAACTACCTGACGTGATCACTTCCCTGACTTCAACGGCATACTCACTAATAACAACAGCATGAGCTGAACTCTGCAGTACTTGGTCAATATAATTGGGACCCAACACGGCAACTGAATGAATGCTGGTGGCAGAAATTCGGTCATATACTAGTGACATCTGCGAAATAAAATTATCATTCACGACCGTATCTTGGTCAAACGTAATGACCCATTGATACCCCAATTCTCGCGCTAACCGTATCCCTTGATTCAGGGCTTTCGCAATTCCCTGGTTTTTTTCATTTCTGACAATTCGCGGCATTCGCGAGAATAAGCCGCGGGAAAGCACAACACAAAAGCTATCACTGGGAGTATTATCAACAATAATAGCTTCTCCCACGCCTTGTGCGAATACTCTATTCACATTCGTTACAACATCGATTGATGGTTTATAAGTAACGAAGACAGCTGCGAAACGATCAAACTGAATAGTTGCTCACCCCCAAGCGTGAATCCCTGACGTTACCAGTATTCAGTAGCCAGGCATAATCCTCGTATACTAACGCGCTCACAGTTAGGCGGTCATTTTCATTTGCTGCGGTGGTAGATACCCATTCGTTTCACGACTGCGCTGACGGTTATAAAATAATTTGATTTATTCAAGCATTCGTCGTTTGCGGGAGATGTCTGTCCGATGGTTTAGTCCAAACCGTCAATCAAATACTCACTTGAAATTCACTATGAATCGAAATTGATCCGTTCCTTCTCTACCACCAACGGTCTCTTTTGCACCTGCGTATAAATCGCACCGACATACTCCCCCATAATCCCAATGAAAAACAATTGCACCGAAGAAAAAAAGAAAAGTCCGATGATGACCGGCGCCATCCCCAAGCTGAATTCATCCCAATATAACAGCTTGGCTATAAGATAGCTAAAAGCAATGAGAAGGCTAATCGCCGACATAAAAAAACCTGCCATCGCAGCCAAACGCAAAGGGACTTTCGAGTGATTCGTGATTCCAAGCATAGCGATATCATATAAAGTATAAAAATTATTCGCGGTAACTCCGCGTTTGCGAGCAGGTTGAACGTAATTAATCTTATAACTTTCAAAGCCAATATCGGAAATGAGCCCTCGAAAGTAGGGATACGGATCGTCTATCTGCCGCAGAATTGCAATGACTTTTTGGTCATAGAGTCCAAATCCCGTGTTATTTTTGGTTAAGTCGATATCAGAAACCCGGTTAATAAAATCATAATACATCTTCCGAATTGCAAACATGAGAGGAGATTCCTGGCTTTCATTTTTCACGCCCAAAACGACTTTATAGCCGTCCTCCCATTTCTTAATGAAATCAGCAATCATCCCTGGCGGATCCTGCAAATCTGCCACCACCAAAATTACCGCGTCGCCCTGAGACTGCAGCAATGCATGGTAAGGTGAGCGAATGTGGCCAAAGTTTCTGGCATTGACAATAATTTTTACGTTTTTATCTGTTGCGGCGATTTCTTTTAAAATCCTGACCGTCTGATCTTTAGAAGCATTATCAATAAAAATGTGTTCATATTTATATTCGGTTAGCGCACCCAAAACCGCCTTCACTTGTCGGTACAATTCTGCGACATTCAGTTCTTCATTGTAACAAGGAGTTACTATACTGATAAGCTTCACTTTTTCACCTCAAACACGAACTTCTTATTCAAGACATACGACAATAGCGCCAGCGGCAGCAAAACCACAGCGCCGGCGGCATACATATCGACGGAGTATCCATCCATGATTTTCAACAGGCCCACATTGCACCCATAAATTATGCCATAGACCAAAAAAAACTTACCGATCAAAGAATTTTTGCGATTATTAAATACATAACGACCTGTGGTCACAAAATTAAAAAGCACACCCACGATAGTCGCCAGTAGTGATGCTAAGGCATAATGGATTCCTAAAAAAATGAACAATGCAAAGATGGAATAACCGAATAACGTATTGACTGCGCCGATAATCAGAAAGCGAACAAAAGCACTATTTCGCAAAATCAATCGTTTCAACTATATCAATCAACATTTGTTCTTTTAACTCGCTGCGCTCCAAATACGGCAGCATATCTTCAATCGGTCGATTCACAACCAGTTTCGGATTCACCTCTGTGGCCAATTCCAGAGAGATATTGATAAATGCAGATTCATTGCCGGCGAATGCTTGTGCAAAAGTCGTCTCCACATCGTCCCACGTATCGATATGATAAGTGGAAATGCCGTAAGCTTCGGCAACCTTCAACAAGTTCGGGCAACTATACCCTACAACTGTAGATTGGCGTCGACCGTCAAAATACAAGTCCTGAAATTGCCGTACCATTCCAAGACAGCCATTATTAAAAATAACAATTTTAATCGGGAGTTGTCGCTGAGCCACCAGATCCAGCTCCTGAATATTCACCTGGATTCCGCCATCGCCCGCAATTACAATACCCCGCCTGTCTTTCGCGGCGATAACGGCGCCGATTGCCGCCGGCAAGGCAAACCCCATGGCGCCCATTCCTCCGGAAATCAACATGCGCTGTTGCTTCTTCAAGCGGAAAGATTGAGCCGCCCACATTTGATGTTGCCCAACATCCAAGCAGACAATATCTCCTTCCTGGGCGTACTGCGACATTAATTCCATCAGCCGGTTCGGTTCTAGCTGCTTCGTCGGCGAGTCCACTTTGGACCGCGTCGGATATTTGATCTTATAGGAATGAATTCGCTCAACCCACGGGGAAAGATCAGTGCGGGAAAAAGAACAACGCAGCTGCGCGTTGATTGCCTGCAAAAAAGCTTTTACATCACATTGGATGGCTACATCCACTTTCACCTTATAATTTAATTCAACAGGGTCCACATCGACATGAATCTTTTTGGCGGCCCGGGCAAAGGTTTCTGGTCGGGTCCCTGTCTGGCGAGTATCCAGGCGCGACCCCAATACAATCAACAAATCACTATTGGCCAGTGCCAGATTGGCATATCGATTCCCATAAGATCCGATCATGCCGACGAATGCCGGATGATCGTGCTCGACAGCATCCAGTCCCATCAAGGAAGCTACCACTGGGAAACCTGTCGCATCAATAAACTTATTCAATTCTTCACTGGCAACGGCGCAGCGAATTCCGCCCCCAACCAAAACAATCGGGCGTTTTGCTTCGCGAATCATATTCATGACGGTAGACAGTTCCGACTCTGTGGGCGCTGTCGCCGTCAAAGCCTTGTACTCTTCACTATCAAAAAAGCTCGTCAGCGTTGCCGGTTCAATCTCAGCTCGTTGGATATTCAGCGGAATGTCGAGCAATGCCGGTCCTGGGCGACCCTGTTGAGCCAGATATATCGCTTTTTCCAACTGATAACGTATCTGATTCGCATCGACCACCATCTCCGCAAACTTGGTCAAAGGTTTTGCCACGGCAACAATATCCGTCTCCTGGAACCCAATCTGCCGTATCGGGCTGTCAAATTTATATTCATAGGTATTGACCTGGCCTGTTATAAATAGACAAGGAACAGAATCGAAATAGCAGCTCCCGATGCCTGTCAGCATGTTCAGCGCACCCGGCCCACTGGTAGCCATGGCAACGCCCAGTTTGCCGTTGATCCGGGCATAAGCCTCCGCCGCAAAAGCTCCCGACTGTTCATGATGCACAGATATGCACTGAATGTCGGGGCGTTCATACAGGGAATCAATCAAATGTGTGATGGCGCCACCAATAAATTCAAAGACATGCGCTACGCCTTGCTCTGAAATTGAATTGATTACATAATCCGATAATTTCATTTTTGCACCGCCTCTTTTTGCCATTCAATCGTTCTACTCAGTCCTTCATGCAAACCAACACGCGCCTGCCAGCCAAACTGTCGGGTTTTGTCCGTGTCCGCGACCCAAGCGGAGGGTTCCAGTCGCTTGATGCCGATACTGCCCCATGCAGGAACAATTTGGCTTCCCATAATCTCTCGGATAATTTCCACAACTTCACCGATGGAAGTTTGCAGGCCGCTTCCGGCATTGTAAATTCCACCAGCCAACCTCGGAGTTTCAGCCATCTTTTGATACAACTGCAAAATATCCTCGATAAAAATATAATCCCGAACAGAATTTGGCGTTGAAAGTCGCGGGACTTCATTGCGTAAGAAAGATTGAATCACATAGGGAATGAACCGTTTGGGATCATCCCAACATCCGTACGGCGAAAAAAGCCGTATCGTAACTATCGGCAGTTCTTTCATAAAGGCTTCCGACTGACAAAACACGGTCGAAGCCAGCTTCGAAACGCCGTAGTCCCCCATTGGTTCCGCAACATCACTCTCTCGCATCGGCTCTTGCTTGATTCCATATTCAGACGAGCTGCCGGTATTGATAAAAAAATCGAATCCGACCCGCTCACAAGCTCTAACTAAGTTTATCGTGCCGATAAAATTCGCTTTGACAATTGCTGCCGTGTCCTGTTGATCGGCAAATCCACCATAGGTCGCCAAATGGAAAATTCCCTCGGGCCGAATATGGGAAACTGCAGTTTGGACACAGTCCGCATCCGTCAAATCAACGAAATGGTCCCTTATCTGATCCGAAAGATCCTGAATTCGCCACCGGTTCGAATTTTCGCGGGTAAAAATATGCACCTCATGTCCCTGAGCGACCATATGCCTGGCCAGACAAGCTCCCACAAAGCCTGTGGCGCCCGTTACCAAAACTTTCATTTGCCCACAAACTCCCTGATCTTATCAGTCATATATTCGATCATCGCATCATTCATTCCCGGATAAACACCGATCCAGAATGTCCTGTTCATGATGATGTCCGTATTCGTCAGTTCTCCCACGACCCGATAGCCTTCACCGCTGCGCCGCATCTCATCAAAGCAGGGATGTTTCAACAAGTTGCCGGCAAACAGCATCCGCGTTTGGATGCCCTGCGCTTCCAGGTGATTCACGATCTGTTCCCGAGTAAATCCTGCATTCTCCCGGAGAGTCAGCAGGAATCCGAACCAACTGGGCTCGGAGTTCGCTGTTGCTTCCGGCAAAATCAACGCCTGCTGCAACCCGTCCAGTCCCGCCCGAAGCATGGCCCAATTCTGTCGCCGTCTGGCAATGAACTCCGGCAATTTCTCCAGCTGCGCACAACCAATGGCCGCTTGCATATCCGTTACCTTTAAATTATACCCTAAATGGGAATAAACATATTTATGGTCATATCCGAGTGGCAATTCGCCAAACTGCTGTGTGAAACGATGTTTGCAGGTATTGTCTTTGCCAGACGGACACCAGCAATCGCGTCCCCAATCCCGGAAGGATTCCACGATACGCTTAAGTTCTAGACTATTCGTATATACGGCTCCACCTTCCCCCATCGTCATATGGTGGGGAGGATAAAAGCTCGAAGTCCCAATATCACCAATCGTTCCCGTATATTTCCACTCACCATTGAACAAATATCTCGTACCCAGAGCATCGCAATTATCTTCAATCAGCCACAAACCATGCTTATCACAAAATGCCTTGACTACGGTCAAGTCGAACGGATTGCCCAAGGTATGCGCGATCATTACTGCTTTGGTCTTCGCCGACAATGCCGCTTCCAGGCTGCTCACGTCAATATTGTAGGTTGGCAGTGTCACGTCCACGAAAACCGGCACGGCTCCATACTGCAGAATCGGCGCAACAGTTGTGGGGAAAGCTGCCGCTACTGTAATGACCTCATCGCCTTTTTTTATGCGCCGCTCACCCAGTTTATGCGAAGTCAGCGTCATAAAGGCCAGCAAGTTTGCAGATGAACCTGAGTTCGTCAGAGATGAAAACTTTACCCCCAGAAATCGAGCAAAATCCTTTTCAAACTGCTCGGCATACTTGCCGGTAGTCAGCCAAAAATCCAAAGCCGAATCCACTAAATTGACAATCTCTTTCTCATCAAATATCCGGCCACCATACGAAATACGATCTCCCGGCTGAAAATCTTTCTTTGGGGCATGTTTAAAATTGTAATATTCTACAGCCGCCGCAATGGCTTGCCGTTTAAGTTGCTGTTCCTGTTCGCGTTCGGACTCCACGTTATCCCCTCCTTCTTCACTCACGACTTGGCATATTCACGGATTTGCCGGAAGCAAATCTCACGCAGATCTTCCTGCTGTTGATAGGCGCGAACCCATTCAACTATTTTGACCAATGCAGTATCCAAACTCCAACGCGGTTGCCAACCCAGAAGATGTCTTGCTTTGGAACAGTCCAGCTTCAAGTAGTTGGCTTCATGCGGATGCGGTCCTGCGTCGATTATGTAGCCGGAACCATTTCCCCAAGCATCGCATAACTTCTGGACGATCCACTCCACAGGCTTTGCATCCTGCTCATTGGGACCGAAATTCCACCCAGTTGCGAATGCCGGACCCTCCTCATACAAATGCTGCGCTAGCGACAAATAACCACCCAAAGGTTCCAATACATGCTGCCAGGGCCGGATCGAGTTCGGGTTGCGAATTCTGATCGCCTCGCTGCCCAACAAAGCACCAATACAATCCGGGATCAATCGATCCGTCGCCCAGTCGCCCCCGCCGATGACATTCCCGGCCCGAGCCGAAGCAATGCCCACGCCATGGCGAGCATATTCATCGAGATTAAAAAAAGAACTTCTGTACGACGCCGTCACCAGCTCAGAGCAGGCCTTGCTGTTGGAATACGGGTCGTATCCGCCCATCGACTCGTTTTCACGATAACCCCAGATCCACTCTTTATTCTCATAGCATTTGTCGGTGGTAACATTGACGACCGCTTTCACCGTCGAACAGGCGCGCACGGCTTCCAATAGATTAACAGTCCCCATAACATTGACCGCATAAGTGTCCGCCGGATTTTTATAGGACTCGCGCACCAGCGCCTGCGCCGCCATATGTATCACTATCTCCGGCTGCGCATTTGCCAACGCCTGGTTCAACGTAGCGGCATCACGCACATCACCGATAACGGAATTCACCAGCCCATCGATTCTGCCCAATTCATATAAGCTCGGCTGCGTGGGAGGCGGCAACGCATAGCCCGTTACCTCGGCCCCCAGAGAATGCAACCACAAGCAAAGCCACGAGCCTTTAAACCCCGTATGTCCGGTGATAAAAACTTTTTTCCCCTGCCAAAATATCGTTTCCATAGTCATCGCCCCTATTCCCAAATCTTCCAGGGCGCTTTATTCGTCTGCCACAAATTTTCCAGCTGGTCTTTGTCCCGCATGGTATCCATCGGTTGCCAAAATCCATCATGTTTATAGGCAACCAATTCGTGTTGTTGCGCCAGTTTTTCCATGGGCCCACGTTCAAAGATCGTGCTGTCGTCTGCGATGGTATCAAACACTTCCGGCTGCAGCACGAAGAATCCGCCGTTAATCCAGCCTCCATCGCCTTGAGGCTTCTCTTGGAACCCGGTAACAACGTTCTGATCATTCAGTTCCAGCGCACCAAACCGGCCCGATGGTTGCACCGATGTCAGCGTGGCAATTTTCCCATGCGCCTGATGGAATGCCACGAGCTTGCCAATGTCCACATTTCCGACCCCATCACCGTAGGTAAGCATGAAAGGCTCATTCCCCACATATTGACGGATGCGTTTTACCCTGCCCCCTGTCATCGTATGAAGGCCGGTATTGGCCAAGGTCACTTTCCATGGCTCGGCATGATTGCAATGGACGATTTGTCGATTCTCGTCGCAGAAATCAAATGTAACATCTGCCTCGTGCAAAAAGTAGTGGGCAAAATACTCTTTGATTGCGTATCCTTTATATCCCAGACAAATAATAAAATCATTGAAGCCATAATGCGAATAAGTTTTCATGATATGCCAGAGGATGGGCCTCTCGCCAATCTCAATCATAGGTTTTGGCTTCAAATGCGATTCCTCACTGATCCGTGTCCCAAATCCGCCGGCCAAAATAACAACCTTCATTATAACCACACCTCGCAAAACTATATTTGTAAGCCTTATTTTCTTGTCGCGTGTTCCACAGCAACAAGTGGTACGATAAAATAAGCCGCAAGCAATAGAAAATACATATATCGCCACTCACAGGTCGACAAAACAATGAATATAAAAGGCAGATTAAACAAAAATAAGGATGAGTACAAAGCGCTAGCCGGATATTTGTAATACAAAGAGCCGATTCCAATCAATAACAGCATAGCCGGGAATGTGTTAAAGATGAAAGGGGATATTGGAACCTCTCCTCGAAAAGAGTTTGCAGCTTTGATTACAAATTTTTCAGCCTCGAAGAGTAGTTGAGATTTTGGTTTTGGCACAAACCGGTAACCTTCTATAGGTCGCCAAATACTTGTATCTTCTGTGTTCAGCATTTCGTTCGCATAAACAAATACATTACTTGAAAAACCCAAAGAACCGAAAAACATTGTAACTCGATCCCCTAAAAAAAGATGGAAATTCTGAACACTGCGGAAGAAATAAAGGTGATTCATATATGTTTTGTCGTCAGAAGATAAAGCTTGCCAGCGAGAAATAAACAAGTTCATGTCCGCTGCTTGAGTTACCGGCGTATACTTTTTTTTCAGTTCTTCTTCAGATAACCACTTTCCAACAATCTCCTTATCGCGGACTGGCGTTGGCGAATAATATACATTGGAAGAATAAATAGCAGCCAAGGGCCCTGCTCGATAAGAGATATCAAAAAAAGTCTTGATTTGATCCGGATCGGTTTTGGCAATATAAGGGTTCGCAAAAAAAACAACCGCCTGTAATATGGCAACTGTGAGTAAGAAACGATGCAGGGTTCTGCTCGCAAACAGTTTAAAATACCATAGAATAAAGGGTATGAATCCCAAAAATATAATCCCATTGTGTCGCATCGAACCTAAGCCAATTAAGGAACCTGCCAGCAGCAAAATTCTAATGAACTGTAACTCCACCGTTTTTCCAACATACTTCTTTCTGTAATAGAGATCAAATAACATCCAACCCCAAAAAAGCGATGAGCGTATTAAATGGAATATCTTTCCATATCGTAACGGTATACATTCCGACTGGAATTGAGAATATAAAGAGTCCCTGGCATAGCCATATGATTTTTCGGGGGTGCACCATGCCGATAGGCATAGAAGAAAATGAAACTCGCCAATAACGAAGTGTAGAATACCTGAAAAGCACTTATTATTGCTGGAGAATCGTAAAGCTGGGTCAACGCAAGCACATAGAAAATTATACATCCATGGCCGTCACATTCTGAAACTCAAATGTCTTGATTTCGCGCCAAGTAAAATGATAACTATCCACTGACAGTATCGCCGGCCATTGGCCCAATAGCCACAACGAAAAAACCATCAGAGAGCTGGTCAATAAAAGCCAAAAAACTTTTGCGGTCATTCTCTGCAAATACAATAAGCAGCCCTTGGCGGATGCTATTCACGCGCAGGGCTGCAAAATATGTCCACACTTCATATAACAGCCAAGTCAGCATTAACGCAAAAAGGATCTGTACTATGATTAATATAGGGTGAAATCGCTCACGTCCCAGTGAAAGATTATCAACAACATATTGAGTTGAATCTACCGGCAACATTACTACAGACCGCGTCCCGTTCGCAGATTCAACACTGACTTTTTTTAGAATCACCCGCTCGTCGGAAAATTTCAAACTAAATGCCCGAATCGGTATTTGCGGAAGAGGTATTTCCTGGATTGAACTATTTGCAGGATCTGCCTTCTCGACTGTAATCCCTCTGAGTTTGGTCTCTTTAGAGTACAAATCCAAAATTTGTGCGTCTCCATCCACTCCAACTCTAACCTTACCAGCCCACTTGTGAGCCAAAAAAACAATTTCTATTCTTTCGAATTGTTCCTTAAGTATAAGAGGTTCATTGGATGTGACGATAGCCAATTTGTTATTGTCATTGAATATTCGCTTCCCTGGAAGAGTCAATCCCGGCAAGTCTATTTTTTGTTGTCCATTGAACATAATACTGTCAACCCAGACTTCTATGCCTTCTGCATTAGAGGAACGATCCCCGGTACGGGCAATTTCAACTGTATGAGTTATGTTTTTCAACGGAGCCGGTGCATAGGCTCTAAAGGTTACTTTCTCTCTTTCGTTGAATCCAGCTCCCGTATCCCATGAAAATGCGGCCTGCGCCACAGTCGGCGCCATAGTTTCAATAACAACCTTTGCGGGTACAAAGTAATGATTATTTGAAATGAAAATTATTAATACAAATAGGAAAAAGCAGATTACTCCAATTATTTTGGTTGAAAATTTAGGAGCTCCTGACTTGTTCATTAATGCCCGCCCTTTTCCATTAAAATCCACAGTTTTATTTAATCAATCGTTTCAATATGGCTTTAGCTGCTTTTTTCACTCGCGGGGTACCGGTGGAGGATAGCTTTTACTTTATCAATGTCTTTTGGTTCGGTCACGCCTATGTGTGTAGCGCCTTCTGTTATGTACCAATCATAATAGTTCCATTTATCCTCTGTTACCTGTGACGGGTTGAGGAATGTCTGCTGAAGATCCTGGCGCTCGCGGTAGAGCACTCGTTGCGCTTTAGTTATTATCTGCCCATTCGAATAGGTGGCGTAAATGCTTGGTTGGGTACCCAGTTGCGCTTGTCCCGCTTTATTGATGGCCCCTAGATACCAATTGAAAAACGACTTCAAATCATCATTCCCTTGCCCATATCGCCCCAGCATTCCTTCACAGGCGCCAGAATCAAACCCGGAAAAATGATAAAACATTACTGGCTTCCCTTCGACCAAGAAATCCCCATTCTCATTTTTCGACACTTGCCGCTGAGATATATTCCAAGGAGCCACATTATAGGCTTTATCGCGCAATATATAAACGTCCTCGAACATTGCAGGCGCCAGATCAATCCAGCGTTGATCTGTAAATAAACCACTGGGGATATCATCATAGCAATAATCTATCAACCGATCACGCCACCATTGCAGGAAAACAAGGCCTTCCTTGCTTCGCCTAACTGCCAGGAAGCCTAAATTATAAATCCCATGCTGCAAACTACAAATTTCATTATCTACAATAGCAACGGCAGAGGTTTCTTGGTTAACCAAGTGTGGTGGTCAAAATTATACTGTGCTCCTCAAGCAAATTTTCCAGGTCTGTCAAGGCATGAAAAACTGCTATATCTGGATCCAGATACACCACCTTATCAGTATTGTACTCTTTGAAAATTTTAAGAAAAGCGGCTCCTTTTACGGCAGTGCAAAGTTCCACAACCGGTGTGCTTGAATATCCATGATTCCAAGTTGGGGATATCGAGGTCTTGCGGATAAATGACTGAATCGAACGGTTCTGATTCAACAGAGACGGAATCCGGCAAGCGGTCAGACAGAACCAGGTGGAAAACTGCGTCTGGATTAAATTGTTTTAACGAATGCGCAAGCACTCGGGCTTTGGGCAAATAATTAGTGGTGATACTGGTTAAAAAAATGCATCATGCAAAATCTCCTATTTTTTTATTCTTTGAAGTAACGGTCCCAAAAGCTCCTTCAAGGCTCTTTTGCAGTGAGGATGCTGATTTAAACGCGGTCTTCAATGTTCGGAAAAATCGTGTGAACCAACTCCTGCTGCTGAATTGCCGCGATTGTTTCCGCCTCGTCTATCTTTTTAAGAACTCGCCGGGCCGTCACACATTCGTACTCCAATTTTCGCATATTATCCATCACTATAGTGTCTGTGGACGTAGAAACAGATTCCCATTTGTACGAATGAAAAAACGCATTTCCTCCTGATGTTGAATGCTTCTGAATGGTTTCCATGATAAATTGCGGATTGAAATGAAGATCCGTTGAAGCCTTTCCCTTATATTCATTTAGCATATTCTTAATTTTGCAATCATCATGCAAAAAGTCCCACAATGTCTGTTCCGTTTCCAACACCACGCCACAAGATCTCTCCCTCACCTGACAGGCAACGTTCCCACTACAAGGGTTAGTTATAATCAGGCAATCCGCAGCAATACTTTCAAAGGTAGTAAAAGAGTATGTTTCGGGACAAATCGACCATAAAAAAACAACATCAATATTTAACTCTCTTAGTTTTCCCACCGTCGCATCCTGTCCGCTTTCAATAAAAGAAACGGGAACATGTTGCACATTTTCATACTGTTCATCAGTTGCTCCAATATGAAACAATTCAAACTTGCTGTTATCAATTCGCGAAACCAACTT
>CAXXIN010000020.1:0-17484 GCA_963665275.2 Negativicutes bacterium
ATACTTCCCTTGTTGGTCAACTCGGGAAAAGATCTTCAACGCCTTGACAATATCACTTACCCGCCTCAACCCTTCTTGCGTCTCACGAAAAGTCACGTCAACGTCTTGCAGAATATAGTCGATTTTCTTCTGTTTTTCCAAAGCCAACAGTTCCTCGTTTTTTTTGTTGCAACTCGCTGTCAACAGACGCCATAACATCATGACGGAAACCGCGAAATGCAGTCAAAACTTCGACCATTCGACCCATATACTTTTGAAGCGTTTCAAAGTTACTCATCGCAAAACCCAAGGGATTATTTATTTCATGGCAACCCCAGCTGCCAATTGCCCGATTGACGCCATTTTTTCCTGGTGAATTACTTGACTTTGCGCATTCTGCAATTCACTGTAGGCTTTTTCCACCTCGGCAATTTTTCTTTTTCAGTTCCCTTGTCGCTCTTCAACTTGAATTTCCAAACCATCCAGCGTATATTGCAAGGCAGTCTCAAAAAGATGTTGCCGTTTTAATAGAAAAAACAATCCCGTAGTAAATAGCAAAATCACTGTTGTAATGAGTCCTGCAGCAATATAGTAACTTTGACCCGTTGATGAAACGCTTCAAAATATTCGGCTTCATCTACACCAACCAATACAATCAAAGGATAATCTTTCATCCTGCGAAAACTATAAACCGCGTAAAGCTATCCACCGCGCTTGAGGAAATGAAACTTCCTTTCGCGTCCTTTGCCGCCTTGTTCATTAAAGCGCTCTTCCTGACATCCTGGCCTATTTCGCTATCTTGGCCTGATTGTCTGGCCCTCACGATCCCGTCGGTACCAACCAACGTGACCGATGCTTTTTTCCCGATGTCCAGTTCCTTGTAAAACTCCGTGAAATAGAAGGGGTCCATCGAAATAACACGACACCGCCAAAACTGCCATCCGTTATTGACCCGTCGCGTCATTTGAATCGACCATTTGCCGGATGAACGTCCCAATACGGGTTTGCTAATATATAACTGTTTGCTGTCCTTTGTCCCTATGTACGCGAAAGTGTTCCCGATCACCCAGGTAGGATGAAACAAAAGGAACTTGATTGCTGATGGCAAAATTTCCTTCCTCATCAATCACACCCATCAGAACAAACGGCTGACTGGAAAACCGGCCTTCACTTACATACTGGGGAATATCGATGGAACGTCTTGCCTTTCATACTCGGATTTCAAGAAAAGGACAGTCTGATCTGCCCCCGTATTGTCCGTAAGGTATGCTCTTCAAAACTTCGGGCATAATTTTTTGTTTCTTTAAGCGCATTATCCATCTCCTGTTTATTTTCAGCCTCGATTTTCCAAAACACCCAACCCAGATAACGCAAACCAGAAAAACCCCAAATAAAGCTACCATATAGCCGATATTACGGACATTATAAATCTTTTTGCCGGAAAAGCTTGACGGCATTTTCCCACTCCCTATTGCATCTTCAAACTAATTTGATAGCATTAACTGTGTATTTCGACATTGCAATCATTCACCTCTTATAAAACAACAGCAGCCGGACCATTATAGGCCCGGATGCTGTTGTTTTATAAGAACATCAGCAACATCACTATTATTATTGATTTCACATTCAAAATTCCATCATGGTAACTTCCCTGTTCACCAGGCCGACTTTGATTTCGCAGCCAAAAAAGCGCGCAAGCAGCTCCGCCAACTCGTCACGCGCTGCGATCACGCGATCCAGATTATCATCAGCAAATCCATCAATCGGGAAAAAGATGTTCCGGCTGGGCTCCGCAACCTTGCCTTCCTCGCTCTGTCGCCATATCCAACGCCGGGTCTTCCACCCGATCACCTGCGGAATAAATTAATTCGCCAGCTTCCAATATTTCCGCCTGGATTTCGCCAAACGGCGTAAACTGATCCCCCTGACGGGAAAACCGCACCCTGATATCGCCGCCGGCAGCATCGATATCATGGGCGCCCATTGGCAATAAATACTTCAACGACATCGCATTACCAAGATCAACGACCGGATTGATTGACGGAAACCCTTTTTTCTTTTCAATTCGCGAGGCCATTGCCTCAATCGAACTCATAAACTTGTTGGGGTTGATCCCCAATTTCAAAAAGGCTTCCCGATAGGGAGCAATCTCGACCGATTCTTTTGCCTTCAATAAAGCAAACTTTTCTTCCACTGCCGCAATGCTCTGCTGCAGTAATGCTGCCGGGCGGTCTTCAGCAACCCTGTTGTCAATTCCCCGCGCCACCACCACGCCCAAAACAGGCCGTCGGCAATGTCGCAAACACTTTATCCTCGACAATAAACCTCATACTTTCTCCTTCCATTCTACCCTACTACCGATTTCAATATTTCGCAGAAAAATTACTGTTCCAGCGCGGCAATCCCGGCCCGGAACGCTTCGAGATTGAGCTTGAGCGTTTCCGGCTTGAACGTTTGCCCGCAATCTCCGTTTCAAAATCCAGGTGGGTCAGATTCATTCCCTTGACCAAGGCGCCGAACAGAACCAAATTCATCGTACGGGCATTACCGATTCTATTGGCAATTTCACTTGCCTGAATCACTGTCGTATTCACTTTCGTCCTCAGCGTCTCCAGAACTTTGTCCGGGTAATCACACGCACCGATCAGGATCGGGCCGGACGGAATCTGGTAATCATTGACGACAATTTTACCGCCCGGTTTGAGATATTCCAGCCAACGCATCGCTTCCATCATTTCAAATGCAACCAGAATATCGGCCTGTCCCTTGCCGATGATCGGCGAAAATACCTTATCGCCAAAACGGACCTGGTTGCTGACCGCTGCCGCCTCGCTGGGCCATCCCGTGGACTTCCGACATTTTGACGTCATAGCCCGCCGCCATAAGGCCCATCGAAAGAATTTTACCGGCTAAAATAGTGCCTTGTCCACCTACGCCGACCATCAATATGCTTTTGACGTCTGCCATGTTATTCACCCACCTTGCTGATTGCTTTTACCGGACATACTTGAAGGCAAACTTTACAGCCTACACATTGCGTGGCATCGATGGTAACTTTTTTGGTCGTTTTGTCAAAGCGCAAGGCCGGGCAACCGGATTTTATGCACATCTTGCAACCGATACACTTTGTCTCATCCACGCGGCAAGTGCCCTGGTAATTGCCGAACTCTGCCCGGTCAGCGTCAGAATGTTTCTTTAGCACGCATGGCCAGCGGGTGATGATGACCGACGGCTCATCCAGCGATAGCGCCCAAGCCAGAGCTTCTTTAGATTCCTTGAGGTCTAGCGGATTTACTATGCGAACCGCGTCAATCCCTAGCGCCTTTACGATTGCCGGAATATCGGCGATTTTTGTCGGCATTCCCTGCAATGTATAGCCTGTTGCCAGGATTTTCCTGATGTCCTGTCATCCCCGTAATCCGATTGTCCATGATGCAAGTAACAGTATTGCTGCGATTATACGCTACATGCAGCAAGCTGGTCATTCCTGAGTGAAAGAAAGTTGAATCACCGATTACCGCAACGACTTTTGTCTCTTCCCCTGTCCTGTTGAGGATCTGTTGAGCGCCATGGCCCATGCTGACACTGGCCCCCATACAGATACAAGTGTCTTTCGCGTTCAACGGTTCATTGCCACCTAGTGAATAACAACCGATATCACCGGTAATCATTAGGTTCTTGATTTTGCTCAGTTCATAGAAAAAACCTCGATGCGGACAACCGGCGCAAAGTAGCGGCGGACGACCAACCACTTGCGACGGATCGCCTTCCACGCAGGGAATTGTTTCACCTCGCAACGTTTTTGCAATGATAATCCGGCGTCAATTCACCTATCGTCGGAACTTTTTCTTTGCCGATGCAGGCAATCCCGGCTGCTTTCATTTGTTCTTCCAGATAAGGCTCCAATTCTTCCACAACATAAAGAGTTCCCACTGCGGCGGCAAAGGCCCTGATTTTTTCGATCGGCAACGGATAGGTAAAGCCCAGTTTCAGATAGGATGCGTCGGGACCGAATACTTCCTGCGCATATTGATAGCCGATTTCCCGAAGTAACGATACCGATTTTCCTGTCGTTCCACTCGATGCGGTTCAAGTCTGTCAGTTCAGCGAAAATCGCCAGCTTCCGCAGCCGTTCCTCAACTACTACTCGTCGTTTGCGGGCAGTCGCCGGCACAAGATCATATTTCTGTATGTCCCGGGCATAAGGTTTTTTTGCCGTTTCCTCGCGACAGCCCAACTCCACGATACTCTTGCTGTGGCAAAT
Source organism: Negativicutes bacterium (assembly GCA_963665275.2). GTDB lineage: Bacteria > Bacillota > Negativicutes > UBA1444 > UBA1444 > UBA1444. The sequence continues at coordinate 4,244 of CAXXIN010000020.1, forward strand.
CCGGGTCGTAATCCGCATTATTACCGGTGTGTCAAACTGTTCACTGATTTCCAGCGCAATCTTGACCATATCTTTGGCTTCCTGACTGTCACTTGGCTCGACCATCGCTATTTTAGCAAACTTTGCATAGTGACGGTTATCCTGCTCGTTCTGGGAAGAATGGCAGCCCGGATCGTCGGCGCTGACCAGAATCATTCCGCCATTCACGCCCGAATAGGCAAAACTGAACAAGGGGTCTGCAGCGACATTAACCCCGACCATCTTCATCGCCGCTAAAGACACGGGCGCCAATCACGGAAGCGCCGATGGCGGCTTCCAGCGCAACCTTTTCATTTGGGGCCCACTCGGCAATGATGTCGCCCTTATATTCCGCGATATTCTCCAATATTTCGGTACTCGGTGTCCCCGGGTAGGCGCAGGCAAACATTACGCCGGCCTCCCATGCGCCTTGGGCAATAGCTTCGTTTCCCGTCAATAACTTCTTCATCTCTCCGGACCTCCGCTTTTGTTCAATTTTCTGCAGCTATATTCCGTCATTTACGTTCGATTGGCTGAAGCTATACAGCAAGCCAATGCAATCGAGTTCAGCTTAGCTTCGGCGGTATCGGCCCGCGACACCATCACCACGGGATGGGTTGCCCCCAGAATCACGCCGGCGCTCTTAAATTTTCCATAATGAATCAATGATTTTCCCAAGATATTGCCAGCCGCGATATCCGGCACCAGAAACAGATCCACCTGGCCGGAAATCTGCGACGACAGGTTTTTGTGGGCTGCCGCCGACGGGCTGAGCGCAACATCCATGGCAATCGGTCCTTCGACCACCGCCGCCGGCAACTCGCCGCGGCGGCTCATTTCCGCCAAAGCCTGGGCATCCACCGTCACCGGCATTTTGGGATTGACTACCTCATTGGCCGCCAGGATTGCCACATTGGGTTTTGCGATACCCAATGCATGCAATGCCAACACGGCATTGATCAGGATCTCTTTCTTCCCGGCCAGATCCGGGGCAATGTTCATGCCTCCGTCGGTATGATAGGTTAATTTCTCGCCGTTCGGTTCCTCGAAGGCGGCGAAGTGACTGAGCAGTCGCCCCGTCCGTAGTCCGCATTCACTATGGAGCACCGCTCGCAGAAATTCGCTGCTGTTCACCAGGCCTTTAACCAATATGCCTGACTCCGTTTCACGGACAATGGCTACAGCGGTCAAGGCCGCCTTGGCCGGTTCGGCTTCATGCACGATTTTTGTCCCAACAGGCAGCCCTACCACCGCCAGCATCGGTTGAATCAGCGCGCTGTCGCCAACCAGAACCGCTTCGGCCAGTCCGGCATCATGCGCGGCTTTCACCGCCCGCAAAGCTTCTTCATCCTGCGCCGCCGCAACAACCAGTCGCACCGGCCCATTTCGTTTCGCGCGTTCGATCACTTCAGAAAAATGACGCAACATATCGGTCATCGACCTCCTTTACACATAGTCACGGGCTGCTTCCTCGCCGCGCAGGACCCGACGAGCCCCCGCCGCCAAAGACTCCAACTCTTCTTCGCCCGGCACAATCGTCACCGGCGCGATAAAACCCACCCGATCTGCGATGTCCGCCGTAAAATAGGTCGCATAGGCCATACCGCCAGTCAATACAATCCGGTCAACTTTTCCTTTTAACACTGTCGCCAGCGAGCCGATCGATTTTGCCACTTGATAGGCAAGGGCGTCAAGCAGCAATGCCGCCTTGGCATCGCCTGCGTCGGCCATCTGCTTGATCTGACGGATATCCTTGGTACCCAGGGTAGGCGTGTAATCCGCCGGAGCCAAACAAGCCAGCCTTCACTTCCTGTTCGCTGTATTTACCGGAATAGCAGAGCTTTACCAACTGGCTGCAGGGTACGTTGCCGCAACGGTCCGGCGCGAACGGCCCCTCGTCTTTGCCGTCTACGATGTCGATCATCCGGCCGCCCTGATGCGTCGACAGAGAAACGCCGGTACCCAGATGAGCAACCACCAGGTTGACTTCTTCATATTTCTTGCCCAGCTCCATCGCCACTTTCCGGGCTACGGCCTTCATGTTAAGCGCATGGGTCATACTGATCCGCTCAAACCAGGGGGAACCGGAAATGCGGGCGACCGGCTCCAGTTCATCGACGGATACGGGATCAACGATAAAAGCGGGAATCGCCAATTCTTGCCCCAATTTATAGGCGATAACCGAACCCAGGTTGGAAGCGTGCTCGCCCCGCTCCGCTTTTTCCATCTCTTGCACCATGGGTTCAGTCACCTGATAAGTTCCGCCGGCCAGCGGTTTCATCAACCCACCGCGGCCGACCACCGCATCAAGGGAAGACAATTCAATCCCGGCCTCGGCCAGCTCACATCTTAACAATTCGATCCGATAAGGATATTGGTCAAACACGCGGGTATATGATTTCAGTTCAGCTCCATGATGTTCCACCGTCTTTTTAATCAGTACGGTTTCGCCTTCGAATACGGCGAATTTTGTTGAAGTTGCCCCCGGGTTGACTGCCAGTATCCTTTCCACTGCCTTCCTCCTCATTACTCAGGCGAATGCTACGCCTCATACTATGTATAACAATAAACCCTCCAGTAACAGGAGAGTCAATATTTAATACATTATACTTATTCGTGATCACTCACGAGAATTGCCTCAATAGGAATCTGAAAAAAAGACAGCCTCAACATCGGATTTTACTCAATGTCGGGACTGCTTGTTATCTGAACGATACAACTTGATTAAGCAGGTTGATTAAGCAGGATGAACCGGGATTTGAATTTCGGTCAGGAAACGTTGATTGTCCCGGGAAATAAATTCATCCACAATCGCCCGTTCTAACGCCTCGCCGGCGATAGAGCAGCCCTGGCTGGCAACAAAATCCAGCAATGCCCGGTAATGAGCCGGCGAATCCCCGTGCAAACCCCTAAATAACAGGCAGGCATATTCTCCAGCCGGCACGGCAACCGACAGTTCGGTGTCATCAGTGGAATCCTCCACCAAAATAAATACCGAGCTATACTCCTGAAAATTGCCCAGTTGCAAATTTTCTTCCGATACCGTAAGCCCGACCTTGCCGATAAAAATCGGCGACTGCCTGGCGCCAATTAGTTTTTCCAGTTTTCGGACCGACATTTCCAGGCTCGGACCACTCTGGACACTTTCCTGCAACCGTAATACCTGACGTTCCGGAAAAAACCGGATCTCCGCTACTTCAGTCCGCGTTCCCGACAGGACTTCCTTTAATTCATCGATCCGGCTGCCAAATTTGCGTCGGGTCATTTCCAGTTCGTGAATTTTTTCATTGATCGAAGCTTCCTGACGTTGCAGCAGATGCAAAAAATATTCCACCCGACGGTGGGTGAAATGCGCCTTAATTTCACTCAAAGGAACGCCAAGCAATCGCAAATACTTGATAATGTCCAACTGCTCGAACTGCTCGGTTGAATAGTAACGGTAACCGGTGTGGCGGTTGACCTCTCCCGGCTTGAACAAGCCGATTTCATCGTAGTAGCGGAGGGTTTTGACTGGAATATTCATCAGTTTGGACATTTCGCCGATGGAAAATCTATTTTGCATGATTTCTCCGTCTCTCCTTGACTAATAAGCCCCCTGCAAGTTCCTCGCAATAAGAAACACACAGGGGGCCTGTACCTAAAGGAAAGTCTCCGCTTAGTCAACTTTGGTTGTTAAATAAATACCCAATGTCATGTGACCAATCTGGTCCTGGTTCTCTTCGATCGCATCGATGTGGACGTCTTCGTCATGCAGAATATGCTCCAAAATTTCACGGGTAGCATAATCCTTGACGTCACCGGCGAGCATAATCGCCTCATTATAAGCGGCAATCGCGCCCGCTTCCGCTTCATGATCATACTGGAACATTTTCGGCACATCGCTGCCAATATGAATCGGGTTCAGTTTGTTTACGATAGGAGTGCCTTCCAGGAACAGAATCCGGGCGATCAATTTGGCGGTATGCTTCATTTCGTCAATGGCCCGTTTTTCAAAATGATCGTGCAGTTTTCCATAGCCCCAGTTTTCACACATCTCAGCATGTACGATATACTGGTTGATTGCCGCCAATTCATCCGCGAGCAGTGCATTAAGAGTCTCAATCAGTTTCGGATTTCCTTTCATTTCTACCTAACCCCTTTCGCATCATTTTCCGGCTGTCACAGCCTTATTGTTATGTTATTCGACAACAGGCATAATAATCCTTTTCAGCGGGAAGGCAATTTCCCCGTGACCGCCGCGTAGACAGCAAAGTGGTTTTCGCCATCGACGCCAAGCAGGCTGTTCACCTTCGCATCATCGAATGCCGCAATAGCGCAGACGCCGCACTCCAGCGGCGCCGCCGCCAGATAAAGGTTCTGGCAGACATGGCCCGCATCCAAAAATACATATCGCCAGGCCCGTTCGCTATAGCGCCAGGCACTGCGATACACGTCCGCCACCCAAAAGAAAGTGACCGCTGCCGTGGTTACCATATCTTGCCCCAAGCAGGCTTCCTGCAATAATGGGCCAATTTTCGCATCCATCCGCACTTGCCCCACCGCATGCTCCAAGGCAATATAACGGTACAATCCGGCATTCAAGCCTTTGACCCGGTTGACCAGCACATAGGTATCCAAAGGATGCCTGGCCCCGGCCGACGGAACCGTCCGAATCGTCGATGGCGGAATGACTTGTTGTACCCCCTGTGTACACCAGAGTAACCAGGATAATTCCTCGATACTCAGCGGAGCATGGGAAAACCGACGGATGCTGCGCCGCCCGGTAAGAGTATTTTCCAGCAGGATCGTTCCCGTTTTTTGCTGAACCGGCTTGAGCAGGTGCATCACCGGACCGCTACCGGCATAGGGCGTTTCCAGTTCGGGCGCGACAATTCCCTGGCTCTGGTCAGAAGGGGTTAGGTGTTCATAGTGCGTCAGACGAATAAAATCCTTGCCTGTATCTTTCATAATGAACTCCTTATGTTTATTCGCTTATATGATCTTTTCGCCGCGGTAGCGCTCGCCACCTGCATCCGGCATGATTCCATATCTTTCAGTCCACAAAGTCTTATATTTCAGCGCTTGGGCATGGATACTGTCCCAATCTTCAGGAATTGACCGGACCACTTTGGCCGGAACGCCTACAACAAGCGAATGCGGCGGAATAATCTGCCCCTCGCGCACTAGCGCCCCCGCCGCTATTATGCTGCCGGCGCCAATCACGGCGCCGGTCAGCACGATAGCGCCAATGCCTATCAGGCAATGGTCTTCCACGACCGCCCCGTGAACTACGGCGCTATGGCCGACAGTGACAAAATCACCGAGGATACAGGGATTGTCGTCCGCGACATGCAACACGGCATTATCCTGAACGTTGCTATATCGGCCCACTTCAATACGGTTCACATCGCCGCGCGCCACCGCATTGCACCACATGCTGCTAAACTCCTTCATTTTTTACCGCGCCGATGACCCTGGCGCCATCGGCCAGAAAATTTTTTTTATCCAACTCCGGTTGTTTTCCCTCAAATTCTTTCATGATATAATGCTCCTTCCATGATATGCCTGCTACAATTATAAGTATAACCCAAAGCAAAAAAAAAGGAACCCTCCTTGGTTCCACTCTCCATCCATTGCTTCGGTAGGGGGGAGCCGCTCAGCCGACTCGCTACGAAGCCCTCAATTGCTGCAATTGTTGCAAAAACGACTGCATATTGCCAAGATCGTCCTCGGTAACGGTACCTGCTGCCACTTTGTCTAAAAATATTTTCAGCAGGTCTTCGCTTTCAGTACTGTTTGAATTGCTTGCCTCGCTTGTGCCATGCACGCCACGCTGCTGCATTTGTTGCAGAAAACTTTGCATGCTTGTCAGGTCATCGTCAGTGACTGTCCCATCAGCTACTTTATCCAAAAAATTCTTCAGGGAGTCCTTGTTCCCGTTCGCGTTGCTGGTCTGGCCAATTGCAGCCGTCCCCGATTGCTGCAACTGCTGCAGAAAGCTCTGGATACTTGCCAGATCGGAATCAGAAACTGTGCCGCTGGCTACCTTATCCAGAAAATCCCTGATTGGGTCACCGCTGCCGTTCGTGCTGGAATCGGCGGAATTGCTGGAGTCCGCGTTTGCTGTTGGCGGTGGACCTGTCGGCGGTCCGGACGGTGGCGGCATCGCTCCCGATAATTCAAAGGTATCACCGTCACTGTTTGTGAAAACACTCTGCGCGTTTCTGGCGGCCGATGTCGTCGAGGCGCTGTCCGTGCCGGCGTCTGTACTGGAATCGGCTTTTTTCAAAAGCATTTGTTGATACCACCAAGCACTGGTGTTCACAGAGGAAACGTTCATTTTTCCACCTCCTTTTCACTTGTTTTCTGACCGCGCCCTCAGCACGGCGGGCAGCTAATTCCCTACCTGCTATATGCATCGAAAAAAAATCCTTTGATTTTTCTTTGAACCAAATGCTTTTCAAAGAATTCTTGGGTACAATTTTATATAGAAAGAAATAAGAGGTGGCCTATGAAGCTGTTGTTGGTCGATGATGAAATCAAGCTGTTGGAAGCACTATCCTATACATTGAAAAAAAAAGGGTATGTCACCGATACGGCTACAGATGGCGATACAGGCCTGGAGCTGGCGATGAGCGGAATCTATGACATCATTATTCTTGACCGCATGTTGCCCGGATTAAGCGGCATGGACATATTACAGACGATACGCAAGCATTCCGTTAATACACCCGTACTGTTTTTGACTGCCCGCGATTCATCGGAAGATCGTGTAGCTGGATTGGATGCCGGCGCAGACGATTACCTAGTTAAGCCGTTTTCCACGGAAGAATTTCTGGCCCGGTTGAGGGCGCTGGCAAGACGTCAAAACAAAGAACTGACGGAAAATACCATAACTGTGGGAAACCTAACTCTCAACCCTATGCACGGTGAAGCCGCCTTCAATGGACAAACAATTCGGCTTACCGTAAAAGAATCATTGCTACTGGAACTGCTCATGCGAAACGCGGGACGGGTGATTACCAAAGAACGCATCCTATATAAAGTTTGGAGTTTTTCTTCGGATATTGAACTATCCAATGTCGACCTTTACATCCACTATCTGAGAAAGAAACTGCCGGGGTATTGCATTCGTACCGTTCGCGGCGTCGGATATTGTCTGCAGGAGGAAGATTATGTTCCGCAAGCTTCTGATTAAACTCACATTACTTAATGCCAGCGTAATTGCAATCTTGTTCTTTTTCCTGATTGCCGGGGTCTATCTTTTTGCTCAGTATGACATTAATCGCCATTCAAAATCATTTCTTTCGCGAGTGGCCGCAGATATAAATGCCGGTCGACGTCCGCCAATGTTTCCGGGACCCTTTAATGACCAAGCCACGACCGCCACTTCCGATTCCCTACCCGCGCCGCCTTCAGTGCCGCCGCCGGGGCTGTCGTTTAGCCGGCCTGTCCCTCCTCCTGATGACGAAATGCCTCACCCAATAATATTTTACGCCAAACTGGATCCGGCAGGCGCCATTGTCGCCACATCCTCTACGTTACCGCTTCCTAGAGCCCAGCTTGAAACTTTGGTTCAACTGGTAGGCAAAAAATCCGAACCCAGCAGTCAGATATTTTTTCAGGATGCAACCTATTTTTACTATAGCGTTGAGCGGCAGGACGCGCCTGGACGATTGCTGCTTTTTCAGAATTTTGAACGGGAGCGCGGAGTATTCCGCACGGTAATGACTGCTTTGGCTGTCATCGGCATGTTTTGTTTTATTGCCTCTTTGTTTGGCAGTTTGTTCTTGGCACGACGGGCTATGAAACCAATACAACAATCCTGGGCTCAGCAACGCGATTTTTTGGCGGATGCGTCGCATGAACTGCGTACGCCACTCGCAGTAATGCAGGCCAGTTTGGATGTAATCGAAAGCAATTCCGACGAATTGGTTTCAGAACAAACCCAGTGGCTAAATAATATTGGCGAAAGCGTCAAATCGATGGCTGCCTTAGTAGAATCTCTGCTTTTTCTTGCCCGGATTGATACAATGCAACACCCGATTGATAAAAAAGCATTCGCGCTCGACTTGGCAATCGCGAATGCAACAACTCCTTATATTACCTTGGCAGCGACAAAAAAAATCAGCCTAACAACCGAATTGGAGCCAAATTTAAATTTATTAGGCGATGAGGGCAGAATCAAACAGGTAGTCGGCATTCTCCTCGACAATGCCATCCGCCATACGCCGGCGGGTGGTGAAATATCCGTCTTGCTGCACCGGCTCAATCGCAGCGCGCAACTGACAATAACCGACACGGGAGAAGGAATTCCCAGCGCGCATCTGCATAAAATATTCGACCGCTTTTATCAGGTCGACCCCGCTCGCAACAAAGGAGGCGCCGGGTTGGGACTAGCGATTGCAAAATCTATTATTGAAGCGCACGCCGGCACAATACAGGCAATCAGCAAATTGGGCGTCGGCGCCAGTTTTCTCATTCAACTGCCCCTCACAACTTCCCATAAGGAATCCCCTGCATCATAAAGCAAAACAAACGGTGCTCCGGCAGTTCGTTTAATTGTTGGGTTCCATGCAACGCCACCTGCCGGAGCGGATTTGATTCACCGGATTTTTCAACGCGAAGACGTTTTAATACGACTTGCCCCCGTGCGGTAGGACCAGTCATTTCACGTACAACCAGTCGTCTTACCAATACCGCGAAAACAGGGACCGTCAGCGCCAACGCTACTTGCAATCCCCCCTCATAGGAGTCGATAAATCTTAAGCTGCCGATCACAATGAGTGCCGGTGACAAAATTGTCAGCCCCCATTGCCAGCGGGCCGGCCTTCTCCACCAGCCTGCTATTTGTATGTCAGTCATGATTCCCCTCACGCTGGCAGTCATTTGCTGCCGGGCTTTTTTTACTGCGGCGGCATTCCCCTGAAGGTTATCAAATGCTTCCAGAACCGCTTCCTCCTGTTTCGAAAGGGCTAACACATTTTCCCTACTCATCGATGCCACTATCCGCTTACTGCGGCTATCCACCTTGAGTTCAATGAGTTTCCGCGCCTGCAAATCAAACATTACCGTTTCGACGACGGCGCCAAGTCCACCCCGTAGCAGAGCAACTTCCAGCACCTTGGGAGGCTCAGGCCGATTGGGTCGATGATATTCCCGTCGCAACAGCAGTATGCTAAATACAGCTACGGCGCCGACATAAACAAGATAAAAAAAATAAGTATTCATTTAAACCATGTTAACCTATTCATTTTTCTACTAGTATCAGCATGTATGTTTCGCTTTTGTCAGCTAAAATCCTGCTCTTTTCACTGTCAAATCAAATAAAAAACCGGCAATCCGCCCAAATTTAAGGGTTTGACTGCCGGAACTTTTTTTTGTGGCCTTTCTTCCTATTTCACTTTTCACTATCCTTTTCGACTAAACCCACGTGAAACTCCCTGATACCAACGCCCAATATAAGTCTGCCGAAGCTCCCGGGTTTTCGAATTGCCAACCATTTGCTCGGCAATTCTTTTTTTTTTCATCCAGAGCAGTCTGAATCGCCACCGCGCTGGCAGCCAGAACAATCTGTTGCGACTTTTGAATATGCCGGCGAAGCTTTTGCACTTCAATTTGATCGTTCCACTGCCGGCCCTCTTTTTCTTGCTCGATCAGTATTGCCAGTGTCTCCAACAATTGACCTCGTGTTCGCAGCAGGCGGTTTAAACCCACCATCTTCTGCTTGCGGATAAAACGGACTTGGCTTTCGGTGTTGCCGATGATTTTGTCCAGAAGGTCCTGCTTTCTATTTAGAAGCGCAACATACTCGATCAGTATCATACTATCAACTGTCCGAACTGGTCAGCGATGCAATATAGGAACTTTGGGAATTCAACTCACTGATCGCTGCTTCCATCGCCGCATACTGTGCTTCGAGCCGGGTTCGCAAAGTTTCCAGGCGCTCTTCTTCATCGCTAATTCTTGTTTCATACTCGGTAATCTGTTTTGTTATCGCATTATCAGAGTCACTGCCATCACTGTCCATACCCGCTTTTTCCAGCAAAAACCCTTTATTGCCGGCCGAATCAACGCCGGTGGCCACATAGTCCAATAAGGTATCAAAGAAGCGCCAGGCAATGCCTTCCTCGCTGGTACGTGTTGCTCTCTCGCTTGAATTTAATGTCCGCACCCCTGAAGACGTGTTCGAGCTATAACTGGTCGACCTTTGGCCAAACAGCTCCGCGATGGAAGAGGCGTCAGCCGCGATAGCCTCCGCAAGCGCGTCTTCATCAAGATACAGCTTGCCATTTTCCGTATAGGTCCCGGTTGTAATGCCGATATCCGCAAGTGTCAGGGACGACCCGGAAACGGAATTCATCAGTGAATTTCGCATCGTGCTAAGCATCTTGGTCAATAGTGTGTCATTGGCAAGCAACCCCGTCTTGGCCTTTTCGTTCCATTGCGAAATTTCAGCCTCAGTCATTTCCGCTTCCTGATCTGAGGTTAGCGGCGGATAGTCACTGTCATAAGTTTCATCCAAAGCAGCATTGATCGTTTCGATCAGTGTATTATAAGCATCAACAAAGTTGCTGACCAAACTGCTGATTGCCTCCGTGTCCTGTTCTACAGTGACCGTAACCTCTTCTGTTGTCACAGCGCCCAGTTTGTACGTCACTCCATCCACCACAACCGAATTAGTATTTCGGGTCAATTTCGTGCCGTCAATCGTCATCACGGAGTCTGTCCCTGCCGCAACCGTACCGCCGAGCAATGAAGAAATGAAGCTGCCGTCCGTATCACTGACAGTTATGGTTGCTCCTGCCCCCAGCGTGTTCGCTGTCAATACTAGTTTCCCCGTCAGATCGTCGTATTTCGCCGTTACGCCCGCACCACTTTTATTTATTCGCTCGATAACCGTGCTAAGGGTATCGTCCTCGTCGCAATAAAGTGCCGTGCCATTGATCGTAAAATTAGCTTCCCCGTCGGAATTAAATGTCATGGTCGTGCTCATTTGCGAGGCAATGGTTGCCATCGTCGATGAGGTGCTGATCCGGTTGGATGTTGACGAAGAGGTTCCAAATCCCAAATCGGACAAGGCGCCATTACTCGAGCTATCGGCGATTGAAATCGCCTGCACCCCACTATCATCGCCGGTGGAAAAAGTCAAATAGCCGTCGCTGTTTGTGGCGACAACCACTTTGCTAACCGTACTTGTGCCAGAGGTAGCGGTTCCCACGGCCGAGTCAATTGCAGACTGCAACGAATCGACATCAGTCACCGACGAATCTATTTTCACCGTGTATTCTGCGCCGTCAACCGTAATAACAAAGCTTTGACCGCTGGTATAGGTCGGCGTATCGCTAGCAACCACCCCTTTAGAAATCGCACTGCTGCCGGTTAGAGTTGCGGCCGTCGCCAATTGTGACACAAAAAATCGTATGGGAACCTGCCGTTGATGTACTAGTCGCTGTGGCCGTAATCGACGTCGTGTTGCTGCTACCGGTAGTAAACTGCAGATAATTTGACGCCTTGGTCAAACTGGAGGAGGAAGTAGTGGAAAAATAGGTACTGTTAAACGTTGTAATATCGCTGATGATACTGCGGTAAGCTTCTTGTTTCCATTCGGCCAGCTGTGCTTTTTGCTTCAATGAATTCAGCTTTGTACTTTCCGCCGTAATCAACCCATCGATGATCGTTTCAGTATCAATCCCGGACGCCAAGCCGGAAATGGCAGTACTGCCTGTACTTGTGGTATACGTGCTGATGCTACTGCTGCTCGACATGAATAGGTCCCCTCCTTCTACTTATATAATCGATCAAAGTCTCAGAAATGACCTTGGCGCCTACGCTCAACGACGCATCATATACCGTCTGCGCCGAGGTCACATCCACCGAAACCTTGGCAACATCGATATCTTCCACACTACTCAGCAGTCCGGTATAGGTTGTATAATCATCCCCCAATCGGCTGGTGCAAGTCGAAACATAGTTTTGCCGGGCCCCCAGATCCGAAGTTTCCGTTGAAATCTGAGCCAAGTTATTATCAATATCCGTCAACAGACCGTCCAAGGTAAACTCGGTTTCAGTTACTCCCGTCGCGGTTCCTGAAGCATCCACCGTAACCGTTTTGCAGCGGGTTTCACCATCTAGTCCCAGCAGTAGTTTATCTATCGTATCGAACAAGTTCGTGATTCCTGCGCCGGTTACGTTCTGCCCTTCGACATTTACCGCGGTCTCACTGCTATAACCAGTATTGTATTTGATCTCCTGGGCTCCGGAACTGGCATAGATGTTACTGGTCGTAACTCCGCCGGTAGTCGTCGAAGCATAGGTATTATAAGCTGCAATCAGATCAGTATCTGAAAGAGAGCTGGACGCCGCTCCGTACAAGCTCAAATAGGCGCTTTTAAAAGTTACCTGATCCACACTGGTTGTGCCTACTGTTGTGGAGATCGTAGCATACGGCTCGGCGTCCGTTGCATAACCGCCAAAAATATAGCGCCCTGCATAGCTGGTGTTCATTAATTCGAGAGCGCTGGTTTTCAGTTCACTCACTTCCGCTGCAATATCCGCTTTGTCCGAATCAGTCAGGGTAACGCTGGAAGCTTGCACCGTCAAATCGCGTACTTGTTGCACAATATCCGTCAAAGAACTCAGCGCGCCGGAAGTCACCGTCATCCAGGACGTTGCGTCGGCAGCATTGGACTGGTATTGCGTAATGGTGGATACATAATTTCGGTATTTCAATGCTTTCGTGGCGGCGATCGGATCGTCGGACGGCAACTGAATTTTTGATTGGGTGGCCATTTGCGTCTGCGCCGTATCCAGGCGTTGCATATTATTAGTGATGTTACGAATCGTATTTTGCGCCATCATATTATTTGTAATCCGGATCATGGTCTCGGCCTCCTTCTCTTAACGGATAATATTGGTCGCAAATAGCGATTAAGTATTGACCATGCCGAGCATTTCATCATAGATTTCTTGCCACATGCTGACAGCTTTGGCCGAAGCAGCATATGCTTGTTGATACGTCACCAGATTTGTTGCTTCTTCATTGGTGGAAACTCCGGATATGGAACTCCGTAAACTTTCAATAGTGCTCAGGATGGAGTCATGTCGTTCCGACTGTGTGGAAGCATATGAACTTGACGTGCCTAAGGTGGCCACAATCGAATTCATAGCATCTTCCGCACTAGCGCCCGCAAACATTTCGCTGCTTGCGCACAGATCGATCAAATCCGAAACATTTTCACTAT